>NZ_JASPFR010000003.1:0-45653 GCF_036856055.1 Sphingomonas sp. 22R3R2A-7 | reverse complement strand
GGATCATGCGGGCCAACGCTTTCTATAGCCTGCTGAATATACAGGATAAAACGCCGTGGGACGATCATCGGACTTCAACGCACAAACAGGCGTCCTCGACACCTCGACACCTCGACACTTTGCAATGTTGGAATGTTGGCGTGCTAGATTCCATTTTTGACCAAAAACGTCTGCAGTAGACCGTAATATCGTTCATCGGTGGACGCAGGTAGCGCTGACATTGTCAGCTCGAACGATCACAAACGGCTGGCGGATTGGAGGCTGACGGGGTTTTCCGTGTAATAGCACGAAGTCTCCTGTCCCGGTCGTACGGCACATGCCACAGCCTAGCGTTTTCCTCGTGAAAGCACGCAGCGCCACACGGACTTCTGAGGTATTGCACAGAAATTGCTGTGCTTTTCGAGGGCCGGCCGTCCGAACGCGTCTAGCCGGAGAATAGCCCAGCTAATGTTCGTGCTATCACACGGAAAACCCCCTTTCCGTTGGACAAGCATGAGGCACCGACACAGGTTGATCGCTGATAAAGGCGAGTTTGGGATCATGAGCGACGTTTCGGTTTTTCAGGGTGACCTGTTTTCAGTGCATAGCCCGCTGTACGGCGATGTGCAGGGCGAGCGGACCGTGGCTGAATTTCCGTTTTTCGCCCTGTCGAAAAAGGCTCATATGACGCCGATGGTCTTTGAATCGGGCGAAGCCCGGATCGAGATCAATCCGAGCAAGACTGGCGTCGCGACGATCTACGACAAGGAAATCCTGCTCTATATCGCCAGTCTGATGGCGGAGCGGGCGGAAAATGGCGAAAAAGCCGACCGGATCATGACGTTTACCGCCAATGATCTTTTCCGCGTTACGGGTACGAACTCGTCGGCACGATCCTATACGTCGCTCAAGGCCTCATTGAACAGGCTGCAAGGTACACAGATTGTCACCAATATTGAAACCGGTGGCGAAGGGTCGGACAGCTCATTCTCCTGGCTGCTCAAGGCTGACATAAAGTACATCAAGACATCGACAGGCGAGCGCCGGGTAAAATGGGTCGAAGTCATGGTGTGCGATTGGCTGTATCGTGCGATCCTGACGGATCAGCGGATCGCTGCATATCATCACGACTTCTTTAAGCTTGGTCCGATTGAACGGCGTCTGTACGAACTTGCCAAGTTCAACTGCAAGGACGACGGGTTCACACTCGATATTGGCGAGCTCGCGGCACGCGTAGGCTGCGCATCGGACCGACGTGGCCTTGAATATTTCAAGAAGCAGCTTCGCGACGTGTCCGAACAGGATAGTCTACCGGAATATACTCTCGACGTGGTCGAAACGAAAATTCCGTCGGGACGCGGTGGTCGGCCGCGGTTGCACACGACGATCGGCTTTCGACCCAAAAGAGAGCCCGAAATCCTTGAAGACGGCACGGACGCGTAATCCGTCTGCCGGCTGGCACCAGGTTTTCCGTGTAATAGCACGAACGCAAACTCGATGCTCGTCGAGCTACCCGGCCAAGCTATCGGACCTCGGCAAGAGTTTTCCGTGTAATAGCACGAACATTTCCCGGGTTTTCCGTGTGAAAGCACGAACCTTGGCGCTTTGCCCTGCCCCCATAAACCGCAAGGATGACTGAATGGCAGTCATCGTTTGTCGAATCCGGTTTGTTGCGGATCCGATGAGCGAGGATGTGGCCGTAACGATCATCGGCAAGGGAGGACAAGTGCCGGCGTTTCTGAGCCGCATCGCGCGCAGCGTCTACGCTGGCGCAGGATGCATATGCCGCTCAGATCGGCACCCTGCCCTATCTTGCCCATGGCATTGGTGACGAAGGAATGGCTGTGAGCGGATAAAAGGAAACCCGGCACAAAGGCCAGGCATCCCAAAAGCACATACTAGGTTCGTGCCGGCAAGCACAAACGATCGCTTCAACAACGATCCCTAAATATGCGCTTTTCAGATTGAATTCAAGGATGCGCGTTTCGTGCCACGGCTGACTTTTGCCTGTTTCCGCCACCCTCAAAAGGGAACGGACGATGGGGACTATAACGATAGGCGATGCCGCGCTTAAGGCGTTCGGCCGGCTGACGCACGAGCGGTCGCCAGGGCGGTCCGGGGGCGATCGGGTGCGCCGCACCGGACGGGCGCGCCTGTGCTGCGCGACAGCCTGGAGGCGGGCAGCTTCGAGGAGGCGTTCTGGATGGTGCCGGCCAAGGGTGAAACCGACCGTTTGCTGCATGTCGCGCGTAAGACCCTCGATGCTGCGCGACGTTTGCGCCGTGATGCGCGATCGGGGGAACGGACGTTGACGGCCGTCGAGCGGGGCATTGCCAAACTGACCGGCAGCGCCGTCCGGGTCTTTGAGGAAATCCTTACGCTGGCGCGGTTGAATCGCGGCCGCGTCTATCCTTCCTACGATTATCTTGCCGAGGCGACGGGGCTTGGTCGTGCAACGGTCGGCCGCGCGCTCGTGATCCTCGAAGCGATCGGTTTTCTGGTGCGTCAGCGACGTTTTAACCGCGTGAAGAGTGAAGGGCCCGGACCGCGCTACGTTCAGACATCAAACGCCTATCGGCCTTTGTTGCCTGGCAGCGTCCGATCCTACCTGCCCCGCTGGATGCGTCCTGCACCGCTGCCGGATGACGTCGTTCAGCATCGCATGGATCATGAGCTGGAAACCGCGGCGATGCTGGATACGCTGTCGTGCCGTGAGCTTGCGCAGATAACCGTGGATGGTCCTTTGGGTAAAATCCTTGCCAAGCTGGGCGCGGCAATCGATCGCACGGAGCGTGAAACTCAAAACGATCCAGAACCGCTTATGGATTCTATAGATACAGGTGACAAAAGTGTTGCCCTAGCCGGGCAACGCTATGCCTGACGACAAACACCGCAACCATACCTGACAATCGCCACGGTATAACACGCGGAAAACCCTGAACGCGCCGACTTTGTCGGCACGAATGCTCCCTGAGGGATCATGCGGATTATGCATCTGAACTCTCGGGCCGCGCCGGTGGCTGAACCGTCGTGATATTTGCAGGATGATCGAGGGATCAACGCATTTTCGAGCGTTGATTGGTGAGCCCGAACAGTAGTCGGGTCGGGAAAAAAGGCTGTCTTATGGCAACCCCCGGATGTGGCTGCGTGTGATTTTCGCGCAATAAGCGCCCATCCCACACCAGCTTGCCGACCGAAATCAAGGTGACGAAAGCGGCCTTCCATCAATCCCCGATAGGGCTTTCCCCGTGCTTGCGTAACACGTCGTTAAAGGCCTCCGCCATCAGCGACTGGAGGCTCCTGCCCTGCCGTCGCGCCAGCGTATGCATGGCGAACGACATTTCGGGTGTGAAGAACCCGGCGATCTGCTTGCGACCCTGGCGGCTGGCGGGACCTGATGCCCCACCCTGCCCCGCCAGCGCTGGGGTCGACGGCTGATTTGTCGTTTGTCCGGCAACCTGTTGTGTCGATTGGAGTGCCACGACCGGCTCGGGCGCAGTGCGATCACGCAGATTTGCAAAAGACGGCTTGCGGCTCATGCTAGTGTTTTTCCTTTCTTCATCATGGCTTTGGAGCCAGATTTCTTCGCTGCGTGTGTCGACAGGTTGAGCTGTCGACACGTCCACTCGTAGATCTGTCGAACATCGTCCGCCGCTTTGCCGTCGGGCTCGAATTCCATGACGGTGCGACCTTCCGCACTGGCGTGGCGAAAGGCGGCACGGTCGGGGATCTGGATCGGGCAGGCCGGCGTACCGAAGCCCTCGACCAGTTCGCCGGCTTCCTGGTACATGCGCGGCGCATTGGGCGAGCCGGCCGTGAACACGACGAAGGCAGGCTTGCGGAGCAACTGCACGAGCTTCGCCGTCGTCTGGATTGCCGACAGATCGAAAGCGCTGGGACGACAGGGGATCAGGACCAGGTCGGCGATCTCGACGGCTGCGCGCGCGGCACTGTCGGCATGAGGCGGCGTATCGATGACGATGAACTCCGCCCCCTGCCCTATTGCCTGCTCGATCTTGGCAGCAAGCCGCGGCGGTGGGCTGTCGATGACTTCCGGGGGCGCATCCTGGCGCCAGCTGGCCCATTGGCTGGCCGTCGCTTGGGGATCGGTGTCGATGACGAGCGCGACACGCCCTGCGTCATGAGCGGCAGCGGCGAGATGGAGCGCCAGCGTCGTCTTGCCGGCCCCCCTTCTGGCTGATGATTGCGATAGTCGGCATGTCGGCTCTCCTACATGTCTACATGGCGACAGTGCAACACCGCTGACGAAGACGATCGCTTTTGTCTTCCTGTATGTCGAGACTTACACACGTGGACGATCATACATGTCGACATTCTAGGTATAGCCTGTCGGACACCATGGTGTTCTCTACATCCGATCGTTTGGGCGCCGCATATGGTGTTGTGCAGGATGCCGATCGTACCCAGTGCGGCAGCCAGGCAAATACGCACCGGGCAGGGTGGTGGCATTAGACGATGGGTTGTGGCGTGGTTCGCTGCTTTACCTGAACGCATCTGCCCGAGCAGACCGAGTGGCCGTCTGCGTGTGCTTTCCGTTGGGCGGTTCGAAGATGGCTGACCCAAAGATCGCCCATGTCGACATGTTGGCCGGCTGTACGTGAGTGGCGATACGACACGAGGTTTGGAGGTTTCGATAGTATGTCCTCAAGCCCGATGCCCTCGACAAATCGTGTCGTCGACACCTCGACACTCCTACGAGGCAGCGTCTCGGAGTGAAACCAGATCAGCGCGTCGACGAACTGACATGTAAACACGTCGACATGACGACATGTTGCACATTCCGCTTTTGTTCGTGTCTGCACTGACTCATATAGTCGCGATGCCGATCCGCCCCCAGAACCGCTGGCTTTACCCGATCGATTGGCAGCAGCTGTCGGCCACGATCCGTTTCGATCGTGCCGGTGCGCGCTGCGAGCGATGTGCGCGGCCGCATCTGCGCTTCGTCGCGCATCTTGGCGACGGGCGATGGTGGGATGCTGATACCGGCTATTGGCGTTCGGACCGTGGTCGACGGATCGCGGTTCGCGAACGGTTGGACATGCTCAGCGTCCGTACGACCTATGTCGTGCTCGCCTGCGCGCATCTCGATCATGATCCGGGCCACAACCTGCCGGGCAATCTCGCCGCATTGTGCCAGCGCTGCCATATGCTCCACGATGCGGCTGAACATCGCTGGCAGCGCTGGTGGAACGTCTTTCGCCTGTGCGCACTGCGTGACCTGTACGAAGATCCTCACCTCACGCGGGAGCGCCTCGCGCATCATCCAGCAGGGAGCAAGGGGCAGGGCGGGCCGTCAAAGTCCGCGATTGCCGGATACGTTACCCCTCGTAACCGGGCGCGGAGGCCATCCACGGTGTACGGTGGGGCAGGTTCGTCCGACGCCTGAACTTAGACGGAGGATAGGCCCAGCGACGGATACGGGTAGTGTGGTAACCAACCCGCCGATGAGAGCCTGATCATCGTCGTCGATCAGGCGCCCGCGGCACACCTGCCAAGGTCGACGCAACCGCTGGCCTCTTCGCCAGCGAAGGAGTCATGAGAGCGTACGTTTTGGAACATCCTCTTACCAGCCTCCTGGGTTGGGCGAGATGTTTGGGCTTCATCAACGGTCGGTACCGCGCGGTCATCACGCATGCTTGCGTGCCGCGATAGTCGCAATCGCGTCCCGCATCAGGGCAGCACGGCTGGTCTCAGGTTGATCTCGCGTGTCGTAATGATCGTCCAGCGCTCGCGTCGCAGCTGCCTTTTCGGCATCCGGAGCATCCGTAAGGATCTGCCGCAACAGACCCGCCCGAACCGCCCACCGCTGGGCATGAAGGTGGTCAAGGTTCGCATCGATACTGCTGCGGACAAGTTCCAGCTCAGTCATTTGCGCGGCTCTCCAGCGATCGGGATAGGCGTCACCCAATTCACGAACGGCGATAAACCGGCGGGCAGGGGACGCACGGCCCTCGCGATCGACCCACCGCGCACGTGATCCGGCCTCGACGGCGCCGACGATATCGTCGCGCCAGGTGTCGCCCACCATCAGCAGTTCACTGGCCTCGCAGCCGAGCTTGGCCGTCATGCCTGCGTAGAACGCCCCGTCAGGTTTGATAGCACCTGCATCGAAGGAGAAGTGCCAGACATCCACCAGGTCGCCCAGGAGGGCCTTTAGCGGGGCCGCGTAGGGCAGGGCGAGGTTGGAGGCGACAGCGACCCTCACTCCCGTCTCACGAACCCGACGCAGGGCATCCAGCGTATCGGGGTAGGGCGCGATCGTCACCAATTCCTCGTCCAGCATCGCCAGCTCGGCGTCTGGGTGCGGTAACCCCAGCGCAGCGGCATAGTCCGCGAGCCCGATCGGCTGGACCATCGGCGAGGGCAGCGCTTGCGTCCGATCACGGGCCTGCCGGATCAGCCGCTCGAACGGATGCCGCTTGCGGCCGATATGCACCAGCGTGCCGAACGCATCGAATGCGACGGCACGGGTGACCGGCGGTGGAGCATAGAGCCGATCGGCAGCAACGAGCAGGCGGGCGTACAGCGCGTCGCTGACGCTGCCGGCGCGGATCATGGCATCGGCGACCACGGCCGCATCCGGATCGGTCGGCTCGCGGAAGATCATGACCGCCTCGTTTCCCCGATCGCGGCCGGCGAGGTCAGCCAGGACGGCAGCGTAGGCGGTTTGCTCGGCCAGTGTGCGGAAACTCGGAAGGGGATCACTCATGGCAGGATCGTCCTGGCTCGATGGGGGAATGATCGTCGAAACGTCCGTCTCTGCTGCAGCCGCTTGTCCGAAGCGTCCCCTTCTGCGACCATAGACCTGCGGTTCGGTCAATCCCGGTCGTGGGGCGTCGTAACCCCGATGATCACAAGTCCGGTCGAGAGCTTCTCGGCCGGGTGGCTGTCACGCATGTCCAAGGCTTGCCCAAAGGTGGCAGCGCCTTGTGCTTGTGCAGGGTTTCCAACGCGCGGCTCTTCAGCCGGGTCGCGCCTCCATTCCAGGCGAGGAGGCATCGCGGTGAGCGATCTGAAACAGAAAATGCGGGAATTACTGGGCGGCTGGGTGAATGCCGACAGCCTGGATCGGCTCCGGGCGACCTTGAGAAGCTGCTGTGTCTGCGCATGACAGAGATCACGCTGAACAGGCCAATTGGCATGAGCTGTTCCAAGGATGTTTATGTCGAATGGATGGCCGAGGAGGCTGAGCAGTTCGTGTTATTGGCGAGAATGTTGATGCTGGAAATGCGTGACGGGTTTTCGGGCCATCAGCGATTGCTGTTGGGGGGATCATTTACGACCTGAACCAGAATCTAGAGAAGTTTATCAACGATACCCTTTTGATAATGGGGGACAGGCAGGAGATAGGCCGGCGTCTCGAAGCCAGCTAGAGCGATGACACTGGGTGCTGTAAGACGGATCGACATTTTGCGTTCGTGTGGCGTCCGACTGGCGTTCGACTGGCGTCCGTTTGGCGTCCAGTGCGTCCGATGTGCGTCCGATGTGCGTCCCTTTTGCGTCCGTCATTCCATTTCGGCACCGTGGACCTGCTGAGCTGCGCTCATCAGGGTAGTTTGAACCCCTTAAAGCTCGGCCAGTCCGTTCTGGGCCTGTCAGAGCTTAATTCACGACCCTTAAATCCGTGATTTCGGGTCGTACACCATACGCACCTTCCGGTGCCGGTAAGTTGTTGATAAACAACGACAGTTAGTCAACGTTTGCGTTTGGGCTGGACCCTGCGCGGACCCTATCAGGGTACAACCGCTTATAAACGTTGTCGTTTATCATGCATGATAGGGTCCGTCCTGTGGTTGGAGGCAATATGGCGCTGTCAGATTCCATCAAGGTCCGGTTGAGGGAGGGGCAGGCGCTTGTTTATGCCGCCCAGGCCGAACAACGGGGGGTCGGTATCGCGGCCTTCATACGTGACCGCCTTGATCAGATCGATCGGGTCGAGGAAGAGCTGGCGAGTATCCGTGCGGCCATGATCGATATGGGCGAGACGCTGGACGAGCTGCGCGATCGGCTCGCTGATTTCGGTAATAGCGCAAGCGCTCAGGTGCAGCCGGAGCCGCCAATACCGAACGCCGTTCAGATCGAAACGCTGATGCTGTTGCGGGCAAGTGCATCGTCTCAGGATATGCGAATTGTCTGGGGCGAGCTTGACCGGCAGGAGATAAAGCCGTGGCGCGGAAAAGTGCGATAACGCCGGCGATTAGCGGATAATCACAAGGCATATAAGCCGGCCACGGCAATGCAGAAACGCAGATTGAAAGGGAGCGGCCAAATGCACCTTGATCGGAAGCGCCATATCTCGCCGGGCCGGCTGATAGGAATGGGTATGGGCATGATCGCCCTGGCTGGACTTTCGGCTCAGGCCGATGCCGCTGTTGCGACCTTGTTGGCCCAGCCCAACCCTACCCAGTCCGCCGCTGTCGATAAGGCGCTCGGTTCCGCGCCGACATCGTTGAAGGCCGACGTGACGGCCGCTCTGCCGACACTGCGCCCGTATATCGTCACGCTGATGTGCGTGCAGGACGACATGGCGACACGTGCCCTGGTCGAAAAATTCGTCGGATCGCGAGGAACTGTCATGTTCAATGGATGGTCGGGTGCCATGTCGCCGGCAAAGCGGATCCAACATCACGACATGGTCGGATGCCTTACCGTCACCCGTATCCAGAACTGGCGGCGGATTGCTGCGAACGAGTTCGCCTTCGACATCCTGTTTACCGCCGACGACAGCGGCGAGAGCTACCTGTGGCAGAACAAGGTCCACAAGGAGCCCGACGGGACGTGGCTGATCGCCTGAGCAGCTAACGGCTTTCCGGGTCCAGGGCGGCCTGGCATTCATGGCGGATGTACCGCTGGGGCCATCACCGTGTCACGCTTGATGACCTGATCGGGTTTGCCTGGTCGGCGCCCATGCGGGAATTGGCCGCGCAAGTGGGCCTATCTAATGTAACCGGACTTGGCGTCGCGTGCACGCAAACAATTTATGCGATGCCAGCCTGCTTGAGCGTGAGCAAGGGCCACTCCATCACGCCGCCCCATCCACAAACAGCGCAACCAGACGCTGGTTGATATAATAGTTGTTCCGCCCGATCCGGTGCTTGGTCAGCAAGCCGCCCTCCGCCAGTTCGTCGAGATATTTCGTCGCGGTCGGGCGCGACACGGTCAGTTCGGTCTGCACGTAATCGATCCGTGTATAAGGGTGGCGGAACAGGTTGTTGAGCAGGTCCTGCGAATAGATCCGGGCGTGGTCGGCGCGCAGGCGCTGCTTGAAATCGGCCATCAGACCGTGGATCGCCTCGATCAGGCGCAGCGTCTCCTGCGCGGTCTCGGCGACGCCGCGCAGCATGTAGAGCAGCCACGGTTCCCAGTCGCCGGTATCGCGCACCGATTGCAGCAGCCGGTAATAGTCCGCCTTGCGGCTGGTGATGAACCGGCTGAGGTACAGGATCGGAATGTCGAGCAGCCCGGTCCGCGTCAGGTACAGCACGTTGATGATCCGCCCGAGCCTTCCGTTGCCGTCGGGGAAGGGGTGGATGCTTTCGAACTGGTGATGGATGATCGCCATCTTGACCAGCGGGTCGAGATCGCTGCGCCCGCGCCCGCCGATCCCGTCCTCCCCAATGGCATCGTCGTTGATGAAGATCTCCAGCGCGTTCATGTGCGCGACGATCGCGTTGGCGTCCTGCGGCGGGATATAGACCATCGCGCCGGTCTGGTCGTTCTTGAGCGCAGTGCCCGGCGTCGCGCGAAACCCGCTGTCGGTGCGCTTGAGCATCTGGAACATGGTAATGATCATCGTGTTGGTCAGTAGCCCGCCCAGCCGCTGCTGTTCGCTAAAGCCGTGGCGCAGCGCATCGGCATAGAGCGCGACTTCCTTTGCCGCCGGGGACGATGGGTTTTCGGGAAAGGCGCGCGCCTGGAACAGTTCGTCCTGCGTGGTGACGATATTCTCGATCTCGGAGCTCGCCTTGGCTTCCTGCATCGCGAGCGTGTCGATCAGGATGCCCTGGTTGGGGATCGACGCGGCGCGGCCCTTCAGCTCGGCGAGGTGCCGGTGCGCCTGCGTGAGCGCGCGGAGCACCGCGGGCGTTTCCTCCAGCCCCGGCGGGGGCAGGGCGGGGATGGTGTAGCTGGGCGTCAGCATGGGGCAGGGGCGTCGATCAACATTCTGCCGAAAAGTTTGCACATAGGGTGCGACGTGTAAAGAAAACCGCGTTTTCTTGGCACGTCGCGCGAACGTGTAAAAGGCGGGCGTCATTGTGCGGCTACCCAGAAGCCGCCAATCCGCTTTCCTCTCCAACCCGGACATTCGTGCTTACTACGCGGCGAGGCACCGACGACGAATAGCGCGACCAGAACACCGCCGGAAAGCGTGAGCGTCTACACACGAGTGAGGAAGGACTTTCGGTGCTCCGTCGCGGAACTTAGAATCTTTGCGACAGGGGGGCGGCGGGCTTTGGGGCCTGCCCCTTGCAGGTCATTGGTGGTACGAGGATCGCATGCTGAAAATACGGATGAAGCGGGATGCGGAGCAGAACGCTGGCGCGATGAAGCGTCTCACGCAGATCGAGACATCAATTATAGAGCTTGGGAACGAGGATCTGCTCGATCTTGCTGACATTTTCAGGGAGAAGTCCGAGGCGGCGATTACGCAGTATGCCTTCGCTGAGATGGCCCGACGCAAAATCAGCTTTTAAGCCATCTTGCGATACGGCCAGCATGACGGCTTGGCCTACTTTCATACATTAAAGCATCATGAGTAAACAGCGCAGATGGAGAATGTCTGTAACTGTATTGGCCAGTTTTCGAACAGCTAATATCGGACGTTGCCGTCCCGCCCCGTGGCCGCTACTTTGGTATTACGCCTCCCACCGGCCATCGCGATGTTGTTCGCTGACGAGGCGATCATCTTATCTTGTTTAGAAGTCCACTCGAGCACCCAACCGCAAGGTGTAGCTTGACCGCGCAGCTTCGCCGGCTATCATTCTATCTCCGGGCATTCGCCTGGGGAAATGTAGCTATGCAGTTGTAGCTAGATTCCGACAGGCAGCGGCACATAAATGGCTACATGTCGACACATCGACATGTAGCCATCCTCTATTTCAGAATCGCAGCCGTACGCCCGTAGCGACGCTCTCGCGGTGGTCGTCCTGGCCGGTCTGCGCTTCGACCGTCGAGAACAGTTCGACGCCGCTCGGCAGGCGGTATGCGACGCCGGCCGATGCCGTACCGGTCACCTTCGCGCGCGGGGCGCCCAGCGCGGTCAGCGTCAGCGGTGCACCGGCATAGCCTGCGATCGCATCGGCGCGCTTGCCTTCGATCCGGGTGCGGGCGCCGAACCCGACATAGGGACGGAACGTGGCGTCGGACGCCTCGCTGCGCGCGAACGTCACGCCGGCATCGGCAAAGCCGGTGACATGGCGATCGCGCGCCACGGTCAGGGCGAACGGTCCGCCGGCCTCGCCCACCCGGTCGCGGGTGGTGCGCAGATAGGTCACGCCGACCTTGGGGGTCAGCGTCCAGTCGTCCGCCATCGCCAGCGCATAGCCGACCGACACGTCGCTCGCCCAGCTGTGCAGGCCGTAGCGCCCGGTTGCACTGCTCGCCCCCGGTAGCGCGCGCGTGGTGCGCGCATCGCCGCCATCATACAGGATCGATGCGCCGATCCGGATATTGCCCGCGGTATAGCGGCCGTGAACGCCTGCGACGACACCATCGGTGCTGGTCGCAGCGCCGAGCGCACTGATCCGCTGGCGGCTGTCGAGATAGCCCGCAAACGCGCCGACCGACCAGTCACGGTTGCCGATGCCGATCCCGCCGAGGAAGCCGTAGCCGCTGCTGCGGGCCTTGGCGGTGCCCGCGTCGCGATCGGCACCGAGCGTGTGCCACTGCGCGATCCCTTGCGCGAAGGTGAAGAGGCCGACATCCTCGCGGTCGGTAGTCGCAAAGCCGGGTCCGCGTGCGACGTCGGTCAGGCTCAGCGTCTGGTCGACGCCCATCTGCGTCGCCGATGCATAGGCTTCGGGCGTCAATTGCGCGAACGCCTGGCTGTTTGACGTGCCGCTCGCGGTCAGCAGCGCGGGCAGGGCGGCGAACAGCGTACTGGTCGCCGGCTGCACTTGGATCGCGGCATTGGCATAGTCGATGCTGCGCGTGACCTGCGGGTTGAACGCGGGATCGCCCAGGAACTGGCCGAGCAGCTGGATCCGGTCGGCACGCTGCACGACAAAACCGAACAGCGACGCCGACTTGTCGATCGTCGTATAGCTACCGTTGATCCCGCCGCTTGCGACGATCAGGTCGTAGGACGTACCCGGCCGTACCGCACCGTCCGCGACGATGCGGAGTGTCGACCCCGACGCGATCGAAAGCCCACCGTTGATCACGAGCTTGTCGGCGACGGTCGGCGTGATCTCGAACAGCGACACCGATCCGCTCGCAAGCGAGACGTTGCCCGTCACGCTCATCGTGCCCGGCGAAGCCCCGGGGCTGAGCGTGCCGGCGACGGCGATGTTGCCGATCACCGACCCGGCCGACCCGAAGGTCGCGCCGGAGCGTACCGCGATCTGCGCCGCACGGATCGTCGATCCCGCCAGGCCGACAAGTCGACCACCCGACATGTCGACACTGCTCAGCGATGCATTACCGGCGATCGTCGCATAGCCTGCGGTCATGCCGTACGCCTCGACATTCGCGATCGACCCGAATGCGACCGGTGCCGCGGCGCTGCCGCCCGATACCAGGATAGTGTCGCTGCCGGCCCCGCCATCGACCGACCCTGCAAACCTGCCTGCGATGGTGAAGCGGTTATCGGCTGCCCCGAACACGACAGGCGCCGTGAGCGACGCCCCCGCTCCAATCGTCAGGTTGGTCGCGGCATTGACGCGCTCATAGGTCTGAGCACCCGTCAGCGTCAGCGTGCCACTGCCTTCGCCGTTCAGGATCTCGAAGTCGCGCAGCATGTCCGCGCCGAGCGTGCGGTCGCCCGCCAGCTCGAGCGTCGCGGTGTCGGTCCCGGCTCCACCCGAGACGGTGCCGAGCAGCGTACCGCCTGCCGTCAGGCGGAAGCCGTCATTGCCCGCACCGAGATCGATCGTGCCGGCAAGCGTGCCGCCCGCCGCGACGACGACGCTCTGCGCACCATCGCCGAAGGTCAGCGCGGTGCCGGCGGTGCCGAGCGTTCCCGTCACGGTCAGCGCGCCGCCTGCAAGCGCGATGCGCTCGAAGCCTGTTGCCGTGCCGGCCAGCGTGACCGGTGCGTTTGCGGTGAAGCGCAACAGGTCGGAGCCCGCGCCGCCCATATAGAGGCCGGTCGCACGCGTCGTGCCGAGCGCCAGTTCGTCGTTGCCGGCGGCGAGCGAGACCATCGCGACATCGCCGTCCACCGACAGCATTTCGGCCGCGTCCGAGCCCGTCACGGTGCCGACGACGAAGCCACCCAGCGAGAGGTTGAGGCCGGTGCCGGCGAGCGCGATCGACTGGAAATTCTGGTCGAGCGTCAGGCCCAGCGTGCCGCTGCCCTCGACGCTCAGACGCTCGAAGTTGCTGCGCTGGCCGATGCCGCTGCGGTTGCCGGCGAGCATGACGGTGTACAGGTCATCGCCGGCGCCGCCATCGACATCGCCTGCCACGCTGCTTCCAGCGCCCTCAACGAAGCGGTCGTTGCCGGCCCCCAGCAGCACGGCGCCGCGGATCGTGCCGGTGTTGACGACGCGGTCGTCGCCAGCGGCCAGGTCGACGCTGCCGGCGATCGTACCCGCATTGGTCAGGGTCTCGTTACCCGCCCCGCCGGTGATCGTCACTGCGCCGGTGCTGGCGAGGACCTGACCGGTGGCGACCGTCACATCGCCGCCCGAGACGCCGATCGTGTCGAAGCGGAAAGTCCCCGAATAGGCGACATTGCCGCTGCCGACCTGCATGAAGCGCTCGAAATTGACGAACTGGTCGCCATTGACCGCGCCACCCGCGGTCGCATCGACGATCAGGCCGTCATTGCCCTCGCCGGCGTCGACGGTGCCGACCAGCACCGCATCCGCGCGCTGGAGGAAGCTGTCGTCGCCCGCGCCGAGCAGGACATTGCCCTCGATCCGGCCGCGGTTCTCGATGCTGTCGTTGCCGTCGCCGAGATCGACCGACCCGAAGATCGCGCCGGTATTGACGATGCGGTCGTCGGCGCGGCCCGAGCTCTGGATCGCACCCGCCAAGCTGGTGCCGGCAAGCGGGTTGCCGTTCGCCAGCACGCTGCCGGTGCCGCCCCGGATCGTGCCGCTATTGGTCAGGTCGAGCGCGGTGCCCGATGTCAGCAGCGCGACCGCGGACGTGCCGGTCGCCTGGATCGTCCCGCTGTTGGCGATCGTCCCGGTTACATTGGTCCCGGTATTGACCAGCAGTCCGACCGCCGGACTGGTGTAGGTGTAGGTCGTGCCGTCCCAATCCTGATAGGTCTGCGTCAGGCCGTTGCCGGTCGCCTCAATCGTCCCGCTATTGGCGATCGCGTAGGTCGAGCTGACGGTCGCGCCGAACCTGTCCTGGATGTACAGCTCCGCAGCAACGCCGCCTTCGCCGCTCGCGGTGACGGTACCGCCATTGGTCAGCGAGACCGCGCTTGCGCCGCTCGAATAGTAATCGCTGCCGGTTGAGATCACTAGCGCGGTCCCAGTGGTGGACGTGATCCTACCGCTATTGGCGACCGCGATTGCGGCCGGGGCCGTCTGGTCGAGAAGTGTGGTGGCCGATACCGCGAGTCCGCCGGTGATCGTCCCGCTGTTCGTGGCGGTGAGAGCGTCGAGGCCATAGCCATCGAGGCTCGCGGCGAAATAGCCGCTGGACGAGGCGATCGCGCCGCTGTTGTCGAAGGACAACGTCCCCGACGAAACGCCTTGGTATACGGCGTTCGACAGAAGCGATTCCGCGCCGATCGTACCGCTGTTGGTGAAGGCGTAGACCAGGCCGTTCACGCCGCCCGAGATCGTCCCCCGGTTTACGAACGCGGCCAGCCCGTTGGTCTGGGCCAATCCGGCCGTGTTGAAGAACGGAAGATAGGTCTGTGCGGCGCCATCGATGGTCGCCTCGTTGACGATCGTGCCGTCGCCCCGAAGGTACAGGTCGCCTGCAACACGGTTCGTCGCGGTCAACGTTACGCGCGTGTCGGTGCCGAGCGCCTCGACGTAATCGGCTTCGAAATTGATCGCCGTCCGCTGGTCGAGCGCGATGCTGTCGCTGGTTTTGCGCGACCAGCCGAAGATATCGGAGCCCTCGCCGCCATCGATAATCCCGCTCACCCCGGTCGTAGCGCCGGTCTGAAGGAACATGTCGGTGCTCGACCCGAAGGTCACGTTCCCGGCAACCGTGCCGCCATCCGCGACGTAGACGGCGCTCGAATAGGCGTAGGGCGACGTCGCCGCGACATCGCCGATGATCGAGCCGCGGTTGACGATCGTCCCGCCGTTCGAGAGGTCGATCGCGGTCAGCCCGCTGATCGTCCCGGTCGTTTCGTTGGTCAGTACGCTGCCATAGCCCAGCGTGACGGCGGTCGCCCTGCGGCTCTCGATCGTGCCGCTGTTGGTGATCTGCATGGGGTTATAATAATAGCTGCCCTGCACGGCGGTACCATCGACCCGGATCGTGCCGCTGTTGGCCAGCGTGGTGAAGCCCGTCACCCCGATTGCGCCGGCACCGGTGCCGGAAACATCCGTGATCGTGCCCGAATTGACGATGTCGCGCGCACCGATGATCGCCGTGCCGCCCCCGGTCAGGGTGATCGTGCCGCTATTGGTGACCGTGTTCCCGCCGCTGATCGCGACTGCCGGATAATAGAGGCCGGCCGCATTGGCGACGGTGATCATGCCGCTATTGGTGACGTCGGCGGTCCCTGCGGCGATCGCCGCCAGCGTCGAATAGAAATTGTTCTGCGTGGTCGTGGTCAGCGCCAGCGTGCCGGCGTTGGTGATCGTCAGCGCCTGTGCCGGCCCCGCGGTGCCCATGGTCAGCTGGTCGACCGTCCGGATCCCGGTATCGATCAGCGTGCGATCGGTCGCCGAGATCGTCCCGTTCAGCGTCACCGACCCGTTGCCGGTCAGCCCGATCGTGGTGGCAAACGGCGTCGCGGCGGTCAGCGTCAGCGCGGCGGCGTTGGTCAGCTCATAGGCGAGACCCTCGAACCCGTTGGTCAGCGCCAGCGCCGCGCTGGCATCGGCATTGACCCGGTAGCGCAGCGTATCATAGCCGGCGCCCGCATCGACCCCGCCGATCGCCCCCGCGAGCGGTCGCGTGCCCGTGCTTGCCAGGTCGACGACGAGCATATCGTCACCGCCACCCAGCCGGATCGCGCCGCTCACCGTGCCACCCGCATCGACGAACACATCGTTGCTGGAATCGAAGCTGAAGGGCGAAACCAGGTTCACGGTACCGGCGATCTGCCCGGCGTTGACGATCGCGACGGACGATCCGGTGCCGCTGACTGCCGCAGTACCGCCCGTGATCGAGCCCGATGCGGCGTTGATCAGCGTGCTGCCGTAGCCAAGCGAAACGCCCGTGATGCCGCCCGTTATGGTGCCCGTGTTGACCAGTCGCCCGCTCGACTGCGAGAGCCCCGTGGTCGCGCCGATGATCGTCCCGTCATTGGTCGATCCGCTGAAACCCCCGCCCGAAATCGTCGCGCCGATACCCCCGGTCGAGCGGATCGTCCCGCTGTTGGCCAGCGTGCCATAGACGACCGCAGCCCCGGTCCCCGTCGCGGTGATCGTGCCGCTGTTGGTCAGCGTCGTATAGGCCTGCACGCCCGACCCGCCATTGGCGGTGATCGTGCCCGAGTTGGTCACCGTCGCGGGCGTGCCCACGGCAAACAGGCCGGTGCCGCTGAGCGATGCGGTGATCGACCCCTGGTTGGTGAAGTCGGGACCGTAAGGCGAGAATGCAGCGACGACGGCCTGCCCGTTCGTCACGAGCGCGGCCTGGTTGACGAGCGCGCCCGTGCCACTGATCGATATACCGGTGCCGGACGTAAAGCCCGCGGCCAGCGTCGCCACCGCATTGTTGCTCAGGTCGAAGCCCAGCAGCTCGAAATTGGTCGGCAGCACCGCGCGGGTGAACACCGCATTGGCATCGACGCCGATCGCCAGCGTATCGCTCCCCGCTCCGCCGTCGATCGTTCCGGTGACCGAAGCGATCCGGCCCGTCGCGGCATCATAGCGCGCGCGGACCGTGTCGTTGCCCGCGCCCAGCAGCAGATCGCCGTTGATCACGCCCCCGCGCGTGTCGATCGTGCTGTTCAGTCCCGACCCGGCGGTCGAGACGACCGACCCGTTGATCGTGCCTGCATTGGTCAGCGACAGCGCACCGCTGGTGCGGATCGCGGTCGTGCTGCCCCCGATCACCGCGTCTGTCGCGTTGCTGACGTAGAGATAGCTGCCGGTACCGCTCAGCGTCGCGGCCGAGCCGCTCGACACGATCCGGCCCGTGTTGACGACGTTCATCCCCGAGAGGGTCGAGGCGAGGGCAGCATTGCCGCCTCCGTCGATCGTCCCGGCGTTGGTGACGTAGGAGATCACGCCGGCGATACCGCCGATCGTCCCGGTCGCGCGGTTGGTGACCGATAGCGAGCCAAAGCCGATCTGGTCCGTGACCACGGCGGGCCCCGCGGTGCCGGTGATCGTGCCGGCATTGTCGATCGAAGCGGAGATATAGCCATTGGTGTTGCTGGCATCGCGCCGGATCAGGATCCCTTGCGCGCCCGTCATCGTACCGCCCGCCGCGACCATCACCGTCGCGCTGGCCGACGGATAGCTGGTCTGGGTGGAACCGGGGACGCAATAGCCGACGGAGGCCCCTGAATATGGATCGCACGGTACTGTGGTGGGGGCAGCGGT
This sequence comes from Sphingomonas sp. 22R3R2A-7, assembly GCF_036856055.1. Taxonomy (NCBI): domain Bacteria; kingdom Pseudomonadati; phylum Pseudomonadota; class Alphaproteobacteria; order Sphingomonadales; family Sphingomonadaceae; genus Sphingomonas; species Sphingomonas sp. 22R3R2A-7. The sequence continues at coordinate 27,789 of NZ_JASPFR010000003.1, read as the reverse complement.
AGTGATGAACAGCCCGGCCTTGCCCGTCCCGCCATCAATCAGGCCATTGACCTGGAAAGATGCATTATTAGCCCGACTGATGATCGCAGCAGTACCACTGCCGGGGCGCACGATCGCTCCGCTTGCAATGACGATGCGAGTATTGTCGATTGCGACCGAAAGCCCATCGGCATCAGTACCTGTGCAGGTCGTTGTGCCATTGGTGACCGTGGGATCCGGCGCGCATTGCGCAAATGCCGGGCCCGCTACGAAAAACGTCGCCACGATTGCGCTCGTCTGCAACGCGCACATGCGCACACGCCGCTTCCGCGACGTCATTTCCCCAACCTGCACGAATTCCCCCAATGTTGCGTTAAACTAGGCTTTTGTCAATCATGTGCTGGCATACATGTTTTTAGCAACATAAAATACTTAGGCCTTAAAGAATTTATACGCAACATATAGTATCAGCTATTGCTTAATGACTGCAATATAATGCTACGGAATTGTAAGAGTTGGTTTTCACTTAATTGAAAGACGATTGGGGTGGTGCTCAATGGTAGGAGTTCCGGCTCAGGACTAGCCAACCCTATCAATCTTTATTATATTTGGTCTAAAAATCTTCTCTATAAATTCGTCTTATAATCGCTAATGAATTGCCAGATCGCCTATTTTTACGTCAGCATGCTTTCGTCGATGACAATCATAGGTCAAATAATATATCGTTTATGCGTGATGCCGAATGGCTGGGCATCGGCAAAAATATTGGAACTGCAATGAAGCTGGCAACAATGACGGTCATGATAGCGTTGACCGCATCGGCGGGCTCGGCGCAAACAACTTCAACGCGGGATACTGCTACAGCCTATGGTGCGCGTCTGACGGCTAAAGGGCTTCCTGCGGGGGGAGATCAGCGTCGAACGAGCAACCGAATTACAAACCGGATCGATAACAGGTTGAGCCTGCGCATCGAGCGCTATCGCCCGGACAGCACTGACAATCCCACCGCCGCCTTCCAGGCGACGCAAAATGACAAATCACGCATAGCGTCCATTCCAGTCACGCCACAGCAAGGGGATGAGTAGGTCGTTGCTGTGGCGGTGTTCCGGACAGGAAGCTAAGTTGTCTAGGACAAGATGATGGCGTGTAGTGCGGGCAGACGCAGCGCACGATGATATCTTGAAATCATCGTGCGCTGAGAGGGCATGCGCTGACCCCATCGGCATTGCCAAGTAAAGTTAGGCTACCGCTGACAAAAAATCCGGTTTGCAATCAAAATCAGTCCTCTTGACCGAGCGATCCTTCGTAACCTTTGTCAGTGGACCTTTTAGCGCCAACGGACCGCGCTAATCGTCGGGCGGCGTTATCCACCAAACCTAAAGCACGGCGCACTTTTTGTTCAGGCCGCCCCGTGAAAGAGGTTACATGGTAGTAATCTTTGCCGCTGGGGGAAGCTTCTGAAAAATAATAGTTAGAAACGCAACAGCGAGGCCCGTCAACATTCAATGGGCTAACTGAATGCCAGCTTTCATTGTTTGTTTCCATCAGAACTAATCTATTGAAATCTGAAACTATTGTTACCGGTTTGGTTACGTTATCATCCCACAGTTCAAGATTGCCCCCGTTTTCTTCGGCCCAATCGGGGGCAACGTAATAAAGCAGGTTGATACGACGATATTTTGCCTTCGTCGCTTCATGGCTGTTGTCGATATGCGGGTTTAGAAATTCGCCAAGGAACATCATCGACAAGCCGCCCGCGTAAAGATGGGGATCGGGTTCAAGGTTAGGCATACCAGTCAGATCGGCAATCTTGTCGACGACTGCTGGACTTTGCATCGCGAAGGTAATGTCGGCTAAAATTCGCGGAAGCTCGTCAAAATTTCCAGACGTCCGCTTGTGTTCACGAAAACTGGCCCTTGTGCTAAAGCCATCCGCATCCTTGGGAAAGGCTTGCCGAATTTCAGTGGCTACAGTTTCCGGGAGCAAATTATCGACGGTACAGTAGCGGGTCTTTGTTCCAGGGGAGACTTTGTTCCAATCTTTACGGATCAGCTCGGCGTCGGCGTCCAACCGCGCTAGAATGGTAGCTGTCATCTCCGCTCGGTTCATCAACATTACTTACATCCCTGCCACGGTTACATATCTTTGCACAGCGCCCGGCCGAACCGGTATGCCCGGCCATGTCACATTTCAGCCGGCACGGCTATCCGCCTTGGTAAATAGCATCCCATGCCATCGATCGGGATACATCGAAGCGGATCTTCGGCCAACCTGTTGTCATCACCCGTCAATAAGACTGATTATGGCGTTTTCCAAAGGGTTCCGACCTGCCGCGCCATTCTGAAATCCGCATCGCAACGATTGATAGAACCATCGCCGTTAGACTACGGGCCGACAGCCGTGACGCGATCGGTCGTGCCACCGCGCAGGCAGCGTCTAAGCCGTCGGCAGTCACGGCCATAGAAAAACTCTGTGCCTTGATAGCGCAATCTTCAGCGACCTGCGCCCAATGAATGGGATCAGAGAATAAGCGCTCGACCATAGTGGCGATCGACGCCTTGGGGACGTCGGGCATGTTCTCATTATAAGAATAGCCTCGCGCATCTGACAGATAGCCGTACGTTACCGGGTGTTCTATCGATTCGATTCCGATCAGCGCCGGGCGCTTCGCCGCGGCAGCTTCGATAAGCGAGGTGCCGCTACCCACAAATAAGTCACATGCTGCTACAACTTCACGAAACCGTGAATATTCGAGAGGTCCGTGGAGTGTGACGCGGTCATCGACCTCAAGTGTTTTGGCCAAACTCCTAAGCTTCTCATCCATCGCCCCAACGCCATAGATATCGTACCGGATATCAGGAAATCGGTCCTTCAATGCAGCAACCACACCGATGATATGACGATTGTATGTTTTGTAAGGAAACAGATTTCCGATCGATACGATATGCTGTCCTGGTTGGACCGGCAATGGCGCGGGTTCCTGATCCAGTGTGACGCCGATCGGGAGAAGATGAGAACGCTGGTAGTCGGCACCAGAAAAATGTGTTGAGTAATTGTGCCGCGAAGACTCGTTGAAGAAAACAATATTTTCCGGAGGTATCGCAGCAAATAAATTCTGAACCTCTCGAGGAAAATGGAAGGGGGACGGTCTATATAAATATTCGTTCTGATGATAAATGCCCACCGTCAGCTGCTTCTGCGGATCTCCGCCGGCAAGCCGCAATCCCAGTATCGAGCCGAACAGGCCCATCGAATGGATATGAGTGCCAAAAGGCGCGAGAGCCTTAGCCAATCGGCGGTGCGCCAACGGCGCAAACACGCCGAGCAAGCCGCGTGCTGCTACGCCTCGATCGACCAAGAAGTCGGACAAACGTAAAATTTCCGCATCATGGCCCAACGTCTCGACCAATGCCGGATCCACACGATCGCTCAGCAATAGTACCGCGCTGCGCTGGCCGCGACGGGCACGCTCTTTGATAAGCCGGATGAGAAATGTCGTGCCACCGTTCATCACCAGCACATTGGCAAGAAAGATCATCGCATTTGCTTTCCGCGCAGTAGCAGCCAGCTCAGCGCAATTGTAAAATAAAGGCCATTGCTGAGCACATAGCCGCGAACCACATCTGCCAAATCGCCGCCCGCGTGGACGATCGCGATGCTGATACAGGCGTAAAGCAGATATTGCACCAGTTCCGCACCGATATGCAGCGCGAGCTTGGCACGCGCGATGACGAAGAAGCCAATCACATAGGCGCATACCCGGAACAGATCGCCGGTCAACTGCCATCCCATGAGCGGTTCGAGCGGCGCGAAGGTGCGTGAAAATAATAGCGGCACCACCAGCCCGCGAGCAGCATAGACCGCGAAGGCTATCACCATGAAGATCAGGCCGATGCGTATGATCGTTCGCAGAACGAAATGGAACGCCGTATCTGGTTCGGTCATCGCCGAGAGGCGGGGCATATAGCTTGTGGCCAGATAGACAGTGCAGAAGCCCATGATAGCGCTTGAGAGGCGGATCGACGCTTGCCAGATGCCGGCTTGTTCTATGCCCAGCGAACCCGTGACCGCAGTGCGCACAAGAATCTCGGCAATCGGAAACGTCAGAGCGGAAATGAACGTCATCGCGCCGAAGCGGATTAACTGTTTTGTCTCGGGATGATGAAAGCGGAGCCGTAGAACGCGGCGGACGGGCGCGCGCAACAACAGCCAGAGCGAGGGCAGGGCCGTACAGCCTGCCATGAACATTAGCGCCAAGGCCGCACCAGCAAAGCCGAAGACGTGGATCAGCACAAATGCTGCCGGAAGGCAGACTAGATAGGCAGAGATCGAAATTGCTGCGAACAGATCGGAACGTTGCTGTCCATTAGCGATTGCGATCGTGGCCGTGCCCAGGAAACAGGCGAAATGGGCAACGCCAAGCAATGGAGATAGCCACCACAGCGACGCAGTATTGAACAAGGCGATGGCAATGGGCCGGGCGGCCAGAATGCTGATCCCCATGATCACCCCCGACATCGCGAAACCGATGGCGAAAGCGGTTTCCAACAGCCGCACCATGTGACGCGGGCGTTGTCGATACTGTGCGACATACTTTGCTATGCCGTTGGCAATGCCGCCACCGGCGAACACCATGACGACACTGAGGACGCTGAGAAGGTTGCCGATCGCACCAAGCCCCGCCGGGCCTAGTACCACCGCGATCATCTTGATGATAACCAGATTGACGAGCATCCGCAGACCGTGAGCGCTGGCCGCTGCTGGCGCAGCCAGCGGTAGTCGACGGAACCAACTCGGTGTGGCTGCCGAGGCAAAACGCATCAACGGCGCAGGCCGTCGATCACCGCTTCCGCAACATAGGCCACATCATCGTCGCTAAGCCCGAGATGCAGGGGCAACCGCATCAGGCATTCGGTATAGCGATCGCTGTTCGGGATCGCCCGCTGGTCGTGACGATCCTTGAAATAGGGGCTGGCATGCAGCGAGAGATAATGGAACGGTGCCAATATGCCGCGCTCGCGCAAATGCGCGATCAATTGTGTGCGCTGATCAAGATTATCGCACACCATATAGAACATGTGGGCGTTGTTAGTTGCATAATCGGGAATATGCGGCAGTGTGACGCCGTATTCTGCGACGGAATCAAGCCGGTTGCGATAACCCTGCCAGATTGCCTTTCGCCGAGACTGGATGGTGTCCAGTCGTTCGAGTTGTCCAGTTAGATAGGCTGCGAGAATGTCGGACGGCAAGAATGACGAACCTACATCAACCCAGCCGTATTTATCGACCTCACCGCGGAAAAACGAGGAGCGATTAGTACCCTTCTCGCGCAGAATTTCAGCGCGTTCGAAAAAACGCGGATCGTTAGCGACGAACAGGCCGCCTTCGCCGCTACTGACGTTTTTTGTTTCATGGAACGAGAAAGCGCTCATGGCACCGATGCCGCCCAGCGGCTGGCCCTTGTAAAAGGAGTCAACCGCTTGAGCCGCATCTTCGACGACGGCGATGTCGTGGCGTGAGGCCAAGGCCATGATCGGGTCCATGTCACATGCCACCCCGGCATAATGCACGACCACGATGGCGCGGGTTTGTGGTGTGATCAGCGCCTCGATCGCATCAACCGATATATTAGGCGTATGGGGCTCGCTGTCGGCGAAAACGAGCGTCGCGCCGCGTAAAGCGAAGGCATTAGCGCTGGAGACAAACGTGAACGATGGCAAGATCACTTCGTCACCGGGTACGATGTCAAGCAATAGCGCGCTCAATTCCAGCGCGTCCGTGCACGAGGTGGTGAGCAATGCTTTGGGGAAGCCGTAGCGCGTTTCAAAAAACTGCTGGCACCGCTTGGTGAAGGGGCCATCGCCAGCATGTTTCGGCGACGCCAGCGCGTCGCGCACATAGTCCTGCTCGAGCTGAGTCACGATGGGGGTGTTGAATGCGATCTGACGCATCAGTTATTCCTTTAGGACAGCAACGCGGGCTGTCGTAGTATGCTGGGTACGGACGGATATGCGTGGCGAGTGCGCTATTCGTCTAGGGTGAGCAGGTGGCGGCCATAGGCTGTTTTAGCCATTACCTCACCGGCGGCGCGAATATCGGCCATGCTCAACCAGCCGTTGCGCCAGCCGATTTCTTCCAGACAGGCGATCTTGAAACCTTGACGGCTTTCAACAGCTTCGACAAAATGTGATGCCTGAAGCAGATTTTCGTGCGTACCGGTGTCAAGCCAGGCAAAACCACGCCCCAACAGTTCGACGCGTAGCTCCCCCGATCGAGATACGCCTGGTTGATGCTCGTTATTTCAAGCTCGCCGCGTTCACTCGGGCGCACTGCGCGCGCGATGTCGATCACCTGATTGTCGTAAAAATACAGCCCGGTCACGGCGAAGCGACTTTTGGGTTCACGGGGCTTCTCTTCGAGCGACAGCACGCGCTTGTTCTCGTCGAACGCCACAACGCCAAAATTCTCCGGGTCCTTCACTGGATAGGCAAACACCGTCGCACCATCAGCCTGTGCGCTAACGGCCTGAAGCATCGGATGGAAGCCTTGGCCAAAAAAGATGTTGTCGCCAAGAACGAGGCAAACTGGGTCATTCTCGATGAACGGTTCCCCAATCAGAAATGCTTGCGCCAGCCCTTCGGGACGTGGTTGCACGCTATATTGAAGGCGTATGCCGAACCGTTCGCCGTTGCCCAGTACGCGCTGATAGTTTTCTTGATCCTGCGGTGTGGTAATAACCAGAATATCGCGAATGCCGGCGAGCATTAGCACCGACAATGGATAATAGATCATAGGCTTGTCATAGATCGGCAGCAGCTGCTTGCTGATACCGATCGTTGCTGGGTAGAGCCGGGTGCCGGAACCACCAGCCAGCACGATACCTTTACGCATGATCCGTGCGCTCCGTGTAATTATGTTCGATCCAGTCGCGATAAGCACCGCTCCGGACGTCCGCAACCCACTGTGGATTGTCCAGATACCATTGGATTGTCTTGCGAATGCCCGTGGCGAAGCTTTCCTGTGGGCGCCAGCCTAGTTCGCGCTCAATCTTGCGGGCATCGATGGCATAGCGCCGATCATGGCCCGGGCGATCGGTAACGAAAGTGATCTGTTGGGTGTAGCTGCGACCATCGGAGCGCGGACGTTTCTCGTCGAGGATTGAGCAGATGGCGTGCACGACGTCGAGATTGGACATCTCGTTTCGGCCGCCGATATTGTAGACTTCACCGGGCGTCCCTCCTTCCAAAGCAGCTGCGATGCCGCGGCAGTGATCCTCGACGTACAGCCAGTCGCGGACCTGTTGGCCGTCGCCGTAGATAGGCAGCGCTTTACCATCCAGTGCATTCAGGATCACGAGCGGGATCAACTTTTCGGGAAAATGGAAGGGGCCGTAATTATTGCTGCAATTGGTAGTCAGGACAGGCAGGCCGTACGTATGGTACCAGGCACGCACGAGATGGTCGCTGGCCGCCTTGGACGCCGAATAGGGGCTATTAGGCGCGTATACGCTGCCTTCGTGGAACGGCGGGTCGTTCGGCTCGAGGCTGCCATACACCTCATCGGTGCTGACATGCAAAAAACGAAAGGCGGTCTGTCTTGCGGTGTCGAGCGTGCTCCAATAGCTGCGCGCGGCTTCCAGCAATCGGAAGGTCCCGATGATGTTCGTCTGGATGAATTCGCCGGGACCGCCAATCGACCTATCTACATGTGATTCGGCAGCAAAATTGATGATCGCGCGTGGCTGATGCTTCCCGAGTAGCTCGGACACCATCGCTTCGTCGGCGATATCACCCTGCACGAAATGATAGCGGTTATCGCCGCGAAGGTCGGCCAGATTATTCGTATTTCCGGCATAGGTCAGCTTGTCGAGATTGATGATCGTCTCGCCGTCGTTCGCTAGCCAGGATCGCACAAAATTGCTGCCGATGAAGCCGGCGCAACCGGTAGCAAGTATCGCCATAAAGTCCTCACAAATCTGGGGCGCGCTCTGGCTGAAGGAGCCGGTCATGTCCATCCCGGTCGGCTGGTGCGAAGGGGATCGCTTTCCAAGTTTGTTGGCGGCGCCTATCGGCGGAGTATCGACAGGAGAGATAACGATGGCCGCGGTAACGCTGCTCGAGTGGGATAGTGAATTCTTTGGATTCCCAATTGCTAAGACGAGCTTACAAAACGAGATTTCGGACGTATCGCTGCTGCGGGACGCGATCGTCGCAACCGGGTGCAGGTTATGCTACATCTATGCAGAGGATCTAGCCGGTAATGCAACAGCGATTGCCATGGGCGCAAAATTGGTTGATCGGCGCACCTTGCTACGACGCGCTTTGTCTCCGAAAGACGGTCGCAAAACAGGCGTTTGTGATGGTGATATCGCGATCCCTTCCGATTTGCCCAGGCTGCGCGAATTGGCGTTGCAAAGTGCGCAATTCTCACGGTTCCGGACAGATCCAGCCATGCCTACCGACGCATGGGTGCGGTTGTACGAGCGTTGGGCCGACAACAGCCTAGCGGGTACGATGGCCGATGCAGTCCTGGTCGTCAGGGTGGCAGGAGAGGTTGTCGGTATGCTGACCGTAGGATGCCGCGATGGCGCAGGAACTATTGGTTTGTTCGCCGTCGACCAAACAGCGCGGGGACGCGGGTTTGGTACGGCATTGCTCGATCGCGGTTCGGCGTGGTTTTCGGAGCAAGGGTGCACCACTGCTTCGGTCGTAACGCAGGGCGATAATTTAGCCGCGCAACGTCTGTATGAACGCGCAGGCTATGCTATCGCCGAGGTAACAGATGTGTACCACCTGTGGTTGGCATCAAAAGGAGATCTCGAATAGCGCTTCAGGCCGATTCTGTAATGAGATACGGAAGGGCAGGTGGACGTGACGACAAACTGCTCATTCTGTTACGCATAAGCCCATCGATCTGCAGATCCGGCCAGCTTCACATAATGGGCCTGGCCCGCCGCAGCGACAGCACCATTCATAACGATGTCACCTGGCTGAAAGCCTTCTGTTTTGGGTGGCGTCAGGACGGATCGAGCGGTGTAATCGTCAACGTAGGGAATGATCGCTGCCGGGGTATCGGTTACGTAGACCACGGGGTTCAAATATCGCGTTCTGCCTCCCTGCGTGGGGTTAATACCAAATGGGTAAAGATTGATCGACAGTTGGGTCATCGCCGTTCCCAGTTTGATTGCAGCAGTCAGCAGGCACCATTCACCCGGATGCCAATATTCATCAAAATCATGGGCGGCATAATCTCGAGAACCCGATGCTCCGTTTCCATTTACGGAAAGGCTTACGTAGGGATCTCCAGGTTTTACAATGCCCGGCTCACGGTTAAACAGCCATGACATCACGACCCAGTTTCCCGCGACACCGGAGATGGCGACGTCAATCGGCAAACCGGCGGAATCAGCGGTGCTGTGATATGCTACGGGCATGGGTTGGCCGTTCCATGGCGCGAGATCCCGTCCGGCGATTGTCACCCGCCGCCTAGCCAATGCAGAACAACGAGGTGCGCGAGTATAGACGTTACCGTTATCAAATCCGTCCATTCGCAACATGCCGTATGTCTTGCTGTCGGTTCGGGTATTTAAAACGTTATCACCCGCCACGCCGTTGCCAAGAACTGGAAGTGCCATCTTGGTGACGCCATTTGCCCAATATGATCCCAGTACTCGGCCGTGGCCACAGTTGCTCAATAATGTGAGGTTATCGAGTTGAGCCGGATCGCAGTCAATAAAGCTGTTGGCGCCAATGTCGAACGGGCCACGAGTATTCTGCAAATGAATGGCTGCGCTCCCGACATTCATCTCGAAGTAATTGTCAAATACCGACACGCCATTCATAGATCCGAATAGCCTGATCGGGTCGCGCTGTCCTTCAAGGCAGTTGCCGGCAATAGTCACGTTGTGAGCGGTGATCGCGATGCCACCGTCGCCCGGCAGATAGCCGTTCTGGCCCGCTTCGTTGTCGCGGAACGAAAAGCCGTTCCACTGCGTCGCATCGAGTGTCCGGGCAATCCAGCGGTTCCGGTTAATCGTACAACGCTGCGCCTTGAACATACCCATCTGGGTGTTGCTGCCGCGTGTCTTGAACAGGTCGAAAGCAGATGTGAAGCCATGGATGGAGCAATTGATGAACGCGAAATCGCGCAAAAATTGCTCAGCGCTGTCCCAGCCCAGCGCAGCGACCGGGCAGGGGCCGATCTCAAGCGTTGCAAGCGCGATGTCGCGTAGTTCGATCGACCCGTCACCCACTCGTGACCCGATGAACTGTATTGCCGCGCGTCCGCCGTGTATCGGCAGGATAACCGCCAACGCACTCGGTTGAGCGGGATCGTATCGCCCTGGATAGACCGCCCGTTTGCCACGGCCGCGAACACGTTGGGTTTTCGTACAGTTCCAGACCAAGGGGGTCGTCGTTTTGAACACCCCCGGCGGGAAGTACCATTCGCCACCAACGCGTGCGAAATAGTCGATAATTTCCTGAATGGCATTTGTGTCGTCGGTTTGCCCGTCGCCGGTCGCGCCGGTATCCCGGACGCTAGAACCAGTCTCGCGTAACTTTTCCAGGGCGCTACGCGTCTGGATGAACGGCGCGCCTGCGGGCTTGATCAATTCCCGGTGTGAGTCTTGCAGAAGCGGTGTTGTCGCGCCCCCGCGAGAGCCGCGAGCGTGCTCCGTCTGGTTATGCCATCAGTCATGGCGCGCGATGTCGCACGCTCGTTCCGCCGTGACAATGCGGGCGGGGGGGGGGGGGGGGGCGTCACGGGCATGCCCTGCCTACGGGTAAGCTTGCAGTGAGCTCTTGTCCTGTGCTGAGACTTTACGCTGTGGTCGTTAGTGCCTATGCGACCCTGCCCTTGCGCGCCAGGATCCTGAAGGGGTAATGGCGCAACGCATCCGGCGGATGTACTGAAAATGGTGTCGAAAATTGTGTCGGGCGCCCAATCTATCGCTTTAATATATGCTTAGGGATACCGATGGTTCTTGCAAATTCCTTATACAATATGCCCGAACTTTGATCAAACGACGAAGCCGGTGATTGTATAAAGCTCACAGCATCATAGCAATCTATGATGCAATGGGTCGGTTTGGAATGGTTAGTGGATCTTGAAGTATGCAACCTCAGAAAGTCTTAGTGCTTGGTGCCAGTGGAATGCTGGGCAACGCTGTGTATCGCTATTTTGGCAATCACACGTCACATGACGTAGTTGGCGTTGTTCGTTCGGCTCGTTCGGTGAGTAGCATATTTGGCGAAGTTCGCGGCCAGATTGTCGAGGGCGGCGATGTCGAGAACTTAGATGCGCTGGTGCGTATATTTGATATTCATCGCCCAACGATCGTCATCAATTGTGTTGGTCTCGTCAAACAACTTGACGATGCCAAAAACCCACTTGCAGCGATTCCAATCAACTCGGTGCTACCACACCGGCTCGCGCGACTTTGCTCACTCAGCAATGCACGCTTGATCCATCTGAGCACCGACTGCGTATTTTCGGGAGGCAAGGGTCTGTATACCGAGAGCGATCTACCTGACGCACGCGACGTATACGGGCTCACGAAGCTCTTGGGTGAAGTCGATTACCCCAATGCGCTGACGCTGCGAACATCGATCATTGGCCATGAGCTGTCAGGCGCCCACAGCCTCATATCCTGGTTTCTCGCCCAGGAAAGCAAAGTCCGCGGCTTTTCCAAGGCGATTTTCTCAGGTTTTCCAACCGTTGAGATTGCGCGGATCATCGACACTTACGTGATTCCGCAACCGGAGCTGTCGGGGCTTTACCATTTGTCGGCCGAACCGATTGACAAGTTCAGCCTGCTCGAATTGGTCGCCAAAACTTACAAGAAGGCCATTCGGATCGACGAGGATCGTAGTCTCGTGATCGATCGGTCGCTTGATTCCAGTCGTTTTCGCGTAGCTACGGGATTTCAACCTGACGATTGGCCAACGTTGGTCAAGCGCATGCACGATTTTGGCTGATTCGGTTTGAGGAAGATAGATGTTTAAAGGCAAAACCCTACTTATCACGGGCGGAACCGGATCGTTCGGGAACGCCGTCCTGCGCCGTTTTCTTGACTCTGACGTCGGCGAGATCCGCATCTTCAGCCGTGACGAGAAAAAGCAAGACGATATGCGCAAAGCATATGCGAGCGACAAGCTTAAGTTCTACATAGGAGATGTCCGCGACCGGCAGTCAGTGGCCGATGCGATGCACAGCGTAAATTATGTGTATCATGCAGCGGCGCTTAAGCAGGTCCCTTCCTGCGAGTTCCATCCGATGGAAGCGGTAAAGACTAACGTTCTGGGCACCGAAAACGTTCTTGAGGCGGCTATCACCGCTGGCGTCGAGCGTGTGGTGTGCTTGAGCACGGACAAGGCGGTCTATCCGATCAACGCAATGGGCATATCCAAGGCGATGATGGAGAAGGTTGCGGTCGCCAAGGCGCGAAAAGCCACGAAGACGGTGATCTGTGTGACACGGTACGGCAATGTTATGGCGTCGCGTGGATCGGTCATTCCGCTGTTCGTCGATCAGATCAGGGCGAAGAAGCCGCTAACCGTGACCGATGCGAACATGACGCGGTTCATGATGACGCTCGACGACGCCGTGGACCTCGTCCTGTACGCGTTCGTCAACGGCCGTCCCGGTGAAGTGTTCGTGCAGAAGGCGCCAGCGGCGACGATCGCTACGTTGACCGAAGCGCTCAAGAATTTGCTGTCGGCGCAGGAGGTTCCAGTGCTGACGATCGGTACCCGACACGGCGAGAAACTCTACGAGGCGCTGCTCAGTCGTGAAGAGATGGCATCGGCGGAGGATCTGGGCGACTATTACCGCGTGCCTCCGGATATGCGCGATCTCAATTACGCCGCCTATTTCGAACAGGGCGACGTCGACATAACCGAGGCTGTTGAGTATCACTCGCACAACACCCAGCGCCTCGACATTCAAGGAATGGAAGCGCTATTGCTCAAGCTGCCCTTCATCCGCGCGATCATCGCTGGCGAGCCGGCAGTACTGGACGCATGACCCGCACTGTAGGATCGCAACCTGAAGCATTGCTTAAGGTCTTGACGTTTGTCGGTACCAGGCCGGAAATCATCCGGCTGTCCCGCGTTATCCCGTTACTTGACGCGCATTGCGATCATGTTCTAGCTCATACGGGTCAGAATTATGATTACGAGTTGAACGAAATATTCTTTGCGGATTTATCAATTCGCCGACCAGATCACTTTCTCAACGCCGCTGGCGGATCGAGTGCGGAAACGATTGGCAACGTAATCGCACGCGCTGACGCTTTGCTGCGTCAAGAAATGCCGGACGCAGTACTAATCTTAGGCGATACGAATAGCTGTTTAGCAGCGATCGCTGCCAAACGGTTGAAGATACCGATTTTCCATATGGAAGCGGGTAATCGCTGCTTCGACCAGCGCGTACCCGAAGAGATCAACCGCAAGATCGTTGATCACATATCGGACATCAACCTGACTTACAGCACGATCGCGCGTGAAAATCTGCTGCGCGAAGGGCTGTCGCCTGACATGGTGATCAAGACGGGCAGTCCGATGATGGAGGTGCTTCATCACCACCGAGCGGGAATCGAGCAGAGCGGTATATTAGATAAGCTCAAGCTGACTCCGGGCGAATATTTCGTCGTCAGTTCACACCGCGAGGAGAATGTCGACCAAAAGGAAAATCTTCTCAAAATCGTTGGTATCCTTGACCAGGTAGCGAATACCTACGGTTTCCCGATCATCCTGTCGACGCATCCGCGAATGCAGAAGCGGATCGATGAATGGCAGGTGCAGTTTCATCCTCTCGTTCAGCTCGCCAAGCCATTCGGGTTTACGGACTACATATCCTTGCAGCGCTCGGCACTTGCCGTCCTGTCAGACAGCGGAACGATTACCGAAGAGGCTTCCATCCTTAATTTTCCAGCGCTCAACTTGCGTGAAACGCACGAGCGGCATGAAGGAATGGAAGAGGCGGCGGTCATGATGGTCGGGCTGAACGCAGCGCGCGTGCGGCAGGCACTGGATGTGCTGGCAAGGCAAGAGCGGGGCGAAAACCGGACTATGCGGCTGCCGGTCGACTATGACGTACCCAATGTATCGCAGAAAGTTCTGCGGATTATCATTAGCTACGTTGATTACGTGAAGAACGTCACGTGGCGTGAAAACGTGAAGCCGGCACCATGATCGTTCTGACCGGGGCTACTGGGTTCGTCGGGTCGCAGCTCGTACGGCAGTTGGGCGCGCAGGCAGAACTTCTGCTCGTGTCGCGCGATCCTGAAGCGGCGCGACGCCGGTTCGCTGAGGCTGCGGTATGTGATTATGCGACGCTTTCCGGGCATGATCTGACCGGTGCCGTGATTATCCATTTGGCCGCGCGCAATAATGACCGTGTGGGCACTATCGAAGAGTTTCGGGCAGGCAATGTGGATGGTCTGCTGGAAGTCGCTGCCATCGCCAAGGCCGGCGGTGCTGCTCGCTTCATTAATCTCTGCTCGACCCACGCGCTGGATACGGAGCACACCGATCCGTACGGCCTGAGCAAGCGGGAGGGCGCTCGCGCCTTGACGGCGTTATGGCCTGACGGAGCGATCAACCTTTATGTCCCGGCGATCTACGGTAATGACTTCCGAGGCCGTCTGGCAGTCCTGAATCGGCTACCTGCGGTTCTCAAGCCCCTAGCGATAGGTCTGCTGCGCCAGGTCAAGCCGATGATCTCGATCAATCGCTTGTTGGCGGTTCTGCTCGAACTTGCCGCAGAGCCTGACCTGTCCGACGATCCGTGGAAGAGCGAACGCTATGCTGCCGATCCGGTCAAGGATATCGGGATTTCGTCGGTTGTGAAGCGGACGGTCGACCTGCTGGCGGTTCTCGCCGTTGTCGTGCTGCTGGGATGGTTGATGATAATCGTCGCGCTTTACATTCGCTTCGATAGCAAGGGGCCGGCGATCTTCGCTCAACAACGCGTCGGCCGCGATGGTCGTATCTTCACCTGCTACAAATTTCGAACGATGACGTTAGGAACTGCGCATGCCGCGACCCACGATGTGTCTGCGGCCTCGGTGACGGTCGCCGGGCGTTTCCTGCGCCGCACCAAGATCGATGAGTTGCCGCAGGTCGTCAACGTCTTGATGAACGACATGAGCCTGGTGGGACCTAGGCCCTGCCTGCCAATGCAAACCGAACTTATTGCGCGCAGGCGTGCGCGCGGGATTTTGCGGCTGAAGCCGGGAATCACGGGACTGGCGCAGATAAACGAGATCGATATGAGCGATCCCGCGCGGCTTGCCGCATGGGATGATCGTTATGGCGCGTTTCAAACCTTGTCGGGATACATCGTAATTCTGATCCGGACCGTGTTGGGCGGTGGATCTGGCGACCGAGTCTCGTCCTACTAACAATCTATAGCGTTGTTACACGAGTGTAGTTGCTGAATCTAGTTCGGTCGAGGAGACCGTGTTGAACATCTTGTACCTATCTCAGTATTTCTATCCCGAACAATTTCTCAATAACCATGTCGCCAAGTCATTGGTTGTTGAGGGGCATAGTGTGGATGTGGTTTGCTGTGTTCCCAATTACCCTGCTGGAAAGTTCTTTCCGAATTATTCCAACTCGCGGGGCAAAGAAGAATTATGGAACGGTATACGCGTTCACCGTGTATTTACGGTTCCGCGTGGAAAATCCGCTATCCAGCTTGTTTTAAACTTTCTAGTTTATCCTGTTGCCGCGAGTTGGCGGCTAATTCGTCTCCGACCACAACTCGGTGCCATCAGTTTCGTATCCATGCCGTCACCTTTGTTCCAGGCACTGGCGGGTATATTCGCGAAGCGAGTCTGGAAAATTCCTACTGTCTACTGGGTACAGGACATCTGGCCCGATAGCGCGGTCATTACCTTGGGGATACGTAACCGGCTTGCCATTCGCATGCTGAATGGGCTCTGCGGATGGATTTACCGGCAGGCTGATCTGGTGATGGTTCAAAGTGACGGGTTTCACGGCAGGATCAGTGCTTTTGGTGTGCCTGCCGAAAAGATCGTGACGCTGCCCAATTGTGCGCCGGACACATTTTTCCCGCTTGAAAACAGCGCGATTCCGACACGGATACGGATGTTGATCCCTCATGATCGGCGAACGATTATGTTCGCTGGAAATATTGGCCAAAGCCAGGATTTCGATACGCTTATCGCAGCTGCCGCCATGCTACCCGACACTACAGACGTGCTGATCGTCGTTGTTGGCAGCGGTCGGGATGAGGACCGGGTCAAGGAAAGTGTCAGGCAGGCCGGTCTGGACAGCCGGTTCCTGTTCCTGGGACGCCATCCCGAGGCGGATATGCCGGCATTTTTTGCGTGCGCTGACGCTATGCTGGTCACCTTGCGGGACGAGCCAATTTTTGCGCTGACCGTTCCCAGCAAGGTTCAAGCCTATATGGCCTGTGGCAAGCCGATTCTGGCCAGCCTAAAAGGGGAGGGTGCTGTTGTCGTCGCCGATGCACATGCTGGCATCGTCGTTCCACCTTCGACGCCAGGGGCGCTTGCAAAGGCAATAGATCAAGTTGGGTCAATGCAGGACGATGAACTACGCGCGATGGGCCAGCAGGCTAGGCGATCGTATGAGCAACATTTTTCCCTAGCTGCGGTGACGAAGAAGTTGGTCGCACATCTCCAAGTCGTGCTCGCGGCTTCGAGTTCGGCTAAGGCGTGAAAATTGTGCGTCCTCTCGTCGATGTCGGATGGACAGTGGAAGCCGGCAGAAACCGACCCGCCGCGCTGGCGACGATGAATAGGATTTGCCGAGACCATGACACCAAACCAAATTGACAGTGACCCCGATGGTCCCGCCGCGCTGCCCGTTGTGAGCAAGCCAGTTGCCGTATTATTATGTCTTACGATATTCGTGATCGGCTATTCCTTCTCCATCTGGCTACTTGGCGAGTATACAGGCGGAGACCAGAAGTTTTATTCAAACTTCTGGTATGCAATGATGTGGGCCCATCCGTCGCAATGGCCTCGCCTTCAGTTGCAATATCTCGGTTCAGCAGAGCCTCTTTACAGGCTTGTAATTGGTGCTGGAACATATTTCGAATTTGATAGAATCCGGTACTTGTCATTCTGGAATGGCATTATGCTCGCCGCTATAGGGTATATATTGCTAAGATACAGGGCATCTATACTATTCTCAATCTTGATACTGACGAACTATTACCTAGTGGTATTGCTTAGTTCCGCCGAGAGGCTAAAGTTCGCATATTTGGTACTCGTTCTTGCATTCTGTGGTGGAGGAATAAGAACGAAAACTACTCTGTCTTTCATGTCCGTATTTTTTCATACTCAGGCGATAGTTCAATTTATTTCGGCGGGACTGTATTATCTTATAGAAATAAGAAGGTCTATATTTTCGAGTAGATGGAAAACTGTTGCATTCTTTGTCTTTATTCCACTGCTAATCGGTATTGTGGCATATGCCGTAATCAATAGCGCAGGTGACGTAATTTCTCAAAAAGCCGAATTTTACAGCGGTGAGTCAGAAGGCGCTGCGGAAATTATTCAATGGATGCTGATATTAATCTGCGGTTATATCGTCTTTGATAAGCGAACTCAGTTCTTTATTGGTATGCTTCCAATGGGGGTATTGACGGCACTGTATGGAAATCGAATTAATGTGGCAACACTCGCTTTTTTCTGCGCTCTGTCTCTCGCGCAAAGCAAGACTAGGCACCCACTTGTACTCGCAATCATGGGTTATATGTCTTTCAAGACAATTGGCTTTATTATGAACGTGATCAGTAGTGGAGATGGATTTTTGGCATAGCGTTTGCCGTCAGAAGGTAACAGCGGTTGCGAGAACCGTGAATAGGATGCAGATGTGTCGTCTGCTCGTCCTTCGGCAGGCGTTGCGCTTATGTGATCGTCCTCGTGGCATCCCAATACAACCACGCTTTACCATTCAAAGGACCGATCCTAGACCTGTCTGTCTATGGCCATGGTGGGAGGCGTCCGGTTGGAAAAATGGGCAATACCGCTATAGCCGATCCACGACCGCGCCCTTTTTCGCGGGTCGTTGATAAGAGCCTTAGGTCAGAGAATATATGAACGATTTCTGGAGCCGGGTGGAAGCGTGGTTGATTACCCTGCTTCAGGGTGTGGTCGGTTTGAAACGATCAACCAAATTTGGCCTTATCTTGATGATGGACGCGGTGCTGTGCATCGTGGCCGTGTGGATCGCTTTCTCGCTACGGTTGGGCGAGTGGGAGTTATGGTCGCCAGCGGTAGCCGTCGTAATGTCCGCCAGCCTCGCGCTGTGGCTACCGCTGTTTCTCCTACGCGGTATCTATCGATCAATCATACGATTCATGGGCGTACGAACGATGGCCAACATCGCCTCGTCATGCGCGATGATGGCAATCATCCTGTTGCTGGTTTTTACCGTCAGCCCAGTTCAAGGCGTACCCCGAACGATAGGCATCATTCAGGCAATGATCTTCGCGGCCTTGCTAGTCATCAGCAGGCTTGTGACGGGATACGTGCTGTTCGATCTACTCAATCAACGCCGGTTTGAAGGTCGACTGAGCAGGGTACTCATCTATGGGGCAGGATCTGCGGGGCGTCAGCTGGCCGTGTCGCTCCGACACGAACCCGGCATGGCGTTACGAGGCTATATCGACGACGATGACCGGCTGTCCGGTCAACGTCTCGACGGCGTAGTGATCTATGGCGGTGGGAATCTGTCCGAACTGATCGCGCGATTGGAAGTCGATACCATCCTGCTCGCCATACCCCGGCTGTCCCGGCAGCGCCGGAAGGCGATCGTTCGCAAGTTCGAAAACGCCAACGTCCATGTTCTGACGCTGCCGGCGATGAGCGATGTAGTCGACGGATCGGTGTCGATCGCCGATCTGCGCGAAGTCGAGATCGGCGATCTGTTGGGCCGCGATGCGGTACCGCCGAACGACCTGCTCCTGCATAAAACAATCAACGGACGAACGGTCATGGTGACCGGGGCAGGCGGCTCGATCGGAAGCGAGCTATGCCGTCAGATCAGCATTCTGGGACCGACGAGTATCGTCTTGGTTGAGATGACCGAGCACGCGCTTTATTCAATCGAAGGGGAATTGCGGGAGGCGCAAAAGCTCGGGAAGGTTGACGAGCGGATCGCCATCCATACCGAGCTGGGCAGCGTTGTCGATTTAGGGACGGTACGTCGGATGTTCGAGCGTTGGCGGCCCGATACCGTCTTTCATGCTGCCGCCTACAAGCATGTCCCCCTTGTCGAGGAGAACGTAATCGCCGGGATGCGTAACAACATCTTTGGCACGCTGTACTGCGCATCGGAGGCGGAGCGGTGCGGCGTCCAGCACTTCATCCTGATCAGTACCGACAAAGCGGTCCGTCCTACCAACGTCATGGGCGCGACGAAGCGGGCGTGCGAGCTGGTGCTTCAAGCACTCTGTGCGCGCGGCAGCGAGACAAAATTCGCAATGGTCCGCTTCGGCAATGTTCTCGGATCTAGCGGCTCTGTCGTACCGCGCTTCCAGCGCCAGATCCGTGATGGTGGTCCGGTGACGTTGACTCACCGAGACGTCACGCGATATTTCATGACCATCCCGGAGGCTGCGCAGTTGGTCATTCAGGCCGGTGCCATGGCTGAAGGAGGAGAAGTCTATGTCCTCGACATGGGCGATCCGATCCGGATCTACGACTTGGCACGCACGATGATCAACCTATCTGGGTTGTTGGTTCGCGAGGCCGCTACTCCAGATGGTGACATCGAGATCCGAGAGATCGGGCTGCGTCGAGGTGAGAAACTCTATGAGGAGTTGCTGATCGGTAACTCGCCGCAAAAAACCAGTCATCCACGCATTATGCGCGCTCATGAGGCGTTCTTGGACTGGGCGACGTTGTCGTCTGCGCTCGATCAGATGGACTCCGTCCTGAAAAGCGGCAAACGCGAAGACGCACTAGCGATGCTGTCGAAACTCATTCCCGAGTTTCAAGGCGAACAATCGGTTCGGGCCGCCTCGGCGGTTAATGCCGAGGCGGCGCGAGCCGGTTGATCACTTTTCGTTCTGCAACGCGACGGCATAGGCATTGAATGACATGCAGACACACCGTTCCATTCGAGGGTTTTCGATAAGCTTGTCCTTCGGCCTGCTTCTAGCACTTTTAGGTATTCTGTGGCTGGCAGGTGGCGCATCGCGCGCGGATGTCTTGGGGCAGGTGATAGTGCGGAGCGTTGCGTGGGGCTTGCTCGTAGCGGCAATCCTGTTCGGCGAACGACCGTCGTTTGGTCAAGCGCGCCCGGTCTGGATCATCGCACTGGCCGCGCTTGCGCTCGCTCTGATCCAATTGCTACCGTTGCCACCCGAGATCTGGACGGCATTACCAGGGCGCGGTCCTTTGTTTGAGGCGAGCGCTGCTAGTGGACAGATGCAGACCTGGCGTCCCTGGTCGATCGTACCCAGCGCTACCGTGAATAGCGCATCTTCGCTTGTCGTCCCCCTGACTGCGCTGATGTTGATGGCTAGCTTGCGGGAAACCGAGGGGCCAATGGTGCCAGGTGCACTGCTGACAGTCGTGGCCGCATCAGCGATGGTGGGTTTGGTCCAATTCTCAGGGTCGACGCTGAACAACCCGTTTATTAACGACACGACAGGACAGGTTAGTGGCAGCTTTGCGAACCGCAATCACTTTGCGTTGTTCATAGCGCTGGGCTGTTTGCTGGCACCGGTGTGGGTCTTTACTGGCGCTCGCCGGCCTGGGTGGCGCGGTCCGATCGGGCTGGGCCTGACGATCCTGTTCTTCCTGACCATTCTTGCAAGCGGATCCCGCGCAGGTTTGGGGTTGGGCGTGTTGGCGTTACTGCTCGGTCTGCTGTTGGTGCGTCAGCCGATAAGTCGGATATTGTCGCGTTATCCCCGCTGGGTCTTTCCCGCGCTAGTTGCAGGCTTGGTAGCAGGAGTCGTATTGTTCGTGCTGCTAAGCGTAGCTGCAGACCGGGCAGTGTCGATCAACCGCCTGTTCGAGCTCGAGCAGGGTCAAGATATGCGCAGTCGCGGGTTACCTACTGTGCTTGAAATGATCCAAGTGTATTTTCCGATGGGCAGCGGAATTGGCGGCTTTGATCCGATCTTTCGGATGCACGAGCCATACGGCCTTCTGAAGCCAACCTATTTTAACCATGCGCACAACGATATCTTGGAAGTGGTTTTGGACGCAGGTTTACCGGGTCTAGTCCTGCTTGCGGCTGCGATTGGGTGGTGGGGCTGGGCCAGCATCACCGCATGGCGTACAGGGGAAACCGAAACACGCTTCCCAAGCTCGGTTCGGGGGTGTTGTTTCTGGTGATCGTCGCAAGCGTTTTCGATTATCCGGCACGGACGCCAATGCTGATGGCCGTGACGATCATTGCAGGGGTCTGGCTGAGTGCGGCCCAGAAGGATGCTCACGGCTCGCCTTTACCCCACGAGAACCAGCATCTATAGCCACCTGATATTCCCAGCCTGGACACGACCAAGTGCATGCGTAGCATCTGTAATACCATTGTCCTGGCACTTCTTTTGTCTGCGTGCGCGGGGCGAGAGCCGCTGCAATCGACGACGCGGCTTACCGTCGTTCAAAACGAAACGGGGTTACCCGCGCCGGATCGCAAGGATTTGACCGCTGCCGATCGGCCATCGCTGATAGGGCCACTCGACACACTCCAGATTGATGTTTTTAACGTGCCAGAACTGTCACGAGAGATGCAGGTCGACGCTAGTGGTCGAATCTCGATGCCATTGGTCGGGACGATCGAGGCGCGCGGTAAAACAGCGGGTGAACTGGCCGATGCGATCGAGGGCACGCTGCGTGGCCGCTATGTTCGTCAGCCGGAAGTGACAGTCAACATCAAGAGTTCTGTCAGCCAGGTCGTTACCATCGACGGTCAGGTGATCGAACCCGGGCTATACCCGGTTACAGATCAAATGACGTTGTTACGCGCTATCGCGTCCGCGAAGGGACTATCGGAATTCGCGAGACAGGAAGACGTCGTTATCTTGCGCACCGTCGACGGCCGCAAGATGGCGGGGCTGTACAACATCGACGCCATCCGGCGCGGCGCATACGATGATCCCGCTATTTATGCCAACGATGTCGTAGTCGTCGGTGATTCTCCGCAGCGTCGCAGGTTCCGTGATCTCGTTTCCCTGGCGCCTCTTCTCGCGGCGCCACTCATCGCTGTCGTGAACTAAGGCCCATTGTCGACATGAATATGATTTCTTCCCATCTGCGTGACGGTGCGGCGCTCGGTGGGTCCGGGTTCAAGGAAGTTGCAGGGAATAATAGCGACGCGATGTCTGTTATTCGGCAGTATCTGCGGATTGCTCAACGCTGGCGCTACGTCATACTTGGCGTGACTGCCGCTTGCGTCATACTTGGGCTTATCGTGACACTGCTCATGACGCCTAAATTTACCGCGACCACATCGATCGAAATTCTGCGCGAAGCAAATCAGGTTACGAACTTCCAAGGCGTTGAGCGGGAAACCGGCATTGCCGATCAAGAGTTCTACCAAACCCAGTACAGCTTGCTTGCCTCAAAATCACTCGCTGAACGTGTTGCGACTCAGTTGCGCTTAGTCGACAATCCAGAGTTTTTTAAGCAATTCGGTGATGGAGACGACAAGAAGGCGTTTCAATTGGTCGATGGGCGTTATCCAGCCTCAGGGCGCGCTGAGCGTCTGCGGGTTGCCGGGACGATCCTCAGTAAGAACCTGACCGTAACGCCAACGCGGTTCTCGCGCTTGGTCACTATTGGCTTCACAAGCCCCAATGCCGCTCTCTCGGCCAAAGTAGCGAACGCATGGGCGGAAAACTTTATCCAGACCAATTTGGAGCGTAAGGTCCAAGCCACGTCCTATGGGCGTAATCTTCTTCAAAGTCAGCTTGGCCAGTTTAAAGAGCGGCTTGATGCGTCTCAACGTCAGCTAGTGACTTATGCGTCGGAGCAGCAGATCATAAATCTGCCGCAAGCGGCGGGTAACGGCGGTCAAACCACGGAGCGATCGATCGTTGCCGACGACCTTGCCGCGCTTAATACCGTGCTAGGTCAGGCAACGGCCGAACGAATTCAGGCTGAAGCGCGCTATCAGAATGCCGGTCGTGCGGGCGCTTCGACTGAAGCGCTGCGAAACCAGGCAATCAACAGTATGCGCCAGCGTCGAGCAGAGTTTGCTGCCGATTATCAGCGGCTGATGGTGCAGTTCGAGCCAGGCTATCCAGCCGCGCAGGCGATTCAGACGCAGATCAAACAGCTCGATCGCTCGATCGCTGGTGAAGAAAGCCGTGTCTCTGGATCTATTCAAGCTGATTACCGTGAAGCGGTTGATCGCGAGCGGACGCTGCAAGCCAAGGTCAACCAGCTCAAAGCGAGCTATCTCGATCTGCGCCGGCGCAGTATCCAGTACAATATCTACCAGCAGGAAGTGGATACCAACCGAGCACTTTACGATGGCCTGCTTCAGCGCTTCAAAGAAATCGGGGTTGCCGGTGGCGTGGGCGTGAACAACATCTCCATTGTTGACCAGGCAGATATTCCGCAAAAGCCGTCGAGCCCGCGACTGCTGCTCAATCTTGTTATCGCACTGATGGCTGGGTTGCTTCTGGGAGCTGGGCTTGCCTTTGCACTTGAGCAGATTGACGAAGCGATCGCCGATCCCGGCGAAGTCGAGCGTCGCCTTGGCCTGCCTCTACTCGGTTCGGTACCGAAGGTAGATGGACAGACTCCCAAGGAAGCGCTCATGGATCGTAAATCGGACATGGTGGACGCATATCTCGCGGTTCAGACAAACTTGTCGTTTACGACCGAGCGCGGCGTACCGCGGTCCTTCGCGGTTACGTCCACCCGCCCGGCAGAAGGCAAATCTACGACGGCGCTGGCGCTAGCAACGACCCTTGCACGCGCCCGTCGCCGCGTGATCCTCATCGATGGTGATATGCGCTCGCCTTCGGTTCATCACCTGGGAGGGGTCGATCACGATCGGGGTCTCAGCAACTTCTTGTCGGGCGAAGAAAATATCGAGATGCTGACGTTCGAAATGAACGATCTCGGTCTCACTGCAATGACAGCCGGACCGATCCCCCCGAACGCGGCTGAGTTGCTTACCAGTACTCGTCTGTCGCTGCTGATCGAGCGCCTCCTAGAAACGTACGACCACGTCGTAATCGATTCGCCACCGGTAATGGGCTTGGCCGATGCCCCGCTCATCGCAGCGCAAGTGGAAGGGGTCGTGTATGTCGTGGAATCGCATGGCATCCGCTCCAGCATGGTCAAGACAGCGCTCGCGCGCATGGCCAGCGCGAACGCGCGTGTAATCGGTGGCGTACTGACTAAGTTCGAAGCTCGTAAGGCACATTATGGTTACGGCTATGAATATGGCTATGGCTATGGCCGCGATCGTGCCGCAGCAAAGTCTGCCTAAAGTAGTGCGGCGACGCAGCTCCTTTCGAAGCGATCGGTGAAAGAATGGGGTGTTCGTGGAGCACTAGCCGTGCTTGCCATAGGCTTGGGTGGCATCAGCATTGCGAATAGCTTGGCTGAAGTTGTTAAAGGGGACGACCCGGCGCAAGCGCACGTTTTGGCGCCAGGCAACGGAAAGATCACGGCGCTTCTGGCTGCAAAACAGTTGGGTGACGCTTCGGTGGAGAGGGCTTCATCGGAAACGGCTCAGCTAGCAAGACTGGCGGTACGCCAGGATCCCACTGCGGTTCAAGCCGTAGCCACGTTGGGCTTTCAGGCTATGATGCAGCATAATCCAACCATGGCGCGACGGTTATTTGCCTATTCCCAGCACCTGTCGCGGCGTGATCTCCAGACCCAGATCTGGGCCATAGAGGATGCGGTGACCCGGGGAGACGTTGCTGACGCGCTACGTCACTATGATATCGCGTTACGGACTTCGAACCGCGCGCCGGACCTCCTCTTCCCTGTTCTATCAAAGGCGATTGTGGATACCGACGTTCGTACGGGTCTTGTCGCTATTCTGGCCAAACAACCTAGCTGGAGCCTGCAATTTATAAACTACCTCGCTAACAGCAGTGGCAGTCTCGAAGTAAGCGCCAAATTTCTGGCTCAGCTACAACATACGGGTGTTCGAGCACCAGAGGATGCGGTTGCTGCCACGGTCAACGGCTTGCTGGCCAACCAAGCCTTTGAAACCGCATGGCAATTCTATGCCTCAGTCTGGCCTGCGGTTGATCGACGTCGGTCCCGTAATCCGCAGTTTTCCTCAAATCTTTCAACGCCTTCACAATTCGATTGGACGCCGGTCAACGACGCAGCGATCAATACTTCAATCCAGCGTGACGGACGTCACGGCCTTTTCGACTTCTCAGTCCCGCCGAGTGTTGGTGGGACATTGCTAACCCAAATGCAGATGTTGCCACCGGGACGATATAAGTTAGAAGGGCATACCACCGGAATTGACCAAAGTGCGCAAACGGCCCCTTATTGGGTACTAACCTGTCACGGTGGAGGTGAACTTGGCCGGATTGAAATACCCAATTCAACGCAATCAGATGGTGCATTTTCCGGACAGTTACAGGTTGATAGAAATTGCCCGGTTCAAATGCTAGCTCTTATCGCTAGGGCTTCGGATGGCATCGCAGGTAATTCTGGACAGATTAACCGCGTTCAATTGTCTCCGGTGATTTAATGGCGGGTATTCTACGGTTTTGTGAACGCTCACTACCAATAAAAACTGTGGCAAGTGTATAATGGGCGAATCAGCCAAGCAGTTGGTCAATATGCTCTGCGCATTCGGCGTGGGGTTCACCCGGACATAATCGCGCTCGAGGGTACTAACGAACGCCTCAGTCATATCATTCGATTGAGGACTGCTGACTGGGGTCGAGCGTGAGACCAGCCAAATGCCCCGGGCGAACGCACGTATGTTGCGAGCTGTATCGCAGTTGCCGTTATTAGTAAGCCACTCGATTGGTTCGGGCACCCAGCTAGAGGTGCCTCGGCAAATCTGGACAGGCTACAAAATGGGGTCTCTGCCTGAAGGCGGCTAGCATGGCTGCCAAACAGGAGATGAGCTGACGAAGCCAACACGCCGAAACCATAGTCTAATCTGCAAGGCGAAGGTAGCGTCGCCTGTGGTGAAAGGGAGAAGACGCCCGCAGAGTTGGCGGAATTCGACGTTCACCCGAACCCGATCACAATTTGGCGTGGCCAGTTGGTGGACGGGGCGGCAGGAGCTTTCGGGTCGGACGGCCATAGTAACCTGGCCGAGCCTGCGATCGACGTAATGACGTTGCACGCCAAGATCGGCGAACGGAAAGCTGGTGAACGAATTTTCGCCCGGTGCGCTCGAAGGCGGGACTGTCGCGGAGCTCAAAACGATGATCGACCGTTCGCATGCGTTGCCGGTCACACGGCAAGCGCGGGAATTAGGGATCCACGGCTGCGTCTATTATCCGCGCAGGCCGACCCCGCTGCCGATTTTGCGATCATGGGGCGGAACGACCCGCTGCACACGAATTTCCGCTTTCGCGGGCAGACAGATGCTGCGCGATGTGCTTGCCGCCGAAGGTATCAAAGCAGGCCGCCTGCGCGTCTTGACGTTGATGGAGAAGGTGGCGATCAAAGCGGTCCGTTGGGCTATAGCCGAACACAAGATCTATTACGCGCCAGCATCAGAGCCGCCAACATTACCACGCTAATTTTTATTAGAAGTGCAACATTCCCGTGTCCGATAAGTGTCATTCCCGGACATGAGAGTAGCGTGTTGGAATCGAGCGTGGCACACGCTTTTATATGGCCGCTTCCCATACTTTTGGGCCGATCCCGTTCGATCCGGACCTCGCACCGTCGCGAACGGCGCTCGTCTCCGTGTACTCGGATGAACCGATGTTGCCCGCAGTCCTTCACGAAAAGATTGAGCGAGCGGCCGCGTACGCCAAAGCGGCGCGTTCCGGTGCGACGCGGCGCGCTTATGATTCCGATTGGGCAATCTTTACCGCCTGGTGCACGCAGCACGGCCTGGCATCACTGCCGGCAACGCCGGACATCGTTGCGGTCTTTGCCAGCGACCAAGCAACTGCGGGGCTCAACCCGTCGACGATCAACCGGCGGGTGGCGGCGATCGGGCATCATCATCGCGCTGGCGGGTATCCGGCACCGACCGCAATGCCGACCGCGGGGCGTCTGGTTGAAGTGCTCGCCGGCATTCGCGCAGAACATGGCGGTGCCAAACGGCAGAAGCGTCCGGCAGACGCGGCCGCGCTGCGCAACATGCTGGCCGCTATCGACGGCGAAGGTTTGCGGGCGCTGCGCGATCGCGCGATCCTGGCGATCGGCATGGCCGCGGCGTTACGGCGTTCCGAGATCGTCGCACTGCAGGTCGAGCATATCCAAATCGTACCCGAAGGGCTCAGGCTGACGGTTGCCCATTCGAAAACCGATCAGGGCCGGCACGGCATCGGCATCGCTATTCCTGAGGGCTCGCGCATTCGGCCCAAGGCGTTGCTTCTCGCGTGGATGACTGCGGCCGGACACGCTGAAGGACCGCTGTTTCGACGTCTGTCGCGCCGCGATGCGTTGACCCCTGCTGCGATGTCAGACCGTGCGATCGCGCGCTTGGTCCAGCATTATGCGGCGGCCGCAGGCTATGACCCGACCGAGTTCGCAGGGCATTCTTTACGCGCGGGGTTCCTTACGGAGGGCGCATCGCAAGGCGCGACGATCTTCAAACTTCAGGAAGTCAGTCGGCATAAATCGGTGCAGGTGCTCGCCGACTATGTTCGCAATGCGGATCTATTCAA
>NZ_JASPFR010000002.1:0-49241 GCF_036856055.1 Sphingomonas sp. 22R3R2A-7 | reverse complement strand
GACTAGGAAAATAGGGGCGGCTGCCCGCCCCTATCCAGCTTTTAGCCGTGCTTCATGCCGCCCTTGGCATGATCGCAGCAGTCCGCGGCCTTGGCTTTTGCGCCATCCTTGCAGCAGTCCGCACCGTCCTTGCAGCACGCCATGTCGGCGCAGCAATTGGCGACAGCGGCGAATGCGCCAGTCGACAGGGTGAGGGCGAAGGCAGCGCTGATGAGCTTGAACTTGGTCATGATATTCTCCGAAATTTACGTGTGATGGTGTTCGACGTCACACGGTTTGCGGAGGGGGCGTGGCCGGAGCGTATGCCATGCCCAAAAGGCCCGTCTGTGGAGCTGGCCAAGGCGATAGATGGGAGGACGGAACCAGCCCGATATGCTCGACGGTTTCGCCGGCAACCGCAACGCACGGTATGGCGCAGGCCGACGCAGGTGCCTTTTTGATGGGAGCGCCTGCTGATTTGCTGGCGCAGTCCATCATCGCGGACGCAGCCGGAGGCGCGGCCATCGCCATCGTCTCGCAGAGCGGGCCAAGCCGGACCAGCAACATCACTGCCAGGACGAAAAACGCCATGGAACGCAATATCTTGGAGAATGGGCGAGCCCGGCGTTTCATTGGATGCATCTAGAAGCACACTCAGTGATGCACAATGTCGGAGGAGCGGTTCGCCACACTAAGAGAACTTTACTCGCCTTTCCGGTACGTTGGCGAGGTTGCGATGCTCGAAAGGTCCGTGGCGCTATCGATCGGCACATCTGCCTCCTTTCGCTCGGAATAGCGATCAACAAGCTGCGTGGTGTGCGGGCGTAGAAGGACCGTGAAGCGCACCAGCTCCTCCATCACATCCACGATCCGATCATAGTAGGCCGAAGGCTTCATTCGGTCGCTTTCGTCGAACTCCGCAAACGCCTTCGCGACGCTCGATTGGTTTGGGATCGTCACCATTCGCATCCAACGGCCGAGGACGCGCAGGGTGTTCACGCTGTTGAACGACTGCGATCCGGCCGACACCTGCATGACGGCAAGCGTGCGGCCCTGCGTCGGGCGCATCCCACCCATCGACAGCGGCAGGTGATCGACTTGCAGCTTCATGATGCCGGTGATCTGGCCGTGGCGCTCGGGGCTGCACCACACATGCCCCTCCGACCACATCGACAGTTCGCGTAGCTCGTGGACGGCCAGGTGATCGTCCCCCGTCACCTGATCGGGCAGCGGCAACGTCGAAGGATCGAAGATCTCGCGTTTCGCAGCCGAAAAATTGCAGCAGGCGAGCGGCTTCCTCAACGCACAACCGCGAAAAGGACCGCTCCCGCAAAGAGCCGTAGAGCAACAGTATGCGCGGAGGTGGATCACCAGCGCCCAGCCCAAGGGCAGGACGATCGAGCGCATAGCGCCGATCAAGGGCGGGTAGATGATCGGGGTCAGAGAGGGCGCGAAGCGGCATCAGGCGGTCCTTGGGCCAAGCAGAATGATACAGGTGCCGATCAGGCAGAGTGTCGCTCCACCAGCGTCCCAGCGGTCGGGCCTCACCCCTTCGACAGCCCACAGCCAGATCAGCGATGCACAGATGTAGACGCCGCCATAGGCTGCATAGGCCCGCCCTGCTGCATCGCTGTCCACGCGTGTCAGCAGCCAGGCGAACAGCACAAGCGATACCACGCCCGGAGCCAGCCACAGGGGCGATTTGCCCAGCCGCAACCATGCCCAAAAGGCAAAGCAGCCTGCGATTTCCGCGAGCGACGCGGCCAGATATACGAGTGCCGTCATCCCATGCTGATCCTGATCGCGAGTGCCGCGAGCGTTACCAGCAGCACCGGAATCGTTAGCGTCGCGCCGACCTTGAAGTAATAGCCCCAGCCGATCCGAATGCCCTTTTGCCCGAGGACGTGCAGCCAGAGCAGCGTCGCGAGCGAGCCAATCGGTGTGATTTTCGGGCCAAGGTCGCACCCGATCACGTTGGCGTAAATCATGGCTTCCTTGATCGCGCCCGTGGCGTGCGTCGCGTCGATCGACAGCGCACCCACCAGAACGGTCGGCATGTTGTTCATCACCGACGACAGCAGCGCGGCAATGATCCCGGTGCCGAACGCCGCACCCCAAACGCCGCCTTGCGCGGTGCGATCGAGCAGGCCGGCAAGATGGTCGGTCAGTCCGGCATTCCGCAGGCCATAGACGACCAGGTACATGCCGAGCGAGAAGATCACGACCTGCCACGGCGCGCCGGCCAGCACCTTGCGCGTCTGGATGACATGGCCGCGCGCGGCGATGACCAGCAAGAGCACGGCACCGGCAGCAGCGACGGCGCTGACCGGCACGCCGATAGGTTCGAGCAAGAAGAAGCCGGCGAGCAGCAGGGCGAGGACGACCCAGCCCGCCTTGAATGTGGCATGGTCACGGATCGCATCAGCGGGCGCGCGGAGCTGCGCCACATCGTAGCTGGCGGGTATGTCGCGCCGGAAGAACAGCAGCAGCACGACCAGCGTCGCGGCGATCGACGCCAGATCGACCGGCACCATCACCGAGGCATAATCGGCAAAGCCGATCCGGAAGAAGTCGGCCGACACGATGTTGACGAGGTTGGAGACGATCAGCGGCAGGCTTGCGGTATCGGCAATGAACCCCGCCGCCATGACGAACGCCAGCGTCGCCTTGTCCTTGTATCCCAGGGCCCTCAGCATCGCGATGACGATCGGCGTCAGGATCAGCGCGGCGCCGTCATTGGCGAACAGCGCCGACACCGCCGCCCCGAGCAGGACGATCAGCACGAACAGCCGACGACCATGCCCCCCGCCCCAGCGCGCAACGTGGAGCGCCGCCCATTCGAAGAACCCGGCTTCATCGAGCAACAGGCTGACGATGATGATCGCGACGAACGTCGCGGTCGCGTTCCAGACGATGCCCCACACCACCGGCACGTCAGAGAGCGAAACGACCCCGACGAGTAGCGCGACGGCCGCGCCGCCTAGCGCGCTCCAGCCGATGCCCAGGCCCTTGGGCTGCCAGATGACGAGCGCGATCGTGACGACGAAGATAGCGAACGCGAGCAGCATCAGGCGATGCGCTGGCCCGAAGCATCCACAACCTGTTCGCCGTCTTCCTTGGCAAACGCGCCCTGTTGGGCATCAGGCAGCAGATCGAGGACCGCTTCGGACGGTCGGCACAGCTTCACGCCGAGCGGCGAGACGACCAGCGGCCGGTTAATGAGGACCGGATGCGCCATCATCGCGTCCACCAGCGTGTCGTCTGACAGCGCATCGTCACCAAGGCCCAGCTCCGCATAGGGCGTCCCCTTCTCGCGTAGCAGATCGCGGGGCGTGATCCCGGCGCGGTCGATCAGCTCGACCAGCAACGCGCGCGAGGGTGGGGTTTTCAGATATTCGATGACGTGCGGCTCGATGCCAGCATTGCGGATCATCGCCAGCGTGTTGCGCGACGTGCCGCACTCGGGGTTGTGATAGATCACGATATCGACGGCCACGGGGCGTCCTTTCAGCAGCAGGGGTGAGTTCGGCCAGGAGCGGCGCACACAGTTCAGGCGAGCCGGCACAGCAATCCTTGACGAGGAACAGCGTTAGCGCGCGCAGCCCGTCTAGATCGGCACGGTAAATAATCGACCGGCTATGCCGTTCCGAGCGCACGATGCCGGCGCGCGCGAGAATGCCGAGGTGCGCGGACATGGTGTTCTGCGGCACGTCGAGCTGACGGGCAATTTCACCCGCCGCCATGCCGTCCGGTTCGTGGCGAACCAGCAGGCGAAACACGTCGAGGCGTGTGCCTTGCGCGAGCGCACCAAGCGCAATGATAGCCGAATCGTTATCCATGCATCCGGCATAGCGGATATGTTAAGTTATGAAAGCTCTCACGATCTTCAAACCACTATCGATTCCGACAACGCCCTGCACCGACATGAAAGCGGCAGGCGTAAAGACCATGCCGGCCACGACATGTCGGGCATGAAAAGTAAATGGGAGGGAGGCGTCCGCGCCTCCCTCTTTTAATGGCGGGCGAACACCTTGCGTCCGGTTGGTCCGAACGCGATCACCTCATAGGGCTGTGCGTTCATGCCCGGCATTTCCATGCCAGGTGATCCCACCGGCATACCCGGCACGGCAAGCCCGTTTACGCCTTTGGGATGCTGGGCAAGCACCCGTTTCATGTCGGCAATCGGTACATGGCCCTCAAATGCCATACCGTCGACTACCGCGGTGTGACATGAACTGAGGTCGGCGGGGACACCCATCTTGCGCTGAAGCACATCGCGGTGAGCGTCATCGATGATCTGCACGTTGCGCCCGAACTGCTGACGGACCTGCTTGGCCCACTGCTCGCAACAGCCGCACCCTGGATCGCGGTGCATGGCAATGCTGTTCGCCGCTAAGGCCACAGCCGGGGTCATCATCGCTGCGGCGACGATCGCACTCCGGATCGTAAACTTCATTGCTAAACTCCTTTGGTGAAGCCCCGCCCGGGGGCGGGGTTCCTGCCAGCGGCCTTATTGGGCGCGCTTGCCATGCGACTTGAGCCAGCCCTGAAGCTCGGCGATGTCCTTTTCCTGCTTCGTAATGGTCATCTGCGCCATCCGCTTCGTGTCGGCATCCTTCGCGTCCCGAAGCGCCACGCGCGACATGGTAACGGCTCCACGATGATGTTCGATCATCTTGCGGGTCCACATCTCCGATGCGTCTCCCTGCTTCGCGGCCATCATCTTCTGATGCATGTCCATCTCGGATGCGGCGTAAGGATTGCCCGGATCATTCATCATCTTGGAATGATCCATTCCCTGCATCTGGCTATGATCCATGCCCGCCATGCTGCTCTGTGCGGCAAGCGGACTGGCGGCGAGCGCTGCGGCTAACATGCCGATCGTGGTAATGGTCTTCATAGTCGTTCTCCCGAGGTATCCCCCACCTAGAGAGAGTTACGCGGCAACGTCGTGCACCCCTTGGACTTTTCTTTGCCTGCGGCGCGGCCAGCGCATGTAGAGCAGCACCACGCCTGCCACCGCAAGGGCTAGCCCCCCAGCTGCAAATGCCATCATCCAAGGGGTGTTGAAGTTCTCATGGTTTTTCCAGTCCATGATGTGGAGGCCCCAGAAAAAATCATAGAGCCGCCACGTACCCGTTCGGACACCGACAATCCTACCGTTCTCCGGTGACACGAACACGCGCGTCGTCTCGGCGTCCTCGAACTCCACACGCCAGACCGGCAGTTTGCCACGAAACTCCGTGCTCGCTGTTCGAGCAAACATGACGGACGCAACAGGGACACCGGGGCCGCGATATGCCGCGCGTGCAACTCGTAGCGCAAAGGGCGCATCGATACGCTGCATCGGCAAACCGGTCCGGGCGTCGTGCATCCGGACCGTGCCGTTAGCCATCGTCAACTCGGCGACGGGTTGTCCGAACAAGGTCGTGTAGCGCAGTTCGCGCACCGGGCCGGGGGCAGCGCCCAACACCGATGCCGGGGAAGCAAACTCCTGAGCCGGATCGATCGTCGCCGTGTTCTCGCGTGCAACGAGGTGTTCTCCTCGTACCCGCTCGATCGGCAGGATGCTCATCAACAAGCCGCTGGAGAACCAGAGCAGTAGCTGCACCCCGATAATCAGTGCCAGCCAGCGATGAAGCTTGCTGGCACCGACATGAAGGCGGAGCCTGCCGCTCCTCAGAACCAGGTCCTCACGCCGGCAACGAAGCTGAAGCCGCCCGTGTCATCACCGCGTGCTCTCGTGAAGCGTGCCGTGTCGCCGAATTGCCTTTCCCACGACACGCCGATGTAGGGCGCAAACTCACGCGACTTTTCGTAGCGCAGCCTGAGCCCGAGTTCGAGGTCCGTAAGCCCCGATCCGATGCCGTCCTGGCGCACGTCTTGGGCTGCAAAGTTGGCTTCCACGCGAGGCTGAAGGACGAAGAATTGTGTCACTCGCTCGTCGTACCATGCCTCGGCTCGGCCAAGCACGTCGCCCTTGTCAGAAAGGAACAGTGCCCCCTCGACGTCGAACCAATAGGGCGCAAGCCCCTCGATCCCGACCGTCGCGTAGGTGCGAGAAGGGTTCGGCTTGAAGTCGTAGCGGACGCCCGCCTGAAGGTTCCAATAGGGATCGAGCGCACGGCTGTAGAGCGCCTGCACCTCGGCCGCTTCGAGCGGTTTGCCAAATGTGCCCTCGCCTTCGCTCTTCAGGGTGAGACGGTTGATGTCTCCCCCGATCCAAGCCTCGCCATCCCATCGATAGCCGTCCCCGCCTTTGCGCGCCTGATACTCGGCAAGGTTGAAGAGCACTTGGTAGTAGGTCATTCCGCCATGCTCGCGGCGCAGGTCGCGGTTGGCATCGCTCATGGCTGCCTCGCCGTAATAGCGAGACGCTGCCAGCACCGGAGATGGTGCAGGCGCGGGCGCATTGCCCGGCTTCAGGTCTGTACCGACAGGCACGGTCGCCATTCCCGGCATTGAAGACATGTCATGCTGCGTTGGCTGGCCGGGTGCCATATCCATGCCGGGCATCGCCGACATATCATGGCCGGTGTGCTCGCCTGTTGCGGTAGCCGGAGCAGGGTTCATGCCTGACATTTGGGACATGTCGTGGCCGGCGTGCGGATCGGCCGCGTTCGCACCGCTCATGTCCATGCCGGGCATCGTGTGTTCGGCATGTGGATCGGCTGCAGGCTTGGAGGGACGCTTTGCCGGGACCTTCCTAGTCGCTGCCTTCTTGGCAGGGGCCCGCTTTGTGGCCGGTCTCGATCTAGCGGTCGGTTTTTTCGCCGGCATTTTCATGCCCGGCATGCTCATGCCCGGCATCATTGAATGGTCCATCGTCTGCGCCGTGGCAGGTGCCGTGGCGACCAGCGCGCCGATCCCGGCGAGAAGCAGCGCCTTCATGCCGCCTCTCCCTTCGCCGAACGGACCTGGACGACCTGCATCATGCCCGCGTGCATGTGGTAGAGCATGTGGCAGTGGAATGCCCAATCGCCCTCGTTGGCGGTCACGTCCCAACTGACCTTGCCCCCCGGTTGGACCATGACGGTATGCTTTCTCGGGCTGTACGCGCCGTGCCCCGTCACCAATTCGAAGAAGTGGCCGTGCAAGTGGATCGGGTGGCCCATCATCGTGTCGTTGACCAGCGTGACGCGGACGCGCTCGCCAGCAAGAAATGGGATCGGTGCCTTCACCTCGGACAGCTTTTCACCGTCGAGCGCCCACATGTAGCGTTCCATGTTGCCGGTAAGGTGGATCTGCACCTCGCGCGACGGCGCGCGCAGATCGGGATTGCGATCGACCGCGACCAGATCGCGGTAATTCAGCACACGATGCCCGACATTCTCCAGACCCTGACCGGGGTCGCCGGTACGATCCATCGGCATCGGCGAGATGGTCTGGACACCCGGCCCCTTCTTCACGCCCGGCGCTTTCGAAAAGTCGCGCATGTTCATGTCCATGCCCGCCATGCCGCCCATTGCCATACCACCTGCGGCGTCGGGCGCACCTGCCATGCCTGGCATCGTAGCACCCGACTGCATCGCGCCGTGATCCATCCCGGCCATTCCGCCCGCGCCGGCACCGGCAGCACCGTGGTCCATCTGCGCGTGGTCCATCGCAGCGGCGGGCTTTTCAGCCGTGGCCATTGATCCGTGATCCATTCCAGGCATGCCACTATGGTCCATGCCCTGCATCGAACCGCCGCCCGACATATCCATGTTCATGTCCATCCCCATGTCCTTCATGGTGGCGACAGGGCGCTTGCGAAGTGGAGGGACTTCAGCGGCCATGCCTTCGCGGGGGCTTAGCGTTGCGCGCGCCATGCCGGACCTGTCCACGCTCTCACCGACCAGCGTGTAGGCGCGCTCGTCCGATGGAGTGACGATCACGTCGTAGGTCTCGGCCACGCCGATCTGGAACTCGTCGACCTCAACGGGACGGACGTTGAGGCCGTCCGCCTGGACAACGCTCAGCTTCAACCCCGGAATCCGGACGTTGAAGGTCGTCATCGCGGACGCATTGATGACACGCAGCCGCACCCGCTCGCCCGGCCTGAACAGCCCCGTCCAATTGTCCTGCGGCCCATGCCCGTTGACGAGATAGGTGTAGTTTGAACCCGTCACGTCGGCGACGTCGGTCGGGTCCATCCGCATCTTGCCCCAATCGAGGCGATCCTTGAGCGGCTGGTCCTCGCCCTTGAGCAGGCCGGCGAGCGTCTGCTGCTGCCGGTTGAAATAGCCCGACTGCTTCTTGAGCTTCATGAAGATGCGATGCGGGTGGAGCTGGCTGTGGTCGGACAGCACGATAACGTGCTCGCGATCCGACTGGATCGGGTCAACGCCCTTGGGGTCGATCACGATGGGGCCGTAGAGCCCCATCTGCTCCTGCAACCCGGAATGGCTGTGATACCAATAGGTGCCGGCCTGCACGATCGGGAACTCGTAGGTGAAGGTCGTGCGCTTATCGATGCCGGGGAAGGCAACGCCCGGCACGCCGTCCATCTGGAACGGCACGATCAGGCCGTGCCAGTGCAACGAGGTCTGCTCATCAAGACCGTTCTCGACATGCAGCCGCACGGTCTGACCTTCCCGCAGCCGGATCAGCGGTGCGGGCACAGTGCCGTTAATGCCGATGGCGTGGCTCTGCCGTCCGTCGATCATCATCATCTGGTGCGCGACCCGGAGCCGGATTTCATCACCCGATACAGTAGGCAGCGGCTTCACAATACCAGCGGAAACAGGCTGCGCCCATGCCGGCATATATGCCGACAGCGCAACACCGCCTCCTGCAAGAGTGGCACCGCGCAGCAATTGGCGGCGGTCTAGAACGCGCGACATGGTAGCTCCTTGGGATTGAGCCGCTGCCGGCCCGTCTCACCTCTTACGCGTCCCGTGCGCCTACCCCTTGGTTCTCTTTCAAATTTTCGGCGAGGCGCGCGCGAGCCCGATATAGCCTGGTTTCGACCGCCTTCTGGCTGATCCCCAATACATCGGCCGTTTCCGCCTGGCTCAAACCCTCGATCGTGCGGAGCACCAACGGTTCTTTGAGATTCATCGGCAAGGTCGCGATGGCGCGCGTCACTTTGGCAAGTTCCTGCCGATCGGCTGCTGCGTCATCGATTGCTACCTGATCGTCCGCGATCGTCTCGGCCTGTTCGTCGAGCGGTGCGGCAAAGGAGAAAAACCGACGGACCGCGCGCTTCCTTGCCCAATCCCGGCATTTGTTGACGGCGATCGTAGAAAGCCATGCTTTCATCGCCCGCTGTGTATCGTAGCGCGGCATCGCCTGATGCGCCGCGACAAACGTCTCTTGAACCAAATCGAGCGCTTCGTCGGCCTCGCCGACAAAGGCGCGCGCGAGCCGGAATATAGGCTGACGATAGCGACGCATGATTTCGGAGAATGCCGCTTGTCGGCCAGCGATGCTGAGCGTCGCCAGTTCGCCGTCGGACAGGGTGGTCCAATCGAGGCTCACCCCTGGTCGTCGGTGAGCGCCTTCACCACCGCAGCATCGAATTGGGGGGTCTGATCCGGGCGCAAAAGCTGCCGCATGGCGAAGATATGCGCCAACGTTGCCTTCTGTAACTCGCCCATCGCCGCATGACTCTGATCGACCGCGGCGGTCACCTTGGGGCCGTTGCCATGCTCGGTCTCAATGGCCTCGGCTAGCCGTGCATTGTCCGCGCGCATTTCCAATTCCAGCGCGTGGCGTTGCACCGCGAACCGGTCCTCTAGGCTTTTCAGCCGGGCCTGCTGATTGCCATCAAGCGCCAGCTTATGGTGCAGGACCTCGTGCAAGGCGGTGCCCGGTTGCTTAGGCTGGGGCAGCAACACGCGCGCAAGAAATACGCCTGCGATAGCCGCGAGGAAGGCCAGTACAACGCAGACGATAAGCCGCTTGGTCGATGTCATGGCTCACCAATCAGCAAGACCGATGGCGCCAGTGGTGATGCGCCCCCGAGCGGCGAAAGCGACACCGCAGGGCTGGCGGTCGCCGGAAGTTCCGCGCCAACCATGCCGATCGCGAGCGCTGCGACCATCACGCCCCCGACGCCCAATCCGGTCAACCGTGCGACGGGCTGCGCACCGATGCGTGCGAACACCTGCGCTTCGATCCCGTCCAGCGATGCCGGCACGGGTGCGCCCGCGAGCCTCGCCAATGTTCTGTCTAGATCGTCCATGCTGTCCACTCCGCGCCTCTACCACTTGTTACGCAGCGATGCCCATCACCCCTCGACTTCCGTCATGAGGGGCGAGCGGCCGGGCCGCGTAGAACAGGCACGAACCTGATCGGAGTATTCCCATGCGTCGCGTCTTCCTTCCTACCGCTGTCGTCCTTCTCGGCCTTGCCGGAGCCGCCCAGGCCCATCCCAAACTCGTATCCGCATCCCCGGCACCGAATGCGATGGTCGCGAAGCCCGCCAATGTCACACTGCGCTTCAGCGAGAAGCTGATGCCCAAGTTTTCCGGTGCGGATCTGATGATGACCGGGCATGGCGGCATGACGCACGCACCAATGAAAGTCGTCGGGACCGCAACTGTCGGCTCGGACGGTCGCACCCTCGTCGTCACGCCCAAGTCGCCGCTCGGCGCGGGTAGCTATAAGCTTGCCTGGCATGTGGTCTCGACCGACACACACCGCATCACCGGAAACTACGCCTTCACGGTGAAGTAAGGTGGAAGCCGACTGGCCGCTGATCGCGGTTCGCTTCGCGCTTTACGTGACGCTGAGCGGGCTGTTCGGCCTCTCGGCATTCGGCCTCTACGGGTTGAAGGTCGGTGAGCGCGGCAACGCGCTTGCCTTCCGCCCTTGGCTGTTCGGGACCGGGCTTCTCGCCCTGCTATTCTCCGGCATAGCGGTCGCGCTGCTCGCAGCCGCGATGGCAGGTGCACCTCCGTGGCCGATCGATCGGGAAGCAGTCGGAATGCTGCTCTCTGACTCCGCAACGGGCACGGCATGGAAAGTACGCATGATCGCGCTCTTGGTGGCGTCTATCGCTGCCCTAATAGCGGCGCGGCGCACGATGCCGCTTGGCTTGGTCGCCATCTTTTCCGGCGTCGCTCTCGCAACGCTCGCCTGGACGGGGCACGGGGCGATGGACGAAGGCGCGACCGGGTGGGTGCATCTGGCGGCCGATATCCTCCATCTCCTGAGCGCTGGTGCGTGGGTGGGAGCGCTGCTCGGGCTTGGGCTGCTGGTGACACGACCAGCGCGGCGCACCGATGCCGCCCACCTCGCACTGACCTATCGAGCGCTGCACGGGTTCGGTCTGACCGGCACGATTGTCGTCGGTACGATCGTCATCACCGGCCTCATCAACGCTTGGCTGTTGGTTGGCCTTGGCAATCTCCCGACCCTCGGCACGACGGTCTACGGCAGGCTCTTGATCGCCAAGCTTGTGCTGTTGGGTGGGATGCTCGGACTCGCTTCGCTTAACCGCTTCCGCTTTACACCGGCATTCGAACGATCGGTGTCAGCAGGCGATTATAAAGGCGCGCTGCGAACCTTGCGAACAAGTCTTGCAGTCGAGGCTTCGTGCGTGGTCGCGATCCTCGTGCTGGTAGGTTGGCTCGGCACGCTCGAACCCCTGCGTCGGCCATGTAGCTATTGGTTTGAGGGCAATCGAGCTTTGCGACGTAATTTAATTAGGTGCCGTGAGTCGTTGGAAGGGGGGCTTGACCCTGACACGGTGTCAGACCCTACATGCTCTCGGGTTGAAGGAGTTTTTCTATGAACGACCCTGATTTCCACGCCCATTTGGCCGGGGGCTGCGGGTGCTCGAACAAGCAAGCTGATAAAGCTGCTGCGATCGAGCGCGAGGCGGGCGCGTCCTGCTGCTCGTCCTCCAAATCTCCGGCTGTTCCACAAGCTGCCAAGGAAGGATGCTGCTCAGGGAAAGCGGGCGGAGAACCTTCTGCCACAGTGACCGACCCGGTATGCGGCATGACCGTTGATCTGGCAAAAACAGCGCACCATGCCGAGCATGCCGGGCACGAGTATCATTTCTGTAGTGCAGGGTGTCGAACCAAGTTCGTCGCTGACCCTGATGCTTACCTTGGGGCCAAGCCAAAGCCCGAGCCGGTGGCAACCCCGGGAGCGATGTGGACGTGCCCCATGCACCCTGAGATTCGTCGGGAAGGGCCGGGAACGTGCCCCATTTGCGGCATGGCCCTCGAACCGGAAGAGCCGTCGCTCGATGACGGTCCCAATCCAGAACTAGTCGATTTCACCCGGCGTTTGTGGGTAGCAGGAGCGCTCACCGTTCCGCTGCTCATTGTTTCGATGTTCGCCGAGATGTTTGGGCTCCATGTTGTTAGCCCTACCGCTTCGCCTTGGGTCCAACTCGCACTCACTGCGCCAATTGTGCTGTGGGCGGGATGGCCGTTTTTCGAGCGGGGGTGGATGTCGCTTCGCACCCGCCATCTGAATATGTTCACGCTGATCGCGATCGGCGTCGGTGCGGCATTCCTCTACAGCCTGGTCGCAACACTCGCGCCCAGCATCTTCCCTGCGACGTTCCGGATGCACGGGGGCATGGTCCCAGTCTATTACGAAGCTGCCGGCGTCGTCGTGACACTGGTGTTGCTCGGACAGGTTCTCGAATTGCGCGCCAGAGCGGCGACTGGCCGCGCGATACGCGCCCTCATGGACCTCGCTCCCAAGACAGCGCGACGGTTGCGGTCTGACGGGTCAGAGGAAGAAGTCAGCCTTGCCGACGTGGCAACCGGAGATCGGTTGCGGGTCCGCCCCGGCGATGCGATCCCGGTCGATGGCGTGGTGGTCGAGGGTCGCTCCTCGGTCGATGAATCCATGCTCACCGGCGAGCCGGCCCCCGTCCTCAAGGAAGTCGATGCCGCAGTCACGGGGGGGACGGTGAACGGCACGGGCAGCCTCGTTATGGAAGCCGGCGCGGTCGGTTCGGACACGATGCTGGCGCGCATCGTCCGCATGGTCGCGGAAGCGCAGCGCAGCCGTGCCCCGATCCAGGCGGTCGCCGACCGGGTATCGGGCTGGTTCGTACCTTTGGTCGTGCTGATCTCGGTCGCGACCTTCGTGGTGTGGTCGCTGGTCGGTCCCGAGCCACGCATGGGTCACGCCCTTCTTAATGCGATCGCCGTGCTGGTGATCGCCTGCCCGTGCGCGCTCGGGCTCGCGACCCCTATGTCGATTATGGTTGGCACCGGCCGCGGCGCGCAGGCCGGCGTGCTCGTCAAGAATGCCGAAAGCCTACAGGCACTCGATAAGGTCGATACGCTGGTCATCGACAAGACGGGCACGCTAACGGAAGGCAAGCCGTCGCTGGTCGCGATCGAGGCAACCGGCACCGTTGGAGAGAACGACATGCTCGCGCTCGCTGCGGCTGTCGAAGGACAGTCCGAACACCCGCTAGCCCACGCGATCGTCGTCGCCGCCAAGGAACGCGGATTGCAACTCGCCACGGTCGCAGACTTCGCTTCGCAGACCGGCATGGGTGTCAGTGCCACGGTTGGCGGCCGATCGGTGGTGATCGGCAATGCCGCACAAATGAGCCGGGTCGGTGCCGATCCCCAGTCACTCGACGCTTCGGCCGATCGCCATCGGAGCGAGGGAGCCGGCGTCATCCTGATCGCGATCGACGGCGCACTCGCGGGCTTGCTCGCGGTTGCTGACCCGGTGCGCCCTTCGGCGCGCGACGCCATCGCGGCTCTTCGCAAGGAAGGTCTGCGCGTTATCATGCTGACGGGCGACAATCGCGGGACGGCCGATGCGGTTGCGCGCGCCGTGGGCGGCCTGGACGATGTACGCGCCGATCTGCGACCGGAAGATAAGGCGCGGATCATCGGCGAATTGAAAGCTGATGGTGCCAAGGTTGCAATGGCCGGCGACGGTATCAACGACGCCCCGGCGCTGGCCGCTGCCGACGTTGGGCTCGCGATGGGGACGGGAACCGACGTAGCGATAGAAAGCGCGGGCATGACGCTCACACGCGGCGATCTTTCGGCGATCGTGCGCGCGCGCAAGCTCGCCCGTGCGACGATGCGGAACATTCGGCAGAACCTGTTCTTCTCATTCCTGTTCAACGGGGTCGGCGTGCCCGTCGCGGCCGGCGTGCTCTACCCCGTTGCCGGCATCCTTCTGTCACCAATGCTGGCTGGCGCTGCGATGGCCCTCTCTTCCTTCACCGTCGTGCTCAACGCGCTGCG
This sequence comes from Sphingomonas sp. 22R3R2A-7, assembly GCF_036856055.1. Lineage (NCBI taxonomy): Bacteria > Pseudomonadati > Pseudomonadota > Alphaproteobacteria > Sphingomonadales > Sphingomonadaceae > Sphingomonas > Sphingomonas sp. 22R3R2A-7. The sequence continues at coordinate 35,091 of NZ_JASPFR010000002.1, read as the reverse complement.
TCTGAACACGGTGAAACTATGAACATCGGGGCGGCGTCGGAGGCCAGCGGCGTCTCGCAACGCATGATCCGCCACTACGAGAAGATCGACCTTGTGCCCGCACCGCTCCGGCGCGGGAGCTACCGGGATTATTCGGAAGTGGACATTCATCGGCTGCGGTTCATCGCCAACGCGCGAGACCTTGGGTTTCCAATCGAGGAGATCCGCACGCTACTCGGCTTGTGGTCGGATCGGGATCGGTCGAGCGCCGAAGTTAAGGCGCTGGCGAAAGCGCGCGCTGCCGAGCTGGGCCGCAAGGCGCGCGCGTTGAAAGCTATGCAATTGGCGCTGATCGACTTGGTTGAGCGCTGTCACGGCGATGATCGCCCGGAGTGCCCAATTATCGAAAGCCTCGCTGAATAATCCGATCGAGCGCGGCGCTTAGCGTGCCGCGCTCTACCGCCTGTGGGCGTTCGCAAGCGGTTCTAGTGTTCTCCCTTCTCGTGTGAAAACGGCTTTTGGGAAAGATCTATCGTTCCCAAAAGACCATCGTTTTCGAGGAAGCTTTGTGTCAAAACCGAACGGTTCTGACGCTTGAGATAGGTCAGCGCCTTTCAAGCGCTTGCTGGTGTCAGAACCCTCATTTAAAATAGCTCGGCGAGGGGTTGCAGTCGGTGGCTCGCTTGGACCAAGCCGCTTTTCCGAAAGCGGTCGAGGTAATCTTCGGCGGTTACAGCGGGATTGCGAAACTGACGGCGCTGGCTACCGATCGCGGTCAGAGCCTTGGCCGTATCAAGATCGATGACATTGACGATGAAGTCGTCGGGATGCTTCACCTCGATACCGTGGCGGGCGGCCACTTCGACCGGAAAATCCTTGAGGTTGTAAGTGACGATCGCATCGGCTCTGCCGTGAATCGCTGCTGCAAGAACATGGACGTCCTTGGGATCAGGCAGCGTCAGGGCAGGCATCAGCGATTCATAGCTTTCCACCAGCGCCTCCCCGAAGCTGTCCATGTAGGCCCGCTGGCGTTGGAAATGGTCAGTTGGCAAATCAGGAAACCGCCGCCTCAGGCTTTCCTCCCACTCGGCCAGGATCGCCTCGCTCCAGAGCGGCCGGAACAGCCGGTTGGCGGCGAACCACAAAAGCGCACCCCGCACGATGGAGGGGTGCATGACGTTGGCATCAAGCAGGACGGTGTAGCGGCCGACCAGCATCAGGGACGATCGAGGGGTGCGTGATCATCGAAGAGGCCAGCTTCCTGATCCAGGTCCGCCATCCCCTGCAAGGCCTCATGCCGGGCCGCATCCATGCGGCTGCGGTAGGTCAGCACGTCGCGCCCGAGCAGCTTACGATGCGTGCCGACCATCCGGAACGGCAGGTCACCGCGTTCTAAGAGCTTGATGAGGTGTGGACGCGACATGTTGAGCAGATCGGCCGCCTGGCTGGTTGTAAGTTCTGCCTGTACTGGCACAACAGTGACGGCATGACCGTTGCCGATCTCAACCAGCATCTTGACGATACTGTTGAACACACCAGAAGGCAGGCTGATAACGTCCTCGCCTGCCCCTTCTACAGTCAGGTGAATAGGGCGGCTGGAATCTACCCTCGACAGTGCACGCGCGGCGTTACCGGCCGCCTCGATCTCGTGTGCAGTAGGCTCGTAGGCCTCGTCGATATTGAAGGCCACGGCGGCCATGTTTCGTCTCCCAGAGCGGAAGCCATCTAGTGATTGCGACTTGTAAACGCAATAAGTGAAACGAGTGTCAACGGGAGGACGTTCCACTGCGGTGATCGTCGAGCATGCTGAGGGGGTTGGTGTGATCCAGTCGCCTCCCAGCTTGGGGTATGGGCCGTAGAACAGATCACCCAACGCACGCCGATAGTGCGCGTTCATCCAGCGACGGCGTCGATGCTCCGGTCCATCGTGGAGCATGTGGCAGCGCTGGCAGAGCGCTGCGAGCTGGTGAAGCGCACTGTCGCTCGGATCATGATTGAGGTGCGCACAGGCCAGGACCACCGGTGTCCACCGGCCTTGTAGCAGAATGTTCTCCGTAGGCCGTTGCACACGCCGGCCCCGGCCATTGCGCCAGCATTGCCGGTTCCGATCCCACCACCGTCCGTCGCCCAGGTGGAAGACCTTCTGCCTGTGGGGGCGTCCACAATGCTCGCAGTGTCCCCCCGCCCGCACGAAGCGTATCTGGTGCGAGAGCTGCGCCCAGTCGATCGGATACAGGAACACGTGCTCGGGGCGGATAGGCATCAGGCCCTCCCTGCCGAAACGTCAGGTTGCTCAGCCCACCGCATCATGGAGCCACCGTCGCTGCGGTCAGCGCCCGGTAGAGTGTGGCATGATGGCATTTGAGCAGCTTGGCGGCTTCGCGCACCGATGTGCCTTCGCCTATCAATCGTTCGCCGAGCGCGACCTGATCGGGGGTGAGCTTGGGCGGACGGCCGAAGCGCACCCCTCTTGCCTTGGCTGCTACCCGTCCGCTGCCGGTGCGCTGGTGGATCAGCTCGCGCTCGAACTCGGCGATGCCGGCGAACACGGTCAGCACCATGCGGCCCGCAGGCGAGGTCGTATCCGCCCAGGGCTCGGCCAGCGAACGCAGACCGGCGCCGACCTCCTTCAGTCTCTCGGCAATATCGAGCAGGTCGCGGGTCGAGCGTGCCAACCGATCAAGCCGCGTCACCACCACCGTGTCTTCGTCACGCAGTTGCTCGATCATCTTGGCAAGCTGAGGCCGGTCACGCTTTGCGCCAGAGATTTTTTCTTCGAACGTCCGCTTGCATCCGGCCTCTTTCAACGCGGCGCGTTGCAGCCGGAGATCCTGGTCATCGGTGGACACACGGGCGTAGCCAATCAACATGTCGCATAACTGTATCGAAATGTGAGTATTATGCAACAGACTTTTGCGACAACGCTAAATGAGACAAAACAGTTTTCAGGAACGCTGTCGCAAAACTTAGAACATTTGCGACAGTCGACAGTTGCTATCCTGCGGCCCTCACAGCCTCATTCTTCAAGCCTGCCTGTGCGAGCCTCCTTCTTCGACTTGTCCCATTCCTTCTTGATGAGCCGTTGGGCTGCTTTCTCGACCGTATCCGCCTTTTTGAGCCAATCGGGCTTTGGAGTATGCCGCGCACTCACTAGCTCCTCGACTGCGCGGAAGAGCGCGCGATCCAGGGCATGTTTGTCCTCAGTCCCTACGTCGCGGCAGGCCGGGTTTAGGCGGAGTACGATACCAGCGCGCGCGGCATGTACCTTTCGCCAATTCACCGGCTTGGCAGGGCTAACTGCACCACGCCGCACCTCGGCCGTTAACTCTACAACCAGCCCTCGCATTGCTTCTCGCCATACCGCGCGCTCGCTGGTGACGATCTGGACGAAGATGGCCTTGTCTGCGTTCTCCTTCCCGGCCTGCGCGCCAAAACGCGCGCCAAGGTAGGCAAGCACGCCCGCAAAGGCCGTTCCGAAGCCTTGCACCCACGTCCAGCCGCCTGATCCTGACCCCCCTGATATTCCTGTCACGTATGCTCCCTTATGCCGCGAACCTCGGGTGCAGCTTACGACCACCCAACCACGCTGCTACAGGCCGCGAAGGCTATCAGTTCACAAGTGAGATTGTTATCTTGCTCACTTGTGTGCTATCCATCATGTTCACACGCGAACACGTGCAGGGGCTACATGAAGACCATATCTATCATCAGCCAGAAGGGCGGAGCGGGTAAGACCACGCTTGCCATCCACCTTGCCGGTGCCGCCACCAGTGCGGGCCTCTCCGCGCTGATCCTCGACGCGGACCCGCAAGCGACCGCTAGCCAATGGAACCACTGGCGAGGCGGCGCGGACCCTGAGGTCGTAGATTGTGCCTCCCCCACCCTCCTTCCGCGCAAGGTGCAGCAAGCAGCCGATCTAGGCGCGGACCTAGTCATTATCGATACGCCCCCACACGCGGACATCATGGCGCGCGAGGCGTGCAAGGCTGCGGACCTGATCCTTATTCCTTGTCGTCCCCAAGCGTTCGACTTGTCAGCCGTTGAAACGACGGCCGAGCTGGTGAAGGCAGCAGGCAAGCCGGCCTTCGTGCTCTTCATGGGCGGTCCTCAGCGCGCGCCAACTACTTACAGAGACGCGCGGGAGCTGATTGAGGGCAGCGAAGGCGTTGAGGGTATGGGTGTGCCGGTCGCGCCCGTCATGCTCACGATGCGCGCGATCTATCACCACAGCACGGCGCAAGGGAAAACCGCGATAGAGGCGGAGCCTGACGGTAAGGCGGCGGAGGAGATCGCCGCGCTATGGACGTGGACAAGCGAACGTGTGAACTTGCCCACAAGTAAGCAGGGCAGAAAGAAGCGAGGCTGACATGAGCAAATTTGGCGCCATGAGGCAGCAGCGTGCAGAACGCGCGAAGGTGGAGCCGAGCGTCTCGACCCCAGCCATTGAGGGCTCGGCGTCGGTGCGATCGGCGGCGCGGCAGGGCAAGAAGGCTGTCAGCGCATACTTTAGTCCGGAAGTTAGCCGAGGCTTAAATGTGCTGGCGGCCGAGAACGGAACTACCCTTCAGGCCTTGATGGGCGAGGCAATCGACCTTCTCATGCGCCAGTACGGCAAGCACCCGTTCGGGGAGCGGTGACGCGCAGCTTTGAAGAGGGGCTGCACATAGAACGGACCCAGATGTACGCTAACGCGATCGGGTGTCAGCAAACCCCCAGATTCGGGTTTCCGTACAGCTGACCAAAGCGACAGGGTTTGTCGCACACTCTGCCATCCTGTTGGCACCACGACCCAAGGCCGGAGCGCACCCTGTCCGAAAGCATGTCAGACTGTCCGAAAACTGCGTGATGGATTCCCGTCAGGTTTCGTATCCGGTATGATCGGGCATGGGCTACATCGAACGTCAATCGCGCGATCAAATGCTGCTGCTGCCAGCCTCGGTCGATGACTATGTGGCGGCAGACAACGCGGTGCGTTTCATCGCGGCCTTCGTCGACGATCTGGATCTGGGGGAACTTGGCTTTGACCGCTTTCGGCCAAAGGCGACGGGCCGACCCGGCTACGATCCCGCGGATCTGCTGAAGCTTTACCTCTATGGCTATCTCAATAGGGTCCGCTCAAGCCGATGCCTGGCGGCGGAAGCCGGGCGCAATCTCGAAGTGATCTGGCTGCTGGGCGGCCTGCGTCCCGACTTTCGCACGATCGCGGATTTTCGGCGCGTGAACCGGCCAGCATTCAAGCCGCTGTTTCGCGCCTTCGTGCTGCTGTGCCGCAAGCTCGATCTGTTCGGGCGGGAACTGGTTGCCGTGGACGGCACGCGCCTCAAGGCGGTGAACAGCCGCAAGCGCAACTTCACGCAGCAAAAGCTGGCCGGATGGATCAAGCTGGCCGACGAGCGGATCGAAGAGTATTTGGGACGGCTTGATCGGGCCGACCGCGCGGAAATCGAGGCGCAAGGCGCGGCGCGCCGTGCGGCCACGCTCGAGGCGAAGCTCGCGCGGGTGCGAACACGGCGTGAGCTGCACCAGGCGATGCTCACCGAACTTGTCGCCAGCGGTGAGAGCCAGCTGTCACTTACCGACCCTGATGCCCGGGGGATGGCGATGCACCCCAAGGTCGGGGTGGGCTACAACGCACAGGTCGCGGTCGATGCCCGATACAAGCTGATCGTCGAGCAGAACGTCACCAATTCGGGCAGCGACCTTGGATTCCTGGCCCAGACAGCCGGTGCCGCGCGTGAGGTGCTGGGCGTCGAACGTATCGATGCAGTCGCTGACAAGGGCTACTACAAGGGCGAGGACATCGCTGCCTGCGAGGATATCGGCGTCGTGCCCTATGTCGCGCGGCCGCAGCGCGGCTCGGCGGTTGCAAGCGGCTATTTCAACAGAACCGAGTTTCGCTACGACCCGGAGGCCGACTGTTACGTCTGCCCGAGTGGTGATCGCCTTGATCCTTATACCCGCACCCGCAAGGACGAGCATATCGCCATCCGCTATACCAATATGCGGGCCTGCCAAACCTGCTCCCTAAAGCCGCAATGCACTTCGGGCTCCCGGCGAACTATTGATCGCTGGGAAAACGAGGCTGTGCTTGAACGCATGGCCGAACGACTTGTCGCGAGGCCCGATATTCTCGACAAGCGACGCGAGACGGTCGAGCACCCGTTTGGATCAATCAAACAGTGGATGAACCAGGGTGCGTTCCTCATGCGCGGGCTCGCCAACGTCAACGCCTAGTTTAGCCTGACGGCGCTCGCCTACAACCTGCGGCGAGCCATCAACATCCTCGGCATTCCCGCCCTGCTCCGCGCCGTGCAGGCCTGAAAAGGCCGGACATCCATTTCTCAAGAGAATATCGCGCTGACGATGCCCAATGTGAGGGATTTGCCCGCCGACGAGCGATCCAATCCAGAAATTCTGCCTCGAGCGCCCTCCAGGGCAGCGCGCGCCTAACGGCATGGCCATCCCGGAGTTCTCGGACGGTCTGGTGTGTTTTCCGACAGTCTCAAAACGCTGCGGCAGCCTATACCAGCGTCATGACCAAGATACCGGATACGGACAAGAGATCGCAGGTTTCACCGGAATCCTCATTTTTGCACCTGAACGACGGCGCCCGGCATCATCGGGTCGCCCGGAGCAATGACGAGGTAACGGCGCATGTCGCCTTTTGCGTCGCTGACGATCTGGCGGAGCGGTCCGAGCGTGTTGACTATCGCGCCGCCCGCCGGATTGGTCATGAACTTCGCCAGAGGCTGGATCACGCCGCTGCCATCAGCGCGGGAGGATAGCCCAAGGACATAGGGCATCTTTGGACTGAGGCCCGCAACCGCCGCCTGCAAAATCTGGACTTGGCCCTGATCGAACAGCGTCACCTGGCTGCGCCCAGTCCCGGATAGAGTCAGCTGGATCTTCATGCCGGCCTGGGCGAGCGGCACCAGGTTTGCACGGCCATCGCCTACCGGCACCGCGCCGGGAACGTAGGCCACGCCTTGGGGCCCCTGACCGATCGGAATCGTCGCGATAACGGTGTTGCTGGCGGTATCGATCGCCGCGACTGCGTCGGCGTTCTCCAGCCCGACATACATCCGCGTACCGTCGCCCGACGGCCAAAGGCCGTGCGGGAGCGCGCCGACCGGGATGTTCGCGACCTGCGCGAAGTCGGTGGTGCGGAACACCTTGACGACGTTCTCGGTGCCGACCGTCACATAGGCGAACTGGCCAGCCTTGGTGCGGGCGATGTTGACGTGGTTGGTGATCGCGCCTGTGTCGAACGTCTTGAGCACTGCGAAGGGTGGCTTGGCGTCGAACACCATGACCTTGCCGACGTCTTTCAGCGTCAACCAGACCTGCTTGCCGTCGGGCGTCGCGGCGATGTCGGGGCAGAACGGGCTCGCCTGCTTGACGCGACCGACGATCTTCTTCGAGGCGGTGTCGATCACAACGGTCTCGGGAGAAAAGCTCGAACAGACGTAACCGTATTTCCCGTTCGGCGAGAAGATCGTCATGCCGGGGCCATTAGGAACGGGGATGCGCGTAGTCGGCGCGAAGGTCTTGCCGTCGAGCACCTGGATATAATCCTCGCCGCGCACCGCGACCCAGACTTCGCGACCGTCGGGGCGGAAGAACGCTTCGTGCGGCGATCGGCCCACATAGGTCGTATGCTTCACGGCATTGGTCGCAGTGTCGATGAACGTCACCGAGTTCGAGCCGATCGAGATCGCCGCCAGCGTCTTGCGATCAGGCGAGAAGCCCATGCCGTGGACGAGCAGCTGTCCCTTGTAGAGCGGGCTGAGGTTCGCGGGGGTCTGGTCGCCGAGTTTTATCATGCCGAGCAGCGTGTTGGTCGACGGATCGATCACCGACACGGTGTTGGAGAACTGGTCCGAGGTGTAGAACCGGTCCTGCGCGCTGACGGGGACGTCGGGGGTCGCGTTCGGCACTTGCTGGGCAAACGCAGGGCCCGAGAAACACAAGGCGGCGCAGGCGGTTAGGGTGAAACGCTTCATGGACGGTCTCCGTGATGGGGGTGACCGGTCGCGGTCGGTTCGGTGTGAGGCAGCAACGCGCCGCCTTCGGATAGGATGCCCTGCATCACCGCGATTTCCTGACGCTGTTCGACGATGATTCCCTGGGCGAGCCGGCGCAGGCGTTCATCCTTGCCGAACCGCAGTTCGACTTCGGCCATGTCGATCGCACCCTGATGATGCGGGATCATCATTCTTGCGAAGTCGCGATCGGGATCGCTTGAATAACCGGTCATCATCGCGCCGTGCATCCGCGCCATCGCCGCATCCATTGCGGACGCGAAACCGTCCGTTTGCGCTAACGCACCCGTTGATACGGACACGGCTATCGCCGTTAGCAAGGCCGTGCGAGATTTCATCGTCATGCCTTTAGTATTCCCATTTATGACACGCGAGCGATGAATGCCGAGCGTGACAGCGTAAATGATCGCAGCTCAGCCATCGATCCAACGCATAAGCATGGTTGTTCTGATCATCTAAAAAGAACGGTAGACAATCTATGATCGCGTTTTCGTATTGAAACCATCGTTACCATGCGTTGGACGCAGGGGAGATATCGGTCGATCTAGCGGCATCGGACTGGCACGATCACCCGCCGGATCCGCGATAAGGATCAAACGATGAAAGCTGCGATCGTTCTGGTTGCCGCGATGTTGGCCTCCGTAGCCCCAGTCCCGGCGATCGCTCAGGCCTATTGGGCTGCACCTGCGGCGGACGACTTTCCCTGCGATATCAAGGCGGTTCAGGCACCGTGGTCGAAGGCTGATATCGACCTTAGTCATCATGACCGGATCTATGTGTCTGACCCGACATCGACAAAGATCGTTGTCATCGATCCTGCAGCGGGCAACGAACTGGGACGCATCGACCTCACCAAAAGCGCGATAGCTGAGCCCAGCTTTTCCAGCCCCAAAGTCCAGCACCTGGCTGCAACGCGTGACGGGCGGACCCTGGCGGTATCGGCATTAGCGCAGCACAGTGTGACGCTCGTAGATCTGGCCACGAACACGGAACGAGGCCGGACCGTGTTCCAGACGTCGCCTACCGCCGTCGCGTTTACGCCCAATGGGCACGAACTCTGGGTTTCGCTCGGCGATGAACATGCCATCGCGGTCGTGGATCCTAAGACCGCGCGGGAGATCACCCGCGTACCAGCAAGTGGCGGAGCGGGCGCGACCATCCTGTCGCCAAACGGACGCTATGCCTTTGTATCGCTTACTGAAAGGCCGTCCATCCTGGTTGTCGACGTCGAGCATCGGCGCGTCGTCGGACACGTTGCCAGCAACGGTGCAGGTGAGGGAGCAATCGCGGTCTCGCCAGATGGCAAACAGATTTGGGCAACACGCCGCGAGAGCGGCACGACCACGGTTTTTGCTGCCAAACCGCCGTTTGCGGTACGCGAAGTGATAAACACTGGTCCAGCAACGGGCGCGGTCAACTTCGCCCAGCGCGCGGACGATTCCTTTGCCTATGTCAGCATTGGCGGCGATCAACCTGCAATCAAGGTCTATAGAACCGACAGCCTGGAGGCTGTGGCAACCGTCCCGCTACAAGCGGCTCCAAGTGCGGTTTGGCCGTCGGGCGATGGTACGAGAATCTATGCCAGCCTGGCCGGAACCAACAAGGTCGCTGGGATCGACACGCTGACGTACACCACCGTGTCGACAATCCCTATCAGTACGGATGCGCAAAGCCTGATCTACGTTCCTGGTGCCGTGCGATCAGGAAAAGGTCTCGCCAATCTGGTGCCATCCGGGCGCGATGCGGCGCTTGCCGTGGCGGCGCGTTGATCGGTCTTACACCGTCTGTAATTTCCCAAGGAAAGCCCTTTCTGAAATGACCAAGCCCCCCGTCAGGATCGCGATCAGCGGTGCCGCAGGACAAATTTGCTATTCGCTGCTCTTCCGGGTTGCGCAGGGTGACGTGTTCGGACCGGACCAGCCCGTTATCCTTCAACTGCTCGACGTGCCGCAGGCTATGGACGCCGTACGCGGCGTGGTCATGGAACTGGAGGATTGCGCGTTCCCGCTACTGGCAGGTGTGATCATTACTGATGATCCGATGGTGGCTTTCAAGGACATCGATGCGGCCATGCTGGTTGGGTCTCGTCCCCGCTCAAAGGGCATGGAGCGCCGTGATTTGCTCGCTGCCAACGCAGCGATCTTCAAGACGCAGGGCGCAGCATTGGACGCAGTGGCCAAACGTGACGCCAAGATCCTGGTCGTCGGCAATCCCGCCAACACAAATGCCTGGATTCTTGCGCAAAGCGCACCGGGTTTTCCTGCCGAAAACATCACGTCGATGATCCGCCTCGATCACAACCGCGCGCAGGGACAGCTTGCGGCCAAGGCGGGTGTAGGTGTCGATGCGATTACAAAGCTCGTCGTCTGGGGAAACCATTCGCCGACGATGTTTGCCGACTGGGGGAATGCCGAACTCGATGGCCAAAAGCTTGCCGACCGTATCGGAAACGAGGCCTGGTACCGCGAAACCCTGATCCCCACCGTTGCGCAGCGCGGAACCGCGATCATCGAAGCACGGGGTGCGTCCTCGGCCGCGTCGGCCGCAAATGCAGCGATCGACCATCTGCGCGACTGGGTGCACGGCGCAGGCGATAATTGGGTGTCGATGGGCGTGGTGTCAGATGGCTCCTACGGTATCCCGCAAGGACTGGTGTGCGGCGTGCCGGTGCACTGCATGAGCGGTGGGTATGCGCGTATCGAAGGCCTGACCCTCGATCCGTTCCAGCGATCGATGCTCGATCGCACGATTGCCGAACTGGTCGATGAACGTGAGGCGGTTATCGACATTCTGAAATGAACGATCGGTATATCTGATTGGAATGACTGTAATCTTTGGTTGGTGCGATTGATCTCCTTTCCCTATCATTGGGGCAAGGAGATCGGGCATGACCCTCGAACAACTCAGGATTTTCGTCGGTGTCGCAGAGCGCGAGCACATGACGCGCGCTGCCGAAGCGCTCAATGTGACGCAGTCAGCCGCAAGCGCTGCCATCGCCGCGCTAGAAGCTCGGCACGGCGTGCCGCTGTTCCACCGGGTCGGCCGCGGGATCGAACTGTCCGAAGCGGGCCGCATGTTTCTGGTCGACGCGCGCGCAGTGCTTGGCCGTGCCGCCAGCGCGGAACTTGCACTGGCCGAATATGCAGGACTGGAGCGCGGCACACTGCGGCTGGTCGCAAGCCAGACGATCGCAGGCTATTGGCTGCCCCGCCAGCTGGCGGCGTTCCATGCGCGCTACCCCGCGATCTCAATCGAACTGGCGATCGACAACACCGAGGGGGCCGCGGCGCGCGTGCTCGACGGTGCGGTCGAGCTCGGCTTCGTCGAGGGTGTGATCGACGAGCCCGCGCTCGCGCATTGGACGGTCGCGAACGACCGCATGGTGCTGGTAAGCGATCGCGCAGCCGACACGATCGACGAGGACTGGATCCGCGCCGCGCGCTGGATCGTCCGCGAACAGGGATCGGGCACGCGCTCGTCGTTCGAGGAGGTGTTGCGCCAGCGCGGCGTCGATCCGTCGGACCTCACCACCGCGCTGACCCTGCCGTCGAACGAGGCGGTACGTAGCGCGGTCGAGGCTGGCGCAGGCGTCGCGGTCCTGTCGCAGCATGTCGTCGCACCTGCAATCGCGGCCGGAACGTTGCACGATCTGCCGCTCGGTCTGCCGCGGCGTCCGTTCTACGCGCTGCGGCACAAAGAGCGCTATCGTACCCGGGCGGCCGATGCGCTGACCGATCTCATCAAGGAGACTGGCAAGTGACCGCCGATCTGAAACCCGTTCTTGATGGCCTGAAGCCGCTCAGCCGGCTCGACTCACCGCGCGAGATGATCCGGCAGTTCACGCCCAACTGGTTCGCCGCGACCATGGGCACCGGTATCCTGGCGCTGGCCTTACCGCAGGTGCCGGGCGTCGGCACGTCGCTGCACCCGGTCGGCGAGGCATTGTGGTATTTCAACATCGCGCTCTTCACGCTGTTCGCCGGGCTCTACACCGCGCGCTGGACGATGTTCGGGCACGAGGCGCGGCGGATCTTCGGGCACAACACCGTATCGATGTTCATCGGTACGATCCCGATGGGCCTCGCGACGATCATCAACGGGTTCCTGGCGTTCGGCCTGCCGCGGTTCGGCGCCGGCGTGATCCCGATCGCCGAGACATTGTGGTGGATCGACGTCGCGATGTCGCTCGCCTGCGGTGTAGCGATCCCCTACCTCATGTTTACCCGGCACGAACATTCGCTCGACGGCATGACCGCGGTGTGGCTCCTGCCAGTGGTCGCGGCCGAGGTCGCAGGCGCGAGCGGAGGCCTGCTCGCACCGCATCTGGCGGACGCCCATCATCAGTTCGTGGTGCTGGCGACCTCCTATGTCCTGTGGGCCTATTCGGTGCCGGTCGCGTTCGGCATTCTCGCGATCCTGATCCTGCGGATGGCTCTCCACAAGCTGCCGCACGAGAGCATGGCCGCCTCGAGCTGGCTCGCGCTCGGTCCGATCGGCACCGGTGCGCTCGGGATGCTGGTGCTCGGTAGCGACGCGCCCGCGATCCTCGCCGCCAACGGCCTCGGCCAGATCGGCGCGGTAGCGCAGGGGATCGGCACGATCGCCGGGCTGTTGCTCTGGGGCTTCGGCCTGTGGTGGCTGGCGCTCGCGACGCTGATCACGATCCGCTACTGGCGCGCGGGTATCCCGTTCAACCTTGGCTGGTGGGGCTACACCTTCCCGCTCGGCGTCTACACTGTCGCCACCTTCAAGCTCGGCACGACGCTCCAGCTCGGCTTTTTCGGGATCGTCGGCACCATCCTCACCATCGCGCTCGCAGCGATGTGGCTGCTGGTCGGCGCCAAGACGGTCGCAGGCGGCTGGCGCGGAAACCTGTTCGTGTCGCCCTGCATCGCCCAAGCCAATTGATGGGCCGAACTGATCGTCCTGCCGGATCGAACCGGCCCATCCGATCGACCCGTACCGGGCAGACCGTCGGACGGATCGCGCATAAGAGCATGACATCGAAGGGAGAATGCTGGTGGACAGCCTGGATATGAAACTGGCGCAGGCGACGAACCGCCGTCGCTTTCTCGCAGAGGCTGCGATCGGCAGCGGCGCGCTGATCGCCGCACCCGCGCTGGCGCAGAGCATGGTCGACCTGCATCTTCCGGGTGGCCCATCGGAACGGCCGATAACCAGTGCGTTCCCCGGCAAGGGCAGCATGATCCTCCAGCGGATCCACCCGCCGCTGCTGGAAACGCCGATGAGCGTGTTCAATGGCGACGTCTTCACACCGAACGACCAGTTCTTCGTCCGCTGGCACTGGGCCGACATTCCGACCGCGATCGATGTCGAGGCGTTCCGGATCAAGGTGCACGGCGCGGTCACGCGGCCGCTGTCGATCTCGCTCGCGCAACTGCTGAAGTTGCCACGCGTCGAGCTGGCGGCGATCAACCAATGCTCGGGCAATTCGCGTGCGCTGTTCCAGCCCCTGTTGCCGGTGCGCAGTGGCGTCACGGGGCGATGGGCAACGCCAAATGGCTCGGCGTGCGCCTGCGCGACGTGCTCGATATCGCCGGCGTGAAGCCGGGCGCGGTCGCGGTGCGGTTCGGTGCGCTCGACCAGCCGGTGGTCGCGGGTGGACCGGATTTTGCCAAGTCGCTGTCGATCGACCACGCACGCGACGGCGAAGTGATGCTCGCCTTCGGGATGAACGGTGAACAGATGCCGCTCCTCAACGGCTTCCCGGTCCGGCTGATCGTACCCGGCTGGTATTCGACCTATTGGGTCAAGATGCTGAACGACATCGAGGTGCTTGCCGCGCCCGACGACGGTTACTGGATGGCCAAGGCGTACAAGATCCCTGACACTCCAGGCGCGAACGTGCGGCCTGGCCAGAAGGATTTCCCGGCCGTCCCGATCAACAAGATGATCCCGCGCAGTTGGGTCACGAGCCTCGACGAAGGGCAGGTGATCGCGTTTGACCGGTCAATCCCGCTGGGCGGCATCGCGATGGGCGGCGATTGCGGCGTCGCCAAGGTCGATGTGTCGACCGACAACGGCAAGAGCTGGTACAAGACGACGCTTGGCCCCGATCACGGCAAATACAGTTTCCGCCGCTGGGATGCGCAGGTGCCGCTCAGCCATGCGGGCCCGACCAGACTGATGTCGCGCTGCTGGAACACCGCCGGCATCGCGCAGCCGATGACGCCGATCTGGAACCCGGGCGGGTTCATGCGCGGCAACATCGAAACCACCAACATCGTCGTCGGCTGAGGAGCGCTCCCCCATGAAAACGCCTTCCATCGGCACGCTGTCGTTCGGGTTCGTCGGCGCGACCGTCGTTCTTCTACTCGCGATCGGTGCCCCGAACAGCCGCATCGCCCCGCCGCCTGCCGCCCCGACCGCACCACCGCCGCCAAGCGTTTCGGCGCGCGGCTTCTCGCTGGCGTCCACCTCGGTCGATCTCCCGACCGACGAAGGGCAATATCCCGCCGGCCCGCATGCCGACGTCATCAACGCCAACTGCACCTCGTGTCATTCGGCGAGCATGGCGCTGAACCAGCCGCCACTCTCCTCCGATCAGTGGACCGCGGAGGTCACCAAGATGCGCGAGGTCTACAAGGCTCCTGTTGCACAGGCTGACGTGCCGGCGATCGTCGCTTATCTGACCGCCATGAGCGCAAAGCAGCCGGGCGCCGCGAAGGGCAAGGCGCAAGACCCCGATCCGAAGGCTGCGCCCGACGTATCGGGGGGATCAGGCTAAGCCCATCACTCACGACACGCGGTTCTGCGCGCGAAGTGCTGTGCGGCGTGTACGTGTCTCGCGCAGTGTTGCATTGGGCGCGAGGCCGTTCGCGGGCACCTTGGGTATCGCAACGCGCTGCGACAGGTAGATGCCATTGTGGCCCGAGCAGAGATAGGCCACGAAACAGGCGACGGCGATCGGCACCGCATAGCTGGCGCCAAACAGTTCAATCCCCATGAAGGTGCAGGCGAGCGGGGTATTGGCAGCCCCGGCAAAGACCGCAACAAAGCCGATCGCGGCGAACAGGCCCGTCGGTACGTCCAAGAAAGGCGCCAGCGCGTTACCGAGCGCCGCGCCGATGAAGAACAACGGCGTGACTTCACCGCCTTTGAAACCCGCACCGAGCGTGACGACAGTAAACAGCAGCTTGATCGCCCAACTCCACGGATGCGTGTCTGGTCCGAAGAAGCTGGCGATGGTAAGGCTCTCGGGCCTCGCTGCCAGGACACCCAGGCCTAGATAGTCGCGCGTGCCGAACAGGAAGACGAGCGCGATAACGACGACCCCGCCGATCACTGGACGTAGCGGACCATAGGGGACGATCCGCTTCAGACATCCCCCGACCACGTGGTTGGCTTCGGCGAAGGCCAAACCGACCAGTCCGAATATGATCCCCGCAATACCCGCCTTCGTCACGAGCAGCGCATCGACCGGTATCAACGCACCGATCGGGTAGACACCGTGATGGATACCCCAGGCGAGGCACGTCCAATCGCCGACTAGCGCTGCAACGAGGCAAGGCACTAGCGCGGAATATTCAACGCGGCCGATCGCCAGCACTTCGAGCGCGAAGACCGCGCCTGCGATCGGCGTGCCGAAGACCGCGCCGAACCCGGCTGCGATACCCGTCATCAACAGGATGCGCGTGCCGCCCGCATCGAGGCGGAGCGCGCGGCCGAAACCGCTGGCAAGGCTTCCACCCAATTGGACGGCGGTGCCCTCACGTCCGGCCGAGCCACCGAAAAGATGCGTCACCACTGTGCCGAAGAAGATGAGCGGCGCCATCCGCAGAGGCACCCCGCCGC
This sequence comes from Sphingomonas sp. 22R3R2A-7, assembly GCF_036856055.1. Classification (NCBI taxonomy): domain Bacteria; kingdom Pseudomonadati; phylum Pseudomonadota; class Alphaproteobacteria; order Sphingomonadales; family Sphingomonadaceae; genus Sphingomonas; species Sphingomonas sp. 22R3R2A-7. The sequence goes on along the minus strand of NZ_JASPFR010000002.1, from coordinate 19,255 downwards.
CAGGCTCGTGGACCTGCTCGACGATCAGATTGTTGCCGCCTTCCACTGTGCGCCCGGTGACATGGTAGAGGAATCCGACAACGAACCCGCCCACCGGTAGCAGATAGAGCAGCCAAGGCGATGCAAACCGCAGTCGCGTAACGGTATCGAGACTCAGCAGGAACGCCGCACATAGCGTCCCGACGAGTGCCGCCATGGGCAGCAAGATCAGCGCCCAGCGCAGGACAGAGATCGCATGGTCGTGACGATCGCGCATGAATGCCGCGACGTTCAGCGTGCCGACGAGATTGCGAAAGGTAGCGCGCACAATTCCTCCTTGCTGCCTGAAGGCGCCAAGTAGGAATCATCAGCTCTTATCAGAGCGGTTCGGCCAAATTGCCCGGCAGAAATCCATTGCCAAAGTCGATCTATTAGACGTTTGCCCCAACCGTCAATGGGCATGTTGGTCGGGCAAATGCTCGGACCGGCCAGTCGGCAGCGTCTATCTGAGCCCGTTATATGTACCGACCCCGGGTACGCTGCATGCGGGACCGATCGGCTTTGGCCCACGTCGTTTTCGGGCTTCGTCACAAGGGGGCGATACCGCACGAAAGCCGCGGATGCGCTGCGGGGTCTGATCGGTTCGCAGCAAACCTAGGGATGGCTGCTACGAGCGTGCCGTCCAGATGCCGACGAGCGCGGCCAGTGACACGAGCATGAGAAACCCGTTCATCACTAGGAGCAACGTCGCTGGCAGGCGCTTGATGTCCGGTCGTGGCGGCGGGGCGCCTGCGCCCATCTCTCGCCACACCGCAGCGGCGAAGCAAAAGGCGCTGAACAAGATCAGCATGGTCCCGGTCGCCGTCGCCAGCCACGGGAACACGACGTCCTTGAGCAGCGCGCGCGCGCCGATACCGGAAGCGAGCGCCGCCAGTCCGGTACGCACCCAGGCAGCATAGGTGCGTTCGCCGGCGAGGATTGTGCGGTCCGCGGCAAGCTCTGTGCGACGGTCGGCGCTGTCCACCTGCTGGACTGCGCTGTCCTTCAGCTTGCTCGCGCTCTCCGCCAGCTTCGCATGGGCCCGATCGGCGTCGTGCGGCGCGTCCATCAGCCAGCGGTAACGGCGATGCGATGCCAGGCAGTCGAGAGATAGCCGGCGAAGTTCCAGATCGGCTCGGGCCGTTCGGGCTGCATCTGCCCGGCACCGTCAACGGCGCGCACGATCAGGACGTGGAGTCCGGGAGACAGATCGACCGTGACGTGCCACTGCGTCCAGCTCCAAGGCGCATCGGGTTTTGCAGTCAGTTCCGCCTGCAGCCAGTCGGTGCCGCCATTGACGGAGACCTCGACGCGGGTGACCGCTCGGCCGAAGGCGACCGCATAACCCGCGATTTCGCACGCGCCGGCGCTGACATGCGCGCCGTCCACCGGCGCGCAGATCGCAGCATTGAGCGGCATCTCCTCGATAGTCAGACCCCGATCCCAGTCTGCGTCCTCCTTCGCTACCGACGCCGGAAAGAGCTTGTAGTCCTTAGCCTGGATCGGCGCATCGGACGGGCGATCGCGCACCTCGATGCGCGTCAGCCACTTGGCGCTACGAACGCCCGCATAACCCGGCACGACGAGCCGCAGCGGTGCGCCATGTTCGGGGGCCAGCGCCTCGCCATTCATGGCCCAGACGATCAGCACGTCGGGCTCTAGCGCCTTGGCGATCGAGATCGAGGCACCGAACGGTGCCGTCTCACCATCGACATCCACGTTGTCGGCCCCCGTAGTGCCGACGAACGACGCGCCGTCCTGGATGCCGGCTGCGGCGAGCACGTCGCACAGTGCGACGCCGGTCCACGCCGCATTGCCAATCGCGCCCACGTCCCAGGGATCGCCCGAAGTCTTTTCCACGTCTTGAAGATGTGCCCGACGATTGCCGGCGCACTGCATGGTCGCGGTCACTGTCCGGGTCGCAAATGCCGTTTGAAGTTCGGCAACCGTGTAGGAGCGCGGGCGGTCGACTAAGCCGTCCAGCGCTATACGATGATCGTCGGCCAGTTCCGGCGTTGGTCCGTGACTGCGGATGTAGAAGTTCGCCTGCGGCGTCAGGAAGGACGTGATCAGTTTATCCGGGGGCGTTTCCGCATTGAGCGGCTCCGGACAGCGGAGGATCAGATTCTGTTCGGCGCGATCGGATGCGGTCATGCAAGCGGCCTACCATGATGAAATCAGTAGCGAAATCGATCGTTTTGCTGGGCGATGTCACCCAGACTCTTTCGATAGCCTATCCCTTTCTAGACGGCGGTGGAGCGATCACCATGCCGTCGCGCGAAAGGCGCCGAGCGCCAGACAGCCTTTCCCGTAGATCGTCGCGATGTGGCTGGACTTGCTACGACGGCTTTGTCCCAAAAGTCGTCGCTAGGTACTAGGGATGACGGAAAACCCTGTCGCCATCGCAGATGCGCGACAAACGGGTGATTTGCGCCGCCTGAACCCGGATGAGGGCGCTTAACGTATATCTGGGTCCGTTCTATGTACCGACCCCGAAGAGGGGGCGATCCGAATGATCCGTCCCGAGTGGAACATGCAAGGGCTGGGTGAATGCCCGGCATCTGTAACGGGCACCCCGGAATCCGCCAGCCCACTTGTTGGCATGTGAACATGATAGCACGAGAACACGATGGAACGTGAACACGTGTCTGGCATGTAGAGGTTGGTAGCAAAGCCTATCGGTGAGTTTTGGGGTAGCGGCTCACCTTTGGGCCGACGCGCTGAAATCTACCAGCACGGGCAGTTCGGGAATTCCGCCGCGCAGCTTTGCCCGTCGTACAATGCTGTGCTGGTCGATCAGGTTCTGTGCGTCGCGCTTGCCGCTGGACGTTTTTGGGAACCAGTGGAGTGCCACCCGTTCGACCTTGCGCCCGTTCTTGATCGGCGTGAAATCGACATAGAAGGGGCAAAGCTTGTTAATTTCCTCGACAGCCACCTTCAGACAATATTTGTTCATATCAGCGAAGCGTTCGAGTTTACCTTCAGGCACGTTAAGCAGGCCGCGCAGCTCTTCGATCGTAAACTCCTCTTTCTGTTTGTATTCGAGACCAATGCGCCGCTCGATCATTTCATAGAGACAAAGTGCGTATTTTGACTCGAAGCAATACATTACCTGCGTCTTGAGACGGGCATAAACCTGACTGTTCCGCAGTATCTCGATCAGCTCTTCTGGGATACGATAGTGAAGGAAGCCGTCCTTTTCGAGGCTTTCATCACTTGGGCCGAGCAGCTGGACACGGCGCTTGTAGCTCTTGCCATCCTTGCGGATCGTGACGATCGCGATGGTGCCCATGAGGCGCAGCAGTGAACTCTCTATGCGCTCGTTGCCTTGGTGCGTCCCTTTCAGTCCGGATTTCGCAATGCGATGGATGATCGGCTCGCCAATGCGTTCCCAGGCATTGGCGATCAGCAGGTTGTAGATACGGCGATCCGCGAGGGTGAGGGGGCTTAGCTCTACAATATCGACCAACTCGCCGGGCTTGACGATTTCACCGTAGTTGGCGGGATCAAAAGGATTTCCACGTCCCTTCTGGGCCAGCGTGCGGAATGTCATATCGACCACGGCAGGTTGCGACATAGGCTTGACCAACGGTGAGCTAGAGGAACTTACCAACTCACCCTAATCACGAAAAGTGAGCTAGGCAAATGTTTCAGCTCCCCCGTGGAGTAGAGAGGCGGATACCCCAAAACTCACCGATCCTTTTAACCCAACCATTGGGGTACCCCAACACTCACTGGACCCTGCCCGAACACTCACTTTTACCGACCCCAAAGCTCACCGCATGCTACCCCGAAACTCACGCGAATCGACCCCAACGCTCACTGTTGGAGTCATTTTTCGGCAGAAATACGGACCTTTCAGGGCTCCGAATCTTGAATCAGAAGAATTAGAGAATCTGAACGGCGAAAGGTGAGCTTTGGGGTGGCGAGCCTGTGGATAACCACCGTCAGAATAGGCAAATGGAATCGGCCTAATGGCCGATGCACTATTCGTCTCGTGCCGGCTGCGCTGTCACCAGAGCGGCGCAAACGCCGCGTGCTTAGCGGAAAAAGAAGAAAGGCGAGCTGGCGACCAGATACTACGCCAGAGCCGACCAAGAGCGCCATGAGGGCAGGGAAGAGGGCTTTGCCACGATCCGCACCCTTGCAGCACCGAACCTCGCTGTTGGTGCTTAAATCAGCTCCTTCGCGATCGGTTTCGTAGATCGTCAATCCGATCACCAGCTCCGTCACCTTCGGAAGGTGAGGCGCTACCCCAAAACTCACCTTTCGCGCATCGTCACGCAGGATCGAACAGGCCGGTGAACTCGCGTTGATCGTAATAACGGATCTTCTCGACTGCGAGCGGGTGTTCACCCTGGCGCAGCAGCAGGAGTTGATCGGGCCGCATCCGCATGATTTCGTCTGGCGTGGCGAGCCGGCGGGCCGAAACGTGCCCGCTGACGCTCTCCGAAGGCCCGGCGCGATTTTCGCCCCAGCCCGTACCGCGTGACGTGCTGACGGTATCGTATTCGATCGTCGTGTCGCCGATCGTGCGCGAGAGCATGTCGGCGGTCGCATGATCGTTGACCCCGAACGTCTGGATTACGCCGGCGTTGGACATGAACGTGCCGGCGCGTTCGCCATAGGTGGCTTTGAGCTGATGCATGTCCTGAAGGATCGGCCAGAGCTGGAGGCCGTAACCCGCCATCAGCCCCATTGCGCGCTCGACAGGTTCGAGGCGGCCGAGCGCGGCGAACTCATCGAGCAGGAACAGAACAGGCCGGGCAGGGCGGGCGGTGGACCGGGCCATGTCGGTGACGGCCTGGCTCACCAGCAGCCGCAGCCAGCGGGCATAAGTATCGAGCCGATCGGGCGGCAGGCACAGGAACACCGTGGCTGTCGTGTCCTTCAGCCCCGCGAAGGTGAAATCGGACGCGGCCGTACTGGCGACGATGCGTTGGCTGTCGAGAAAGTGGGTATGGCGCTGCGCCGAAGACAGGACGCCTGCTGCTTCGCGATCGGACTTGCCGAGCTGGCGGTTGGCGGCGCGGGCGATCAGGCCACCGGCGCCGACGCTGTCCTGCATATCGGCCAGCAGCGCGGCAAAGCCGGCGGGGGCGAGCGTCAACTTGTCGCGTACCGTCGCCAAGGGCATCTTCGGTTATGGCGAGATCGCGACCGACATTCCGTTCCTGCTGGCCGGAGCGATCCTATTCCTGGCTTGGCGCTTCAACCGGCGTGCCGCCAACCAGCACAACGATCTGCTCGGCTCCGCACGTTTCGGTGACCGTGCCGACGTGCGGAAGCTGGAAGCGAACGGAGATCTTCTGATCGGCCGCTCGGCGAAGTCGGGAAAGCTGCTGCATTACGACGGCGCGGCGCATCTCCTGACGATGGCACCCACCCGCTCGGGCAAAGGCGTGGGTACGATCATTCCCAACCTGCTGCTGCTCGACCGCTCGGTGATCTGCATCGACCCCAAGGGCGAGAACGCCCGTGTCACCTCCCGCGCGCGTGCCGCCAAGGGCCAGGTCTGGTGCCTCGATCCATTCGGCGTGTCGGGTCAGCCCCCTGCCCGCTACAATCCGCTCGACCGGCTCGATCCCGCCAGCCTCGATCTCGCGGAAGATGCCAACACCCTCGCCGACGCGCTGGTGCATGACGCGCCGGGGCAATCGGGCGAAGCCCACTGGAACGAGGAAGCCAAGGCTCTGATCGCCGGGCTGATCCTACACACCGTCATCCACGAACCTGCCGATCGCCGCGTGTTGAGCCAGGCGTTGCTCGCCATCAGCACCACGAAGGCGACGAAGACCGCGAGTAGTGGGCTGATCCGTCGCCGGGGCATCAGTGCGCCGCCATCGGCGTGACCGGCAGGGACCGGTCGGCGTCGGGATGATCGAGCAGCCGGAGCAGGATTTGCGAGACCAGGGAGGGGGCACGCCCTCGTCCAGCATCATCGCGAAAAACGCATCGTCGTTGGGCGTCGGGATCATGTCCTCGATGACCAGGTTGGCGCGCGAGTCCGCCATGTCTTCGTGCCACATCGCGATTTCCGTTGGCGTGCCGCGCACGAAATCCATCGCGCGGACCTGGCAGCGGATCGTCTCGATATCGAAATCGCTCATTGCGCCTCGCTCCCTTCCGCCTCTGCGTCGAACGCGCGTTTTCCGCGTCTTTTCCATAGCGCCAGTATGTCGCCAGAATCGTCGTGACGACCACGCCCGGCAAGATCGAGCAGCGCGCCGTAAAGGGTGGCACGATCGTCGTCGGTCAGCTCGACCAGGCCCGCTTTTTGGACGAGGCCGCCTAGCTCAATCAGGTGGCGTGTTCGTTCGCGACGTTGCACGACCCAGCCCCTGCTATCCGTTCGCCGTTCCGCCGCTTCCGCCCGCAGCGTCGCCGCCCGATTCAGTCGCAGCGCCCGATCCGTCGATCGCAGCAGCGCCGCCACCTTTGCGCCCGCGCCGTTGAAAGAAGGCCGCGCCCTTTGCGCGCCATGCCTCCTTCGCGCTGGCGTCCTTTGATCCGATCGCATCGAGCAGCACGCCGGCTAGGGTTTCCGCATCAAGCGCATCGGCACCAGTGGCAGCGACGAGCTGGCCTAGCTGTTCAACCCGCTTCGCCTTGAGCGAGCGGGCCTTGTCGTTCAGCGCCTTTAGCTCAGCATCGTAATCGCGAACCTTCCTCATACCTTTTTCCTCACAAAGCGGATCGCGGCGCGAGCAGGATTACACCCGCCCCAACGATGCACATGGTTGCACCGATCATATCCCACCGATCGGGCGCACGATGCTCAACCAGCCACAGCCACAACAAAGACGAGAGGATATAGACGCCGCCATAGGCAGCATACGCCCGCCCGGCCGCATCAGAATCGACGCGGGTCAACAAGAAGGCGAATAGCGCCAGCGAGACCATCCCCGGCGCAATCCACCACGCCGATCGCCCAAGCTTCATCCATGCCCAGAAAGCAAAGCAGCCGGCGATTTCAGCAAGTGCCGCAGCGAGGTAGATCGCACTGGTCATCGTCAGTGAACCTAATGTCGGCATCGCCTCACTTCCGCATCTTGATGCCACCACTTTAACGCACCCGGCATGAGGGTAAAGCAGGAAAGGGCAAACACAGGCACCAAGTCAATCAGGAGATGCGCAGCAGATCGGGAGTGCGCGCTTATACGTCGTTGCCAACGTGCGCTAAGTAGGGCAGTGTGCGGAGCGTCATGGCGATCTATCATTTCTCCGCCAAAGTTGTGAGCCGCGCAAACGGATCGAGCGCCGTCGCGAGCGCCGCCTATCGTTCCGCATCTGAGCTGCACGACGATCGGTTGAACCGCGATCACGACTTCAGCAACAAGGCGGGCGTGATTCACTCCGAGGTGATGTTGCCGGAGGGCGCACCAGAGCGTTTAAACGATCGCACGACGCTGTGGAACGAGGTTGAGGCAGGCGAGAAGCGCAAGGACGCGCAGCTTGCCCGTGAGGTGGAGTTCTCGATTCCGCGTGAGATGAACGAGAAGCAGGGCGTCCAGCTCGCACGCGATTTCGTGAAGAAGCAGTTTGTCGATCGCGGGATGGTCGCTGATCTGAACGTGCATTGGGACAAGGCGAAGGACGGCACGCCCAAGCCGCACGCGCATGTCATGCTTGCGATGCGCGACGTGGGGCTGGAGGGGTTCGGGAAGAAGAACCGCGACTGGAACTCGACCGAGCTTTTGAAGGACTGGCGCGAGGCGTGGAGCGCTCACGTTAACGAGCGCATGGCCGAGCTGGGGATTGAGGGTCGCATCGACCACCGCAGTTACGAGGCGCAGGGGATCGGGCTGGAGCCGCAGCACAAGATCGGCCCGGCCGCATCGCGTCGTCCGGAGCAGGGGCTTGAGGCGGAGCGGATCGAGGATCACACGCGCATCGCTCGTGAGAACGGCGAGAAGATCATCGCCGATCCCAATGTCGCGCTGGACGCCCTCACGCGGCAGCAGGCCACGTTCACCGTCCGTGACCTTGCGACGTTCGCGTTCCGGCACAGCGACGGCAAGGAGCAGTTCGACCAGGTGATGGGGGCGGTGCGCGCCAGCCCTGAGCTGGTCGCATTGGGGAAGGATGGACGCGACCAGGAGCGGTTCACGTCGCGCGACATGATTGCGGTGGAGAACCGGCTTGAGCGTGCCGGCGACGATCTGGCGGGCCGGGGCGAGCATGGCGTCGCCGATCGGCATCGTGACGTCGCGATCGGCGCGGCCGAGGGGCGTGGCCTTGTCCTGTCGGGCGAGCAGCGCGACGCCTTCGATCATGTGACCGGCGACGCGGGGCTGGCGTCCGTCGTCGGCTATGCCGGCAGCGGCAAGTCGGCGATGCTTGGCGTGGCGCGCGAGGCATGGGAGGGGCAGGGTTACACGGTTCGCGGCGCGGCGTTGTCGGGCATTGCGGCCGAGAACCTTGAGGGCGGATCGGGCATCCAGTCCCGCACCATCGCTAGCCTGGAACACGCATGGGGGCAGGGCCGCGAGCAGCTAGGCCCCAAGGACGTGCTGGTAGTGGACGAGGCTGGCATGATCGGCTCGCGCCAGATGGAGCGGGTGCTGTCCCAGGCACGCGATGCTGGGGCCAAGGTCGTGATGGTCGGCGATCCTGAGCAGTTGCAGGCGATCGAGGCGGGCGCGGCGTTCCGCAGCGTCACCGAGCGGCACGGCGCGGCCGAGATCACCGAGATACGCCGGCAGCGCGAGGACTGGCAGCGCGACGCCACACGTGCGCTGGCGACCGGGCGCACCGGCGAGGCGATCCACGCCTATGACGGCAAGGGCACGGTCCACGCGGCCGACACGCGCGAGGCGGCGCGGGGCGCGCTGGTCGATGGTTGGGATCGCGCGCGCCAGACCGAGCCGGGCAAGAGCCGCATCATCCTCACCCACACCAACGCCGAGGTGCAGAGCCTCAATGGCGAGGCGCGCGACCGGTTGCGCGCGAGCGGCGACCTTGGCGATGACGTGACGGTGAAGGCCGAGCGCGGCGAGCGGCAGTTCGCGACCGGCGACCGCATCATGTTCCTTCGCAACGAGCGCGGCATGGGGGTCAAGAACGGCACGCTGGCGACGATCGAGCGGGTATCGCCCGAGGGCATGGCGGTGCGCCTCGATGACGGGCGCGGGGTCGCGTTCGACACCAAGGATTATGCCCATGTCGATCACGGCTATGCGGCGACGTTCCACAAATCCCAAGGCGTGACGGTCGATCGCGCCCATGTCCTCGCCACTCCGGGCATGGACCGCCACAGCGCCTATGTCGGCATGTCGCGGCACCGCGACGACGTGCAGCTTCACTATGGCCGCGACGACTTCACCGACCAGCGCCAGCTTGTTCGCGCTCTGTCGCGCGAACGCGGCAAGGACATGGCGGGCGATTACGCTAAGCCCGAGCAGGATCAGGCGCGGGCGTTCGCCGATCGGCGCGAGATCCGGTTCCCGGAACTCGCACGCCAGATGGTCGAGAAGGTGCGCGACAAGGCCAAGGGCATGTTTGCCGGTTTCCGGCCAAAGCCGGCTGTCGCGAAAGAGGGGGCGATTAACACTGCCCGCGATCACGGGCAGGGGGGTCCGATTAACACCGCCCGTGATCGCAGCCAGGGGGGTCCGATTAACACCACCTTGGACGTCTCTCAGGCCAAGGCGATCGAACGCTATGCACGTGCCGCGGGCGATATCGGCCGGATGCGCAACAAGGGTCTGCCCGTGCTGCCGCATCAGGAGAGCGCTTTGCAGAAGGCTGGCGAGAGGCTGGACGCGACCCGTCCCCATGCCGCGCGCGACCTTGCATCGGCGCTTGCGCGTGATCCGAAGCTTATCGAGCAGGTGTCGGGCGGCAATACAGTTGGCGCGGCACGCGCGATGGCCGACGAGAAGCGTGTGCGGCTAGACCCGGACGCGCGTGCCGAGCGGTTCGTGGAAGGCTGGCAGAAAATGCAGCAGGCGCGGGCAGGCATGGAGCGGGCCGGCGACAGTGCCGGTGCCGAGCGGTTGCGCGAGCGGATGGAGAAGGCGGCGGGCGGGCTGCACCGTGACCCGCAGCTCGAATCCGCACTGCGTCGCCATGCACCCGACCTGGCGCTGAAGCAGGAAAGCGAGCGGTCGATCGGCGATGCGCTGTCGTCGTCGCTCGATCGTGGGCGCGACCGGGATCGGGGGATGAGCCGGTGACGGTTCGTGCTTTCGGGTACGATCCGGTTTGTGGTTTCATGCAGTAAAGGGGAAGAAGTGCATGAGTGACGATCACGAACCGGACGCCGCAGCGGAGGCGTTTGAAGGTGTCCGCGGTGAGCTTGCGCTGTTGCGCCGCGCCGTCGAGCGGCTGTCCGCGGAGCGCGCCGAGGTGCCGGAGATACCCGATTACAGCGAGACGCTGGGGAAAATGGCGAAGGCGCTCAACGCGACCATGCAAAATGTCGGCGTGCTGGCGAAAACGGCCGAGGACAATGTCGCGCCGCGCTATGTCGCCGACCGGATCGTCGCGGCTGGCGGCCATGCCCGCGACGAGGATCGGCGCATGATCGCGACCGCCGGTGAGAAGATGGACAAGGCGACGACCGCTTTGCACGGTATCGGCGGTTCTGCCCGCCGTGCGGACGAGCAGCGCCGTACCTTGTGGCAGGTCGGTGCGGGAGCGTGCCTGGGCGGGGCGCTGCTATGGACGATCGTGCCGGGGATCATCGCGCGCGAGCTCCCGGGGAAGTGGCAGGTGCCCGAGTGGATGGCAGCGCGCACGCTTGACCTACCGAAATGGGAAGCCGGGCAGCGCCTCATGCGAGCTGCTGGGCCGGATGCTTTCGCCAACATCGCGGCAGCCGATCGGATCATCACCGCAAATCGCAAGGCTGTGCAAGCCTGCTACAAGATAGCTGTGAGGACTAAGAAGACGGTGCGCTGTACCATCGAGATCAGTCGGGATGACGTGGCGGCAAGAAGTGCGATCGTCAGCTCCACGGATTGAAGTGCCCAAGCGGTGCAAGCCGATCATTCCACCGGACAGCAGCGATGCGCTATGCGGAAGGGGCAAGTGCTTCGATGATCCGGCAGTCGGCGACGGTGTTGCGGCTACAGGAATCTATTAGCGCGTCGAGTTCACCAGCAAGCGCGGTGAGGTCTGCAATTTTGCGTCTAATCGCGTCGCGGTGTTGGTTGGCAACGACATCGACGGCGATGCAGGACTGATCGCGCCGATCGGCAAGCCCCATAAGCTCGCGCACCTGATCGATTGAAAAGCCAAGATCACGCGCGCGACGGATGAAGGACAGGCGGCGTAGATGCGCGCCCTCATAGGTCCGATAGTTCCCCGCCGATCGCTCAGGAGCCGGCAGCAAGCCAATCTGCTCATAGTAGCGGATCGTCTCGACTTTCGTGCCGGTCGCACCAGCCAGTTTTCCGATCGTCAGTTTCTCAGACACAGCGCTTGACCCTCTAGCGACTAGAGGGTGCATATAGGCTGTCAGATCGATTCTATCGAGGTGGCGAATATGGCCTGCACAAGCTGCGCGTCCGACAAGGCGGACACTCTCAACGACCCTAAGTGGCGGCGCGCGCTATGGATTGCGCTCGCCATCAATGGCGGCATGTTCGTTATCGAGATCGTTGCCGGCATCACGGGTGGATCGAAGGCGCTGCAAGCCGACGCGCTCGACTTTTTTGGGGATACTGCGAACTACGCAATCAGCCTTGGCGTTGCCGGAATGGCGATAGCCTGGCGCGCACGCGCTGCGATGTTGAAGGGGGCGACGCTTGCTTTGCTAGGCGTCTATGTCTTGTTCGCGGCGGGATGGGGGGCGCTCCACGAAGCAACGCCCCATGCCGAAATTATGGGCGTGGTCGGCATCGCCGCGTTGATCGCGAACCTTGTAGTCGCGGTCATGCTGTACCGCTTTCGAAGCGGTGATGCGAACATGCGGTCAGTGTGGATTTGCTCGCGTAACGACGCGATTGGCAACATCGCCGTCGTACTGGCCGCAGGCGGAGTGTTCGGCCTCAACAGCGCGTGGCCTGATCTCGCCGTCGCCACCTTGATGGCTGTGTTGGGAATATCGGGCGGTGTTCAGATCATGCGGCAGGCACGCGCCGAAATGCGTAGCGAGCCCTCACCCGCCCCCGCTACTTACCAGCAGTCGTTACATGGCAGTCGGTAAGCTGCTAAGGCGCGGGCCGATGCACCGCCTCTCCGCCCTGTTCCTCAGTTTCATGCTCGTGCTTATGCTCGGGCTTGGATCAGTCGCGCATGCGACCGAAGGCGTGACGTGCGTTGATACCACAGCGGTCAGCTCCCTCGATCATTGCGACGGCGATGCCGACCAAGTGCCGGCAGACGCCGACAAGGCTTATCCTCACCATCATGGTGGTTGCCACGGCCATCATGTCGGCGTGCCGATCGCGTCCGATTCAACCGGACCAGCCAGCAGCGTTCGTATGACTGCATCGATGTGGCGCAATGCGCCCAAGGCCCCGGTAGCGTCGGACCCAGCCCTACGTCCTCCCCAAGCCTGACCAACGCCTAATTCCGCCGGGAAAGCCCGTGCGGATGCCCAAGGTTCGTCAGGAGTCCGTTACCCATGCACCGTTTTATTGCGGCCTTATTGGCCGTGGCGTCGTGCGCGTCGATCGCACAGGCGCAGTCAGCCGATCCAACATCGACCAGTCCCCCGCTCACCCTTGAGCAGGCGCTTTCGCTTGCCGGAGCCAGCGCCCCCAGCCTTGAGGCTGCCACGGCTGGCGTCCGGGCAGCACAAGCAGGCCGCACGGTTGCCGGCTACCGCCCGAACCCGTCGATCGTCGCCGAGACCGAGAACATTGCCGGCAGCGGCCAATATCGCGGTCTTCGAAGCGCCGAGACAACGGCAGGTCTGGCACTACCGATCGAGTTGGGTGGCAAACGATCGGCACGGATCGCTGTCGCAGATGCGATTGGTAATCGAGCGAGGATAGGCACGGCGTTGGCCGAGGCTGATCTACGGCTTGCCATCACGCAGCTCTACATCGAGGCGACCGCAGCGGAACGCCGACTGGTGACCGCGCGCGAGCAGGCCGGTATCGCCCGCGAAGCATCGCGCGCAGCCGGCGTCCGCGTTCAAGCGGGGCGAGCATCACCGCTCGAACAGCAGCGCGCCGATGTATTGCGGATCAACGCGGAGACGGCTGTGGAGCGCGCAGAGCGGCTTGCCGAGGTCGCCCGAAGCAATCTTGCCCGACGGATCGGCCAACCCCTCACGGGACCGTTGGACTTGGTGTGGTTCGGCCGTGTCGAGGGCTTTGGTCCAGCGCGGCCGATCGAGACCGCCGGGACGCTGGCATTGGCGGCGACACGCGCGGACGTGACAACGGCAGAGGCACAGGTGCGGCTTGCTAGGTCGCAGCGCATTCCCGACGTGACACTCAGCGCCAGCGCACGACGGCTTGAGGCTACGAACGACGTGGCAGCGGTGTTCGGGCTGTCGATCCCGTTCCCACTGTTCAACAACGGCAAGGCGGCAGTGGCGCAGGCGCGGGCGCAGACTGATCAGGCGCAGGCGCTACGTCGCGCGGCCGAGCTGGATACCGCGCAGGATATCGCAAGCGCACAGGCGAACGTCGCGAATGCCGCGACGACCGCTCGCAACGCCAGCGGGCCGGCATTGGCGTCGGCAAGCGAAGCCGCTCGGATCGCCCGGATCGGCTACCGGGAGGGCAAGTTCGGTCAGCTCGATTTGCTCGATGCCGAACGTACCCTGTCCGAAACACGAACCGCCGCGATCGATGCGCTCGCCACCTATCACGACGCCAAGGCACGCCTCGAACGGCTCGTTGCCGCAGCGCCCTCGACCGAGGAAACCAATCAATGACGAAGACCATCATGCGGGCGCTCGCGCCTGTGACCCTGGCTGTCCTCCTTGCCGGATGCGGCGGGGGTGGCAACGGCGAGGCCGGTGAGAAAGCCGGAGCCGAGAAGACCGAAGGTGCCGAGGCCAGCGAAGCCAAGGAGGGTCCAAAGGATATCGTCACCCTGTCCGCGCAGCAGATTGCGGATGCCGGGATAGAGGTTACGCGTCCTACAGTAGGCGGCGTGGCCGGAGCGATCGAGCTATCGGCAACGATCGAGGGCGATCCTCAGGGTGTGCAGGTTGTGTCCACCTCCGTAGGCGGTCGGCTCGTTTCCCTCACCAGCAATCTCGGGCAGTCAGTCAGCCGGGGAGACCCGCTGGCTATCATCGAAAGCCGGGAAGCGGCATCACTGAAAGCGGAGGTAGAAGCCGCGCGCGCGCGTTCCGCACTCGCCCAATCAAACCTTCGCCGCGAACAGCGCCTGTTCGCTGAACGTGTTTCGCCAGAGCAGGATCTGGTCGCAGCGCGGACGGCAGCGACGGAGGCCAGCATTGCCCTTCGCCTCGCGCAGCAGCAATTGTCAGCGACGGGCAGCGGAGGCGGCGCGCTCAACCGCATCGCGGTTCGCTCGCCGATCGCCGGCCAGGTCATCGCGAGATCCGCTACACTCGGGCAGGCGGTCGCGGCCGATGCAGAGCTGTTCCGCGTCGCCAACCTGTCGAAGGTCACTGTAACCACCTCACTCGTCCCCACCGATGCCGGTCGGGTGAAACCCGGCGTGCGTGTCGAAGTGACGGCACCGGGGCGGCGTCAGGAGGGGCGCGTCACGTTCGTATCCCCCATTCTGGACGAGACGACCCGATTGGTGCCGGTGATCGCTACCCTCGACAACGCCGGCAGCACATGGCGCGTCGGCGAAACGGTCAACGTATCGATCCTCGTTCCTGCGACCGGGGACCGCACCGTCGCCGTGCCATCGGCCGCAGTGCAGATGATCGAGGACAAGTCGTTCGTGTTCGTCCGCACTGCGACAGGATTCCGGGCAATTCCCGTGACGCTTGGTCGCACCAACGGCGGGCAAGTCACCGTAACGGCAGGCCTTACCGGCTCGGAGCGCATCGCTTCCACCAACAGCTTCACGCTCAAGGCCGAACTCGGCAAGGGTGCAGGCGGGGATGAGGACTGAGCCATGATCGGTCGCATCGTCACCCTCTCCGTCGAGAAGCGCTGGCTCGTCCTGCTTCTCACCATCGCGGCTGCATTGCTCGGGATTGGCGCGCTGCGTCAGCTTCCGATCGACGCCGTACCCGACATCACCAATAACCAGGTGCAGATCAATGTCGTTGCTCCTGCCCTCTCCCCCGATCAGATCGAGAAGCAGGTTGCGTTCACGGTCGAAACCGCGCTCGCGGGCATTCCTGGCCTTGAATATACCCGCTCGCTAAGTCGCAATGGCTTTGCCCAGATCACAGCGGTTTTCGGTGAAAAGACCGATATCTACTTTGCGCGAGCGCAGGTCGCGGAACGTCTGCGAACCGCTGAGGAAGACCTTCCCGAAGGTGTGAACCCCGAGATGGGGCCGATCGCTACGGGCCTCGGCGATATCTTCATGTGGACGGTCGAATATCGCGAGCTGGACCAAGTTCACCACCGCAACGGCGAACCCGGCTTGCAGCGCGATGCCAGCTATATCACCCCCGAGGGGGATCACCTTGTCAGCGACGCCGACAAGGCGACCTATCTGCGCACCGTACAGGATTGGATCGTCACGCCGCAGCTCAAAAGCACGGCCGGGCTTGCTGGCGTCGACTCCCTTGGTGGCTACACCAAGGAATATCTCGTTATTCCGGACATACAGCGCATGGCGGCAATGCGGCTAACGCTTCAGGATCTC
Source organism: Sphingomonas sp. 22R3R2A-7 (assembly GCF_036856055.1). NCBI lineage: Bacteria > Pseudomonadati > Pseudomonadota > Alphaproteobacteria > Sphingomonadales > Sphingomonadaceae > Sphingomonas > Sphingomonas sp. 22R3R2A-7. Next base: position 3,523 of record NZ_JASPFR010000002.1, on the reverse strand, counting down.
ACCACCGCCCTTCAGCGCAGCAATACCAGCGCGGGCGCTGGCGTGGTCAACCGCAACGGAGAAGGGCTGGCGGTTCGATCGGATGGGCGTGTTCGCAACGCCGACGAGCTGGCACGTACCGTCGTTGCCACCCGCGAGAGCGTTCCGATCCTGCTTAACCAGATCGCGACCGTTCGCACCGGGCAGGCGCTACGCATGGGATCGGCGTCAGAAAACGGCCATGAAGTTGTCGTCGGCACCGCGGTTATGCGGATCGGGGAGAATAGCCGCACGGTATCGACCGGCGTTGCCGAACGGCTGACGCAGATCGGCCGCTCTTTGCCGGTCGATGTTGTCGTGAAGCCGGTCATGAACCGGACCGAGCTGGTGAACTCCACAATTTCGACGGTTGCCCGCAACCTCGCCGAAGGTGCGGTGCTGGTAATCGTCGTTCTGTTTGCGCTGCTTGGCAATTTCCGCGCGGCGCTGATCGCGGCCTGCGTCATTCCGATCACGATGCTGCTGACCAGCATCGGCATGTTGGAGGCGGGCGTTTCCGCAAATCTGATGAGCCTTGGTGCGCTCGACTTTGGTCTGATCGTAGATGGCGCGGTCATTATTGTGGAGAACGCATTACGGCGTTTGGGCGAGGCGCAGCATGGTCGTGATGACGTGCTGACCATCGAGCAACGTCTCGGGATTGTCGCGGCGTCGGCGCGCGAGATGATCCGGCCATCGGTGTACGGGCAGGCTATCATCATCCTTGTCTATGCGCCGTTGCTCACCTTCACGGGTGTCGAAGGCAAGATGTTCGAGCCGATGGCGCTCACGGTCATCATCGCTCTGGTGTTCGCCTTCATCCTATCGCTGACCTTCATACCGGCAGCGATTGCGATCTGTCTCAGCAAGCGGGTCGAGGAGAAGGAAAGCCGCGTCGTCACCTTCCTCCGGAAACGTTATGAGCCGGGACTTGATGCGGCAATGCGCCGACCCACCCTCACCATCGGCGTCGCGATCGGTGCGCTGGCACTCGCCGGGGCCGCTTTTACGACATTGGGGCAGGAGTTCTTGCCGCAGCTCGATGAGGGCAACATCCTCGTGCAGGCGGTCCGCATCCCGGGCACATCGGTCGATCAGAGCCAGGCGATGCAATTCCAGGTGGAAAAGGCACTCGCCAAGGCCCCTGAGGTCCGCTTCGCCTTCTCGCGCACCGGCACGTCCGAAATCGCATCGGACCCGATGCCGCCTAACGCGACCGACACCTTCGTCATCCTGAAGCCGAAGAAGGAGTGGCCCGACCCCGGCCTGTCCAAGGAAGAGCTGGTCGAGCGGCTGGAAAAGCGGCTCTCCACTCTGCCCGGCAACGCCTATGAGATCACTCAGCCGATCCAGATGCGGTTCAACGAGCTGATTGCAGGCGTGCGCGGCGACATCGCGATCAAGGTCTTTGGCGACGACTTTGGCGAGATGAACGCGACCGCAGATCGGATAGCCGGCATCCTTCGAAAGACGCGGGGTGCAGCAGACGTGCGGGTTGAACAAACCGAAGGCTTGCCGATGCTCGATATCCGGCCGAACCGCACTGCCATGTCCCGCGTCGGGGTGACGGCGGGTGACGTGCAGGACACGGTTGCCGCAGCCATTGGCGGCCGACAGGCTGGCGTGATCTTTGAAGGCGATCGTCGCTTCCCCGTCGTGATCCGGATGGCCGAAAGCTCACGATCCGATCTGACGGCGGTTGCTCAGGTGCCGGTGCCGACCGGCAGTGGCGGCTTCGTACCGCTATCGACAGTGGCGGATATCGCCGTGGTCGATGGTCCCAACCAGATCAGCCGCGAGAACGGCAAGCGGCGTGTCGTGGTGCAGGCCAACGTGCGCGATCGAGACGTGGCCGGTGTCGTGGCTGATGCCCGGTCAGCCATCGACGCTCAGGTGAAATTGCCGCCTGGCACGTATCTCGAATGGGGCGGTCAGTTCGAGAACCTGGCATCTGCCCGCGATAGGCTTAGCGTTGTGGTGCCGATCTGCTTCGTGGTCATCATGTTCCTGCTCTACGGCGCGCTTGGCTCCGTCAGGGATGCGTTGATCGTGTTTACCGGCGTTCCGCTGGCGCTGGTCGGAGGCATCCTTGCGCTGGTGCTAAGAGGCATGCCGTTCTCCATTTCAGCGGCAGTCGGCTTCATCGCGCTATCAGGTGTCGCGGTTCTCAACGGGCTGGTCATGGTGTCGTCCATCCATGATCTGATGCGGCAAGGCATGGGTCGTGCGGTAGCGGCGCATCAAGGCGCTCTGGCGCGGCTCCGGCCAGTTGCGATGACGGCGCTCGTTGCGTCGCTTGGCTTCGTGCCGATGGCACTTGGTCATGGTGCTGGAGCCGAGGTGCAAAAGCCGCTGGCGACCGTCGTCATTGGTGGCCTGATATCCGCAACCTTGCTCACCTTGTTCGTGCTGCCGACGCTCTACGCTCGTTTCGGACGGCGCGAGCTGCCAGCCCCATCAGGGGGACACATCGAACTGCCGCCTTTGAGTCATGACAGCGTGAGGGCTTAAGCTATGCAGGCCGTTGCCTTCACGCTCATTCCCGTCGTCGCCGTACTGATCGGCTCGCTATTCGCGGTATCGAGACGGCCAAGTGATGCCTTCGTAAGCGCCATGCAGCACTTGGCGGCAGGCGTCGTGTTCGCCGCAGCGGCAGCCGAGATCCTGCCCCAGGTGATGCACGAAGGTTCACCGATCGCGACATTCACAGGCGGCGCGCTTGGCATTCTCGTGATGCTGTCGCTCAAAGCCCTTGAGGGTCGCGCCAGTGGACCGATCGCCATGCTCGGTGCGGTCGCGGTCGACATCCTGATCGACGGGCTTGTTCTCGGGTTGGCGTTCGTCGCTGGCGGGAAGGCCGGCGTGTTGCTGACGATCGCGTTGACGTTGGAGGTGCTGTTTCTCGGACTGACCGTGACCACCGAGTTGGGCGAGACGATCAAGTCCAAGGCGCGGATCATCGCGATTACGATGGGGATCGCGTTGTTGCTGCCGATCGGTGCGGCGATAGCGACTCCCGTTGCGACGTTTCCGCCCGTCGTCATCGCCGGGTTTCTCAGTTTCGGTTTGATGGCGCTGCTCTACCTTGTGACGGAAGAGCTATTGGTGGAGGCGCACGAGAAGCCCGATACCCCGCTTATCAGCGCCATGTTTTTCATCGGCTTTTTGGGATTGCTCCTGATCGAGGAGTTTTTGGGCTGACCGCTCGACGTGGAACGTCTTGGACCAATGATGATGACGTCGAGCTTCGTCGGCGTATCGAGGCCAAGCAGACTCTGGCGGTAATCGCACGCGAGATGGGCCGAACGATGGATGCGGTTCGGGGAAGAGCCTCAACCCTACGGGTAACTCTCCGCTCGTCACAGCGACCATGGCGCGACGGCGTGCCGCGGCGGGTAGATGTAGACTAGGAAAATAGGGGCGGCTGCCCGCCCCTATCCAGCTTTTAGCCGTGCTTCATGCCGCCCTTGGCATGATCGCAGCAGTCCGCGGCCTTGGCTTTTGC
>NZ_JASPFR010000001.1:3880000-4048512 GCF_036856055.1 Sphingomonas sp. 22R3R2A-7 | reverse complement strand
GCGTTTCAACGCTCCCGTGCCCTGCTGGATGACCCTGAGGGGCTGACCGAGGGCATCGGTCGCATCGAGCCGGCTTTGGTCCGGGTAGCTGACCAACACGACCAGCCACCGTAGGCTGATCATCAAGCGAGCAGCCGTGGGTCGTAACGCGATGACGAGCTGCAGTCAGCGTTGGCGACCGACTGGCTTCAACGTGCGATCGCGGCAGTTTCAGCAGGATCCTGCAACGGCCGAAGCAATTCGTTGACGCGCGCGGCAAGATCGACCTGGCGGAACGGCTTGGCGAGGCGCGTCACGTCACCCGGCACGTCCTCGCCCGTGGCGGCATAGCCGGTGACCAGCAATGTCGGAATACGAACCCCGGTCGCGCGCAATTCGTTGATCAGTTGGCCTCCCGTCATTCCGGGCATCACATAATCGCTGACGAGGATATCGGCATCGATTCCCGAACGTATCGCCGACAGGGCCTGCGACGCGGACGCGAGCTCGATGACGCTGTAGCCGATGTCACGCAACATCTCCGCGGTGGCCGATCGGACCAGCTCCTCGTCATCGACAAGAAGCACCGTCGCCGCCCGCTCGGCGACTACCGGCTCGGCCGCCGGCTTGTCCGGCTCGACACCCGTCTCGGCAGACGCGGGAAGCCACAGCTCGATCGTCGTCCCGGTGCCGGGCACGCTTTCGAGCTTGAGCGTCCCCCCGGATTGCGCCGCGAGCCCGTGCACCATCGAGAGGCCCAGCCCCGTCCCCTTGCCAACGCCCTTGGTCGAAAAGAACGGCTCGGTCGCGCGTGCGAGCGTGGCCTGGTCCATCCCGCTGCCCGTATCGGCGACGACGAGCCGTACATAGCCGCCGCCCTTGAGCCCCAGCGCATTGCGGCCATCGACGCTCGCCTCGCTTACGCCCAGCGTCAGCCGGCCGCCGCCCGGCATGGCGTCGCGGGCATTGATCGCGAGATTGAGCAGCGCGAGCTCGAGCTGGTTGGGATCGACGCGGGCGGACGACAGATGCGCCGGGATATCCAGAACCACTGTTATCGATGGCCCGAGCGAACGGCGGATCAGATCGACGATGCCGTCGATCAGCTTGCCGATATCGACCGCACGCGGTTGCAGCGCCTGCCGCCGCGCGAACGACAGCAGCCGCTGCGTCAGCGTCGCCGCGCGCTCTGCTGCCTGCAACGCGCCGCCGATCATGCGCTGCGTCTTCTCGTCGTCCTTGTGTCGCCGTCGGATGAGATCGAGGCTGCCGACGATCGGCGTCAGCAGGTTGTTGAAGTCATGCGCGACGCCGCCGGTGAGCTGACCGATGGCATCCATCTTCTGCGCCTGCGCGAGCTGCATGTCGGCGTCGCGGCGATCGGTGATGTCGGACACCACGCCGGTCATTCGAATCGCGTTGCCGTCGGCGCCGTACCGCACGCGCCCCTTGGCCACGATGCACCGGCTGCGGCCGTCCGCCGTCATGATCGCGCATTCGATGTCGAGCGAGCCGCTCACCAGCGCCTCGCTGAACGCCGCCTGTGTCGCATCGCGCTGCGACGGATCGACATGCGCGAGGAAGCTCTCCACGTCCCAATGGTCGAGCTTGGTCGCATAGCCGAAGATCTCATCGTGGCGCAGCGTCCGTCGCGTCAGACCGGTGACGATATCGATGTCCCAGCTTCCCATGCCCGCGGCCTCGAGCGCGACTTCCAGGCCATCGCGCGTGGCTTCGAGGTCGGCGGTCCGGTCCACGACGGCCTGTTCGAGCGTCGCCGCTGCATCGCGTACCTCATACTGACGCGCGCGCGCCTTCAGCGCCGAGCGCACGGCGCCGAGCATGGCGTCCGCGTGCAACGGACGCTCGAGCAGGACGACGTTGCCGAGATCGCCCAACCGGCTGGTCGCGAGCAATGTGCGCGGTGTCCGCGACCCGTTGGCTAGGACCACGAACGGAATATCCGACCAGGCGGGCTGGCCAGCGACCCAATCGATCAGGTCCGCCGCGCTCGGCGCCAGCGCCTCTTCGGTGAGCATGACGGCACCCGCCCCTTGGCGCAGCGCTTCGACGAGCTCCGGCTGGCTGTCGCACACATGCGTCTCGATCGCGCCACGCGCGAGAAGCTCCGCTGCGATCGCCGCATCGCGTCCGCGCGGCGCCAGGATCAGAACGCGCGCGTTCATGCTAACCGTGTGAATCCAGCGTCCCCATCTGGCTGGCCATCAGCGTCTTTCCTTCACCCGAAAATGTCGGGACCCCGGTCAAAACGCCCTGGAACTGCCGGAGCGGTTCACCAAGCCGGAGCCCATGACTGCCGATCTGAAACTCGCGGATCGTCCGTTCGTGCCGCGCGGTACGTGTCTTGATCACCGAAATCGCCTGGCGGACTTCGCCATGCGCCTCGAAATAGCGCAGCTGGACCACCGTATCCGACAGATAGCTGAGATCCACGTCCGACCGGATGTCGCCCATCACGCCGTGAAGCCCGAGGATCAGCAGGCTGACCACGCCCTTCTGCCCGAGATATGTCAGCATCTCGTGCATCTGAAGGACGAGGAACTGCTCGTTCGGCATCGCCTGGAGATACGCGTTGAGGCTGTCGACGACGACGAGCGTCGCACTGTGATCCTCGACCGTCCTCCGGATCGCGTCGGCAAACTCCCCCGGCGACATCTCCGCCGGATCGATCGCGCGCAATTCGAGCTGGCCGTTCTGGAGATACGGCTCGAGGTCCATGCCGAGCGACGCGCTGCGCGTGAGCAATGTCGGCATCCGCTCGTCGAACAGGAAATAGGCGGCGTTTTCGCCACGCTTGAGCGCGGCGACCATGCATTGCACCGACGCCGTCGTCTTGCCGACCCCCGCCGGGCCCGTGAGCAACGTCGCGGTTCCGGGCACGAGCCCGCCTCCGAGCAAGGCGTCGAGCTCGAGCGAGCCGGTCGAAACCGCGGCACCAGCCTCCGCCGTCTCATGCTCCGATGCGACCAGCCGCGGATAGACGCGCAGGCCCCCGCGCTCGATCTCGAAGTCGTGATAGCCGCCGCGATACTTGACCCCGCGCATCTTGACGACATGCAGCCGCCGCCGTTGCGCACCAAAGCCCGACAGGATCTGATCGAGCGACACGACGCCGTGCGCGATGCTGTGCAATTGCAGGTCGCTCCCCGTCCCGCTTTTGTCGTCGAGAAACAGCACGGTGCAGTTCCGCGTCGAGAAGAAGTGCTTCAGCGCGAGGATCTGTCGACGATAGCGGATCGGGCTCTGCGCGAGCAGCCTGAGTTCGGACAGGCTGTCGAGTACCACGCGCGTCGGCCGGACCTCGTCGACCTTTGCCATGATATCGCGGACGGTTTCACCGAGTTCGACCTCGCTCGGATGCAGCAGCGTCTGTTCCTGGTCTTCGCCCAGCCCATCGGCGGGGACCATCTCGAACAATGTCAGACTGTCCAGCGACCAGCCATGCGTCTGCGCGACCGCCCGCAGTTCCACCTCGGTCTCGGCGAGCGTGATATAGAGCCCGGTCTCCCCGGTCGCCGCACCCGTCAGGAGGAAGCCAAGTCCGAGGGTCGTCTTGCCGGTACCGGGCGTGCCTTCGACGAGATACATCCGGTCCGGCGTCAGGCCGCCGTTCAGGATATCATCGAGGCCGCTGATACCCGTCAGAGCCAGGGCTGGCATTTTTTCCATCGACGGCAACCATAGTTCCTTAATTCAGGGGCTTCGACATGCTTGCGAACACCCGGCGTTCGGCGGGCTTCGGATATGATCTGCCTACCGCCCGGGGCGCGCCGCGACCAGCCGAATCCCATGAGTAACCAAAAGGGAAGCTGGCATGGGGGCAAACGTTCGAAAGGAACCATTGGCTGCGCAAGGCCACACATTCCGCAGCGCGCTTCGAGTGTTCGATGATGTCGACGACCCCCACGGCTGGTGCTGCCGACTTTGACATCCCGGCTGATCGATGTCTTCGATGCTGTGACAAGCACGACTTCCCCGCTACTAGCAGCCTCATCATCAGGGACTCTCGAAACGCACATGGCCCGTAAACATTCGAAACACGGCCCCTACGAGGACACGCAGGCCGAAGACGAGGCGCCTGTCGAGGTCGTGGCGTGCTGGCTCTGCGGTCGCCCGACGGGAAAGACCATCATCTGGCACCATCCGGTCCCCAAGAGCCGCGGTGGCCGCGACGTGGTTCCGATGCATCCGATCTGCCAGCAGAACCTGACCGCCAACTTCACCAATTCCGAATTGCAGCGCCACGGGATGGATGTCGAAGCCCTGCTGGCGAACCCCGCCGTGCGCAAGTTCGTCGACTGGGTCGCGAACAAGGATCCGGACTTCACCGCGACGCTGACCAAGAAACAACGCTAGGCGCGCGGTCAGAAGAAGCGGAGCCACGCAATGTCGCGGCGACGCTGCTTCAGCCGCGAGAACCACGCGGTCGGATAATAGAGCGGCACGATCAGCGCGACGTACCAGCCGATCACCCAGCCATAGCCGTCGACCATGAAGACCGATCCGGTGGTCGGCCCCCACCAGGCCAGCGCGCCATGATAGAGAAGGCGCAGGACGGTGAGATGGAAGAGATAGAAGAACATCGGCGCCGCGCCGAACACGGCGAGCTTTTCTATCAGCCACGCCCCGCCGCGCATCTCGAGCAACGCGAGCATCAGCGCGCCGCCGCCGAGCGTCGGTAGCAGGAAGAGCAGCGACGGCGGATATTTCGTCATCGACAGGAAGCTGATCACCGTCCGCACGCCGCTGCCCTTGACGACGTACCACGGCGCGTCGCCATAGACGTTGAGGAGGCGCAGCACGACGAAGGCGCCGATCATCCCGACGCCGAGACGCACAAGCCGCCTTACCCGCACGACGGGCGCGACGTCGTGCCCGAACCATGGACCGATCGCGTGCCCGAGCAGCATGACGCCGAGCCATGGCAGGATCGGATAGGTCGTCTTGGCGATGAACCCGAACGGCAACGCGATCACGTCGCGCTGATGCACCAGCGCCCAGAGCGGGAAAAGGGTATCCCCCTGCTGCAATCGTATCGGGTCGAGCAGGTTGTGCCCGCAGACGAGCACCAGCCCGAGCGCGATATGCGCCGGTCGCGGCAGCCGGATCAGCGCCGCCAGCAGGATCATGCACAGGCCGAGGCACCAGATCACCTGGAGCCAGAATGTCGGCTGTGGCACCACCCCCCAATAGAGCGGCGACAGATACACGACGTCGATCGCCATCAACAGGAGCCCGCGCTTGATGAGAAACCCCGCGGTCTCGCCGGGTGTATGGCTCCTGGCGAAGAGATAGGCGGCGAGGCCCGTCAGCGCGACGAAGACGGGCGCGCAGAAACTTGCCGCGAAGCGCGCGATCGCTAGCGCGGGCATTACGGTACGCGCATCCACCGGATCGGGCATCGGGACGAGGACGATCCACGTCTCGCGCAGATGGTCGAGCAGCATCAGCACCATCACCAGCCCGCGCAGCGCGTCGATACTCGCAAGGCGCCTGCCCGGGCTTTTGCGCGCGGTCTGCGTATCGCCGGGCGTTGCCGGCGTGTGGGCCTGGGTCATGACATCCCTCTAGAATTCCGCGCGCAGCGAGGCGCGCAGCGTTCGTGGCGCGCCGGGATAGATCCAGAACGAATTGTACGAGCTTTGCGCATAGCGCGCGTTCATCAGGTTATCGACTTCCCCCCGCAGCGTCAGCGTCGTCGACAGCGGGATCTCGGCGGATGCCTTGACCTTCACATAGTCGGGCAGGACGAGGCCGCTGGCGTCGGTCGCGCCGGAGCGCTTGCCGACATAGGCGAGGCCCCCGCTGACCAGCCAGTCCCGGCCGGTACCGGGATCGAAGCGATGCACGATCAAGACCGTGCCCGAATGATCCGGCACGTTGAGAGCCAAAGGCGTCGCGAAGGACCGGTCGTCGTTGCGCGCCCTGGTCCACGCGTAATTCACGACCGCCTGCCAGCGACGCGCAAGCCGCAGCGACGCGTCGACCTCGATCCCGCGGCTCGTCAGCGATCCGACGGGCGCGAGGAAATTGGCGTCGTTGGGGTCCGTGGTCAGGACGTTGCTCTTGCGGATGTCGAACCAGGTGACGCCGAGGTCCAGACCGCTCAGGCGGGCCGCCGCGCCGATCTCGAAGCCGTGTCCCCGCTCGGGTGCGAAGGCCACGCCGCCGATCCCGCTGCCCGAATTGAGCTGGACCGACTCACCCCAATTGGCATGCACCGAGATCGCCTCGTCCACGGCATAACGCGCACCGAGCCGGAAGTTGACGGGCTCCGCCTTCGAAACGGTGGTCGCGTTGACGAGGTTGCGCTCGAGCTGCTGGCGATAGGCGTCGAACCGCACGCCCCCGACGAGGTCGAGCTTCGTCGTCACGGCCCAGGCATCCTGCGCGTAGAGCGACAGCACCTGCCGCGTCTCGCGCTGATCGATGCTGGGAAGGAGCGGCAGCGCCTGCGCCACCCCGTAGACCGGGTCGAATATGTCGATCGCATAGGGATGCGTTTCGGTCGGGTTTCGCCGGTTCAGCAGCTCGAGATAGTCGAGCGTATACCCCTTGATGCCGAAGCTGGGTCGATGGACACCCAGCGCGTGGACCTCGCCACGCAGTTCCAGCCGCGCCGAAAGGTCTTCGACCTCATAGCCGCGCTCGCGCCGTTGCCGCCACAGCGTCCGCCCGTCCACCAGCCGCGACTGGTCCGCCGAGATGCCGCGGAGCGAACCGGTACGATACGCGATCCCGCCGACCAGCGACCATGCCCCGCCCAGCCGGGCTTCGCCGGTCAGCTGGTGCCGCGTGTCGCGCGCGCGCGTGACGCCGTTCGACGGCTCGCCAAGGAACCGCGACGCAGGCAGCGCCAGTGGATCGCCCGCGATCGCGCTCACGCCGCGATCGAACGGGGCATCATACGCGATATGCTGCGCCAGATAGGTCAACTGGACCGCATCGGAGGGTCGAAACGTCAGCGACGGCGATACCACCCGGCGCTTCAACGTCACGAAGTCGCGATAGCCGTCGCTATCCTCGGTCGCGACGACGATCCGCGCGGCCAGCGTGTCGGTCAGCGGTCCCGTCGCATCGAGCTCGATCCGGCGCGTGTCGAACGAGCCATATTGCAGCGTCGCGGACGCGTGCGCGGCAAAGCGCGGCGTCTTGCTCACCATGTTGACGCGTCCGGCGGGATCGATGTCGCCGAACACCGCGCCGGCGGGCCCTTTCAGTATCTCGATACGCTCGATCGTCGCCGGATCGCGCGCGGGTGCGCTCCCCGGTTGGCGATGAAGCCGTCCGTGTAATATTCGCCCCCGCCATCGGCGGTGCTGAGGAAGCCGCAGATCGCGAAATTGTCGGCAAAGCCGCCACGGTTGTTCTGCTGGCTGCTTCCGCTGACCAGCTCCAGCGCATCACTCAGTCGATAGGTGCCCGCCGCGCGCAGGAGATCCTGTTCCAGCGACCGGCTCGACTGCGACATCAGCTCGGTCGCGCGATCGGACGAGAGCGTTGCATCCCGCGAGGTCCGCGTTCCCAGCACGACGATGTCGTCGCGCTCGGCCGCGTCCTCCGTCTCCTGCGCCTGGACCGACGATCCTGCCATCAACCCGATCACGCCGACGACGCGCGACAGCCTTCGCGGCATTCGCGCAATCGCCCCGCTTGCCCCCCTTCGCTTCAACGCTCTCGCCACCAAGTCTTCCCGCACGCAACCGATATGATATTATGTCTCATAACGATCTTGTCGGGATCGGCAACCATGCTGCGGCAAGGCGTCCTGCCAGACGGCGCCGGGCGGTCGGGGCGTACGCGTTCCAGCCGGCCGGAGACTGCGCGCCGGGCCGGTCTGCTCTGCTCCCATGGGCCCAAGGCACCATCGACAGGCCATCGCCCGTCGGATGCGGCAAGCGCGCTAGGGAATGCGCGCGCCGTCCTGGTCGAACAGTGCGGGATTTGCGGCCTGGTCGGCCTTTGCGGCGACCAGGCCGGCGCGCATCCGCCGCCACATCGCGATGTTCAGCGACACCATCACGATCACCGCGAGCGCGATGATCACGACGGCCTTCGTCGGCCCGGTCATGCGCGTGCTTCGGCGACTCCGCCCGAATTGTGCCGCAGCGCCTTCAACACCGTCTCGACGAGCGCCGCCGAGTCGAGCCCCGCGTCGGCATATTGCACGTCGGGCTTGTCCTGATCCTGGAACAGGTCGGGCAGTCGCAGCGTCCGCAGCTTGAGCCCGCCATCGATCAGCCCCTCGTCGCTCGCCAGCGTCAGGACATGCGCACCGAAGCCGCCGACCGCGCCCTCCTCGATCGTCACCGCGACCTCGTGCGTCGTCAGCAGCTTGCGGATCATGTCGATGTCGAGCGGCTTGGCAAAGCGGAGATCGGCGACCGTCGTCGACAGCCCCTTCGCCTCGAGCACCTCGGCCGCCTTCAGCGCCTCCTCGAGTCGCGTGCCGAGCGACAGGATCGCGACGGTCTTGCCCTCGCGGACGATCCGGCCCTTGCCGATCTCGAGCAGCTGCGGCGTGCTGGGAAGCGCCACCCCCGTGCCGTTGCCGCGGGGATAGCGCACCGCGATCGGGCCGATGTCATAATGCGCGGCGGTGTGCGTCATGTGGACGAGCTCGGCCTCGTCCGCCGCCGCCATCACGACGAAGTTCGGCAGCGTCGCGAGATAGGTGACGTCGAACGAGCCGGCATGCGTCGCGCCATCCGCGCCGACCAGCCCCGCACGGTCGATCGCGAACCGCACGGGCAGGTTCTGGATCGCGACATCATGCACCACCTGGTCATAGGCGCGCTGCAGGAACGTCGAATAGATCGCGCAGAACGGCCGCATGCCCTGCGCCGCAAGCCCCGCCGCGAACGTCACGCCGTGCTGTTCGGCGATGCCGACGTCGAAGAACCGGTCGGGATAGGCCTTGGCGAACGCGTCGAGCCCGGTCCCCGACGGCATCGCCGCGGTGATCGCGCAGATCCGGTCGTCCTTGGCCGCCTCGGCGACGAGCTGCGCGCCGAACACGTTCTGATATTGCGGCGGTCCCGGTGGCGCCTTGGTCTGCACGCCCGAGATCACGTCGAACTTCTGGACGCCGTGATACTTGTCCGCGGCGGCCTCGGCCGGGGCATAGCCCTTGCCCTTCTTGGTAACGACATGGACGAGGATCGGGCCCTCCTCCGCATCGCGGACATTCTCGAGCACGGGGATCAGGTGATCGAGATTGTGCCCGTCGATCGGCCCGACATAATAAAAGCCGAGCTCCTCGAACAGCGTGCCGCCCATCGTCATCCCGCGCGCGAACTCGTCGGTCTTGCGCGCGGCGTTGTGGAACGGCCGCGGCAGGCGGCGGGCGAACTTCTTGGCGAGCTCGCGGATGCCGAGAAACTCGCGACTCGACACGATTCGCGACAGATAGGCCGACAGCCCGCCGACCGGCGGCGCGATCGACATGTCGTTGTCGTTGAGGATGACGACCAGACGGTTGCCCGCCTGCTCGGCATTGTTCATCGCCTCATAGGCCATGCCCGCCGACATCGCGCCGTCGCCGATCACCGCGATTCCCTTGCCCGGCTTGCCCGCGATCTTGTTCGCGACCGCGAAACCCAGTGCGGCCGAGATCGAGGTCGACGAATGCGCCGCGCCGAACGGGTCGTATTCGCTCTCGCTACGCTTGGTGAAGCCGCTCAGCCCCCCGCCCTGCCGAAGCGTGCGGATACGGTCGCGGCGACCGGTGAGGATCTTGTGCGGATAGCATTGATGCCCGACGTCCCAGACCAGCCGGTCGCGTGGCGTATCGAACACATAATGGATCGCGGTCGTCAGCTCGACGACACCAAGCCCCGATCCGAGGTGCCCGCCGGTCGTCCCGACCGCGGAAATCGTCTCGGTGCGCAGCTCGTCGGCGAGCTGGCGAAGCTGCTCGGGCTTCAGCTTGCGGAGATCGTCTGGGGTCGAAACCGTGTCGAGCAACGGGGTTACAGGAGTATCAGCCATCGGACGGGCTTATCGCAGCACAGGTTTGGTGTCGATTGCTACCGAACGAAACCCCGCGCCGCGCATCAGATTATCTGCGCGTGGCGCATCCCTCAGCGTTGTGCCTCGCACGCGGCGCAGCGACCGCGCACCTCGATCACCGGCCGCACCGGGGTGAATCCGGCGAGTTCTGCTGCATGGCGCACCCCGCGCGTGACCGGATCGTCGTCGATATGCGTCGTCTGTCCGCATGAGTCGCACACAAGGAAGATACAGTCGTGCAGGCATTCGGGGTGCGCGTTCGCGACATAGGCGTTGGCGCTTTCGACACGCCGCGCAAGGTTCGCGCCGACGAACAGGTCGAGGATCCGGTACACGCTGTTCGCGGCGACCCGCCTGCCCTCGGTCTTCGACACCGACTCGGCGATGTCATAGGCGCTGGCAGGCTTGTCGAACCCCGCCAGTGCGGCGAAGACGCTCGCACGCATGCTCGTCCACTGCTCGCCGGACTTCTCCAGCGCCGCCTGCGCCGCAACGGTGAGGTCGATACCCTGCGGTTCGTGATGCTTGTGTGCGTGTGCTGCCATTATCCGGTCAAGCTAGGGTGCCGCAGCGCCTGCCGCAAGCACGCCGCCGGCGCGGCGCATGGACGGCGTCTCAGTGCGCCGCCCGGCGATTGAGTTCGTGCCCGAGCGCGAGCAACGCGACGCCCGCGACCGTCCAGACCGTCTCGAGCCCGCTTGCGTCATGCGGCAGCGTCATCGCGCCGCCCATGATCCCGAGCCCGAACGCCCCCATCGCCGCGGGCAGCGCATGGCCATGATGCAGCACGCCGCGCCCCAGCGCGACCGCGCCCAGCATGATCGCGATCGTCAGCCCGACCTCATGGAAGATCGGATCGAGCAGCACACCGCCCGCGGTCGACATCAGTGCGAGCAGCACCGACGTCGCCAGGCAATGCACCATGCACAACCCCGACAGTCCGATCGCATAGCGGTCGAGCCCGGCAAGCCAGGGCCGGTGCGCATGTGCGGACGCGTGCGTGTGGGTGGTGGTCGACATCGTTTCCGTCAGATAGGCGATTCAAGGACAGGATACAACATCACATCGGTAAATTTTGCGCAGCATCCCGCCGGCTTGCGCGAAACCGCCACGACGTCGCTCGTCCGGCGCACACTCGGTTGTCAGATCGGAAATCCGGCCTGCGGTAACTCCTGATACTCGACGCCCCCGGCGCAGGGGCGTAGGGCTGTCGCATGCTTCAGCCCAGTGCCGCCTTCCTGTCCACAGCGCGCCCGCGAGCGGTCGCGATCTGGCTCCTCGTCGTCGCCGCGATGATCGTCGGAATCGTCGTCGTAGGCGGGATCACGCGGCTGACCAATTCGGGGCTGTCGATCACCGAATGGAAGCCGATCACGGGAATCATCCCGCCGCTGACGCTGGCGCAGTGGCAGGCCGAGTTCGCCAACTACAAGCAGATCCCCGAATACAGCCAGCTCAACAGCGGCATGACGCTCGACGGGTTCAAGGGGATCTTCTTCTGGGAGTATCTCCACCGCGTGCTCGCGCGCACCATCGGAGCCGCCTTCGCGCTCCCGCTGATCTGGTTCGCGGTCCGTCGGCAGATCCCCGCCGGCTATGGCTGGCGTCTCGGCGCGCTGCTCGCGCTCGGCGCGCTGCAGGGTGCGATTGGCTGGTGGATGGTGAAGTCGGGGCTGTCGGTGCGCACCGATGTCAGCCACATCCGGCTCGCGGTCCATCTGATGACCGCGCTGGTGACGCTCGCCGGGATCGTCTGGACCGCGCTCGACCTGCTCGCGCTCGACAAGTCGCGGCTCGCCGCCCCTGCCCGCCTCGCACCGATTGCGATTGCCGCGTTCGCCTTGCTCTTCATCCAGCTCGTCTATGGCGCGTTCACCGCCGGCCTCGATGCAGGATACGCGTTCGCCAGCTGGCCGTTGATGGGCGACAGCCTGTATCCCGCAGGCGTGCCGATGCTCACACCCGGCTGGACCAACGCGGTCGACAACCCGATCATGGTGCAGTTCATCCACCGCTGGCTGGCCTTTGCGACCGCCGCCGGGCTCGTCTGGCTCGCGGTCCGCACGACGCGGCTGGGTGCACGCGCGGGTTTCTGGGTCGTGGGGCTCGTCACGCTTCAGGTGTTTCTCGGCATCGCCACGCTGATGACGGGGGTCGATATCCATGTCGCGGTCGCGCATCAGGCCAACGCCGCGCTGCTGCTGATCGCCACGGTTTTCGCCGCGCATCGGGTCGGCAGCCCTGCCAGGGTATCATGATACCCGTCAGCAAACTGGCGGAAAGCTTGACTTGAAGACCCCCTTTCAGCATTAGGCGGGCATTCGCGCTGCGGGGAAACCCTGCGGCGCGCTTGCATTCAATCTGGAAGGTCCAACGCCCATGAAGGCGCTCATGAAGACCACCAAGTCGGCCAAGCCGCACGAGGTGGAGAAGCAGTGGCATATCGTCGACGCGGAAGGTCTCGTCGTCGGTCGTGCCGCATCGATCATCGCCAACGTCCTGCGCGGCAAGCACAAGACGTCGTTCACCCCGCATGTCGATTGCGGTGACAACGTCGTCGTGATCAACGCCGACAAGATCCGCTTCACCGGCAACAAGGCCGCGAAGAAGATCTATTACAAGCACACCGGTTACGCCGGCGGCATCAAGGGCATCACTGCCGCCAAGGTCCTCGACGGCCGCTTCCCGGAGCGCGTTCTCGAAAAGGCTGTCGAGCGCATGATCCCGCGCGGCCCGCTGGGTCGTGAGCAGATGCGCAACCTGCGTATCTTCAAGGGCACCGAGCATCCGCACGAGGCACAGAACCCTGCCGTGCTCGACATCGGCAGCATGAACCGCAAGAACAAGGTGGGCGCATAATGTCCGACAACCGCCAGTCGCTCGCCGATCTCGCGAGCCTGACCAACCAGCCCGCGCCGGCTGCCCCTGCCGCCCAGACGCTGCCGACCAGCGAAGGCGATATCGAAGCACCGGTCTCGAACGAGCCCGTCCGCGAGCCGATGCCGCTGCGCGAGCAGATCCTCGACAAGCAGGGCCGCGCCTATGCGACCGGCCGTCGTAAGGACGCCGTCGCCCGCGTCTGGGTCAAGCCCGGCACCGGCAAGATCACGATCAACGGTCGTGACCAGGAAGTGTATTTCGCACGTCCGACGCTGCGTCTCGTCATCAACCAGGTGTTCGGGATCACCGAGCGCGAAGGTCAGTATGACGTCGTCTGCACCGTCAAGGGTGGTGGTCTTTCGGGCCAGGCCGGCGCGGTCAAGCACGGCATCAGCCAGGCGCTGACCCGCTTCGAGCCGGTGCTGCGCGCGTCGGTCAAGGCTGCAGGCTTCCTGACCCGCGACAGCCGCGTCGTCGAGCGCAAGAAGTACGGCAAGGCGAAGGCCCGTCGTAGCTTCCAGTTCTCGAAGCGCTAAACGCCTCAGCGAGCTACAAAAAAGGCGGTCCGGGTTTTCCCGGGCCGCCTTTTTCATGTCCGGGCTACATCCGCACGACGCGTGTGCCGATCCGCTCCGCCTCGTCGGGATCGTGAGTCACCATCAGGATTGGCAGCCGCATCACGTCGCGCAGATGCTCGATCGCGCGCAGGATCTCCTCGCGCCGCGCGCGATCGAGCGACGCCAGCGGTTCGTCGAGCAGCAGGAAGCGCGGGTTGCTCAGCACCGCGCGGCCGATCGCGACGCGCTGCGCCTCGCCGCCCGACAGCGTACGGGGCCAGCGGTCGAACAGGTGCCCGATCCCGAGAAACCCGATCCGGTCCTCGAACGCGCCGGTATCGCGGCCCGCACCGTAGAGCAGGTTCGCGCGGACCCTCAGATGCGGAAACAGCCGCGCTTCCTGGAAGACATAGCCTGCGCGACGCGCCTCGGGCGGCACATCGATCCCGTCACCGAACAGCGTCTCGCCATCGACGAGGATCCGTCCGCTATCGGGGCGCAGCAACCCCGCGACCATATTGAGCACGCTCGTCTTGCCGACGCCCGAAGGGCCGAACAGCACCGTCGCGCCCTCGCCCGCTGCCAGCGTCAGCGCGACCTCGGCCTCCCCCAGCCGCTTGCGCACGTCGATCTCAAAGGACATGAAGCCCCCGCCCTGCACGCCGCGTGAGCAGTTCGGACGCGACCAGCGCGACCAGCGACAGCGACACCGAAATCGCGGACAGTCGCCACACCATCGCCTCCGCGCCGGGTTGTTGCAGCGCGGAGTAGATCGCGAGCGGGAGCGTCTGCGTCTGCCCGGGCACGTTCGAGACGAAGGTGATCGTCGCGCCGAACTCGCCGATCGATCGCGCGAAGCCCAGCACCGCCCCCGCGAGCACGCCGGGCACGCTGAGCGGGAGCGTCAGCGTCCAGAACACGCGCCACGGGCCCGCGCCGAGCGTCCGTGCGGCGCTTTCCAGCCGCCGGTCGACCGCCTCGATCGACAGCCGCATCGCCCGCACCATCAGCGGCAGTGCCATCACCCCCGCCGCGATCGCGGCGCCGGTCCAGCGAAACAGGACGCTCACGCCGAACCAGTCCTGCAGCCAGCCGCCGATCGGGCCATTGGGAGCGAACGCGATCAGCAGCAGCCATCCCGTCACGACCGGCGGCACGACGAGCGGCAGATGAACGAGCGCATCGACGAGCACGCGCCCCGGAAACCGGACCCGCGCAAGGACCCAGGCGATTGCAAAGGCGATCGGCAGCGTGACGAGCATCGCGACCCCGCCGACCTTCAGCGACAGGCCCACCACGGCCCATTCCGCCGACGTCAACAGGAGGTCACCCGCCATTCAGCGGGCCGAGAAACCATAGCGCACGAAGATCGCCTTGCCCCCGCGCGAGACGAGGAACCGCCGGAAGGCTTCGGCTTCGGGGTTGCGCGACGTGCTGAGCCGCGCGACCGGATAGGTGATCGCGGGGTGAGTCGAGGCGGGGAACACGCCCGCGATCCGCACCTGCGCGGAGGCCTTGGCGTCGGTCGCATAGACGATCCCCAGCGGCGCGGCGCCGCGTTCGACCAGCGCGAGCGTCGCGCGGACGTTCTCGGCGCGGACGACGCGCGGCGCGACCTGCGGCCATACCCCCAGACGCTCGAGCGCCTCCTGCCCGTATTTGCCCGCGGGGACCGGCGTGTCCGCCATCGCGAGCGGGCCCGCGGTCAGGACGCGGACCAGCGCTGCCGGCGGACGCACCGGAATTCGTATCTTCGATCCCGCCGGCGCCGCGACGACGAGACGATTGCCGAGGAACGTCACCCGCGTGTTCGCGACGATCAGCTTGCGCGCCGCCAGCGCGTCCATCCAGTCCTCGTCCGCGGAAATGAAGAGATCGGCGTTCGCCCCCGCCTGCACCTGACGCGCGAGCGCCGACGACGCCGCAAACGAGATCACCGGCCTTACATGCCCCTTCGCCGCCCACGCATTTGCTGCCGCCGTCAGCGACTCCTGCAGGCTCGCCGCGGCCAGCACCAGCGGTGGCGTCGGATCGGCAGCCGCCGGCGTCGCGGCAAGCGTCGCGGCCGCACTCGCGGCCACCAGCGCGGTAAATCCCAGATACGTCATCATGTCCCTTCGGGCAGGCCCTACGACGCCTGTCCGTATACGCCGCACGCGGTTGAACGCCAGACCATGGGTCCGGTTCAATCGCCTGGCGCCTGGCCCGTCAGGGCGCGGCGACGCGCCCCGTCCGCGCCAGCTTGCCCCACCCGACCATCGGACCGCGCAACGCCTGCGCGATCGCCTTGAGCACGACATAATACATGACCTGCCGATAGCCGATCCGCTGCGGGATCAGCAGCCAGAGCAGCCGCCACCGCTCGCGCCGTTCGAGCGCGAAGGCGATCGTCGCCGCGAGCAGGTCGATCGCGGTGAACACCAGCCAATAGGTCAACATCGTGTAGAGATCATGGCTCGTCTGCGCCCAGCCGTGTGCCGAGACCGCGACATAGGTCGTCGCGAAACTGACGACGAGCGCGAGGTCGATGATCGGCGAGATCGCTGCGAGCAGGATCTGGAAGACGATCGCCTGCGGCAAACCGACCCAGCCCAGCCCCCGCGGCTGGCTGCGGCCGATCGCGCTGCGGTGCTTCCACAGGCATTGCAGCGTCCCGAACGCCCAGCGGAACCGCTGCTTGGCGAGCGCGCGCATCGTCTCGGGGGCTTCGGTCCACGCGATCGCGAACTGGTCGTACTGCACCGCCCAGCCTGCGCGCTGGATCGCGATCGTCAGGTCCTGATCCTCGGCGAGCGTATCGTCGGGATACCCCCGACCGCACGGATCGCCGCGAGTCGCCAGGCACCGACCGCGCCCGGCACGACCGTGATCGCGTTGAGCCGGGCGAGCGCGCGCCGCTCGAGATTCTGCGCGGTGATGTACTCGAGCGCCTGCCAGCGCGTGATCAGGTTCACGCGGTTGCCGACCTTGGCATTGCCCGCGACCGCCCCCAGCGTCGGATCGACGAACCACCGCGCAAGCCGCGCGATCGTCGTCGGTTCGAACTGCGTATCAGCATCGAGCGCGATGACGATCTCGCCGCGCGCGAGGTCGAGCCCGCGATTGAGCGCACGCGCCTTGCCGCCGTTCGCCAGCGTCAGCAGACGGACGCGGTCGTCGCCGGCGAACGCCTGCGCGACGACCGCCGACGTAGCGTCGCTCGATCCGTCGTCGATGACGATGACCTCGATCGCGACCTCGGTCGAGGCGAGCACGCCCTGCACCGCGCGGACGATCACGCGCTCTTCGTTGAACGCCGGGATCATCACCGTCACGAACCGGTCGGGATCGATCGCCGGGAACACCGTCTTCAACTCGCGCCGTGCCTGGATCAGCGCGAGCGCGGACAGCGCCAGCGCGCGCAGGATGCCGATCGTGATCGCGATCCCGAAGATCCAGCGCAGTGCGATCACCATGCCGCCGAGCGCGCTGAACAACGCCAGATCCGCCACCGCCGCGGCACGGTCGCTCGACGATATGACGGGCATCGCCGCATCGCGCGACAGGCCGGCAAGCGTCGAGACGGGGACGAAATCATACCCCATCGCACGCAGCCGATCGATGATCACGGGCAGCGCGGCGACGGTCTGTGCCCGGTTGCCGCCCGCGTCGTGGAGCAGGACGATGTTGCCGCTGCGCTCCGGATTGCCGTCCTCGACCTGCGCGATCGTCCGGTCGATGATCGCCTGAACGCCCGGCCGCTTCCAGTCGTCGGGATCGACGTGCAGCCCGACCGAGACATAGCCGCGGCGCTGCGCCTCGAGCGCGGGGAGGATCTCGTCCGCGGTGCTCGGTTCCGCATCGCCGAAATAGGGCGCGCGGAACAATCGCAGCGAGCGTCCGGTAAAGGCCTGGAACAGCCGCTGCGTCGTGTTCAGCTCGAACCTGGCCTGCCGGTCGGACACCGTCGCCAGATTGGGATGCGTATAGGTGTGGCTACCGATCTCGTGACCCTCGGCGACCATCCGCTCGAGCAGGCCACGCTGCGTCAGCGCGTTCTCGCCGACGATGAAGAACGTGCCCGGCACATGCTCGCGCTTGAGGATGTCGAGGATCTGCGGCGTCCATTCGGGATCGGGACCGTCGTCGAACGTCAGCGCGAGCTGGCGCGGGCGATAGCCGGTCCGCTCGACGACATAGGGCGACGGCAGCCGCGTGAACCGGACGTCCGCGACCGTCCCGTCCCGCGCCGCGATCGCCGTGCGTTGACCCGAGACCGGCGACGCCGCGATCTTCAGGATCTCGCCATTGCCCTCGATATCGACGTTCGTCCCCGCCGGGATCGCATCGATCGCGCCCGGCGCCGGCAGGCGGCGATGATTGCGGCCGAAGATCGACCAGAGCGCGGGATCCTCGGACCCCAGCCGCCACAAGGCGACGCTGCCGACACCCGCCTTCTGCAGGAACGCCATCTGGTTGTACGCGCTCGCGGCATCGAGCAGCCAGACCTGGTGCCGGACGCCGCCATCGGCATAGGCAAAGCTGCTGTTCCCGCTGCCCGCGTCGAAGCTCGGCCGCGCGTCCGAATCGGCGGCGGCCTGCCACGCCTCCTCGACGCCGAGCGCATCGCCGCGCCCGCTCTCGGCATCGCCGTGCCAGTCATAGGCATAGGACCCGATCGCGACGACCAGCTTCGACGGCGGGATCCCGCGCGACGCGTCGGCGACGGACCGCACGAACCAGCGCTGCGACGCGATCGGTCCCGCCGGGCCGCTCGTCTCGTGCTCGTCATACGCCATCAGGAAAATCTTGTCGGTCACCCGCGCATACGCCGCCATGCTCCAGTCGGGGTTGCCGACCGGCGCCGCGATCGCCACGACCCAGCCGCGCGGTGCGAAGCGCGCCTTCGCCTCGCTCAGGAACAGCCGGTAATTCGCCTGCGCGCCCTGCGGCAGGTTCTCGAAATCGAAAAAGGCGCCGCCCGCGTGATTCGCCGCGAGGAACGGGACCAGCCTGTCGAGCAACGCGTGGCGTGCGCGCGCATCCGCGAACAGCGCCGCGCTGCCCGCGCCGTCCCAGTCGCCGTCCTTCGCATTCTGGACCATCGGCAGGATGACCGGACGATGCACCGCGCGGTTGAGGACGGCACGTCCGGCGGTATCGCGAAACACCGTGATCGCATGATCGGGACCGGTGACCGACACCCATCCCGGGATCACCCAGTCGAGCTGCTCGACATGCCGCGCGAGACTCGCCGTGCTCGATCTCGTCCCACGGCGTGTGGAATGCGATCGCCAGCCGCGGATTGGTCGCGCGCGGGGTCTGGCCGACGCCACCCTTTACCCCCGCCTTCCCAGCCCCCGCTGCCGCCCCCCGAACAGCCCCTTCGCGTAATAATCGAGGCTGCGCCTTGTCCGGCCGATCAGCCCGCTATGCGGTGCCGGCAGGCTGTGGAGTCCCGGATGCTCGGGCTCGAACGGCAACAGCGGTGCCGCGGGGACCACGCCGACCGAGACGACGAGCACCGCCACCGACAGCAGGAGCAGCGCGACGAACGCGACGACGCCCAGCGTGAACCGCCGCCGACGGCGGCCGCTGGCGTCATAGAAGACGGGATGCAGTGTCATGACCTCAAGCTATCCGAGCGTTGGCGCGGACGCCATGCACGAACGCGCGTGCAACCTCGCCCTCGCCATCCTGTCAAATTCGTCATGTTGGCAGGCGGCGGCGCAGTCGCAAATCCTCCCCCGCATGGGAGAGGTGGCAGGCGGTAGCCTGACGGAGGGGGAGGACAGGAAAACCGCTATTCCGTATCCTCCCCCTCCGACACCTGTCGCGCGCCCCTTGGCAGGGGAGGATACGTCCGATTTACGCGTCGTCGCCCATCCGCAGCGCGGCGATGAACGCCTCCTGCGGGATGCTGACCGAGCCATACTCGCGCATCTTCGCCTTCCCCTTCTTCTGCTTTTCGAGGAGCTTCTTCTTGCGGCTCGCATCGCCGCCATAGCATTTGGCGGTCACGTCCTTGCGCATCGCGCTGATCGTCTCGCGCGCGATGACCTTGCCGCCGATCGCGGCCTGGATCGGGATCTTGAACAGATGCCGCGGGATCAGGTCCTTCAGCCGCTCGACCATCCCGCGACCGCGGACTTCCGCAGTGCCGCGGTGGACGATCATGCTCAGCGCGTCGACCGGCTCCTCGTTGACGAGAATACCCATCTTCACGAGATCACCCTCGCGGTAGCCGATTTGATGATAATCGAAGCTCGCATAGCCCTTCGACATCGACTTCAGCCGATCGTAGAAATCGAACACCACTTCGTTGAGCGGCAGCTCATAGGTCGCCTGCGCGCGGCCGCCCACGTATGTCAGGTTCTTCTGGATGCCGCGGCGATCCTGGCAGAGCTTTAGCACGCTGCCGAGATATTCGTCGGGGACGTAGATCGTCGCCTCGATCCACGGCTCGCTGATCGTCGCGATCTTGTTCGGCTCGGGCATGTCGGCCGGGTTGTGCAACTCGATATGCGTCGTGCCCGCAGGATCGGGGTGGTTCAGCTCGATCTCGTAAACCACCGACGGCGCGGTGGTGATCAGGTCGAGGTCATATTCGCGCGTCAGACGCTCCTGGATGATCTCCAGATGCAGCAGCCCCAGGAACCCGCAGCGGAAACCGAAGCCCAACGCCGCCGACGTCTCCATCTCGAACGAGAAGCTCGCATCGTTGAGGCGCAGCTTCGAGATCGATTCGCGCAGCTTCTCGAACTCGGCGGCATCGACCGGGAACATCCCGCAGAACACCACCGGCTGGACTTCCTTGAAGCCCGCCAGCGCCTCGAGCGCAGGCCGCTTCGCATCGGTGATCGTGTCGCCGACGCGCGTCTGCGCGACCTCTTTGATCTGCGCGGTGATGAAGCCCATCTCGCCCGTGCCGAGCTCGGTCAGCTGCTCGATCTTGGGCCGGAAACACCCGACGCGGTCGACCAGATGCATCGTGCCCGTCTGCATGAACTTGATCTGCTGGCCCTTCTTCAGGACCCCGTCGATCACGCGGACGAGGATGACGACGCCGAGATACGGATCGTACCAGCTGTCGACCAGCATCGCCTTCAGCGGTGCCTCTGGATCGCCCTTGGGCGGCGGGATCTTCGTGACGATCGCCTCGAGGATGTCCTCGATGCCGATCCCCGACTTCGCCGACGCAAGCACTGCGCCGGACGCGTCGATGCCGATCACGTCCTCGATTTCCTTGCGGACCTTCTCGGGTTCGGCGGCGGGCAGATCGATCTTGTTGATGACGGGCACGATCTCGTGGTCATGCTCGATCGACTGGTAGACGTTCGCCAGCGTCTGCGCCTCGACGCCCTGCGCCGCGTCGACCACGAGCAGCGCGCCCTCGCACGCGGCGAGGCTGCGGCTCACCTCATAGGCGAAGTCGACATGCCCCGGCGTGTCCATCAGGTTGAGGACGTAATCCTCGCCGTCCTTCGCGCGGTAGGCCAGGCGCACGGTCTGCGCCTTGATCGTGATCCCGCGCTCCTTCTCGATGTCCATGTTGTCGAGCACCTGCTCGGACATTTCGCGCGCGGTCAGCCCGCCGGTTTGCTGGATCAGCCGATCGGCGAGCGTCGACTTGCCATGGTCGATATGCGCGATGATGGAGAAGTTGCGGATGTGGGACAATGCGGTCGTCATGCGCGCGCCGTTAGCACCTCGCCGGGCTTATGCCAAAGCTTCCGCGACATCCGTGGCAACGGGGATCACAATCAGCGTCGCTTTCCCTGATGCCGGATGTTCGCCGGACGCCCGCGCCGCTTGATTTCGCGGCCCGGCTTGCGCGCGCGTGCGGGCCCCGCGGCCCCCTTCCCCTCGGGCATTTCGAACCGCAGCGCGCCCGATACCGGGTTCGCCTCGGCCAGCTTGAGGTCGAGCATCTGCCCCTGCGCATAGACGTCGCCGCTATCCTCGCCGACCAGCGTCCGCGCCGCCTCGTCGAAGCGGAAATATTCGCCGCCAAGGTCACGCACGGGCATCAGCCCGTCCCCGCCGATTCCCTCGACCGTCGCGAAGAACCCGAAATTGGTGACGCCGGTGATCCGCACTTCCATGATCTGGCCGACGCGTTCGGACAGGAACGACGCGACATAGCGGTCGATCGTGTCGCGCTCTGCCTCCATCGCGCGGCGTTCGAGCCGGCTGATCGTCTCGCCGATCGCCTCCATCCCGGCCGCATCCTCGGCGGGCAACCCGCCTGCGCCAAGGCCGTACGCCGCGACCAGCGACCGGTGCACGATCAGGTCGGCATAACGGCGGATCGGCGACGTGAAATGCGCATAGCTGCCAAGGCCGAGCCCGAAATGCCCGTGA
This sequence comes from Sphingomonas sp. 22R3R2A-7, assembly GCF_036856055.1. Lineage (NCBI taxonomy): Bacteria > Pseudomonadati > Pseudomonadota > Alphaproteobacteria > Sphingomonadales > Sphingomonadaceae > Sphingomonas > Sphingomonas sp. 22R3R2A-7. The sequence continues at coordinate 4,026,721 of NZ_JASPFR010000001.1, read as the reverse complement.
TTGGCGGGACTGTAATAAGCCTGCGTCTGCGTGCGCAGCACCTGCTCCATCACCTGCGGCCGGAAATCGGCATCGCCGATCCGCTCGAGCACATGGTTGAACGTCGCCGGCCGGATGACCTGCCCCAGCGCGAACGGCACGCCGAACGTCTCGAGATAATCCTTCAGCGCCGCCAGCTTCTCGCGGCTCGGCGGCTCGTGGTCGCGGTACATCACCGGCGCCTTCTTGCCCTCGAGCGCCTTGGCGGCGGCGACATTGGCCGCGATCATGTAATCCTCGATCAGCCGGTGCGCATCGAGCCGTTCGCGCGGCGCGACCGACATGATCCGCCCCTTCTCGTCGAGCACCACCCGCCGCTCGGGCAAATCGAGGTCGAGCGGCGCGCGCGCATCACGCGCCTTCGCCAGCGACGCCCAGCAGCCCCAGAGCGGCTTCAGCACCGTCTCGGTCATGTCGAGCGCCAGCGTCCCGTCGATCGCCGCCTGCGCCTCCTCATAGGCGAGGTTCGCCGCGATCCGAACGACCGCGCGCGTGAAACGCCACGACTTGAGCGACCCGTCGCGACTGATCACGAGGTGACAGGCGAGCGCGGCGCGATCCTCGCCCTCCTTCAGCGAACAGACGTCCGCCGACAGGATCTCGGGCAGCATCGGCACGACGCGGTCAGGGAAATAGACCGAATTGCCGCGCCGCCGCGCTTCGCGGTCGATCTCGGACTTCGGCCGAACATAGAAGCTGACATCGGCGATCGCGACGATCGCCTTCCAGCCGCCGGCATTGGCCGGATCCTCATCTGCCTCCGCCCAGACCGCGTCGTCATGATCGCGCGCATCCTCGGGGTCGATCGCGACGATCGGCAGGTGGCGCAGATCCTCGCGGTCGTCGCCGAGCGGGAGTTGCGCGACGCGCTTGGCCTCGTCGATCGCCTCGACCGCGAATACGTCGGGGATGCCGTGTTTGTGGATCGCGATCAGCGAGAAGCTGCGCGCGGCAAACGGGTCGCCCAGCTTGTTGACGACCCGCGCGGCGATCCGCGGTGGCTTGCCCGCCAGTTCGGCAAGCACCAGATCGCCCGGCGCGGCACCGCCCGCATCGGCGACCGCGAATTCACGCCGCTCGCGCTTGTCGACGCCGGTCAGCCACAGCCGCCCCGCCTCCTCGCGCAGCACGCCGAGCACCTGTTCGGACGCGGGCGCGAGCACCTTCATCGGGTGCGCGATCCAGCCATTGCCGGCTTCCTCGGTGCGCGCGAGGATGCGCTCGCCGATCCCCAGCGCGCCGCGCTTGCGTTCGCGCACGCGCAGCCGCGGCGGTGGCACGCCCTCGGCCTCCCAGCGTTCGGGGACCGCCCAGACATTGCCCGCATCGTCGACATCGGCGATCCGCAGCACGGTGACCTTGGGCACGCCGCCCATCTTGTGGAACGCGCGGCCGGGGGCGCTGTCGATCAGCCCCTCGTCCGCCATGTCCTTGAGAAGCGCCTTCAGCCCGATCTTGTCCTGCGCGCTCAGGCCGAAACCCTTGGCGATCTCGCGCTTGCCCGCGGGGACGTCCGACGACGCGATGAAGTCCAGGATCTGCTGGCGGGTCGGAAGACCGGCTTTTGGTTTGTACATCGCTCCCAGATAGGGTGCGTAGCGCCACGCGTCACCCGTTACCGGCAACACGCTGCAGGACCGTGAAAATCAGCCCTTGCGTGCGCACGGCATAGGCATATCATCCGCGTATAAATATAAGGAGAGAGACAGTGACGACGCCGCTACGGCTCGAAGCCGATCCCGAGGACAAGAACCTCGTCATCCTGCAGAGCCTGATTTGCCTGCTGCGCGAAAAGAACATCCTGTCGCGAGCCGATATCGAGGATCTCTGCGCAACCGTCCAGCGACGCGCCGCCGACCCGACCACCGATCCGATGCCATGCCAGGCAAAGGCCGCACGCGAAGCCGCGGCGGAAGTCGCGCAGATCGGCGATTATATTGGCCGTCGCTATGGCGGAAAGCATCGCCGCGCGATCTGAACGCCGCGCGCAGGCCTAGCCCTCGCGGATATTGTCGAGGATCTCCGCGATCGACGCATTGCGCACGCCGAGACGGTCGAGATGGTCGAGCATCGCGGTCCACCAGTCGTGAAAGCGCTGCAGATCGGCGCGATCGCGGACATAGGGCGTGTGCCCGGGCGCGAGCGACGGCGAATGAAACGAGAAGTTGAGGAACGCCGCGCCCTCCCCGATCGCGATCGTCACCGCCTCGAGCGCGGCCGCGATCGGCATGTCCTCGGGCGTCATCGCGACGCGCGACAACAGACCCAGACGCGAGAAGACGCCGCGTGCACGGGGAACCCGCGACAGCGCCCGGTACAAAGCGGCCCCGCCGCGGCGCAGCCTGCCGGTATGCACCGTCGTCAACGGCAGTTCGATCAGCGATCCTGCATGATAGGGCTCCGACCCGATGCCCGAAAAGTCGGGCCCGCCCTGCCCGCTGTAATCATAGCCCGACCGGACCGAGCTATCGATCCGGTATCCCATCGCCGCGAGGATCGCGAAGCTGTCGGGCCCGATCCCGTATCGTCCCGCGCGATAGACCCGCGGCCGCGTTCCGAAGGCTGCGGTGATCGCGTCGGTCAGCACCGCGATCTTGGCGGCTTCGACACCCGCGGGCAGGTTCGCGGCATAGCTGGTCACCGCGCTGATCTCTTCGACGATCGGCGGATTGACCCAGCCATGCAGTTGCGCACCGATCTCCGACCGGCCGTCGGCGACGACCGCCTGGAGAATGTCGACCGACCGCGGATCGCTGACGATCGGCAGGTCGACGACGCAGGCGAGCGCAACGCCGCGATCGGCGAAGCGGCGATGCGCCGCGGGAAATGCCGCCATCGCCTTGGTCGAATAGGGCGCGGTGCCGAGCGGACGACGCCAGTCGAACTCCTCCTCGACGTCGACGAACAACGTGAAGCACGGACCGAAGCCGCTTTTCCACGTGACGTGGTGTTCCGGTGCGGGCCGTTCGGGCCGATAGCGCGCGATCACCGCAGGCCGTCGAGCACCCGTTCGCTCCGCTCGGTCGCCACGGCGGGCAGGCGCAGCGTGAGGCGGTCCGGCCCGAATGCGAGATGCCCACCGAGCTCGACCGCAAAATTCTGTGCAAGCCGAAGCGCGAACCCGGTACCGAGCAGCGGCGCACCCTCGCGCTCATGCTCGCGCTCGGTATCGATGCTCAGCAGGATGTTGGCCGCATGCACCGCGAGCGAGCGCGGCCGGTCGAACCCGATGCAGACTTCGCCGGCGGTCGCCTCGACCCCGACCATCAGCATCTCGTCCTTGCTGCTCGCCGATACCAGCGTTGCCAGCAGACGGCTCACGAGCCGCTCGACCGCGCGGTCGTCGCCGGCGATCTCGCAGGGGCCCGCGGACGGATCGACCATCACATGCGCGCCGCGCAACGCCGCGAGCGGGGTCAAATCGTGCACGACCGCGTTCAGCAGTGGCAGCACGGGGACGACGGTCGGACGCAGGTCGAGCGCGTGCCCCTCGATCCGCGCGGCGATGTCGAGATCGTCGATCGCAGCCAGCAGGTCCGATGCCTGGCGGCGGATCGTCGTCGCGCGGTCGCGGTAGGTCGGTGCGACGGGGCCCAGCAATTCGGTCTCGATCAGCTCGGCAAACCCCGCGATCGCATTGGTCGGCGTGCGCAGCTCGTGGACCAGCTGTCGCAGCAGATCGGATACCGGCGAATTCGCCTTTTCGGGGGCCACCGCGAGTTCGGCCATCTCGTCGCGGCGCGGCCGGCGCGCGCTGCCGCGAAAGCCGATGAACCGGCCCGATCCCTCGTCGAACACGGGGACGCCCGACACGCGCCACGATCCCGCCGCGTTCGAGAGCCCGCCGACCTGGAGTCGTGCCGCCTCGAACGGCGACCTGCGACGATACCCGCCGACCGCGACGCCATCGATCTGGACCTCGCCCTGTCGTGCCGCATGCGCGACCGATACGCCGATCAGCGCGGCGCGCGACACGCCGTCGACCCAGCGGATCACGCCGGCCGCATCGGTCTCGTACCGGAAAGCCTCCGGCGGCGCCGCCGCCGTCGCCGGCGCGACCTCGGGAACGACCCGGTCGCGGTTGAACGCGTCGATCCGCTTGACGAGGTCGGAAATCTCGAACCGCTCGGGCGCAGGCGACGCGGTCGAGACGGGCTCCGGCATCGCGGTATCGCTGGCCTGGGAAGTCGGCTCACCGGGTTCGGCGGCATGACGCAATGCCTCGGCAACGAACGGCAGCCCGCGCGCGATCATCCCCAACGTCATGAACGGCGACGCGCTCAGCGGGGTGTCGGGCGACGGCGCCGACGGCGCGGCGGGCGCTTGCGACGCGACCGGATCCTCGCCGACCGCCACGGCATCGACGGGGACGTCCATAACAGCGTCGGAGCTCACCGCAGGTTTGGGATGCCCGAGCACGAAATCGGTCGATCCGAAGCTCTCGAGAGCCCGCCCGACCGCGGGCGGCAGGTCGCGGCGGTGGCGAAGCACCGAACGTCCCGCCGGGGTCAGCCGCGGGAGCAATGCAATCCAGTCGCCCGCATCGAGCGTCGCCGTCCGCAGCACGGGCGCTGCGATCGCCAGGCTGTCTTCGGCGAAAAATCCGACCAGCGCGGCGTCGGGCGCGGCAAAGGCGAGCGCGCGTGCGCTGCTCGCCCTGATCGGTTCGGGAATATCGGGACGCAGCGCACGAAGACATGCCAGCGCCTCGCCATTCGAGGGACCACGGCCCCTGCCCATCAGGTCGACGAGCTGCCGCCATGTCGATTGCGCGCCGAAGCTCGTCGACATGTCGGCAGATAACACTGTCTTCAGGCTATCATCGAAGCGCACGTCGTTCCCCGGATCGACGCTGCACGGCAAACGTCATTACTGTGTCATACCTCCGCAGCGCCTTAGAGGAAACCGCAGAATTGCCGCGTTCCCGTGCTGCGTCGCAATGTGGGACAATTGCGTTCCCCGGTAATTATCTTATAGCTAGCCCATCCGAACCGCATGGTTCGAAACGTTTGATGGGAGTTGCGCGTAATGAGTTTTGACCGGATCGATCGTCAGATCCTGTCGCTTCTGCAAGCCGATGGTCGCATGACCAATGTCGACCTTGCAGACCAGGTCGGATTGACCGCTCCACCCTGCCTGCGCCGCGTCCGTGCGCTCGAGGAAGCTGGCGCGATCCGTGGCTATCACGCCGACCTCGACGCCAGCCGCCTCGGATTTCCGATCACCGTGTTCGCGATGGTCAGCCTGCGCAGCCAGGCGGAGCACGACCTGACCGCGTTCGAGACGCATATCGCGGACATTCCCGAAATCCGCGAATGCCACATGCTCAACGGCGAGATCGACTTCATCCTGAAGATCGTCGCCGCCGACCTCAAGAGCTTCCAGGAAATCCTCACCACGCACCTCACCCCGGCGCCCAATGTCGCCAGCGTGAAGACCTCGCTGACGATCCGCACGGCCAAGGCGCTGTCGGGAATCCCCGTCACCGTCGACTGATCGACCGGTCCGGCTGCGGCTAGGGGTCGCGTCGTTCTTCAACGAACCGGACGCGACACGAAAAAGGGGCGGCATCACTGCCGCCCCTTTTCCCGTAACCGACGTCCGATGATCAGGCGGTCGGTGCGTTCATCCACGCGGTCCAGAGCTGGGCCTGCTCCATCCGCGGGGTCGTCTTGACCGCCGCGAAGGATGCCGCCGCGCCCGCCTTGTCGCCCGACTTCGCCTGCGCGATGCCGAGGTGGAGGTTGACGTCGTCGGCGTTGACGCCGCCCTTGCTCAGCGCGACCTTGTACAGCTCGATCGCCTTGGCATAATTGTCCTGCCCGAGATACGCATCCGCCGTACCCGCGGCGAGCTTGCCGTCGGCGTTCGTCGTCGCCTTCTTCTCGAGGCCCGCCAGCGGACCGTCGTTGCGGATCGCGGTCGCGGTATCGGTCAGCAGCGTCTTCGCCATCGTGTTCGACGCCGGGATCTTGCCCGACGCCATGCCTTCCTTCAGCACGGCCTGCGCTTCGCTCGGAAGCCCGCGACGGTTCACGCTGTCGGCATATTCCAGATAGTCGTTCTGGTCGGCCAACGACTTGGTCTGGCGCATCAGGCGGAACATGTCGATCTTCTGCGTTTCGTCGAGCGTCACGACGCCGTTCTGCTGCAGACCGAACGTCACGATCACGTCACGCCACGTCTTGGGCGACGGATAGGCGACCGCGTATTTCTGCAGCCAGGCAAACGTCTCGGGCTTCAGCTTGGCACCGTTCGCCTTGCTGATCGCGTAGCGATAATAATCCTCGGGCGCCTTCTTGCCCGCGGCCGTCGATGCGGTCACCGACGCATCGAGATCGGCGAGGCCGTTCTTGACGTCGCCGCTCTCCATCTTCGCCTTGACGATCTGGAGATCCAGATCCTCGTTCGTGTAGCCGAGCGCCTTGGCCTTCTGGAAATACTGGACGGCGACCGGATACTGCTTGCCGTTGAACGCGAGCGCACCACGACGATAGGTATAGCGGCCACGCATGTCCGCGGGCGTGCTCGGGTTGGCGATCAGCACGTCGAGCGGGCCGGCGAGCACCGTCTCGTTCAGCGGTGCGTTCGGATTGGCAGCCTGCTGCGCCGCGAGCTTCTGCTGCTCGAGGTCATAGCGCAGCGCGGCGCCGATATACTTGTCGTCGTCGGTCTTGGCGGCCGCGTCGATCTGCGCCAGTGCCGGCTCGGCGGTGGCGAAATCCTTCGCCGCGATCGCGGGCTGTGCGACCTGCGCCGCCTTCAGCACGTCGGGGCTGAGCTTGAGGCCGGGCTTGGCCTCTTCCTTCTTCGCCATCGCGGTGGCGGGGGCGATCAGCGCCATGCCGCTTACGCCGGTGGCGAGCACCGCGGCCAGTGCGAGCTTCGAAATGGTCTTCATGCGGGGACTCTCCTCGTGCGTATGTGCGCCTTGGCGCGACGCTATATGGGTGTGGCGGCCGGCGTTCAAGCGAACAGCCGAAGATGGATGATGACGACGCGTCTTATCCCTCCTGCGCACTGAACGCCAATTGAACGGCGCGGGTTGCACCGCTACGTGTTCGCGATGATTGCCGTCCTATCGCCCGCCAAGACGCTCGACTACGAGACGGCGCTACCCCCGCTTGATCCCACCACGCCACGCTTCGCCGCCGAGGCGACGACGCTCGCGCATGCCGCCGCGAACCTCACCCAGAAGAAGCTTGCAGCGCTGATGCATATCTCGCCCGCGCTCGCCAAGCTGAACGCGGACCGGTTTCGCGACTTCGACACGCTGCCCGAACGCCCCGCGCTGTTCGCGTTTGCCGGCGACGTCTATACCGGGCTCGATGCCGGGACGCTCGACGAGCCGGCGATCGACTATGCGCAGGATCACCTCCGGATGCTGTCGGGGCTGTACGGGCTGCTGCGTCCGCTCGATGCGATGCGGCCATACCGGCTCGAAATGGGCACGCGCTGGGCGCCACGGCACAAGAAGCTGACCGACTGGTGGCGCGACCGGATCGCCACGCTGCTCGCTAAGGACGTCGAGGCCGAGGGCTCGGGGACGATCCTCAATCTCGCCAGCCAGGAATATTGGGCCGCCGCCGACGGCCAGCTGCCATCGTCGATCCGCGTCGTCGCGTTCGACTTCCGCGAGGGTGCCGCGCAGAAGTTCGTCAGCTTCCACGCCAAAAAGGCCCGCGGCATGGCGGCGCGCTGGATGGTCGAGCACCGCATCGACGACATCGAGGGGATGAAGGGCTTCGATACCGACGGCTATGCCTATGACGCGGCCGGGAGCACCGACGCGCAGTGGCGGTTCGTCCGCGCATGAGCAGCGCGGTCGTCATCGGCACCTCGGGTGGAATCGGCAAGGCGCTGGAGGCGGCGCTTCTCGACGAGGGGGCATTCGACACCGTCCACGGCTTCTCGCGCTCGGACGGCGGCGAGCGTCATCTCGACCTCGAGGACGAGGCGAGCATCGCCGCCGCCGCCCTGCGCGTGGGATCGCCGACGCTGGTGATCGTCGCGACGGGACTGCTCCACGACGGCGACAAGGGGCCTGAAAAGGCGATGCGCGATCTCGATCCGGCATGGATGGCGCGCAACTTCGCGATCAACGCGATCGGCCCCGCGCTGGTCGCCAAGCACTTCCTCCCGACGATGCCCAAGGCGGGGCGGATCGTCTTCGCCGTGCTCTCCGCGCGCGTCGGAAGCATTGGCGACAACAAGCTTGGCGGCTGGTACGGCTATCGCGCGTCGAAGGCCGCGCTCAACCAGTTCGTCCGGACGATCGCGATCGAGGACAAGCGCCGCAACTCGAGCGGGATCGTCGTCGGCCTGCATCCCGGCACGGTCGACACCGGGCTGTCGCAGCCGTTCCAGGGCAACGTCACGCCCGGCACGCTGTTCAAGCCCGATCGCGCCGCGGTCCAGCTGCTCGACGTGATCGACGGGCTTCGCGCGCCCGACAGCGGCAAGCTGTTCGCATGGGACGGTGCCGAGATCACGCCGTAACCTCGTGCAATCCTCCCCGCCAATTCGTCACCCCAGCGAACGCTGGGGTCTCTCCCCGCATCCGGCGACGCTCGTCCCATAATGAGATCGCAGCTTCCGCCGGGATGACGGATAAAGGCGGCCGCGCTCCCGCCAAGCCGCAACCACCCGCAAAATACCCATGAAACCCATATCGCTCGCGTGCGTACGCGTGCGCGGGGGTAGTAAGGCGCCGGCCCCTCGGCTAAGGTGTGTCATCGTACCGAAACAAGCCGAAAGCCTTCAGATTTGACCGACGAGACCATGCTCGCCGAACCCACCGGCGGCGAGCCAGCCGGCATTGCCACCATCTCGATCGTCGACGAGATGAAGTCGAGCTATCTCGACTATGCGATGAGTGTGATTGTCGCCCGCGCGCTGCCCGATGTGCGTGACGGCCTGAAGCCCGTCCATCGCCGGATCCTCTACGGCGCGCATGAGAGCGGCTTCGTCGCGGGGAAGCCGTATCGCAAGTCGGCACGCATCGTCGGTGACGTGATGGGTAAATATCACCCGCACGGCGACAGCTCGATCTACGACGCGTTGGCGCGCATGACGCAGGACTGGTCGATGCGCGTGCCGCTGATCGACGGTCAGGGCAACTTCGGTTCGATGGATCCCGATCCGCCCGCGGCGATGCGCTACACCGAGGCCCGCCTCGGCAAGGTCGCCAACGCGCTGCTCGGCGATCTCGACAAGGATACCGTCGACTTCACGCCCAACTATGACGGGTCGGAGCGCGAGCCGTCGGTGCTGCCGGCGCGCTTCCCCAACCTGCTCGTCAACGGCGCGGGCGGCATCGCGGTCGGCATGGCGACCAACATCCCGCCGCACAATCTCGGCGAAGTGATCGCCGCGTGCCTCGCCTATATGGACAATGGCGCGATCACGACCGAGGAACTGTTCGAGATCGTCCCCGGTCCCGACTTCCCGACCGGCGCGATCATCCTCGGCCGTGCAGGCGCCAAGTCCGCCTACGAGACCGGCCGCGGCTCGATCATCGTCCGCTCACGCCACGTCGTCGAGGAGGGCAAGGGCGATCGTCGCTCGATCGTCCTCACCGAAATCCCGTTCCAGACCGGCAAGAACGGCTTGGTCGAGAAGATCGCCGAAGCCGCCAAGGACAAGCGGATCGAAGGCGTCAGCGACATTCGCGACGAATCGAGCCGGATGGGCGTGCGCATCGTCATCGACCTGAAGCGCGACGCGACCCCCGACGTTGTACTCAACCAGCTCTGGCGCCACACGCCGGCGCAGTCGAGCTTCCCCGCCAACATGCTCGCGATCCGCGGCGGACGCCCCGAGCTGCTGAACCTGCGCGACATCATCGGCGCGTTCATCACGTTCCGCGAACAGGTCATCACGCGCCGCTCGAAGTTCGAGCTCGCCAAGGCGCGCGAGCGCGCGCATCTGTTGCTCGGCCTCGTCATCGCCGTCACCAACCTCGACGAAGTCGTCCGCATCATCCGCGGCTCGTCGAGCCCCGCCGAAGCGCGCGGCAAATTGCTTGCGCGGGAATGGCCGGTCGCGGAGATCGCGCCGTACATCGCGCTCGTCGAGGCGGTCGAGGACAAGCAGCAGGAGGGCATCTACAAGCTGTCCGAGCCGCAGGTCCGCGCGATCCTCGACCTGCGCCTCCACCGCCTCACCGCGCTCGGCCGCGACGAGATCGGCGACGAACTGAAGGTGCTGGCGGCGTCGATCGCCGAGCTGCTCCACATCCTCGCCGACCGCGCCAAGCTGTACGAAGTGATGCGCGGCGAGCTGATCGCGATCCGCGACGAATTCGCCACGCCGCGCCGCTCCGAGATCGCCGCTGCCGCCAACGGCATCGACGACGAGGATCTCATCGAGCGCGAGGACATGGTCGTCACCGTGACCATGCAGGGCTATATCAAGCGCACCAGCCTCGACACGTTCCGTGCACAGGCACGTGGCGGCAAGGGCCGCGCGGGCATGTCGACGAAGGACGAGGATGTCGTCACCGAGCTGTTCGTCACCTCGACGCACACGCCGGTGCTGTTCTTCTCGAACCTCGGCAAGGTCTATCGCTACAAGGTCTGGCGCCTGCCCGAGGGCGGCCCCGCCACGCGCGGTAGGCCGATGATCAACCTTCTGCCGCTGGCGCCGGGCGAGACGATCTCGACCGTACTCCCGCTGCCCGAGGATCTCAGCGAGTGGAGCCGCCTGCACGTGATGTTCGCGACGCAGCGCGGGCTCGTCCGCCGCAACGCGATGGATGCGTTCACCAACGTGCCCTCGAACGGCAAGATCGCGATGCGCTTCGAGGAAGGCTCCGAGGACAAGCTGATCGGCGTCGCGCTGCTCACCGAGCATGACGACGTGCTGCTCGCGACGCGGCTCGGCAAGGCGATCCGCTTTGCCGGCGACGACGTCCGCGAGTTCCAGAGCCGCACCTCGACCGGCGTGCGCGGCGTGACGCTGAAGGGCGACGACGAGGTCATCTCGCTGTCGGTTCTCCACCGCGTCGGCGCGACTCCGGAAGAGCGCGAGACGTACCTGAAGTTCGCCCCCTGGAAGGGCGAGCGCGAGGGCGATCACGGGATGGGCGACGAGCGCTACAACGATCTCAAGGACCGCGAGCAGTTCATCCTGACGGTCTGCGAGAACGGCTATGGCAAGCTGTCGAGCGCCTATGATTACCGCCGCACAGGTCGCGGTGGTCAGGGCATCACCAACATCGACAATATCGGCCGTAACGGTCCGGTCGTGGCGAGCTTCGCCGCGGCGAAGGGCCATCAGCTGATGCTGGTGACCAACCAGGCCAAGCTGATCCGCACGACGCTCGCGTCGCTGCGCGTCATCAGCCGCAATTCGGCGGGCGTGAAGCTGTTCGACGTCGCAAAGGGCGAGCATGTCGTCTCCGCCGCGCGGATCGAGGAAACCGAGGAAGACGCCGAAGTGAACCTGGCGGACGCAACGCCAGAGCTCGCGCCCGATACCGGTGCGACGATCGGCGAGGACACGGCGGCTGGCGATCCGACCGAAGGCCAGGGGGATAGCGAATGAGCCGCGATCCTATCGCCTACAAGGTGCTGACGGGCGAGCAGCTCGCGACGCTGGAAAGCGGCAGCTTCGCCGGTGCGCCGGTCGATCTGGCCGATGGCTATATCCACCTGTCGACCGCGGAACAGCTGACCGAGACGGTCGACAAGCACTTCGCCGGCCAGAGCGACCTCCACGTCGCCGCGGTCGATCTTGAAGCGATCGGCGACGACGTGACCTGGGAAGAATCGCGCGGCGGCCAGCTCTTTCCGCACATCTATAACGGCCCGCTGCTGCTCGAGACGGTGCTGTCCTACGGCCCGCTCGAACGCGACGACGCCGGCCAGGTCAAGCTCCCCGTGGCCGGCTAACCCCCGAACAATCCTCCCCCGCCAGGGGGAGGTGGCAGGCAAAGCCTGACGGAGGGGGCGGCAACGACGACCGTCGTTGTAACCGCCCCCGCCGCTACCCGATCACCCCGCCAGATCGCGCATCAAAGGCGCATGCCGGTCGACCAGCACCTCGCTGGCCCGATTGAGCCCGACGACCTCGACCGCCACGCCATGCCGCCGCAGCTTGCCGACCACGTCGTCGAGCACGCCGACTGCGGTCACATCCCACAGATGCGCGCCCGTCAGGTCGACCCGCACGTGCTTGGCCTCTTCGCGCAGGTCGAACGTGTCCGCGAAGATATCGGCGCTGGCGAAGAAGACCTGCCCCGTCACGCGGTAGATCCGCGTATCACTGGCGGCGTCGTAATCGACCGCCACGTCCATCAACCGCGTGACCTTCCACGCAAAGAACACGCCGCTCAGCAGCACGCCGACCCCGACGCCGAGCGACAGGTCGTGCGTTGCGACAGTGACGACGACGGTCGCCAGCATGACGACGCTCGACATCTTCGGGTGCCGCGCGAGGTCGCGCAGCGAGCCCCAGGAGAAGGTGCTGATCGACACCATGATCATGATCGCGACCAGCGCCGCGACCGGCACCTGCGCGACCCATGGCCGCAGCGGCACCATGACCACGAGCAGGAACACGCCCGCGACCATCGTCGAGAGCCGTCCGGTGCCGCCATAGCGGACATTGCCGACGGTCTGCCCGATCATCCCGCACCCGGCGATCCCGCCGAACGCGCCCGCGGCGACATTGGCTAGCCCGAGCCCGGTGCATTCGCGCGCCTTCGAGCTGCGCGTCTCGGTAAGCTCGTCGACGACATTGGCGGTCATCATCGATTCGAGCAGGCCGACTGCCGCCATCGCAAACGCATAGGGCGCCACGATCCGCAGCGTATCCCAGGCGAACGGCACGTCGGGAAGCCCGAACGACGGCAGCAGATCGGGCAAGCGCCCGAGATCGCCGACCGTCTTGAGCGGCATCGGAAACCACATCGCGATCGCGGTCAGCACGACGATGCAGATCAGCGGCGACGGGATCGCGCTCGAGATCCGCGGCACGAGATAGATGATCGCAAGCCCGGCCGCGATCATCGCATAGGCCTGCCAGCTGACGCCGACCATCTGCGGCACCTGCGCCGAGAAGATCAGGATCGCGAGCGCGTTGACGAAGCCCGCATGCACCGAGCGCGACACGAACCGCATCAGCACGTCGAGCTTGGCGAGCCCGAACGCGATCTGGAGCACGCCTGCGAGCATCGTCGCGACGAGCAGATATTGCAGCCCGTGCGCGTGGACGAGCGCGGCGGCGACCAGCGCGACCGAGCCCGCCGCGCCCGAGATCATCGCGGGACGCCCGCCGGCAAAGGCGATGACGATGCCGATCACGAACGAGGCGAACAGGCCGACCTCGGGATCGATCCCGGCAACGAAGGAGAAGGCGATGACCTCGGGGATCAGCGCAAAGGTGCCGACCATCCCCGCAAGGATGTCGCGGCGCGCGGCGGCAGGGCCGCTGAACCATTCGGCTCGGTAACGAGAAAACGATAAGGATTTCATGGATGTATCCGCATAGGACGCACGATGCTGCGGCGCGCTGGCCGGCAGTCGATGGAAAGGCGTCGTTGCGTTGTCCGGCGGATCGGCGGCCGGAATAGCCACCCGGAATTTCACCGGGTCCTTGTGAATGTCCGCCCCCTACCTCCCTCGATGCTGCATTGCAACAGGGGAGACGACCGAATCTATTGATAATGGGTCGCAATAGCTTGCCAGGGGCTGCTCGTTGCGATAGCGCTCGAGCGTGACCACCCCGCCCCCCAAAGCTGCACCGACACCGCAACAGCGCAAGCGCCGCTGGCGGGGCTGGTGGCTGAAACAGCTTCACAGCTGGCACTGGATCAGCGCCGCGCTGTCGTTGGTCGGCATGCTGCTGTTCGCGGTCACCGGGCTCACGCTCAACCATGCCGCGACGATCGGCGCGACGCCCGTGGTCACCGAGCAGGCGGCGATCCTGCCCGCACCGCTCCGGCCCTTGCTCTCGCGTTCTCAGGCACCGGACGCGCGCCTGCCGTCGCCGGTCGCCGCCGCCGTTGCCGCGGCGACCGGGCTCGATCCCGCCGGCCGGGCGGTCGAATGGTCGGATACCGACGCCTACGTCGCGCTCCCCCGCCCCGGTGGCGACGCCTGGGTCAGCATCGACCGCGCGACCGGCCGCATCACCGCCGAGACGACCGATCGCGGCTGGATTTCGTATCTCAACGACCTGCACAAGGGCCGCAACGCGGGGACCGCATGGTTCTGGTTCATCGACGTCTTCGCGGTCGCGTGCATCGTCTTCACGCTGACGGGGCTGCTGCTGCTCCAGCTGCACGCGCGGCATCGTCCGGCGACCTGGCCGATCGTCGGCGCCGGGCTCGCCATTCCCGTGATCCTAGCCATCCTGTTCCTGCATTGAGGGGTTCTGCCATGCGTCTGTCCGCGTTTGTCCTGATCGGGGGTGCCGTCGCGGCGCCCGCTGCTGCCGGAACCGTGACCGTCACGATCCCGCGCCTGAGCGTCGCCGAATATCACCGGCCCTATGTCGCGGTCTGGCTCGACCCGGTCGGTGGCGGTGCACCGCGGACGCTCGCCCTGTGGTACGACGTCAAGAAGGCGGGGAACGAACCCGGCACCAAATGGCTCTCGGAACTGCGCGCATGGTGGCGCAAGGGCGGACGCGGGCTCGCAATGCCCGCGGACGGCATCAGCGGCGCGACGCGCGCACCCGGCCGGTACAGCATCCCCTCCCCGCCACGCTCAAGCCCGGCAACTATGTGCTGAACGTCGAGGCCGCGCGCGAGACGGGCGGCCGCGAACTCGTCAGCATCCCGCTCGTCGTCCCGGTGCGCGCCGCCGCGCAGGGCGCGGGCAAGACCGAACTCGGCGCGATCGCGCTGTCGCCGCGCTGACGCGCCCGCCCCTCCCCGCCTCTCCCCGTTAGGAACAGCCTCATGACACCCCTGGGCGCACGCCTGATCGCCGCCGCCGCACTCGTGTCGGTCCCCGCCGCGCTGTCCGCGCATCGCATGTGGATGCTGCCGTCGGGCACGGTGTTCTCCGACACGAGCGGCTGGGTGACGGTCGACGCCGCGGTCTCGAACGATCTCTTCTTCTTCGATCACCAGCCGCTCCGCCTCGACGGCGTCAAGGTCTGGCAGCCCGACGGCAGCGAGGGCGTGCTCCAGAACGGCGCCACCGGACGCTATCGGTCGGTATTCGACGTCAGGCTCGACAAGCCGGGGACGTGGAAGATCGGGACGCAGATGACCGCCGTCATGGGCAGCTTCAAGGTCGACGGCGTCGAGAAGCGCCTCGGCCGGCGCGGCCCGCCGCAGCCGGGTGCCCCGGCCCCCCTCACCGTCGCCGACATTCCCGCGAACGCCACCGACGTGAAGCTCGCCGAGACGTCGACGCGCAACGAGATCTTCGTCACCGCGGGCGCGCCCACCACGACGGTCTTCAGGCCGACGGGCAAGGGGCTCGAATTCGCGCCCGTCACGCATCCCGACGAGCTGGTCGCGGGCGAGACCGCGACGTTCCGCTTCCTCGTCGACGGCAAACCCGCGCCGGGGCTCAAGGTGACGATCATCCCCGGTGGCAAGCGCTATCGCAACGACGAGGGCGCGCGCGAGCTGTCCACGGGCGCCGACGGCGTGCTCAGCGTCACCTGGCCCGCGGCAGGGATGTACTGGCTAAATGCGACGCTGACCGACGCGAAGGCGACCACGCCGCGCGCGACCGAACGGCGGATGAGCTATGTCACGACGCTCGAGGTGCTGACGCCGTGACGTCGTGCGGATAGCGCTGCCGCCATCGATCGACCCCGCGGCGTTCCGCGAGCGCGATCCCGCCGCCACGCTCGTCGACCTGCGCGGCGAGACGATGGGTACGAGCTGGTGCGTGCGCTTCGCGGCCCGCAGCGGGATCGACGTGGCAACGCTCGACCGGGCGATCGTCGCGCGACTGGCGGGGCTGGTCGCCGAGATGAGCCACTGGGCGTCGCAATCGCTGCTGTCCCGCTTCAACCGCGCAGCCGCGGGGACGTGGTTCGCGCTTCCCCCGATTTCGCGCAGTGCATGACGCAGGGGCTGTCGATTGCCCGCACGACCGAGGGCGCGTTCGATCCGGCGATCGGCCGGATCGTCGATGCCTGGGGGTTCGGCGCGACCGGCCAGCCCCGCCGCCCCGACGACGCGGCGATCGCACAGGCGCGCGCGCTTTCCGGCTGGCAGCGGCTCACATTGGCGACGCAGGCAATGGCAACGCAGGGCGCGATGCTCCACCAGCCGGGCGGCGTCGCGCTCGATCTGTCGGGCATCGCGAAGGGCCATGCGGTCGACGCGGTCGCGGATCTGCTCCGGGCGCACGGGATCGAACATGCACTGGTCGAGATCGGCGGGGAACTGGTAGGGCGTGGCGTCAAGCCCGATGGCGACCCGTGGTGGGTCGATCTCGAAAGCCCGCCGGGCATGGTGCTGCCACCGCTGCGGATCGCGCTGCACGGACTCGCGGTGGCGACGTCGGGGGACTACCGCCGGGGGGCGCACACGCTCGACCCGCGCACGGGACGGCCGATCGCGACCGGTGTCGTCTCCGCCAGCGTCATCCACGCCACCGCCGCCGCCGCCGATGCCTTCGCCACCGCGCTGAGCGTGCTGGGGCCCGTCGACGGTCTCGCGCTCGCATCGGATCTGGGGATCGCGGCGCGGCTGGTGACGGTGATCGACGGCAGAGAAGTCGAGCATCTCTCGCCCGCGTTGCACGCGATGCTCGACGACTGACCCGCCCGCCCGGCTCGGCTCAGACGTCCGCCCAGCGCCGCAGCAGATTGTGATACACCCCGGTCAGGTGCACGACGCTCGGGTCCGCCAGCCCCTTGTCGACCGAGACCGCCTGCACCGCCTGATCGAGATCGAACAGGATCCGCCGCGACTCCTCGTCGCGGACCATCGACTGCAGCCAGAAGAACGACGCCGTGCGCGTGCCCCGCGTGACCGGCATGACGCGGTGGAGGCTTGACGCGGGATAGAGCACCATGTGCCCGGCGGGCAGCTTGACCGATTGCGGCCCGAACTGCCCCTCGATCATCAATTCCCCGCCGTCATAATCCGCGGGATCCTCGAGAAACAGCGTCGCCGACAGGTCGCTGCGGATCCGGAAGTCGCTGCCGCGTTTGACGCGGACCGCGGTATCGACATGAAGCCCGAAATCCTGCCCGCCGGCATAGCGATTGAACAACGGCGGAAACACCTTCAGCGGCAATGCGGCGGCAACGAACAGCGCGCTTCGCCCCAGCGCGTCGAGCACGATGCCGCCCGCCTCGCGCGCCGCCGCGCTGTCCTCGGGCAGCTGCGCATTCCGCTTGGCGAGCGCGCTCTGCGCCCCCGATGTCGCATTGCCGTCGACCCAGGATCCCGCGTCGATGATCGTGCGCACGCGCGCGACCTCCGCCGGGCTCAGCACATCGGGGATCGCGATCAGCATGCGGCACCCAGGCGAAGCGCGGCGACGCCCTCGCTCCGAAACGCGGCGACATCGCTTTTCGCAAGCCAGGCCTCCGCCTTGGCGACGAACGACGCGGTGCCCCATTCGCCCGCACGCGTCAGCCAGCGCAGCGCGGCCGCGACGTCGCCCGCCGCACCCAGCATCCGCGCGTGATTGAAGCAGCCGCGGAAATCGCCGCCTTCCGCGGACTGCGCATAGCATGCCGCCGCATCGGTCATGCTCCGCGGCGTCGCCCAGCCATCCTCGTGGAAGCTGCCGATGACGTTGACTGCCTTGGCGCGTGCGAGCCCCACGCCGTCCCGTTCCGCGCGGCGCAGCCAGCCGAGCGCCGCCACCCGGTCTTCGGGGACGCCCTCGCCCAGCGTCAGCAGCGTCGCATAATTGTACATCGCCCAGTCGAGCCCGCGTTGGGCAGCGATGCGGTAGCACGCCGCTGCCTTCGCCTTGTCCGGCGCCGTCCCCCAGCCAAGGTCGTAGCAGCGCCCGACCATGTTGAGCGCCATCAGGTGATGCTGCGCCGCCGCCCGCACGAACCAGCCGAGCGCGGCGGCGGGGTCGCAGGGCACCCCCGCGCCGTCGAGCAGCATCTGGCCATAGACCGCCTGCGCCTCGGCGAGCCCCGCTTGGGCACCCTCGCGGATCAACGCCGTCCGCTCTTCGGGCGCACCCGACAGTCGCGCCGCGATCGCCTCGGGGGTCAGCGCATCGATCGTCGTCACCACCGCTCTCCTCAGAACTTCAGGTTGATCGTGCCGAAGATCGTCCGCCCCGGCGCGATCCCCGCATAATGCGTCGTGAACACCTGGTTGAAATAGGTCTTGTCGGTCAGGTTCTGCGCATTGACCGCGAGTTCGATGCTTGGCGTCAGCGCGAAGCTCGCGCGCGCGTCGAACCGCCAATAGCTGGGCACGTCGCGCACGATCAGCTTGGTCGCCGGATTGACCGTGACCACGCCCGCGGCGGTCTGCGTCGCGGTGCGATTGTCCTGATAGCCGCCGATGACATTGTCCATGTAGATCGCGGTGCCGCCGAGCTGGAGCCGCTTGAACAGCGTCACGTTGGTCGTCGCGGTGAAACTGTTCTTCGCGGTCTGCTGCAGCTGGCGACCGGTGTTGACCGAGGGCACCGCGACGATCCGGGCCGGCTGCGCCCCAACCGCGGGCGCGGTCAGCGCGGTGAAGCCGCCATCGACGATCTCGGGATCAAGATAGCTGTAGCCGCCGAACACCGTCCAGCCCGGCACGATCGTCCCCGTCGCCGACAGCTCGATGCCGCGGATCCGCGTCTCGCCGACAAAGGCGACGGTGGCGTCGTCGCCCGTCACGCGCGCGTTGCTGATCTCGGTCTGGAACGCCGCAACGCTCAGCGCGAGCCGCTCGCCAAGCACGTTCGCCTTCGCGCCGACCTCGTAACTCCTGGTCTTCTGCGGTTTCAGGCTGTCGAGCAGCGCCGCGTTCGCACCGGTCGCGTTGGCGGGTATCGCATTGTCCTCGCGCCCCTCGCCGAGCAGGCTGTTGGGTGGTGTCGCCGCCGTCGCATAGCTCGCATACACGCTGGTCTCCGGGGTCGGCTTGAAGACGAGCCCCGCCTGCCAGTTGAACAGATCGTCCGCCCGCGTCACGCGGACCTGCGTCGCGCCCGCCGCGATCGCGACCGAGCGGAAGTGATCGTACCGCGCGCCGAGGTTGAGGACGAGCTGCGGCATCAGCGTGATCGAGTCGTACGCATAGACCCCCTTGCTCGTCGCGCTGTTCTGAACGCGCGTCGTCTGCGCGCTCGGAACGATCGGCGTCGCCGTCGCGTCGGTGCCGCTTACCGAATTGACCCAGGGGTCATAGGGGTTGGGGGCGAACAGGCTGGTGCAATTGTACCGCGCCACCCCCTCGGCGGTGCAGCGCGGGTCTGTCGTGACCAGCAACGTGCCACGTCGCGCGCGCTCGGCCGACAGTTCGGCGCCAACCGAGATGCTGTGCTCGATCCCGCCAGTTCTGAACACGCCGTACAGGTCGGTCTGGTTGACGATGCTCTCGTAATGGCTGTCCCGCGTGTTCGCGCGCCGCCAGACGCGGCCGGTCGCGAACACGTTGCCCTGGCTGTCATCGGGCTGCGTGTAGATATAGCGCTGGACGCTGTCGCTGAACCGCGACGTGTTGCGCAGCGTCAGCGCACCGAAGTCATGCTCGACCCGCAGCATCGCCTGATGGTTGGTCGTGTCGCGAAAATCGCGGTTCGCCAGACCATAGAAGGTCGCGCGATCGACCCGCCCCGTGCTGCCGTCGGCGAGCGTGACCGTGCCGATCGCGGGGCGGACCCGGATCGTCCCCGTTCCCGGCGCGTTGGCAAGCGTGTTCAGATACGGGATCCCGCTGTCGGGAAGGTCGTGGCTTTCGAGATAATAGTAGCTCGCGGTCAGCCGGGTCGGCGTGCCGAGCCCGATCGTCACACTCGGCGCGACGCCCCAGCGCCGCGCGTAGAGCGCGTCGCGACCGGCAATGTCCTGGTCGTGCCACAGCCCCGCGATCCGCACCGCGACCGTATCCGCGACCTTGACGTTCACGTCCGCGGTCGTCCGCTTGTACGACGCCTCGCCATAGCTCGCGCTTGCGCGCACGAACGTGTCGAGCTGCGGCAGTTTCGACACGACGTTGATCGAGCCGCCCGCCGATCCCCGCCCGCCCAGCGTCGAGTCCGACCCGCGGACGATCTGGACATTGTCGACCGCGAAGACCTCGCGGCTCTGCGCGCCGAGGTCGCGGACGCCATCGAGATAGATGCTCCCCTGGCTGTCGAAGCCGCGGATGAACGGCCGGTCGCCGACCGGATTGCCCCTCCGCCGCGCCGAAGGTGATCCCCGGCACGGTACGAAGGGCATCCTGAAGACTGTTCGACCCGGTCTGCTCGATGATCTCGCTCGGCAGGACTAGGATCGATCGCGGCGTATCGAGCAAGGGCGCGACGCGCTTGGGTTCGTCGTCGGTCGGTCGCTGACCCTTGACGAGGATATCACCGACCTGCGGCGTATCGGCATCGACGGGCCGGGTGCGCGGCGCGTCTGCCGCATGCCCCGGCGCACTGGCGAGAAACCCGACGCAGGAGAGCGCAAGGAAGCGACCGGCCGTGACCGGCCGTGACAAAATGTTGGACATGATGGAACCCCTTTACGGGCTCCTCGCTATTGCGACTGATTATCAGAGTCAATAGCACGACCCGCCGCGTCAGGTGAAAAGGTCGACCACCTCCGCGCCATCGCCCACCGCGTCGAGCAGCAGCGTGCGGTGACAATGACACGGATCGCGTTCGTAGCAGAGCAGGGCGCTCGGCTTCTCCGCCGCCAGCCCGAGCATGATCGCCGCCTGCGCCTGCGCCTCGGGCAGCTCGAGCTGTGCCTCGTACACCGCGGTCAGCGTCGCGACGTCGCCCTTCTTCGCGGCGTCGCGCCCGGCCTTGGGCGTGCCCAGCGCCTTGAGGTGGACATACCCGATCCCTGCCTCGCCGAGCGACGCGGCGAGCGATGTCTTCGAAAACCCCGGCCGGCGCGACAGCGGCAGCGCGCGGACGTCGATGACTCGTTCGACGCCCGCCGCGGCAAGCGTGCCGATAAAGTCCGGCATCGTCGTGGCTTCGTACCCGATCGTGAAGATTTTCATGGCGTCGAAATGGGATTGCAGACCTGACACGGCAAGCGTCCGGCGCTATCTGACGGAGATGACCCACGACATTCACGTTATCGGCGGCGGCCTTGCCGGATCCGAGGCCGCCTGGCAGCTCGCAGAAGCCGGCCTCAAGGTGCGCCTGTCCGAAATGCGCGGCAGCGGCGAAGCGACGCCCGCGCACCAGACCGACGGCCTCGCAGAGCTGGTATGCTCGAACAGCTTCCGCTCGGACGATGCCGAAAGCAACGCGGTCGGCCTGCTCCACCAGGAACTGCGCACGCTCGGCTCGCTGATCATGCGGCAGGCGGATCTGCACCGCGTCCCCGCAGGCTCCGCGCTCGCGGTCGACCGCGACAATTTCTCGAACAGCGTGACCGAGGCGATCGACCAGCACCCGAACATCACGCTGGTCCGCGAACGGATCGACGCGCTGCCCGACGGCCCGACGATCATCGCCACCGGCCCGCTGACCGCCGCCTCGCTCGCCGCCGGGATCGGGGCCGAGACCGGCCGCGAGGCGCTTGCCTTTTTCGACGCGCTCGCACCCATCGTCCACCGCGATCTCGATCGACATGGACACCGCGTGGTTCGCCTCGCGCTGGGACAAGGGCGCCGACGTCGAAGGCGGGGGCAAGGATTACATCAACTGCCCGATGGACAAGGACCAGTATCTCGCCTTCCACCAGGGTCTGGTCGACGGCGAGAAGACCCCGTTCAAGGACTGGGAGAAGGACACCCCCTATTTCGACGGCTGCATGCCGATCGAGGTCATGGCCGAGCGCGGCGTCGACACGCTGCGCTATGGTCCGATGAAGCCCGTCGGTCTCGACAATCCCAAGACGGGGCGCTGGCCCTACGCTGTGGTCCAGCTCCGCCAGGACAATGCGCAGGGCACGCTGTGGAACATCGTCGGCTTCCAGACCAAGCTCAAGCACGCCGACCAGGTCCGGCTGTTCCGCACAATCCCGGGGCTCGAAAACGCCGAATTCGCGCGGCTCGGCGGCCTCCACCGCAACACCTTCATCCGGTCGCCCGAACTGCTCGACCAGACGTTGCGCCTGAAATCGCGCCCCAACATCCGCTTCGCAGGCCAGATCACGGGCTGCGAGGGGTATATCGAGAGCTGCGGCATCGGGTTGCTCGCCGGGCGGTTCGCCGCGGCCGAGCTGACCGGGCAGACGCTGACGCCGCCGCCCTTCGCGACCGCGCTCGGCGCGCTGCTCGGGCACATCACGGGAGGTGCGGAGGCCGAGACCTATCAGCCGATGAACGTCAATTTCGGTCTCTTCCCGCCGATCCCCGGCCGGACGAAGAAGACCGATCGCAAGCGCATGTACACCGACCGGGGCCGCGCGGCGCTGGCGGCGTGGCTCAACTCTCCTCCGACGGCGCCGGAACCGGCGGACAGGCAGCCCGAGACGACGGCTTCCGTTTGACCGCGGTGGCGGCGAATTCGGGCGGGGTCATCGCGCCCGACCGGTCCTTGTCCGCGGCCGCGAACTTCGTCGTCGCCTTGAGCGCCCATTCGTCGAACGACAGCCGCCCGTCGCCGTCGACGTCGAGCTTCGCATAGGTCTTGCGGCGCGCGACGAGATATTCGTCGCGCGTCACCGCGCCGTCGCGGTCCTTGTCGTAGCGGTCGAAGCGCTTCTGCTCGCGCGTCAATTCCGTCGCCTCGGGCGCCGCATCAGGTAACGGCTCCGGCGCCATGCCCGCGCGCCCCGCGACCCGACCCGCGGGCTGCGGCTTCAGCACCGCGGCCGATGGCGCCTTCCCTCCCAGGAAGAGGACCGCCGCGCCGGCGAACGCGATCAGCGCCGCCCCACCCGTCAGGTATCGCCACATCGCCGCTCTCCCCGCAGGCGGACATCGCCCCGGTCGCCACGCTAGCGCCTCCGTCTGTCGCGCCCAATCCGATCGGTCAGTATCCGACCAATCGGTGCAGCAGCAGCCGCCCGACCCGCGCCGGGCTTCCCGCGGGCCGGCGCGCCGGATCGACGTCCGCCCGCGCGAGCAGCGCGAGCGCCCCCAGCGCCCGCGCGCGGCGTGGCCAGCGTCCCGTCAGCGCGCGGTCCAGCCGCTCACGCGCGCGCGCCGCGACGGCGGCCGCCCGCGCGTCGTCCGACAGCCGCAGCGCAAGATCCGCCAGCGCCCAGCCCTGCCCGGCGAGCGCGATCCGCGCATCCTCGACGTCTGAAAGCTTCGCCGCTGCCGCGAACAGCAACCCGCCGCGCCCCTGCGCGAACCGCTCGACCGCATCGTCCTCGAGCGGCGTCTCGAGCAGCGCCTCCCAGCCCTCGGCGATCGCGGCCAGCGCAGCCCCGGACACGCGCGGCACGACATGCGCGGCAAGCGCCTGGAGGACCGGCTCGGCGGGCGGCGGCGCGCTGTCCAGCCTGACCAGCGCCTCATACCACCAGGTCAGCCGCATCTGCCCCACCATCGGTTCGCGCGTCGTCTTCAGGATCGCCCCCAGCGTCGTATCGAGCGCGAACAGCGCCTCCAGCCTCGGCCGTACGGCCGAAGGCGCGTAGCCGATCGCCAGCCCCCGTTCGCGCTCGGCGAGCGTCGGGATGCCATGTCCCTCCCCGGCTCCATCATCGCCGCGCCCGTTAACCATATCGCTTGTGCTCCGCTTATGAACTCCCGGCGTAAGGCACGGGCGAATGCCCCCCTTACGTTGGCCCGCCATGCGATTGCGCAAGACTAGAGCATCATCGTCCGCACGAGGTTTCCTGGGTTCGCTCGCGCGCGACACGCGTGGCAACGTCCTGGCGATCGTCGCCGCCGCGATCCTGCCGATGACCGCATTCGTCGGCGCAGGCCTCGATCTCAGCCGCGCCTATCTCGTCCGCACGCGGCTCCAGCAGGCCTGCGACGCGGGCGTTCTTGCCGGGCGACGCACGATGGGCGCGGGCGGTTCGCTGACCACCCCGGTGACGGATCAGGTCACCAGCTACGTCAATTTCAACTTTCCGCAGCGCTCGCTGGACACGACCGCGTTCCCGGTCACGCCGACGCTGACGAGTGCCACCGACACGATCAACCTGACCTTGTCGACGACGATGAACACCGCGATCATGCGGCTGTTCGGCACGGCGACGATCCCGGTCTCGGTGACGTGCAGCGCGCGCGACGACTACGCCAATATCGACATCGTCCTCGTGCTCGACACGACGGGCTCGATGGCGTGCGCGCCGTCGCGGACCGCGGCGACGTGCAGTACCTATGCCAACAATGAATCCGGCTACACGCTGCCCGTCAACGGCAAGAACGTGAGCTATGTCGGCGAGGAGCGAAGCGGTACCACGAACGTCTCGCGCATGCAGGGCCTGAGGGACGCGCTGAAATCGCTGCAAGCCCAGATGGCGATCATCGAGGATCAGTTCGCGGCGGCATCCTCAAGCTCGCGCAAGCGGATCCGCTGGGCGATCGTCCCCTTTTCGCAGATGACCAATCCCGGGTTCAGTACCGGCGCTGCGGGAACGACCTTGTATTCGCGCAATCCCAGCTGGTTCAACAGCAGCGGATCCTATCGCTATTCACGCTGCAACGCCTACAGCAGCAGCTGCGCCTATGCGCCCGCTACCACCTCGCATGACGCCGACTGGATCAGCAAGACATGGGACGGCTGCGTCGAGGAGCGCGCTACGAGCAACCTCATTACCGCGACCTCGAGCTACCAGATTCCCGGCAATATCCCCGCCAACGCGTATGACCTGAAGTTCGACGAAACACCGACCAGCACGGAACGGCGCTGGACGATGGCGGATCCCAACGCAACCGGCGTCGCGCAGTACGCCTGCCCCAAACCGATGCGCGAACTGGGCGCGATGACGGGAAGCGATTTCAACAACTACTTCGCCTTCAACAACGGGTTCGTCGCCAATGGCGGTACCTATCTCGACATCGGGATGCTCTGGGCGGCGCGGTTCCTGTCGCGCACCGGCCTGTGGGGCACGGAAAACCCGGAGTTCTACAACGGGTTCCCTGTGAAGCGGTACGTCATCCTCATGACCGACGGCGAGATGGACACGGGCAATCTGGGCTACGGCGCCTATGCGCAGGAATATTTCTGGCGGCGGATCACCAACAATGGCGACCGCGACACGTCCGACGACAATCACAGCAAGCGCCTGCTGATGACCTGCGCGGCGATCAAGAACATGGAAGCGCAGATCTATGCGATCTCGTTCGGCAACGGATCGACGCTGTCGGCGGATCTCGAGGCCTGCTCGTCGGGCGCCGGCTATGGCTATCGCGCCGCCGACAGTGCTGCGCTCAACAAGGCGTTTCAGGACATTGGCGAGAATATCGGTTCGCTGAGACTGTCGAAATGATCCCGCGCACGACGCTGCGCCTCGCCGCCGACCGGCGTGCCGCGACTCTGCCCGAGTTCGCGCTCCTGCTCGTGCCGCTGTGCGTGATCATCATGGGGACGATGGAGGTCGGCTATCAGGCCTATGTCCGCTCGGTCACGCTCGGCGCGCTCGAGACGCTGACGCGGGCGGTCACGCTGCAGAACGCCGATGCCAGCACGAGCGAGACAGAACTGCGCACGCAGATCAGGCGTGTCGCGCCCGCCGCGACGATCAATATCGTCCGCGGGAGCGTCAATCGCTACAACAGCTTCGGTACGCTGGAACGCCTGACGCAGGACCTCAACAACAACGGCATCCTCGACGGGCCGGTCGATACCGATGGCAACGGCGTCCCCGACAAGTCGGACTGCTGGGAGGACGTCGACAATAATGGCGTGCGCAACATCGTCACCGCGGGTGCGGACGGCATCGGCGGCGCCGACGACATCGTCAAATACACCGTCACCGTGAGCTATGATCGCCTGTTGCCCGTGCACCGCTTCATCGGCGGCACCGCGCGCGCCTCGACGCAGGCGACCACGGTCGTCCGCCGCCAGCCGTTCGAGGCGCAGGCCTCCCCCACGATCCGGTGCAAGTCGTGACGCTCGCACCCGCTTCGCCGCCGCGTGCCGGCCTCCGCGCGCTCGCACGCAACCGGTCGGGCGTCGCGATGCTCGAATTCGCGCTGTCGATGCCGATCTTCATCGCGCTGACGATGGTGGGGATGGAAACCGTCAACCTCGCCTATGCGA
Source organism: Sphingomonas sp. 22R3R2A-7 (assembly GCF_036856055.1). Lineage (NCBI taxonomy): Bacteria > Pseudomonadati > Pseudomonadota > Alphaproteobacteria > Sphingomonadales > Sphingomonadaceae > Sphingomonas > Sphingomonas sp. 22R3R2A-7. The sequence goes on along the minus strand of NZ_JASPFR010000001.1, from coordinate 4,000,454 downwards.
CGCAGAAGATCGGAGACATCGCGACGCTGACGACCGATCAGATCGCGCGCATCCGGATCGGCATCAGCGAGGCCGACATCACCGAATCGCTCGACGGGATCAAGACGACGGGCGCGACGCTCAACTTCGCCGCGAACGGGCGGGTGATCGTCTCGAGCGTCCAGCCGATCGTCGATGGCGCGGGCAAGGTGACCGACCAGAAGATCCGCTGGCAGCGCTGCACCGGTGCGATGACCGCCACCTCGTCCTATGGCGTCGCAGGAGCATCGCTCGGGGTACAGGGGATCGGCCCGTCGGATCGCAAGATCGCCGCGGGACCCAATGACGAGGTCATCTTCGTCGAGGTCGTCTATCGCTACCAGCCGCTGATCTCGAACAGCTTTCTCGGCGCGCGGACGCTGCGGTCGGTCACGGGCATGATGGTCCGCGAGCGCAAGGTTAACGACGTCCAGTCGACCGGCACCGCGTCATCCTGCTCGACCTTCACCGCCTGACGCGGTGACTTTCCGGGCATCGCCGCCCGGCAGTCCGGGCACCCCGCCGAAACGGCGTGCCCGAGCCCGACCCGATTACTTGTACGTCACCTTCTTCGCCGCGGCGACGACCTTGGCGACGTCGACCAGCATCAGCTTCTCGAGGTTCGCCGCATAGGGCATCGGCACGTCCTCGTTGGTCACGCGGAGCACCGGCGCGTCGAGGTCGTCGAAGCCGTGCTCCATCACCACCGACACGATCTCCGACGCGATCGAGCAGGTCGCCCAGTTTTCCTCGACGATGATCATGCGGTTGGTCTTGGCGAGGCTTTTCAGCACCGTCTCGGTGTCAAGCGGCCGCAGCGTGCGCAGGTCGATGACCTCCGCATCGATGCCTTCCTCGGCCAGCTTTTCGGCGGCTTCGAGGCTGATGCCCACGCCGATCGAATAGCTGACGATCGTGACGTCCTTGCCCTCGCGCACGGTCCGCGCCTTGCCGATCGGCAGGACATGGTTGTCGAGCTTGGGCACGTCGAAGCTGCGGCCGTACATCAGCTCGTTCTCGAGGAACACGACCGGATCCTCGGTACGGATCGCCGCCTTGAGCAGACCCTTGGCATCCGCCGCGTCATAGGGCGCGATCACGATCAGGCCGGGGACGCTGGCATACCAGGCCGCGAAGTTGTGCGAATGCTGTGCACCGACGCGCGACGCAGCGCCGTTGGGACCGCGGAACACGATCGGGCAGCGCATCTGGCCGCCCGACATGTAGTTGGTCTTGGCCGCCGAGTTGATGATGTGGTCGATCGCCTGCAACGCGAAGTTGAAGGTCATGAACTCGACGATCGGGCGGAGACCACCCATCGCCGCGCCCGCACCGATGCCGGCAAAGCCGTATTCGGTGATCGGCGTGTCGATCACGCGGCGCTCGCCGAACTCGTCGAGCAGACCCTGCGTCACCTTGTACGCGCCCTGATATTGCGCGACTTCCTCGCCCATCACGAAGACGCGGTCGTCCTCGCGCATTTCCTCGGCCATCGCATCGCGCAGCGCCTCGCGGACGGTCGTCTTGACCATCTCGGTACCCTCCGGGATCGCCGGATCGGTCTTGCCGACCTTCTCCGCCGACGCGACGAGCTGCTGCGTGCCGCTCTCGGCCTTGGCAGGCGAGGCACCCTCGGGAACCGGCGGTGCCTTGTCGTCCGACGGCGTTTCCTTCGGCGCGGCGTTGGCGGCCTCGCCCGCGCGCGCCTCGGTCGGCGCGGAATCGGCGCTTTCGCCCTCTTCGAGCAGCGTCGCGATGACGGTGCCGACCTTCACATTGTCGGTACCCTCGGCAACCATGATCTTGCCGATCGTGCCTTCGTCGACCGCCTCGAACTCCATCGTCGCCTTGTCGGTCTCGATCTCGGCCATGATGTCGCCGGACTTGACGCTATCGCCTTCCTTGACGAGCCATTTGGCGAGCGTACCCTCTTCCATCGTCGGCGAGAGCGCGGGCATCTTGATCTCGATCGCCATCAGTACGACTCCACCAGAACGTCGGTGTACAGGTCGGCGGCATCCGGCTCGGGCGTCTGTTCGGCGAAATCGGCGGCTTCGTTCACGGTCTTCCTGATCTCTTGTTCGATGGACTTCAGGTCCGCCTCGGTCACGCCCTGCGCGTCGAGCAGCTTCTTGACGTGGTCGATCGGGTCGGACTTGTCGCGGACCGCCTGGACCTCGTCACGCGTGCGATACTTCGCCGGATCGGACATCGAGTGCCCGCGATAGCGATAGGTCTTCATCTCGAGGATGACCGGGCCCTTGCCCGCGCGGACCCATGCCAGCGCTTCCTCGGCGGCACCGCGGCACGCCAGCACGTCCATGCCGTCGACCTGGATGCCGGGGATGCGGAACGATTCGCCGCGGCGATAGAGCTGGTCCTCGGCCGAGGCGCGATTGACGCTCGTGCCCATGGCGTACTGGTTGTTCTCGATCACGAAGATGATCGGGAGCTTCCACAGCTCGGCCATGTTGAAGCTCTCGTAGACCTGGCCCTGGTTCGCCGCACCGTCGCCGAAATAGGCCATGCAGACGCCGCCATCGTCGGAATATTTGTGCTTGAACGCGAGGCCGGTGCCCAGCGACACCTGCGCGCCGACGATGCCGTGACCGCCATAGAATTTATGCTCGGTCGAGAACATGTGCATCGACCCGCCCTTGCCCTTCGAGATGCCCGAGCCACGCCCGGTCAGCTCGGCCATGATCACCTTGGGGTCGATCCCGTAGGCGAGCATGTGGCCATGGTCGCGATAGCCGGTGATCACCGAATCGGTGTCGCCATTGAGCGCGGACTGCAGCCCGACCGCGACCGCTTCCTGGCCGATGTACAGATGGCAGAACCCGCCGATCAGGCCGAGGCCATAAAGCTGCCCCGCCTTTTCCTCGAAACGGCGGATCAGCAGCATCTGCTTGTAGAAGGCGAGCAGTTCGTCCTTGCTGGGCTCGTACGGCTTGGGTTCGGCCGGTCGTTCGCGGTTGGTGATCGGCGGTTCGGCGATTGCGCGTGCTGGGGGGCTTTGGCCACGATGTGGGAAACCTCGTTTTCCGTAGGGGAGTTGATGGAGCCTATAGGCGCGGACGGGGCCGAACATCAATTCCCGTCTGGGGTATGCGGTTCTGCGCGGCTCCGAGCCCCCGCGGCTCGTCGCGCGCAACGGGTCCCCTGCCGCATGCTTTGCCTCAGCCGGACGCCGCCCCTCCCCCCGTCATCCTGGCGAAAGTCAGGATCCAGAGTAACGCAGGACAGCGCCTGTAACTCTCGATCCTGACTTTCGTCAGGGTGACGGAGCATGACGGAGCCTGACGGAGCATGACGACAGCGACCGGTAGAGGCGGCGCCGCCCCCGCCCTATCCCCGCCCCAAGCAAAGCTCCGGTTGCCCTTCGCGCGCGCTTCCCCCTAAAGCCCGGGACGATGGACCCGACGATCGACCCGCATCAGCATCCCTTCCGGATCGCCAATTTCCGCGCCTATTGGCTGTCCCGCTTCACCGGCACGATCGCGGTCAGCGCGATGTCGATCGTCATCGGGTGGCAGGTCTACAATCTCGCGCGCGAAACGATGGACATCCGCCAGGCCGCGTTCATGCTCGGGATGATCGGCTTTGCGCAGTTCGTCCCGCTGTTCCTGCTGACCCCGATCACCGGGCTCGTCGCGGACAGCTTCGACCGTCGCTGGATCGTGCGCGGGACCACGGGGCTGCTCGTGCTGACCGCGGCGACGCTCTGGCTGCTGACCTGGTCGGGCCATCTGACGCTCGGCGCGCTGTTCACCGCGGCGGTCGCATTCGGCGTCGCGCGTGCGTTCTCGGGCCCGGCCTATTCCGCGCTCGCCCCCAATCTGGTCCCGCGCGCGGTCCTGCCGACCGCGATCGCGGTCAGCTCGATCGCGTGGCAGGTCGGCACGATCGCCGGGCCGAGCGTCGGCGGGCTGCTCTACGCGATCCATCCCGAGGTCGCCTACGGCGTCGCGACGTTGCTGTTCCTCGTCGCGCTCGTCTTCATGTTCCTGATCGGCCCGGTGGCACAGCCCGCCGCGCAGACCGATCACCGCCCGCTGGCGCGGATCATCGAGGGCTTCACCTATGTCCGCCGCAACCGGCTCGTGCTCGCGACGATCACGCTCGACCTGTTCGCGGTGCTGCTGGCGGGGGCCACCTCGCTGCTGCCCGTCTATGCGCGCGACATCCTCCATGTCGGGTCGCAGGGCCTCGGCGTGCTCGCGGCGGGAATGGGGATCGGCGCCGCCGTCACCGCGATCTGGTTCTCGTTCCGGCCGATGAGCAGCAATGTCGGCGTGAAGATGCTGATCGCGGTCGTCGTGTTCGGGCTCGCGATCCTGACCTTCGGCGTTGCCACGCCGATCGTCGACCTGCTCGGCATCGCGCCCGGCACGATCGCCGGCATCCCCGTCCACCCCGCCTTCCTGCTCAGCCTCGTCGCGCTGATCGTCGCGGGGGGTGCCGACATGATCTCGGTCTATGTCCGCCAGTCGCTGATCCAGCTTCACACCCCCGACGTCATGCGCGGCCGGGTCAGCGCGGTCTCGCAGCTGACGATCTCGGCATCGAACGAGCTCGGCGAGTTCGAGAGCGGCGTGATGGCGGCGATGCTCGGTCCGGTCGGTGCAGTGGTGTTCGGGGGCGTCGGTGCTATTGCCGTCACGATCGGCTGGGCGCGCCTGTTCCCGGAACTCGGACGCGCCAAGACCTTTGATCCGCCAGAGATACTAGAGACCGAACCCCAGCACGGAGAAGCCAAGCCATGAAGGCCCACACGATCCTCGACACGATCGGCAACACGCCGCACATCCGCCTGTCGAAGCTGTTCCCCGACTCCGAGGTCTGGGTGAAGTCCGAACGCTCGAACCCCGGCGGCTCGATCAAGGACCGGATCGCGCTCGCGATGATCGAGGCGGCAGAGGCGGATGGCCGCCTGAAGCCCGGCGGGACGATCATCGAACCGACCAGCGGCAACACCGGCGTCGGTCTCGCGATGGTCGCCGCGGTCAAGGGCTACAAGCTCGTGCTAGTCATGCCCGAGAGCATGAGCCTCGAACGCCGCCGCCTGATGCTCGCTTATGGTGCGACCTTCGATCTCACCCCGCGTGAAAAGGGGATGAAGGGCGCGATCGAGCGTGCGCGCGAACTCGTCGCGCAGACGCCCGGTGCGTGGATGCCGCAACAGTTCGAAAATCCTGCGAACATCGACGTGCATGTCCGTACGACGGCACAGGAAATCCTCAACGACTTCCGCGATTCGCCGATCGACGTGATCATCACCGGGGTCGGTACGGGCGGTCACATCACCGGCGTCGCACAGGCGCTCAAGGCCGAATGGCCATCGCTCAAGGTCTATGCGGTCGAACCCGCCGCGTCGCCCGTGATCGCGGGCGGCCAGCCCGGGCCGCATCCGATCCAGGGCATCGGCGCGGGCTTCATCCCCGCCAACCTCCACACCCAGGCGATCGACGGCGTGATCGAGGTCGATGCCGCGGTCGCCAAGGACATGGCGCGTCGTTCGGCGAGCGAGGAAGGCATATTGGTCGGGATCAGCTCGGGCGCGACGCTTGCGGCGATCCTGCAGAAGCTGCCCGACCTGCCCGACGACGTCCGCGTCCTCGGCTTCAACTACGACACCGGCGAGCGCTATCTGTCGGTGCCGGACTTCCTTCCGGAGCAGTGACAACGATGATCGACGCGCGTGGCGACGCCGGCGCCCTACCGGACGCGCCCGGCGAAGAGACCACCGGGACCGGCACGCGCCGGTCGACGCTGGTCCGCGTGTCGGTACTCGCGATCGCCGCGGCGGCGATCGCGGTACCGTCGCTGGTCGTGTCGGACCCGCCCGCCGTCCGCAAGCGGGGGTGCCGGTCATCCCCCGCCCCCGCGTGGTACCGCAGGCGGAGCTGCCACAGGTCGAACCCGTCAAGTTCGTCGATCTCGCGCCCGAGGATGCGCGCGCGTTCAACGCAAGCGTTCCCTTCTCGACCGACCCCAACCCCGCCGCGCGGCCATTCCGCTTTGCCGGCGGAACCGCGGATCGCGCGCGCGCGACCGACTGCATGGCGGCGGGCATTCTCTACGAGGCGGGCGACGACACGCTCGGCGAACGCGCGGTGGCGCAGGTCGTGCTCAACCGGCTGCGGCACCCCGCCTTCCCCAAGACCGTCTGCGGCGTCGTCTTCGAGGGCGAGGCGCGCGAGACCGGCTGCCAGTTCAGTTTCAGCTGCGACGGCGCGCTGCGGCGGTGGTCGCCGAGCGACGACGCATGGCGGCGTGCGCGCGAAGTCGCTGCCGCCGCGCTCGCGGGATCGGTGTATCGCCCGGTCGGCTATGCCACGCATTACCATACCGACTGGGTCGTCCCCTATTGGCAGTCGAGCCTCGACAAGATCGTCGCGGTCAAGTCGCACCTGTTCTTCCGCTGGTCGGGCTGGTGGGGCACGCCCCCGCGTTCCGCCGCCAGCCCGAGGGCAGCGAACCCGTGATCGCGCAGCTCGCGCAGATCTCCGACGCGCACCGCACCGGCGCCGCGCTCGAGCAAGCCGATGCGGCCCTCGCCGAGGCATCGGCGGCGATGGGCTTCGTCTTCGACGGCGACACAGCGGGCGTCAGTCCCGACGTCGCGGCGGCTTCGGCAGTGCCGCCCCCGCCGCCGACCGCGACACGCTGCTCGTCGTCTTCCCGCCGGGCACGCTGTCGGCGAGCTTCCAGACCGTTGCGGTCGAGGCCTGTGGCGACCGCGCCTTCTGCCGCTACATGGCATGGGCGGACCGCACCAAGGCCGCGACCAGCCTGCCGCTCACCCCCGCGCAGACGTCGGCGATGACGTTCAGCTATATGCGTGACCGGGCGAACAGCTACGAGAAGTCGCTGTGGAACTGCCAGCAGGTCCGCCGGACCGATCTGTCGCAGTGCATGCGGACTCAGCAGACGCTGCGTGCGGTCCCCGTCGCGGGCGACGCGCCGACCCCCGCGGCCGTACCGCCCCGCGACCTCGACGGCGTCCGTCGCAAGCCAGGCACTGCCGCCGCGTCGTCGGCGCCGTCGCCGACCGCCAGACCGGATCCGAAGACCGCGTCCTAACCACCTGCGAACCCGGCAGGATCTGGACGGTATCACTCGCCCCAGAACGACAAAGGCCGCGTCCACCTCCCGGTAGACGCGGCCCCGTTGCGCGGTCGATCGCGTGGGCGATCAGTAGCGATAGTGATCCGGCTTGAACGGGCCTTCGACGGGCACGCCGATGTAACCGGCCTGCTTGTCCGACAGCTTCGACAGCTTCACGCCGAGCTTTTCGAGGTGCAGCGCCGCGACCTTCTCGTCGAGATGCTTCGGCAGGACATAGACTTCGTTCTTGTAGTTCTCGCCCTTCGTCCAGAGCTCGATCTGCGCAAGCGTCTGGTTGGTGAACGAGGCCGACATCACGAACGACGGGTGACCGGTGGCGCAACCGAGATTCACGAGGCGACCCTTCGCCAGGATGATGATCTGCTTGCCGTCCGGGAACTTCACCAGGTCGGTGCCCGGCTTCACCTCGGTCCAGTCATAGTTGGACAGCGCGGCGATCTGGATCTCCGAGTCGAAGTGACCGATGTTGCAGACGATCGACATCGGCTTCATCGCCTTCATGTGATCGGCGGTGATGACGTCGGCGTTGCCGGTCGCGGTGCAGAAGATGTCCGCGCGCTTCACGGCGTCTTCCATCGTCACGACCTCGAAGCCCTCCATCGCCGCCTGCAGCGCGCAGATCGGATCGACTTCGGTGACCATCACGCGTGCCCCGCCGTTGCGGAGCGACTGCGCCGAGCCCTTGCCGACGTCACCGAAACCGGCGACGCAGGCGACCTTGCCCGCGAGCATGACGTCGGTCGCGCGACGGATCGCGTCGACCAGCGACTCCTTGCAGCCGTACAGATTGTCGAACTTCGACTTGGTGACCGAATCGTTGACGTTGATCGCGGGGAACGGCAGCTCGCCCTTCTTGGCGATCTCGTACAGGCGGTGAACGCCGGTGGTGGTCTCTTCCGAAACGCCCTTCAGGTTCTTGACGGTTTCGGTCAGATAGCCGGGGTTCTTTGCGACATACGCTTTCAGCGCACGCTGCATCTCGACCTCTTCCTCGTTCTCGGGCTCGGGCATCGTGTGGCCGGCCTCGAGCTTGGCGCCCCAGAGTGCGAACATCGTCGCGTCGCCACCGTCATCGAGGATGATGTTGGCGGTCTGGCCTTCTACGTCGCGATCCCACGAGAAGATGTCGCCGACATAGTTCCAGTAATCGGCGAGCGTCTCGCCCTTGATCGCGAACACCGGCACGCCGGTCGCGGCGATCGCGGCGGCAGCATGGTCCTGCGTCGAGAAGATGTTGCACGTCGCCCAGCGGACGTCGGCACCGAGCGCGGTCAGCGTCTCGATCAGCACCGCGGTCTGGATCGTCATGTGCAGCGAACCGGTGATCCGCGCGCCCTTGAGCGGCTGCGCTGCGCCGAATTCCTCGCGGAGCGCCATCAGGCCCGGCATTTCGGTTTCGGCGATGTTGATCTCGGCGCGGCCGAAATCGGCGAGCCTGAGGTCGGCGACGACGTAATCGGTCTTGCCGTCCGTCTTCTGGGGCGCGAGCGTGGTGGCCACGAGGATGTCTCCTGGAAATCTTTGATCGGCGAGCCTCATGCCCGTGCCGGATGCGCCGCCGCATAGAGGATCGAGCGCGCCAAATCAAATATAAAGATATCTTTATATGACGCCCGAAAGCCCGAGGATGGTCCTAAAGCACCCAAACTTTCCTCCCCCGCCAGGGGGAGCGATCCAGTCAGGCCCGCCCCGTCTCCGCCACCAGCAGCCGCGGGTCGACTCCCGCCTTGGCGAACGCGCTCGTCCAGCGGTCCTTCGCCGCGGTCTCGAACAGCAGGTCGGTATCGCCTGCGACGTTGAACCAGCCGGGGCGGGACAGTTCGCCCTCGATCTGCCCGCCGTCCCAGCCCGCATAGCCCAGCGCGACCACCCACTGCGACGGCCCCTTGCCCTCGGCGATCGCGCGCAGCACGTCGACCGTACCCGACAACGCCCACAGCCCGGCGACATCGATCGTATCCTGCCCGCCCCAATCGCGCGAATGCACGACGAAGCCCCGCCGCGGCTCGACCGGTCCGCCGAAATGCACCGGTGCGTTCGGCGCGTCGCCCGGCGCGATCTCGAACTGCTCGAGCAAATCGTGGAAACCCAGGCCGTCAATCGTCGCCCCCAGCCCGATCCCGATCGCACCCGTCGCATCGTGGCTGCACATCGCGATGACGGCGCGCGCGAACCGCGGGTCGCTCATGCCGGGCATCGCCAGCAGGAATTGTCCGGAAAGAAAGGCCGTCTTGTCCATGCTTTGTCACATAGCGACGCGGACCCTCAGCCGCCACGCTTGAAATCGCCATGCCGCCATCCGAGGTACGGGTCCGCTCCGAGACCTTCTCGCGACATCCAGGAGATTATCCATGACGATCAGCGTCGGCGACCGCCTTCCCAACACCAAATTCGTCAAGGCCACGGCCGATGGCCCCGATCAGATCGAGTCCGAGAGCTTCTTCGCGGGCCGCAAGGTCGCGCTGTTCGCCGTCCCCGGCGCGTTCACGCCGACCTGCTCGGCCAAGCACCTGCCGGGCTTCGTCGAGAAGGAAGCCGCGCTGAAAGCCAAGGGCGTCGACGAGATCGCGTGCACCTCGGTGAACGACGCGTTCGTGATGGACGCGTGGGGCAAGTCGGCGGGCGCCGGCGACATCACGTTGCTCGCCGACGGCAATGGCGACTTCGCCAAGGCGATCGGCCTGACGATGGACGGCTCGGGCTTCGGCATGGGCACGCGCAGCCAGCGTTATTCGATGATCGTCAACGACGGCGTCGTCGAGCAGCTCAACGTCGAGGCCCCGGGCGAGTTCAAGGTCAGCTCCGCCGAACACCTGCTCAGCGAGATCTGATCCGTTTCGATCCTCCCCCGCAAGGGGGAGGATTTGGCGTCGCCCGACGTCTTGCCTCCGTAACCTGCCCCGCGTAACACTGCGCGATGACAATCGCATCCGATCTGGTCGCAGAACTCGACCGCCTCTACCGCGCCTCCGTCGCGCGTCTTCAGTCCGCCATGAGCGCGTATATCGCCGACGGCACCGTGCCCGATCCGGCCAGCCGCAGCGACGGCGCGTTCGCCTATCCCGAGATCCGCCTGATCTACAAGGGTGGCGTCGACCGCCCCACGCCGCTGCGCTCGTTCGGGCGGATGGTGAGCCCCGGAGAATACCGGATCAGCGTCACCAAACCCGCGATCTTCGCCGATTATCTGACCGAACAGCTCACGCTGCTGATCGAGGATTACGACGTCGACGTCGAGGCGGTCGAGGGGCGGCAGGAGATCCCCTTCCCCTATGTCATCGATCCCGGCCACGCGCTCAGCCTCGACGAGGTGTCCGCGACCGAGCTCGCCCGTTTCTTTCCCGCCACCGAGCTCGCGCATATCGGCGACGAGATCGCCGACGGCCTCTGGGTCGCGCAGGACGCTATCCGCCCGCTCGCGCTGTTCGACGGGCTTCGCACGGATTTCAGCCTCGCGCGGCTGCGCCACTATATGGGCACGCCCGCCGAGCATGCGCAGCGCTTCGTATTGTTTACGAACTATCACCGCTATGTCGATGAATTCGTTCGCTGGGCGGGGACGCAGCTCGGGCCGAAACCGGATGGAACGCCAAGCCGCTTCACCAGCCTGTCGGGCGCGGGCGGGATCACGATTTCGTCGGGCGACGACATCGACAAGATCATCTCCGACAGCGCATGGCGCCGTCACCAGATGCCCGCCTATCACCTGATGGCGGACGACCGCACCGGCATCACGCTCGTCAACATCGGCGTCGGGCCATCCAACGCCAAGACGATCTGCGACCATCTCGCGGTGCTGCGTCCCGAGGCGTGGCTGATGATCGGGCATTGCGGCGGGCTGCGCCCCAGCCAGCGGATCGGCGACTATGTGCTCGCGCATGCCTATCTGCGCGACGACCACGTCCTCGACGACGTCCTTCCTCCCGAGATCCCCGTCCCCGCGATCGCCGAGGTCCAGGTCGCGATGGCGAAGGCCGCCGAGATCGTCTCGGGCCAGTCGGGCGAGGATCTCAAGCGCCGCCTGCGCACGGGCACGATCGTCACCACCGACGATCGCAACTGGGAATTGCGCTACTCGAAGTCGGCGCTGCGGTTCTCGCTCAGCCGCGCGGTCGGCATCGACATGGAATCGGCGACGATCGCCGCGCAGGGCTATCGCTTCCGCGTCCCCTACGGCACGCTGCTCTGCGTTTCGGACAAGCCGCTCCACGGCGAACTGAAGCTTCCGGGCCAGGCCAACCGCTTCTACGAACGCGCGATCAGCGAGCATTTACGGATCGGGATCGAGACATGCGAGCAATTGCGGCTCGAGGGCGCCAAGCTCCACAGCCGCAAGCTGCGTGCGTTCGACGAACCCCCGTTCCGCTGAGCCAAGGCGTCATCGACGGAGCGGATCGGGGCGCAATGCGTTACGCATCCGGAATCATTTTCATCAGGGAGCATAGCCGTGGCTGACACCGATACCCCCGATACGGACGTCAAGAAGCCCGTGACGCGCCGCCGTGCCCCCCGCAAGACGGCGGCCCCGGCAGCCGGCAAGGTGGCACCCAAGGCGACGCCGAAACCCGCGACCGCGGCCAAGCCCGTTGCTGAAAAGCCCGTGGGTCCCACGCCGCGCAAGCCCGCCGCCAAGCCTGCGCCCAAACCGCGCTCGACGAAGCGCAGCACACCGCGGCCATCCTCGGCACGCAAGCCGATCGCGAAGTCGCCGATCGCCACCGCAACCGACAAGGTCGGCGGCAAATGGGGTGCGGCCGCGATCGCCGGCGGGGTCGCGATGATCGGCGCGGCCGCCGCGCTCCTCACGCTGCGCGGCAGCACGCCGAAGGACGCCCCGGCTCCGAAGGCCAAGGGTAAGGGCGCGCATCAGGCAGACGGCACGGATCTCGTCCAAGTCGTTCGAGTCCGGCATCGCCGACGCCGGCACGATCCCCGAATAATCGCCCCAGCGCTCCCGCGCTCACCGCGGCGAAGGCCGGCGCCCCCTCCGTCATCCTGACGCAAGTCAGGACCCAGAGCCAGGCACGCCGCCCTGGGCACGTCCGGATTCGCCGCCCTCCGTCACGACAACGGAATGATGACGAATCCGCCAAGCCCAGCCGTGACAGCCGCTCACCAACCCGTAGGCTTGCCCTTGTTCTGCACGTCGAGCCACGTCTTGAGCGGCTTGAAATACTCGACCAGCGCCGCGCCCGACATCGCGCGGCTGCCGGTGAACACCTGCAGCGCATCGGGCCACGGCTTCGACTGCCCCATGCTCAGCATCGCGTTCAGCTTCGTGCCGACTGCCTTGTTGCCGTAGAACGAGCAGCGATGCAGCGGCCCCTTCCACCCCGACTGGTCGCACGCCGCCTTGTAGAACTGGAACTGCAGCACGCGCGCGAGGAAGTAGCGCGTGTACGGTACCGCCGCCGGGATATGGTATTTCGCGCCCGCGTCGAACTTGGTCTCGTCGCGCGCGACCGGCGGCTTGATCCCCTGATATTGCAGCCGCATCTGGTCCCACGCTGCCTGATAGCCGGTCGTCGGAATCTGCCCCGAGAACACGCCCCAGCGCCATTTGTCGATCAGCAGCCCGAACGGCAGGAACGCGACCTTGTCCATCGCCTGACGCAGCAACAGGCCGATATCCTTGTCCGCGCTCGGCACCTTGGCCTGGTCGAGAAGTCCGATCTTCACGAGATAATCGGGCGTGATCGACAGCGCGACGGTATCGCCGATCGCCTCGTGGAACCCGTCATTCGCACCGTTCTTGTACAGCATCGGCTGCGCCTTGTACGCGCGCTGATAGTAATTGTGGCCAAGCTCGTGATGGATCGTGACGAAGTCGTCGGCATTCACCTTGGTGCACATCTTGATCCGGATATCGTCCAGATTGTCGATGTCCCACGCCGAGGCATGACAGATGACGTCGCGGTCCGCGGGCTTGGTGATCTGCGACCGCTTCCAGAATGTCTCAGGGAGCGGCGCGAAACCGAGCGACGAGTAGAACCCCTCGCCCTGCTTGACCATCTTCACCGCGTCATAGCCCTTGGCCTTCAGCAGCTCGCCGGTATCGAACCCGAGGTCGCCCGCGCCCTTGGGGGCGACGATGTCGTAGATGTTGCCCCATTCCTGCGCCCACATGTTGCCGAGCAGGTCGCTGCGGATCGGGCCGGTCTTCGACTGGACCGCGTCGCCATATTTCTCGTTGAGCTTCCACCGCGTATAGGTGTGCAGCGCCATGTAGAGCGGCTCGACCTCTTTCCAGATCTTGTCGGTCAGCGCGGCGAACTGCTCGGGGCTCATGTCGTAGCCCGACCGCCACAGCGCGCCGACATCCTTGTAGCCGAGCTCGCGCGCGCCCTCGTTCGAGATCGCGGTCATCTTGGCATAGTCGCCGCGCATCGGTGCGCCGACCGCGTCGTTCCAGCTCGTCCACATCTCCTGCAGCTTGGCGGGATCGCGGCTCTCGCCCATCGCCGCCTCGATGTCGGAGCCGTTGATCGGCTTGCCGTCGAGCGTCCCCATGCCCTTGCCATAGGAGGACGACATCTTGGTCGTCAGCATCGACAGTTCGTCCGACGCCCCCGGCCGCGTCGGCGCGGGCAGCGTCAGCCCCCCACGGAGCAGGTCGAGCTTGCGCTTGGTGTCGACCGACAGGCCCGGGACATTGGCGTATTTCGCCGCACCCAGCGCATATTTGACACCGAGATCGGTCATCTCCGCGCCCGACTTCGCCGCCAGCGCATCGGTGTCGTCGGTGATGTAGGTCGCGTTCACCCACGCCACGCGCGCCGCGTCGACCGACCGCGCGGCAAAGACCTTCTCCGCCTCGGCGACGAACGCATCCGCCTGCGCGGCGGTCGGGCTGGACGTGGCAGCGGTGGCCTGGGCAACCGCCACCGACGGCACGGCGCACAGCGCGCCGGCGAGAGCAAACATCGAAACGCTGAAACGAACCATCATCATCCCCTTATCGTAAGGCCCTGATGGATGATCCGCCGCCAGATGGTCAACCCGCCAGCCACGCCCTCCCGTCATCCTGACGAAAGTCAGGACCCAGAGCCAAGCCGTACCGCCCTCCGCAACCCTGGGTCCTGATTTTCATCAGGATGACGGAAACTTAGCCCGCAAGGAAATCCGCAATCGCCTGGCCAAGCTCGGGCTTCACCACCGCGCTCATATGCCCGCCCGGCGTCGCGACATAACGGCCATGCGGCAGCACCGCGGCGAGGTCCGGTGCCGAGCCGTTATCCTCGTCCTCCGCGCCGCAGACGACCAGCGCCGGCTGCTCGATCGCCTTGACCGCCTCGATCGGCGTGTCCGCGAATGTCTCGAGGATCCCGAGCAGCGCGACCGGATCGCCGCCTGTGGTCTTCAGAAACGCCTCGGCCAGCCATTCAGGCGTGCCCTGAACATGCTTGCCCAGATTGCTGAGAATGTTGCGAAAATGCCCTGCACGCCGCGACGTCTCGGTCAGCCCGGCGAGCCCCATGCCCGAAAAGATCACGCGCCTCGGCGTCGCGCCCGTCGCGAGCATCCGCGACGTCGTCCGCGCGCCGAGCGAATAGCCGCCGAGGTCATAGTCGGTGAGCCCGAGATGATCGACCAGCGCATGGCCGTCGAGCGTCAGCGCATCCGCCGGATAGAATTCCAGCCCGTGCGGCTTGCCGCTCTCACCGTGCGCGCGCAGGTCGGGCATGATCACGCGGAACCCCTTGGCCGCGATCTTGGCGGCATGGCCATAGCGGATCCAGTTGGTCTTCGCGTCGGAGAAATAGCCGTGGATCAGCACCACCGGCCGCCCCTCGCCGACCTCGCGCCACGCGATCCGCGTGCCGTCGAAGCTCTCGAAATACTGCGTCTCGGTCGGGGAATGTGCCACGGATCCAGATCCCTGTCGTCGTAGGATGTCGCCGCCCCCGTCCGACACACGCCCCCTTGCTGTCAACCGCCACGAAGAGACGCGCTCCGAGGAGTATCCGCGCCCCACCCCCACGTCATCCTGACGAAAGTCAGGACCCAGAGCCACGGATGCGGCGCGTGGTATCCTGGATCCTGACTTTCGTCAGGATGACGAGCGCTCATCGTTATGGCCCCGCCACACGACGGCATCACAAAAAGGGGTAGTGTGACGCGCAAACTTCTCTAGCTATGGCGCAAGGATCGCGTCGGACGATTCACCGAGGATGCGCGAAGGGCCCGACCAAGGACCCGCAATGCCGCCATCTGCCAACGCCACCCTCCCCTTAGCCACCCTTCCCTTGGGACGCCCGCACAGCATCGCGGAGGATTTCTACGCGCTCGTCATCGGCTGCATCCTGCTCGTGATCGGGCTGGTCTTCCTGAAGGCGGCGGGGCTCGTCACCGGCGGCGTTGCCGGGATCGCGCTGCTGCTGTCCTATCTGGTGCCCTTGCCGACCGGCGTGCTGTTCACGCTGATCAACCTGCCCTTCTTCCTGTTCGCGCATTACGCGATGGGCCGCCGCTTCGCGATCAAGACGATGCTGGTGAATGCCGGCATCGCCGCCTTCTCGACCTTTGCGGGCGGATCGATGCACGTCGACCAGATGCACCCGTTCTTCGCGGCGGTCGTCGGCGGCACGGTGATCGGGCTCGGCATCCTCGTCCTCGCGCGGCATCAGGCCGGGGTCGGCGGCACCGGGGTCGTGACGCTCTGGCTGCAGCGCACGCGTGGCTGGAATGCCGGCCGCACGCAGATCGCGCTCGACGTGGTAATCCTAGCCGCGGCGATCCCCGTGGTCAGCACGGGCCAGCTCGTCTGGTCGGTACTCAGCGCGGCGGCGATCAGTTTGATCCTGATCGCCTGGCACCGGCCGGGACGGTATATCGGCCATTGATCGCCACCGACCCTCTTCGTCATCCCGGGCTCGACCCGGGACCCAGAGTATCAAGCGCGACAGCTATGGCCCTGGGTCCCGGGTCGAGCCCGGGATGACGGGAGGGCGGCACAGCCTCCCCCAGATCAGTCCCTTACGCGTCCTTCTTCAGATGCCGTCGACCGAGCAGCTCGGCGATCTGCACCGCGTTCAGTGCCGCGCCCTTGCGCAGATTGTCCGACACGCACCACAGGTTGATCCCGTTCTCGACGGTCGAATCCTCGCGCACGCGGCTGATGAAGGTCGCGAATTCGCCGACGCATTCGATCGGCGTGATATAGCCGCCATCCTCACGCTTATCGATCAGCATGACCCCGGGCGCCTCGCGCAGGATATTCTGCGCCTCCTCGGCCGAGATCTCGTTCTCGAACTCGATGTTGATCGCTTCCGAATGGCCGACGAACACCGGCACGCGGACGCAGGTCGCGGTGACCTTGATCTTCGGGTCGAGGATCTTCTTGGTCTCGACCACCATCTTCCACTCTTCCTTGGTCGACCCGTCGTCGAGGAAGCTGTCGATGTGCGGGATCACGTTGAACGCGATCTGCTTGGTGAACTTCTTGGCCTCGGCCGGGTCGCCGACGAAGATGTTGCGGCTCTGCTCGAACAGCTCGTCCATGCCCTGCTTGCCCGCGCCCGACACCGACTGATAGGTCGCGACGACGACGCGCGTGATCTTGGCGGCGTCATGCAGCGGCTTGAGCGCGACGACCATCTGCGCGGTCGAGCAGTTCGGGTTGGCGATGATGTTCCGCACCTTGTAGCCGTCGATCGCGTCGGCGTTCACTTCGGGCACGATCAGCGGCACGTCCGGGTCCATCCGGTAGAGCGACGAGTTGTCGATCACGGTGCACCCCGCCGCGGCGAACTTCGGCGCGTAGACCGCGGTTGCCTCCGACCCGATCGCGAACAGCGCCATGTCCCAGCCGGCGGGGTCGAAATTCTCGATATTCTGGCATTTGATCTGCTTGCCGGTGTCGCCATAGTCGACCATCTCACCCTGGCTGCGCGACGATGCGACGCAGGCGATCTCGTCCGCGGGAAATTCGCGCTCCGCCAGGATGTTGAGCATTTCGCGCCCGACATTGCCGGTCGCCCCTGCGACCACGATCCGATAACCCATCACACTTCTCCGATTGCACCCGCCCCGCCGGGGTTTGCGCGCGTCCTTAAACGTCTCGAACGACGCCCGCCAGATAACTTTATTTCGTCGGTGGCAAGCCAGCCACCCCCGTCATCCTGACGAAAGTCAGGATCCAGAGCCCCGTACGTCACCGCTCATGGCCCTGGATCCTGGGTCGAGCCCAGGATGACGGAGCTTACTGAACCGGCTTGTCCTTCACCGTCCGGTCGAGGAAGTTGAGGATCGTCCCCCAGACATGCTCGCTGATCCCCGGCCCCGCGACGCGGTGCGTATAGCCGGGGTAGAACATCATCTCGAACGGCGTCGCGGTCGCCTGCATCTTGGCGGCCACCTTGGTCGAATTGTCGAGGAACACATTGTCGTCCGCCATGCCGTGGATCAGCAGCAGCGGATCCTTGATGAGCGGTGCATCCTCGACCGCCGCCGACGTCGCATAGCTAGCCGGATCGGTCTTCGGGTCGCCCAGATACCGCTCGGTATAATGCGTGTCGTAAAGCTGCCAGTCGGTGACCGGCGCGCCCGACACCGCCGCAGCATAGACCCCCGGCGTCTTCTCGAGCATCTTCAGCGACATGTACCCGCCGTACGACCAGCCATAGGTCGCGATCTTGCTCGGCTCGACGAACGGCAGCGTCTTCAGATACTCCGCCCCGCTCAGCTGGTCCTCGACCTCGACCGTCCCCATCGCGTGATAGATATGGTCCTCGAACTTCTTGCCCCGGTTGTACGACCCGCGATTGTCGATCTGAAAGAAGATCCAGCCCTGATCGACGAGATATTGCGGCAGCGGCCCCTGCCAGCCGCGCGTGACCTGCTGGCCGGTGCCCGGGCCGCCATAATGCTGGAAGAAGACGGGGTATTTCTTCCCCGGCTCAAGCGGCGGGGTGATCATCTCGTAATAGAGCGTCGTGCCGTCCTTGGCCTTCAGCGTGCCGAACTTGGTCTGCTGATGGCTCGCGGCATAGGGGTAATAGGGATGCCCCTCCTTGACCGCATTCTCGTTGATCCACGAGATCCGCTTGCCGGCCGCATCCGCCAGATAGACCTGCGTCGGCTGTGACGGGTTCGAGCGCGAGACGATGAACCGCGTTCCCGCAGCGTCCATCGTCGCGCTGTTCCACCAGCCGCGCTCGGTCAGCCTGGTGATCGCATTGGGTTTGGCGACGTCGACCGAATAGAGCTGCTGCTCGAGCACGTCGTCCTTGTTGCCCGTGAAGAACAGCCGCCCCTTCGCCTGGTCGACACCGACCAGTTCGGTCACCACCCAGTCGCCCTTGGTCAGCTGCGTCCAGCGCCCCGCCGCAAACCGGTAGAGATGGCCATAGCCGCCGCGCTCCGACCGCCAGATCAGGCTGCCGTCGTTCAATACGCGGTACGCGTCGGACAGGTTGAGCCAGCTCTTCACCCCCGATTTCTCGGTGAACAGGATCGTCGACTTGCCCGTCGCGGGGTCGACGCGGAGCATCTCGAGCAGCTTCTGATCGCGGCTCTGGCGTTGCACCAGCAGCATCGTCCCGTCGGGCGTCCAGTCGACGCGCGCGAGATAGATGTCGGGGTTGGTCCCCAGATCGACCTTCACCTGCCCCGACCCGTCGGGCTTCATCACGTAAAGCTCGACGAGTGCGTTGGGCGTTCCCGCGGCGGGATAGCGCTGGTCATAGACCTTGGTCCCGGTCGCGCCGATCGACGCGCGCGTGAAGATCCGCACCGGCGCCTCGTCGAACCGCTCGACCGCGACATAGCGCTCGTCGGGCGACCACCAATAGCCCGTGCGGCGGTCCATTTCCTCTTGCGCGACGAATTCCGCCTCGCCGAAATGCACGGTGCCGCCGCCGCCCTTGGTGACCGCGCGCGCCTCGCCACCGCCGAGCGGCTGGACGACGAGATTCTGGTCGCGGACATAGGACACGAACCCGCCCTTGGGGCTGATCACCGGGTTCAGCTGCCCGCCGGGCTTGTCGGTCAGCCGGCGGACCTTGCCGTCGAGCGTCGCGATGTACAGGTCGCCGTCGAGCGGCACGAGGATCGACTTGCCGTCGGGCGCCCAGTCATAGGCGACGATGCCCTTCGACCCGGCGATCCGCGCCCGCTCGCGCTGCATCTTCTCGGCTTCGCTCAGCTCGGCGCCGCTGCCCACGCTCTTCGAATCGACCAGCATCCGCTCCCGCCCGGTCGCCGTATCCACCGCCCACAGGTCGAAGCGCTCCTTCTCGTCGGTCCGGTTGCGCAGCGACGTCAGCAGGCTGCCATCGGGCGACAGGCGAACCGCACGTGGCTGGGGCCCCGACAGGTCGGGATTGGCGAACACGCGCGCGAGCGTGAGGCCACCGGGTGCACCGACCGCCGGACCGCCCGCGTCGACGCCCGTCTCGCCAGTCGGCGCGGGGGTCTGGGCGGGAATCTGGGCCGGGGTCTGCGCGGAAGTCTGCGTCGGGGACTGCGTGCCCGCCGGCGTACCCGTCTGCGGCGCGTCGTTAGCGGCCATGGCGGCGGATCCGACCGAAGCAAGTGCAAGCCCGAGCAACCATGTACGCATCCTGTAGTCTCCGAGGGAACAGCCGCGACGGACGGCCGGCAGCGTGCGCGTTATCGCGGTGCACCCCGCCGACGTAAAGCCGGTTTCGCGCCGCCTGCCACGGGGGCCGCTGCGGGTTGCCGGGGAGCCGACGTCCCGGTGCGCCCTCATGGTTACACGCTGGTTAACGCCGCATACACCTCGTCTTTACGCGCCCTGCTCCAAGGCATTGATACAGGACGGTGCGTATGGGGCGCATGCGGTTGGCACGACCGGGGCATCATGGATTTGACGACGGCATTCGACGGAAAGGGCGGCGACGCGAAGGGCAATGCCTGGACCGTCGTCGTGCGCCTCGGTGACGCCGATGGCAGCAGCGCGCATCCGCACCTCCGCCGGCTGCGCGCGGCGGTCGCCACCCCGCTCCCGGTTCCGCTCCAGCGCACGCTGTCGGATGCGGTCCACGCGATCTGCGACGTGCACGGCCGCTTCCCCGGAATGATCGAGGACGCGCTCGCGCACGCGCGGCAGCCCGAGGCGCTGCCCTGGATCGAGATCGCAGCGCGCAGCTTCGCTGCCGAGCGCACCTTCCTCGCGCAGCTCACCGCCGCGGTCGGCCCCGTGCCGTCGACGCCGGGCCAGGCCGAGACGGAGGCAGCACTCGCGGGGCTGCGTCATGCGCTCGGCATGCTGGGCGGCTCGGGCCGTGCGGGCTGTGCGAGCGGGGCGATCGCGGCGCTGCTCTACGACTGGGTCGCGGTGCGCGGGGTCCTCGATGTCGCGGCATCGCGGCTCGAGGTCGACGCGCCGGCACTCTCGATCCCGACCCCCGACGACTGCGCCGCGATCGTGCCGCGGCTCGGCACCGGCGCGGGGCGCGAGCGCGCGATCGCGTTTGGCGCGCAGCAATTCTACGCGCAGCACCGTGGCCTCTGGTCACTGCTCGAAGCCCGCGCCAGCGCGCGCGGCGACATCTAGGCCGCTCCCCGCAGCGATCCCCAGGCCGCTCCCCGCGGCGATCGTCAGGCCAAAGTCGCCGCCACCGCGCGACCGATACCCGCAAACAAAGCCGCGAACTGCGCCTCGACCGGCGATCCCCCCCGCGTATAGACGCTGACCACGATCGCCACGCCCGGCCGCGGCCAGACCAGCGCGATGTCCCCCGCCGCGTCGCGTCCGTTGTTGCCCGTCTTGTCGCCGACCGCCCAGCCATCGGGCAGCCCCGCGCGCAGCCGGTTGTCGCCGGTCCGGCATCCCTTCAGCCACGCCACCAGCGTCGCGCGCGATCCCGTCGACAGCACCGGACCCAGCGTCAGGGTTTCGAGGATCGTCGCCATCGACCGCGCCGTCGTCGTGCTGCGGATTCCGCCGGGCGGGGTCCGGTTCAGGACCGGCTCGACATCGTCCAGTCGCGTCACGTCGTCGCCCAGCGCGCGCCAGAACCGCGTCATGCCCGCGGGACCGCCAATCTCGCGGAGCAGGATATTGGCGCAGCTATTGTCGCTCTGCTCGACCACCGCGCGGCACATCTCGCCGACCGACATCGCCCCGCGCGCCAGGTTCGCGCGCGCGACCGGGGCATGCCAGTCCTGCATGTCCGCGGCGTCGAGCCTCAGCCGGTCCGCCAGTCGCGCACGCCCTCGATCGACCTGCGCGAGCACGCACGCGGCGAGCGACGCCTTGAACGTGCTGCACATCACCATCCGTTCGTCGGGTCGCCACGCGATCGTCCGCCCCGTCGCGACGTTGCGCGCATACACGCCGACATGCCCGCCGGTCGCCGCTTCATACGCCGCGATCACCGCCGGCGCGCCGGACCCGCGCGCCGTCGCCGGCCCGGTCAGCGCCACCGAAAGCCCCGCGACGAACGTCCGCCTGTCGAGCCTCTGCATCACGACCTTTCCTCCTGATCCACCGACCATAGCGGACCGCGGGGCCCGGGACCATGCTGCGGCCCATACTGCGCCTTGCGCATCGCCCCCATCACCCTCTATCCATACCCGTAATTCGAATCTGACGGGAACTGGCATGAAGCGTTTCGAGGGCACCCAGAGCTATGTCGCCACCGACGATCTGAAGGTCGCGGTGAACGCCGCGGTCACCTTGCGGCGCCCGCTGCTGATCAAGGGCGAACCCGGCACCGGCAAGACCGTCCTCGCGTACGAGATCGCCAAGGCGCTCGGTGCGCCGCTGATCGAGTGGAACATCAAGTCGACCACCAAGGCGCAGCAGGGGCTGTACGAATATGACGCGGTCGCCCGCCTGCGCGACGGCCAGCTCGGCGACGAACGCGTCCACGACATCGGCAACTATATCCGCAAGGGCAAGCTCTGGGAGGCGTTCACGCAGCCCGCGCCGCCCGTCCTGCTGATCGACGAGATCGACAAGGCCGATATCGAGTTCCCCAACGACCTGTTGCAGGAACTCGATCGGATGGAGTTCCATGTCTACGAGACCAAGGAAACCGTCCGCGCGGTCGAGCGACCGATCGTCATCATCACCAGCAACAACGAGAAGGAGCTGCCCGACGCGTTCCTGCGCCGCTGCTTCTTCCACTATATCAAGTTTCCCGACCGCGACACGATGCAGGCGATCGTCGACGTCCACTTCCCCGGTATCCAGCGGATGCTCGTCTCGCGCGCGATGGACCTGTTCTACGACGTCCGCGACGTCCCCGGGCTCAAGAAGAAGCCCTCGACCTCCGAGCTGCTCGACTGGCTGAAGCTGCTGCTGCACGAGGACATGCCGCTCGAAACGCTGCAGAACCGCGATCCGACCAAGGCGATCCCCCCGCTCCACGGCGCGCTGCTCAAGAACGAGCAGGACGTGATGCTGTTCGAACGCCTCGCCTTCATGGCGAAGCGGCAGAAGAACCAGGGCTAGGCGCAGGCGCGGCACGGCGGGCGCCACAGTCCGACTCACGCGCCTTTAACGAGTGCCGGCGCATAGGGTGGCGGTGCGCACGTCCGCCTGCCTTGCCGCCATCCCGTCAGCGGCGCGTCTGTCGCTTGCCGCGATCGTCGCGCTTGGCTTCGCGTTGCGGATCGTCTCCGCGCGCGGCGGACTGTGGATCGACGAGGCATGGTCCGCGGTGCTCGTCGACCGCGCGGCGACACCGCTCGGCGTGTTCGTCGCGATCAACCACGACAACAATCATTATCTCAACAGCCTGTGGATGCTCGCGCTCGGCTTCGGCGCCGACCCGCTGGCGCTGCGCAGCCTCTCGATCGCCACGGGGACGCTCACGATCCTCGTCGCCGCCGCGATCGGCGCCCGCCGGTCGACGCGGCATGCCCTGGTCACCGCGCTGCTGTTCGCGATCTCGCCGATCCTCGTCAATTACGGCAGCGAAGCGCGCGGCTATGCGCCGATGCTGCTGGCGGCGACCACGGCGATCCTCGTCGTCGGACGCTGGCTCGAGACGCGCGCGCCGACGCGCCCCGTCGCCTGGACGGTCGGCGCGCTCACGCTCGTCGGCCTGCTCGCGCAACTCACGATGCTCTTCGTCACCGTCGCGATCGGCGCATGGATCGCGCTGACGCTCCGCCAGGCATCGTCGACCCGTGCGGCCGCTATCGCGACGGTGCGCGTGATGGCGCCCAGCATCGTCGCGGTCCTGCTCGTCTTCGGGCTGCTGCTGGGCGCCGCCGCAGCGAGCACGACCGGACTTCAGGTCGGCGACTATTGCCCGTTCGCATTCTCGAGCCTGTTCGCTGCGATCGGTGTCATGATCGCCACGACGATCGGCGCGACCGCGCTCCCGGGCTGGGCGATCGCGGCGGTCGCGCTCGTCGTTCTGGGCGGAGTCTGGCACGCGCTGCGCCGGGATCGCCCGATGGCCTGGTTCCACGCGGTCGCAATCCTCGGCCTCCCGACCGGCTTCATCCTGATGCACGTCGCCAATAGCGGGATCCCCCGCTATTTCCTGTTGCCGAGCATCGCCATCCTCCTGCTCGTCGGCGACGCGATCGCCGACCTGTTCGCGCGCGGATCCGCCAAGCGGATCGCAGGCGCGGTGCTGCTCGTCATGCTGACGCTCGGCAGCCTCCAGTCGGTCCGCACCGAAGCCACGCGGCGCCGCGGCGACATCGATGCCGCGGTCATCCGGATGCGTGCCGAGGCACCCGCGGGCACGACCGTCCATGTCGACCATCTGCGCTCGGTCGCCGCGTTGCGCGTCGCGGCCGCCACGCATCGCTATCGTCTCGCCATCACCGACGACTGCAGGCCCGCGCGCTTTGCGCTGGTCGACCTCGAGACCGGCGCGCCCGCCGAATCGATCGTGACGCGGTGCGCGCGCCGCTATGCCCACCGACTCGTGCGCCGCGGCGGCATGCTGTCGGGGACCGACTGGGCGTTGTACGACTTGGCTATGCCACGGTTCGTCGAACATGATCGACATCAACGAGGGTCATGGTGAATAGCGTTAACCTTGTGCGGCAACGTGCTGGTCATGTCCTCGCCATTAGGGTCGGCGCATGTATCGCTTTCCCCGACTTCTCCTCGCCGCAGCGATAGCGGTCGGCACCGGGTCCGCCGCAGGCGCGTCGCTGCTCGATTATGTCGGCCAGTGCGTTCCCTTCGCGCGCGCCGCGTCTGGGATCGAGATCTATGGCGACGCCTGGACCTGGTGGCGCCAGGCGGACGGCCGCTACCAGCGCACGCACGCGCCCAAGGTCGGCTCGGTCATCGTCTTCGCCAAGACCGGCCGGCTGCCGATGGGCCATGTCGCGGTCATCAGCCGCGTTGTCGAGAAGCGCGTCGTGATGCTCACCCACGCCAACTGGTCGCGCCAGAACGGCGAGCGCGGTCACGCCGAACAGGACGTGACGCTGTTCGACGTATCCCCGCATAACGACTGGAGCCGGGTGAAGGTCTGGTACAAGGACGTCGACGGGCTCGGCGGCGGGATCTACCCCGTCTACGGCTTCATCCACGGCGATGCGCGCCCCGCGGCCGAACTGACCAGCCGCAATCCCGATTATGTCGGCGCGTTGATCGACGCCTACGTCCCGGGCAGTTGACGCCGCATACCCGATACTCGATTCCGCCTCGACTTCGGGCGGCGGGATCGGCAGGGTGCAACGATGTTCCTGAACTTTCTCGACGAACTGCGCAGCGCGGGCATCGCCGCCAGCCTCAAGGAGCATCTGCTCCTGCTCGAGGCGCTCGACGCCGAGGTGATCGAGCGGACGCCCGAGGAGTTCTACTATCTCTCGCGCGCGGTTTACGTGAAGGACGAGGGGCTGCTCGACCGCTTCGACCAGGTCTTTGCCAAGGTCTTTCGCGGGCTCGCGACGAGCTATGGCACGACGCCGACCGACATCCCTGCGGACTGGCTGAAGGCGGTCGCCGAGAAATTCCTCACTCCCGAAGAGATGGCCGCGATCGAGTCGCTCGGGTCGTGGGACGAGATCATGGAGACGCTCAAGAAGCGGCTCGAGGAACAGCAGGGCCGGCATCAGGGCGGCAACAAATGGGTCGGCACCGGCGGCACGTCGCCGTACGGCAATGGCGGCTACAACCCCGAAGGCGTCCGTATCGGCGGCGAGAGCCGGCACAAGCGCGCGCTCAAGGTCTGGGATCAGCGCGAGTTCCGCAACCTCGACAACACGCGCGAACTCGGCACGCGCAACATCAAGATCGCGCTGCGCCGCCTGCGCCGCTTCGCGCGCGACGGCGCCGCGGACGAACTCGACATCGACGGCACGATCGCGGGCACCGCGCGACAGGGCTATCTCGACATCGTCATGCGCGCCGAACGCCGCAATGCGATCAAGATGCTGCTGTTCCTCGACGTCGGCGGCTCGATGGACCCCTTCGTCAAGCTCTGCGAGGAACTCTTCTCCGCCGCGACGACCGAGTTCAAGAACCTCGAATTCTATTATTTCCACAATTGCCCGTACGAGGGCGTGTGGAAGGACAATACGCGCCGCTTCGCCGAGCGGACGCCCTTGTGGGACGTGCTTCACAAGTTCGGCCACGACTACAAGCTCGTGCTCGTCGGCGATGCGTCGATGAGCCCGTACGAGATCACCCACCCCGGCGGCTCGGTCGAGCATTTCAACGAGGAGCCCGGCGCCGTGTGGATGCAGCGCCTGACGACGACCTATCCATCCGCGGCATGGCTCAATCCCGTGCCCGAGGCGCAATGGGGATATTCGCAGTCGGTCCGCATCATCCGCGAGCTGATGACCGACCGGATGTACCCGCTGACGCTCGCCGGCCTCGACGACGCGATGCGCGAACTGACGCGCAAACGCTGAGCCGCGCCGCTCGCTGGCCGGCTTGATGACCGTAACGGAACCGTGACGGACCCGGTCTGTTTAACCCGCATCATCCCTGTGCGAGGAATATTTATGTCGTCTATCCCGAACTCCGCCATGCCGCATGCCAAGGTCAAGCATGACGACGACGTCGCACCGCCCGCCAAGGGCGACTGGATGGACGACGCGACCGATGCGGCAAAGGCCGGCATCGCTACTGCGACCGACGCGGTGAAGTCGCACCCCAAGACCGCGATCGCCGTCGGCGCGACGCTGGTCGCCGGCATCGCCGCCGCGATCGCTGCGCCCGCGCTGCTCTCGAAGGATGCGCCGGAAAAGAAGACCCCGCCAAAGCCGGCCCCGAAGAAGCCCGCCAAGCCGAAGAAGTCGCACTGATACGCGCGTCCGGCCCCCGGCCGGACCGACCGTCGCACCACCCCGGAATCCGGGGTGGTCGCGCCGTGACATCCGAAACACCCGCGACGTTCAGACCCGGTCGACCACCCCGCCGGTCATCGCTACCGGCGCGCCCGTCGTCCCCGGAAAGCTGATCGGCAGCCCCTTGAGCGTTCGCACCGCCATATAGGCGAAGCCCTCCGCCTCCAGCGCATCGCCGTTCCACCCGAGCGTATCGGTCGACTCGACGACCAGCCCGGTCGCGGTCGCGATCATCCCCAGCATCGTCGGATTGTGCCGCCCGCCACCCGCGACCAGCAGCCGCTTCGGCCGCGCGGGCAGATGCCGCACCGCGTCCGCGACCGTCGCCGCGGTAAACGCCGTCAGCGTCGCCGCGCCATCCGCCGCCGCCAGCCCGCGCGCGGGCTGGATCGTGAAATCGTTGCGATCCAGCGACTTGGGCGGGGGGCATCGAAGAACGGGTGATCGAGCATCGCTGTCAACACCGTCTCGTCGACGCGCCCCGCCGCCGCGAGCGCGCCGCCCGCGTCATAGCGTGCGCCCGTCTCCGCTTCGACCCAGCTGTCGATCAGGCCGTTCGCCGGCCCCGTGTCGAACGCCACCAGACCATCGCCCGCCGCCGACCCGCCGGCGCGCTCGGGCGACATCTCGCGCGAATCCTGCGCGTCGCCGGGAATGAAGGTGATGTTGCCGACCCCGCCAAGGTTCAGCACCGCGACCGGTCCGTCGAGCGCCGCCGCCAGCGCCGCATGATACACCGGCAGCAACGGCGCGCCCTGGCCGCCCGCCGCGACATCCGCCGACCGGAAATCGGACACCGTCGTGATCCCCGTCGCACGCGCCATCGCCGCACCGTCGCCGATCTGCCAGGTCCAGCCGCGATCGGGGCGATGCGCGATCGTCTGTCCGTGAAACCCGATCACGTCGATCTCGGCAGCGGCCACGCCCGCATCCGCGAGCAGCTTGTGAACCGCGAACACGTGCGCGCGCGTGATCAGGTCGCCCGCCGCGACGATCGGCGGGCTCGCGCGCGGCCGCTCGAAGGTCAGCGCCATCCGCGTCGCCTCGGCGAGCTGCGCGCGCGCGGCATCCGAATAGGGTTCGCCGCGAAACGCGATCGCGCGCACCTGCTGCTCGCCATCGGTCTCGATCAGCGCCGCATCGATGCCGTCGAGCGACGTTCCCGACATCAGTCCAATAGCCAGCATGCCCAACCCCTTCGCGCGAGACCCAGCCGGCGCGCGTCCCCTCCCATGCCGCCGCACCCGATCGAAGTCGAGCAACGCGGCCGTGGAATGCGGCAGGCGCCCCCGTTTCCGCGCCTGCATCGCGGCGCCGCCGCCGCGTGACCTGTCCGCGCACGGCCTTTTCGCAGCTGCCTAGAAAAAACCGAACTTTGCGCCTATGTGCGCGGCTCCCATGGCAACCATACTCCCCACTCCGCCCAAGATCGGCATGGTCTCGCTCGGCTGTCCGAAGAATCTCGTCGACAGCGAGCGGATCCTCACGCAGCTGCGCGGCGACGGCTATCAGATGTCGCCCGACTATGCCGGCGCCGACGTCGTGCTCGTCAACACCTGCGGGTTTCTCGACTCGGCGAAGGAGGAAAGCCTCGAGGCGATCGGCGAAGCCATCGCCGAGAATGGCCGCGTCATCGTCACCGGCTGCATGGGCAAGGAAGCCGACGCGATCCGCGCGCGCTTCCCGCAGGTGCTCGCGATCACCGGTGCGCACGAATATGAGCAGGTCGTCGGTGCGGTGCACGAGGCCGCCCCGATGCCGCCCTCGGCGTTCCTCAACCTGATCCCCGACGCCGGGCTCAAGCTGACCCCGCGCCACTACAGCTATCTGAAGATCTCGGAGGGCTGCAATCACCGCTGCTCCTTCTGCATCATCCCAAGCTTGCGCGGCGATCTCGTCAGCCGCCGCCCCGACGCGATCCTGCGCGAAGCCGAAAAGCTCGTCGCCGCGGGCACGAAGGAGCTGCTCGTCATCAGCCAGGACACGTCGGCGTACGGCGTCGACCTGCGCCACTCGGTGTGGCCGCTCAAGGGCGGCGGCGAGGTCCGCGCGCATATGACCGATCTCGCACGCGAGCTCGGCAAGATCGCGCCGTGGGTGCGGCTGCACTACGTCTATCCCTATCCGCATGTCGACCACGTCATCCCGCTGATGGCGGAGGGTCTCGTGCTGCCTTATCTCGACATCCCGTTCCAGCATGCCGCACCCTCGGTGCTGCGTCGGATGAAGCGGCCGGGCAACGACGCCAAGGTGCTCCAGCGCATCCACAAATGGCGTGAGATCGCTCCCGACATCACGATCCGTTCGACCTTTGTCGTCGGCTTCCCCGGCGAGACCGAGGAGGATTTCCAGTATCTGCTCGACTGGCTCGACGAGGCGCAGCTCGACCGCGTCGGCGCATTCCGGTTCGAACCCGTCGAGGGCGCCGCAGCCAACGCGTTGCCCGACCACGTGCCCGAAGAGCTCAAGGAAGAGCGGTACGCCCGGATCATGGAGAAGACCGCGGCCATCTCGGCGGCCAAGCTGCAGGCCAAGATCGGCCGCACGCTCGACGTGATCATCGACGTGGTCGACGACGAAGGCGCGACGGGTCGTTCACAGGCGGATGCACCCGAGATCGACGGCGAGGTCTTCCTGCGCGATGCCGGTCACCTGACCGTCGGCGACATCGTGCCGGTGACGATCGAGGACGCCGACGACCACGATCTGTACGGCGTCCCCGCCTGACGCGCTGGTCCCCCCGCGGAAGCGGGGGAGACCGGGACTTCAGACGACGTTGCGACCGGTGAACAGCTTCACCAGCACGACGACGACCGCGATCACCAGCAGGATGTGGATGAGCCCGCCCGCGACATGGAAGGCGAATCCCGCCAACCAGAGGATCAGCAGGATGACGGCGATGGTATACAGCATGAGTTCGTCCCCTCGGTAATGACAGGCTTGCGGCCCTATATCGAAACGCCGCTGTAACGACCCCTGTTCCGGCGTTTTGCCGGCCATTCTGTAACCCCTTCAACGGACACGTGATTAATATCGCGGCGTTGCACGGACGATCGGGTTCTGCTTCGTTGCGCGCATGCTGACCCGTCTTCTCGCCGTCGCGGCGCTCGCGTTGCCGATCCCCGCCCTCGCCCAGTCGCTCACCCCCGACGAGACCACCCGGATCGACACGCTCGTCACCGGCGCGCTCGCCGATACGGGCGTGCCGTCGGCCTCGATCGCGGTGGTGCGCGGCGGCCGCGTCGTCTTCACCAGGGCGTATGGCAAGCCGTCCGAGACGATCCGGACCGCCGACCCGGCCCTCCCCTATCAGATCGCCTCGATCTCGAAGCAGTTCACCGCCGCCGCGATCCTGCTGCTCGAGGACGAGGGCAAGCTCAACCTCGACGACACGGTCGCGACCTACGTCCCCGGGATCACCGGCGGCGACCGCATCACGATCCGGCAGCTGCTCAGCCATACCGCGGGGCTGCAGGATTACTGGCCACAGGATTACAGCTTCGCCGCGATGGCGCATCCGGTCACGCCGCAGCAGATCGTCGATCGCTGGGCGAAGAAACCACTCGATTTCGCGCCGGGCACGCAGTGGCAATATTCGAACACCGGCTATGTCGTCGCGGGAATGATCGTCGAGAAGGTCGCAGGCGTGCCGCTGCTCGCGTTCCTCCAGCAGCGCATCTTCACGCCGCTCGACATCCGCGCGCTCGATCAGGACAAGGCGATCGGCAAGCGCTTTCCGCAAGGCTATGGCCGGTTCGCGCTCGGCCCCGTTCGCGCCGAGACGCCCAGCGCGCCCGGCTGGCTCTACGCCGCGGGCGAGCTTTCGATGAGCGCGGGCGACCTCGCCAAATGGGACGTCGCCCGGCTCGCGCGCACCACGCTCCCCGCGGACGACTGGGCGGCGCAGGAAACCCCCGTCAAGCTCGCGGACGGTTCGACCAACGGTTACGGCCTCGGCGTCTCGACCGGCACCGCGAACGGCCGTCGCTATGTCGAGCATAGCGGCGAGGCGGTCGGTTTCCTGTCCGAGAACATCGTCTATCCCGACGACAAGGCGGCGATCGTCGTGCTCACCAACAGCTGGTTCAGCGACGCCGTCAGCCGCATCTCGACGGGGATCGCCCGGATCATCCTCCCGCCCCCCGCGGCGAGCGCGGAGGACGCCGCCGCGCTGCCCCGCGCCCGCGCGGTCTACGACCAGCTCCGCGCCGGCACGCTCGATCGCGGTCGCCTGACCGAAGACGCCAATTTCTATTTCAAGCCGGTCGCGCTCGCGGACTACAAGGCGAGCCTCGGCGCGCTTGGCGAACCGACCGGTTTTGCACAAACCGGCCGCGCCCGCTTGCGCGGCGGCTTCGTCAACCGCACCTACCGGATCACCTATCCCGACCGTACGCTCTCGCTCAGCACCTATGCCGAGCCCGGCGCTGCCGGCCGGTACGAACAATTCCTCGTGGCCCCCTCTCAGTAACTGGCGCGCAATGACAGATTTCGCTTCCCTGCTTCACCCCGACCGCGGCCAGCCCGCCACGTCGATCCACGTCGTCCGGCCCGACGCCTTCGCGACGTGGCTCGCCGCGCAGCCGCCGCGCATACGGACCGCGATCGCGGCGCATGGCCTGACCGGCAAGCCCGGCGACCGCGCGGTGCTGCCGGGCGATGCCGCGGACCACTGGTCGATGCTGCTGGTATGTGACGAGGCGACGACATCGCCGTGGCGGATCGCCTCGCTCGGCGGTTCGCTCCCCGCGGGCACCTACCGGATTGCAGACGGCGACGTCGGCGCCGCCGGGCTCGGCTGGATGCTCGCGCAGCATGTCTTCGACCGTTATCGCAAGCTTCCCGCAAAGGGCGCGCGCGTCCTTCTGACCACCGACGCGGCATCGATCGACGCGACCGTCCGGCTCGCCGAGGCGACCGCGCTGGTCCGCGACCTCGTCAACACCGGCGCGTCCGATCTCGGTCCCGCCGAGCTCGAGGCCGAAGCCGAGGCGCTCGCGGCGCGCCACGGTGCGACCGTCACGACGACGCGCGGCGATGCGCTCGCCACGGGCTATCCGATGATCCACGCGGTCGGCCAGGCCGCGTCGAAGGATCGCGCACCCCGGCTGATCGAGCTCGAATGGGGCGACCCCGCGCATCCGCGAGTCGCGCTCGTCGGCAAGGGCGTCTGCTTCGACTCGGGCGGGCTCGACATCAAGCCCTCGGCAGGCATGCGGCTGATGAAGAAGGACATGGGCGGCGCCGCGCACACGCTCGCGCTCGCAGCCCTCGTGATGGGCGCGCGGCTTCCCGTCCGCCTCCATCTGCTGATCCCCGCGGTCGAGAACGCGATTGCGGGCAACGCCTTCCGCCCGGGCGACGTGCTCGACACGCGACAGGGCCTGACCGTCGAGAACACCAACACCGATGCCGAGGGACGGCTCGTCCTCGGCGATGCGCTGACCCGCGCGGTCGAGGGCAAGCCCGACCTCATCCTCGATTTCGCGACGCTCACCGGCGCGGCGCGCGTCGCGCTGGGTCCCGACCTGCCGCCGCTGTTCACCGACGACGAGACGCTCGCCGCGGAGCTGATCGCCGCGAGCCATGCGCAGGCCGACCCGGTCTGGCGGATGCCGCTCTGGAACGCGTATGACGACATGCTCAAGTCGGACGTCGCCGACCTCGTCAACGCGCCCGATGGCGGGTTTGCGGGCGCGATCACCGCGGCGCTGTTCCTGCGCCGGTTCGTCCCCGCGGGGATCGCCTGGGCGCATCTCGACGTCTTCGCCTGGCGCCCGGTCGGCAAACCCGGGCGTCCCAAGGGTGGCGAGGCCTATGCGCTCAGGGCCGCCTTCGCGATGCTCGCGCGCCGCTACCCGCGCTGATCGGTGATCTGCCCGAACGGCAGCAGCCGGTCCGCGAGCGCCTGGACCTGCTGCGTATCGCCCGCCTTCAGCGGCACCATGACCGCGACCGCCGCCCGACGCACGATCATGTCGACCGCGGTCGGGGCGGGCGCGCGGCTCGCCATCTCGACGAGTTCGCGCCCCCGCCGGTCCTCGGGGTCGAGCTCGAGCCGCAGCAATCCGGCAAGCCCCGCGAACATCGCGCGATTGCCCCCGAGCGCGACCGACCGGTCGAGCGCCGCATAGCCGACCGCCTTCTGCGCGCCCGCCGCCGCGCGTCCGACGAACCGCCCGAGCTTGGCGATCACGCCGACATGCCACGCCCCCAGCGCCGCCTGCGCCTCCGCATTGCGCGGGTACCGCAGCACGAGCGCCTCATATTGCTTGCGCGCACCGATCGCCTGCCCGCGATTGCCGAGCAGCTTGGCGCGGTAGCCATTGGCCAGCGCCTGGACGATCGCCGCATCCTGATCCTGCGGTGACGCGCGCAGCGCCTGCCCCGCCACCGCCGCGGCGCGGTCGATCCGCGCCAGCGCCACGCTGCGGTCGCGATCGACGAACCCCGCCTGCGTCAGCAGCTCGCGCGGCGTTTCCGCGTACGCCGGTGTCGCGGCGATCGCCGCGCCCACAGCGACGGCGATCCACGCCGAATTCGATCCTGCCACAGAACCTCCCCCCGAATCATCGCGCCGCCGCCCCATGACCGGCCGGCACGACTCGTCGCGCCGACCTCGGGTCAGTTCATGGACTATCCTGCATTTACCGTGAGTTGATGCAAGTAATCAGCAGCGGGCAGCGGCCTCGACGATCGGCACGAACTTGTCCGCGGTCAGGCTCGCGCCGCCGACCAGCGCACCATCGACGTTCGCGGTCGACAGGATCGCCTCGGCATTCGCGCCGGTCACCGACCCGCCATACAGGATGCGGACGCCCGCCGCCGCATCGCCGATCAGCATGCGCAGCTTGGCGCGCGCGATCGCATGGATCGCGGCGATCTCGTCGAGCGTCGGCGTCCGCCCGGTCCCGATCGCCCAGCGCGGTTCATAGGCGAGCGTGAACCAGCTGCCATCGGCATTGTCGGGCACCGACTTCTCGATCTGCGCCTGGACGACGCGTTCGGCGCGATCCGCATTGCGCTCGGCCTCGGTCTCGCCGCAGCACAGGATCACGCGCAGCCCCTGACGATGCGCCGACGCCGCCTTTGCCCAGGCATCGTGGCTCGTCTCGTGCTGGTCGGCGCGGCGTTCCGAATGGCCGACGATCGTGAACCGCGCGCCCGCCTCGAGCACCATCGCCGCCGATACGCAGCCGGTATGCGCGCCCGACTCGGCCTCGTGCACGTCCTCCGCACCGATCGAGAGCGCCGGGACGCGCTCCGCCGCCGCGGCGATCAGCGTGAAGGGCACCGCGATCTCGACATCCACCTCGGGTGCGGCCGCCGCCGCCGCCGCAATCGCATCGAGCTCGGCCAGCGCCGCTCTCGACCCGTTCATCTTCCAGTTTCCCGCTACCAGCTTGCGCCGCATCATGCTCTCCAGACACTCGTTTGTTCCCGGATAGCGCGAGGGGCGCGCCGCACAAGCTTGAAGCGCGAAGAGGCAGACCGTAAAGCGGGACCGATTCAGTCCCTGTCGATCGGCCATTCATGCTCAGTTTCTTCCGCCGCCTCACCCAGTCGAGGTTCGGTGTGATCATCACCTTCGGGGTCCTCGGGATCATCGCGCTGGCCTTTGCGGCGGGTGACATGACCGGACTGGGCAGCACCGGACCGGGTGGCCTGACGGGCGATCACGTCGCCACGGTCGGCAAGGCGGATGTGACCGCGAACGAGCTGCGCACGCGCGTCCAGACCGAGATGGAGGGCTTCCGCCAGCAACAGCCGACGCTCGACATGGCCAGCTACGTCCAGCAGGGCGGCTTCGACGGCACGCTCGACCGGATCGTCGCCAGCCTCGCGCTCGAACAGTTCGGCCGTGCGCAGGGCATGGTCGTCAGCAAGCGCGCGGTCGATGGACAGATCGCCAGCATCCCCGCGCTGCAGGGGCCGACGGGCAAGTTCGACCCGATGCTGTATCAGCGCGTGCTCGTCGAGCGGAAGCTGACCGACGCACAGATTCGCAGCGACATCGTCCGCGATACCTATGCGCAACAGCTGATCCTGCCGACGCGCGGCGCCTCGCAGGTCGCGAGCCAGCTGGCACTTCCCTACGCCTCGTTGCTGCTCGAAAAGCGCAGCGGCGTCGTCGGCTTCATCCCGACCGCCGCGGTCCCTGCGGGCCCCGCACCGACCGATGCCGAGCTGAACACCTTCTATCGCCGCAACGTCGCCCGCTACACCGTGCCCGAGCGCCGCGTCGTCCGCTACGCGCTGGTCGATGCGAACCGGGTCAAGGCGCAGGCCACGCCGACCGACGCCGAGATCGCGCGCCAGTATCAGCAGGATCGCGCGCGCTACGCCCCGACCGAAAAGCGCACGATCACGCAGGTCGTCGTCGCCGATCAGGCGGGCGCGACTACGCTCGCCAACGCGGTCAAGGGCGGCCGCACGATCGCGCAGGCGGCACAGGCTGCCGGGCTCGAGGCCTCGACGCAGACGGGCGTCGAAAAGGCGGCCTATGCCGGCACGACCAGCGCGCAGGTCGCGGATCAGGTGTTCGCCGCGGCGAGCGGTGCGGTGGTCGGCCCGGTCCGCACGCCGCTCGGCTGGACCGTCGCGCGCGTCGACACGATCGAGAACGTCCCCGCCAAGACGCTCGCCCAGGCGCGTGCCGAGATCGCGACCGCGCTCGGCGCACAGAAGGCGCAGGAAGCGCTCAGCAAGATCCACGACGCGATCGACGACGGCCTGTCGAACAACGCGACGTTCGACGAGATCGTCGCCGACCGCAAGCTGGCCGCGACGACCACGCCCGGCCTGATCGCCGACGGCACCAACCCCGACGCGCCGGGCACGCAGGCCGATCCCGCGCTCGCGCCGATCCTCAACGCCGCGTTCCAGGCGAGCGAGGGCGACGCCCCGCAGATGGTCCAGACCGGATCGGACGGCAGCTTCGCGCTGGTCGGGCTTGGCCGCGTCGTCCGCGCCGCGCCGCGCCCGCTCGCGCAGGTCCGTCCCGCCGTGCTGCGCGATCTGACCGCCGACCGCGCCGGCCAGGCCGCCCGCAAATATGCGAATGCGGCGCTCGCGAGGATCAACAAGGGCATGTCCGTCCAGCAGGCGCTGGGCCAGACCGGCTTCGCGGTCCCGCCCGTCCGCCCGCTTACGGCGGCACGCGCGCAGATCATGCAGAACCCGCAGGGCACGCCGCCCGTGCTCTCGCTGATGTTCAGCATGGCGCAGGGCACCGCCAAGACGCTCGCGGGCCCCGATGGCTGGTTCGTCGTCAAGCTCGACAAGATCGATCCGGGCAACGCGACGGGCAATCAGGGCGCGATCCGCGCGGCACGCGGTTCGATCGCGCGCAGCGTCGGCGGCGAATATGTCGAGCAGTTCGTCAAGGCGGTCCGTGCGCAGGTCGGCGTCAAGACCGACCCCGCCGCGGTCGCCCGCGTCCGCACGCAACTCCTGTCGCCGGATGGCTCCAATAACTGAGTCGGCACGCGCCGCGCTGGCCGCGGGACGGCCGGCGCTCGTCTGGCGGCGTCAGGTCGCGGACACCGAGACGCCCGTCGCCGCCGCGCTGAAGCTCATCGAGCCCGGCCGCGGCGACTTCCTGCTCGAATCGGTCGAGGGCGGCGCCACGCGTGGCCGGCACAGCCTGATCGGGCTCGCCCCCGACCTGCTGTTCCGCGCGGTCGGGCAGAAGGCGGAGATCAACCGTCGCTGGGCCACCGACCGCGACGCGTTCGAGCCGTGCGCGGAACCGACGCTCGCCGCGCTCCGTGCGCTCGTCGCCGAATGCCGCTCGGATGTTCCCGACGAACTGCCGCGCGCGCTTGCCAGCCTTGTCGGCTATTTCGGCTATGAGACGGTCGGGCTGGTCGAGACGCTGCCGCAACCCGACCGCGATCCGCTCGGGCTGCCCGACATGATCTTCGTGCGGCCGACGGTCGTGCTCGTGTTCGACCGTCTCGCCGATGCGCTGTACCTCGTCGCGCCCGCCTGGCCCGACGCGTCGCTCGATCCGGCGACGATCGTCGCGAACGCGGAGGAGCGTCTCGATGCCGTCGCCGCGCGGCTTGCGACGACGCCGCTTCCCGCGCCGGTCCGCGCCGACTGCCCCGAGGCGCGCTACACACCCGCGATCGCGCCCGAACGGTACGGCGAGATGGTGGCCAGTGCGAAGCGCTACATCCTCGCGGGCGACATCTTCCAGGTCGTGCTCGCGCAGCGCTTCAGCGCGCCGTTCTCGCTACCGCCGTTCGAGCTCTACCGGTCGCTGCGACGGATCAATCCGTCGCCGTTTCTCTACCATCTCGATCTGCCCGGCTTTTCGCTGATCGGCTCGTCCCCCGAGATCCTCGTGCGCGTTCGCGATGACGAGGTGACGATCCGGCCGATCGCGGGCACGCGACCCCGTGGACGCAGCGCCGCGGAGGACGAGGCGAACCGCGTCAGCCTGCTCGCCGATCCCAAGGAGCGCGCCGAGCATCTTATGCTGCTCGATCTCGGGCGCAACGATGTCGGCCGTGCGGCGACGCCGGGCTCGGTCCGCGTGACCGACAGCTACGGCGTCGAATTCTACAGCCACGTCATGCATATCGTTTCGAACGTCGTCGGCCGGCTGTCCCCCGACAAGGATGCGCTCGACGCGCTGTTCGCGGGTTTCCCCGCGGGCACGGTCAGCGGCGCGCCCAAGGTCCGCGCGTGCCAGATCATCGCCGAGCTCGAACCCGAGCGGCGCGGTGCTTATGCCGGCGGGGTCGGCTATTTCTCGCCCGACGGATCGATGGACTCGTGCATCGTCCTGCGCACCGCGGTCGTGAAGGACGGCATGATCCATGCGCAGGCCGGCGCGGGGATCGTCGCCGACAGCGATCCCGCGTCCGAACAGCGCGAGTGCGAGGCCAAGGCCGGCGCGATCCTGGCTGCCGCGCGCGAAGCGATCACGCGCGCCGCCGCGCCGACCTTCGGGCAATAAAAGCCGCTCTCGTCCTGGACGAGAGCGGCTCCCCGATTGCCCCGGCTTTGGCTTAGCGGCCGTCCGCCTGCCCTGTGGCGGCCGCGCGACGCTCGGCGGCAAACGCACGCGCGCGCATCTGCGAACAGCCCGACTGCCCGCCCGTCCCGACCGGCGAACAGGTATCGGGCAGGCCACCCGCGACGCGTCCGACTTCGTCCGCCGTCGCGGCGCGGTTTACCCAGCTCTGGTTCTGTGCGGCGATCGGGCCATCGTCACGCAGTTCCTTCGGAATGCGATAGGGCTGGTCGAGCGTCGAGCACACGACGATCTCGCCCGTGCTCGACGCCGGACATTTCTGCCCCGCGCCCAGCGTGACGCTGCGGATCCGCTGTGGCGGCTGGCCGGTCTCTGATCCCTGATCCTGCGCGACGGGCGCGGTCTGGGCCGAGGCCAGCGCGGGCGTGGCGAGCAAGGCGGCGATAAGCGTCAAACGAAACATGTATTAGGGCTCCTGTTATATACGGAACGTCTACCGCGCCACGTTTCTCCATGCTGAATGCAATGCGCCCTGCATAGGCCTGCATAGGCGTGCATCGCACCGCCCAAACCACCCTCGACTTCCCCATCGCATACGTCGAACGCATCATGGCTCCCTGTCATGCGCCCTATCATGCGCATCTTTGCACTGCTGTCTTCCCCCTGGACATCCCCCTCCGAATCCCTGCCCGCAACACCATTGCACGACGCCCGTCATCGTCTATGGCGGGGCGATGATCCTGGTCGTCGACAATTACGACAGCTTCACCTGGAACCTTGTCCATTATCTGATGGAGTTGGGCGCCGAGGTGGAGGTCGTCCGCAACGATGCGATCTCCGCCGGACAGGCTCTGTCGTCGGGCGCGGACGCCTTTCTCATCTCGCCCGGCCCCTGCACGCCGACCGAGGCGGGCGTCAGCCTCGACCTCGTCGCGGCCTGCGCCGACGCGGGTAAACCGCTGCTCGGCGTGTGCCTGGGGCACCAGGCGATCGGCCAGCATTTCGGCGGCAAGGTCGAGCGCGGCGGGCTGATGCACGGCAAGACCTCGCCCGTGCTGCACGACGATACCGGGTTGTATCACGGGCTTCCGTCGCCGTTCATCGCGACGCGCTATCACTCGCTGATCGTCAACGCGGTCCCCGACACGCTCGTCGTCAACGCCACCGCGCAGGACGGCACCGTCATGGGCTTTCGTCACGCGACGCTGCCGATCCACGGCGTGCAGTTCCATCCCGAAAGCATCGCCACCGAACACGGCCACGCCATGCTTGCCAACTTCCTGACGATGGCGGGAATTCCGCACGAACTGCCGGCGCGGCTGCGGGTGCCGTCATGAGCGTGACGGTACTCCTCCCCAATCCCTCGACGCCGCTATCGCGCGAATCCGCGCGCGCGGCGTTCGCCGACATCCTCGATGCACGCGCCAGCGAAGACGCGATCGCGACGTTCCTGACCGACCTGTCGCGGCGCGGCGAGACCAGCATCGAAATCGCCGAGGCGGCGCGCGCGCTGCGCGACCGGATGATCCCGATCGACGCGCCCGCAGGTGCGATCGACGTCTGCGGCACCGGCGGCGACGGCCATCACACGCTCAACGTGTCGACCGCAGTCGCGCTCGTCGTCGCCGCGTGCGGCATCCCCGTCGCCAAGCACGGCAACCGCGCCGCCTCGAGCAAGGCGGGCGCGGCGGACACGCTCGAGATGCTCGGACTCGACATGGACCGCGCCGGGGCGACG
Source organism: Sphingomonas sp. 22R3R2A-7 (assembly GCF_036856055.1). Lineage (NCBI taxonomy): Bacteria > Pseudomonadati > Pseudomonadota > Alphaproteobacteria > Sphingomonadales > Sphingomonadaceae > Sphingomonas > Sphingomonas sp. 22R3R2A-7. The sequence goes on along the minus strand of NZ_JASPFR010000001.1, from coordinate 3,961,335 downwards.
GCCGAGGCCAGTCTGCGCGACATCGGCATCGCGTTCCTTTTCGCCGCCAACCACCACCCGGCGATGAAGCGCATCACGCCGATCCGCCGCCGGATCGCGACGCGGACGATCTTCAACCTGATGGGCCCGCTCGCCAACCCCGCCCGGGTCACGCGCCAGCTGATCGGCATCGCCCGCCCGGACTATGCCGCGCTCTATGCCGAGGCACTCGAACAGCTCGGCACCGAAGCGGCGTTCGTCGTATCGGGCGAGGAGGGACTCGACGAGCTGTCGGGCGCCGGACACAGCGTCATCGCAAGCGTCGGTGCCGCGAAGCTGCCACGCCGCGTCACGCCCGAGGATGCAGGGCTCGTCCGCCATTCGATCGACGCGATCCGCGGCGGTGACCCGGCGCATAATGCGGACGCGCTCCGCCGTCTGCTCAAGGGCGAGCGCAGCGCCTATCGCGAAGCCGTCCTGCTCAATGCCGCCGCGGCGCTCGTCGTTGCCGGCCACTCCCCCACCCTCGTCGACGGGGCGGTCTCGGCCGCCACCGCGCTCGACGACGGCAGCGCGGATGCGCTGCTGGCCCGCTGGATTGCCTACTGACATGACCATGCTCGATCGTATTCTTGAGACAAAACGTGCGGAGGTCGCCGCGCGCAAGGCCACGACCTCGCTGTCCGACATCGACGCGGGCATCGCACGGATGTCCAAACCGCGCGGCTTCCGCGCCGCGCTCGACGCGAAGACGGGCTATGCGCTCGTCGCCGAAGTCAAAAAGGCGAGCCCGTCGAAGGGACTGATCCGCGCCGATTTCGATCCCCCCGCGCATGCCCGTGCCTATGAGGCCGGGGGTGCCGCCTGCCTGTCCGTCCTGACCGACGAGACGTGGTTCCAGGGGGCCGATGCCTATCTCACCGCGGCGCGCGACGCGGTCTCGATTCCCGTCCTGCGCAAGGACTTCATGGTCGATCCCTGGCAGGCGACCGAGGCGCGCGCGATCGGCGCCGACGCGATCCTGATCATCGTCGCGGCGCTCGACGACATGCAGATGGCGGAGATCGAGGCCTCGGCACTCGAATGCGGCATGGACGTGCTCGTCGAGATTCACGACGCGCATGAACTCGAGCGCGCGCTGAAGCTCAAATCCCGGCTGATCGGGGTAAACAATCGCGACCTGCGCGACTTTACCGTCGACTTTCAGCGGACATACGACCTCGTCGACCGCGCGCCCCGCGACTGCACGTTCGTGGCGGAAAGCGGTCTGACGACGCGCGCCGACCTCGATGCGATGGCGGAGAAGGGCATACGCTGCTTCCTGATCGGCGAAGCGCTGATGCGGCAGGACGATGTCGAGGCGGCAACGCGCGTGCTGATCGGATGAGCGGCCTCACGCATATCGACGGCGCCGGCGCCGCCCGCATGGTCGATGTCGGCGGCAAGACGCCGACCGCGCGCGAGGCCGTGGCGACCGGCCGTATCACCATGTCCGCGGAGGCGGCGCTGGCAATCGCCGATGGGTCCGCAAAGAAGGGTGACGTGATCGCGGTCGCCCGCGTCGCCGGGATCATGGCGGCAAAGCGGACGAGCGATCTCGTCCCGCTGTGCCACCCGCTCCCGCTCACCAAGATCACGCTTGACCTCGATGTCGACGCAAGCGGCGTCACCGCGACCGCGACCGTCGCGACCGATGGCAAGACGGGCGTCGAGATGGAAGCGCTGACCGCCGTGAGCGTTGCGCTGCTGACCGTCTATGACATGGCAAAGGCGATCGACAAGGCCATGGTGATCGACGGGGTTCGCCTGCTCGAAAAGCGCGGCGGCAAGTCGGGCGACTGGACCGCCCCACGCTGAGCAGAGCGGGCGCCGTCCGCGCTCCAGCTCAGCTAGGCTCCGACGTCATTCCGCGACGTCGATCGCCTCGGCCTTGATGATCGTCGGCCGTGCCGCCGCCAGGTCGCGCGCGGCGGCGCCGAACGCCTTGAAATGGTCCGACTGCATATGCGCATCGACCGCCGCATCGTCGACATAGCGCTCGTTGAAGACGAACCGGCGGTCGCCGTCGGACTCGCGCCAGAGTTCGTAATAGAGCACGCCGGGTTCCTGCCGCGAGGCCGCGACACAGACGCGTGCCGCCTCGATGAACGCATCCTCGCACCCGGGCCGCGCAGAAACGAACGCAACGATCTTTACCGCCATATCAAGCTCCCAATTTTGATGGTGACGTGTGCGCCCCTGCGCCGTCACGCGCAACCCCGCCACGGTCTGGTATAGGCGCCGCTACCCGCGATAGCGTGCCTCGAGCAGGTCCAGTTCGCGGACGAGTTTCTGGACCGTGACGCTCCCGATCTGCCGCTCGCGGGCGAGTTCGATCACGAGCGCACGCTCCGCTTGAAGCGCGACGAGCTTGAAGTCGCGCTCGAGACGATCCTGAAGCCGCGCCTCCGCCGCCATCTTGGCGGATCCGCCCCGGCTGTCGATCCGGTCGCGATAGACGTCCATGACGCGGCCGCCCGCGGTCGCGTAGAAGTCGGCATCGCCCATCCGCTCGGCCAGGTCATGCTGCGATCGTTCGACCGCCCGGATCGCCGCCTGCGCCGCCGCCACCCGCGCGGCATCCTCCTCCGCCTGAAGCGAGGGCTCCGACGGCATCGTCAGGCCGTTCAACAGCACGGGAAGCGCCAAGCTCGCGACGATCAGCGACACGATGATGACGCCTGCCGCAAGGAATATCGCGAGGTCGCGCGCGGGGAACGGCGTCCCATCGTTGAGCACCAGCGGGATCGTCAGGACGCCTGCCAGCGTGATCGCGCCGCGCACGCCGGCGAGCGACATCGCGGCGACCAGCCGCCAGTCGGGGCTCTGCTGCGTTGCCCCGACGCGGTTCCGCCGCCGCAACAGCGTCAGGCGCAGCGATACCCAGACCCAGGCGAACCGCAGCATGATCAGCCCCGCGACGATCGCCAGCACGTATGCGCCCAGCCACCACGTGCCCGCATGCCCGGTCAGCTGCACCGTCTGCCGCGCCACCGCGAAGATCGCGGGAAGCTGCTCGCCGAGCAGCACGAAGATGATGCCGTTCAGCGCGAACTGGATCGTGTCCCAGACCGAATTGCGACGCATCCGCGTCGTCGGCAGCGCCTGCCGCGAGATCTCGGCAAACGTCATCGTGACGCCGGCCGCGACGGCGGCAAGGATGCCCGATGCATGGATATGCTCGGCGAACAGATACGAGCCGAACGGGATCAGCAGGCTCACGAGGATCTGCGAACCCGATTCCTCGCCGAACCGCCGCGAGACCCAGGCCTTGGCGCGTGTGACCGCCAGCGTAACGACGACGCCCACGACCAGCCCCGCGCCGGCGACCCACAGGAAGCTGAAGGCGGCATTCGACGCCGAGAATGTTCCGGTCAGCGCGGCCGCGATCGCGAAGCGGAGGCAGACGAGACCCGATGCGTCGTTGAGCAACGATTCGCCTTCGAGGATATGCATCATCCGCTTCGGGATGGGCACGCGTGCTGCGATCGCGGAGACCGCGATCGGGTCGGTCGGCGACACGACCGCGGCAAGCGCGAACGCGACCGCGAGCGGCATCGCCGGGATCATCCAGTGGATGAACAACCCCATCCCGATTACCGTGATCAGCACCAGCCCGAGCGCAAGCTCGACGACCGTCGACAGATCCTTCAGCAATTCGTCCTTGGGGATCCGCCATCCATCGAGAAACAGCAGCGGCGGCAGGAACAGCAGAAGGAACAGCTCGGGATCGAGCGTGACGCGATAAGACGTCGAGAGGCCGATCACCGCACCCAGCATGATCTGCACCAATGGTGTCGGGATCGGCACGGGCAGCATTCTTGAGATGGAGCCGCTCACGACGACCGCAAGCAGGAGAAACAGGACGATCGAGACGGCTTCCAACAGATACTCCCGGATTGAGACGCCCCCTCTTAAGGGCCTCGATCCGCACGCAACACCCCCTTTGCACACGCGCAGACGTCACATCGCACTGTCCGCGACACTAGTCGGCCGTGACCAGTCCCGCGGCAAAGGCGATCCGCAGTGCTTCGGACAGGCTGCGAACATCGAGCTTGTCCATCAGATTGGCGCGATAGATCTCCACGGTACGCGGACTGAGGCTCAGTTCATGCGCGATCACCTTGTTCGGGTGGCCCTCGATCAAGCCTCTCAGGACATCGGTTTCTCGCGCTGACAGGCGGGCAATACGCGCACGCGCAGTCCTGGCGCGCTCCGCGGCGACGCTTTCGGTCTCGAACCGGTCGAACGACTGGTCGACGATGCGCAAGAGCACATGCGGATCGCAGGGTTTTTCGAGAAATTCGAACGCGCCCGACTTCATCGCATGGACCGCCAGCTGCACGTCGCCCTGCCCCGTCAGCATGATCGGCGCAAACCGCGGCGAGAGCGGTGCGATCCTTCGAAGGACCTCGAGCCCCGTCGTCCCGGGCATGTGATGATCGAGCAGAACGACCCCCGGATCGCAATCGTCGAGCGCGGCGAGGAAGAGATCGCCCGATCGAAACGCGCGGATGATCAGGTTCGATCTTAGCGACAGCAACCCTTGGACCGAGGCTCTGACCGCATCATCGTCGTCGACTATGTAGATGGTGCGCATCTGCGTGTCCTTTCAAGCGGCGTAGGGTGGGTTCGGCACGACATGGTCATCGCGGCCGGACACAGGGCAGGGTGAACCGGAAACATGCGCCGCCGTCGGGCATGTTCGATGCGGTGAGCATGCCGCCATGCGCTTCGACGATGCGACGGCATATCGAGAGGCCGATCCCCATCCCCCCTCGCCCTTCGACGACGTGAACGGGGTGAAGAGGCGCGAAAGCACGGCGTCCGACAACCCCGGGCCCTGGTCCCGAACGCTGATCTCGACCTCGCTCGGCGACAGGCGACGCGAACCGATCGTCACCTCGCGCCGATCGGGCGGCATGCCGGCCAGCACCTCGAATGCGTTGCGGATGAGATTGACCATGACCTGCTGGATCTGGATCCGATCCGCCAGCATGACGTCGGCGGACCGCGACAGCGCGAAGGTCACGCGGATATCCGGGCGCTGGCTTCCCGCCGCCAGCAGCGCGGCCGCCTCGCGCAGCGTCGTCTCGACCGGCTCGATCCGCATGTCGGATCTCGCGCTTGGCGACGAATTCCCGCAGGCGGTGGATGATGTCGCCCGCGCGCAGCGCCTGCGCATTCGCCAGATGCAGCATCTCGCGCAGCCGGGACTGGTCGAGCTGACCATCGGGTACATCGAGAAGCAGCTCGCCCGTCGCGACGAAATTGGCGATGGCGGACAAGGGCTGATTGAGTTCGTGCGCGAGCGCCGCCGCCATCTCGCCGACCGCGTTGAGGCGAACCACATGCATCAGCTCCTGATGCACCTGGCCCAGCCGCTCCTCTGCGGCGATCCGGTCCGATATGTCGCGGACGAACCCCGTGAAGACGCGTTCGCCTGCCACCCGCGCTTCGCCGACATGCAGTTCGATGGGGAAAATGCTGCCGTCGACGCGCTTTGCCGTCAGCAGGCGGCGATCACCGATGACGCTCCGCGCGCCCGCCCGCAGATACCGCCTGAGATACCGGTCGTGCCGTTTCGCATCGTCATCGGGGATCAGCGTGGCGACGTTGCTGCCGATCGCGTCCGCGGCGCAATAGCCGAACATCTGTTCGGCCGCCGCGCTGAACGAGCGGATCTGCCCCCGTTCGTCAATCACCACCATCGCATCGGGCACGGTTTCCAGGATCGACCGGAGCTGTGCCTCCTGCGACAGCAGCGCCGCCTCGCGTTCCTCGTGCCGGGTAATGTCGAGCGTCAGGCCGACGGTCTTCACGAGATTGCCCGCGCGATCGTAGAAGCACCGCGCCGATCCCTCGAGCGCGCGCCGGACCCCGTTCGCCTGCGACAGACGGTAGGTGTAGCTGATGCGGTCCGCCCGTGTCGCGACCGCGGCCGAGATCGTCCGCTGGATATCGGCGAGATCCTCGGGATCGACCAGCGCGGCCCAGCTTTCGAAATCCTGGATCGTGCCGGGAATGATCCCCAGCCTCTGTTCCGATCCCGCGGCCCAGGTCAGCCGGCCCGACGCAACGTCCCATTCGAACAGCCCGATCTCGTGCGCGGTCGCGGTCAGCGCGAGCCGATCCTCGCTGGCGCGCAACGCCGCCTCCGCCTTCAGCCGCGCGCCGATATCGGTCATCGACAGCACCAGAACCGCGCCGCGCGCCGAGTTGGCGACGGGACGCGCATGCTCGATGACGTGGACGAGCCGGTCGTCGCGGCATCGCTCGACCAGCTCGCGTTCGACATCGGCGTGCCGCGCCCGTGGTGCAGCCGCGCCGCCAGGCGCACGCAGATCGAGCAGCTCGTGCTTTGCCCGCCCGAGCGCCTCGCGTTCCGACCAGCCGTACAGGTCTTCGCAACCGCGCGACCAGTGCACGATCTGCCCGTCTGCATCGATCAGCGCCATCGGCGCCGCGTCGAGCGCCTGGCTCAGTTCGACCAATGCCGCACGCCGCTTCGCCGCGCTCCGCATCGACCATGCCAGCAGGATCGCGATCGCCGCGAAGTTCAACGCGATCGTCGACATCTCGCCCCATAACGGCGTGACCCACCCCGCCTCGACCGCCCCGAATTCGGCGAGCGATGCCAGCACGGGCTCGACCATCAGGAGCGGGACGACGAGCCGCATGACGCGCCATTCGGGCGATGACAGCCCTGCCGCGACGTCGATATCGCTACGCCACGCCAGCACCCCCAGCGCGAGCAGCAGCGTCTCGATGGCGGCGGGCAGCGAGGTCGAGAACAGGCGCCACCCGGCCGCATCGAGCGCCTCGGCCAACGGTACGAACAACAGCGACAGGCTTGCGAATGCCAGCGCCGATCCGGCGATGCCGAGCGTGACATAGCCCGCACGACGCGTGGCGACCGGTGTCAGCATGATCGCCAGCGGAAGGCCGATCAGCACCAGCGCATGGATGATTCCGGGCGGCGTCGCGCGACCTGCGAGCGAACGGTTCACCTCCGCGACGAACAGCCATCCATCGATGCCCAGTCCCAGCGACGGCAGCGTCACCAGCCGTGCGGCGCCGATCGCGATCGGAACGATGAGCAGCAGCCGGGCCAAGCGGTGCGACTGTGCTGTCACGTACAACCCGAAGCCTGCCGCCATGAACAGGTATGCGACGCTGCTGAACGGCAGTGACGGCTCGATCATCCCAAAGCTCGTCAGATCGGGTTTATCGAGGATCCAGCCCAGCAGCGTCAGCAATGCACTGACCGCCCCGCCGCAAATCCCCCAGCGAGCGATCACGAGCCCCGGGAGTCTGGCCTGCCTTTCCGGTCTTGCTCTGTCGCGATTATCCATCAGCAGCAAATACTATACAATTCGGCCCACCGACACCTAAGCTAACCGTAACCGTTTTGAGGTTATTTACCCGCTGTCGACCCCATGTCTTTCAGACTGGTTGCCGGAGATAATTAACCAACTCATTTATACGAATTGGCGAAGTCCTGTCATGTTGGCTGATGAACTGGCGGATGCGCTGGAACTACGACAAGTCCCGTCGGCACAGGCGCTGGCACCGCAAGCATCTCTCTATTCCTGCTTCCGCTTCATCGCGCATGTCCCCCTTCAGCGGGGCTCTTCGTCCGAAGCCATGCGAGCGCCAGGTTGCACAGCGCGTCGGGTGCCGTCGTGGCCTCGAGTGTCAACGCGCATTCATCAGCCCCCGGCGGTTCGAGTATCGCCAGCTGGCTTTCCAGGAGGCTGGCGGGCATGTAATGGCCCGCCCTGGCGACGAGGCGTCGTGTCAGTTCCTCTTGTCGCGTTTGAAGCAGGATGAAGCGCAGCGGCACGTGCGACGCGGCCGACAGCCGGTCGCGATAGCTGCGCTTGAGTGCCGAGCACGCAGACACCGCGATGCCGGCCCCTGCCCCGGTGCCTGCTGTCCCGCCGCCGCCTGCCCTACTGCCCGCTTCGCCGGCTGCTGCCACGCCGATTGCCTCGCCCAGCCGGTCGAGCCATGGCCAGCGATCCGCATCGTGAAGCGGTTGTCCGGCCCGCATCTTCGCGATGCTCGCGGCCGCATGATAGTCGTCCCCCTCGAGCAGCGGACAGCCGATACGCTGCGCAAGCAAGGCCGCGAGCGTCGACTTCCCGCTGCCACTGACGCCCATCACTACGACGCCGTGCGGTACCGCCGGGCGATATCGCGTGCCCATCGCTTTAGGCTCGATTGGCATATCCCACTCCGCTTTCATGAATGCGCCTTGCAGTCCGACGCGTCGCTATCGGTCGTCTCTATCTGATTGACCATTACGACTTTTGTCGCGGTACTGCCGGAGACTTTCCCGATCGCCCCGGAACGGACGAACACCAACGGAGTTTTTCGTCGAAACAAGGGGGGTACGATCAACGACATGAGTAAACGGACCGTTCTGTTCGCGCTGATAGCAGCGAGCACGCCGATCCCTGCGCACGCGCAGACCTTCGTGGATGTGTTTGCAGGTCGATCCTTCCCCGAACGGACCGCGGCCTCGATCACCGCGAACGAAGCCAGGATCGACGATGTCATCATTCCCGCACAACTACGGATCGACGTCGAAAGCCTGAAACCCACGCATTCGACGATCTTCGGCGTCCGGGCGGGGCACTGGTTCGACTGGTTCGGCGTCGCGGTCGATGCCGCCACGCTGAACCCCGACGTGAAGCGACAGACCGTCCGCGCGACCGCGAATCTGCGCTTCGACGAGCAGGTCTTCGGCAGGGAAGTCATCGTCGACCCGGGCCGGTCGGTGGCGGTCGACATACCCCGCGTCGGCGTACCCACCACGGCCACCTTCGCGGCGCTCGCGATGGTCCGCGTACCGCGTTCCGGCGTGCAGCCCTATGTCTTTGCCGGCCCTGCCTATCTCGTCACCGACAGCGACATCAGCGGGCATTGGGGCGTACGCGCCGGCGGCGAGGCCAAGATACCGCTGTCCCGCTCGATCGCCGTGTTCGGCGAGTACCGGTATACCGGTGTCAACGACGCGCGTGCCGTGGCTGGTCGCATCGGCGGCACCGCACGTGGCGTGTCGGGCTCGACCGGCGATATTCTCGTCGGTTTCGACGTGCGCAATCACAGCCTGGCCGGCGGCATGAGCTTCTCGTTCTGACTTGAGGCAAGCGCACGGCGGGGCGACCGATCGCGCACGCCGATCCATGGTCTTTCGCGGTGTTCGTCCCTACCGTGCGCCAATGCATATGCTCCTTCGTCACGCGCGCAATCCGGTGATCCTGTTGGCGCTGCTGACAGCGGCTTCCAGCCCCCGACGACGGATCTGTCGCGATGGAAGGCGCAGGCCGACCGCGTCACGATCACGCGGGACGACTGGGGTATTCCGCATATCCTTGGCCGAACCGACGGCGATGCGGTGTTCGGTCTCGTCTACGCGCAGGCCGAGGATGATTTTGCGAGGATCGAGGCAAATTATCTCACCGCGCTTGGCCGCACCGCGGAGGCTGACGGCGAGGATGCGATATGGGCCGATCTGCGTCAGCGGCTGTTCGCCGACCCCGTTGAGCTGAAACAGCAATATGCGACCAGTCCGGCGTGGTTGCGGACGTTGATGGACTCCTGGGCGGACGGTCTGAACTATTATCTGGCAACGCATCCGCAGACCAAACCTAGGGTAATCGGTCGTTTCGAACCCTGGATGGCGCTCGGCTTCACCGAAGGCAGCATCGGGGGCGATATCGAGCGGATATCGCTGAGCGAACTGAAAACCTTCTATGGCAACCCGACGCCGCCCAGCCCGGAGGAGCAGGGCATTGTCCCGCGCGAGCCGTCCGGGTCGAACGGCATCGCGATTGCCCCCCGCCTGACCACCGGCGGTCGCGCGCTGCTGCTCATCAATCCCCATACGAGCTTCTATTTCCGCTCCGAGGCACAGATGACGAGTGCAGAAGGGCTCAACGCCTATGGGGCGAGCACCTGGGGCCAGTTCTTCATCTATCAGGGCTTCAACCCGACCGCCGGCTGGATGCACACCTCGTCCACGGTCGACAATGTCGACGAGTTCGCCGAGCGGATCGCCGGTCGCGCAGGTGGCTACAGCTATCTGTACGGCAGGGCCCGCCGGCCGGTCGCGACCAAGGTCGTCACGTTGCGGTTCCGCAAGGCGGACGGCTTGCTCGGCGAGCGGCACTTCACGACCTATCGCACGCATCATGGCCCGATCGTCGCAAGCCGGAACGGGCGCTGGATCGCGACCGCACTGATGTGGAAACCCGTCCCGGCGCTCGAGCAGAGCTATCTGCGGACCAAGGCGCACGACCTTGCGAGCTACATCGCCGTCGCCGACCGCAAGGCGAATTCGTCCAACGATACGCTGTTCGCCGACCAGAAGGGCGAGGTCGCGTTCCTGATGCCGCAGTTCATGCCGATCCGCAGCGACCGGTTCGACTATACCCGGCCCGTCGACGGCAGCGACCCCGCGACCGACTGGCGTGGCCTGCACACGCTCGCCAGCCTGCCGAGCGTCGCGAACCCGCGTACCGGCTGGGTCCACAACACGAATGACTGGCCCTGGAGCGCTGCGGGGCCCGACAGTCCCAAGGCCGCAGACTATCCCCGCTACATGGACCAGGTCGGTGGCAACGCGCGCGGCGTCCATGCCGACCTGCTGCTGACCGGAAAAAGCCGATGGACGCCGGAGACGCTGCGCGCGGCGGCATTCGATCCGTATCTACCTGCCTTTGCACGACTTTTGCCGGGGTTGATCGCCGCATGGCAGGCGCTTCCTTCCGACGCCCCGCGGCGTGCCGCGCTCGAGGCACCGATCGCGCTGCTTGCGAAATGGGACCACCGCTGGGGTTATGACAGTGTCGCGACCAGCCTTGCGGTGTTCTGGGGCGATCAGCTCTGGCGCGAGGTCGGCGGTCTTGCGCAGGCCGAAAGGGTCAACGTCCCCGACTACATCGCCACACGCGTGCAACCCGACGCCAAGCTTGCCGCGCTGTCCGCCGCGGTGGATCGGCTCACGCGCGACTTCGGCGACTGGCGCACGCCGTGGCAGGCGATCAATCGCTTTCAGCGACTCGACAACGCGATCCGGCCGCATTTCGACGACGATCGCGGCTCGACACCCATAGCCTTCACATCGGCCCAATGGGGAGCCTCGCGTCGTTCGGCGCCAAGGCCTGGCCGGGAACGAAGCGTTATTACGGCACCAGCGGCAACAGCTTCGTCGCCATCGTCGAATTCGGTCCCCGCGTGAAGGCGATGGCGGTGATGGCGGGCGGCCAAAGCGGCGACCCGGCGTCACCGCACTTCGACGATCAGGTTACGCGGTACGCGCAAGGCGATCTGCGGCCGGTCTATTTCCATCCCGAAGACCTCAAGGGGCATGTCGAGCGTCGCTACCGTCCGGGCGACTAGAGCCGCATGCGGCGGCCGGCATCGACATGCTGCGCGCATCGATGGGCCGTCGTCCGAATACGCGAGATCCCGTCGGTGGACGCGAAGCACTCGCGAGGATCAGCCAGTCCGTGCGGCAGGGTCGCGTGCCGCCGCGGCGCGACGTCTTTGACTGGGGTCAACCCGATCCTTGTCCGCAATCAACGCTCCGGCACCGGTGGGCGACTAGCCCGACGGCATTGCAACACAGGAGCCGGACCATGCCTTCACTGATCAAGAGCCTCGCCGTCGGTGCGACCATGGCGATGGCCATGGCGGCACCGGCATTCGCGGAGACCGATCCGGCGCCGCGGCAGGGGATCGCCGCGGGCGACGTGTTGCTGCGCGTTCGCACGATCCTGGTTGCCCCGAACGAGACCTCGGGCAGCATCCTGCCGGCATTTCCCGGCGAGCGCGTCCGTGTCGACAACAGCATCATGCCAGAGGTCGACGTCACGTACATGGCGACGAACCATATCGGCTTCGAGTTGATCGCGGCGACGACCAAGCATCATGCGGACGGCCGCACCGGCACGACGGGCACGATCGGCAGGCTTGCCTCGACCTGGGTATTACCCCCGACGCTGACCGCGCAATATCGCGTGAACCCGACAGGCGCGGTTCGCCCCTATGTCGGTGCCGGTCTGAACTACACGATCTTCTGGAACGAGACGGCGTCGAACGCTCTGGTCGGGGCGGTCGGGCGAACCGGCGTCCACATGAAGGACAGCTTCGGCTGGGCCGCGCAGGCGGGCGTCGATATCGACATCACGCCAAAGGTCTTCCTGAACCTCGACGTCAAATATATCGACATCGATACGACCGCACGGCTGCGGACGACGGCGGCGGGTGTGCAGCGTGTCGCGATCAGCCTCGATCCGGTGGTGTTCGGGGTGGGGCTCGGCGTGCGGCTGTGACGCCCTAGGCCGGCACGGCGCGGTCCGTGTCGGCCCGCGCCGCGTATGCGCGGGGCTCGGGCACGACCGCGATCTGCCGGTCGCACAGCGCGACCATCGCCGGGCGGTGGCTGACCATGACCAGCCCCTGCCCGGTACGCGCCAGCCGGGCGGCAAGGCCATGAGCGACGCGGCGCTCGGTCGCCGCATCGAGCCCCTCGCTGGGCTCGTCGAGCAATAGCCAAGGCGCCGGGACGAGGTACGCGCGGGCAAGCGAAAGCCGCCGCCGCTCTCCGCCCGACAGGCGCACGCCGTGCTCGCCGACCCAGCTGTCGAGTCCGTCCGGAAGGCCTTCGATAACGTCGGTGAGCGCGACATCGGCAAGCGCCACCCACAGCGCGTCATCGCCGACCAGCGGATTGCCGAGCGCGAGCGTCTCGCGCACCGTCCCCGCGAGCAACGCCGCATCCTGCGGTGACCAGCCGAACGTCGCACGGCGCGCGACAAGCGAAATACCGACAATGTCCTTGCCGTCGATATATGCCGTGCCCGGTGCCACCGGTCGCAGCCCGAGCAGGCTTTCCACGAGCGTCGTTTTGCCGGTTCCCGATGCGCCGATCAGCGCGACCCGCGAGCCGGCCGGGAGATGCGTATCGAGCAGATCGATCGACCACGCGGCAACGCCCGCGCTGCAGCCCTGCTCCGCCACCGGGTCCGCCAGCAGGTCGTCGAGCCGCGTCTTCGCCTCGCGCACCGCGCTCTGCTGTGCGAGGCCGCGCAGGACCGGCGCCGCGCCGTCGATCGTCATCACCGCCGCCAGCGCGCACAGTGCCGCGGTCGCCGCGCCCGCGGGTGCGGCAATCAGCAGGACCGCAACTCCCGCCGCGCCGAGCGCGACCGCCTGAATGAACTCGAACCAGCCGACGACGCAGGCCTGTGCGCGCTGGGCCTCCGCGAGACGCAGGCTGCTTGCGTCGACCGTCGCCAGCGCCTGCGCCTCGATACCGTAGCAGCGCAGTTCCGCCGCCGCGTCGACCATGCCTGCAAAGGCGTCCTTCAATGCGCCACTCGCGCGCTGTACCTCGCGCCCCGGCGCATCGAGACGTCGGGCCAGCACCCCCGCTATCGCCAACAGCCCCGACAGACACACCATCAGCGCGATGACGGACCACGGCCCCCCAAGCACACACAACACCAGACCGCTCGCCAGCGCGGCAATCGCGCCCGGAGCGGCGGAGAGCCGGACGAACTGCGCCTCGACAGCGCTGACATCCTGGACGATGCGCGCAGTGGCCTCTCCCGGCGTCAGCGCGAGCGCCTGTGCTACCGGACCGCGCGCGAGCCCGAGGAACAAGGCGGGGCGAATGCGGGCAAGCGCGCCGAACGCCGCCTCATGGCTCGCAAGCCGCTCGCCATAACGCCCGGCGGTCCGGAGGATCGCGAGCAGTCGAATACCCGCGCTCGGCAACATGTAGTTGAACGCGTACGCAGCAGTCGTCCCGGCGACCCCCGCCATCGCCGCGGCGGTGATGAACCATCCCGACAGTCCGAGCAGAACGACCGAAGCTATCGCAACGACCGCCGCAAACCCGCTCGCGCGCCACAGCCCCCGCCGCTGCCGTCGTCGCTCGTTCGCAAGAAGCATGTCGATCGCGGTCACGTGCGGTCTCCCAGATCGATGACGAGATCGGCGATCGCCGCGAGCTTTGCGCTGTGGGTCGCGATGATCGTCGTGCGGCCGGCGCAGGTCCGCGCAATCGCGGTGATCAGGCGCGCTTCGGACACCGCATCGAGATGCGCAGTCGGCTCGTCGAGCAACAGCACGGGAGCCGGCTTCAGGATCGCACGCGCCAGCGCGATGCGGCGCCGTTCTCCCCCTGACAGGCTGCTGCCCCTCGCATCGATCACCGCACCCAACCCGCCCCGCGCGAGCAGCATCGGCGACAAGCCAGCGATGCGCGCGACCTCGGCGATACGCTCGGAGGACGCCGTGGGGTGGGCAAGCGCGATATTCGCCCCGATCGTTCCCGGCAGGATCAGCGACGACTGGCCGATCCATGCGACCATCGGCGCGATGCTGCCGATCGTGTCCAGGTCCTGACCGCCGATCGACACGTGGCCAGCCGACAACGGTGCGAGGCCGAGCAACAGATGCAGCAGGCTGCTCTTGCCGCTCCCCGACGCGCCCGTCAACGCGACGATCATCCCCGGCGAAACGTCGAAAGAGACGCCAGACACCGCCGCACGCTCCTGACCGGCGTATTGGATCGAAACGGACTCGAAGCGGATCGCAGGCGCCGTTTCCGGCACGAGACACACCGACGACGCAGGCGTTGCCCTGGCCGTTTCCACAGCCGCCAGCCGCTCGCCTGCGGTCTCTGCCGCCTGCCGATCGTGGTACGCCGCTGCCAGCCGGCGCATCGGCGCGTAGAACTCGGGGGCAAGCGCCAGCACGAAGAATGCACGGCCTAGATCGAGCGTCTCGGGCACCGGGAACGGCAGCAGACCCAGCAGGTTGAACCCGGCATACACGGCGACAAGCGCAACCGACACCGCCGCGAAGAACTCGAGCGCCCCCGACGACAGGAACGCGACGCGCAGCACGCGCATCGTACGCCGTGCAAGGTCCTCCGAGGCCTCGCCAAGCGCGCGCGCCTCGCGTGCTTCCGCTCGAAAGGCCAGCACCGTCGGCAGCGCGCCGATCCGGTCCGCGAACAGCCCCGACAGCCGGGCAAGCGCGACGAACTGGCGCCGCGACGCATCCGCTGCGGCACCGCCCGCGAGGATCATCGCCACGAGGAACGGAAAGAACGTGGCCACGAGGATCGCCGCAGCGATCGGGCTTGCGGCAGCCGTTGCGGCCAGCACGATCAGGGGCGCGACCGCCGCCGCCTTCCGCGCGGGCAGGAAACGCGCGACATAGCCGTCGATCGCATCGACCTCGTCCACCGCCGCACTCATCAGCGTGCCCGTCGTCGCGTCGGAGCCCGGGCTGCGGTGCAGCGCCGCGTCGATGATCCGCCGCCGCAGCCGTATCTTCGCGCGGTATGCACCGCCCGCGCCGACCCGCGCAGCAAGCATCGCGCACCCGCCGCGTCCGATCGCCGAGCCGCCCGCGAGCAACGCCCAGGGCAGCATTGCGGCCACCCCGTCGTGCGCGGTCACGACGCCGCCCGCCAGCCCGGCCGCGAACCCGATCGCCGCGATACTGTCGAGCAGCAGAAGGCTCGTCGACAGCCGCACGCCGCCGCCATCGGCGACTGCCGCCTTCAGATAGGCACGCGATACGCGCGCGCGATCCCTGGAAACGTCGGCCGTTGCGATGCTGCTCATGCCACCGCAATCGACGGCGCCGCCGTGCGCGTCTTTGACCGCGGTCAATGTTTGCGCTGCCCACGGTGCCTAACGCCTTCGAGGACAGGGCCGGTCGACGGCCTTTGGGGGAGCGTCATCATGGACCTTGCGGTCATCGACCTGTCGCGGCTGCAATTCGCGCTGACAGCCTTGTACCATTTCCTGTTCGTCCCGCTGACCCTCGGCCTTTCGATGATGCTGGTCATCATGGAGTCAGTGTACGTCATGACGAACCGACCGATCTGGCGCGTCATCACCCGGTTCTGGGGACGGATCTTCGCGATCAACTTCGTGCTGGGCGTCGCAACCGGGCTGACGATGGAATTCCAGTTCGGCACCAACTGGTCGTATTTCTCGCATTATGTCGGCGACATCTTCGGTGCGCCGCTCGCGATCGAGGGGTTGATGGCGTTCTTCCTCGAGGCGACCTTCGTCGGGCTGATGTTCTTCGGATGGGAGCGGCTGACGAAGCTCGGCCACCTGATCGTCACGTGCATGGTCGCGCTCGGCACCAATTTGTCGGCGCTGTGGATCCTCGTTGCAAACGGCTGGATGCAGAACCCGACCGGCGCCGAGTTCAATACCGACACGATGCGGATGGAAGTCAGCGATTTCGGCGCCGTGCTGTTCAACCCGATCGCGCAGGCCAAGTTCGTCCACACCGTCAGCGCGGGCTATGTCTGCGCGTCGGTCGTCGTGCTCGGCATCTCGGCCTTCTGGCTTCTCAAGGGACGCTATACCGCGGTGGCACGGCGTTCGATGACGGTCGCCGCCGCATTCGGGCTTGCCGGGTCGCTCTCGGTCGTCGTGCTCGGCGACGAGAGCGGGTACGCACTGACCGACAACCAGCGGATGAAGCTCGCGGCGATCGAGGCGGCCTGGCACACCGCCCCTGCCCCCGCGGGCCTGACCCTGTTCGGGTTGCCCGACGTCGCCGCACGCGAAACCCGCTATGAGGTGCAGATTCCGTGGGTGCTCGGGCTGATCGCGACGCGAAGCCTCGATAGCGAGGTGACGGGGATGTCCGAACTGGTGCTGAAGGCGCAGGAACGGATCACCTCGGGCGTCATCGCCTATGATGCGGTCGAGCATCTGAAGATCGACCGCACCAATATCGCCGAACGCGCGCGGTTCGAGGCGCACAAGCGTGATCTGGGCTATGCGCTGCTGCTCAAACGCCACATCGCCGATCCAAGGATGGCGAGCCCGCAACTGATCGCCGCGACCGCGTGGGACGTCGTCCCGAACGTGCCGCTGATGTTCTGGAGTTTCCGGATCATGGCGTTCATCGGCTTCTTGATGATCGCGCTGTTCGGCACCGCCTTCGTGCTGACGTCGCTCCGACTGCACATGCAGACGCGCTGGTTCCTGAAGCTCGCGGTCATCGCGATCCCGCTGCCCTGGATTGCGATCGAGCTCGGCTGGATGCTTGCCGAGATCGGACGACAACCCTGGGCGATCGAGGGGGTGCTGCCGACATTCCTGGCAGCGTCGTCGCTGACCCGCGGGGTGCTGTGGACGACGATCATCGGCTTTACCGCGATCTACGGCACGCTGGCGGTCATCGAGGTGCGGCTGATCCTGTCGACGATCCGAAAGGGCCCGTTTGAGGATCACGAGGATTTCCGGCCTGCGCCACACGTCGCTCACGACGTCGCCGTCACCGCCTGAGGGGAGACCAGACATGTTCGACTATGAAACGCTGCGTCTGATTTGGTGGGCGCTCATGGGGGTCCTGCTCATCGGCTTTGCGCTGACCGATGGCTTCGATCTGGGCGTCGCGGCGATGCTCCCGTTCGTCGGCCGTACCGATGCCGAGCGACGGATGGTGATCAACTCGATCGGTCCGACGTGGGAGGGTAACCAGGTATGGTTCATCCTCGCCGGCGGCGCGATCTTCGCGGCGTGGCCGTTCGTCTATGCGATCAGCTTCTCAGGCTTCTATCTCGCGATGTTCCTCGTACTGGCCGCCCTGATCTTGCGCCCGGTCGGCTTCAAATACCGCTCGAAGCGCCCGGATCCGGCGTGGCGGTCGCGGTGGGACTGGGCGCTGTTCGCGGGCGGTTTCGTGCCGGCGCTCGTGTTCGGCGTGGCGGTCGGCAATGTCCTGTCGGGCGCGCCCTTCCGCCTCGACAGCGATATGCGCACGGTGTTCGACGGCAGTTTTCTCGGGCTGTTCTCGCCGTTCACGCTGTTGTGCGGGCTGCTGTCCGTGTCGATGCTGATGCTTCACGGCAGTGCATGGCTGGCGATCAAGATCGAACATGGCGCGGTTCATGATCGCGCCCGCACATTCGGGACGGTCGCCGCGTTGGCCTCGCTCATCTTGTTCGCGGTCGGCTGGGGCTTCGTCGCGCAGGCGGATATCGGCTTTCGCATCGTCGGTGCGATCGATCCCTCGGGCCCGTCCAATCCGTTGCACACCACGACCGAGATCGCGCGTGGCGCGTGGCTCGCCAACTATGGTCGCTACCCCTGGATGACGATCGCCCCCGTGCTCGGGTTCGGCGGAGCGGCACTCGCGCTGGTCGGGATCCGGCGGGGCTGGGAACGTGCAGCGTTCGCAGGGTCGTCGGCATCGGCCACGGGCATCATCGCAACCGTGGGGCTGTCGATGTTTCCGTTTATCCTGCCCTCCAGCATCGACGCGCATTCGAGCCTGACGCTGTGGAACGCATCGTCGAGCGCGCGGACGCTCGGCATCATGCTGCTCGTCACCGTCGTGCTGCTGCCGATCGTGCTGGCCTACACCGCCTGGGCCTACTCGGTGATGTTCGGCCGGGTCACGACGCGCGAGGTCGCGACAAACCCCGATTTCTATTGAGCCTGCATCATCAAGGACATCTAATCATGTGGTATTTCACCTGGGTTCTCGGCCTCGGGCTTGCGGTCGGCTTCGGCATCCTCAATGGTATCTGGCATGAGTTCCATCTGCCGATCGCGGATGATGGGGACAGCGCCTGAACGCATTACGCCGCTGCAAATAATTCACGCGGATATTCGCGATGGTCATACTATACCCGGTCAATGGCTCACCACGATATCTGCGCGGATTGCGCCGTCCGCGACCAGGCTCTTTGCAGCAGCCTGACCGATCTTGAGCTGACCGCGCTCAATACGCTTGGCCGCCGCCGCAAGATTACACGCGGCCAGACGTTGATCTGGGCGGGCGACGACAGCATCATCTGTGCAAACCTCCTGTCCGGCGTGCTCAAGCTGGTCGCGGCGACGCCTGATGGTCGCGAGCAGATCGTCGGGCTGCTGTACCCCGCCGATTTCGTCGGCCAGCCCTATGCCGGCCAAGCCGATTTCACGATAACCGCGCTGACCGACGCGGAACTCTGTATCTTTCCGCGCGACGCGTTCGAACGCGTGCTTGAGGATCATGCGCGGATGGAGCGACTGCTGTTGCAACGCACGCTCGCCGCGCTCGCGGTGGCGCGGACCCGGATCCTGTCGCTGGCGCGCAAATCGGCGCAGGAGAAGATTGCAGGTTTTCTGCTCGACATGGCGTTGCGCGCGTCCGCGACCGGGTGTCGCGCGACGCCCGGCGGCCCGATCACGTTCGATCTGCCACTGACGCGCGGCCAGATCGCCGACGTGCTCGGACTGACGATCGAGACGGTCAGCCGTCAGATGACCCGGCTGAAGGCCGCAGGCGTGATCGCACTCCCGGGGGCGGGCGATCACGATCTCCGATGAAGGCGCGTTGCAGGACTTGGCCGAAGCCGCCTAACCCGCGCGTCGCGCGCAAAGGCTGTCGATCAACACCGCCCGCGCCGTGTGACTGAGGCGCGGGGCACCGAGCAGCAGCACGACCAGCTCGGTGAAGGCCATCGCCGCCCTGCATCCTTCGAAAAAACCGCGCAGCATGAAGCCGAACGCTTCCGCCCCCGGTCTCGAAGCACCGGACAGGACCGCCACTATGTCGTCCGCATCGATCGCGTCGCTCAGATGCCGTGCGCGGATCCGCCCGAGCAGCGCAGCCGTCAGCGCGTCAACACCATCGCGCGCGAACAACGCATCGATCACGGCATTTTCCTGATCGAGATGCCCGGCGATGATTGCCTGCAAGCTCCGGCCGAGGGCGCCAGCGTCGTCCTGCGAAAGCGTGTCTGGCAACAGATCGGCGCATGCCTCCAGACGATCGCACAGACCGTGAAGCCTGGCGTGATCAGCGACCAATGCCTGCAGGTCTGTCGCATCGATGACATGCCGGTCCCTGCCCGACGCCCGGCCGTCGCGCTGTCCGTCATGCTCGGTCATCATCCCTCCTCGTCCGGGCAGCTTGCACGGCACCGGGGATGCGGCATTGACGATGATCAAACGCTGCGCTGCGGCGCGCTCCTCCGCCCCGCCCCCGTTTGCAAATGCACCGCCGGAGATGGGGCACCCCTTACGCAGGATGCCCGCACGTCGTACCGCGCCCTCGAGCGGGGCAGCCTGGGTCAGTCGACCGTTCCCGTATGCATGAGATGCCGGACGTCGCGCGCGATCTGGTTGTTCGCCCCGAGCCGTTCGATCAACTGCGCCTGACGGCTTCCGCGCAGCCCGGCCGTCGTCAGATGCTTGTCGCGCACATAGGTGTAGACGCCACTGACGGCGAAGGCCGAGGCATAAGCGACATGCGCCTTCTGCGCGTCCTGCGTCGCCAGAAAGACGTCGGATTCGAAAAACCTGCGACGGGTGAGCGGGGACTCGAACGCGAGTTCGATCACCGCGATTATCGTGCGTGGCGCGGGGACATCATGATCGACGTTGGGCGCAGGCGGCGCGGGCTCTGCATTGTCGTACCGGTCGGGCAGGTGCAGCCGAAGCTTGATCACCGCGTCGTCTGCCGCCAGCGTCTCGGCAAATCCGCGCATGAACTCGCCGAATGCTTCCCGATCCTCGGTGGCGGCACCAAGATGGACGTGGATCCGGTCCAGACCGTCATCGCCGTTGGGTACCGGATCGGCGACGCGGTCGATCAGCGTCCGCGAGCCCTGTGGCAACGCATAGGCAACCGTCGCCGCAAACATGTTCTGCTCGTCGGCGAACAGGATGTGGCTCGCGGCATTGAAGACATCCTGATCCGCCTTCGACGCGAAACCGATCTCGACGCCGCCGTCGAGTTGATAGTCCGCAAACGTCTCGATCCCGTCAATCGCAGGCCAGAGGTGCGCGTCCTGCTCGCGGTTCAGATGATGCTGGACATACCAGGCGAGCCCCGGGATGCGCGCGCACAACGGCCCGTGGACGTCGCGCCAGTAGGTCGCGAACACCTCGTGGGGAACGCGGGGCCGGCGCAACACCGTCGTGTAGCTGTTGATCGCAATGCTGGCATCGCGCTCCGCATAATCGGTCGCGCGAGAGACTTTTACCATGAATGAGCTCCTGATCGTACAGGTGCCCAACGCGCGCGCCGAACATGCGGCAGCCGGTGGGGCTCCTATTTATTCGGCGCTCGCCGCGAACGGTCACGCCGGCCGCCTTGCCGTCACAGCGGCGTCGAACGGGCCGCAAAGCGAATAAGGAAAATTACTTTCCTCTTTCGCTTGATCCACATGCCTGACCTCGTTATCAAGTTCATAATTATAGGATACCTCGATCGCATTCGGCACAGCGATGATTTCGGAATTGCCAGAAAGTCCCGATGCCAAACACCGTACAACATCGGACGATCCGATAGCTCCAACTACTCTTGGAATAAGCTATCTTCTATTATCGAGAGAATATCCGGATGAACGATTTCACTCTGAGAGAACTTAGTCGTCGCGAAGGTTTGGCGATGTCGGTCAGCGCAATGCTTCTAGCAGCTACACCCGCCAGCGCTCGAAACCATGCAGGCCCGCTCGATCGCCGTCCGCCCGTTGCGCGCAGACGCTTCGTAAGCATTGCCGTCGAACGCGAGATCGCGCGCGTAAAGGCGAAGATCGCGGACCCCGGCCTCGCGCAATTGTTCGAAAATTGCTACCCCAACACGCTCGACACCACCGTCTTCACCGGCACGATCGACGGCAAGCCCGATACGTTCGTGATCACCGGCGACATCGAGGCGATGTGGCTGCGTGACAGTTCGGCGCAACTCCAGACCTACGTCCATCTGTGCCGCCAGGACCCTGCGCTGCACCGGTTGTTCCAGGGTGTGATCCAGCGGCAGGCGCGCTGCATCCTGATCGACTCCTACGCCAATGCGTTCATGGCGGACCCCACCGCCAAGTCGAACCTCGGCGCGATCACCGACATGACCGAGATGCGGCCGGGCGTCGCCGAGCGAAAGTGGGAACTCGATTCGCTCTGCTATCCGATGCGGCTGGCGCACGCCTATTGGAGCGAGACGAAGGACACCGTTCCGTTCGATGGCTTGTGGGCCAAGGCAATGGCACGCGCCGTAGCAACGATGCGCGAACAGCAGCGCAAGACCGGCGACGGACCGTATACGTTCGAGCGAGGTCAATCGCCACGCGACCGAGACGCTGATGCTGAAGGGCATCGGCGCGCCGACGAGCAAGGTCGGCTTGATCCATTCGATGTTCCGGCCTTCCGACGACGCCTGCACGCTCCCCTTCCTGATCCCGTCCAACCTGTTCGCGGTCGCCGCGCTGCGGATGCTGGCGAAGATCCATGCCGAGGCACGCCACGATACCGCTGCCGCGGCCGACTGCATCGCATTGGCAGACGAGGTCGATGCCGCGCTCAAGGCGCATGGCCAGATGGACGACGGCAAGGGCAGCAAGGTCTGGGCGTTCGAGGTCGACGGGTTCGGCAATGCGATCTTCATGGACGACGCGAATGTGCCGAGCCTGTCCGCGCTGCCGTTGCTGGGCGCCGCCCCACGGACCGATCCACTGTATCGCCGCACCCGCGCGCTCGCCTGGAGCACGCGCAATCCGTATTTCTTCAGCGGCACCGCGGCCGATGGCATCGGCGGTCCGCACAAGGGGCTCGGCATGATCTGGCCGATGTCGATCATCGTCCGCGCGATGACCAGCGATGACGATGCCGAGATTCGTCAATGCCTGAAGTGGCTGAAGACGACCGATGCGGGCACCGGCTTCATCCATGAATCGTTCGACAAGGACGATCCCGCGCGCTTCTCGCGCCCATGGTTCGCCTGGGCGAACGGCCTGTTCGGCGACTTGATCCTCGACCTCGAGCGTCGTCGCCCCGCGTTGCTGGCCGAACGTTTTTGACCCTTTTCCCCGCACCCTTCCCGATTCAGGAGAGTATCGCTTGATCCGCGCCAACCGCCGCCAGTTGCTCGCAGGCTCGGCCCTTGCCGCGCTCGGCACCGCCTTGCCGTCCGTCGCTTCGGCGCAATCGTTCAGGGCGGCGGTCAAGAACACGGCCCCCAATCTGTTCGTCGGCACCGACGGGCACGGCCACACCTTCCCCGGCGCGACGATGCCGTTCGGGATGGTGCAGTTGTCCCCCGACACCAACAATTTCGGCTGGGATGCCTGCTCGGGCTATCACCAGTCGGATCGCTCGATCATGGGCTTCTCGCACACCCATCTGTCGGGAACCGGGATCGGCGACATGCTCGATGTGCTGGTCGTGCCGACGCGCGCACCGTTGAAGCTCGTCCCCGGATCGCGCGAGAACCCGTCCTCGGGCTATCGCCAACGCTATAGCGAGGAACATGCCGAGCCCGGCTATTACCGCGTAAAGCTGGACTCCGGCGTCGTCGCGGAATTGACCGTGACCGAACGGACCGGATTGCACCGCTACACCTTCGCCAAGGGCCCGGGACATATCCTGATCGACTTCACGCATTGCAAGCAGGAGACCGAGGCGGAGCTGATCCGGATCGAGGATGCCTCGCTAGCCCTCAGTGACGATGGGACGCTGACCGGCAGCCGTCAGGTCTTCCGCTGGGCCGAAGGACGCCGGATCCACTTCGCGATGCAGCTTTCGCGCAAGCCCGACCGCGTGCAATTCTACGGCGACGACGATCGCCCCGTCGCGCCGGGAGCAAAGGGCGTGACCGGCCACAAGCTCAAGGTGGCGTTGTTCTACGACGATGCGGGCGCCGCGCCGATCCTCGTCAAGACCGGGATCTCGGGGGTCGACGTCGCTGGTGCGCGCGGGGCGCTGGCGGAAGCACCGGGCTGGGCATTCGATCGCGCCAGCACCGCCGCACGCCGGACCTGGGCAAAGGAGCTCGACATCCTGCGCGTGTCCGGCGGCACGCCCGAGCAGCACACGATCCTGTCGAGCGCGCTCTACCATACGCTGATGGGGCCGACGTTGTTCAGCGACCGCGACGGGCGCTACATGGGGCTCGACCAGCAAGTCCATACGCTCGCCGCCAGCGAGCGTGCGTACAGCGCCTATTCGCTATGGGACACGTATCGCGCGCTGCATCCGCTGATGACGCTGGTGCGCCCCGACATGGCCGAACGCTTCGTCCACGACCTGATCCGCCAGACGCAGCAAAGCCCGTACGGTCCGCCGACCTGGCCGCTCCAGGGGTTCGAGACGGGGTGCATGAACGGCTGGCATTCGGTCGTCGTGCTCGCCGAGGCGCACGCCAAGGGGATCAAGGCCGATTACGCGGCGGCCTGGCCCAACATCCGCAAGCGCGCGTTCGATGCGAGCTACAAGGACAGCCTCGCGACGCTCGGGCGCGACCATTACATGAAGCTCGGCTATATCCCGGCGGACAAGATCAAGGAGTCGGTCAGCCGTACGCAGGAATATGCGTATGACGATTACGCCATGGCGGCACTGGCCGACGCAATCGGCGAGCGCAGCGATGCGGCGGTCCTGCGCAAGCGCAGCGGCAACTGGCGCAACGTGATCGACCCGAAGATCGGCTTCGCGCGCCCGCGCTTTGCCGACGGAAGTTGGTGGGCGGCGTATGATCCGGTCACGCTCGGTCACATGCCGCAACCGCGCTGGCGTGATTATACCGAGGCCAACGGCTGGCAGGCGACGTTCCTCAACCAGCATGACATCTACGGCATGATCGCGCACATGGGCGGCGACACGGCGTATGAGGCGAAGGTCGATTCCTTCTTCAACGCGCCCTCCACCCTCCCCGACAATGCGCCACCCGACATCGCAGGATTGGTCGGGCAATATGCGCACGGCAACGAGCCTGGCCACCACGTCGCCTATCTCTATGCCTATGTCGGCGCGCCGTGGAAGACGCAGGCGATGATTCGGCGGCTGTGCGCCGAGATGTACAAGAACGATCCCGACGGCGTGATCGGCAACGACGATTGCGGGCAGATGAGCGCGTGGTTCATCCTGTCGTCGCTCGGCTTCTATCCGGTCGACCCGACGACGGGGATCTATGTGCTGGGATCACCGCTGTTCGACACCGCGGAACTGCGCGTCGGTGCGGGCAAGACCTTGCGCGTCCGCGCGATCGGCAATGCGCCCGACCGGCCCTATGTTCAGTCGGTACGCTGGAACGGCAAGCCCTGGACGAAGAACTGGATCGCCCACGCCGACATCATCGGCGGCGGGGAGCTCGAGTTCACGATGGGCGCAAAGCCGTCGCGCTTTGGCGCAGGGGTCGCGGATCGTCCGCCATCCGCGCCACGCGCCTGACGAAACCGGGCGGGGGTCGCCCCCGCCCGCCTTCAGAAGAACGTCTCCACGACGTCGATCACCGTGAAATCGTCATCGACCACGAGGATCTTGCGCCATTTGTCGAAGGTAAGGCACGGGTGCGATATGTCGAACGCGATCACGTCGCCGACCGCGATGTCGTCGCCCGGCGCGATCGTCAGATACGCATGCTGGTCCATCAGACCGGTGACTTCCCAATGGACCGGTGCCTCGGCGGGACGATCGTCGCGGTCGGGGCGGAACAGCGTCGCCGGGCGCGGCAACCCCGCGTCGAACGCGACGTCGCGTTTGCCCATCGCGATGATCGCACGCGTCGGATCGGGGATCGACTGCACCACCGCCCAGATCCGCAGTGCCGGGAGCAACGCCTCGCCGAAGGTCGGGGCGACGGCGTTGCGCTTGAGGATCGCCTCCTGCGCGACCCGGTACAATCCGTCGTCATGGCTGATATAGCAGCCTGGGCGCAGCACGACCTCGACCTCGCCCGCCTTCGCCATCGATGCGGTTTCGTCGGCGACGATGTCATACCAGGCGGACCCCGCCCCCGACAGGATCGCCGGCGTCCGGTCGATCCGATCGTCCGCGATCAGCCGCTTGGTCACCTCGACCGCGCGACGGACGAACCGGCGGACATGCGCTTCGTCGGGAAGCACGCCCTCGTAGAATTCCACGCCGCCGAGCCGCAGTTGACCGCGCCATGCATCGAGCGCGGCGAGAACCTCCGCATGCCCCGCTTCGTCACGAACCCCGGCGCGATACCCGGGCTGATCTGGCTCCGGCGCGAGTTCGATGAGCACGTCAAGCACCACGCCCGCCGACCGGCATCCTTCGCCGAGCAACGCGACCCCCGCCGCGGAATCGACGATGCAGATCACCTGCTGCTCGGGGATCGCCAGCAGACCGACGACCGCAGCGACATTCGCCTTTCCGACGATCTGGTTCGCGATCAGGATCCGACGGACGCCGTGCGCCGCCGCGACCTGCGCCTGCTGGCTCGTCGCAACCGTGATGCCCCACGCGCCGTGCGCAATCTGCCGCTGGAACAGCTTGGGGGCCATCGTCGTCTTGCCGTGCGGCGCGAGCGAGACGCCATAGGCGTGGATGAACGACCGCATCCAGTCGAGATTATGCTGCATCCGCCGCTCGTTCAGCACCGCCGCCGGGAAGCTGACATCGCCCCGCAGCAGGTTCCAAGGGTCGGTGCCTTCGGTGCCTATCCCCTTGTGAAGCTCCAGCTTCTGGTCGTTCACGCGCTTGCTCCTCGTTAAAGAAAATTGTTTACATTATTACCCGCCAAGGTGACAACGCCGTTGTGACCGGAAGCGTCGGGGATAGTGGAATGACACGGACGATCATCGCCGGGGTGAGCGTGTACGACGGTACCGGCGCCCCCGCCTATGAAGCGGATGTCGAGATTCGCGACGATATCATCGCGAGCATCCGCCCGGCCGCTAGCCATCCCCCGACCGATTCGATCGATGGACGCGGGCTGGTGCTCGCGCCGGGCTTCATCGATGCGCACACCCATGACGATTTTGCGGTGATTGCCGCGCCCGCCATGACCGCCAAGGTGACGCAGGGCGTGACCACCGTCGTCGTCGGCAATTGCGGGATCAGCGGCGGCATGGATGTTACGGCGCACGGTGACCTGCCCGATCCGCTTGTGCTGTTGGGTGCTGCGGACGCATTCCGCTACGACGACTTTGCCGCTTATGCGCAGGCGGTGGATCGCGCGGGCCCGGCGACCAATGTGGTCGCGCTGGTGGGGCATACCGCGCTGCGCGCGCGGCATATGGATACCCTCGATCGCGATGCGACGGGCGCCGAACGCTCTGCAATGCGAGATGATCTGACGACCGCGCTTAATGCCGGCGCGTTCGGGTTTTCCACGGGACTCGCTTATGCCAACGCCAATGCGGCATCGACCGAAGAGGTCATGATGCTCGCGGAGGCACTGCGCGACACTACTGCCCTGTATTGCACGCACTTGCGGAGCGAAGCGGGCGAGATCGTCGCCGCGCTCGACGAGGCGTTCGCGATTGGCCGACACGCCGCCGCACCGGTGGTCGTCTCGCATCTCAAATGCGCGGGCGCGCCGCAATATGGCCGCAGCGGCGAAATCCTCGCGATGCTGGAAACGGCCGCGTTGGCGCAGCCGGTCGGGTGTGACTGCTACCCGTACACCGCCAGCTCCTCGACGCTCGACCTGAAGCAGGTCGTGCCGGAAACCCCGATCAAGATCACCTGGTCCGAGGCCGAGCCTGCGCAGGCTGGGCGGATGCTCGCCGACATCGCGGCAGACTGGGGCACCGATCTGCGGACGGCCGCCGAGCGGCTGCAACCGGCGGGCGCCGTCTACCACTGCATGACCGACGGCGACGTCGACCGGATCCTCGCACACGACCTGACGATGGTCGGGTCGGACGGCCTGCCGTGCGATCCGCGCCCGCATCCTCGTCTGTGGGGCAGCTTTCCGCGCGTGATCGGCCATTACGCGCGCGACCGCGGACTGTTCTCGATGGCAACCGCGATCCGCAAGATGACCGGCCTTCCCGCCGACCGCTTCGGCCTGAGCGACCGCGGCTATGTGCGCGAAGGGCTGGCGGCGGATCTCGTGCTGTTCGATCCAGCGCAGATCGGCGACCGCGCCACCTACGACGATCCGACCGTTCCTGCTGCCGGGATCGTCGGCGTGTGGGTCAACGGCATCGCGACCCTGACGCTTGCGGGCCCGACCGGCGCACGCGGCGGCCGGATGCTGAGGCGTCCAACCCATCCCACCACCAAAGGACTTTGAAGACATGACCGACGAACTCAAGCGCTACGGCGTCGAAGGCGGCAGCGGCACCGGTGGCCAGCATCTCCCGTTCGCGCGCGCGGTGCAGGCCGATGGCTGGCTCTACGTGTCGGGCCAGGTGCCGATGGTCGATGGCGAGGTGATCGACGGCGGGATCATCCCGCAGACCCACC
This sequence comes from Sphingomonas sp. 22R3R2A-7, assembly GCF_036856055.1. Classification (NCBI taxonomy): domain Bacteria; kingdom Pseudomonadati; phylum Pseudomonadota; class Alphaproteobacteria; order Sphingomonadales; family Sphingomonadaceae; genus Sphingomonas; species Sphingomonas sp. 22R3R2A-7. Next base: position 3,933,103 of record NZ_JASPFR010000001.1, on the reverse strand, counting down.
AGGCGATCCGCAACGTCCTGAAGATCCTGGAAGAAGCCGGCTACGGCCCCGAACATGTCGTCCGTTGCGGCGTGTGGATCGACGACGCGCGCGACTTCATGTCGTTCAATCGCGTGTTCAAGGAATATTTCGGGGCGAACCCACCGGCGCGCGCATGCGTCGTTTCGCAGATGGTCGTCGACTGCAAGGTCGAGGTCGACTGCATCGCCTGGAAGAAGCCCTAAGATGGCGCCGGGCGGCCTGCTCCTGATTGAGGCGGGGGTCGCGGTCGCCCTGCTCATCGTGCTGATTGTCCGGGTTCGACTGAGCCCGTTCATCGCGCTTACCCTCGTCTCGCTCGGGCTAGCGCTGGTCGTCGGAATTCCGCTCGGCGGGATCGTCAAGAGTTTCGAGGCAGGGGTCGGCGGCGCGCTCGGCCATATCGCGCTCGTCGTCGGGCTCGGCACCATCCTCGGCAAGATGATGGTCGAGTCGGGCGGTGCCGAGCGGATCGCGGATACCGTCATCGGCTTCTTCGGGCCCGCGCGCGCCGACTGGGCGATGATGACGGTCGCGCTGATCGTCGGCCTGCCCGTCTTCTTCGAGGTCGGGTTCGTCCTGCTCGTGCCGATCGTCTTCACGCTCGCGCGGCGGCTCGGGCAGCACCCAATGCGGATGGGGCTGCCAATGGCGGCAGGCTTGTCGGTCGTCCACGCAATGGTCCCGCCGCATCCCGCCGCTTTGCTCGCGACTCAAGCGTATAACGCCGACGTCGGTCTGACCGTGCTGTTCGCGCTGATCGTCGGCATCCCGACGGCGGCAATCGCGGGGCCGCTGTATGGGCGGCTGATCGTCCCACGGCTGGCGCCCCTCCCGATCGCACCTCTCCCGGTTGCGGACGAACATGACGACCGAGCGCTCCCCGGCTTCGGGATAACGCTCGCAACCTTGCTGCTTCCGGTCGTGCTGATGATGGCTGGAAGCCTGGCGACCGCGGTCGCCGTGCCGGGATCGACCCTTGATGGCATCTTGCGCTTCGTTGGAACCCCCGTGGTCGCGCTGCTCGCCGCGGTGCTAGTGAGCTATTGGACGCTCGGCCTCGCGCGCGGGATGAACCTCGGCACGATCCAGAAATTCACCAACGACTGCCTCGCGCCCACTGCGATGATCACGCTAGTAGTTGGCGTCGGCGCGGGGTTCGGACGGGTGCTGATCGACAGCGGCGTATCCGACGCGATCGTCGCCGCAGCGACCAGCGTGCATCTGCCGATCGTACTGCTCGCCTGGTTGATTGCCGCGCTGATGCGCGTGGCAACCGGATCGGCGACGGTATCGATGGCCACCGCCGCCGGAATCATCGCGCCGCTCGCCGCCGCCAATCCTGGCATCCGCCCCGAGTTGCTCGTCCTCGCGACGGGTGCGGGATCGGTGATCCTGAGCCACGTCAACGACGGCGGCTTCTGGCTGGTGAAGGAATATTTCGGGCTCAGCGTCGCCGACACGATCCGCAGCTGGACGGTGTGCGAGACGCTGATCTCGGTCATCGGGCTGGTGCTGACGCTCGCCCTGTCACTGGTGGTCTAGCACCCCGTTCACCGTTGTCCGGTGGAGGACCCCAAAATCGACGCAGCTAGCGCGCGACGTCGCTGCGAACAGTCATTTCGGAAGCACGATGCGATCGCCAGTGATGGTCACGTCGGTCCACACACCCCCACCCGTTGCCTCGGCATCACCCGGTTGTCCGCCGGCCACGAACAGCCGGTAGTGCCCTGGAACGATCGCGCGCGTACCGTCACGCTCGACGAGGCTGAGGCTGCGGGGCTCGATCGTGAGTGCAACCGCACGGCGTTCGCCGGCGCGCAGCGTGGTCCGGCTGAACCCCACGAGTTGCCGCTGCAACACGGGCGTGGTGCGGCCCTGTTCCTGCGGCGCGGTCGGCGCGAGATAGGCCTGTACGACCTCGTCACCCGCGACCTTGCCGACATTGCGGATCCCGACCGTCACGACCAGCGGCTGCCCCGCCACGATACTCGTCGTCGCGGGCGAAACAGCGCCATACGCAAAGCGCGTGTAGCTGAGCCCATGGCCGAACGGATACAGCGGCGTGCCGGTAAAGAAGCGGTAGGTCCGGTTCTTCATGCTATAGTCGATGTACGCAGGCATATCGCGCGTCTGCGCATAGACCGTCACCGGCAGCCGCCCGCCCGGATTGATATCCCCCGCGAGCATCCGCGCGATCGCCGTCCCGCCCGACTGGCCGGGATACCAGGCCGCGACCACCGCATCGGCATTCTGCTTGCTCCAGGCATCGGCAATCGCCGAGCCGGTCATCTGCACCACGACCAGCGGCTTCCCTGCGCTCGCGAGCGTCTCCAGCAGCACACGTTGCGGCTGGGGCAGTTCGATCGCGGTGCGATCGCCGCCGATGAACCCGGGAACGTCGAGCCGCAACGCCTCGCCTTCCAGCGTCGGGGAGAGCCCTGCGAACACCACCACCACGTCGGCCTCGCGCGCAACGGCCAGTGCTTCCTCGCGTTGCGCAGCATCGGGCGCAACCCAGCGCAATCCGATCCCGCCGTCTTCGCTAACATGGCGATATTCGATGCGGATCGCGTGCGGCTTCGCGTCGTCGAGGTCGACGCTCGCCTCGACTGCGCTGTCATCGCCGGAGTCGGTGATGATCGCCTTGTCGTCGAGCCATAGCTGCACCGGGTCATGCCCGTCGCAATCGAAACAGCGCGCGACGTCCAGCCGCAGGCGATAGCGTCCCGGCGCGGGCGGCGTGAGTTGCCCGGTCCAGCGGACTCCATAGCCCTTTTCCGCCAACCCCGGCGCAGGCGGCGCACGGTCCCAGTCGAAGTCGATCTTGCGGTCCTGCCGGATCGTCGCGGCCGCCCCGGTCATCGCGCTGGTCCGGAAATATTCGCCCTTCAGCCCGGGCTTGCCCCCTGCCGACAAAGCGGTCTCGGGCACCGGCAACGGCACCCCTTCGGCAAGGCCGCTACCCTGCGCATAGCGGACCTGCGCCGCACCGAAGCGCGTGCGGATCCCCTCCAGCGGGGTAACCGGGGCCGCGGCGGTGCCATGATAATTCGCCTCGAGCACATCGAGCGAGTCCGCATTCGGCCCGATCACCGCGATCTTGAGACCGGGCCTGAGCGGAAGCCGGTCCTTGTTGGTGAGCAGCACCAGCGACTTTTCCGCCGCGGTCTGTGCCAGCGCGCGGTGCGCCTTCGTATCCACCTGCGATGGCTTGATCCGATCCCACGGACTGCGTTGTCCGAAAGCGATCCCGAGCGCCGCGCGCGACGACAGCACCCGGTGCAAGGCGGCATCCACGGTGGCTTCGGGAACGAGGCCCTGGCGGACCGCGACGGGCAGCGCATCGTAGCTCGGCCCGCAATCGAGATCGGTCCCCGCCGAAAGCGCCGCCGCGGCAGCGCCGGGCAGGTCGGGCTTGTAGTAATGGAAGGTGGTGATGTAGCCGACCGCGTCGCAGTCCGACACGACCATCCCGCGCAAATTCCAGTCACCGCGCGCACGGTCGTTGAGCAGCGCTGCCGACGCGCACGCCGGCGTGCCGTGCAGCGAATTGTACGCGCACATGATCGATCGTGCGCCGCCCTCGATCACCGTGCGGCGGAAGGCGGGGGTATAGGTCTCCGCCATGTCGCGCGGCGACACGTCCGCATCGAAGCTGTTGCGCCCGGCTTCGGGCCCCGAATGCGCGGCATAATGTTTGGGGGTGGCGATCGCCTTGGGGTGGTCGGGATCCGGCCCCTGGATTCCTCGCACGAACGCGACGCCGAGCGTGCCGGTCAGATACGGATCCTCGCCATAGGTCTCCTGCCCCCGCCCCCAGCGCGGATCGCGGAAAATGTTGACGTTGGGCGACCAGATATGGAGGCCCGAGAAGCGACGCCGGTCGCTGCCCTTCGGCTTCGCATTGTATTTCGCGCGGGCCTCGGTCGAGACGACGTCGCCGACCTGGTGGAGCAGGCCGGTGTCCCAGGTCGCGGCAAGCCCGATCGCCTGGGGAAAGACGGTCGCGATCCCGTCGCGCGCGAAACCGTGAAGCCCCTCGCTCCAGTAATCATATCCGGGCAGGTTCAGCCTGGGCACCGCCGGCGCGGTGCTGCCGAGCTGCGCCGCCTTTTCCTCGAGCGTCATTGCCGAGATCGCCGCCTCGACGGCCGGCGTGGTGGTCTGGGGACCGGCGGCCATCAACAGAAAGAGCAGCATCGACGTCCCTCGCAACAGGCCGGAGTATCGAGGGCCGGATCGCGCCGATCGGCTATCCGGCCCGCGTTCGCGTCAGAAGTTGGCGCGCATGCCGACCCGGAACGCACGACCGACCACGTCGTAGAGGCCCGGATTGGTCACATCGCTCGGGACCGTCGCTGCGTCCTTGTTGAAGACGTTGTCGACCTTGACGTACCCCTGCACGGCGGGAGTGAACTTGTACGACGCACCGACATCGACATACAGCGCGCCATCGAGATGGTTACGGTCGATCGTCGGATTGTTGATCGTCGATACCGGGCAGTCGGTCTGGCACACGACGAACTCGTTGCTGATCACGCCCGCGCTGATCCATCGTTCCTGAAGCGTCAGCGCGAACAGGTCGGTCGTCCAGTCCTGCATCGCGAGGACCTTCCAGCTCGGCGTCGCACCCTGCCCCAGGTTCACGCCTGCGCCCTGGATCGGGATCGTGTTCGGCAACCCGCGATCGGACACGAAATTCTTCACGTGCGTGGCGAGGCCGCGCACCGTGGCCCGGCCGGGCAAGCCGATGCCGGACAACGGGATCTGATAGCTCGCCTCGATGTCGAAGCCGTCGGTGAAGATCGACGCGAAGTTGAACGGCTGGACCGTCACCGATGCGTTGTTCGCATCGCTGATGTCGAAGCTGTTGCAGGTGAACGTCACGCCCGCGAAGCAGAGGTTGATCTGCGTCTGCGCGTCCAGCGCCGCGATCGCGCTGTTGATCTTGATCCGGTAATAATCGACCGAGATATTCAGCCGCGGCGCCCAGCTCGGGCGAGACAGGATGATGCCGAACTCGGTATTCCGGGCGACTTCGGGGCGGAGTGCGGGGTTGCCCGTCGTCGTCTGCAGCACGGTCAGCGTGCGTCCCGGGGTGAACGGATCCGTCGTCCCCGTACGGTTGCTCGTGACCGGCGCCGCGAACAGCTCGCTCAGATTGGGTGCGCGAATGTCGCGCGACGTCACGCCGCGAAGCCGGATGCCGTCGAGCGGCGTATCCCACGTCCCCCCGATCTTCCACGTATAGACGGTTCCCGACGTGCTGTAGTTCGTCGCGCGCGCGGCGCCGTTCAGGTTGGCCTTGCCGATGGCGTCGGAGTCGAACAGCGGCGCGTTCAGTTCGAGGAACGTCTCATACACGCTATAGGCGCCGCGCCCGTCGCGGTAGTTGCCGGCATACCAGTTGCCACCCTGTGGGTTGAGCAGCGGATCGCTCGGATACTGGTCGTTATACGCACCGCTGGCCACGACGCCGTTGCCATAGGGATCGGCATTGACGCTGTAGAATTCGTGGCGGTACTCGCCGCCGAACGCGAGCGCCAAGGGCCCCGCGGGGAGTTGCAGCGGTTCGCCACTTACCGAAAAGCTGGCGACGTCCTGCGTCTGGCGGGTGTGCTGATAGGGGCCGTTTTCCGGCGTGATGTAGTTCAGCGCGGCGGCGCTGGGCGTCTGTCCGCCGATGATGTTGATCGGGACGCAGCCGCTGGCGACGGCGACCGGATTTGCGCAGGTGATCGTCCCGTCAGGCGCGCGGACCGCCTGGATCGCGGCATTGTACCGCGGGATCACCGGGATATCGTGAACCGTGATATCGGTGATCCCGGTGCCGTGCGCGTAATAGGCGTCGTAACGCCAGTCGCTGCCGAACGCCTGGACCTTGCCCTTGGCCCCCGCGACGAACCGGTACTGCTCGCGCTCGGTTCGGACGGTGATCGGATTCGGGAAGATCGCGTTGCTGACGCCGTAGCGGAACTCCGTGATGCCATTCGCGTCGCAGGCGGCCTGAACCGATGCCGGGACATAGGGATTGGAGCATTGCAGCGTCAGATTGCCGAACTGGGCGGACCCGATATTGGGGATGTTGCCCGTCGTGACCCGTGCAACGTTCACCGTCGTGTAGATTTCGTTGTCGGGCGCGATATCGAAGCCGATCCGGCCATAGCCACTCAGGCGCGTGATCGAGGATTTGAGCGAGTTCGCATTGGTCACGTTGCCCGACCGGTCACCGCCCTCGCAGACGCCGTTGAAGCAGCCCAGAACATTGCCATTGGCGTCCCGCGCCGGAACGCCGTTCGACCCATAGTCGAACTGGCGCGGATTTCCGTCCATATCGAACGCGGTGCCCTGTAACGGGCCTGCCGTGATCAGCCCGTAGAGCGCCGTGTTGTTCGCCTGCGTAAAGCTGCGGTCGAGATATTGCGGCAGCCCGTCGTCCATGATCCCGCGGTTGATCAGATTGCGCGAGACCAGCCAGTTGCGTCCGCCCGGACCGCTGCCGTTGGGATCCGAACCGACGCCGAACCCCGCCGACCCGATACCGTCTTCATGACTGTATTCGCCGCTGCCGATGATGTGGAGCCGGTCGTTGAGAAGTGATTTCCCGACCGCAGCCTGGACTGTGTAGTTGCCGTCGTCGCCATATGTGCTGACCCCCGACTGGAGGTTGGCCTTGAACCCGGTGAAGCGCGTGTTGGTCACGAAATTGACCACGCCGCCGACCGCATCGGATCCGTAGCTTGCGGACGCACCGCCCGTGACGACGTCGACGCGGTCGATCAGCAACTGGGGGAAGAGGCTGACGTCGGCGACGCCGGTGACGTTGGCGCCGACGACGCGCTGGCCGTCGATCAGCGTCAGTGTCCGGATCGGCTGCAGACCACGCAGGCTGAGTGCGCTCAGGCCCTGCACGCCCGTCGAGGTGCCGTTCGATCCCACCGTTGCGCCCGTGCTGCCCTGCAGTGACGGCAGCTGCGCCACGGTGGTAAACACGTTTGGCTGCGCGTTCTTGCCGATCGCGTCCGCGTTGAGGACCTGGGTCGGCGTCGGTGCCGTGAAACCGGACGCGGTGATACGCGATCCCGTGACCACGATGTCGGATTGACCTGAGGCGGGTGCCGCCGGCGCCTCGGCAGCCTGCGGGGCTTCCACAGCCTGTTCAACGGGGGCCTCCGGCGCAGGTACCGGCGCGGGCGCGGTCGGCACCTCCTGTGCGAGCGCTGGCGATGCCAGCATCGTCGATGCGATGAACATCGCTCGCAGCGATTTCAGAGTGGTGGCCCGCTGCATCAGAATCTCCCCTTGTGGCCGCGGGGCCAATTGGGACCTCCGAGACTGAAACTTGTCCTAAATCAATCAGCCACCCTGCCGCAATAAATATTTCATCAAGTTTCTTTATCTATTAGATTGGAATTCTTTGTCAGGGTTGATCGTAAGCGTCGCATTGCAGCATCGCCCGATCGATACCGAACGGGCGCCGAGATGCCGTCGGGAAGCGCGAACTGCCCGACGGCCTAACGTCTCGCGAGAATTCGAGCCGGTGTCGTCCGGCTCTGCAGATCTGTCAGAACGAAATCTGCACGCGACCGAGGACCCTGTCCGCCACGTTGCCGCGATCGGCAAATCTGTTGGCGTCGCCCGCCCGGGCAACGTCAGTGCCGACATAATCCACGCCCAGCGTCAACCGATCACGACGATGTTCGAGCCCAAGCCGCCAATTGGTGTAGCTTCCGCCCGGTCGAAGGCGCTCGGCACGAACGGGGTCGCTGACACTGCCGGTCGAATGGCCGAGTTCGCCGAGTATCGTGAGCGGCGTACCCGGGATACCGGCATTGGCGCTCGCATAGAGATAGACGTTGCTGCCGCCGATCGCCCGCTGCGACGGGGCCGCCGTGGCACCCAGCGTCGCGTATACCGGACCATAGGCATAGCTTGCCGATACCGCACCCTCGACATAGTCCATCCGCCCCCGCGCACCGGCGAACGCATGCCCGACGGCATCGGTGCGGATCCGGACCGCGCCAAGGTCCCAGCCGGTCCCGACGACGAGGTCGACCACCGCATCGGCGCCGTCATGTCGCGTGCTGCCACGCGTCGTCACCGCCCGCGCCGATGCATCGATCGCCCCCAGAGAGACCCGAACGTCCCCGGCGGCGGCGGCGCGCCCCTCGGTCCAGCTCAGGCCCCGCCGCACCTCGTCGGTCATGACCTCGACAGAGGCCGAACGGGCATTCTGGGCAACTGCCGGCGTCACGAGCGCCCAGCCCGCGACACCGAGCAGGCCTGCCCGCGTCAGATTCGCGATCATCCGGCGCGCTGCTCGCCGTGGATCCGATCGAGTTCGGCACGCAGTATCGCTTCGTCTTCCTGCGCCACGACCATCAGATGACGCTTCATGTCCGCGGTCTTGTCCGCAACTTCCCGCGTGATCGCTCGCCGGCTTGCGACGCACCAGCCAGGCCGGGTACCCGAAACGCCAGGCTCGCTGTCGATGGTGCGGACAAGGCTGGTACCCGATGCCGCGACGGCATGACGCGCCACGGTCATGGTTGCAGCCCAGTCGCAGCGCAACGACGACGCTCGGCCGCCGGGGGATACCGCGCCGACCTGCTTGTGCGTGATGGCGACATCACCGCGATATTTCACGGCGACCGGACCCGTGTGATGATCGACTTGATTCTGGTGATCCACGGACATGCCGATCACGGCGCCAGTGGCGGCGAGTGCCAGCCCGGCTGTGAGTAGATACGCCATATGTGCTCTCCTTTTGCTCTTCCGATCACGACGGATCGGGACTGCTGATCCTTTCGGATGATGGATCGGACCAGCTGAGATGAGAGGAGGCAATCAGGCCAGGCCTAAACATCGAGCTACCCCGATGCGGTCCGACATCACGTTCGACCGAAGACAAGCGCCAGAGGGGCCCGGCCCGCCTGTTCAAACTAACGTTTCGGCAGCGAGGGTCAAGATGATTATAGGTAATCACCGCAGCTGTTGACATGAAACGCGCGCATCACGATGTTACGTCGATGGATGCTCTTGCAACCCATAAGCGTTTTCGCGACCACGCCGGCCAACTCGCCGCACGCGATTAGCCCGAGCTCGCGACTGCGTGTCGCTTGAGTTCGGGCTTTATTCGATCTGACCTTTGGGATGCGCTTGGCGCGCCCATGTTCTCGAATAGCGGAAACCGCACAGTGACAGACCATAACTCAAAAACCGACGGGTATTACCGGGGCAGTACGCTATCGCGCACGCAAAACGATGTCGTGACGATGCCCGCCAGTAACGCGCCCGAGTCCGCAACACCGGGCCAGGGTGGCGCGCGGCTCGACCGGTTGAATTTGCAAGCCGATCGATACGAGAGCCGGGATGACATTCAGAACTGGCTCGGCCGGCTCATGGACCTCAATCTCGTCCTTCTCATCCTGTTCGTTGGCGTTCCGGTGCTTGTCTATTGCATCGTCGAGACTGGTTGAACGGTCGTTCGGCTTACGCAATAGCGCGCCCAATCTCACGCGTCGTGAGCCGGGCGCGCGCGTTGCCGCCGCTGGGCATCGTATTCCTACCGCGAGGCATAGCCGGCGCGCTTCCCTGGCGCCCCCTTCCCGCGGCATGATCCGATGATGGTAACGACGCGCAATGAAATCGTGAGGCTCGCCACTGGCGACGTCCAGGGCTGTTCGGAAGACGGCGTGTCGTTCTATCGCGGCATCCCGTACGCCGCAGCCCCGGTGGGCGAGTATCGGTTCCTCGTCCCCCAACCTGTTCTTCCGTGGGAGACGCCGCGCGACGCCACGGCGCCGGGGGCAAACGCGCCGCAGCGAACGCGACAGGTGCCGGGGCTGGATGCCGCGCCGCTGATCGGTACGGGCTGGTCGAAAGGCGACGCGTATCTGACACTCGACGTCCTTCGTCCCGACGACCAGCGCACCGCCCTCCCCGTCATGGTCTTCATCCACGGCGGCGGGTTCGTCGTCGGCTGCAAGGACGCGTCGGTACAGGACGGCAGAAGCTTCGCACGCGACGGCATCGTCTATGTCGCGCTGAATTACCGGATGGGGATCGACGGGTTCCTGCCGATACCGGGCGTGCCGACCAACCTCGGCCTGCGCGACATGCTCGCCGGGCTCGGCTGGGTGCAGGACAACATCGCGGCATTCGGGGGTGATCCCGCGAACGTCACGGTGTTCGGCGAAAGCGCAGGCGCGATGGCGATCGCCGACCTGATCACCTCGCCGCTCGCCAAGGGCCTGTTCCGCCGCGCGATCGTGCAGAGCGGACATGGCGGCATGACGCGCGATATCGGCGTTGCGCAGCGTCTGGTGCGCAAGCTCGCGACGCTCCTGCGCATCACCCCCGATCGCGCGGGCTTTGCCAGCGTACCTCCCGGCGAGGCCATGCTCGACGCGGTCGAGAAGGTTTCGCTTCCGACGACGCGGCTCGACCTGCGCGGTCCCGACGGGCGCGAGCCGGTGTTCGGGATCAGCCGCTTCGTGCCGGTCCATGGCGACGACGTGCTCCCGATCGCGCCGCTCGACGCGCTGAGCCAGGGTGCAGGCGCCGAGGTCGACCTGCTGATCGGCAGCAATGCCGAGGAGATGAACCTCTACCTCATCCCCAGCGGTGTCCGCGACAAGCTCGGCACGCTGCTCGCCTGGTTCGTGCTCCGCAAATCGCAGCCGCGCGCTTGGGCGGTGCTCAAGGCGTATGGCATGGGCAGCGGAAAGGCGCCCGGACAGGCGCTGACCGATGCGATGACCGACCTCGTCTTCCGCTGGCCCGCGCGGCGGTTCGCGGAGGAGCATCAGGGACGCACGCATCTCTACGAATTCGAATGGCGCTCGCCGCGCTTCGATGGTGAGCTCGGCGCGTCGCACGGTATGGAGCTGCCGTTCGTGTTCGACAGCCTTGCGACCTGCACCGGCGAAGACGGCCTGTGCGGCACCAATCCGCCGCAGGACCTGGCGGACCATGTCCACAGGCTCTGGGTCGATTTCGCCCGCGACGGGTCGCTCCCCTGGGCACCGTTCGAGCGCGACACGCGGATCGTCTACAGGCTTGCCGCCGGTATAGCACGGTTCGAGCCACCGATGCCCGCTGCCACATTCCTTCCCTGACCGGAGCGCCCCGCATGTATCTCGACCGTCTGCGGCTCGATGGCCGCACCGCGCTGGTCACGGGTGGCGCGCAGGGCATCGGCTATTGCTGCGTCGATGCGCTGGCCGAAGCCGGCGCGCGCGTCACGATCGCCGACCGCGATTCCGACGCGATCGATGCGGCGATCGAGTCGCTCCGCGCGGAAGGCCATGACGTCGACGGCGTCGTCCTCGACGTCACCGACCCGGGCCGGGTGACTCAAGTCGCCGATCGGTTCGGCACGATCGACATCCTCGTCAACAATGCCGGCATCGCGCGCAGCGAGACCGCCGCCGAAGACGTGACCGACGAGCATTGGCGCAACGTCATCGACGTCAATCTCAACGGCACCTTCTGGTGCGCGCGCGCCTTTGGCCGGCATATGCTCGCGGCCGGAAAGGGCAGCATCGTCAACGTCGGATCGATGTCGGGGTTCATCGTCAATCGTCCGCAGCCGCAGAGCTACTACAACGCGTCGAAGGCCGCCGTGCATCACCTGACGCGGAGCCTTGCCGCGGAATGGGCACCGCGCGGGGTACGCGTCAACGCCGTCGCGCCGACCTATGTCGCGACGCCGCTCAACGCCTTCGCCGACAAGGACGGCGCGATGTACAAGCGCTGGATCGACGGCACGCCACAGGCCCGCCTCGGAGATCCGGAGGAGGTGGCCTCGGTCGTCCATTTCCTCGCAAGCGACGCGGCCAGCCTGATGACCGGCAGCATCGTGCTCGCCGATGGCGGGTATAGCTGCTGGTGAGCGGCAGCGCATACCGGCCAAGCCTAGAATCCGATCGGCATAGTTGTCAGCCTTTCCGATAGGTCGGGTTGGGCGCACAACCTTTCAGACAGGTGAGCAAAGACTCGCCAGCCGTAGAGAGGATTACCGATGCGCCTTCGCACCCTGCTTGCTGCCTCGACCGCTGTCGTTCTCGCGCTGCCCGTGCCGAGCTGGGCGCAGGTCGCCGACACCCCCGACGCGACCGCCTCCACCTCGCCCGGCCAGGCCGCCTCCGCCGCGCCGCAGACCGGCGATCAGGACATCGTCGTCACCGCGCGCAAGCGGGCAGAGACGCTGCTCGACGTGCCGATCGCCGCGACCGCGATCAGCGGCAACACGCTGACCGAACGCGGTATCAATTCGGTACGCGAGGCGGCGGCGCTGACCCCGGGCCTGAACATCGCGAGCGACGGCGCGGGGCGCGCGTTCGTCTCGATCCGCGGCGTCGGCGTCACGCTCGTCCAGTCGGTGCAGCCTGGCGTCGGCCTGTTCATCAACGGCATCTACCAGCCCAACACCTCGTACCTGAACAACCCGCTGCTCGACATCGACCGGATCGAGGTGCTGCGCGGGCCACAGGGTACGCTGTACGGCAAGAACACGCTGGGCGGCGCGATCAACGTCATCACCCGCCAGCCCTCCAACGCGGTCGAGGCACGCGGCAATCTGAGCTTTGCCGGACCCGACGACAGCATCCTGGCGTCGGCGTCGGTCAGCGGCCCGATCATCAGGGACAAGCTGCAGGTCCGGATCGCCGCCGGCCACCGCCAGCAGGACGGCTTCCTCCGCAATCCGCTGCTCGGCACCGACGCCAGCCCGTTCAAGACGGACTCGCTGAATGGCACGATCCGCTTCGCGCCGGTCGACGACATCGTGCTGACGGTCAACGGCTATTACGACTGGGTGAAGGGCGCGAACACGCCCTACGCGCGCGTCACCGGCCCGACCGACTATTCGCGCAACGTGCAGTTCAACGCACTGTCCCGCGTCGAATATCGCTATCGCGGCGTCAATGCCCGGCTCGAGACGCCGATCGACGCGATCAATTCGAAATTCACGCTGGTCGGCTCCTATGATGCACGCAACGGCATTTCGCCCGACAGCGACGCCGATTTCGGTCCGCTCGACATCGCCCGCTCGGCCGGCACCGACAAGCTGCGCACCAAGACCGTCGAGGCGCGTCTCGATACCGAGATCGGCAGTACACTGAGCTCGTTGTTCGGCCTGTTCTACAGCCGCGAGACGACCGGCGCGACCGACACGACGCGGATCGTCCCCGCCAATCTGATCCGCCTCACCAACAACGCGACCCAAGCGGACACCTATGCGGCGTTCGGCACGCTGTTCTGGAAACCGACCACGGCGTGGAAATCGCCCTCGGCCTTCGCTACGACCATGAGAAGCGCAGCGCCACCGGCGACGTCGCGATCTCGGTCGGCCCGGTCAGCCTGCCCCCGACCATCACCAACGCGCAGTTGAAGTCCGACCAGGTCGAGCCGCGACTGTCGGTCACGCGCCACTGGACCCCCCAGCTGATGACCTACGCCTCGGTTGCGCGCGGCTATCGTGGTGGCGGCTTCAACGCGCCGACCGCGCCGATCCGCACCTACAAGGGTGACTCGGCGTGGACCTATGAAATCGGGTCCAAATACGTCTCGCCCGACCGCGTGTTCAGCCTTTCGGGCGACATCTTCTACAATGACTATTCCGATTATATCGGGCTCAACTCGATCGCGCCGGCGACCGGCGGCGGGCTGGTCACGGTCGATCTCAACTCCGGCGACGTCGAAAGCTACGGCGCCGAGCTCGAAGCGACGCTGCGCCCGGTCAGGAACTGGACGATCAACGGCAGCGTGACCTACGTCCATGCGCGGCTCACCGATTCCACGCCCTACACGCGGGTGACGGGGCGTACGCTGTCGTCGGACCGGCTGACCTTCCAGCCCGATTTCACGGGCAATATCTATAGCGACTACACGATCCCGCTTGGCGGCACCGACACGCTGACCCTGACGGGCGGCGTCGTTGCCAAGGGTCGCCGCCTTGCCGGGACGCTCAACCAGACCACGCCGACCTTCCTCAAGGGCTATGCGCTGGTGAACACGGCGATCACCTATCGGACCGGGCCGATCGAATTGGCGGTGTTCGCCAACAACCTGCTGCAGAAGGACTATTTCGACGCCTATATCGAAAAGACGACGTTGCAACTCGCGGGGCTGCCCGCCTCCGATCTCGGCATCATCGGCGACCGCCGCCGTATCGGCGTCCGCCTCGGCTTCAGGTTCTGATCCCATGCATCTCGACACGTCCTTCGTTCGGGCAGCGCTCGACCCCGCATTCCTCGACCGGCTGCGCGACCGGTTCGGGACCAGCCTGCACCTGACCGACGCGATGCTGCGCCAGCACGGTGCCAACGAAGCGCATTTCGATGTCGTCCTTCCCGACGCGGTCGTCTTCGCGCGCTCGACGCAGGACGTGGTCGATCTGGTCACCCTGTGCGTCGCCGCCGACGTCCCGATCGTGCCGTTCGGCGCGGGGACCTCGATCGAGGGCAACGCCGTCCCGGTCCGCGGCGGCGTCAGCGTCAATCTCGGCGAAATGAACCAGATCGTCGCGGTCAACGCCGACGACTTCGATTGCACCGTGCAGGCCGGATGCCGCCGCGAACAGCTCAACGAACATCTGCGCGATACCGGGCTGTTCTTTCCGATCGACCCGGGTGCCAACGCGACGATCGGCGGCATGGCGTCGACCCGCGCGAGCGGCACCAACGCGGTCCGCTACGGCACGATGCGCGAGGCGGTGTTGAGTCTCACGGTCGTCACCCCCGATGGCAAGGTCATCACGACCGCCCGCCGCGCGCGCAAATCCGCCGCGGGCTATGATCTCACGCGGCTCTACGTCGGCAGCGAGGGCACGCTCGGCATCATCACCGAGGTCACGCTGCGCCTGCATCCGATCCCCGAGACGATCTCGTCGGCGGTGTGCGGCTTCGAAAGCCTCGAGGGGGCGATCACCACCGTCGTCCAGGCGATCCAGGTCGGCGTACCACTCGCGCGGGTCGAGATCCTCGACGACATGCAGATCAGGGCGGTCAACGCCTGGTCGAAGCTCGGACTCCCCGAGGTGACGACGTTGTTCTTCGAATTCCACGGCTCGCCGAACGGCGTCGCCGAGCAGGTCGAGATGGTCAGCGCGCTCGCCGCGGACAATGGCGGTGGCGATTTCGCGTGGTCCAACCTGCCCGAGGAACGCGCCAAGCTCTGGAAGGCGCGGCACGAAGCCTATTATGCGGCGGTCGCGCTCAGGCCCGGTGCGGTCGGCTGGACCACCGATGTCTGCGTGCCGATCAGCCGCCTTCCCGAATGCATCACCGCGACCAAGCATGACCTTGCCAGCGCGAGCATGCCCGCGACCATTCTCGGCCATGTCGGCGACGGCAATTTTCATGTGATCTTCGCAATGGACCCGAACTCGCCCGACGAACTGCGCGAGGTCAAGGCGATCAACGACCGCCTCGTCGCCCGCGCGCTCGACATGGACGGCACCTGCACCGGCGAACACGGCATCGGTCTTGGCAAGCAGGACTGGCTCGTCAAGGAGCTCGGCGACGCGGTCGACGTGATGCGCGTGCTCAAGCGCGCCCTCGATCCGAAGAACCTGTTCAACCCCGGCAAGATCTTCAGCCTGTGACCGGCGCATCGCCGCCGCCGGCGCCTCCGTTCGCCCGCTCGCTCCTGCCATTGTTCGCGCTCGCGCTGGCGATGATGCTCGGTTTCGCACTGATGGGCTCGTTCGGCACCGTCCAGGAGGGCGCGAAGGCCGAGCTGCACCTGAGCGACTATAGCCTCAGCCTGATCCAGGGGTTGAGCGCCGCGCTGCCGCTCGCGCTCTTTTCGATCCCGATCGGTATCCTCGTCGATCGCCACAATCGCTTGCGCATCATGCTCGTGCTGGTCGCGACGTTCGTCCTCGGTACGATGCTGACCGCGTTCGCGAACAGCGTCCTGCTGCTGTTCGTCGCGCGGATGCTTACCGGGATCGGCACGACCGGCGCGCTGACCGCGGCGCTGTCACTCTGTGCGGACCTCTGTGCGCCGACGCAGCGAGGGCGTGCGCTGCTCATCATTAATCTCGGCAAGTCGCTTGGTCAGGCGATGGCGTTCGGGCTGACCGGGATCCTGTTCGGCATGGTCGCGCATGGCGGCGCGCCTGCGTGGTTCTGGCAAGCGGCACCGTGGCGCAGTGCGCATCTCATGCTCGGGATCCTCGGCGCCGTCCTGATGGTCCCGCTGTTCCTTATGCGCGAACCCGCCCGTCGGGAGGTTGCCGCCAGCACGCATGCACCACTGCGCGTCGTCGCCGGCGAACTCTGGGCACGCCGCAATTTCCTGCTGCCGCTGTTCGTCGGCCAGGTCGGCGTCGTCATGGCCGATGCCGCCGCGGCAATCTGGGCCGCGCCCGTTCTCTCGCGCAGCTTCGGCCTTCAGCCTGATCAGGTCGCATATTGGATGGGGCCGCTCATCTTCTTCGCAGGCTTGCTCGGCGCGATCCTGGGCGGGCTTTCTGCCGACTGGGGTCAGAAAAGCGGGCGGCGTGGCGGGCTGCTGATCGGCGCCGTGATCGCCGCCACGATCGGCATCCCCGCAGCACTCTTCCCGATCGCGCCGTCGGTGCCGGTGCTCGCCGCGACGCTCGGCACGCTGCTGCTGTGCGGCGCCGTCACTGGCGTGGTGACGTCGGTCGCGCTGACCGTCCTCATTCCCAACGAACTTCGCGGGCTTTGCATCGGCGCGTTCATCGCCATCGCCGGGCTGATCGGCTTCGGCGTCGCACCAACCTTGGTGGCCGTCGCCAGCAGCCTCTACGGCGGCGAAAGCCATCTCGATCAGGGCCTTGCGACGATCGGTACGCTCACCAGCCTCCTGTCGCTGATCGCCTTCTATCTCGCAATGCGTCGCGCGCCTTTGTCCGCGACGAGCGAACCTATCTGAAAGCAGTTGCGTCAGCTATCGGATAGGTTATGGTGGCCTTCTACCTGGTAAACGGGAGGAGAGGCATGATGAAGGCACGGATCGAGGTATCCCCGGAGATGGTCGCGCTTGTTGGTGACGGCCCAGCTGCGCTCGATGACTGGACCGAGACTGCCATCGGCTTCAGCTACGTCTTCTCCCCCGCCACCTGCTCGTTTCACCCGGAGGCTGACACGGCCGGCGATCTGTCAGCAACCGATATCGTGTTTATCGTCCAGCGCGACGCATGCGTGCGCATCTTCGGCATGCTGCCCGACGCGGACGCAACCTGGCACATGCCCAGCGAGATGCGCGGAATCGCGCTCGCGGTCCGCGACTGTCGGCTCACGGGCCTTGCCGCGACGACGTTGCGCGTCGCCAAGAGCATCGAACTCCTGTGTGCGACCTTCGAACAGCTCGGCGATGGCAGCCTGATCCCGGCCGATGGCACCGGCGCGCTGACCGCCTCCGAGGCGGGGCGCATCGCCGCGGCACGCGACCTGATCGACAGGCGCTGGAACGAAAAACTGACATTGGAGACGATCTCGCGCGCATGCGGGATCAACCGCGCGCAGCTAACGCGCGGGTTCCGGTCGATGTTCGCGATGAGCGTCGCCGATGCGATCGCCGACCGCCGACTGGGCGGCGCGCGCCAGCTGCTGCTTGCGACCGACCTGTCCGTGTCGGCGATCGGGTACAAATGCGGCTATCTCAACAATGCGAGCTTCACGCGCGCCTTCTCGCGCCGCTTCGGCCAGGCACCGACCCAGCTCCGCAACACCCGGCTCGCCGCATGACCGACTCGCTGGTCGACCAGGCCGTCCGCCGCGTGCGCGCGCACATCCGCGACCATGATCTGAAGGTCGGCGACACGCTTCCCGGCGAAGGTCATTTTGCGACGGAACTCAGCGTCAGCCGCGCGGTCATGCGCGAAGCCTTTGGTGCACTCGCCGCGCTGCGCCTCATCGACGTCGGCAACGGCCGCAAGGCCCGGGTCGGCGCGATCGACGGTTCGGTGATGGCGGCCTCGATCGACCACGCGGTCGCCACGGCGCAGGTCACGACCACCGAAGTCTGGGATGTCCGGCGCACGCTGGAGCTGCGCACCGCCGCGCTGGCGGCCGAACACCGCAGCGATCAGGACGTCAGGGTCATCGCCGATCATGCCCGGCAGATGGCGTTGCACGCGAACGATCTCGACCGGCTCATCGGCCATGACATCGCCTTCCACCAAGCCATTGCGCGGGCCGGCGGCAATGCGCTGTTCCATCAGATCGTCCGCTCGTTCGAACAATTGATGCGGGTCGCGGTGCCAACCGCTTGGGACACGCGCGAAACCGAAGCGCAACGCGACGTGGTCTTCCGCGTGCATCAGGACATCGCGCAGGCGATTGCGGACCGGGCGCCGACCGAGGCTGCAACGCTGATGGATTCGCACTTCGACAATGCGATCAGCGACGTCTTTCGCGGGAAAGCGCACTCGGCGTAGGCGAAGCGGTGGTCAGGCCCCAAGACCCCGCGACCGATTCAGCCACAGGCATGACCTGCATCTCAACTAGGGTCAGGACCCATTGATGTGAGAGGCGCGATCTGATTCAGGCTCCGTGAGGAGAGTGTGGATGAGCGACCTATACTGGCTGACGGATGAGCAGATGGCGCGTCTGCAACCGTTCTTTCCCAAGAGCCATGGCAGGCCTCGGGTCGATGATCGGCGGGTGCTCAGCGGCACCGTTTTCGTCAATCGCAACGGGCTACGCTGGTGTGATGCGCCGAAGGACTATGGGCCGCATAAGACGCTCTACAATCGCTGGAAGCGGTGGGGCGAGAGGGGTGTCTTCTTGCGCATGACGGAGGGGCTCGCGGCAGCGGAAGCTGTGCCGAAAACGGTCATGATCGACGCGACCTACCTGAAGGCACACCGCACGGCATCGAGTGTGCGAGCTAAAAGGGGATCTCGGCCGCCTGATCGGCCGCACGAAAGGCGGCATGAACACCAAACTGCAAGCCGTCAGCGATGCGGATGGACGGCCGTTGAGCTTCTTCATGACCGCCGGGCAGGTCAGCGACTACACCGGCGCGGCAGCCTTGCTCGACGATCTGCCGAAAGCGCAGTGGCTGCTTGGCGACCGTGGTTATGACGCCAATTGGTTCAGGGACGGCCTGGAAGCCAAGGGTATCCAGCCCTGCATCACGGGCCGCAGATCGCGCAACGAGCCGGTCAGATACGACAAGCGCCACTACCGGCGCCGCAGCCGCATCGAGGCCATATTTAGCCGTCTGAAGGCTTGGCGCCGCGTCACCACTCGCTACGACCGCTGCCCAACCGTCTTCTTCTCTGCCGTTGCGCTCGCGGCCACCGTCATCTTCTGGCTATGACCAATGAGTCCTGACCCTAGGCCGGTAAGACTCCCGACGGTGAAGGCGCCGCCTCAAAAGCCGAACATCGCGATGCGATCGCCTCGTTCGAAGTTCAGCTTAAAAAAGCGGTAGGCCTTCTGAACATTCGTGCCGAGGCCGGCCGCCAATGTCCCACCGACGAACCGGTCAAAACGGTTGCCCGTGCCGACTCCTCGTCATAATAGACAAGCCGGACGGTGCCGTTTGCAGCGCGCGGCAAAATCCCGCGGGTCATCTTCGTTACGTTGGTCGGCCTGTTGATCAGGGGTGTTCCACGTTCTGTCGCAACAGACGATAAGAAGTTTCGACATGCGTGGTTCCGATTTAGATTCCATGTCCGATACTCAACGCAGCTGACGTTCGATTTATTTAGATCGTTTCCAAGAGACAGTGTCAGAAATCGGCTGCCTGTATGGCCTCACAGCGATGCATTATCGCACATCGGACGACGGCCGAGGCTACGACGTGTCGTGTCGAGGAGATACTCGGAGTAGTGTCGCGCCGCACCGGTGTCGGTCTTGTTCAGGAGATTTAACAACGTGCGCGGGTCACCTGCAGCCTCCCAGCGCAACGTCGGCTGCCGGGGCACGAACCTGCGGGTTTCTTTTGCCAACTGAAGGAACCGCGCAGATGCGAAATTGCGTCCGAGCTTGTTGTCGAGCGCGGCGCGCACCAGGCGCTGGGCGAGAACGAACTCCTCCAGCGGCCGCATGAAATCTTCATAGGATGTCGATCCGCCGTTGCGGGCCAGATGGGCGGGCAATTTCGCCCTTACCAATGTTCGCAGTGCAGCGATGGAAGGCGGAGGAAAGTCGAACGCAACGGTGTTGTTCTCGTCCCCTTCTCCCTGCGATCGCAGGGAGAACGTCGTGTGGATCCAGAAGTCGACGTTTCCGAGCCGATCCGGGGAGGGCCGCAGCCACCGCATATCTGCCGTCAGTCGAGCCGGTCGCTCGCGGACCTGCGAGGTATGGTCCTCGGGAAACCAGTAACGCTCCGGCAGACCCTGTGCGCGCAGCCCGCCACACATGCATCCGAGCGCCGCGGAGCGGCTCGCGCCAGCGCATTCGGAGGCCGCCCGCAGGAATTGTGCGCTTCCCGCTGGCTGTCTAAGGCGCAATCCTAGGAAGCCGTTGAGTGCGCGACCGTACGTCGGCGAAAAGCTCGGCGTCGCAAAGCTTCGGTTCGCCACGATACGTTGCAGTTCCGGCGAGGTGCAGGCGCGCGCATCGCCAGCGGCGATTTCGGCCAGCTTGACCCGCCGTAGCCACAGCGCGGTTTGTTCGCGATCGTTCCGAAGCGCCCCTCCGGCTGGAGACATCGAGAAGGTGTCCACCCAGCGATCGGACTCGATGATTCGACAGCCGAGCGGTGTGTCCGACAGCGTGGGATGGAGACTGGTCAGGCGGCCGATCTGCTTGCCGTCACCGGCCATGATCGTCGTCGCGATCACCCGCCCATCTGCGGCATAGCGGATCGCTTGGTTCAGGGTGCCTGCATCGAAGCTACCGGCCGGGTGCCATGTCGCCTTGCCCGTCCTGGCATCGAGGAGCTTCAAGTCGATCGCCACGCGCGTGGCCGCGCCCCGTCGCGGCGGCGGCACGATCTTCCAGCGCATATCGGTCACGTCGAGGCTTCCGGCGAGCTCCCTCCCGATCACCACACCGCGGGCGCGGAAGCTGCGCGAGGCAATCTGGAAGCTTGCATAGCGGCTCCCGGTCGCCCCGCCGCGCATCGCCCGCCGTGACGCATCGGCCCGCTCGCTACTACCGACGCCGTCGACGCCGCCAAATGAATCCGGAGCCGGGGAATCAAGGTTCGGCGGCACGATCGGATCAGACGCCGCCGGGAAGATCGCATCATAGCCGGCGAGCTGCATGCGCATCTGGCTGCGTTCGAAATCGGCCAGGTTCGGGTTCAGGCGGACTACGGCCTCGGCGACCTTGGAAGCCATCCGGCCCTCATCGGCCACGTTCGGCGCCGGCATCCAATTCTGCCCCGCGCGGGACTGCAGGGATGCGACCAGATCCCGCGTTCCGGCACTCGCCTCGAGGGCCAAGGCGCGGTGCACGAAGGGCTGCGCCGAACCGCTGACAAAGTGCGCCATCATGCTGCGTACGGTGGCGTCGGCCCAGGTCTGGAGCGCCTTCTTGCCGAAATCCTTGGTGAGCTTTTGGGCCTGGGTGCCGAGCTGATCGGCGGATTTGACTTCGATCCGGGTGAAGACTTCATCCAGCATCCGCTCGGTAAGCTTGCTGCGGGCATCCGCGGTCGGAATGCGGTCCTGATAGCGCGCCTCGATCCGCATCAGCAGCTCCCGAAAGCGCTGCGGCTGTTCCGTCTGGAGGCGCTCGACGATGGGAGCGATCTGCTCCTCGACATGGCGTACCGCCGCACCCCCGGTTTCGACGCCAGGCTGCGAGGCGGAGAGCGCGACCTCTCGCCGGAGATTGGACGCGGCATCGTCGAGAGAGTCGGCGGGGGCGAGAGAATGTTCGGCAAGCAAGCCGCGGACGATCTCGTTATCGGGGGTGCTCCGGCGCGGAAGCCCGGCGGCATCGTCCAAGATCGGCGCCCGCGCCATTTCCTGCGCGAAGGCGCGCGCCACCAACCGCGAGGCGGCGCGCACGCTTCCGGCAGGCACATTCGCGTCATTAGAGTCCTTCTCCTCGTCGTCGTCGTCTTCGTCAGGCTGGGCCGGTGGCGCGGGGCGGGACATAACCTCGTTGAGGCGCTCCTGAGCCTCGTCGGCGGCAAGCTGGATCCGCAGGTTGTTCACCGTCGGGCGCAGACTGTTGGCGAGCGGCGCGGCCGACCAGCCGATCAGCGAGACGAACAGCAGCGCCGTCACCAGCCGGTTGAGCGGCTTGCGCGCGAGCCCGATATCCTCGGCGAACTTCTTGCTCGATACGATGTTGACGATCCGGCGCCAACCGTTCGGCGCCGGATCGTCATCGGCAGACGCGGCATCGATCGTCTCGGCAAAATCCATGTTCTTGCGGGATCGCTCAACCGAGAGGGCGCTGAGCAGCTCATTGAGAACGCCCTGGAGCCGCTGCCGCGACCCCGCATCGTGCTCCTGAGTCTCCGTCGCATGGAGCTCTTGAATCGTCAGATCGATCTGCTCGACCAGCGGCTCGAGTTCCGGATCGGCACGGGCCTCATCAAGCCTGGATGGATCGTCCAAGATCGCCGCTTGTTCTTCGGAGGCCTTGGCCATCCACACATCGACGACGCGGCGACGTGCGCGACGTGCGCTGATCCATAGCGCGCCCGCTGCGCCAAGAAAGCCGATCCACCCGATCGCGGTGCCGTATCCGGTGGCGATCGTCTTGGTGAGCGTGTGTAGCAAGCCGAGGGCGTTGACGAACGCCCGCGGCCATGCGGCATCCGCGTCGGCCAGCAGGCTCGCGGCGGCGATCAGCAGAAGCAGGCCAAGCAGCGCGAGCGCCCCGATGCCGGCCAGTTCCCCCACCTTCTCCAGGACGGTCAGAACGCCGGCGCGGCTCATTTTGCCGCGCAAGTCGCGTGCGACCCAATCTGCCTTCACGCGGGGCAGCAACCAGAAGTGGTTTAAGGTCCAAACGAAGCCGAGTGCTACAGCGATCGCAAACGGTTGCATGAAGCCCCCCCCGATTGATCATGTTGATCTACGGGCTTCTGTCCGTCAGACTCGAAAAGCGCCCCGCAAGCAATTTGCCGTTGATTTATAATTTACGCAACAGCCCTGTTCTGACAATAGACAATCCTCGATGAAGCGGCCGTTAGTGCGATAATTTCTCTTCATGCCGTTTTGGTGGCAAGCGCAGAGTCTGTAAAGTCACGTACCGACGAAAGGCCTATTTATAGGAATGAGTTGGGAGCGGTGGAGCAGAGTCTCCGCGCTGAAGTGGCGTATGTTGGGCCGATCACTGGACGGCCACTCCACGTACTTGGACGGCGGCTGACCAAGAACCTGAGCCGGGCATTCTTCATCGTTGTTCCGCGTGAGGCCCCTCAACAAGGGGCGGGCGTCGCGACGACCCACTTGTGGACATTCTAGCGCCCTTCCTCTGCTCCAACTTTCGGCCGTTCGTTCATCTGGTTGGACGGCAGTTTCTCGGCGGCTAGTCGGCCGCCTGTACCGCCGAAACTGGCGGCAAGCGGACCGGCGGCTTTTGGGAGGCTGGGTGGCAATAGCGGACATAGCAGGGCTGCCGCTTTCCCAAAAACGATCGAATTCAACGCAAGGTCAGGTCCATACGGTTATGGCAAGGACCCTCTGATGATATCCCCGAACGTCGCGATGGCGTCAGCCTCGACGATCCTGCCACCGACGATCGCGGCCGACAGCGCTTCTCCGGCCCCGACGAGGCCCGTGCAAAGGCGTGTCGCAGCACCCTCGGACATCCCGCTGAAGGGCCGGAGGACGGCGACGAACATCGCGACGGATTGGCCGAGGAGTTCCTCATACACTTCCGCCTTTTCCGGACTTCCAGCCAGCGCAGCGCCGACGATGTGAAATTCGCCCGTAAGGTCGGCTGCACAGCGGATATACGCGTCCGCCAGCGACGCAATCGTCTCGTCGCGCCCCTTGGCGGCGGCAGCCATCGCCTGGCGGAACGTATCGATACGGTCGGTATCGATCCAGCGATACAGCGCGATCAACAGGCCGGAGCGCGACCCGAAATGATCGTAGACGACCGGTTTCGACACACCCGCACGGATCGCAAGATGCCCGAGCGTCAGGCAATCCGCACCCTCCGTGCGGATAATTTCAAGCGCCGCACCGAGCAATTGACGATGTCGATCGGCCTTGGAAAGCCTGCTTCTGGGCTGAGCCGAAACGTCTTTCGTACCTGACACCATCGCACGCCTCTTGCCAGACCTACTCATGGTAGGTTAGTTGAACCTACGAACAGTAGCTTATTGGTTCAACGGGAGACGCGTCAACGTCCATCTCACCTATCCTGCTCATGGGCGGTTCCGGTGAAATCGGTCGGCTCACCGCCAATGCCCTGCGCCTGCAGCACCCGGACGTTCCCTTGCTGATCGGCGGACGGAGCAAGCCCCGGGCGCAGCAGGTCGCGAGCGCTCTGGGCAACGCGGAGGCGGTCATCATCGACCCGCGCGCCGAAGACCTTGGTCTTGGCGATCGACCGATCGCTGCCGTTGCCGTCTTCTACGCGGACCAACGGTTGTCCGGATTGCGCTATGCCCATACCCGCGGAATCGCGCATCTAAGTATCTCGTCCGGAATCTATGAGATTGCGCCCGAGGTCGCGATCCACATGCAACGTCCCGATGCCGCGCCAATCGTTCTCGGCTATGAGTGGATGGTCGGCGCCACCACCGTCGCGACCCTTACCGCTGCAAAGGCCTTTGCCCGCATCGACTCCATCCGGATCGGCGCCCTGGTGGATGACGAGGAGCAGGGCGGCCCGGCGGTCGCGGAGGATTTCGAACGCCTTGCCACCGTCATGCCGTCAGTGCTTGCGAGATCGGACGATGCCTATGTCTGGCGCAGTCGGGACGCCGCCGGCTGCGAATTCCGCGCGATCGACGGCACGGCGATCACGGCGTCGGGCTTCTCCTCCATCGACATTGCCGGGCTCGCAGCGGTCACGGGCGGGCGGGATATCACATTCGCCATCGGAACGGGGATCAGTTCGAGCCGACGCGCGGGCGGCGCAAAGTCGACCGAGATCCTTATCGAGCTGACCGGCATCGACGCAGCGAATGCCCCCTTCCGCAGCCGCCACGCCGTGTTCCATCCCGGTGGCGCGGCACCGCTGACGGCGATCGGTGTCAGCATGCTGATCGAGCGTCTCACCGGGCTTGACGGCAATCCCGCAACGAAGCCGGGGCTGTACTTCCCGTATCAGGTCCTCGATCACGCCGCCTATCTCGCACGCCTCGAACAAGACGGCGGGAAGCTCATGACGCTCCCGCTCGCATGACGGTGCGACGCCATCCCCCGGAGCCACGCGCTTGTGGTCATGGCTCATCCCGTCGTCCCCTAGGGTGAGTCGGATCGATACAACCACCCCGCGCGCGTGAGGAGATCGATCGCATCGTCGATGCGACGGGAGGTGGTCGCCTCCACGATGAGCGACACCATCCAGCCGTTCCCGATCGACGTTCCGCAAGCCGAGCTAGACGGTCTGGCCGATCGCCTCGCCCGCACCCGCTGGCCCGATGCCGGCACCGTGCAGGACGGGTCGCAGGGCCCGCAAGCGGACCGCATCCGCGCGCTCGCGCGGCGATGGCAGGACGGGTACGACTGGCGTGCCACGGAAGCGCTGCTCGACGGCTGGGGCAGCAGCCGCACGGTGATCGACGGGCTCGGCATCCACTTCCTGCATGTCCGCTCCCCCGAACCCGACGCGACACCGCTGCTCCTGACGCACGGCTGGCCGGGATCGGTGCTCGAGTTCCGCGACGTGATCGGCCCGCTCAGCGATCCGCGCGCACATGGCGGCGACGCATCGGACGCCTTCCATCTCGTCATCCCCGCGCTGCCGGGCTTCGGCTTCTCCGACAAGCCGACCGCGCCGGGTTGGGGTGTCGGCCGCACCGCCGCGGCATGGGGCGCGCGGATGCAGCGGCTCAGCTATGGCGATCGCTGGGTGGCGCAAGGCGGAGACTGGGGCGCCGCGGTCACTACGGCGCTGGCGCATATGCGCATGCCGGGGCTCGCCGGGATCCATCTCAACATGGTGATGATCCAGCCGACGCCCGAGGAACGGGCGAATGCGACGCCCGCCGAGCAGCGGATGCTGGACGATGCCGCGCGCTACGACCGTGAGTATGCGGGGTATATGAAGCTCCAGTGCACGCGGCCGCAGTCGCTAGCCTTCGCGCTCGCGGACTCGCCTGTAGGACTGGCAAGCTGGATCTATGCGCTGTTCCAGGACGTCTCCGACAGCAAGGGGCACCCCAAACGCGTCATTCCGCTCGACCATCTGATCGACGACATCATGCTGTACTGGCTGCCGAACGCCGGGCCCAGTTCGGCGCGCTTCTATTGGGAAGCCGCGCAGGAGATGGCCAAGGGAATGCCGAGCGCGCCCGTGCCGCTGCCCGCAGGCGTCAGCATGTTCCCCGGCGAACAGGTCCGCCTGTCCCACCGCTGGGCGGAGGCGCGCTTTGCCGATCTGCGCTATTTCGGAGAAGCTTCGAGCGGCGGGCATTTCGCGGCGATGGAAAATCCCGCAGCGTTCGTCGAGCACGTCTGCGCGACGTTCCGGGCGCTCAGGCCGGAAGAAGGCGCCCGAGGACCCGCTTGAACCGCGCGACCGGCGCGCCGGAACGCTCGACCTTCATGCGCAGCAGCGTGCCATGCCACGCAGCAAGTAACACCGCGGCAAGGTCGTCGGCGTCATCCGGTGCCACGATCTGCCGCAACACATCGGTGAAGGCGCTGGTCTGTCGCTCCAGTACGCGGGCCAAGGCGTCGCGAAGGACCTCGCTATGCGCCGGTGCCTCAGTCGCTAGGTCTGGGATCAGACAGCCGACGCTCCAATCCTGCTCGTCCAGCGCACGCTCGATGGCATCGAAATAGGCCGCGATGCGCCGGGTGGGTTCAAGTGACGGGTCGTGCAACGTCGCCTGCACGATCTGGTCGAGCCGGGCGACATACTGATCCAGCACGACGAGCGCGAACCCTTCCTTCGACCGGAAGTGGTTGGTGAACGACCCCAGTGGCACCGCCGCGGCCGCCGCGACCTGACGCACGCCGGTCGCGGTATAGCCGCGCTCGTGAAACAGGCGGGCCCCGGTCTCCACCAGAAGGTCGCGCTGCGTGGGGGCTGAAGGAGCGGTCATGCCCGCTTTCTATCTCAATACGATCGTATTGACCACTGGCATCGATCGTGGGACTGAGGGAATCATGCGCAGTCCCGATCACCATTTCATCGATGCCGGCGGCATCCGCCTCCATGTCGTCGCGCAAGGGAGCGGCCCCGCCGTCCTCTTCTGCCACGGCTTCCCGACGACATGGGTGAGCTGGCGCAGCGCGATGCAGGCGACCACGGCGGCGGGCTTCCGTGCGATCGCGCTCGACATGCGCGGCTATGGCGAGAGCGATGCGCCGGACGACAGCGCGCTGTACACGCCGTTCGACACGGTCGGCGACGTGATCGCGGTGCTCGATCACTTCGGGATCGGTCGCGCGATCCTGGTCGGGCATGATTTCGGCGCCAACATCGCCTGGAACGCGGCGATGATGCGGCCCGATCGGATCGCAGCGGTGTTCGGCGTCAGCGTGCCGTTCCTCCAGCCCGGCGGCACGAGCTTCCTCGATCAGCTTCGCTCCGCCGGAGCCGATGGCTTCTACATGTTCGACCAGATGACGCCCGAAGCCGACGCCAAATGGGCGGACGCCGCGCACAGTATCCCGGCGAGCCTCTACTGGTTGTCGGGCGAGGCACCGGCGGACCAACGGTGGGATCCGTTCGATCCCGCCCGCCACATGCTACGGCCAGCGCCGGGCGCCCCGACGACGATCGATCCCGCTTATGTCTCCGAGATGGTGGAGGTGTTCGGCCGAACGGGGTTTCATGCGCCGCTGAACTATTATCGCGCGATCGACGGGTTCTTCTCGCTCGCCAGCCGGGCGTTCGCCGGCTGCCGTATCGCGCAGCCGAGCTTCTTCCTCACCGGCGCGGCGGACGGTCTGAACGCCGTGCGCAGCCCCACGGAGAATTCGCTGCGCGAAACGCTTCCCGGGCTGCGCGGGTTCGTCGCATTGGACGGCGTGGGCCACTGGCCACAGCTCGAGGCGGCAGAGGCGTTCAATGCCGCGCTGGTCGGCTTTTTGGAAATGGTGTGTTCTGACACTTAGTCTCGCTAACCGACTGCCGTCCGGGCTGGCAGATCGCCAAGCT
This sequence comes from Sphingomonas sp. 22R3R2A-7, assembly GCF_036856055.1. Classification (NCBI taxonomy): domain Bacteria; kingdom Pseudomonadati; phylum Pseudomonadota; class Alphaproteobacteria; order Sphingomonadales; family Sphingomonadaceae; genus Sphingomonas; species Sphingomonas sp. 22R3R2A-7. The sequence goes on along the minus strand of NZ_JASPFR010000001.1, from coordinate 3,904,889 downwards.
GCGCGTCGGAACAATAGGCCGGCAGATAAGACCGACAAGTGGACGTTCAGGCCGCGCTGCTCGCTACCCAGCTTAGGTCGCTCATTCATGTAAACTGATCCGCTCGCCGTAAACGACGTCTCGAGGACGCGGAGCGGCAAACTTGGTCCCTTTTTGCCTTTCCCGGACAATAGTGCGAATGGCGGGTTTCGGACTAAGCGGCCGTTCACAGGCCCTTAAAAGCCGTATCGGAGCCGCCTCACGTGACTTCTGCCTCAAGCGCGATGGTCGGACGGATTCAAACGGCTCAGACCAACCGCGAACATTATGGTAATCGCTTCAATTCCGTGGTCCTGCTTCCCGGTACAAGACAGTCCATCCGCCCCCGTTCTATCTTGCGATCATCCCGTGATACTGTCCTGCACAGATTTCAAGGCCTTGATGACCGGCGCCGCTATCGGGACGATAAGCACGCCAAGACCAAGCTGTGTGTATTCTTCCCAAGGTGGGGTTGCAGATCCCGCCAACCCGTAAAGGCTGTCGGCCAGACCAAAGCATATCACTATCCAGGCAAGGAGACTGGTTGCTGTCGGCGCAGACGCCAGCGATTGAAGGGCCGGAAACACTGCCTGAAGCCGTGGAAATATCAGCATTCCGGAGATAGCCAAACTAAGGCCGCCGGCGATACCGGCCAAGCGTAACCATGCAATGGACCGGGCCGGATGATCTATTTTGCTAAAGGCCTCAACGGATCCGTCTATTTCCCTGCGGATGCCGTCTATTGTTTGAAGAAATGATCCTGGGCGATCGTGAGACCAGACTTGCAAGACGATCTCGCTTGGCAGCTGCTTTCGCGCCGTTGCATCTGACAATTTATTTGCAAGAAGTGAAAAAAACGTGGCGTAGAATTGCCGCTTTGACAATCCGCCGTGCCCTGTCGTCAACTCCGGTAAAATCAGAAGGTCAAGTGTATTGCCACCTTCCTTAGCAGCAATAATGCTACCGATCCCGGATCTCAGTTGGTCCAGCATACATTCTTGATAGCCCTTATCACCTTGCTGCTCGTACAATTGCGAAAAGCATGGAGGCGCATCGAGCTGATCGTTGCTGAACGTCACGATCGCTACGTTTATAATCGACGCTATCCCAAGCTTACTGTAGACCCCCTGACATGGTATCACATCTATACTGCCAGGCAGCATTGCTCGGCCATCAAGCCTGGTGAGAGCACAACCTTGCAAAATGGGTCCGCTGCTACCGCTTGAAACGTAGACTTTCTGGTCGACCGAACTGACGATCGCAGCGCGCTTATCTGGTGGAATCCGGAAGCCATCAATTCGATCGCCTTCGAAACTCATCTCTCGCAAAGTTACACGGATGACTCGATTTTCTGGTGTCCTGAACCAGACTATCGGAATCCTGAGGCCCGCTCGTGCAAGTCCGTCGGATGTCTTGCTTTCGAGCAGTGCCTTCTCGATAGCCTGCTTTGACAAGGTCGCCTCCGGAGAACCAAAGCCCACCCAAGATGGCTCAGGCCAAATGGTCCAGATAACACCCAGTAAAAATATTAGTGATAATGCCAAGCAAACTATCAAAGAGCGAAAATGCACGATAGCCATCCCATACAAATGTATAATTGGTTTATTACTTTGTTATTAGAGATATACTGATCGTTAATATGTATATTTATTTACAGATAGCATTCTTCGTTTCGTCTATGAACAATAGATTATAGTTTCTCTCATAGCTGTATTTAATCATGGCACCATATCATGCCATAGAGCAATTTCAGGATGAGCGCCGTAGCCGGCAGTGTAGAATAATTAGTCGCATTCATTTGCGTGGAAGGGATTAAGCGTCCGCACCGTTACGCCCGCAGAAAGTATTCGGTCGGAGTCTTGCCATCGCCCATGGCGAAGCGGCGATGCGGTGCGGTGCCGGCTTGGTTGTCGCTGATCATCATCTCGTCATCGTCGATGCACTCGACGACCAAATAGACGTGATCCGATCCAGGAATCGCGTGATCGTTGTCGAAGCAGACGCCGACGTCCCCTGGCCTTTGCTGCCTGACCGCCACGCGCTGCCATCCGCGCTTCTCGAGCACGGAGGCGAGCTTGCCGGCACCCGGGGTCATGGGCACGTCGATCCCGGCCTGCTGGAGGAGTGCGCTGAGATGAAGCGCGCAGGCGTTCTTGGGATAAGCAGGCAGGCCGCGTTTGGCGAGTTCGTCGGCGGCCGACTTTCGCGCCGCACTCATCCCCGCTTCGCCGGCACCATTCGCGATGAGATCGGCGATGCGGGCCACGTCGCCGGTCCGCGCGGGGGAGCGACCCCGCCCGCCCCGCCGGCCGAAGCAGCCGCTCGCGGACCAACGCCATCCCTCGACAAGCTGCCTCGGAGCATCAGCGAGAAGCTCGGCAGAGCGGGCGGCACCGTTACCACGCCCTCGCCCACCGCCGTCATAGCGGCGTTAAAGTAGCGCACGAAGCGGTCGACATGGTGGCCGGTCCCGATTGGGTACTGCTTCACCCGCCAGCGGTTCTGGGCACCACTATTGAAGATCACGTTGCCGGCATTGTAGGCCGCGGCGACGAGCGGGGGATCATAGGCCGTGCGGCGCGACTGCCGCCACATGAACAACATGCCGGCACGGATCGACGTTTCCGCAACGGCCAAGTCCTGAACCTTCAAGGTCGGCTTATCGAGCGCTTCCCGTGCGGTGGACAGGAGCGTCTGCATCAGGCCCATCGAAACGCGGCGCGGCGTCCGTTCCGGCACGACGCGGTCGCAGCCGGGTTCGAAACGCAACGCGTTCACCTTGCCCGACGATTCCGTGCAGATCGTGGCGATCACCAGTTCCAGGGGCACCGGCGCCGTCCGGGCGATCAAGGCGATCGCGATCGTGTAGTCGGTCAGCAGCCGATCCACGAGCGCGCGATCCTGGGAGGCGAACGCCTCGAGCGCGCCGTCCACTTCCACGCCCCGCGCCGTCAGTCTCCAGTCGGAACCGCCCGGATAGCGGTGGTGGGATCGGGTCAACTCCTGAAGCTCGACGGCCGACATATTTGCGTCGTCGCCACCAGGCGGCGTGGCGACTACCGTCTCGCCGTTAAGCGCGGACCATGTCATCGGGCCGAGGATGCCATCGTTCTTCAGGTTAGACCGCGCCTGGTAAGCTCGAACCGCCTCCGCCGTTTCCCGGCCGTAGATGCCATCGGCACGGACGCGCGCGCCCTTGGCGGCGAGCAGACTCTGCGCTTTCCAGACCTCGTCGCTCCGCATCATCGGGCTTGTCAGCCAATAGATTTGCTTCAGCCCGCTCATGAGCAGAATTCCGTGGTCAGCCGGGTGAGGATATTGCGGCGCGTGGCGAGCGGCGCGTCGAGCGCGTGAACCGACTCGGTCACGGGGAGGACCTGTAAGCCTCCGCGCGCCAGCGAGCAGGCGGCGGACTTTTCAGCCGCGCGCCGATCTTGCGGGCCAGCCCGCGCCGCGAGCGCCGCCTTGGTGGCGTTGCGCGCCGCCGTGCCGGCCAGAAAGTAGGATGCGTAATAAGACCCGTCGGGAGACGATCCGTCGGGGCCGCTCGCGTTGGGAAGCGGCGTCATCCGCGCCGCGACGGCGCCAATCTCGGCATCGTCGGCCAGCGCCTCACGCGTGTCGCGCAGGCCGCGCCTGAGCTCTATTATCCGCGCGCGCAGGATCAGGACGCGCAGCGCGGCGTCGCCGTTCGGCTGTGGCGGAAGGAAGGTGATCGCGCTGGCGCTGGCCGTGAGCGCGCAACCCAATAACGCCACAGGGGCGGCGCGCTCCTCGGGGGAGATGGCGGACCGACCGACAGGCACCTGGATGCCCGTTTGATAGGCTTTGACGCATCCGCTCGCCTTGAACGCCCAGAGTTGCGCGCAGACCATGTCGCGCTGGCGATCGGTCGCGGGTTCGGCCGGACATTCGACCGGCAGGTTGCCCAAAGCGGCGTATTCGGCGGACAACGCGTCGACCTTCTTCGCGGCCTCGAGCTGCTGAACGGCACGTTTCGACGGGAACGGCGGCTTCAGCAACACGCAGCTGCCGAGCAGCAGGAGTAGCGCGACCGGGGTGGCCCAGCGCAGGGTCATGGCTGGCCGCCCGCCGGCTCGTCACGCAGCACGTGCTGCGCGACAGCAATCGCGCCCGAGAGAAGCGGTGCGAGATCGGTGCCGCGCGTGTTTTTGGCAATCGCCTCGACGACCGAGACCAGTTGGTCCAGCGCGCCGGCAGCACCCGGCTCCTGCCGCACTGTCCCGACCGCGCGAACCAGGTCACTGCTCGCGAGCGTCGGCGTCGCCGACGTCGGATCGGCGGGAAGTTGGGGCGGCAGGGCGCTGGCCGCGATGAGCGACACGATCGTCGTGCGATATTCGTTGATGGCATCCGTCAGCACGCGTTCATCGCTGCCGAAGGCCTGGAACAGCTGGGTATTGGCGGTAGCGGAGTCGTGGGCGAGCGCGTCTGCGGTCCTGGGCATCTCGCCCGGCGCCACCAGCGAGATGCGATAAAGCTCCCGAATCCTGTCTGGCGCGGTGCCGATGATTGACACCAGCGGGCTCAGCGCCGCGGCGGCCTCGGGCAACGTCGGATCGTCGGGGCTGATCGACAGGGCATCAACGTCGAACGGCTGCGCGAGAACCGCCTTCTTCCACGCCTCGAACTGGTGCTGGTCGGCGAAAAGCTCGATCCCGCTGAACAGAAGCCCGCCGATCAGTCCGACGGGGCCGCCAAGGCCCATGAGGATCTGCGACACCGCATTGTTGTCGATCGCTGCCTTCCCGACGGTCGCGAGCGCGCCGACAATCGTGGACACTACGGGGTTTTCATGGGTGACGTTCCGCAGCAGCGCCTCGGCCTGGCCGGCGACAGTCGCGACCGTCGGTGAATCGGCGGCGGCGTCCAGCAGGGGCCGGATCGCGGTCAGCATGGTGTCGATGCGCTGGATCGTGTCGTCGGCCCCGCCTACCGGGCCGGTGCCGAATGGGATTGCGGCGACGGCGCTGGTCAGCTGACGGATGTTCTGGAGATCGCCGTGCAGCTTCAGCAACGACAGCGCAGGAGGCCTGCCCCCGCGTCCGGCGTCATGCTCGTGAGCACCCGGTCGAGCTGCGCATTGAGCGTATCGGTGCGCATCTGGTTGGTCTGGGTCGAGGCCTTGATGACCTCCTTGCTCGCCTCCTGCAGGGCGGTGTTGGCCTGGCTCGCCGCTTGGTTTGCCGCCTGGTTCGCCGCCGCCGCATTGTCACGCGCCGCCGCTTCGTTGCGGGTCGCGAAGTAGAAGCTGATGATGGCGCCGATGAAGCCCGAGATGGCCGCTGCGCTTTCCACCTCCAGTGTCTTCTGGAGCGCGAGAACGAGGAAACCGACGACGACGATGAACAGGGAGATGATCGCCCGGATGCTGCCATCGGGGAGCCCCAGCGGCAGGCGCGACAACGGAATCTCCCGTGTGGTCGGATCTTCATTGGGCCCGAGCGTACGGTCGGCGGGCAGCTTGGCGGCGAGGACGCTGGACAGCCGGTAAAACAGGAACCCGGTGACCAACATGAAGATGATGATCGAGCCAAAGATCCCGGCCAGGACCCAGTTCATCCGTTCGCGATCGGCGTCGGTATCCTTGAGCTTTCTCTTGACGTCGGCTTCAACCTCCAGTCGCTTGTTCAGTCGCTCGAGCTTGCCGTTCAGCGCCGCGGTTAGCGCTTCCTGCTGCCGGATCTGTATTTCGGATTGGGCGCGTGCGTTTTGCTCGTCCCACTTCGGCGCCGTTGTGGACGGAGCGGTTCCGCTGACGACGCTAGACGAGGATTCCGGCCGCCTAGTTCTCCGCGTCCCACTGACCCGCGCCAACGTGCGCGCCGCTGACTGCGCGGCGGGCGTGGTCGCTGCGGGTTTGATTGCGGCCGGCGATGCCGCCGCGGGGGCGGCTGCTCGCGCGGTGGACGGCTGCTCGACCTCCAGGTCCACGACTTGGGCGTTCGCCGCGGTTTGCTGACAGGCGAAGAACAGGAGGTAAAGGACAAGGCCCACCGTCGCGCGCCGGCGCCGTACGGTCGGGATCCGTAGTATCCTTCGCCCCATGAGACGCCCCCAGGTAATCATGTCGCGCCCAAGCCACCTAACGTGAGTCAAAGAACACACGTCAGCGATATGTCACAGCGATAACAATGACGTATTCAGCATTTTATTTATTATAACTTAGTCAAGTTCGAATATATTAAATCTGGAGTCAACAGCTTTTCAGTTTAGTTTTTAACAAAGACTTATTTGTTTGCATATTCACTGATAGAGCAGTTCGCCGCCGTGCAAAGCTGTCGCTTATGCGCCGATCCGTCACCTTAAATGCCACTTGCCGTCTAACTTGCACTTAGCAGGTTACCTATGATCGTATTTTCAACGTGTTAAGCTATTTACGTTTTTCTATATAGAGTTGGCTGACGAAAGCTTTGATCGGAAGCAAGCGCTGAGGCCCACCGCGCGCAATGTATTGAAGTGTTCGATATCTGCCGCGGCGGTGAGACCCACGCGCAGACGTTCACTGCGCCCCTCCACGCCTCGGAACCGGCCGGACATTCAGGTTGTGATGATGGTTCGTGCGGCAAGATCTTCTGGCGGCGCTTAGGCGATGGCGGCAAAACGCCGCTGCTGATGCTGCACGGCGGCCCGGGCGCGGCGCACGATTATCCGCTGTCGATGAAGGCGTTGACGGACGAGCGTCCGATGATCTTCTACGATCAACTGGGCTGCGGGAAGGCGGACTCGCCGACCAGCGAGCGCCGCTATACGATCCAGCGTTCGGTCGACGAAGTCGATCCGGTCCGCCGCGCGCTCGGCCTCGACCGGGTCATCCTTTACGGCCACTACTGGGGTACGATCCTGGCGATCGAATATCTCTGCCAAGGCCGCGACGCAGGCGTCGAGAAGCTGATCCTGGCCGGAGCCATGGCGAGCGCGCCGCAGTGCGTGGCAGGAATGCACCGCCCGATCGCGGGCATGCCCGGCGGCTACCGCCGCCAAACTCGACGCGCTCGGGAAAGCCGGCAAGGCTGCGACGCCGGACTATGCCGCGCTTACGCAGCGTTTTTTACGACATGTTCGTGTTGCGCACGGAACCATCGGGCGACGCGCTCGTGAGCTTTGCTGCTCTGGCCAATTCGATCGCCTATCGCGTGCTCAACGGACCCAACGCGTTCACCATCGTCGGCAAGATCAAAAACTGGGCCCGAAGCCGCGACCTCGCGGCGATCACCCAGCCCGCGCTGATCACGACCGGCGAGGATGTCGAGGTCACGCTCGACTGCCATCAGACGATCCGAGACGGGATCGGCGGCAAGGCGCGGCTGGTGGTGATGCCGGGGTGCTCGCACATGATCATGATGGAACAGCCGACCGATTATAACAGCCTGGCCCGCGACTTTCTTGCCGAATGCTGAAGCGCAGTGATGGACCTCGTCGGAAGCGACCGCCTTGCGAGAAGCCGGGCCCCACTGTGGAATAGGCGCTGCCGTATGGATCGGCACGCTATCGACTGAACAGCATCTCGAGTCCGATCATATGGATCGTCCGTGCTGCACCGGTCGCGCGGACGAAACCGCCCGGCACGAAGATCGAATAGGACGCCGAGACGACACTGTGTCCGGTCCGCCAGCCCAACACGGTCTCGGCCTCGTTGCCGACATGTTTCGGCGCTCCTTCATCGGCGACGCGCAGCACGATCCGCGGAAGCGCCGCATGACCCGTCGCCGCGCCGATGACGCCAATAGGCGATACGGGTCGTCGCTCAACGTGACTCCGCTGCCGAGATCAGGCGAACGCGGCGGCGCGGGATGCGTCCGCCTGGCCCGACAAGAGCACGAAGAGCATCCGGCATGGCCGGCCCGAACGGTTCGCCCAACCCTGCTTGATGCCCGGCTGCGCTACCAAGCTGCCCGGCTTGAGCAGTACCGTGGTCTGGTCGAACACGAGCGTTATCTCGCCATCGATGACAATCCCGTAATCGACTGCGTCGAGCAGGTCGTTGAGCCGGTAGACGGCGTCCGCCCGATGCGAGCCGTCCGGCGGCAGGTCAACCACACGAACCTGCGCCTGCGCCGCGGGGGCCCGTTCGTCTGCCATGCATTGCGGCACAGGGGACACGCATACGCGTCCCTCGCGATGATCGCGGATCGCGTCCGCGGCATCCGTCTGCCAGAAGATCTGCATCGCCTCGGACGACGGGCCGGGATCCGGCATCGGCTTGACGTGTGGCGCGCCAGATGGATCGCGCGCCTCGCGCGCCTCGACCTGGGCGATGAAGCGGTACCCCCGCCCGATGACGGTCGCGATATACTTGGCCGCGTCGGCGTTATCGTCGAGCGCGCGCCGCAGGGCCGCCATGTTGACTTTGAGATTGCCCTCCTCGACCGTGGTCGTCGGCCAAGCGCGCTTCAGCAATTCGCATTTGGTGACGAGTTCGCCGGGACGCTCGACCAGCGCCGTCAGCAGATCGAGCGCGCGTCCGCCGATCCGGACCACGGTGTCGCCCAGCAGCAGCACCTGCCGCTCGGGCATCAGCAGGAACGGCCCGAAAGCAAAGGCGCGCCTGCCGCTCATAGCCGCGGCGCCCCGCTCTCGATCGATAGCAGACCGAGGTCCGCAACGACGCGGTCGCACGACGGTGTCACGATAAAGGCGCCGGTTCTCCATCTGAACATTGCGATCGCCCTCTTACAATGATGATCAGGGTGTATCGGCTGCGATCGGGCTATTTCAATTCACCTTTGGTGCCCAATGCGTAGTCGTAAGTCGCGCGCCGCTCGACTTTCGTCGAGGTTGGGCCGAACCGGCTTTTACCCGCTGATCGCGCGTAGACGTTTTCAATTCGCGAAGCCGACCTCCAGCCCGAAGGTGCGCGGGGGTGTTATCGTCGCGCGCGGCTCGCCGAATACCGGGAAGGCATGGCCGATATAGCGTTCGTTGCCCAAGTTCTTGCCAAACAGCGCGAACGACCAGCGCCGATCGGCTGTGCGGACCGCCAGCCGCGCGTTGACGAGGTGCGTCGGCGCACGCGAAAAAGCGCGCTGTTCGCCCGGCTGATGATAGATCCGGCTTTCGTGGTCATATTCGGCGCGCGCTAAAAGTTCGCCCCTGGCCGCGAGCGGAAACCTGTTCTGCACGCCGAGGCCCAGCTTGACGTCGGGCGCGCGGTTCAAGCGCTCGCCCGAATACTCGACCTGCGACACCGGATCGATGAAGCGGCCATAGCGCGCGCGCAACCACGCACTGCTGACGGTGAGCTCGAGCCGTTTGGTCGGATGCGTGGTAAGCTCAAGTTCCAGTCCGTCGACGGTCGCGCTCGCTGCGTTGCGCACGACCAGAAATCCGATCGAGTCGGTGGTACGGACCTGCAGGTCCTTATAATCGTAGTGAAACGCGGTGGCATTGAGCCGCAGGCGGTGATTCAACCATTCGCTCTTAAACCCCGCTTCGAACGCCGCGAGCGTTTCGGGCGCGAAGACGGTCGGCGTGGGCGTGGTGATCAGGCTGACCGAGGTCGAGCCGCCGCTCTTGAAGCCCTCCGAGTAGCTCGCATAGAGCAGCAGATCCTTGCCCGGCTTATAGTCGATCGCCAGCCGTAGCGACATGTTGGACCATGTCGTTTGCTGGGTGGAGCGCGGGAACGAGGCGAAGACCGGCGGTTCGTCGATGCTGAACTGCTGCCGGAAGGCGAACCGCTTTGTCTCGCGGCTCCAGCGCAGTCCCGCCGAGACGGTCAGCGTGCCGGTCAGGCGGTAGCTCGATTGCGCGAACGCCGCGTAGGCCATCGTGCGGTTCGATGCGTTGATGTATTGCATCGTGGCGCTTGGCAGGCCGAGCTCGTTGGTGAAGTCGAGATAGATCGGGCTGTAGGTCCGGGCCGTCTCGCCGAAATAATAGAGTCCGGCGAGCCACTGCCACCGACCGGTCCCAACCGAGGTGACGCGCACTTCCTGGCTGAATTGCGCGGCATGGTCGAATTGCCCGAACTGGATGCCGAGCGTCGGGCCGGCATCGGTATCGAGCACGTTCGCCAGTGTCGCCTTTCGGTATCCGGTGATCGCATGCAGCTCGGCGCCCGGCAGAGCATACGTCGCATCGAGCGACAGCCCCCAATACCGACGGTCCTCACGCGGGATCGAATTGATGTCGATGCGGTCGGGGCTGAAGCCGGGGCCCGCGCTGTTGTACAGGACGACGGGCATGTCGTGATATCCCCCGTCAGCGTTGAGCTGTACGTCCAGCACGCCATTCGGCCGCCAGCGCAGCGCGCCGCGCACCATCAGCGTCCTTTCCGGATCGATCGGACGGCCGGTCGAGACCAGTCGGGTGTAGCCGTCGTGACCGCTCGCCGAAATCGCGAACTTGCCGGACAGCGTGCTGGTCAGCGGGCTCATCAGAAGCGCCTGCGCCCCCCACGCGCTGTAATTGCCGTAGCGCGCACTCCCCGTGAACACGACCTCGTCCCCCGGCCGGCGCGTGACGACGTTGATCGCACCACCCGTGGCATTCCGGCCGTACAAGGTGCCTTGCGGCCCCTGCAGGACTTCGACGCGCTCGGCATCCACCAAGTCGAACAAATTCATGTACGGGCGCGCAAGATAGACCCCGTCGAGGTAAATCCCGATCGGGGCGTCGGCGCCGATGCCGAGGTCGTTCTGCCCGACCCCACGGATCGATATCGGCACCGCGCCCTGCCCTCCCCGGTCCCGATCGTAAGGCCGGGGGTGAAGGTGACGATGTCGCGGAGATCGCGGACACCGCTGCGGGCGAGTTGTTCGGTGGTGTAAGCCGAGATCGCGATCGGCGTGTCCTGCAGGCGCATTTCCCTCCGCGTGGCCGTCACGACGATGTCGTCCTCCCCGCGCTCTGTGGATTGCGCCACGCCTGCGGTCGGGGTGCACGTCACGCAGGTACAGGCGGCGAGGATGGCATGCTGCACGGTCGGGAATCGTCGCATCGTACCCCCAATATCGGCAATCGTACCGCAATTTCAGAGGGACGACCAAGAACGAGGGGGACCTGGTTCGTCTTTGGTGCAATCTTCTGAAAAGGGAACGAGACCTGCTTCAAGACTTTCTCCCGATCCCAGCGAAGTACTGTGTCGTTCGATCGGGCTCAATTCGCATTTGGTCTTCAGGTCCTAGCCGATGGTCGTGTACTGATCGACTTTGGTCGTGGTGGATGCCACCTTGCAGCGGGGCTAAAGCGAACATGCGCTTTTGTTACCCAAGGGGCCGGACCTGCTTTGAGAAGGATTTCTTGTGAGCCACCGTCCGGTATCGATGACCGCAAGCACGCAGGGACCGATGGCGGATCCCGTGTCGGGGCCAGCAGCGGCAACCGAACTCCAGCGCTGCTGCGACACTCTCGAGCGTCTCACGTGCCTTACGGCAACATGGAAGGGTCTCGATCCGACGCTGATCGCTGGGAGCGTGTTGGACGCTTTGCTCGAAATGCTGGCGCTCGATTTCGTCGGCCTCCGCTTCGGTGAAAGCACGCACCTGTTCTCGCGGACCCGCGCGACCGAACATGGCGGGCACGATCCGGATGGGATCCGTGTCGAACTGGGTCCGTGGTTTGGCGAGGAGCCGGGACGCTGGCCGACGATCGTGCCGCTCGCAGGTGAGCCGCTGCGGGTCCTGGCGCTGCCGCTCGGCACGATTTCGGACACGGGGCTGCTCGTTGCCGTTGCGCGGCGCGCCGAATTTCCCAGCCAGGCCGACCGGCTCGTGCTACGGATCGCAGCGATCCAAGTCGGCTCGGCCTTTCGCGAGATCCGCGAGGTCGCCGATCGCACGCGCCCGATCGACCACCGCCCTGAGCCCCCGACCGGCGCCGCCTTGGCGGAGAGCGAGTCACGGCTGAACCTCATCATCAACTCCATCCCCGCGATGGCTTGGTCCGCCACCGTCGATGGGCTGGTGGATTTCGCCAACCAGAACTTCCTCGACTTTATCGGCGGGCCGTATGACGAGGTCGGCGGGCTGAACTTCTACCGCATCTTCCATCCCGACGACATGGCGCACCTGCTGGCCGAATGGCAGGACATCATGAGCTCGGTGCATCCGCGCGAGGTCGAGGGGCGGATCCGTCGTGCCGATGGCCATTATCGCTGGTGCGTGCTCCGCCAGAAGCCGCTGATCGACGCCGACGGCAGCGTCGTAAAATGGTATGGCGTCGTCCTCGACATCGAGGATCGCAAGGTCGCCGAACAGGGTTTGAGCGATGCCAAGGCGGCGTTGCTGGCGAGCGAGCAGAATCTCAGTCTCATCATCAATTCGCTCCCCGTCCTCGTGTGGTCGGCGCGACCTGACGGGAGTGCCGACTTCGTCAACCAGAGCTGGCTCGATTATGCCGGCCTCCCGGCCGAGAAGATCTTGGAATGGGGGTTCCTCGACCTGTACCATCCCGACGACGTGGAGGGCATGGTCGAACTCTGGAAAGACAGCCTCGAGCATTCCGACCGCACGCTGATCAAGGGCAGGATACGGGGCGCCGATGGGGCGTATCGCTGGTTCTACTTCGCTGGTCGACGGTTGACCGATGCGAACGGCGTCGTCCGCTGGTACGGCGTCAACGTCGATATCGAAGACCTGCAACGCGCCGATGAGCAGCTCCGCACCAGCGAGGCCGCGCTCAAGGCGAGCGAGCGCCAGCTCAAGCTTGTCGTCAACACCATTCCCGCGATGGCCTGGTCGGCGTTGCCCGATGGGATGCTCGATTATTGGAGTCAGAACCTGACCGATTTCGTCGGTCTTCCCTCGGACGAAATCGTCGGTCTCGGCTTCTATCAGATCTTCCATCCCGACGACCTTGAGGCGATGCGAACGGCATGGGAGGAGATCATCCGGACGAAACGCGCGCTGCCCGTCGATGCCCGGATCAGGCGCTCCGATGGCGAATATCGGTGGTTCGCCTTGCAACAGAGCCCGCTGCTCGATGCAGATGGCAGTGTCCTGCGCTGGTATGGCGTCATCGTCGATATCGAGGACCGCAAGCGAGCCGAAACCGCGCTGGAGGAGACAAAGTCGGCGCTACTCGCCAGCGAGGGTCGGCTCCAACATCTCATCAATCTGGTGCCGGGGCTGATCTGGTCCGCCGATGGCGACGGCACCGTGACCTATCTCAGCCAGCAATATCTCGAATATGTCGGACTCGACCGAGACCTCGCGCTCGCTGGCGCATGGATAACCGCGCTCCACCCTGACGACATCGAGCGGCTCGTCGGCGCGTGGACCGACGCGCTCGGGGCAGGTCAGGCGCGCGAAGCCGAGGCACGCCTGCGGCACATCGATGGCCGCTACCGCTGGTTCCTGTTTCGCGCGAGCCCGTTTTACGACTCGACCGGGCACCTTTCCCACTGGTTCGGCATCAATATCGACATCGAGGACAGGCGACGCGCCGAAGCGGAACTGCGCCGCAGCGAAAGTGACCTGGCGCACGTGACGCGCTTGCTTACGATGGATGAGCTCGCGGTATCGATCGCCCATGAAGTCAATCAACCGCTGATGGCGATCGTGACCAACGCCAGCACCTGCCTGCGCTGGCTTGACGAAACGCAGCTCGATCTTGCGCTCGCACGGCAAGCCGCTGCCCGCGTCGTGCGAGACGGACATCGCGCCGGGGACATCATCACGAGCATCAGGGCGCTCGCACGCAAATCGCCACCGCTGATGGAACGGACCGATCTCGAGCAGGTAAGCCAGGGCGTGCTCGAGCTCCTGCGTGGAGAACTCCAGCGCCGCGACATCCTCGTCAAAACCGATTTTTCGCCGGGTGCGAAGACGATCCTCGGCGATGGCACATTGCTGCAGCAGGTCATTCTCAACCTGATCATGAACAGCGCCGAGGCCATGGCGGCGATCCCGCCCGCACGCCGGCGGCTTGTCGTACGGACGCACACGCGCGACGGGATGGCGCAGGTGGACGTCGCGGACACCGGGGCCGGTCTTGACGCCGTCGATATCAATCGGCTGTTCGAGGCGTTCTTCACAACCAAGTCCGAGGGAATCGGCATGGGCCTGTCGATCTGCCGATCGATCCTCGAGGCCCATGGCGGTCATATCTGGGCATCGAACGATGCGCCGCGCGGGAGCGTGTTCAGCTTCGCCATTCCGCTGGCGGCAGGAGTGGGCCAAAATGTCGGGTAAACCAGACGCAAACGGACCGATCGTCGTCGTGATCGACGATGACGAAAGCGTGCGCGAGGCGCTCGGTGGACTGTTCCAGTCGGTCGGCCTCGTCGCGGAGTGCTTCGGGTCGGTCGACGCCTATCTCGCGGCCGACAAAGGCGACTGGGTCGGCTGCATCGTCCTGGACATCCGGCTGCCGGGGCGCAGCGGGCTCGAATTTCAGGAGACGCTGGCAAAACGCGACCGCCCGCCTTCGGTCGTGCTGATCAGCGCGCATGTCGACGTCCAAATGGCGGTGCGCGCGATGAAGGCAGGCGCGGTCGACGTTCTTGCCAAGCCGGTACGCGAACAGGATTTGCTCGAAGCGGTCAATCGCGCGATCGCACAGGACAAACACCGCCGTAGCGCCGCGGCGCGCAGCATCATGCTCCGAGCACGTTATGCGACGCTGACGGAACGCGAACGCCAGGTCATGGAGCAGGTCGCAGCCGGACTGTTGAACAAGCAGATCGCCAATCGCGTCAATATCACCGAAGCCACCGTCAAGCTTCACCGCGGTCAGGTGATGCGCAAAATGGAGGCGGATTCATTGCCCGAACTGGTGCGGATGGCCGACATGTTGCGCGACGACGCTGGGCCAAAAGGCCCGTGATTGCCACCGCTACCAAACCCGCATAGTCGCGGCATAACGCGACGAGGACACAATGATCGATTTCTCAAGCCTCCAGCAGACCAGCGCGATCACCGACGAATGGAAGTATCCCGCTGTCGATCCGATCAACAGCGGGATGCTGCGCGTCGATACCGCGCCGGATCACACGCTCTACTGGGAGGAATATGGCAACCCCGCGGGCGAGCCTGTCATCGTTCTGCATGGCGGGCCCGGCGGCGCCTGTGCTCCGATCATGGCGCGTTTCTTCGATCCCGCTCGCTACCGGATCATCCTGTTCGATCAGCGCGGCTGCGGCAAAAGCGAACCTACCGTGGCCAGTGCCGGGCCCGCTGTCGCGCTCACCCGCAACACGACCGACTATCTGGTCGCCGACATCAATGCCCTGCGGACATCACTCGACATCGCCGGCAAGATGCACGTTTTCGGAGGAAGCTGGGGCAGCACGCTCGCACTGGTCTATGCGATCCGGCATCCGACAAACATCGCATCATTGATCCTCCGCGGCATCTTTATCGGCGACCGCGACGACCTGCGCTACATGTATCAGGGCAATGCCGCGACGTTCGCTGACGCGCCGTTCGCGCTGACCGCGCCCGGCAGCTATATCGCCTACCCCGACGAATGGGCCGCGTTCGTCGAGGTCATCCCGCCCGAGCAACGCGGCGACATGATGCGGGCCTATAAGGCGATTTTCGACATGGTGCCGGCAAACGCGGCCGATCGCGCGCTGCAGTTGCGCGCCGCGCTGGCCTGGTCGGTCTGGGAAGGGACGATCTCCAATCTGATTCCCAAGGACGACGATCCGGGGAAATTCGGCGATGCCGCGTTCGCGCTGTCGTTCGCGCAGATCGAGGCGCACTTCTTCGCCCACCATCTCTTCCTCGAGCCCGACTACATTCTGGGAAATATCGACCGGATCGCCGACATTCCGACGCATATCGTGCATGGCCGCTTCGACCAGGTATGCCCGCTCACCCAGGCCTCGCGACTGATCGCTGCAATGGCCAGCTTCGGGGCGGCTCCGGTCAGCTATGTCCGAACCAATGCCGGGCACAGCGCGATGGAAGCGCAGACGGCGCTCGCGCTGACCGCGATCATGGACGGGCTCGCGCGGATCGCCTGAAGGGTCAAGGCGATCCGCCGGACATCTTCGAGCGCGCGCCTTGGTCGATCTGGCAAGACCGCGCTTCAGGGTCCCGGCGCGACAGCCAGTTCTATCGGCATACGCAATTCGACGCTGGTCCCGACTGGACACGCTCGTGCGCTGAGCTGAATGCCAGCCTCAAGCGCCAGCGCGGTGATAATCGCCGAGCCGCTCCCCGACATCGCGCGGGCCGGCGGGATGCCGATGCCATCGTCTGTCACACGACAGCGAATCTCGCCATCGCAGCGGGTCAATAGGATATCGACCATGCCGCCGGGCGACGCGAATGCATGGCGCGCAGCGTTCGTGAGAAGCTCTGATACGATCATCAGCACGATGCCGCCGCGTCGGGAATCAACCGGGACCTCGGCCGCGCAAATGCGCACGAATATGCCCTGTTCGACAAAGCGTGCCTGGGCATGATGATGGCTGAGCTCGCACAGCTTGCCGCCGAGATCCATTGTGGCGGTTCCCGGCACCTGCAGCAGTCGCTGGATCGCTGCGAGGGACAGCAACCGATCGCCGACAATGGCAAGTCTATCGCGCGCGCCGTCGAACGTCGCTGCACGCCGAGCCCCATTTATCTCCGCGCACGCAATGGCGAAATCGTTCGCGGACCGGTGGATATATTCCGCCAGAAGCAGCGCGTGCGGGTCGCTGCGGGTGGACGGCATGCCCGTCGAGTCAATGGACCTGATGGTGGGTTGCATGCGACATCCCCTAATGCTCTGGCCACACCTGCTCCGACATGGACAGTACGTGTCGATGTCAGAGTTAGCGGTGGCGCTCGATTCGATTGAGCAAGTCTAATCGATAACACCGTCGCTGCCCGTTAATCGCGGTAAAGGTATAGAAATGTTCGCTCAGTGATTACCTCCTGATATCTGCAACACAGCGAACGCGCGCAGCCGTAATAGCAGTGCCGCCCGTCTTTACCTACGACACCCAAATCATCGCGATAGGCAGAACAACCGCATTTTACCGGGCTTAACTCCGCCCGAGAGGCGGCGCGTGCTAGCCAGCAACCACAGGGGCATGGCGAGGCGGCGCCCCCGTTTTCGACAACTGCTTCAATGGAGGGACGCATGAAACGACTTTTCACGACCGTCATGGCTAGTGCGATCCTGGCCACGCCGGCTGTCGCACAGACACGCTGCGCAGCGATCACGCCGCAGCTGGCGGCGCGTGCCGTACCGGTCATCCACTACAAGTCGATGGCGGTCGACGGCGTCAAGGTCTTCTACCGCGAAGCCGGGCCCGCTGATGCGCCGGTGCTGCTGCTGCTGCACGGCTTCCCGACCTCGTCGCACATGTTCCGCAACCTCATCCCGCTGCTCGCCGATCGCTACCATGTGATCGCGCCCGACTATCCGGGCTATGGCCAGAGCGATGCGCCGGACCACGCGCAGTTCGCCTACACCTTTGCGCATCAAGCCGATATCGTCGACACGCTCGTCACCCAGCTCGGCGCCAAGCGCTACGCGATGTACGTGATGGATTACGGCGCGCCGATCGGCTTCCGTCTGGCGCTGAAGCACCCCGAGCGGGTCAGTGGGCTGATTGTCCAGAACGGCAACGCCTACACCGAGGGACTGCAGGCGCCGTTCTGGGATCCGATCAAGGTCTATTGGGGCGACCGGTCGCAGAAGAACCGCGATGCGCTGAACAGCCTGGTCACGCTGGACATCACCAAGTTCCAATATACCGACGGCATGCGCGACGTCGCCCGCATCAGCGCGGACAATTGGATCCATGACCAGGCGCTGCTCGACCGTCCGGGCAACCGCGACGTCCAGCTCGACATGCTGGGCGACTATGGCTCGAACGTCCCGCTTTACCCGCAATTCCAGGCGTTCTTCCGCAAATACCAGCCCCCGACGATCATCGTCTGGGGCAAGAACGACAAGATCTTCCCCGAGGCGGGCGCTCCGCCCTACCTGCGCGACCTGCCCGAGACCGAGATGCACATCCTCGATAGCGGCCATTTCGCGCTCGAGGACCGACTCGATGTCATGGCGCCGCTGATCCGCGACTTCCTGGATCGCAAGGTCTGCAAATAGCGATCGGCGTGCCCCGAGGCGCGCCGGCACCTCCAAATATGAAAGGATACGTCATGGCCGATCCCGTATCGATCGTGCTCGTCCACGGTGCATTCGTGGACGCTTCGGGCTGGCAAGCGGTGTACGCCCATTTGTCGGATGAGGGGCACGAAGTCCTCGTGGTGCAAAATCCGACGATCACGCTCGAAGGCGACGTGGCCGCGACCGACCAGACGATCGCCGCCGCGCTGCACCCGGTCGTCCTGGTCGGTCACAGCTATGGCGGCGCCGTGGTTACGCAGGCCGGCGACAACCCCAAGGTCAAGGCGATTGCCTACATCGCTGCCTTCGTGCCCGATGCCGGCGAGTCGGTCGCAGCGTTGAACGCGGCACCCGCAGATGCCGGGGAAGCCAAGGCCCCGGTGCTGCCGCCCGACAACGGCTATCTGATCGTCGATCCCGCCCAGTTCCCGCAAGCCTTTGCCGCCGACGTCGATCCCGCCATCACCCGCTTCATGGCGGCGGCGCAGGTGCCCTGGTGGCTCGCCGCCGCTACCGCACCCGTCACCCGGGCGGGATGGAAAGCCAAACCGAGCTTCTACCTGCTCGCCAAGGCCGACCGTATGGTTCCTCCCAGCGCCCAACGTCGCATGGCCGAACGCGCCGGCGCGACGCTGTCCGAGGTCGACAGTAGCCACGCCGCTATGCTTTCGCACCCGCGCGAGGTCGCCGCCTTCATCTCCGCCGCGGTCGAAGCGGTTGCCTGACCCCATGCCCGGCGATCCCAAGCAAAGGAGCATAATCATGAATACTCCGACCCACACGAAATCCCGCCTACGCGCAAGCGGCGGCGGCGCGATGCTGATGAACCCGCGGGTACCAATGGCCCGCTGATGCCGGAAATCCACTGCGATGCGCCGCACGCGGTCTACGTGCCGCGCAAGGGCGAGGTGAACGCCTGGGACAGCGACGCTTTCGTCGCCGAGGTAAGGTCGACCGGCCGCAAGACCCTGGTCATGGCCGGTGTCTGGACCAGCGTCTGCGTGATGTTCCCGGCGCTCGATTCCCTCGCCGCTGGCCATGACGTCTACGCGGTGCTCGATGCCTCGCGCGATCTCAGCGAGATGGCGTCGCGGATTTCACTTGCGCGCTTCGGCCAGGGCGACGTCAAGCCGACCTTGACCACGCATTGGTGTCGGAACTCCACCGCAGCTGGGCGCGCCCGGAAGCGGCCGAACCGGCGCAGCTCTACGGCCTCGTCGCGCCCAACGATGCAGCGGTGATCGAAAGCGATGTTCGGGCGCAGCAGGCCGCAAAGGCGGCCGCTTGATCCTGAAGTCGGACGTCGCGGATCGAGATCCTTTTCTTTCGATCGGGTGCCGCGGTGCTGGTCTGGAGCAGATCGATGAAACCCTATCTTCTCTCGCTCGTCATCGGTCTGCTGGTCGGCGCGATCTATGCGCTGCTCAACGCGCAGCCGCCCGCGCCCCCAGTCATAAGGTTCAGCCGCCGGGAGGCGCTGGCCTCGACTTTACTTGTCGCCCTTCCGAACCTTGCCTTTGAGAGCTCACCTATGCCCGACCTGTTCCTGGCCAACGCCAAGATTACGACGCTCGACCGCAACAAGCCGGTGGCGCAGGCCCTCGGTGTCCGTGGAGGAAGGCTTCCGGCGGTAGGCACGGAGGCTAAGGTTCGCGCGGCAGAATCCACCGATGCCGTCGTCATCGCTCGCGAACGGCGCCTGATCTCTGGCCTGATCGACAGCCATACGCGACCTGCTGCGGCTCCGACCGCCGGTAAGTATGGGTGCGCCACCGGCTGCGCGGTGCATGGCCACGAACATGCGGCGGCCGTTCAAACCGCGCCGCCCCCGCGGGATTTGCCCAGCTTTTGGGGCGCGCTAAGGTGTGCGTGCTGGGCGGTTTGACAACGACACGCTTGATGGGCTGGCGCGGCAGATATCGGAGGTGCAGGATGGCGTACGGTTTCATGGACATCGCGCTGACGCCGAGTGTGCTCGCCGCACAGGCCGAAATGGACGCCGACCATCTCTGGACCGGGTTCAAGGGGCATCGTGCGTTCGATCTCCTTACCCCGCACGAAGTGGCTTTCATCGCCGAGCGCGACAGCTTCTATATCGCATCGGTATCCGAGACCGGCTGGCCGTATGTCCAGCATCGCGGTGGTCCTCCCGGCTTCCTGAAGATCATCGACGACCAGACCTTGGCGTTCCTCGATTATCGAGGAAACCGGCAATATATCAGCACGGGCAATCTGATGGCGAACGACCGGGCGTGCCTGATCCTGATCGATTACCGAAGGCGCGCGCGTCTCAAGATCTTTGCGCATGTCGAGAAGGTCGCGCTCGATGCGGATCCCGCGTTGACCGAACGGCTGATCGACGAGGGCTATGGTGCGAAGCCCGAGCGCATCTTCCGAATGCGCCTGGACGCTTTCGACTGGAACTGTCCGCAGCACATCACGCCGCGCTTTACCGAGCGGGAAGTCGCCGTTGCCATGCAACCGCTTCGCGATCGCGTCGCTGACCTCGAGCGCGAGAACGCATCGCTGCGCCGCTCGATCGCCCCGTCGGGAGACGCATGATGGCTTTCGACGGCAGGCCGGATCGAGCAGGACGGGTTGCGACGCTATTGTATCGACGCGGCAGCGCCGACGGCGCGGTACTTCATCGCGCTAGCCACGATGATGTTATTGATAACCTTGCGAGAGGTGCATCCAGTTCGACGCGACCGAGCCATCGCATCGGCAACGCCTGCTGAAGGGCTTTGAAGCCGACGACGCCATCTGCGACGGCGAAATCGTGCTGCCTTCCCATGCAGCAGGGTCTGACAGTTCTCGCCACGCGATGGTCCAATGGGTACGAGCCGACCCGACCGACGACAGCCTGGCCCGCCACCGGGTTTGCTTGCTCGATCGATGGCGTTGGTCTCGAAACTCGACTCAGTCGCCGGGGCGGACCATTCGCGCGAGAGCTACGAGTTGCTGCGCCATGAGCGCAGCGGTGGCTTCATCCGTGACCTCACTAGTCTCGGGGTCGATCTTGCTGTGAATCCCGCCGATCATGATCTCGGGCTTGTTGAGCACATGGGCGTCGAGGAACACCATGATCTGTCTCAGATGATATTGCGCGCGTGCCCCGCCAATCATGCCAGGCGACCCGGTCTGGATGGCAACCGGCTTCTCCGCGAGCGGCTGCGGCGTCAGGCGCGACAGCCAATCGAGCGCATTCTTGAGCGCGCCCGGCACCGAATAGTTATATTCGGGCGTGACGATGATGACAGCGTCTGCTTCCTGGATCGCGGCAGCCATCGCAAGCAGCGCCGGCGGGAAGCCTTCTGCCTGAAGGTCGGCGTCATAGTGCGGCAGCCCGTCGATCGATCCCGCGGACGCGATCTTAATGCCTTCAGGAGCAAGCGAAGGAATCGCGCGCGCGATTGCGGCATGAAAGCTGTTCCTTCTAAGGCTGCCGAGCAGCGTGACGAAGCGAAGCGGTTTCTGCGCAGTCATTACGCGGTGTCCTTCTACCGATTTGGTTGGCAAGCATCAGTCTGCGAACACTGCATCGCTAGCGACCATGCAGCCAGTTAATCGGGGTAAATTTGCGATCGTTCGATCCGCCTTCGCCTAATTCTGCTGGACTCCGGACGGCTGGTGCAGAAACGCAAAAAGCCTCCGCGGAGGTTTCCGGGGAGGCGTTGCAAATCAAGATGGTTGCGGGGACAGGATTTGAACCTGTGACCTTCAGGTTATGAGCCTGACGAGCTACCGGGCTGCTCCACCCCGCGACGGTCCGCAGTGCGGACGTTGGGTGTGTAGAAGACGTTGTGAATGGGTTTTGATATTGTGTGCTTGCATGTCGCACGGGCTTCAATGCCTGGCGACGACCTACTCTTCCATCGCTTGAGCGATAGTACCATTGGCGCAGTCGGGTTTCACGGCCGAGTTCGGAATGGGATCGGGTGGGACACCGACGCTATAGCCACCAGGCAATGGAGCCGGTGCGACATGCGTGCGCGTGAATATCTGGATTTTAAAATCGATACCGTGCTTGGGAGTAGTGTGTTCGACCAATCCCTCGACGGCGAGGGGATTGGCAATCTGGCGTCGTCTTAATCATCCGCACTATCGTCTGACGTGCCGGGCGAACCCAGTGTTGTCATTGATGGTGTGAGACTCTCAAGCGCGAATAGAGCAATTAGTATCGGTTAGCTCCATGCGTTACCGCACTTCTACATCCGATCTATCAACGTCGTGGTCTCCGACGGCTCTATGAAATCTTATCTCGAGGGAGGCTTCCCGCTTAGATGCTTTCAGCGGTTATCCCGTCCATACATAGCTACCCAGCTGCGCTCTTGGCAGAACGACTGGTACACCAGAGGTATGTTCAACCCGGTCCTCTCGTACTAGGGTCAACTCCTCTCAAATTTCGACGCCCACGGCAGATAGGGACCAAACTGTCTCGCGACGTTCTGAACCCAGCTCACGTACCACTTTAATTGGCGAACAGCCAAACCCTTGGGACCTGCTCCAGCCCCAGGATGTGATGAGCCGACATCGAGGTGCCAAACAACCCCGTCGATATGAGCTCTTGGGGGTTATCAGCCTGTTATCCCCGGCGTACCTTTTATCCGTTGAGCGATGGCCCTTCCACGAGGGACCACCGGATCACTATGACCGACTTTCGTCTCTGCTCGACTTGTCAGTCTCGCAGTCAGGCGGGCTTATGCCATTGCACTCTAACAGACGGTTTCCGACCGTCCTGAGCCCACCATTGCGCGCCTCCGTTACTCTTTAGGAGGCGACCGCCCCAGTCAAACTACCCGCCACAGAGGGTCCCTGTTCCGGCTTACGGAACGAGGTTAGACATCAGAAACAAACAGGGTGGTATTTCACCTATGGCTCCACATCAGCTGGCGCCGATGCTTCAAAGCCTCCCACCTATGCTACACAGTTTCTTCCTAATGCCACTCTGAAGCTGCAGTAAAGGTGCACGGGGTCTTTCCGTCTAACCGCGGGTACTCCGCATCTTCACGGAGAATTCAATTTCGCTGAGCATGTCCTGGAGACAGTGGGGAAGTCGTTACGCCATTCGTGCAGGTCGGAACTTACCCGACAAGGAATTTCGCTACCTTAGGACCGTTATAGTTACGGCCGCCGTTTACCTGGGCTTCATTTCAGAGCTTGCACCCCTCCACTTAACCTTCAGGCACCGGGCAGGCGTCAGGCCCTATACGTCGTCTTGAAGCCGACTTAGCAGAGCCCTGTGTTTTTGCTAAACAGTCGCTACCCCCTGGCCTGTGCCCCCTCAAAGTGCTTGCGCATAGTGAGGGCCTCCTTCTTCCGAAGGTACGGAGGCAATTTGCCGAGTTCCTTCAGGACACTTCTCTCAAGCGCCTTGGTATACTCTACCTGACCACCTGTGTCGGTTTCGGGTACGGTCTATACGGTGGGGCTATTTCCTGGAACCATTTCGAAGCCTGCTCAATCCGATAAGAGCAGACAACACACATGATCCGTCACACACCACCAGGCCCACGAATATTAACGTGGTTCCCATCGACTACCCCCTTCGGGCTCGTCTTAGGGGCCGGCTCACCCTGCGCGGATTAGCCTTGCGCAGGAACCCTTGGTCTTTCGGCGAGAGGGCATCTCACCCTCTTTATCGCTACTCATGTCTGCATTCGCACTTCCGATACCTCCACGACCCATTACCAGATCGCTTCACAGGCTTACGGAACGCTCCGCTACCGCGTACCACATAAGTGGCACACCCTAAGCTTCGGCACGTATCTTGAGCCCCGTTACATCTTCGCCGCAGGACCTCTTGTTTAGACCAGTGAGCTGTTACGCTTTCTTTAAAGGATGGCTGCTTCTAAGCCAACCTCCTGGTTGTTTTGGAAGTCCCACATGCTTTCCCACTTAGATACGATTTGGGGGCCTTAGCTGTAGGTCAGGGCTGTTTCCCTTTTGACGACGGACCTTAGCACCCGCCGTCTGTCTCCCGCATATCACTCTTAGGTATTCGGAGTTTGGTTAGGTTTGGTAGATCTCGCGACCCCCTAGCCCATCCAGTGCTCTACCCCCTAAGGTGTTCGTGCGAGGCACTACCTCAATAGTTTTCGCGGAGAACCAGCTATTTCCCGGCTTGATTGGCCTTTCACCCCTAAACACAACTCATCCGGTAACTTTTCAACGTTAATCGGTTCGGACCTCCAGTGCATGTTACTGCACCTTCATCCTGGTCATGCCTAGATCGCCGGGTTTCGGGTCTAATACATCAAACTCTGGCGCCCTATTCAGACTCGCTTTCGCTGCGCCTACACCTATCGGCTTAAGCTTGCTTGATACATTAAGTCACAGACCCATTATGCAAGAGGTACGCTGTCAGGCCATAAAAGCCCTCCAACTGCTTGTAGGCAATCCGTTTCAGGTACTGTTTCACTCCCCTCATCGGGGTGCTTTTCACCTTTCCCTCACGGTACTAGTTCGCTATCGGTCATGTACGAGTATTTAGGCTTGGAGGGTGGTCCCCCCATGTTCAGACAGAATTTCACGTGTTCCGCCCTACTCGAGTCCGACAATTTCATTTTCGCATACGGGGCTGTCACCCGCTATGGCGCTACTTTCCAGAAGCTTCTGCTAATTCACTTGTCGGCACTGGCCTGGTCCGCGTTCGCTCGCCACTACTAACGGAATCTCGGTTGATGTCTTTTCCTCCAGCTACTGAGATGTTTCAGTTCGCCGGGTTCGCTTCACGAAGCCTATTTTATTCAGCTAAGTGATACCTAACCTAATTAACCCAATACTCTGCGTTACCGCAGCGATTGGATTAATCGGGATAGGTGGGTTTCCCCAT
>NZ_JASPFR010000001.1:2500000-3875000 GCF_036856055.1 Sphingomonas sp. 22R3R2A-7 | reverse complement strand
GAACCCAACGGGATCTCGATTTCCGCGCGCGCCAAGTAATAGGCCCGGCCGCCGAGCGCGTCATCGACGATCTGGTTACGATCGGTCACGACGGTCTGCGTGCCATCCGCCGCGGTGACATATTGCTGGCGCAGCACGCGCGGTCCGACGCCGCGAATGTCGAAACCACGGAACTGCGGTTCGCCGAGATAGAAGCGGTCCGTAATCCGGACGCGGTCGACGCCTTCGTCGCCGCTTTTCTCGAGCGAATGGATATAACCGCCCTCGGCGATGATCGACCCGATGAAACCGCTACCGAGGTTCCAAAACTTCGACCCTTCGGCGCGGGTACGAATATATTTCACATCGCCGCCGAGACCGGCGAAGTCCTGGCTGAACGAAAAGCGCTGTCCAGCCGTCGGGCGCAAACGGCTGTTGAGCGTGTCGTAGATCAGCGAATAGCCGATCGACGACGTCCAGCGATTGCCGAGCGCTTCGCAGAGGTAGCGACCGGCCTTGATCCGGTCGCACTCGCCGTTCGTGAAATAGGAGGCCTGGTCGAGGCCGACCTCGTCATAGGACAGGCCGTATCGACCGGAAAGCGACCAGAATTCGGTCAGCGGCACGCCGGCGCGGATCTGGAAGCCGGTCGAGACCTGCGAATAGGTCGTCTGGCGATCGTTGCCGACATAGTTGAACGAGTTGAAATCGCGCCGGAAGATGTCGCCGCCGATCGCGATATTCTTGTCGAACAGGTAAGGCTCGGTAAAGCCCAGTTCGATCGATTTCGAATAGCTGGAATAGTTCACACCGGCGCGGAGTTCCTGCCCCTTGCCGCGGAAGTTGCGCTGCGTGATGTTGGCCTGGATGATGAAGCGTTCGAGGCTCGAATAGCCCGCCGACAGCTGAAGCTCGCCGGTCGACCGTTCTTCGAGATTGGTCTCGAGAATGACGCGATCGGGTGCGGAACCCGGCGTCTGCTTGATCTCCATCTTGTCCTGGAAATAGCCCAGCGAGTTGATGCGATCCTGCGAACGCTTGACCTGGAAGCTGTTGAAGGCGTCGCCCTCGGCAAGGCGGATCTCGCGACGCACGACCTTGTCCTGCGTCTGCGTGTTGCCGTTGATCTCGACGCGCTCGACATAGGTACGCTTGGCTTCGGCGATGTTGAAGTTAATCCCCATCGTCAGCGTTTCGGCGTCCTTCTGGAACTCCGGGTTCACCTCGGTGAACGCATAGCCGAACAGGCCCGCGGTCTGGCTCAGATTGTCGACCGAATCCTCGACCAGCTTCGCATTGTACCATTCGCCCTTCTTGAGCGGCAGCGTCGACGCGAGCTTCTTGTTGTCGAAATCGCGGATCTGGCTGTCGACGGTGACGTCGCCGAACTTATACCGCTTACCCTCCTCCACCACATAGGTGATGATGAAGTCCTTCTTGTCCGGCGTCAGTTCGGCAACGGCGGACGTGACGCGGAAATCGGCATAGCCTTCGGTCAGGTAGAACTGGCGCAGCTTCTGCTGGTCGTAGCTCAGGCGATCCTGGTCATAGCTCGTCGCGGACGACAGCAGGCGGAACAGACGTGCCTGCTTGGTCGCCATCTGTCCGCGGATCTGGTCGTCCGAGAACACCTCGTTGCCGAGGATGTTGATCTGACGGACCTTGGACTTTGGTCCTTCGCTGATCTCGAACACCACATCAACGCGGTTCTGATCGAGATTGACCATCTTCGGGTCGACGACCGCAGCAAAGCGACCCTGCCGGCGATACAGCTCGATGATCCGCGCGATATCCTGACGGACCGCGGTGCGCGTGAAGATCTGGCGCGGCGCGAGCTTGATCTCCTTGGTGATCTTGTCGGCCTTGAGCGCCTTGTTGCCCTCGAGGATGACGCGGTTGATGATCGGGTTCTCGCGGATGCGCAGAACGATGTTGCCATCCTCCACGCCCGAGATCGAATAGTCCGCGAACAGGTCGCTGGCCTGCAGGTCCTTGAGCGCCTGGTCGAGCGTTTCGGCGGTGTACGGAATCCCGACGCGCAGCTTGGTATAGCTGAGTACCGTTTCCGGCTCGATGCGCTGCGAACCCTCGACGCGCAAAGTCTTGATCAGCGTCTGGGATACAGGAGCCGCCAAGGGCGTTGTAGCTGCAGGTCGAGGGGTAGCCGCAGGTCGCGCGGCCGCCGGTCCCGTCGACCGAGCGACAGGTGCCGGTACGGTCTGTGCCCAGACGGGCATGCCGGACAGCATAGTTCCTGCCAGAAGCAGGGCGCCGTTACGCGCGAAAGTGTAACCGTTGATCGCTGTCACCAAACCCACCCCAAGAAACTTGCATACGCAAGGGCGCGCCCGCCCTGCCCTAACCGCGTCACCCGATCAAGCCGGCCAGATTCTTCCACAGGCCGAAATTGCCCAGATCGTTGAAGGTCACGAGAAGCATGAGCGCAAGAATGGCCGCCAGCCCGCCGCGAAAAGCCCATTCCTGAACCTCCGGTCCGACAGGCCGGCGGCGAACCGCCTCGATCGCATAG
Organism: Sphingomonas sp. 22R3R2A-7; assembly: GCF_036856055.1. Taxonomy (NCBI): domain Bacteria; kingdom Pseudomonadati; phylum Pseudomonadota; class Alphaproteobacteria; order Sphingomonadales; family Sphingomonadaceae; genus Sphingomonas; species Sphingomonas sp. 22R3R2A-7. Next base: position 3,872,491 of record NZ_JASPFR010000001.1, on the reverse strand, counting down.
AAAAACAAATGTCCGCCATCCAGCATCGGCACTGGCAGGAGATTGATGAACCCCAGATTGATGGAGACGAGGGCAATAAGGAACACATAGGCCTCGATCCCCAGCGACATCTGCTCGCCCGACACCTTGGCGATGCTGAGCGGACCGCCGAGTTCCTTGACCGAACGCCGCCCGGTTATCACCTGGCCGAGCGTTTCCACCATCATCGACACGATCTCGCCCGTCCGCTTGACCGCGACGACGGGGGCCTCGATCAGGCTGACGGGAACGATCACGGGCTTGGACCCGGCAATCCCGAGCCGACCGACTCGAAACTCGTTACCGAAGCGGTCACGCTGCAGGTCGGTTGCGATGACGAGGTCGCGCGAGATCTGCTGCCCGTCGCGCGTCACGTCGATGCGGACGCGTTCGCCGGCACGGATTCTGCGCGAAGCGGGCCATGTCGTCGAATGTCTCGATCGAGCGGCCGCCAAGCGCGGTAACGCGGTCTCCCGCCTGGAGCCCTGCCGCGGCCGCGGGACTGCCGGGCATCGCCGCGCCAACGACGGGCGGCATGCGGATATCGCCATAAGCGAGCGCGAAGCCGCCGAGTATGACGATCGCGACGATGAAATTAATGACAGGCCCCGCGGCAACGACGATCGCGCGCTGCCACACGGATTTTGCCTGGAACGTCTGCCGGCGTTCGGCCGCCGGAAGCGCAAGCCAGTCCGCAGAAGGCTGGCTCGCCGGATTCATGTCGCCCGCAAACTTCACATAGCCGCCGAGTGGCAGCCAGCCGAACTTCCAGCGCGTCCCGCGCTTGTCGGTGAAGCCCGCGATCTCGCGGCCAAAGCCGATCGAAAAGGCGTCCGCCTTGATGCCGAAATACCGGCCGGCCAAATAATGGCCCATCTCGTGAACGAACACGAGCGGTCCGATCACAAGGACAAAGGACAGGATCGTCAACAGGATACCCGGCGTTTCGATCAAACCACGCAATCCTTTACCCGCTTGTCCGCCAGTATCCGCGCCTCGGTGTCGATCGCCAGCACGGCCTCGACGCTGTCCGGCGCACCCGGGTCGTAGCACGACAGCGTATCTTCCACGATTGCGGCTATTTCGAGGAAGCCGATACGTCGTTGCAGGAAAGCCTCGACCGCGACTTCGTTGGCAGCATTCAGGATCGCCGGCCGGGCGCCGCCAGCTTCCAGCGCCTCGCGGGCCAGCCGAAGCGCCGGAAAGCGCGCCGGGTCGGGCGCTTCGAAATCGAGGCGGCCGATCGCGACCAGATCGAGCGGCGCCATCGGCGTCGCCATTCGTGCGGGCCAGGCCAGCGTGTGCGCGATCGGCGTCCGCATGTCGGGGGGCCGAGCTGCGCAAGGACCGATCCGTCCTGATAGTCGACAAGCGAATGGACGACCGACTGCGGATGAATGACGATTTCGATCCGGTCATGCGGGATCGGAAACAGCCGGGCCGCCTCGATCAGCTCGAGCCCCTTGTTCATCATCGTCGCGGAATCGACCGAGATCTTTGCGCCCATCGACCAGTTGGGATGCTTGACCGCCTGTTCGAGCGTGACGTCGCGCATCCGTTCGGTCGTCCAGTCGCGAAACGGACCGCCGCTGCACGTCAGGATAATCCGTCGCACGCCTTCGGGGCGCGCGGAGTCGAAGCACTGGAAGATCGCGTTGTGCTCGGAATCGGCCGGCAGCAGCACCGCGCCCGATCGCGCCGCGGCGGCCAGGATCACGTCGCCCGCGGATACCAGCGGTTCCTTGTTCGCGATGACGACGGTGCCGCCCTGCTCGATGGCAGCCATGACGGGTTTCAGCCCCGCACATCCGACGATCGCCCCCATCGTCCAGTCCGCGCCCGACGACGCGGCCTCCGCGATCGCGTCCGCGCCACCGCCCGCGCGGATACCGGTGCCGGCAAGCGCCGCGCGCAGATCGGCGAGGCACCGCTCATCGGCAACGACCGCCAGTTCGGCGCGCGTACGGATCGCGGCCGCCGCCAATCGGGCGACGTCGCAATTGGCAGTCAGTGCGACGACGCGGAAGCGATCGGGCTCGCGCTCCACGAGGTCGAGCGTCGAGGTCCCGACCGAGCCGGTCGCGCCGAGGATCGTGATCGTCTTCATGGCAGGAGGTGCGGCAGCAGGATCAGCAGCGCCGCGACCGGTGCGACGGGAACGAGACCGTCGAGGCGATCCATGACGCCGCCATGACCGGGCAGGATATTGCCGCTGTCCTTGACGCCGGCAACGCGCTTCAGCCAGCTCTCATAGAGATCGCCGCCTTGCGCCAATGCCGCGAGGATCGGGGTCGCCAGCGCCAGGCGGAGCGGCAAAGCATAGCTATAGTGCAGCGCGGCCGCGACGAGGCTTGCAAGGACGATCCCGCCGATCAGGCCCGACCATGTCTTGTTCGGGCTGATCACCGGCGCGAGCTTGGGACCGCCAAGCGTCCGCCCCGTGAAGAACGCGCCTATATCGCATGCCCAGACGAGCGAAAGCGCCCAGAGCGTATAGAGAATCCCGTCGTCCTGCCGGCGGATCACCATCAGCGCGAGCACGGGCAGCCCGCAATAGATCACCCCGAGCGCGAGCCGCGGCCGGCGGGTAATGATGACCACGAAGAACGTCGCCCCGGCCAGCAGCCCGAGCGTGAAGAAGTCGCGGACGACGATGATAAGCGATGCAGGCGCCATCAACGCGAGCGGAACCGACAGCGCGAACTGCGCGGTCCGCTTGGTCGCGCGATCGACGCCCTGGAGCATCGACCATTCGGCCATCATGAACAGCGCGGCGAGCACGCCGAGCAGCCAGAAGACGATCCCACCCATCATCAGCGCGACTGTCGCGACCGCAATCATCGCGACGCTCGCGATCATCCGCAGTTGCAGGTTCGACGGTGTGCGAAGCGCCTGATCGGGCGCCTTTTCAGGGTCGGTAAGCGTCACAGCCCACCATAACGGCGCTGGCGCAGACCAAACGCTGCAACCGCGTCGGCGAGCGCGACGCCGTCGAAGTCGGGCCACAAAGTGTTGACGAACAGCAGCTCGGCATAGGCTGCCTGCCACAGCAGGAAGTTCGACAGACGCTGCTCGCCCGAGGTGCGGATCATCAGGTCGAGCGGCGGCAGGTCGTGCGTGTCGAGCTCGGCCTCGATTCCTGCCGCATCAATGTCGGCAGGATCGAGCGAGCCGTCGCGCGCACGCTCGGCGAGGCGCCGCGCGGCGGTCACCAGCTCGGCGTGCGCGCCGTAATTCAGCGCGATCGCGAGGATCGGGCCGGTGTTGGTCGCGGTGCGCGCGATCGCATCATCGACCATCGCCACCAGATCGGGCGAAAAGCTGTGATAGTCGCCGATCACGCGCAGCCGGACATTCTCGCGCGCGAGTTCGTCGAGATCGCTGCGGATGAAATGCCGGAGCAATCCCATCAGGTCGCTGACCTCTTCGACCGGGCGGCGCCAGTTCTCGGACGAGAACGCGTACAGCGTCAGCGCCTCGATCCCCATGGCCCGCGCGGCGCGCGTCACCTTGCGCACCGCCTCGACCCCGGCCTTGTGCCCGGCAAAGCGCGGCAGGAACCGCTTCTTCGCCCAGCGGCCATTGCCGTCCATGATGATCGCGACATGACGCGGCACCGCGCCGCCCGAAGGGACGGCAGCCAACGGCGCAGTCGAAGAGGCCAACGGCCTCACTTGCCCAGGATTTCCTTTTCCTTGGCGGTCGCGGTCGCATCGAGATCAGCGATCGTGCTGTCGGTCAGCTTCTGGACTTCGACTTCGTGACGCTTGCGCTCGTCCTCGCCGAACACGCCTTTCTTCTCGTCGACCTTCAGCGAATCCATCCCGTCTCGGCGCACGTTGCGTACCGCGATGCGCGCCTTTTCGGCATACTGGCCGGCGAGCTTGGCGAGCTCCTTGCGGCGCTCCTCAGTCAGGTCGGGAATCGGCAGACGCAGCGTCTGGCCGTCGACGATCGGGTTCAGCCCGAGGCCGGCCGAGCGGATCGCCTTGTCGGTCGGGCCGACATTCGACTTGTCCCAGACCTGCACCGACAGCATCCGCGGTTCGGGCGCCGACACGGTCGCCACCTGGTTGAGCGGCATCGACGAGCCGTAGACCGTCACCATCACCGGATCGAGCAGCGCGGTCGACGCGCGGCCCGTGCGCAGGCCCGCCAGATCGTGCTTCAGCGCTTCGACGGCACCCGCCATGCGGCGTTCCAGGTCGCTCTTGTCATACGCTGCCATCTTAACTCTCCTGCTCGTTCTGAACAACCGTCGACACGCCATCACCCGCCAGCACCGCGGCGAGATTGCCGGGTTCGCGAATGTTGAAAACGACGATCGGGATATTGTTGTCGCGGCACAGCGCGATCGCGCTCGCGTCCATGACCTTGAGGTCGTCGGACAACACGCGGCTGTACGACACCGTCTCGTACCGCACCGCGTCGGGGTGAGTCTTCGGGTCGGCGTTGTAGACGCCGTCGACCGAGGTGCCCTTGAACAGCGCATCGCACTTCATCTCGGCAGCACGCAGCGCGGCGCCCGAATCGGTGGTGAAATAGGGGCTGCCGACGCCCGCCGCGAAGATCACGACGCGGCCCTTTTCAAGGTGACGCTCGGCGCGACGGCGGATGAACGGCTCGCACACGCTCGCCATCGGGATCGCCGACTGGACACGCGTGTCGATGCCGATCTGCTCCAGTGCGTTCTGCACCGCGAGCGCGTTCATCACGGTCGCAAGCATGCCCATATAGTCGCCGGTCGCGCGGTCCATGCCGCGTGCGGCGCCGGCCATGCCGCGGAAGATGTTCCCACCGCCGACGACGATGCAGATCTCATAGCCCTTGGCTCTGATGTCGGCGATCTCCTGGGCGACACGCGCGGTGACGGTCGGATCGATCGACAGGCCGGACGGTCCCATGAGGACCTCGCCCGACAGTTTCAGCAAAATACGTTTGAAGCGCGGAAGCGTCATAAATCTCGAATTGTGATTGGCGGGGCGGCGCGGACCTTAGGCGGCGAGCGCCACGATGGGAAGCGCTGCGCGACGCCTGCACCGATTCCTGACGGCAATTCGACGGAAAAATCATCGGCCTCGGTCGTGCGCGCACGACAACTATCGTCATTCCCGCGGAGGCGGGAACCCATAATGGCTGGCGTCTCGATCGATCACCGCCCGCGGAGGATGTGGATCCCCGCCTGCGCGGGGATGACGAGGCAGGTGGAGTGCCACCGGCTTATTCTTCTCCCCGCAGGGAGAAGGTGGCCCGGCAGGGCCGGATGAGGGGGCGTGAGGTTCGCAACCCCGCCACACCCCTCACCCTTCCCCCGGCCAACTGGCCGCGGGCCCCTTCCCTCTCCCCGTAGGAGCGAGGGAAAGTGTCAGGTTACGCCTGCGGGACGCCCGATGCGGCAGCGACTTCGGCGGCGAAGTCGGACTGCTCCTTCTCGATGCCTTCGCCGAGCTGGAAGCGGACATAGTCCACCAGCTTGATCTCGGCGCCCGCATCCTTGCCGGCCTTGGCGACGACGTCGGAGATCTTGGTCTTGCCGTCCATCACGAACAGCTGGCTGACCAGTGCATGCTCCTTGCGGTACTTGGCGATGCCGCCTTCGACCATCTTGGCGATGATGTCGGCAGGCTTGCCCGATTCGGCGGCCTTCTCGGTCGCGATCGCGCGCTCGCGCTCGATCTCGCCCTCGTCAAGGTCCGCTTCGTTCAGCGCCTTCGGGAAGGCCGCTGCGATGTGCATCGCGAGCTGCTTGCCGAGCGCCTGGAGAACCTCGTCAGACGCCTCCGATTCGAGCGCGACGAGCACGCCGATCTTGCCGAGGCCGGGAGCGGCTGCATTGTGGATGTACGGCACGACCGCGCCCTTGCTGACTTCCAGCGTGCGCGAGCGGCGCAGCGACTGGTTCTCGCCGATCGTCGCGACGTTGTTCGTCAGGACTTCCTCGACGGTCTTGCCCGATGGCATCGCCTGCGACTTGAGCGACTCGATGTCGCCGCCCTTCGCGAGCGCGATCTGAGTCACGTCACGGACGAACGACTGGAACTGGTCGTTCTTGGCGACGAAATCGGTCTCCGAGTTCACTTCGACCGCTGCACCCTTGGTGCCCGACACGGCGACGCCGACCAGGCCCTCGGCCGCGGTACGGCTGGACTTCTTGGCAGCAGCAGCCAGACCCTTGGTCCGCAGCCAGTCCATCGCCTGATCCATGTCGCCGGCGTTCTCGCTGAGCGCCTTCTTGCAATCCATCATGCCTGCGCCGCTCTTTTCGCGCAGATCCTTGACCATTGCTGCCGTGATATCGGCCATGTCTCTCATCCTTGTTTAGGTCTGAATGTAGTTGCGGGCGAGGCAGAGCGAATGCCCTACCCCGCCCGCATGACGGTTCGGCGACGACGCTTATGCGTCGATCTGGCGCTCACCCTCGGCCGCGAACTCTGCGGCGGTCTCGGCATTCGCCGCAACCTGTGCCGTGTCAGCCGAAGCTTCCACGACCGGCTCGGCAACAGCCTCTTCCTTCGGCGGCTCGATCATCGCGCCGATATCGGCACCCGTGCGGCGCTGCTGCTCCTGGCCGCCACGCGTCGCGGCGATCGCGATCGCCTCGCAGTACAGGCGGATGGCGCGGGCGGCGTCGTCGTTTGCGGGAACCGGGAACGCGATGCCATCCGGCGAGACGTTCGAATCGAGGATCGCAACGACCGGAATACCCAGCGTGTTCGCTTCCTTGATCGCCAGCTCTTCCTTGTTCGCGTCGATCACGAACATCACGTCGGGGATGCCGCCCATGTCGCGGATGCCGCCGAGCGAGAGCTCGAGCTTGTCCTTCTCGCGGGTGAGCTGAAGCACTTCCTTCTTGGTCAGGCCGACGGTGTCACCCGACAGCATTTCCTCGAGCGTCTTGAGACGCTTGATCGAACCCGAGATGGTCTTCCAGTTGGTGAGCATGCCGCCCAGCCAGCGATGGTTGACGAAGTGCTGGCCTGCGCGACGCGCGGCGTCTGCGACGGGCTCCTGCGCCTGACGCTTGGTGCCGACGAACAGGACCTTGCCGCCACCGGCAACGGCCGACGAGACGAACTCGAGCGCGCGTGCGAACAGCGGCACGGTCTGCGAGAGGTCGAGGATGTGGACGCCGTTGCGATCACCGAAGATGTAAGGCTTCATCTTGGGGTTCCAGCGATGCGTCTGGTGACCAAAATGTGCGCCCGTTTCAATGAGCTGCTGCATCGAGACGACTGGTGCCGCCATAGGGATATATCCTTCCGGTTGTGCCTCTGGGAAGCGGATGACGTGCCGGCCGAATGACCGAAACGCACCGGGCTATGATGCCTCCCATGCGGGGTTAGAGGCGCGGCCCTTAACCGGGTGGCAGGCAAAACACAAGCCACAGAGCGTCGCTTGACAGCCGGAACGCAATGAGAACATAAAGGGTTCAGAGGGGAACAGATGTTCGACTCGGCGCAGATTCGGCCCCGCATGACGGGAATCAAAATGCGACGAACGGAACGAAGTTTCTGGCCAAGTGTTTGCGGACGTTAGTGAATTGTTCGCAACTTACAGGAAGGCGGACGTGATGTTGGTTCTGAGCTTCGTGATATTCGCAGGTGCATTCGGGGTTGCAGGGATGACGATCGTCACGGCGATCGCCCCGCAATGGAACCGTATCGTCCGGCTGGCGCTCGGCAACGTCGAGCCCGCCTTCCAGCCACTCCGGACGCTGGCGGTTGCCGAGCGCCGGATAGCGGTCAGGCGCTGGGCGTCGACGTCGGTTCAGCCACCCGCGCGCCGCTGGAACGCTGCCGCCTGACTTTGGCGTAGCTTGCGATGCTGAACGGCATTGAGATCAGATAGAGAATGCAGATGATGCTGAGCGTGTGCCATGGCGCGCTCACCAGCGCCGCACCGAGCAGGACGACGAGTGCAAGCGCCTCGAACCTGACATTCCGGCGAAGCTTGAGCGACCCCCAGGAATAGGTCGCGATGCTCGATACCATCAGCAGCGCGACGAACGCGATCCACGGCGCCACTAGATAGGGCGACGCGAAACGCGGCTCGTCGGTCCAGAACCAGAAGAACATCGGCATGAGCGCGAGCCCGGCCCCCGCAGGCGCGGGAACGCCGGTCAGGAAGCCCGCAGATTTATGCGGCTGATCGCTCTCGTCGATCTTTGCGTTAAACCGCGCGAGACGAAGCGCGCAGAATACCGCGAATATGAGCGCAGAGATCCAGCCGACACGCGGAAGTGCCGCGAGCGACCAGAGATAGACGATCAGCGCCGGCGCGACGCCGAACGAGATCGCATCGGACAGCGAGATCGAGCTGCTCGCCGAATCGACTCTCGCCGTGCAGCATCCGGGCGATCCGGCCGTCGAGCCCGTCGAGCACGCCCGCGACCATGATCATCGCGACCGCGCTCTCCCATTGTCCACCGATCGCGAACCGCACACCGCTCAGGCCGGAACACAGCGCAAGCGCGGTGACCGCGTTCGGGGCGACGGCCCGCAGTGGAAGGCCACGCGGGGCGCGACGCGGTCGACCGGATCGAATCGGACCACGCGCGTCCGCCGGCACGGCCGGATCGTGGTCGATCACTGCGCGATGCCGCCGACCGGCACGCCGCCGACGCGGCCCAGCACGGTCTCGCCTGCGATGCTGCGCTGACCGAGGCACACCTGCGGCACGACATGATCGGGCAGGTACACGTCGACCCGGCTGCCGAATCGGATCAGACCGATCCGCTGGCCGACCGCAACCATGTCACCCGCCTTCACGAAGCCGAGAATGCGCCGTGCGACGAGGCCCGCAATCTGCGTGAAGCCGATCTGCATCCCGTTGCGATCCTCGACGACGAAATGCTGACGCTCATTCTCTTCGCTCGCCTTGTCGAGGTCGGCGTTGAGGAACTTGCCCGAGATATAGACGACCTGGCGGATCGTGCCCGCGATCGGCGTGCGATTGATATGCACGTCGAATACCGACATGAAAATCGACACGCGGACGAGCGGCACGTCGCCCAGCCCGTTCTCACCGGCCAGTTCGCGCGGGATCGGCACGCGCTGGATCATCGTGATCAGGCCATCGGCAGGCGCCACGATCAGACCTTCGCCCTGCGGCGTGGTGCGGACGGGGTCGCGGAAGAAGGTCGCGACCCAGATCACGACGCCGACCATCGGCCAGAACAGCACATGGCTGACCATCGTCAGCAGCAGCGTGATGCCGGTCGCGATCGCGACGTATTTATAGCCTTCCGGATGGACTGCGGGAAATCGCCATTTGACCGTGGAGGTCGTGACGGGCGGCTTGTCGAGCGATGCCATAGCGTGCGGGTCTATCCGTGCTGAACGCGCGATACAACGCCGAACCTGAACGGGCCCGCGATCAACGCTGTCGTCAATTGCCCGGCCGGGCGGTTGATCGACGCCGTCGGCTCCCCTAGACGCTCGTCCAACCCCTCCCCCGAAGGACCGAAAATGGCGAAGATCAAGGTTAAGAATCCGATCGTGGAGATCGACGGCGACGAGATGACCCGGATCATCTGGGAATGGATCCGCGAGCGCCTGATCAAGCCGTATCTCGACATCCAGCTCGATTATTACGATCTCGGCGTCGAGCATCGCGACGCGACCAACGACCAGGTGACGATCGACAGCGCGCTCGCCACGCAGAAGCACGGCGTCGCGGTCAAGTGCGCGACGATCACGCCCGACGAGCAGCGCGTGACCGAATTCGGCCTGAAGAAGATGTGGAAGTCGCCGAACGGCACGATCCGCAACATCCTGGGCGGGACGATCTTCCGCGAGCCGATCGTGATCAAGAACGTCCCCCGCCTGATCCCGGGCTGGACCCACCCGATCGTCGTCGGCCGCCATGCGTTCGGCGACCAGTATCGCGCGACCGATTTCCTCGTCCCGGGCCCCGGCAAGCTGCGCCTGGTGTTCGAAGGCGATGACGGCGCGACGATCGACCGCGAAGTGTTCCAGTTCCCGTCGGCGGGCGTCGCGATGGCGATGTACAATCTCGACGACTCGATCCGCGACTTCGCACGCGCGTCGATGCATTACGGCCTGAACCTGAAATGGCCGGTGTACCTGTCGACCAAGAACACGATCCTGAAGGCCTATGACGGCCGCTTCAAGGACCTCTTCGCCGAGGTTTTCGAGAGCGAATTCAAGGACAAGTTCAAGGAAGCGGGCATCGTCTACGAGCATCGCCTGATCGACGACATGGTCGCGTCGGCGCTGAAGTGGAACGGCGAGTTCGTCTGGGCGTGCAAGAACTATGACGGCGACGTCCAGTCGGACCAGGTCGCGCAAGGGTTCGGCTCGCTGGGTCTCATGACCTCGATCCTGCTGACCCCGGACGGCAAGACCGTCGAGGCGGAAGCCGCACACGGCACCGTCACGCGTCACTTCCGCATGCATGAGCAGGGCAAGGCGACCTCGACCAACCCGATCGCGTCGATCTTCGCATGGACCGGTGGCCTCAAGTATCGCGGCAAGTTCGACGACACGCCCGACGTCACGAAGTTCGCCGAGACGCTCGAGCGCGTCTGCATCAAGACGGTCGAGGACGGCCACATGACCAAGGATCTCGCGATCCTGATCGGGCCCGACCAGCCGTGGATGACGACCGAGCAGTTCTTCGAGCAGGTCCGCTCGAACCTCGAAGCCGAAATGGCCAACTGGGCGTAACTGGATTCCCCCGCTCCCCAATGACGGGAGCGGGGTTTTCTTTGGATACCGTCCCCCTCCCGTCATCCTGACGAAAGTCAGGACCCAGAGCCAAAACCGCAGCGCTGTGTGACCCTGGATCCTGACCTTCGTCAGTATGACGGAGGAGTCTGAGGACGATGCAACACCACGGGTGACAATTCCGCCACGCCTCCCCTAAGGTTGCAGGCATGGCATTACGGCTCGACAACCAAAGTTTCAGCGACGCGCTCGTCATTCTCGGCGCCGCCGGGCTGGTGATCCCCGCATTCGCGCGATTCAAGGTCAGCCCGGTCATCGGCTTCATCCTGGTCGGATTGCTGGTCGGCCCCGCCGGGCTTGGTGCGCTTACCGGCATCGCGCCGTGGCTTTATTACCTCACCATCTCGAACCCCGAATCGATCGAACCGTTCGCCGAGTTCGGTATCATCCTGCTGCTATTCTCGATCGGCCTCGAACTCTCGTTCAAGCGGCTATGGTCGATGAAGCGGCTGGTGTTCGGCACGGGCGCGGCCGAGCTGATCGGCTCCGCGCTGATCATCGGCGTCGCGCTGCATTTCATCGGCCAGGGATGGGCCGGCGCGATCGGGCTGGGGTTTGCGCTCGCACTCTCGTCTACCGCGCTGGTCCTGCCGCTGGTCGGCACCACCGGCGCGGTCGGGCGCGGCGCGTTCGCGATGCTGTTGTTCGAGGACCTGGCGCTCGTCCCGATCATCTTCGTGCTGGGCGCGCTCGCACCGACCGCGAGCGACGATGGCTGGGTGGATATCGCCGGGGTCGCCCTGCGCGGCGGGCTGACCGTCGTCGCGATGTATGTCGGCGGCCGTGTCGTCCTGCCGCGGCTGTTTGGCCAGGCTGCGCGGACCAAGAGCCCCGAACTGTTCCTCGCGGCATCGCTGCTGGTCGTCATCGTCGCCAGCGTCGCGACCACCGCCGCCGGGCTGTCGCCGATCGTCGGTGCGCTGCTCGCCGGGCTGCTCATCGCCGAGACCGAATATCACAGCGAGGTCGAGGTCATCACCGCGCCGTTCAAGGGCCTCGCGCTTGGCGTGTTCCTGATCTCGGTCGGGATGAGCCTCGACCTCCGGCTGATCGCGCAGAACTGGCCGTCGCTGCTGCTCGCGGTGACGGGCGTGGTCGCGGTCAAGGCGGTCGTGACGTTCCTGTTCCTGCGCGTCGCCAATTCGCGGCGCGGGGTGGCGGCGGAAACGGGCCTGTTGATGGGCAGCCCGTCCGAGACGACGCTGATCGTGCTCGCTACCGCCGCGCAGGCGCAGTTGATCATGCCCTCGACCGCGTCGTTCTGGCAGACCGTCACCGCGATCGGCCTGACGATCACGCCGTTGCTCGCCAAGCTCGGCCGCACCGTCTCGCGCCAGCTGGAAAGCCGGGCAGTCGCGGACACGGGCGACATCGAGATCGACGACGACGGCCCCGGGACGGTCGTGATCGGCTTTGGTCGCGTCGGCAGGATGGTGGCGGACATGCTCGCCGTGCACGGGCAGAAATATGTCGCGGTCGAGGCGGATATCGATTCGGTCGAGGCCGCGCGGCGGCAAGGGCACCCGGTGCTGTTCGGCGACGTTTCGCGCGCGGAACTGGTCGACCGGCTGAAGCTGCAGACCGCGAAGGCGCTGATCCTGACGATGGATGATCCGGTGCTGACGGTGCGGCTTGCCAGGCGGGTGCGCGCGTTGGCGCCGGACCTGCCGATCGTGGCGCGCGCGCGTGATACCGCACATGCCGCCGAACTCTACCGCGCCGGCGTGACCGATGCGGTGCCCGAGACGCTGGAGAGTTCGCTCCAGCTGGCCGAGGCAGTGCTGGTCGATCTTGGCGTGGCGATGGGCCCGGTGATCGCGTCGATCCACGAGAAGCGTGACGAGCTCCGCCAGGAGATCAAGAAGGCGGCGGACATGCTGGTCGAGCCGCGTATCCGGAAGGCCAAGCGCACGCCGCGCTCGGTTTGAGGCAAGAACGCAGAGACAAGCGTCGTCGTGTCCGCAAGGATAGGAACCGCGCGTTTCCGCATGCCGCAAACGCGCCGGATCGACCCGGTTCGATTACGCCGCCAGCGCGAAATCCTTGAAGCGGTCACGGAGCGCGGTCTTGAGCAGTTTGCCCGTCGCGGTGTGCGGCAGCTCGTCGACGAAGACGATCGCGTCGGGCAGCCACCATTTGGCGACGTGTTTCGCGAGGTGGTCGAGGATCGCCTGATCGGTAACCTCGCTGCCGGGTTTGCGGACGACGATCAGCAGCGGGCGTTCGTCCCATTTGGGATGATACACGCCGATCGCCGCCGCCTCCGCGACGCCGGGACAGCCGACCGCAGCGTTTTCGAGATCGACCGAGCTGATCCATTCGCCACCGGACTTGATGACGTCCTTCGAGCGATCGGTGATCTGCATCGTCCCGTCGGCGTGGAGCATCGCGACGTCGCCGGTGTCGAACCAGCCCGCCGCATCGACCGCATCCTCGTCGGCGCCGAAATAGCGTTGCACCACCCACGGCCCGCGGACCTGGAGCTTGCCCGCGATCGACCCGTCGCGCGGGAGGACGGTCCCCGCGTCGTCGACGATGCGCAGTTCGATCCCGAACGGCACGCTGCCCTGCTTGCCGACGAGATCGAGCTTCTCGTCGTGGCTCATATCGTCCCAGTGCGGCGGCGCGAAGCCCGCGGTGCCGATCGGCGAGGTCTCGGTCATGCCCCAGAGGTGCTTCACATCGGCGCCCATCCGCATGATCCGGTCGATCATCGCACGCGGCGCCGCCGAGCCGCCGATCGTCACCAGCTTCAAATGCTCGGGCGCCTCGCCGGTCGCATCCATATGGCCGAACATCGCGAGCCAGACGGTCGGTACGCCGGCGGAGTGCGTCACGCGCTCCTGGTTCATCAGCCGGCACAGCACCGCGGGGTCGTTGACCGCCGAATAGACGAACTTCGCCCCCGACAGCGCGCAGGCGAACGGCAGCCCCCAGGCGGCGGCGTGGAACATCGGCACGACCGGCAGTACGACCGCGCTCGGCGAGAGATCGAACACCCAGGGCGCGACCTCCGCCATCGCGTGGATCATCGTCGAGCGGTGCGTGTAGAGCACGCCCTTTGGATTGCCGGTGGTGCCGCTGGTGTAGCAGAGCATGCACGGATCGCGCTCGGGCCCTTCGACCCAGTCGTAATCGCCATCCTCGGCGTCGAGCAGTGCCTGGAAGCCGTCGGGCCCGAGATCGTCGAAGCAGATATAATGGCGGACGCTGGTCCACTGCCCGCGCAGCCGGTCGACGAGCGGCTGGAATGCCTTGTCGTAGAGCATCACGCGGTCTTCGGCGTGGTTGGCGATGTAGACGAGCTGTTCGTCGAACAGCCGCGGGTTGATCGTGTGGATCACGCCGCCCATCCCGATCGTCCCGTACCAGGCGATGAGGTGATGCGCGTGGTTCATCGCGAGCGTCGCGACGCGGTCACCGGCCGCGACACCGAGCTTTTCGAGCGCCTGCGCGAGCTTGCGCGCGTCGCGCGAAATGCCCGACCAGCTCGTGCGCGTCTCGCGACCGTCGGCCCAGTAGCTGACGAGTTCCCGCGCCCCATGTTCGCGCGCAGCGTGGTCGATCAGCCGGGGGACGCGAAGCTCGAAATCCTGCATTCCACCCAGCATTCTCGCTCTCCCAAGCTGTTATCCGACCAGAGCGAGCCTCGTTTCAGAGGTCTTCAGCTCCACCTTGGTCACACCGTGCAACGACTCGATGTGCTCTGCAAGTTCGCCGTCGAGCAGGAAGTCGCGACCGAGCAGGATACAGACCTCGCCATCGGGGAGCGGCGCGCGGACGCGCACCTCGCCGCGCGCGCCGCGATGGTCAGCGAGCAATGACGCGAGCCCGGCGAACGCGGCCATGTCCGAGATCGTCACCACCACCTGGAACCGGGCCAGGTTGGCGAGCCCCTCGAACGGCTGGATCCGCTTGATGCTGACTCGCGGCGTGTCCTCGCCGGGCTTGCGATCGAGCTCGACGGTGATGAGCCCGCAACCGCCGGCCTTGGCGGCTTCCTCGAGATCCTTCGAGACCTGCTCGTCGAAGCACGTCGCCATGAACTGGCCGCTCGCATCCGAGCACTGCGCCATCATGAAGCGCTTGCCGCGCGCGGACGTGCGGTAGCGCGCGTCCTCGACCAGCACCGCCATCGTCGCGCCCGCGCGGCTGCCGTCGTCGGGGATGTTGAGCTCGGACAGCGCGGTATAGGCGCGCGCGCCGTGGCTGTTGGCGATGTGGCGGTGGCGATCGACCGGGTGCGCGGAGAAATAGAAGCCGAACGCCTCCTTCTCCTGGTCCATCCGCTGGCTGAGCGTCCAGCGCACCGACGGCGGCAGCTTGATCGCGTCGCCGGCGGGTTCGGCATCGCCGAACAGCCCGCCCTGCCCGCTGGTCTTCTGTTCGTGCGTCCGCGCGGCGATCGCGAGGATCGTCTCGGCGGTCGCGTGGATCCCTGCGCGGTTGGGCTCGAACGAGGTCGAACGCACCCGCGGCGGCGAGCGTCTCGAGCTGGCGCTTGTTGAGCAGGCGCGGGTCTACGCGCTTGGCGAGCTGGTCGAGCCCGGCGAACGGACCGTTCTCGACGCGCTCGACGACGAGCTTCTCCATCGCGCCTTCGCCGACGCTCTTGAGCGCACCGAGCGCATAGCGGACGGCGAGCCCGTCCTCATGCGGCTCGACGTCGAACTCGGCCTGGCTCGCATTGATGCACGGCGGCAGCGACGTGATCCCGAGGCGGCGCATGTCGTCGGTGAAGATCGCCAGCTTGTCGGTCTGGTGCAGGTCGTAGCACATCGAGGCGGCGAAGAATTCGTGCGGGTAATGCGCCTTCAGCCACGCGGTCTGGTAGGCGAGCAACGCATAGGCGGCGGCGTGGCTCTTGTTGAAGCCGTACCCTGCGAACTTGTCGATCAAGTCGAACAGCTCGTTGGCCTTCGCCTTCGGGATGGCGTTCACCTTGGCGCAGCCCTCGACGAAGATCGCGCGCTGCGCGTCCATCTCGGCCTTGATCTTCTTGCCCATCGCGCGGCGCAGCAGATCGGCGCCGCCGAGCGAGAAGCCCGCGAGGATCTGCGCGGCCTGCATGACCTGTTCCTGGTAGACGAAGATCCCGTAGGTCTCCGACAGGATCGTCTCGAGCGCGGGGTGCGGATATTCGATCGTCTCGGTGCCGTTCTTACGCCTGCCGAACGACGGGATATTGTCCATCGGGCCCGGTCGGTACAGCGACACGAGCGCGATGATGTCGCCGAAGTTCGACGGGCGAACCGCGGACAGCGTGCGGCGCATGCCCTCCGATTCGAGCTGGAACACGCCGACCGTGTCGCCCTTCTGGAGCAGCGCGTAGACGCCCGCGTCATCCCATTCGAGCGCGTCGAGATCGACCTTGACGCCGCGTTTGGCGAGCAATTGCACGCCCTTCTGCAGCACCGACAGCGTCTTGAGCCCGAGAAAATCGAACTTCACGAGGCCGGCGCCCTCGACATATTTCATGTCGAACTGCGTGACGGGCATGTCGGAACGCGGATCGCGGTAGAGCGGCACGAGCTGCGCGAGCGGCCGGTCGCCGATCACCACGCCGGCCGCGTGCGTCGACGAGTGGCGCGGCAGCCCCTCCAGCTTCATCGCCAGATCGAGCAGCTTTCGCACGCCATTGTCGTTGGCATATTCCTTGGCGAGCTCGCCGACGCCGTTCAGCGCGCGCTCGAGCGTCCAGGGATCGGTCGGGTGGTTAGGGACGAGCTTTGCCAGCCGGTCGATCTGGCCATAGCTCATCTGCAGCACGCGGCCGGTATCCTTGAGCACCGCGCGCGCCTTCAGCTTACCGAAGGTGATGATCTGCGCGACCTGGTCGCGGCCGTATTTCTCCTGGACGTAGCGGATCACCTCCACGCGGCGGGTTTCGCAGAAATCGATGTCGAAATCGGGCATCGACACGCGCTCCGGGTTCAGGAAGCGCTCGAACAGCAGCCCCAGCTTGATCGGATCGAGATCGGTGATCGTCAGCGCCCAGGCGACGACCGAGCCTGCGCCAGACCCACGGCCCGGGCCGACCGGAATATCGTGATCCTTCGCCCATTTGATGAAATCGGCGACGATCAGGAAGTAGCCGGGAAAGCCCATCTGGACGATCACGTCGACCTCGAACGCGAGGCGCGCGCGATAGACGTCGCGCCAGCCGTCCTCGGCCTCTCCGTGGAGCTCGGTGATGCGTGCCAGACGCTTTTCGAGCCCGGCCTCGGCATCGTCGCGGAGCAGTTTCGCCTCGCCCTCGATATCGCCGGCGAGGCTGGGGAGGATCGGCTTGCGGTACGGCGCCATCACCGCGCAGCGCTGCGCGACGACCAGCGTGTTGGCGATCGCCTCGGGCAGGTCGGCGAACATCTCGTGCATCACCGGCGCGGGCTTCATCCACGCTTCGGGGCAGCTGCGGATGCGGTCCTCGGTCTCGACATAGGTCGAATGCGCGATGCAGAGCATGGCGTCGTGCGCGTCGCCGAACGCGCTCTCGGTGAAGCAGCACGGGTTGGTCGCGACCAGCGGCAGGTTGCGCTCGTACGCGATGTCGATCAGCGCTTCCTCGGCGGCGATCTCGGTCGCGTCGCCGCGGCGTGAGAGCTCGATGTAGAGGCGGTCGCCGAACAGGTGCTGGAGGCGGTCGAGATAGGCGCGGGCGCGGTCGGGCTGGCCCTCCGCGAACAGCCGCGCAAGACCGCCCTCGCCGCCCGCGGTCAGCGCGATCAGCCCGTCGGTGTGGCGTTCGAGCGCGGCGAAATCGACATGCGCGGGCATCTCGATCGGGCGGTCGAGATGCGCCATCGAGACGAGCGCACAGAGGTTGTCGTAGCCGGTCGTGTTCTGCGCGTAGAGCGCGATCCAGTCGAACGGCGTGGCGACGCCGTCGGGCATGTCGGGCCGGCCGAGCCCGAGCATCACGCCGATGATCGGCTGGACGCCGTCCTTCTTCGCGGCGTCCGAATAAGCCATCGCGGCGTACAGCCCGTTGCGGTCGGTCAGCGCCGCCGCGGGAAAGCCCAGCGCGCGCGCCTGCTTGGCGATCGCCTTCGGATCGATGGCGCCGTCGAGCATGGTGTAACAGGAAAAGACGCGGAGCGGGACGTAACCGGAATGCATGGGTGAGAGGTAGGCGTTGCGGCGTGATTCGACCAGTCGCGTTGGGGGAGAAGCCGGGCCAGGACGCGATGAGTTGAGGCGGGCGGTGTGGACGGCGACGACGGAGGCGCCTCCGCGGAGCTTCGACCGTCATCCTGGGCTCGACCCAGGATCCAGAGCCGCGGGCGGCAAACTGCGTGGTTCTGGATCCTGACTTTCGTCAGGATGACGGGGGTGTGGGTCGGGCGGTGCGTTGGCGCTGGCGCGCGAGACGGGCGCGGCCACGGTTTCGTTTTAGAAGTGTTCTCCCGCAAAGGCGGGAGCCCAGTCTGGACCCCCGCCTTCGCGGGGGAACATCCTTGTGGTGCGGGTGCTCCCCACATTTACCACCCCGGCGAAGGCCGGGGCCCAATTGGGAGCCGGTGGCGACGGAGGTTGCGCTTCGTTACTGCGACCTTTCCTATTGGGCCCCGGCCTTCGCCGGGGTGGTAGTAAGGGGGCGCTAGAGCAGTTTTTCGATGTCGCTGCGGATGTCGGCGGGTTTGGTGGTGGGGGCGTACCGATCGACCACCTTGCCCTCCCGGTCGACGAGGAACTTGGTAAAGTTCCACTTGATCGCCTTCGACCCGAGCACACCCGGCGCATCCGCCTTCAGCCGCTCGAACAGCGGATCCGCCTCCCCACCGTTGACGTCCACCTTCGCGAACACCGGAAACGTCACGTCGTAGGTCAGCGAACAGAAGTTCGCGATCTCCGCCGCGTCGCCCGGCTCCTGCCCGCCGAACTGGTTGCATGGAAACCCCAGCACCTCGAACCCGCGGTCGGCATAGTCGCGGTGGAGCGCCTCGAGCCCCTCATATTGCGGGGTGAAGCCGCATTTGGAGGCGGTGTTGACGATCAGCAGCACCTTGCCGGCATAGGCCGCGAGCGACGCGGGGGTGCCGTTGGCGGTCTTCACGGTGAAGTCGGTGATGGTCATACGCGGTCCTCGTGTCGGGCGAGCAGATAGGTCAGGTTCTGACGGACGCCCGGCCATTCGTGGCGCAGGATGCTGTACACGACGGTATCGCGCAAGCGGCCGTCGGCCATCACCTGATGCCCGCGCAGCACGCCGTCGCGTTTCGCGCCAAGCCGCTCGATCGCGGCCTGTGAGCGCTTGTTGAGGCTGTCGGTGCGGATCTGGACGCATTCGCAGCCGAGGGTGGCGAAGGCGTGGGTCAGCAGCATCCGCTTCGCCTCGGTATTAACGCCGGTGCGCTGGACCGCGGTGGCGTAGAAGGTGCCGCCGATCTCGAGCCGCCGGTTCGCCGCGCTCATCCGCATGAAGCGGGTGCTGCCGCGGACGATGCCGTCCACCACCACCGCGAAGACCCGCGCGCGGCCAAAATCCTGCTGCTCGAACGCCGCCGCGAGCCAGCGGTCGGGGGCCTTCATCAGCGCGACATTGGCGTAGAACAGGTCCCAGAGATTATCCGCAGACGCGGCGACGACCAGCGCGTCCTTGTCCGCCGCGACCAGCGGGCGGAGCGTGACGTGACGCCCGACGAGCGTCGGTGTCGCGTCCCAGCTCAAGCCAGCCGGCCCTCGTGCAGCCGGAACACGCGGTCCATCCGCGCGGCGAGCCGTTCGTTGTGGGTCGCGACCAGCGCCGCTGTGCCCTGTTCGCGGACCAGCCGGACGAATTCGGCAAAGACGATGTCGGCGGTATGCTCGTCGAGATTGCCGGTCGGCTCGTCCGCCAGCACGAGCGCGGGCTTGTTAGCGAGCGCGCGGGCGACCGCGACGCGCTGCTGCTCGCCGCCCGAGAGCTGGCTGGGGCGGTGCGTGAGGCGGTGGCCGAGCCCGAGCTGGGTCAGGAGTTCGGCCGCGCGCGCATCCGCCTGTGCGCGCGTCGCGCCGTGGACGAGCTGTGGCAGGACGACATTCTCGGTCGCGTTGAAATCGGGGAGGAGGTGATGGAACTGATAGACGAAGCCGAGGCTGTCGCGGCGTACCACGGTGCGCTCGTGCGCGTTGAGCTTCGACGCCTCGGTGCCGGCGATCTTGATCGATCCCTGAAACCCACCTTCCAGCAGCCCGACCGCCTGGAGCAGCGTCGACTTACCCGAGCCCGAGGGGCCGAGCAGCGCGACGATCTCGCCCGGTGCGATTCCGAGGTCGATGCCGCGCAGCACGTCGATCGTCGCGCCGCCCTGCGTGAAGCTTTTGGTCAGACCGCTGGTCTGCAGGACATAGTCGTACGCCTGCGCGCTGCGCCGCTCGATCGGAAGGCCATTATTCATAACGCAGCACCTGCACGGGGTCGGTACTCGCCGCCTTCCAGGCCGGATAGAGCGTGGCGAGGAAGCTGAAGATCAGCGCCATCAGCGCGATCACGATGATCTCGACCGGATCGGTCTTCGACGGGAGTTCGGTCAGATAGCGGATCGAGGGATCCCAGAGATTCTGGCCGGTGACGAGCTGGACGAAGTTCACGACGCCCTGCCGGTAGAACAGGAAGACGAAGCCGAGCCCGAGCCCGGCGAGCGTGCCGAGCGCGCCGATCGTCGTGCCGACGACGATGAAGATCCGCATCAGCCCGCCGCGCGTCGCGCCCATCGTCCGCAGGATCGCGATGTCGCGCGTCTTGGCGCGGACCAGCATGATCAGCGAGGACAGGATGTTGAACACCGCGACGAGGATGATGATCGAGAGCACGGTGAACATCGCGACGCGCTCGACCGCCAAGGCCTCGAACAGCTGCGCGTTCATCGTCCGCCAGTCCTGGATGACCGCACGGCCGCCGATCTTCTCGGCGAGCGGCTTCAGGATCTCGCCGACCTTGTCCGCATTGACGGTCTTCAGCTCGACCATGCCCGCGGCGTCGCCCATCAGGAGGAGCGTCTGCGCATCCTCGATCGGCATGATGATGTACGCCTTGTCATAGTCGTAGACGCCGATCTCGAAGATCGCGCCGACCTTGTAGCTGACGATGCGGGGGACGGTGCCGAATGGCGTGGTCTGGCCCTGCGGGCTGAACAGCGAGATGTCCGAGCCGACCTGCGCGCCGAGCGACTCGGCGAGCCGCGAGCCGATCGCGATCCGGCCGGCCCCTTGCGTGATCGACTGGAGCGACCCCATCAGCACCTTGTCCTGGATCGTCGAGTTGCGGCGGATGTCGTCGACGCGCATGCCGCGGACGAGCACCGCCTCCGCACGGCCGTTATAGGTGGCGGCGAGCGGCTGTTCGATCAGCGGCACCGCGCTGGTGACGCCGGGGGTGGCGCGCGCCTGTGCGACGATCTCGCGCCAGTCGGGCATCCGGCCACCGAGCGGCTGCACCACCGCATGGCCGTTGAGCCCGACGATCTTGTCGAACAGCTCGGCACGGAAGCCGTTCATCACGCTCATCACGATGACGAGCGCGGCGACGCCGAGCATGACGGCGACGAGGCTGATCGAGGCGACGAGGAAGATGAACGCCTCGCCCTTGCCCGGCAGCAGATAGCGCCGGGCGATCATCCGTTCATAGCGTGACAGGATCATGGGTGCGGGGGTTCGATCGTTAGAAAAGACAGTCCTGCGGCTCTAGGACGCGGCCCGGCGCTAGGCAACCACTCCGCCCTCCCCGCTGTCCGCTCAGCCCCTGAGCGCGCATGGCTAGATTGGTCTGTTGCGGATTCGACACAGCACCGATCCAATCGTGTGGTGCCGCCCGCAAACAGGGTGACAAACCCCCTGTAAGTATTTAGCAAAAACCTCGCTGAGACACAGGCAACGGCCGTGGTTCGGGGAATGCTTCTACGCCGCACCCAAGGTGCTGAGCGGAAGCGAAAAAATGGGGGCTGACGAGCGATCGTCACGCAGGCGCCCGGATCGGCAACGGTCCGGGCGTTTGCTTGTCCGGGACAGTTCTGGACTTGGGCTGTACTTCATCATCGTAGATCAGTTGCCGGGCGGAAAGCGGGAGCTTCCGGATCTCACTTCCCGCCCGGCGCCCCCCTTAGAGGGGATTCCTTTGCATATCCTTGCTGAACCGCATCAGAACGACCGCGATACCGTGACGCCGTAAGTGCGCGGATCGCCCGGCTGGCCGACGATCAGCCCCGTGCTGCCCGACTGTAGCGCGAGGAGCTCGTAATAGTCCTTGCCGAACGCGTTGCGGACCCAGGCGAATACGTTCAGCCGGTCCTCGCCACGGAAGCCGAGGCGGAAGTTGCTGAGCGCATAGCCCTTGATGTTGGTATAGGCGGAGGGCGACGGGTTGGAGGAGAAGGTCGAGCGATAGCTCCCGTCATAGCCAAGATAGACCTGACCATCGAGGTCGCCGATCCGGGCCGGCAGGTCATATTCCGCCCCGTACGAAAACGCCCATTTCGAGATGCCGGGCAGCCGCTGGCCCGAGATGTTGCAGTTGGACGGGCTGACGGTGCCGGTGCCCGCAGGCGCCGCAGGGCTGGTCGCGGTCGGTGCCGACCCGCCGGAGAGCTCGGGCGGACACGGCGCATCGACGAAGCGGACATATTTGGCGTCGGTATAGGCACCGTTGGCATAGACGTTGAACCGCGAGGTCGGGCGGAACGCCGAGTCGAATTCGAACCCGCGCGTCCGGACCTTGCCCGCATTCGCCAGATAACCGCGAAGCACCCCCAGCTGCCCGTTGGTGACGGTCGCCTGGTAATCGTTGATCTCGGTCCAGAAGCCCGCGAGGTTGAGCGTCACGCGACGATCGAGAAACTGCGTCTTCAGCCCCAGCTCATAATGGTTGACGGTCTCAGGCTTGACCGTCGCCGAGGCGAGGATCGGGTTGTTCGCACCGTCGAGCGGGAGCCCCGACAGGTTGATGCCGCCCGATTTGTAGCTGCGTGCATAGGTCGCATAGGCGTGAATATCCTGCGCGAGATCATAGGCGAGCGTCGCATCGCCCGACACGTTCCAGTCGTCGAAATCGGGGGTGTAGACCTGTGGCGCGAGCGTGCCGCACTGGTCGCGGACGACCGAACTCGCCCCCTGCGCCGCGGTCGAGCAATTCAGCACCGCGCCCGCGCCGGTCGTCACGACCGATACGTAGGAGCCCGTCTTCTTGTCATAATTGACGCGGACGCCGGGTGCGAAGGACAGCTTGTCGGTGACGTGCCACGTCAGCTTGCCGAATCCCGCGGCCGACGTGTTCTCGAACCCAATCGTGTTCACCGAGGTAAGCCCGTTGAGCACCGCGGGGTTCGACGCGTTCGCGCTGGTCGGGTTGAGCAGATAGCGGCTCGCGGCGGGGCCCTGGACCTGCAATCCCTGCGTATCGATCGTCTGGTGGAAGTAGAACAGCCCCGCGACGTAATCGACGGTGTTGCGGCCGTTGGACGACAGGCGAAGCTCCTGGCTGACCTGTTCCTGCTGCGACGGGTTCGCCGACACGGTGGTAATCGGCAGGCCGATGAAGTCGCGGTCGTTCGATGGCTTCCAGTCCCAGAGACCGCCACGCGGAAACGGACGTCAGCGACACCGCACCCAGATCCCATTCGGCGAGCAGCGAGGCGCCGCCCAGTTCCTGCCGGGCACGCAGCGGGGTATCGAGATCGGTGACGCGGTCGAACGCGTCGCGCGATGGCGGCGCATAGCCGAACGCGGACGCGAGCGCGTCGTACTGACGCGCGGTCGGCCGCTGCGTCTTGCCGACGCGCGCGAAGATTTGCGCGCAGCAATCGGGATCCTGGTGGTTGTAGTCACCCGACAGCGTCAGATCGAGATTGCCCGTCGCATGCCAGTAGAGCTGCCCACGCAGGCTCTGGTTATCCTGCGCGTTGACGTCCTTGCCCGTGCGGACGTTCTCGATCGTCCCGTTGCGGCGCGTGATCGACGACGAGAGCCGGATTGCAAGCCTGTCGTCGACCAGCGGCCCCGACACCGATGCCTTTGCCTGGACGAACTGTAGATTGCCCGCAGTCAGTTCGATCCGCGCCTCGGGGTGAAACTGGGCTTGCGCGTATAGATGTTGATCGCGCCCGCGGTGGTGTTCTTGCCGTACAACGTGCCTTGCGGGCCACGCAGGATCTCGATCCGCTCGGTATCGGTGAAGTCGAACGTCGCCGAGGCGATGCGGCTGTAATAGACCTGGTCGACATAGATGCCGACGCCCTGCTCGATCCCGTCGTTGGTCAGCCCGAACGGCGCACCGAGGCCGCGGATGTTGGCGGCCGAGTTGCGCGGGTTGGTCGAATAGAATTGCAGCGTTGGCTGGAGCTGCGTGATGCGGTTGACGTTGTACGCGCCGGTGTCGGCGATCGCCTGCCCGCCAATGACCGAGATCGCGATGGGGACGCTCTGGATCGTCTCGGCGCGACGACGCGCGGTGACGACGATGTCCCCCCGCCCTGCTGCGCGGTGCCGAGCCGTCCGGTCTCGCGGGCGGAGTCACGCGACTGCCCCGCCGCGTCGGTGGGTGTGGACGGGGCGGGTGCGGGCTGGGCGGGTGCGGACTGGGCCGGGTCGGGCGCGGGTTGGACGGGCACGGCCGCCTGCGCCGCGAGTAGAAACGCTAATGTTATCGACATTCCGTGATTTCCCCTGAGCCGTCCCCGTTAAACTCCACCAATCCGATGGGCGTTCAACGCGATTTGGCTTGGCCCCGGGAAAGCGTGCCTATCGACGCGGATAATTTTCCCCTGGTCGCGGGGATTTCGCCCTCTTGACGGATCCGGACGCGATCCCAGATCTGCACCGCGCAGTGCCAGACGGGCTGCGCGCCCAGGTCGCGCACAGGCGGACATGGGCTTTTGTTGGATTGCTCAAGACGAGGATTTGACCATGCGACTCGACCTTACCCCCTATCGCCGCTCGACCGTTGGTTTCGACCGGCTGTTCGACATGATCGAGACGAACGCGCGCGCCGCGTCGTCCGACAATTACCCCCCGTTCAATCTCGAACGCATCGCGCAGGACCGCTATCGGATCACGCTCGCGGTCGCGGGTTTCGCGCGCGACGAGATCGCGATCACCGCGCAGCAAAACCTGCTGCTGGTGTCGGGCAAGAAGGAAGAAAAGGCGCCCGAGGGACAGTTGCTCCATGTCGGCATCGCCAACCGCTCGTTCGAGCGGCGCTTCGAGCTTGCCGACTTCGTTCTGGTGCACGATGCGCGGCTTGCAGACGGCCTGCTGGTGATCGATCTGGTCCGCGAGGTGCCCGAGGCGATGAAGCCCAAGAGCATTGCGATCAAGACCGGCGCGCCGCTGGCTGCGGTCGACGCGAGCACGGATACGGCGGTGATCGATCAGGCCGCCTGAACGACGTTGCTTCTGGTTGTTGGGCGTCCGGACACTTCGGTCCGGGCGCCCTTTTTGTGTCTGGGGTTCGGAGCGTAGAAAAGTTCGCGCGGAGGCGCAAAGGCGCGAAGATTTTGGGATCTTACGAGGGTGGCGCCTGGATTTGGGTCCCTCCGCGCCTTTGCGCCTTCGCGTGATCAATACTTCGCGTTCGTGGGCGCCCTTTGGGGGCGCCCACTGCGGTTCAGACCAGGCGGCTCTGCTTCACGGCGGCTTCGATGAAGCTGGCGAACAGCGGATGCGGGTCGAAGGGCTTGCTCTTCAGTTCCGGGTGGAACTGGACGCCGACGAACCAGGGGTGGTCGGGCCGCTCGACGATTTCCGGAAGCGTTCCGTCGGGCGACATGCCCGAGAAGACGAGGCCGCCGCGCTCGAGCGCTTCCTTGTACCCGGTGTTGACCTCGTAGCGATGGCGGTGGCGTTCCGAAATCTCGGTGCCGCCATAGATCGACGCGACGACGCTGTTGCCCGCAAGCTTGGCGTCATAGGCACCGAGCCGCATCGTGCCGCCGAGATCGCCCTCCGCCGCGCGCGTCTCGAGCCCCTCGCGGCCCATCCATTCGGTGATCATGCCGACCACGGGCTCGTCGGTCGGGCCGAATTCGGTCGACGAGGCGTTGGGCACGCCGCTCAGGTCGCGCGCGCCCTCGACGCACGCCATCTGCATCCCGAAGCAGATCCCGAAATACGGGATCTTGCGCTCACGCGCGAACTTGACCGAGGCGATCTTGCCCTCGGCACCACGCTCGCCGAATGCGCCGGGGACGAGGATCGCGTCGCACGGCTCGAGCTGGCCGGCGATGTCGCTCTCGGCATTCTCGAACAGTTCGGCGTCGATCCAGCGGACGTTGACCTTGACGCGGTTCGCGATTCCGCCGTGGACCAGTGCCTCGTTGAGCGACTTGTACGCGTCCTGCAGGCCGACATATTTGCCGACCACGCCGATCGTGACTTCGCCCTGCGGATTGGTCAGCCGGTCCATGATCTCGGTCCAGCGCGACAGATCGGGTGCCTCGGCAGGCTCGATCCCGAACGCACGGAGCACTTCGATGTCGAGGCCCTCGCCGTGATACTGGAGCGGCACGCCGTAGATGCTCTTCGCGTCGAGCGCGGGGATGACCGCGCTGGCGGGGACGTTGCAGAACAGCGCGATCTTGGCGCGCTCCGACGGCGGCAGCGGGTGCTCGCAGCGGCACACGAGCACGTCGGGCTGGACGCCGAGCGCGGCCAACTCGCGGACCGAATGCTGCGTCGGCTTAGTCTTCAACTCGCCCGCGGCGGCGATGTAGGGGACCAGCGTCACGTGGATGCTGATCGCCTTGCCGCGGCCTTCCTCGTTCTTCAGCTGGCGAATCGCCTCGATGAAGGGGAGCGATTCGATGTCGCCGACGGTGCCGCCGATCTCGCAGAGCACGAAGTCGACATCGTCGGTCTCGGCGCGCGCGAACGCCTTGATCGCGTCGGTGACGTGCGGGATGACCTGAACCGTCGCGCCGAGATAATCGCCGCGGCGTTCGCGCGCGATGATCTGCTGGTAGATGCGCCCCGATGTGACGTTGTCCGACTGGCGCGAGGGCACGCCGGTGAAGCGTTCATAGTGACCGAGGTCGAGATCCGTCTCGGCGCCGTCGTCGGTCACGTAGACCTCGCCGTGCTGATAGGGCGACATCGTGCCGGGATCGACGTTCAGATACGGATCGAACTTCCGGATCCTGACGCTGTAACCGCGTGCCTGGAGGAGGGCGGCAAGCGATGCCGCCATGAGACCTTTACCGAGCGACGATACCACGCCCCCGGTGATGAAAATGTACCGAGCCATGGGAAGAGTCTCGTAGCGTGTGTTGGGGACGAACGACAAGAGCCCCGCGGATCACGCAGGGGCCTTTTGTCGGCGAATGGAGTGTTTAGTTGGCTAGCGGGACGGCGCCGTTGTCGGCCGGGGCCGGCGCAGCGACGCCCGCATTCTCGGCACCACCGGCGAACGGCGCGGCGTCGCCCTTGGGCTGCGCGGTCGGGACCGCGGTGGCCGCTGCGGCTGGCGTGCGTGCCAGCGAGGTATCGATCTCGCTGGTGCGGTGATTCGCGGCAAGCACCGCGAGCAGGATCGAGAAGAGCACGAACATCGTCGCGAGGACGCCGGTCGCGCGCGTCAGGAAATCCGCCGCGCCACGGGCCGACATCAGCCCCGCCGGGCTGCCGCCCATGCCCAGACCGCCGCCTTCCGAGCGCTGCATGAGGATCACGGTGACGAGGGCCGCCGCGATGATCGCGTGGATGACAAGCAGAAAGGCGAACATTGCGCGGAAAACCCCGGAACTTTTGCGAAGGCGCGCACATAGGCGAGTCAGCGGCAACGATCAACCGCAACCCGGGCTCCGCTTATCGCGCCCTAGGCCCGAAACCACGGAAACAAGCCGCGAGGGCGGGCGTTGTGACACCGTAATGACGCTCTTGGATGAGCATCGTGCTTAATATTCAGATGGCGGATCAACGCTGTGGCATCAATGGCAGTCAATACCCTATCAACCTGGATGACGGCTTTGGTTGATTATGTCCGGTCGGGTGAACCTGATCTGACCAATCGCCAGATGGCGCTCCTCCTGCTCGTCTACCTCAAACCCGGCCCGCATACCGTGCGCGGTCTGGCGCGTGCACTGAACGTATCGAAGCCCGTCGTAACGCGCGCCTTGAACAGGTTGGGTGCCCTCGGCTATCTGCGCCGGCAACGCGACGATAGCGACAAGCGCAACATCTTTGTCGCACGGACCAGCGAAGGGGCAGTGTTTCTTGAAGAATTCGGGCAATTCATTGGCGATAACGACGCCCAGCCCCACGCAGCATAAGCCTGACACCGTCTCGCCGCGCCGGGACGCCGTTGATTCGCCCCGGCAGAGCTTTGCGCTGACGGGGCGGTCGGTCGAGCTCGACCCGCGGACGCACGCGGTACGTCGCGACATCGCCGACATCCGCCTCGCCGAGTTGGTTTTCGCGCCGCATTACGCCGTTCCCATGCCGCGTACCGTTGCACGCCCGGTGACGTTGCGCAGCGCGCGCGACGACGACAGCACACCAATGGCAACGCTCAACAGCGGCGACACGCTCGAAGTGCTCGAGATCGCGGGCAAGTCTGCCTGGGGCGTTGCGCGGCCAAGCGGGCTGGTCGGCTATGTCGATCTCGATGCGATCGATCAGGCAGCGCCAGCGGCGGTGGCGGCATGAGCGCGACGGTCTTCATTGACGGCGCGGTTGGTACCACCGGGCTCGAAATTCGCGACCGGTTGGCGGGTCGCACCGATCTGACAATCGCATTGCTGCCCGAAAAACGCCGCAAGGATCCAGAAGCCCGTCGTCAGGCGCTGAACGACGCCGATTTCGTCATCCTCTGCCTGCCCGACGATGCCGCGCGCGAAGCCGTGGCGTTGATCGACAACCCGCGCACGCGCGTGATCGATGCGTCGAGCGCGCATCGCGTCGCGCCGGGCTGGACCTATGGCTTTCCGGAACTTCCGGGACAGGCGGAGCGGATCGCGAACGCCGCGCGCGTCGCCAATCCAGGCTGCTACCCGACCGGTTTCCTCGCGCTGGTCGCGCCTCTGGTTGCCGCCGGGCTGATCCCCGCGGATCTGCCGCTGAGCATCAATGCCGCGTCGGGCTATTCGGGTGGCGGCAAGTCGATGATCGCCGAGTTCGAGGCTGATGGCCCGACGACCGCGTTCCGCGCCTATGCACTCGGCCTCGCGCACAAGCACATCGCCGAGATGACGCAGCACGCCGGGCTGACGCATGCCCCGATCTTTGCACCCGCGGTCGCCAACGCGTATCGCGGCATGGTGGTCGAGGTGCCGCTGCACCTGCATGCCCTGCCCGGCCGCCCCTCGCTCGCGGCGATCGAGGACGTCCTGCGCGCCGCGTTCGAGGGATCGACGCTCGTCAACATCGCCGCCGGTGACGCTGGCGCGGTCGAGATCGAGGAGAATGCCGGCACCGATCGGCTTACGCTGAGGGTGTGCGGGAACGACGCGGTCGGCCATGCGCGGCTGGTCGCGACGCTCGACAATCTGGGCAAGGGTGCCGGCGGCGCCGCAGTCCAGAACCTCAACATCATGGCCGGGGTCGACCCGGTCGCCGGCCTGGTCTTCTGACCGGGCAGTTCAGGAGCTTCCATGCATCGTAATCCCGTAGCCAAGCTGCTCCTGTTCGGCGCCACCGGCGATCTCGCGCAGCGCATGCTGCTGCCGTCGCTTTATGGCCTTCACGCCGACGGGCTGTTGCCCGAGGAGCTGACGATCACCGGTGCCGCGCGCCACGAATATGACGATACGCAGTACCGCGCGTTCGCCGAAAAGGCGCTCGGCGAGTTCCTGTCGGACGATCGCAAGGACGAGACCGCGATCGCGTCGTTCCTCGAGCGCATCCATTACCAGCCGACCGACCTGTCCGATCCCGCCGCGTTCCAGCCGCTCGCGGACAAGATCGGCGACATTTCCGGCGGTCTTGCGATCTATCTCTCGACCGCACCCTCGCTGTTCGAATCGGCGATCGAAGGCCTGCACAAGGTCGGGCTTGCTGGCGAGACGGTGCGCGTCGGTCTCGAAAAGCCGCTCGGCTACGATCTCGACACCAGCCGCGAAATCAACGACGCGGTCGCCCGGGCCTTCCCCGAGGACCGAACCTACCGGATCGATCATTATCTCGGCAAGGAAACCGTCCAGAACATCCTTGCGCTGCGGTTCGGCAATTCGTTCTTCGAGCCCGTCTGGAACGCGCAGGGGATCGACAACGTCCAGATCACGATCTCCGAAACCGTGGGCCTCGAGGAACGTGCCGGCTATTATGAAAGCGCGGGCGCGCTGCGCGACATGGTCCAGAACCATATCCTCCAGCTGCTCGCGCTCATCGCCATGGAGCCGCCCGCGCGGTTCGAGGGTACCGACGTCCGCGACGAGAAGTCGAAGGTGTTCCGCTCGCTCCGCCTCATCAAGCCCGAGGAGGTGCCGCACGTGACCGTCACCGGCCAATATGGCGAAGGCGCGGTGAACGGGAAGTTCGTGAAAAGCTATGCCGACGAGCTCGGCGAGGCGTCGACCACCGAGACGTTCGTCGCAATCAAGGCGCACGTCGACAATTGGCGGTGGCGCGGCGTTCCCTTCTATCTGCGCACCGGCAAGCGCATGGCCGCCCGCCGCAGCGAGATCGCGATCCAGTTCAAGTCGGTACCGCATTCGATGTTCGCGGGGCGCGGCGGTCTGCTGCAGCCGAACATGCTGATCATCCGTCTCCAGCCCGAGGAATATGTCCAGCTGCTCGTGATGGCGAAGGAACCGGGTCTCGATCGCGAGGGTGTCCGCCTGCGCGAGGTGCCGCTGAACCTCAGCCTCGATGCGGAATTTGCAGGGACGCGGCGGCGTATCGCCTATGAACGCCTGCTGCTCGACCTGATCGAGGGCGACCAGACGCTGTTCGTGCGCCGCGACGAGGTCGAGGCGCAGTGGACGTGGATCGATGCGATCCGCGAGGGCTGGAAAGCCAACGGAATGAAGCCCAAAAGCTATCCGTCGGGCAGCTGGGGCCCGTCCGCCGCGATCGCGCTGACCGAGCGCGACGGCGTGACCTGGCAGGACGACTGAAGGTGCTTTTTTCCGTTCGTCCCGAGTAGCCTTCGAGCGAAGTCGAGATGGCGTATCGAGGGATTGGCCCGCTTGTGGCATTGTACCTCGATACGGGCTCTCGGCTTCGCTCGATCCCTACTCGGCACGAACGGTACCGTCGGGCACGAACAATAATTACTGAGTGAGTTTGAACATATGACCGAGATCGAATGGTGGGATTACGAGGATTCCGAAGAACTCGCCAACGCCGTTGCCGGTGACATCCAGTTCGTCATCGAGAGTGCGCTCGACGCGCGCGGCTCGGCGGTGATCGCGCTGGCGGGCGGCAAGACGCCGATGGCGGCGTATGAGAAGCTCGCCCAGGCCAAGCTCGACTGGAAGAAGGTCACGATCATCCCCGGCGACGAGCGGATCGTGAAGCTGGGTGATCCGCTGTCGAACGTCACCGCGCTCGCCAAGATCTTCCTGCCCAAGGGTGCGCGGGTGAAGCCGATCGTCCCCGACGCAATCTCCGACTACAAGGCGGCGGGCCGTTCGGCGGATGCGCTGATGCAGGACCTGCACTGGCCGCTCGACTTCTGCCTTCTCGGCATGGGCACAGACGGCCATACCGCGTCGATCTTCCCCGGCCCCGATTATGACGAGGCGCTGAGCGGACCCAAGGAGCGACGTGCGCTGGGTGTCACGCCCGATCCGTTGCCAGCCGAGGCGCCGGTTGCGCGCGTGACGCTGTCGGCGGCAGCGATCGCATCGTCCAAGGCATTGATGATCATGATCACCGGCGACGCAAAGAAGAAGGTCCTCGAACAGGCGATCGAACAGGGCCCGTCGTCCAAATATCCGATTGGGCGCGTGCTGGCCGAGGTCGAGCTGCCCGTCGACGTTCACTGGGCCGCCTGAGATGCTCAACGCCGTCGTCGCCGCGGTCACCGACCGGATCATCGACCGCTCGCGCGACAGCCGCGCCGCCTATCTCGCGCTGATCGAGCGCGAGGCGGCAGCGCAGGTCCGGCGTCCGGGCCTGGGCTGCGCGAATCTCGCGCACGCCTATGCCGGGACAGAGGAGGACCGCGACGCGATGAAGGCCGATGCCGGCATGAACATCGGCATCGTGACGGCGTATAACGACATGCTGTCGGCGCACGCCGTCTACTATCGCTACCCCGAGCTGATGAAGGTCTGGGCGCGCGAGGCGGGTGCCACCGCGCAGGTCGCGGGCGGCGTGCCGGCGATGTGCGACGGCGTGACGCAGGGCTATCCGGGGATGGAGCTGTCGCTGTTCAGCCGCGACACGATCGCGCTGAGCACGGCGATCGCGCTGAGCCACGGCACGTTCGAGGGTGCGGCGCTGCTCGGCATCTGCGACAAGATCGTGCCGGGGCTGCTGATGGGCGCGCTGCGCTTCGGGCATCTGCCGATGGTGCTGATCCCGGGCGGGCCGATGCCGACCGGATTGCCCAACAAGGCCAAGGCGGCGGTGCGCGAGAAGTTCGCCGAGGGGCTGGTCGGGCGCGAGGAGCTGCTCGAGGCGGAGATCGGCGCCTATCATTCGAAGGGCACCTGCACCTTCTACGGCACCGCCAACACCAACCAGATGATGATGGAGGTCATGGGCCTCCACATGCCGGGCGCGGCGTTCGTCAATCCGGGCACGAAGCTGCGTCAGGAACTGACGCGCGCGGCGGTTCACCGGCTCGCGAAGATTGGCGCGCGCGGCGACAATTACCGCCCGCTCGGGCACTGCGTCGATGAAAAGGCGATCGTCAACGCGGCGGTCGGCCTGCTCGCAACCGGCGGGTCGACCAACCACCTGCTCCACGTTCCCGCGATCGCGCGTGCGGCGGGGATCGTGATCGACTGGGAGGATTTCGACCGCCTCTCCGCCGCGGTGCCGCTGATCGCGCGCGTCTATCCCAACGGTTCGGCCGACGTGAACGCGTTCGAGGCGGCGGGCGGCATGCCCTATGTCATCCGCGAACTGCTGGGCGAAGGCCTGCTCCACGGCGACATCATGACGATCGGCGGGCAGGACCTGTCTGCCTATGCGAAGACCGCCGTGGTCGCGGACGGTGCGCTCGAATGGCGCGACACGCCCGACAGCGGTGACGAGACGATCCTGCGCCCCGCGACTGCGCCCTTCTCGGCGGATGGCGGCATGCGGATCCTCGCGGGCAATATCGGCCGCGCCTGCATCAAGGTGTCCGCGGTCGAGCGCGATCGCTGGATCGTCGAGGCGCCCGCAATGGTGTTCGACGACCAGCTCGACGTGATCGAGGCGTTCAAGCGCGGCGAGCTGGAGAAGGATGTCGTCGTCGTCGTCCGCTTCCAGGGACCGCGCGCGAACGGCATGCCCGAGCTGCACAAGCTGACCCCGCCGCTGGGCGTGCTGCAGAATCGCGGTTTCAAGGTGGCGCTGGTCACCGATGGCCGCATGTCGGGCGCGAGCGGCAAGGTGCCGTGCGCGATCCATTGCTCGCCCGAGGCACTGCTCGACGGCGCGATCGGGCTGATCCGCGACGGCGACATGATCCGCGTCGATGCGATCAACGGCACGCTGGAAGCGCTGGTCGATGCGGACGTGTGGGCGACGCGCGAGATGGTGACCTTGCCGCCCGCCGTCAGCGGCATGGGCCGCGAGCTGTTCGGCATGTTCCGCGGGCTGGCCGACGAGGCCGAGAAGGGCGCGTCGGCGATGCTGGCGGGCGCGGGGCTTTAAGTATTCCGCTTACGCCCCGTGCAGCCCCAACCCGTCATCCCAGCGAACGCTGGGATCTCCCGCCACGGGGACGGACCTAAAGGCACGAGATCCCAGCGTTCGCTGGGATGACGGGCGTTGGGGACGGCGGGGATGAGACAAGATATGGACGGAGGATGACATGGAAATCGTAGCGGCAGATATCGGCGGAACGCATGCGCGCTTCGCGATCGCCGAGGTCGAGAATGGCCGCGTCGTGACACTCGGCGAACCGGTGACGCTCAAAACCGCGGACCATGCCTCGCTCCAGACCGCGTATCAGGCGTTCGAGGCCGGCCTTGGCCGCCCCCTGCCCCGCGCGCTGGCGATCGCGGTCGCGTCGCCGGTCGCCAACGACGTCATCCGCCTCACCAACAACCCCTGGATCATCCGCAAGTCGCTGATCACCGAGCGGCTGAAGGCGGACCAGTGGGTGGTCGTCAACGATTTCGGCGCGGTCGGCCATGCGGTCGCGCAGGTGCCCGACAGCGACTTCATCCACCTCTGCGGTCCCGATACGCCGCTCCCCGCCGAGGGGATCACCACGGTCTGTGGTCCGGGCACGGGGCTCGGCGTCGCGCAGGTGCTGCGTCACAAGAACCGCTATCAGGTGCTCGAAACCGAGGGCGGCCACATGGACTTCGCGCCGCTCGACGGGATCGAGGATGCGCTGCTCAAGCGGTTGCGCAAGACCTTCACCCGCGTATCCGCCGAGCGCGTCGTCGCCGGACCGGGGATCGTCGCGATCTACGAGACACTCGCGGAGATGGAGGGCCGCTCGGTCCCCAGCCGCGACGACCGGACGATCTGGACCGAGGCGATCGACGGCACCGATTCGATCGCGCTCGCAGCGCTCGACCGTTTCTGCCTCGCGCTTGGCGCGGTCGCGGGCGATCTCGCGCTGGCACAGGGCGCCAAGGCGGTCGTTATCGCGGGCGGGCTTGGCTTCCGGATCAAGGATCGCCTGATCCGCTCGGGCTTCGACCAGCGTTTCGTCGCCAAGGGCCGCTTCCAGACGATGATGGCGGCGATGCCCGTCAAGCTCATCACCCATCCCCAGCCCGGCCTGTTCGGCGCCGCGGCCGCCTTCGCACAGGAACACACGCAATGACCACGACCCCCACGATCGTCGACATCATGCAGACCAGCGCCGTCATTCCGGTGCTGGTGATCGAGGATGCCGCGCTCGCGCGTCCGCTCGCGGAGGCGCTCGTCGCCGGCGGCTTGCGCGTGCTCGAGGTGACGCTGCGCACCGGCGCCGCGCTCGAGGCGATCGCGGAGATGAAGAAGGTCAAGGGCGCGATCGTCGGCGCGGGCACCGTCGTCAACACGCGCCAGTTCGCCGAGGTGATGGACGCTGGTGCCGAGTTCATCGTCTCGCCGGGCCTGACCGAGCGGCTCGCGACGCCGATCGTCGAGAGCGGCGTGCCGTTCCTGCCGGGCATCGCCAATGCCGCCGACATCATGACCGGGCTCGACCTCGGCCTCACGCATTTCAAGTTCTTCCCCGCCGAGGCGAGCGGTGGGCTGAAGGCGCTGAAGGCGCTGGCGGCACCCTTTTATCAGGCGCGCTTCTGCCCGACCGGGGGGATCACCGAGGCCAGCGCGCCCGAGTGGCTGGCGTTCAAGCCGGTGCTGTGCGTCGGTGGCAGCTGGGTCACCGGCGGCACGATGGCGGAGATCGAAATGAAGGCGCGCGCGGCCAACGCGTTGCGGGGGTAAGGGCGAATATCGCCACCCCAGCGGAAGCTGCACCACCCCAGCAAAGCCCCGTCACCCCAGCGGAAGCTGGGGTCTTCCGCGGCGGGAGATCCCAGCTTTCGCTGGGATGACGGGTGGAGGGCGTAATCCGAATGGGCGGGATGGCGGGTGGAGGGGTGGTCTGACGGACTGGCCCGCCGGGCCGCCGCGTCACATCTCGCCGCGGGCCTTGCGGATCGCGTACCATTTGCGGACATTGGCGTTGTGCTGGTCGAGCGTGTCGGCAAACACATGCCCGCCGGTACCGTCTGCAACGAAATACAGTGCATTGGTCTGTGCCGGGTCCAGCACCGCATCGATCGACGCGCGGCCGGGATTGGCGATCGGCCCCGCCGGCAGCCCGGCACTCGCATAGGTGTTATACCCGTTCTTCGCGCGCAGCTCGGACCGCAGGATACGCCGGCCAAGCGGGCGCCCCCTCGTGATCGGATAGATCACGGTCGGGTCCGCCTGAAGCGGCATGCCGTTCCGCAGGCGATTGCCGTACACCGCCGCGACCATCCGGCGCTCCGACGGCTTGCCCGTTTCCTTCTCGACGATCGACGCTAGGACGATCGCCTCGGCCGGGGTCGATACCGCGATGCCCGGCTTGCGCGCGGCCCAGGCCTTGGCAAGGTACTGCGTCATCGCGCTCTGCATGCCCGCCACGACCGACGCGCGCGTGTCGCCGCGCTGGAAGGCGTAGCTGTCGGGAAGCACCGATCCCTCGGCCGGGACCGCGACCGTCCCGGTGAGACCATCGGCCTTCATCAGCGCATCATGGACGAGCACCGACGGATAGCCCTCGGGCACCACCACCAGCCGCTGGAGCGTCTTGCCGCCCTGCAGCAGCTTGAGGATGTCCGACTGGCTCAGATGCGGCGGGATGCGGTATTCACCCGCCTTGATCGGATCGCCCGAGCCGAAGATGCGCGCGTAGAGTCGGAAGCGGCTGGCCGAGCCGATCGCGCCGGCCTTCTCGAGTTCGGTCGCGGCGGCGGCGAGGCTTGACCCTTGCGCGACCTGGACGGTGAGCGTGCGCGCGGCGGGGCCGGCGCCGCCCCAGCCCTGGACGACGAGGAACAGCGCGACGATCGCCGCCAGCGCGAGGATCACTCCGAAACAGCCGACCTTGCGCATTCTCACCTCTTGTTTCTCCGAAGGCGGGGACCCAGTCTGGGGCCCCGCCTTGGGGCCCATCGAAGTATTACTTCGATGGGTGACCCTTTGCGGGGGAACAAACTCTTACTTGACCAGCGTCATCACCAGCGAGGCGTTGGTGCCGCCGAAGCCGAACGAGTTGTTCAACACCGCGCGGACTTCGCGCTTCTTGGCGACGTGCGGGACGAGGTCGACCCCCACGCAGCTGTCGCTCGGATTGTCGAGGTTCAGCGTCGGCGGGACGATCTGGTCGCGCAGCGCAAGGATGCAGAAGATGCTCTCGACCGCGCCGGCGCCGCCGAGCAGATGCCCGATCGCCGACTTGGTCGACGACATCGACAGGCCCGAGATCGCATCGCCGAACAGACGACGGACCGCACCGAGTTCGAGCTCGTCGCCGAGCGGCGTCGAGGTGCCGTGCGCGTTGATGTAGTCGATGTCCTCGAGCTTGAGGCCCGACTTCTTGATCGCCATCTGCATCGACCGGAACGCGCCGTCGCCGTCCGGATGCGGCGCGGTCACGTGATACGCGTCGCCCGAAAGGCCATAGCCGATCACCTCGGCATAGATCTTCGCGCCGCGCGCCTTGGCATGCTCATATTCCTCGAGCACCACCACACCCGCGCCCTCGCCCATCACGAAGCCGTCGCGGTCCTTGTCATAAGGACGCGACGCCTTTTCGGGCAGATCGTTGAAGTTGGTCGACAGCGCACGCGCCTGCGCGAAGCCGGCGATACCGAGCGGGCAGACCGTGCCTTCCGCGCCGCCAGCGAGCATCACGTCGGCATCGTCCATCGCGATCATCCGCGCGGCATCGCCGATCGCATGCGCACCGGTCGAACACGCGGTGACGACCGCATGATTCGGCCCGCGCAACCCGTATTTGATCGAGACCTGACCCGAGATCAGGTTGATCAGCCGGCCGTGGACGAAGTGCGGAGAGACGCGGCGAGGCCCCTTGGTGTGAAGAACGATCGATTCGCTCTCGATCCCCGGCAGACCGCCGATCCCCGAACCGATCGACACGCCGGCGCGCCAGCTTTCCTCGACCGTCATCTCGGTCAGGCCCGCATCCTCGAGCGCCTGGCCCGCGGCGTCGATGCCGTAGATGATGAACGGATCGACCTGGCGCTGGACCTTGTGGTCCACGCGCTTGCCCGGATCGAAGCCATATTCGTGATCGGCCGGCTTCACCTCGCAGGCGATCCGGCAGACCTGATCGGACGCGTCGAAGCGCGTGATCGGGCCAGCCCCCGACTTGCCGGCGAGAATGTTCGCCCAAGCCGTTTCAACATCGGCCCCCAGGGGGGTGACCAGGCCTAGCCCGGTTACGACGACACGCCGCATGACCTCAAACTCCGTAAGCTTTCAAAACGAAACGGCTCCCCGCCCTCTTAGCCCAAGGACGGGGAGCCGCTCAGATCAAACCCATCAGGGCAGGTCCGAAGGCTCGGACCTCAGGCCCTGATCAGGCCTTGTGCTCGTCGATATAGGTGATCGCGTCCTTGACGGTGGCGATCTTCTCGGCCGCATCGTCAGGGATCTCGACGCCGAATTCTTCCTCGAACGCCATGACCAGCTCGACGATGTCGAGGCTGTCGGCACCCAGATCGTCGATGAAGCTCGCATCTTCGGTCACCTTGTCGGCTTCGACGCCGAGATGCTCGACGACGATCTTCTTCACGCGGTCTGCGGTCTCGCTCATGTTCGTTCCCTCTATCTTTGGGGGTTTTTGACAGTTCCTGAACGCCCGTAGAACGGGGTCCGTTTCGTGGCAAGCGTCAGTTCATCGGGTTAGGCGCTCACTCCACGCGATTGCGCGTCAGATCATCGCCATTCCGCCGTTCACGTGCACGGTCTGCCCCGTGACGTACCCGGCCTCGCGGCTGGCGAGATAGACGACCGCCGCGCCGATGTCCGCGCCTTCGCCCAGCCGTCCGGCGGGAATCTTCGTCGTCAGCGCGGTCTTCTGCGCCTCGGGCAGCGCGTCGGTCATCGGCGAGGTGATGAAGCCGGGCGCGACGCAATTGACGGTGATGCCGCGGCTGGCAAGTTCCTGCGCCATCGACTTCGACATGCCGATCAGCCCCGCCTTCGACGCGGCATAGTTCGCCTGGCCGGGATTGCCGGTGACACCGACGATCGACGTGACCGAGATCATCCGGCCGAAGCGCGCCTTCATCATCGGCTTGGCGGCGGCGCGCATCAGGCGGAACGCGGCTTCGAGGTTGACGCGGATGACGCTGTCCCACTCCTCGTCCTTCATCCGCATCGCGAGATTGTCGCGCGTGACGCCGGCATTGTTGACGAGGATATCGATCTTCCCGAGCGCTTCGACAGCCTGCGGCACGAGCGCATCGACCGCGGCGCCATCGGACAGGTTGCACGGCAGCGCCACGTGATCACCACCGAGGCTGGCACGAAACGCCTCCAGTTTGTCGGCGTTGGACCCGGATACCGCCAGCCGCGCGCCTTGGGCTGCGAGCGCCTTGGCGATCTCGGACCCGATCCCGCCCGATGCGCCCGTAACCAGCGCGGTCATGCCTGTGAGGTCGAACATTCTAATCTCCAGTAAATTGGTTCACGCGAAGGCGCGATGGCGCGAAGGGGTGTAGCCGTTGACGACCCGGCGGAGCCCTTCCTTCAGCGTTTCGCCTCCGAAGTTGATCAGCAGCCCAAGGGGCTGTTTGGTAAGTCGCAGATAGGTCAGCAATTGCTTTGCATGAGCGGCGTTCAGCCGCTCGACGGATTTGATTTCTACGAGCAACCGATTGCCAATGACGAGATCGATGCGGAATGCAGCGTCGAAGTGCAGTCCCTCGAAATCGATCGAAACAGACCGCTGCCGCTCGACCCGATATCCCAGACTGGTGAGCTTGGCGGCAAGAACGGTCTCATAAACGCTTTCAAGCAAACCAGGCCCAAGCTCGCGGTGAAGGCGCAGCGACACATCAATGACGTCGGAAGCAGCTGCCTCGATATCCATCATCTTCGCGCCTTTGCGCCTTCGCTTGAGTCACATCTTCTTCACCAATTCCTCGATGTCGTCCATCGTGATGACGCTGACCGTCTCGACGTCGGGGGCGATGCGCTTGACCATGGGCCCAAGCACCTTGCCGCCGAATTCGACGAACTGCCCAACGCCGGCCGCGTGCATCGCCAGCACCGATTCGCGCCAGCGGACCATGCCGGTCACCTGCTGCACCAGCAGATGCCGGATCGCGCCGGGCTCTGCGACAGCCACCGCGTCGACGTTGGCGAACACCGGCACCAGCGGCGCGCGCAGGTCGGCCTCGAGCAAGGCCGCCTCCATCGCGTCGGCGGCGGGCTGCATCAGCGGGCAGTGGAACGGCGCGGAGACGGGGAGCAGGACAGCGCGCTTGGCGCCGAGATCCTTGGCGAGCGTGATCGCCTTCTCGATCGCGAGGCGGTGGCCGGAAATGACCACCTGCGACGGATCATTGTCGTTGGCGACCGTGCACACCAGCTCGGGTCCGCCCTCGGCCAGGATCGAGATCGACCGCGGCGCCCGCGATCAGCTGCGCCTTCTCCAGATCGGCGCCGAGCAATGCCGCCATCGCCCCCTCGCCGACCGGTACCGCCGCCTGCATCGCCCGGCCGCGCAGCTTCAAAAGACGCGCGGTGGTCGACAGGTCGAGCGCGCCCGCGGCGCAGAGCGCGGTATATTCGCCGAGGCTGTGCCCCGCGACATAATCGGCCTTGTCGGCAAGCCGCAGACCGCCTTCCTTCTCGGCGACGCGCAGCGTGGCGATCGCGTTCGCCATGATCGCAGGCTGTGCGTTCTCGGTGAGGAGCAGGTCGTCCGCCGGCCCCTCGCTCATCAGCCGGAACAGGTGCTGGCCGAGCGCCTCGTCGACTTCGGCGAAGACGTCACGGGCGATGCTGCTGGCGTCGGCGAGCGCCTTGCCCATGCCGACCGACTGGCTCCCCTGGCCGGGGAAGATGAACGCGCGCATGACCTCTCCTCTTTGAAGCGGGCGGACTAGAAAGGTGCGGCCCGAGTTGCAACCGCACGAACCTGAACGAAGGCGCCGGGGTTGCGACAAACTGCGACCATTTCGCCGCCCCTGCGACAAGCGCCTGCGACAACCGGCCCCCAGATTATGGAGGACGCCGCAGCAACGGCGCCGTGTTTCAACGGGAGATTACCCATGAAGAAGTTCATCCTCAGCGCACTCGCCGCCACCCTCGTCGCCAGCCCGCTGCTCGCCGCCGCGCCGGCCGAAGCGCAGCAGCGCCGCGAAGTGACCACCGTGCGCCAGAACAACAATGGCCGCACCGTCGTCACCAAGAAGACGGTCGTCCGCCCGAACCAGTATCGCAACTGGCGCACCGGCCAGCGCT
The DNA here is from genome assembly GCF_036856055.1 of Sphingomonas sp. 22R3R2A-7. Lineage (NCBI taxonomy): Bacteria > Pseudomonadati > Pseudomonadota > Alphaproteobacteria > Sphingomonadales > Sphingomonadaceae > Sphingomonas > Sphingomonas sp. 22R3R2A-7. The sequence continues at coordinate 3,831,722 of NZ_JASPFR010000001.1, read as the reverse complement.
TCGATCGTCGCCAGGCGCAGAACTACCGCGTGATCACGACGTACCGCAACTATCGCCTCGCCGCGCCGCCGCGTGGCAGCCAGTGGGTCCGCTCGGGCAATGACGCGGTGCTGATCAACGGCCGTGGCAACGTGGTCCAGGTGCGTGGCGGCGCGTTCCGGTAAGACCGTGTCGTCCTGAGACCCGCGCCGTCCTCGATAGACCCCGTCATCCTGACGAACGTCAGGATCCAGGGTCAGACAGGGCGGCGCTCCGTTACTCTGGACGGAGGAGGGGGTGGACGACGGAGGGGTAGAAGGGCCACCAGCACCTTCGACACCTTGCCTTTCCCCGCCAATCGGGTAAGGGCCATCGCAACCGGGGTGAGGGACTCGCGTCTCTCGCCCCTGTTTGCATTCTAGACGACAGCCGGAGGGGTGCACGCATGGGGCGTGTATCAGCGATCGGCCAAGACGAAGGACAAGACATGGCTCTTTACGAGCACGTGTTCCTTGCGCGCCAGGATCTGGCACAGGCGCAGGTGGACGCTCTGGCGGAAATCGCCACCAAGATCGTGAACGACAACGAAGGTCGGGTCGTAAAGACCGAGAACTGGGGCCTGCGTTCACTGGCGTACAAGATCGCCAAGAACCGCAAGGCGCACTACGTCATGCTCGAGATCGATGCCCCGGGCAACGTGATCGCAGAGCTGGAGCGCCAGACGCAGATCAACGAAGACATCATCCGTTACATGACGGTCAAGGTCGACACGCTCGAAGAGGGCCCGACCGTGATGATGCGCAAGTCGGACCGCGACCGCGAGCGTCGTGGCGACCGCGAAGGTGGCCGTGAAGGCCGTCCTGACCGCGGCGATCGTCCGGACCGTGGTCCCCGTCGTGACCGCGAAGAGGGAGCTGAATAATCATGGCACGTCCATTCTTCCGCCGCCGCAAGAGCTGCCCGTTCTCCGCCAAAGACGCTCCCCGGATCGACTATAAGGACGTCCGGTTGCTGCAGGGCTTCGTGTCCGAGCGTGGCAAGATCGTCCCGTCGCGTATCACTTCGGTGGCCGCAAAGAAGCAGCGCGAACTGGCCCAGGCCATCAAGCGTGCGCGTCATCTGGGCCTGCTGCCCTACATCGTTAAGTAAGGAGCGCCCCCATGGACGTCATTCTGCTTGAGCGCGTCGAAAAGCTCGGCGCCATCGGCGACGTGGTGAAGGTAAAGGACGGCTACGCCCGTAACTTCCTTCTCCCGAACAAGAAGGCGCTTCGTTCGAACGAAGCCAACCGCAAGGTTTTCGAAGCGAACCGTGCGCGGATCGAGTCGGACAACGCATCGCGCCGTGCCGATGCCGAGACCGAAGCGAAGACCTTCAACGACACGACCGTGACCCTGATCCGTCAGGCGTCGAATACCGGTCAGCTCTACGGTTCGGTCGCGGTTCGCGATCTGGTCGACGCGCTGGTGGCCGATGGCCACAAGGTCGGCAAGTCGGCGATCGTGCTCGACAAGCCGATCAAGGCGATCGGCCTGTATACCGTCAAGGTATCGCTGCACCCCGAGGTGTCGGTGGCCGTCAAGGTCAACGTCGCCCGTTCGCCTGAAGAGGCCGAGATGCAGGCTTCGGGCGTCGACGTGATGTCGTCGATGTTCGAGCGTGACGAGGCTGGCTTCGTCGAGGATTACGATCCGAACGCAGAGCCCGGCGCCACCGCCGAAGCCCCGCGCGACCAAGAGGAAGAGGCGCAGGGCTAACCCCCTCGCCTTCTCCAGGCCAACACGAAAAGGCCCGCCCGGAGCGATCCGGGCGGGCCTTTTTGCTATGTGCGGCGGGGGGAAACCTCAACCGGTCCTATGCCACGTATTCAGGGGCAGGTGACGCAGGCCCCGATCATCGCGGCCAGCGGGATCAGGGCGAAGACGATGGGGAATAGCTGTTTCATGGCCTGAACTCTTGGAGACGGAATGAAACCGGAATGCGCAACCGCGGGAAAGGTTGCGACAGGATTAACGCCGGAGGATCACGTCTCGCACGGCGTTCGGATACTCCTTTGACCGCGCAGGATTTTTCCCGCCAGCCGGCGTAAAATTTTTCAAACCCGTCAGGCCCGCCGCATCATGACTGTCGAGGTCAGGCGCGCCGACACCGTGCTTATGGCACGATCGCATAGCTGACGAAGACCTGCGCCCGCGTCTCGATCGGCTTTGGCTTGAGGTCGATCGGGATCGGCGCGGCCATGCTCGGCGCGGGCGGTGCGGGGGCGCACCCGGCGCGACGCGCGCTTGCGCGCCAAACTCGAAATTCGCCTGGTCGCGGACGCTGATGATCGGGCCGAGCCATACCCCGGCACCGCTCGCCACGGCTTCGGCCCGCTGGCGCGCGGCTGCGATCGCGGCGGCACTGGCGCGACCCTGCGCCTCTTCCGGGTTCGCCAGGGCAAAACCCTGCAGCCGCGCATCGCTCGCACCCAGGCGCGAGGCAAGGCCGGCGGCGGTCCCCGCCTTGGCGACGTTCCGCGTCCGGACGGCGTTCTGCATCGTCGCGATATAACCGGTCACCGCGCAATCGCCCGTGTTGAGCCGCGGCTGGCTGCCATAGCCGCGCCCGTCCGCACACGTGCCGCTACGCGCCTCGATAACGGTGATGTTGCTCGTGGTGAGTTCGCTGCCGGCGCCGAGCAATCCCAGGACGCCGCCCGTCACCGCCTTTTGCTTCGCCGCCAGCGCGGTGGTCGCCGCATCCGGCGTCGCCCCCTCGCCGCGCAGATAGATGTCGAGCAGTGCCAGATCGGGCGCAGTCTCGACGCTCGCCGTCCCGGTCACCTGGATGATCCGCTCGGACGACTCCTGCGCCAGCGCGGCCTGTGCAGGCACGATCTGCGGAAGCAGCAGCGCGACCAGGGCAAAGCGGTACATCATCGTCCATCTCCCGCCGCCCCTGTCCCCGGGTACCGGCGGCCGGACTATAGCAAGGCCGCAAAGCGGCGCCAGCCACGCCGCAAGGCGGTGCCTGCACCATAGGGCCAGCCCCGGTCAGCCGAATGCCGACCGGGGGCCGCATCAAGCTTGGTGGCAGACACACCCCTCCCCGCCCGCAGAAACGGGGAGGGGTGTGGCCGGTTATGCGTGCCTCAGGATCCGGCACCCGCATATGACGTGATCACCATCGCCAGGGCATCCGGATCGCCGGTGGATGCGATGCGCGTCGTTTTCGCCTCTTTGCGAAGCAGCGCAACCTGCCGGTCATAATCGGCATAGTTGGCCGCGAAGAGAAGGTTCGCGACAAAACGCTGACCGGACCGGAACCCGTCCGGCATCACGGGCAACGTCCCCAGCCGGTTGATGGAGAGCATCGCGGCCCTGTCCAATCGCCGGTCACCCGATTTCCTGGTGACGGTCAGCGCCGTCGGTCGATTTGCACCATCGGCCCGGAAGCTGACGGACACGATCCCGCTTTTTGGCACCTCGTTGATGAATTGCGGGAAGACCATCACCCGCTCGAGTTTGCGGCTCACCGCGGTCACCCACCGGGCGGGCGTCTGCTTCAGAGCCTGGACCTGGATGTCCTGCTCCTGCGACTTGGCGTATGACGACGATGTCGCGAACAGCAGCACAAGCGCGGATATGAATGCTTTGAGAAGTGTCATCACGATCTCCATTTCAGGACGATCGGCCGATGAGCGCGCGCATACCCTCTGCGGTATGAGCAGCGTCGATGTCACGGTCGAAGGGGGCGGCGTGATTCTGCGGTCAACGCGCCTTCCCGCGCTCGCTCTCCTGCAACCGACAGCCGCGGTCAATTCGTAGAACTACGTATGCGGTTCCTCGACATGTCCGCGCGCGCCTGACCCGGCTATTTGCGCCCGAACAGTTTCTCGATGTCGCCATGCGCCAGCTTCACCCAGGTCGGGCGCCCGTGATTGCACTGGCCCGAATGCGGCGTGATCTCCATCTCGCGGAGCAGCGCGTTCATCTCGGTCACCGACAGGATCCGGCCCGCACGGACCGAGCCGTGGCACGCCATCGTGCCCGCCACCGCGTCGAGCCGCTCCTTGAGCGACAAGGCCTCGTCGAAGGCCGCGAGTTCGTCGGCGAGGTCGGTGACGAGCCCCTTGGGATCGCTCTGGCCGAGCAGCGCGGGTGTCGCGCGGACGAGCATCGCGCGCGGCCCGAACCGTTCGAGGTCGAGCCCGAAGTCCGACAGTTCGGCCGCGCGCGATTCGAGCCGGTCGCATCCGGCCTCGTCGAGCTCGACGACTTCGGGGATCAGCAGCGCCTGGCTGGCGATCGTCCCCCCGACGAGTGCCGCGCGCATGCGTTCGAGGACGAGGCGTTCATGCGCGGCATGCTGATCGACAAGGACGAGGCCGTCCTCGGCCTCCGCGACGATATAGGTCTTTGCGACCTGGCCGCGCGCGACGCCCATCGGGAAGGCGCTGGTCTGCGGCGGGGGCGTCCAGGCGGGTTCGGCGCGCGCCTGCGGGGGGCGGCGAAGAAGGTCGGGCGGGCGTCGTTTACCGTGGCGTAGCTGCGGGATTCCAGGGGTAGTCTTTGGGGCGTGCCCTCACCTTCCCACCCGCTTTGCGGGCGGGCCCCTTCCTCTCCCCCGGGGGAGAGGAAGTTTCCTGTTGCCACATCGCCAGGGCGGAGTCGCTGGCGCGCTGGCTGCGGTGGCCGGCGGCGTCGAGCGCGCGGCGCAGGCCCGAGACGATGAGGCCGCGGACCATCGCCGGGTCGCGGAAGCGGACCTCGGTCTTGGCGGGGTGGACGTTGACGTCGACCTGGTCGGCGGGAACGTCGAGGAACAGCGCGACGACCGCGTGCCGGTCGCGCGGGAGCATCTCGGCATAGGCACCGCGGATCGCGCCCATCAGCAGCCGGTCCTTCACGGGCCTGCCGTTGACGAACAGATACTGGTGGTCGGCGATGCCGCGATTATAGGTCGGCAGGCTGGCGACCCCGCCAAGCACGAGCATGCCCGACTCGACCGGGCGCTCGATGTCGATCGCGACCGAGTTGTCGGCGAGCGCGCGGTCGGTCAGCGTCGCCACGCGCCCCGGGCGATCCTCGACCTGCATCGCCGACATCGCGCGCCGGCCGTCATGCTCGATCGTGAAGCCGATATCGGGACGTGCCATCGCCAGCCGGCGGACGACGTCGAGACAGGCGGCATATTCGGCGCGCGGACTGCGCAGGAACTTGCGACGGGCGGGAACGCGCGCGAACAGGTCCTCGACGATCACCCGCGTCCCGGGGGAGCGCGGCGGGTGCCTCGCGCTCGACGCGGCCATTGTCGACGATCCGCGACCACCCCTCCTGCCCGCGGACGCGGCTCTCGATCGTCAGCCGCGCGACGCTCGCGATCGAGGGCAACGCTTCGCCGCGGAATCCGAGCGTCACGACCGATTCAATGAGCTCGTCCGGCAATTTCGACGTCGCGTGGCGCTCGAGTGCGAGCGCCATGTCGGCAGGTGTCATCCCGCATCCGTCGTCCACGACTTCGATCCGCGCGGTGCCGCCGTCGACCAGCACGACGGTGATCCGCCCTGCCCCCGCGTCGATCGCATTCTCGACAAGTTCCTTCAACGCACTGGCGGGCCTTTCCACCACTTCACCGGCGGCGATACGATTGACCAGATGCTCGGGTAGACGCCGTATTGACATGGGTTTGCGTCTAGACCAAGCGACGGCATCCCGCGACCCGCAAACGCCCCTCTTCTTTAGTTTAGGCACCCGGTGGAGGACAACGCCGGCGGGCCTCGCGAGATTATTGTGCGATGTGCTGCCCGTCCGGCGGCCAGGAATACGGGACCCTGATTGAATGGCCTTTTCGCGTTTCTTCAAGTTCATGTCGCATGACATGGCGATCGATCTCGGTACCGCGAATACCGTCGTCTATGTCCGTGGCCGCGGCATCGTCCTGAACGAGCCGTCGGTCGTCGCGGTCGAGACGATCAACGGCATCAAGCGCGTCAAGGCCGTCGGTGACGACGCCAAGCTGATGATGGGCAAGACCCCCGGCAACATCGAGGCGATCCGCCCGCTTCGCGATGGCGTGATCGCCGATATCGACGTCGCCGAGCAGATGATCAAGTATTTCATCCAGAAGGTGCACGGCCCCCGCCGCTTTGCCCGCTGGCCCGAAATCGTGATCTGCGTGCCGTCGGGGTCGACCAAGGTCGAGCGTCGCGCGATCCGCGATGCCGCGTCGAACGCGGGTGCCAGCACGGTCTGGCTGATCGAGGAGCCGATGGCCGCCGCGATCGGCGCCGACATGCCCGTCACCGAGCCGATCGGCTCGATGGTCGTCGACATCGGCGGCGGCACGACCGAAGTCGCGGTGCTCAGCCTGCGCGGTCTCGCCTACACGACGTCGGTCCGCGTCGGCGGCGACAAGATGGACGAGGCGATCGTCAGCTATGTCCGCCGCAACCACAATCTGCTGATCGGCGAAGCGACCGCCGAGCGGATCAAGCAGGAAGTCGGGATCGCCAAGCCGCCCGCGGACGGGATCGGCACGATCATCCACATCAAGGGCCGCGACCTCGTCAACGGCGTGCCCAAGGAAATCCAGATCAACCAGGGCCAGATCGCCGAGGCGCTGAGCGAGCCGGTCGCGACGATCGTCGAGGGCGTCCGCGTCGCGCTGGAGAACACCGCGCCCGAACTGGCCGCGGACATCGTCGACCAAGGCATCGTCCTGACGGGCGGCGGCGCGCTGCTCCAGGGGCTCGACGAGGTGCTGCGCGACGAGACCGGGCTGCCCGTGACGGTCGCCGAGGATCCGCTGACCTGCGTCGCGCTCGGCACCGGGCGCGCGCTCGAGGATCCGCTGTTCCGCGGCGTGCTGATGAGCGGCTAAAAAAGGACTGGGGTGGAAATCGCATCGTCGGGACCGCGGGGATAGGGCCCCCGGGGCCGGCGATGCCCGAGAGCAAGGGGACAGGCGCATGGCGCCAGCCCGCGACCGTCGCACGGGATTTTCAAGGCGACGCCAATATGGTGTGTTCGTTGGCTACGTGCTCGCGGTCGCTGGCGCGGCGGTGGGCGCGGCGCTGCTCGTCATGTCGACGTTCAACCCGCCGGCGTTCAGCGCCGCCCGGATGGGAATCGCCGGGGTCACCACGCCGGTCTCGTCGGGTCTTGCCTGGGCCGTCGGCGGGATCGCCGCGATCCCCGAGGCGATCGGCCAGTATTTCTTCGTGAAGCAGGAAAACATCGCGCTGCGCCGCGAACGCGACCAGACTCGCGCGCTGCTGATGCGCGCACGGGTCATCGCCTATGACAATCGCCGGCTGCGGTCGTTGCTCCACGTGCGCGACCGGATCGCCGATCCGGTGGTGTCCGCGCGGCTGGTCAGTTCGAGCGCGTCGAGCGGTCGCCGCTTCGCCTTGCTCAACGCCGGACGGTGGAGCGGGGTCGGCCAGGGCATGGCGGTGCGCGGCCCCGACGGGCTGGTCGGCCGCGTCATCGAGACGGGCCCCAACGCGGCACGCGTGATGCTGCTCACCGACGTCGACAGCATCGTGCCGATCCGCCGGACCCGCGACGGCCTGCCCGCGATCGCGGTCGGGCGCGGCGACGGGATGATCGACGTGCGGTCGGTCAACGCCACCAACGTGCGTTTCAAGGCGGGCGACCTGTTCGTGACGTCGGGCGTCGGCGGGCTGTATTCGCCGGGCATCCCCGTCGCACGCGTGATGCAGGCGGGCGCGGATTCAGTGATGGCGCGGACGTTCGCGCATCCCGACACGCTCGACTTCGCCGTGGTCGAGCGCAGCTTCATGCCCGTGCCCCCGCCCCGGCCGATCGCCGCCCAACCCGACGCGCGCCCGTGAGCACGCGAAACTCGGTCGACTACAAGCCGTTCGAACCCAAGGTCGCGGGCGGACGCGCGCGCGCGATCCCGTGGCTGACCGTCATGGCCGGATCGCTGATCACGATCGTGCCGATCGTCGCGACGATCCCGATCCTGCCGCCGTTCGGGTTCGTCATGCTGCTCGCGTGGCGGCTGCTCGCGCGCTACGCGCTGCGCCCCTGGGCCGCGGCACCGCTCGGGCTGTTCGACGACCTGCTCAGCGGCCAGCCGCTTGGCAGCGCGGTACTGCTCTGGTCGCTCGCCTTCGTCGTGATCGACATGATCGAGCAACGGCTGGTGTTCCGCGACTTCTGGCAGGACTGGCTGATCGCGAGCGGCGGGATCGCGTGCTGCGCGCTCGGCGGGCGATTTCTTGCGGTCAGGGTCGGCACGCATGTCGACACCGTGCTATTGGCGCAGATCGTGATAACCATGATGCTTTTTCCCTGGCCGCGCGCATCGTGGCGATGATCGAACGGCGTCGTGCCCAGGAATGAGTCGAATTCAGCAATGAGACGCCCGCCGCGCGTGGTGACCGAAATGTCGCAAGCCTACAGCTTCTCACGCCGCGCCTGGATATTGGGCGCGGCGCAGGGCGGCGTGGGCCTGATGCTGGCGGGGCGGATGGCGTGGCTGTCGATCGCGCAGAACGACCGCTACACGATGCTGTCCGAAAGCAACCGCGTGAACATGACGCTGTTGCCGCCGCGACGCGGCTGGATCGTCGACCGCCACGGCGTGCCGATCGCGAACAACCGCACCGATTTCCGCGTCGACATCATCCCCGACCGGCTGCGCGACAAGGAACGCGTGCTGCCGCTGCTCGGCCGCATCCTCCAGCTGCCGCCCGAGGAGGTCGAGCGGATCGCGATCGATCTCGATCATGCCGCCGGGTTCCAGCCCGTGCAGGTCGCGGAGAATCTCGACTGGGAACGGTTCGCCGCGGTCAGCGTGCGGCTGCCCGAACTCCCCGGCGTCGCGCCGACGCGCGGCTTTGCGCGTAACTATCCCGCGGGCGCCGCGGTCGCGCATCTCACGGGCTATGTCGGCGTGCCCAATGTCGAACAGTACAAGAAGACGCGCGACCCGTTGCTCGTCACGCCGGGCTTCAAGCTCGGCAAGGACGGGCTCGAGAAGATGCTCGAGGACGAGCTGCGCGGCCAGGCCGGCGCGAAGCGCGTCGAGGTCACCGCACGCGGCAAGCTGGTCGCCGAACTCGCGACCAAGCCCGACGTGCCCGGCAAGACCGCGCGCCTGACGATCGACGCCGGCCTGCAGGAATATGCCGCGCGCCGACTCGGCACCAATTCGGGATCGGTCGTCGTCATCGACTGCCGCACCGGCGAGATGCTCGCGATGGTGTCGATGCCCGCCTATGATCCCAACAGCTTCTCGGACGGGATCAGCCATCTCGAATGGCAGATGCTGAGCGACGACGATCACGTGCCGCTGATGAACAAGGTCACGCAGGGGCTGTATCCGCCGGGCTCGACGGTCAAGCCGATGAACGGGCTCGCGCTGCTCCATGCGGGCATCGAGCCGGGCGCGCGCGTCAACTGCTCGGGCGCGATGCGGCTCGGCACCAGCGTGTTCCACTGCCACAAGCGCGGTGGCCACGGGCCGCTCGATCTCAAGAACGCGATCATGCAGAGCTGCGACATCTATTTCTACGAGATGGCGCGGCGCGTCGGCTATGACCGGATCGCGCCGATCGCGCGGACGCTGGGACTAGGGCAGAAGTTCGACCTGCCCTTCTCGACGCAGCGCTTCGGGACGATGCCCGATCCGGCATGGAAGCTGCGCAAGTACAAGCGGCCGTGGACCGTCGCCGATTCTGCTCAACGCGTCGATCGGTCAGGGCTATGTGCTCGCCAATCCGCTTCAGCTCGCGGTGATGGCGGCGCGGCTCGCCTCGGGGCGCGACCTTCAGCCGAGCATCCTTGCAAGCCAGGTGCACCGCGACGCCCCCGCGCTCGACATTGATCTCGGAGAACCTCGCCCGTGTCCGCGAGGCGATGTTCGGGGTGATAAACGGCGGCGGCACCGGCGGTGCAGCCCGGCTGCTCATCCCGGGCGTGGCGATCGCGGGCAAGACCGGCACCGCGCAGGTCCGCCGCATCACGATGGCGGAGCGGCGTTCGGGCGTGCTCAAGAACGGCCAGCTGCCGTTCAAGCTGCGCGACCATGCGCTGTTCATCGGTTTCGCGCCCGCGGACAATCCTCGCTACGCGCTCGCGGTCGTGCTCGAGCATAACGGCCATACGGTGCGCAACCTCGACACGCCGATGATCGCACGCGACATCATGACCTACATGCTCGACCGCGATCGTGCGCTGAAATCGCTGGCGGAGGTCGAGCCGACCTGGGGCGGCGACATCAGGACGCGGATGGCGGCGACCGCCGCCGCCTATCGCACCGCGCAGTCGGCACCCCCGCTGCGATCGCGACGAAGACCGATGCGATCGTCCCCAGCGACGCGCCCGCGGTCGCCAACGCGACCGACAGCGCCAACCGCGCGCAGGCCGATCTGGCCACGTCCGACGGCGGCGTCGCCGAGGACGGCACCACGGAGCGTGTCCAATGACCTCGCGTATCGTCCCAGAACAGCTTGCCGCGCTGCCGTGGCGCACGCTGCTGCTCGTCGCCGCGATCGGCACCTTCGGGCTGGTCGTGCTCTATTCGGCCGCCGGCGGCTCGCTGCGGCCCTGGACGCTGCCGCAGGGCGTCCGCTTCTTCGTCCTGCTTGCAGGGTCGGTCATGCTGTCCCGCATCCCCGAACGCGTCTGGAAGGCGGCGACCTGGCCGACCTATGGCGCGCTCGTGCTGGCACTGGTCCTCGTCGAACTGCTCGGCGCGGTCCGGGGCGGCAGCCAGCGCTGGCTCGACCTCGGCTTCATCCGGCTGCAGCCGTCCGAACTGATGAAGCCCGCGATCGTGCTCGCGTGCGCGCGCTTCTACGACATGCTGCCGCCCAACGAGACGCGGCGGTTCGCAGGGATCTGGCCCGCCGCGGTGCTGATCGGCATTCCAGCGGCGATCGTGATGAAACAGCCCGACCTCGGCACCGCGCTGATGATCTGTGCGGGCGGCGCGACGGTGATGTTCCTCGCGGGCATCCCGATCAGGCTGTTCGTCGGCGGCGCGGTCGCCGCGTCGGTCGCGATCCCGCTCGCGATCAACTTCGCGCTGCACGACTACCAGCGCAACCGGATCCTGATCTTCCTCGATCCCGAGAGTGACCCGCTGGGCACCGGCTATCATATCAGCCAGTCGAAGATCGCGATCGGATCGGGCGGGCTGTGGGGCAAGGGATTCCTCAACGGCACGCAGAGCCATCTCGACTACCTCCCCGAGGGGCATACCGATTTCGTCTTCGCGACGATGGCCGAGGAATGGGGGCTGGTCGGCGGCTGCCTGCTGATCCTCGCGTTCCTGCTCGTGATCCGCTGGGGGATCGAGGTCGGCCAGCGCGCACAGTCGCGGTTCGCGCGGCTCGCCGCCGCAGGGCTCGCCACGACGATCTTCTTCTATGTCGCGATCAACCTGATGATGGTGATGGGCCTCGCCCCCGTGGTGGGCATCCCGCTGCCGCTGGTGAGCTATGGCGGGTCGTCGCAGATGACGGTGCTGTTGTGCCTCGGGATTTTGATGTCGATTGACCGCGAAAATCGAAAAACTGTTCGCTGGTAGGACGAAAAGGGGTTGCAGCCCCCGATGAGTCTGCTAACAGCGCGCCTCCAGCAGCGGGGCGCCACACCAGGGCGCCACCAAAACCGCCCCGGAATGGACGCATAGCTCAGTTGGTAGAGCAGCTGACTCTTAATCAGCGGGTCCTTGGTTCGAGCCCAAGTGCGTCCACCATCCACCACCTTGAAGGAAAACGATTTTCTCGGTGGCGGAGCTTTGTTCTCCCGACATGTTCCGACACGGCATTCCGACATATTGGCGCCGCTGATTGCAGCGACCTTCAACGATTGCTAACGGTAGCCATATGGGGGGGATGATTGCTCAAATGAAAAGCGCAACGCGATACTCGCATCCGCCTGTCAACGAGGTGGGTATCACGGTAAGTCTTGCCGACGTTGGCCTTTTTAACCCATTCAATGTGCAGTCACTTCACGAGCAGCTGGCGCGCGAATTTCCCAGCGTTCAGCGCGCTGATCCGTTTGACGGCGCTGATTTCGAACAATTTGCGGGTCTTCCACCGCTTACCGACGTCCCCCACCTGTCGCGTTGGTGGTTTATAAGCAGCGACGGCTCCAATCTCGTACAGGTTCAAGATAATTTGCTTGCCCGCAATTGGAGGCGTCTCGTCGGCATCGATGAGCCAGCAAACTACCCGGGGTTTGATGAAATTCGGTCGAGCTTCCATAACGTTAGGGCGACGATTTCTGAATGGCATCGGCGCCAGAATACCCGACTGCCGAACCCGCGCGCTGTCGAGCTCATGTATGATGACGTAATTGGTGCGCCGAAAGGGCAAACTCGGGCGCTTCTTTCGTCTGTTTTGAACCACGTTCAGCGAGAGCCAAACGATGGGGATTCACGGGGCGAGTTTGTCCCCATGGGCAACTGGCAAAATGCGTGGCTCGAACGTATTCCTGTGGATGATAGCGAAGCTACCCTTAGTGTGCAGATTGTTGCTGCTTCGCTGCCATCAGCGGAGGGCGAGGAAGTGCGGCCGGTAATTCGGATTCTCTGGAAGGCGTCTATGCTCGTTGCTGAATGGGAACAGGTCGACACATTTCTTGATGCAGCACACGCTTATATCGCTCACCGCTTTGACAGTCTTATCACTGATGAAGCCAAGCTGCGTTGGTCAGCTCAATGATTGCCTTGCGTGGAGCTACTTCAGCACTGGTATTAATTTCCACGTCGTTTCAAACGGCGGCGGCCGGCGCTACTGCGCCCAGCCAGCCAGGTGTTCAATTCCCGCTATTGCAGAGGTCACCATCATCTCATGAGACAATTCCGTCGAGCGGGATTGTTTGGGTTGATCGGGAAATCCACAAGCTAGCTAACCTACCTGCGAATTGGGATGGTTATGGCGCAAGCCCCGTCTCAAGGGGGCATCTCCGGCAGATTGCCAACGTTCTCAAAGAACATTTTCGGAATGGCTTGCCTGATGGGTCCCTCGTTCCCGGCGCAGATAGCTCGGTCCAAATCGAATGGCATCTTCAAACGATGTCGTTTGGCTTCCTGGTGGACGAAGACGGTTCCTTTTATTCGTGGCACAAGGATCGTGAGACCGGGTCACTAGTGGATGCCGAAGCAAGTGGGGCTGTTACGCTTCTAGAGGCGTCGGTATTGCGAGCTCTTGCCTAGGAATGTGTGAGCCAACTGCGCAGAGCTACGAGATTGACGACCGATATGACGATATCGGCATAGGTAATGCAGATCGGCTACTGAGGCATTGCCGTTCGCCAGTCCAAGTTGTGCCATGTCCCGTAAACGGGCGACGAATTTCCTCTCAGGCATTCAAGGCGGCCAAAGGTGAGAAGCACGTATCTATCGATCTTGAGTGCCTACTTGCTCAGAATGGACTGCCACCGGACGCCCGATACGGATTAATGCCCAGCACTCATGCGTTGGGCGCTGTCACGGCCGCGGACGCCCGTGCGTTCGGCCAAGGAGTTGCTTGGACGCCAAAGCCAGCGGATGCGGAAGCAGTCGGTGCTGCAAGCCTTGCCAATCCGTATCACGGGGAAGTCTTGGGTCCGCTGACAAAGCGGGCGCTGGTCGAATTGGCTGAGGCACTAGTTTTGGTACGAAACGATCTCGCTGCCTAAGATCCCGAATCAGACCTCTGCGCCACCCAGCGCCTCAATATGCCCACGCCGCGTTGCGCCGATCCGGCGGGCTTTTTCGGCGCTAGCCTTGTTATAGATTCGCGTCACTGCGAGCGTTTTGTGACCTGAGACCGCGCGCACGTCGTCCTCGCCGGCGTCGCCGATCTCTGTGATGCCGCCATGCCGGAATCCAGTGAACGTCATTGCCTTCGGTAAACCGGCCTCATCGCATATCTTCCGATGGACGGACGACATGCGCCGCTCCTTGTACTTCTGCCCGCTGCGCTCCTCGAGCACGATCACTTCGGCATCGGCAGCGACCACCGCACGCGATCGGGCGAGCTCTTCCTCCAGTTCGGGATAGAGCGACACCGTCTCTGGTTTGCCGTCGTGGGCGGTCACGACGATCGACAGCGGCAAGGTTACTGGATTGCCAGTCTTTGACTGCACGAGGCTGATCTCCTCGCCTGGCCGATACCCTGCCCACTCGATCCCACGATGTTCCTTCCCATCCGAATCCTCGAACCCAAACGCATCCCATACGCGCTGGCAACATTCGAAGCAGAGCGCGGCAGCCGTAGCCATCGACTGGAAGCCCAGCTTACGGGCCGTCTCGCGGTAGAGGTTATACTCCGCCCGGCTCGTCTCGCGATTGCCCTTAGCGGCCGTGCTAGACAGCCCCATGCCCTTAAACGGGTTTTCCTTCACGCCAGTGATCCGGTGGTGACGCGCCGCCCACGTCCAGACGAGCCGGCAAACCTGCATGGCATAGGATGCCTGCCGTTCCCCCTTCTCCTTCAGCTTCTGGTAGAGCTTGTCAGCGACCGTGGCGTCGACCTTGGAAGCTATGCGCTTGCCGAGCGGCGGCTGTCCGACTTTCGTCTCGAACGCCACCAGCATGTCCATGAGCGCCTTGTAGTCCTTGCGCGTCTTCGCCTTGTTCTTGGTGAAACGCCCCTGCTCGCGGTACCACTGGAACAGCCATGCTACGGTGCCCTCGGCGATACGCCCCTGCCCCATCTGACCCGTACGCCATTCGCGCAGCGCTTCGTTGAGGGCCGCGCCCTTCGCATGCACCTGGGCAAGGTCAGTACCGAGCGCCGTCGAGATCACGGGACATGCCTGACCGTGCCGTACCGCGGGCTTCCTCTTGCCTGTCAGGGGGTCCTTCGTAGGCCGCGCCCAAGGCGGCAGCTCGAAGTAATAGCCAGTCTTGCCACCCGCGAGCGGGGTGGGCCGAACGTATGCCGGCAGTCGCGCGATCGCCATCAGTCGAACTCGATTGCGCCGTCGTCGGCGGCTGCGCTGGCGAACAGGCTATGCACGGCAGCGTCCAGCGACGATCGCGCTGCGATCGCAGCGCCTCGAGGCCCACGGAGGCAGAAGCGAACGGTCCCGCGACGTTCCCACTCGCGCAACTGGGCCTCTGCAACGCCTGTGTACGCAAGCGCCATCTCACGGGTCATGGCGACCGGCCAATCAGGCAGGCGTTCAAGTGCGAGGCCCATCAGCGCAAGCTCCTAGCGATTGATGTGGGATAGGAAGATCGATCGGCCCCTGCAGGCCGCGATGATGCGTTGAGGACGCTCCAGCAGAGGAGTTGATCATGACCGACAGCAACCCAGCCGACCCAAGCAAGGCTGACTTCGCGGACACTGCGAAGAAAAGCACGGAAGCCGGCATCGCGGATGAGAGCGCTGCATATGAGCAGGCAATTGACGGCGATGACGATGATCAAGTTGCCGAGGGTAAGTGGAAGTCGACCGACGACGGAAGCGGAACTAGCGAGACCGACTGAGCTAGACCGAACGCTATCGGCGCGGCCAAGCTTAACCCGGTGATTTATGGGCAGGCCGCTATTGACCTGCCCAGTCCCGCAATGAGACAGTTGACGCTTCAGACGGAGCCGACGACTTATGATCAATGACGACGGCAGCTTCGAACTGGAATTCACCGACAACAGTGCCCCCGGAGTTTTCGAACCGGTTACAACGACTGTCCGCGGCCGGCTGTCGCCCGCGGCGGCCGTGCATTTTGCGCTCCTTGAACGTAACAAATCGTCCGAACGAGTGGCCACATTGTTCCGAGCTGCGGTCGAAAACCGATGGCGTATCGAAGGGCTCCGCGCCGGAGATCTGGTCGTGAGGACCACCGATTTCCGAAGGTAGCCGTCGGCACGCGCGGTACTCGACACTCGCGCGCCACCCTCATGTGCGGTGCGATCGGTCTGACTGCGATTAAATGCTTCGGCTGCCGTCATGCTGCGATCCGACGAAACGGCGTAACGTTGTGGTCGCCCTCCCCGCCCTGCCCGGCGCGTTCGCCGCCACCCGGGCCACCATTGCCATTCCGCGCTCCATACTCGCCGCATCCGCGGCTCTCATGGGTTACCGGGAACACCGATACGGGGAACGGCAATTCACCTTGAACGACCGTAGGAGCCCGCCGTTCGCAGGTGCCTTGATCCGTGGCCGATGATGGATCTCGTTGCGCGTTCGCCAGCTTCGGCCCCATGCGCCGCCAATGGCGGCACGTCGCACAGGTCGTGGATCGGTCCGTCATCATATCGGCATCCTCCCATCCCAACGACCGCACTCGCTTTCCTGATGCGTGACGGGGAAAGCGCTCGCGACGTAGATATCGCGTTCGATGTCGTCGTAGTCGGAGAGCGGTATGCTCGGCCCCGGCAGCATCCGGGCAAGAAGCGTCTCGCTGATGAGTGGCGGATTGAACCGGCAATCTCCGAACTTCTTGGAGATATCGCTGTCGGCGTAGCGATCCCAGAATCGGCAGGACGCGCAGGTCATTGGTTCGTCTCCTCGTCCTGGGCAGCCGCACGAGCCTTACGCTCGGCTTCATAGTTGCGCTGGCGGCGGGTCTCGCGCTCGATGACCACAGCGACGCTCCCGAAATCTTCCGGCTCAGCGTCATATCCGAACTGATGGATCGCGCCGTTCGAGAACTCGAGGTACTCAGGAAACCAGTTGCCAGAGCTAGCGGGATTGAACCCGCGGCTGACGCCCGCAGGCGTGACCGGCCGAACCTGTCCGTCGATGCACAGCGCCCATGCGATGATCGGCGCCTTGTCTACGAACGGCTGCTCATTCTCGGCAAGCCCGCCGTACACCGTAATAAGCCGGGTGCCAGGCTCCACCGGCATGAGCTGGACAGGCCTGGCTTCCAGCGCCGCGTAGTCGAACGCGAAGAGCTTCAGAGGTTCTTTCCCTGAATGAAGCTCCAGAAGGTAGTGCTCGGAATGCCTAGGCGTCTGGTGGTAATGCTGGACTGCTTTGATGTCCGACAACGTGCAGACGTCGCCGCACGATTCAACGAGGCCCATCATGCGCCTTGCTCCGCCAAGCTGACACCTGCGATGCGTGCTAGATCTTCAATCGCAGCCCATGCCAGTCGGGTGTACATATCGGACATGGCAAGGCCGTCGGCGAACTTGGGCAGCTTCGTGTTCGATATTGCGAGGTCCGACCAGTCTTCGCCGGTCTGGTGAAGAAACGCGACGCGAAGCTTCGCAAGCACGCCTTCGATCGTGGTCGCGGCATTGTCCATGAGCACGGCTTCTGTCGCGTCAACCCGCGCGAAATACGTGTCTTCCTCATGGCCGTGAAGCTCGACGCCTTCGATTGCTTCAAACTCCCGGCGACGCGCGGCGAAAGCTGCAAGGAGGGCTTCGTCCGTTTGCAAATGCGCGCCATGTCGCCCGAACCGACGAGCGTCGATCGTGATCTGGCGGATCGCCTCAGGGGCGTACGTCAGGTCGTAACCGTCCATTTCGACGAAAATCTTCAGCTTGATTGCCAGCTCCGATGCACTCGGTGCCGGGATACGATAAAGCCACTGCACCGCGTCGTGTTCGGCCATCAGCAGGACGTCGAACTGCTCCTGCACACTATCCTTGACGCTCTCCGCCACGTTGGGTGTCGCGAAGGTCGAGGAATAGATATCGCGGTCGTAGGCGTAGAGCGTGTGGTGCGCCTCCTCATATCGCGAGTATGCCCGCTGCCATGAGATGAAGGGTCCACCCATAAATCGGTCGTAGCTAGCGGGCATTTGAGATGACCCGGCAGGCGTCCGTTGCTCAGCGCTATCTAGGCCGCGTGCGAAGCTGAAGGTGCTCGTGATAGCCGAGCCGATTGGGAGACTGAACGAGCTACTGCTGTTGGACAGTTGCCATGCGCGGCAGCTCAACTCGTTAAACAACGCCGGCAGCGGCGACACCCAGTCGAGATCCGCGCTCAAGCCACGCAACAGCGTTTGTTCGCAGCCAAACTGATCATTGGATTTGACGTCTGCGAACGGTCCGAAGGCCGAACAATCTGCCGTCTCTATTCCTACGACGAGCATCTTGATAATAACGTCGTGCATATGCTCGGCGGATACCTCGCCCAGCACTCGACCCGCTGCCGCATTCCGCTGGCAGCGAAGGTCCCCATCTGCGTCGGTCTCAAAGATTGTACTGAGATACGATGCCGCTTCGCCCCAGCGAAGAAACGCTGAGTACATTCGCGGCGACAGCAGCTCCTGCGCCTTCTCAACCAGTGCGCAGGTCATGCTCTGAATAAGCGTGACGTTCTCGGCTGCTGCGACCCCCTGGTCCCAAACCAGATCATCCAGCGTGCCATCGCGTGTGTCCGCGGGCAGCTTTGCCATCGCGTCGTGAACCGCGGCGGTCGCCTCGCCTGCGATAAACGCGACCCGGATGTTGGGTTGCGCCGCTAACGTTGGGATGTTCGTGAAATCAGTATGCTTGAACTGCGTTGCCATGTCCGACCTCCCAAAGCGCAACCTCATATTGCGACCTTCGAAAGCGTTTATGTGGGATGTGTCCTACTTGGTCAAGCGTAAAGTAGGCCTGATCCTACTTATAGGTCATCGTCATAGATCTGATCTGGCCAAAAGCCGTCTGCGCCCGGGGCGGGCTCGTTTGATGTTGTAAGGGGAAGTGACGGCTGCTCGCCATCGAATGCAACACGGATCCAGCCCACTTTCGGCTCGAGGCTTTGAAATATGGCTGTGGCATCATGGCCCTGTCGCCACAGGGTGCCGATGAACACGGCACGCTCCGATGCAAGGTATCCGAGCTGAACACCACGGCAAGAGAACACGGCAATTGCGTGCTCATCGAACTGGTTTTCGGGCTCCGGCCGTAGCTCGATCGGCTCGCCTGGCTTGCATATTTCAAGCTCGAACCGTCGGCCAGGACCGCGCTTGTTTGGGTAATCTATGCCGACGATTGCTAGGGAAATAGCGCGCACTACGCGGCCAGTATCTCTACCGCGTTGGAGATATGCAAACGCTCGATGCGGCCATCGCGGAAAGTCTTCTTTGCGTCGATGACTAGCCGGGCTCGAATCGTCGCGGCCTCGGTGTAAAGGTTGGGTGAGATATCGAATGCCGGATCGGTGACATTGGCAGTCATGAAGCCTTCGCCATCCAAACGCGCAATCTTCAGCGTTCGGTTGTGGTGTTGATAACCATCGACCTGCACCACGATCCTCTCTTGATCGCCAACGGTAGCACCGCCACCCTCACGAATAACATCAGCCATCGCGGCGTCGATCAGATTCCCATCGCCGGTTGCCTCGCCGATTTGCAGTTGATCCACGGAGCGTCCGACCGGTGCGACGGCTTGCTTGGAAGCGTACCCGGACCGCTCTGCTACGGAGTGAGCCAGATGGCCTATCGTTTCGCGTAATGTATCATGCCAGCGCTGGTCTGCGCGGTCCCTGGTCGCCTCTGTAATACGCAGGATTTCTAACATGTTCTCTTTGTGTACCTCAGCCTCCGCTGGCCGTCCACCGCGGACTTTGAGAACATATGCTGCAAACTCCATTGCGCTTTTGGCTCGTCCCGAGGCAACGAAATCCCATAGAAGTGGCAGTTGCCCTATCATCGGGGCAAGGCCGCCTAATATTTCAACCGAGCCTGCCCGCGGGGCATTTATCTCAAACGCGATCGGCGGACGTTCGCGCCGGGTAGGCAATCTTTGCTCAGTAAGAACCATAAGGCCGTCAGCCATAATGCGATCTAGGCCAATCAACGATGCGCCGAGGTGTCGCATTTCGATAGCGTTGCGGGTGGCGTCTCTGCCTCGGTAAAGGAAGCGGAATGTGCGCTCTGGTTCCGGCTCGCTCAAAGGTCCCTCGCAAACCGGATAACGCGCCCGCCGATCCTAATTTCGTCTCCACCGACCTCGTAATTGTCGATCGTCGGGTTATCAGAAATCACCAATACGCGGCCCTCCTTAAGGGAGCGTAACCGCTTGATCGCAGCGGCGCCGTTGATCGACACGGCCCACACTCGGTCCTGCTGGTTGAGGT
Organism: Sphingomonas sp. 22R3R2A-7; assembly: GCF_036856055.1. Taxonomy (NCBI): domain Bacteria; kingdom Pseudomonadati; phylum Pseudomonadota; class Alphaproteobacteria; order Sphingomonadales; family Sphingomonadaceae; genus Sphingomonas; species Sphingomonas sp. 22R3R2A-7. Next base: position 3,811,759 of record NZ_JASPFR010000001.1, on the reverse strand, counting down.
TCGTCTGGGTGCTGTCAATCCAGACTAGATCGTTGCTATTCAGCGTCGGAAACATGCTGTCACCCACACCGCGCGCGATACGCAAACGGTGCGGAGGAGTGCGCGTAAAGCCGCGGACGTAGCCCAAGTCGAAGGATACGGGTTCCTCTTCAATATAGTCGTCGACTGTCGCGCCTGGCCCCATGGGCAGTGACAGATCGAGCTTAATAATTTCGACCATCTCGCCTGCATCAGCTGTATGTATTTTTGGCTGGTCGGCGTCGAATGCTGGCGGCTGTTTTATGGGCGATGATCGCGGATGCACGAGCTCGACAAGTTGCTCGTCGGGAAGCGACAGTACTCGCTCGATCGCTCGCAATGTGTCCGGACCAGGCCTCTTGCTCTTTCCACGCTCAATATCCCAAAGTGGTTTTCCGGTCGTTCCTAGCGCCTTCTTGAGCAGCTGATCATTTGCATCGCGAGTTCGACCTGAGGCTATCACGGCCTCACGAATAGCAACTTGAAGCGGGGTCGCACTGTTATCAGTCATGTGGGGCTCTTCCCACATTTGGCTTCTTATCGGAATGCTAGGACGCAGCCTACACAAAGTGATTGACTGTGGGACACGCCCTACATTACGGTCTGTCTTATGCAGACCGATACGCTCCCCCTCGTCGATGCGATCTCGATCTTCATCGATGATCATGCAATGTCACCGGTGACTTTTGGCCGTAAGGCCATGCGCGATCCGCATTTCGTCAGCCAGTTGAAAAACGGTAGACGCGTATGGCCGGAAACCGACGTGCGCGTTCGCAATTTTATGGCAACGTATCGCGTTAGCAACGCTAGCATTGCAGCATGAACGCGGCTGATCGCTTTCGTCGATCTGTATGGACACCAATGCCAGTTAGCGTCATGGCGCTTAATACGGCATGGCTGATATACCATCCGTGGAGTTGGTGTGCTTCTCCGCCGCCAACTTCTAAGCGCTTTTTACCGGCAGCGGCGGATGTAGGGGTGATCGCGCTCCGCATGATGCATGCGGTCACCCCACCTTTAATCATTGGTCGGCACAGTGCTGCGAACGATGTCGACGATATCGGTCAGGACGCGACGCGGCATCCCGTGGATCGTCAACCAATTCAGATGATCCAGCTCGTCCAAGAAGCGGTGGACGACGTCGTTTCCGATGTCGGCGTCACGCATGGCGTCCGTCAACGCCGCGATCAGATTGGCAAGCGCGATCACCGTAAGATCGATCTGCTGCCGCGCTTTCGTGTCTTTCACCATGCAGAGGCAATTGCCGCATGAACGCACCGTACATCCACGGACGCCGTCGCACGTTCTCCGCGTCAGCCGCGGTCGATACGCAAAACGCTGTCATCACGTCGATCAAGACAGACGACGGCGCAACCTGGGGCGACATGGGTCGCGTGCTCGGCAAGTCGGAAGACCGGGCGGCAGCGTATGCCAACACCGCCTCACCTATTGACCTGCCGACGTTCCTGGCCGGCTGTCACGAGTGGGGCGGCCGGTTCGCGGATCCGCTACTGGCACTCGTTGGTGGGCGCTGGGCGGACGCGGGATCGGTTTGCTCAGGTGATGACCCAGCATCGGTCACGCTTGCTACCCTGTTGCCGTCAATCATTCGCGCCGAACTCGACGGTGAGACGACCGTCGAGGAAGTGGCACCGCACGAGGCGTTGATCCGTCGGGCGCACGCGATCACCTGCCAGTGGCTCGAAATGATCGCGGCTGCGAAGGGAGACACCAAGTGAGCCGTTCCACCGGACGCGCCGAACGCGACGCAGCATTCCGTCAGGCCGTCGACGAGGCCAAGCAGCGGTACAACATCAGCGACGTCGTAGCCCGCACCCGAAAGGTTGTCCGGGCGGGCAAGAACGAGAAGCGCGCTCTGTGCGCCTTCCACAGCGAACGCACACCATCAATGCAGCTGAACGATGCGAAGGGCACGTATCACTGCTTTGGCTGCAACGCGTCCGGCGACATCGTCAAATACGTCATGGAGACTGAGAACCTCGGCTTCATGGATGCAATGAAGTGGCTGGGTGCGGCGAGCCTGCCGGGCGTCGATCCAGTTCAGCGCGCAAAGGCGGCGGCGGAAGACGAAGGCGACCGCCAACGTGCCATCGATCGTGCCCAGCGGGTCTGGGATAAGGCTTCCCCTGCCCCAGGCACGCCCGCCGAAGTCTACCTACGCGGGCGTGGCATCGTCATGCCGATTCCCCACACGATCCGCTTTGCACGAACTCCAGCTTGGTACGATGACGCGTCCGGTGAATGCGGCCCTGACCTGCCCGCACTCATCGGCGCGGTGGTCGATGGCGACGATCAACTTATTGGCCTGCAGCGCATTTTCCTTGCCGACGGCGGAAAGCAGAAGGCGCGGATGGAGAAGCCCAAGCGCAGCCTGGGGAGAATCAAAGGTGGCGCGCTGCGCATCAACTCGGACGCCGACAGCGTCGGGGATGAGTTGATCGTCACCGAGGGGCCGGAGGACGGCCTCAGCCTGGCGCAGGAGCTTGGCGCCGAGGTCTGGGTTACGCTGGGCACTGCGATGATGCCGCATATCGATTACCCGCGGCGAATCGTCTCGATCGTGATTGCCGGCCAGAACGACGCTGCCGGTCGTGCAGCAGTCGAGAAGGCCGAGGAGGAGTTGATCGAGCGCGGTTACGCCACGCGCATCATGTGGCCTGCCGAGGGCTTCAAAGACTGGAACGACCAGCTTCGCGGTATCCGGTCATGAGCGGCGCGTTCGAAGAGCAGTTCGCAACAGCCGCGACTGCGAGCCCATTGTACAATGTCGAAGCAGAGATCGGCTTCCTTGGCGATCTGCTCGCCAATAACCGGCTGATCGACGAGGTGGCCGATCGTTGCCGGCCTGCCGACTTCTCGGTCCCGCTTTACGGCCGCATCTACGGCAAGATGATCGAGCAATCGGCGTCTGGCGCGGTCGACGTAGTGACGCTGGCCCCGCATTTCGCCGAGGATGGCGAATGGCCCCGTGCATATTCCGTGCTGGCCGCGGCCGATCTCAACGCCGGACCGAAGGCGCGCACCAAGGCGTACTTTGATCAGATCACGATGCTGTCGAGCCGGCGCCGGATGGTAGCGGGTCTGAAAGACGTCGTCGCATCCGCTCGCGATCTGTCGGTGACGCGCGAAGAGCTGGTTGCGAACGCCGACGAGGCCGTCGCTGAGCTGGCGGAACAGGTTGTGACTGCACAGGCATCCGTCGGCGAATACGCACAGGCTGTCATCGACAGCTTCGGTAAGCCTGTTGTCGGCGTTCGTTGCGGCACGATCAATTCCCTCGACAGCGCGATCGGCGTGCTCCGCCCATCGAACCTTGTGGTCATCGGCGGCCGTCCCGGCATGGGCAAGACATCGCTGGTCACATCATACTCCATTGGCGCAGCCGGTATGGGTCACGGCGTCTTGATCTTCTCGCTCGAGATGAGCGCCGACGAGCTCACGCGCCGCATGATCGCGGACATGACCTTCTCACCACGCGGCGGCGTGCCTTACGAGCATGTGCGCGACGGTACGGTGCGCCCGCACGAGATGGCCGCCGTGATCGCAGCCAAGTCGCGCTTCGACGAGCTGCCGATCGAGATCAACGAAACGTCTGGCCTTACGCTGGCGAAGCTGATCCGCCAGGCACGCAGCCATAAGCGCCGCCTCGCGGCGAAGGGCGAGAAGCTTGAGCTCGTAGTCGTCGATTACCTCCAGCTGATGGCGCACAGCCGCAAGGGCATGTCACCGTACGAGCACGCCAGCGAGGTTAGCGTCGGGCTCAAGCAGTTCGCCAAGTCCGAAGGCCTCGTCGTGATGGCGGTGGCACAGCTCAGCCGTGACGTGGAGAAGCGTCCCGACAAGCGACCGATGCCGTCGGATCTGCGCGACAGCGGACAGATCGAGCAGGACGCCGACGTGATCCTCTTTGTCTACCGCGAGGAAGAATACCTGAAGAAGCAGGAACCGGACGACCAGTTCGGCGCCAAATACGAGGCGTGGCGGACCGACATGGAAGCCGTCCGCAACAAGGTCGAGTTCCTCGTCCCCAAACGCCGCAGCGGCCCCTCGGGCAAGGCTCTCGGCTGGTTCTTCGGCGCAAACTCAGCCGTCCGCGGCAGCGATTTCTACAGTTCCAGGGAAGGTGCATAATGGCGCGTATCAGATCGATCCATCCCGGCCTCTGGACCGACGAGACCTATGTCTCGCTGTCGGCGTTCGCGCGGCTGCTGTTCCTCGGCATCTGGAATGAGTGCGACGACATGGGCTCGTTCGAGTGGTCGCCGGTAAAGCTCAAGATGCGGCTCCTGCCGGCAGACAGCGTCGATGCGGTCCCCCTGCTGGACGAGCTTGCGGAAGCCGGTTGCATCATGGCGTACGAAGCCGGCGGCAAGCGCTACGGCGCCGTGCGTAACTTCTGCCAGTACCAACGCCCGAAGAAGCCCAATTCGACCTATCCGCAGACGGAAGCGGTTCGGAACTGGGTGAACATCGAGGCCCGTTCAACACGCGATGGTGGGGAACTCGACACCCCCTCAGCTACGTCCAGTGGGGAACTGACACCCCCTCAGCTAAGGCCAGTGGGGAAGCGAAGCCCCGTAAAAGGGGTGCGAATGGGGAACCGGTGGGGAACCAGTTACCCACCGGTGGGGAAAAGTCCCGCCAGAGGAAGGAGGGAGGAGGTAGTACAGTTACTGACGTAACTGCCGCTGACGCAGCGATCGATCCTGCGAAAGCCCTCTTCAACGCTGGCATCGCGCTGCTCATGGCGGCGGGCAAGTCCCGAAACCAAGCCGGCGCCCTGATTGCGAAATGGCGGCGTGAGCACGGCGAGAGGTGGACGAACGACGCGATCGTCAGCGCTGCCGGGAAAGCTGACCCAGTCTCGTGGATCGAGGGGCGGAAGAAATCACAGGTCGCTGATGCCGATGAGGCGTTCGCCGCCAGCCGCGCAACGGCCGAGCGCTACCGGCGGATGGCAATCCCGGGACCGCCGACCGATCAGCGGAAATTGGAGGCTCACGCATGATCGCCGCATGGTCAACCTGCTTACGGCGCGGAGCTTATGTCAGTCGAATGGGCTCCGGCTGCGCTGTCTGGCCCGAGGTCGATCACATCGCCGCGCGCCCAATGGCTCAGCATCGTCCAGTAGCGAGCCTGCTCGACCAGGGGCCGATCGATCGTGTGGTCAGTTCGCTCAGCAGTGCAGTCAGTCGTCATTCTTGGATCCGGCGATTCATTGAAAGTCTTAGAGAACCCGAATTAACCCAAATCGGTTTCCATATTGTTTACAGCGGCTTGGTCGGCCGGGTCGCCAAGCCGAACCAACCAGATGCTTGGAGAGATTGAAGCGATGGCGCGGGGAACTGACTGGTGCATCCTACGGACCGGAGCGTCGCGCACGCTGCCACTCGCGGCGTCTCTCGAGGCAGCAGGGTTCGATGTGTGGAGCCCGATACAAACGCTGACCCGGCGTCGTGGCAGGACACGCGAGCGGGTCGAGTATGCTGCTCCGATCATGCCGACTTTCGTGTTTGCCCGCGCCAGTCAGCGTTACGACCTGGCGAGCATCGCGGCCCAGCCGTTCTCCGAGCATCCCAGCTTCTCGATCTTCAGGCATCTCGGCGCCATCCCGACGATCAGCGATGCCGAGATCGCCGAAGCGCGTCGTATCGAGGAGAGAGGCAAGCGAGCTGCCCGAATGGGTCAGCGCCAAGCATTCACTATCGGGCAGCCGGTCAAGGTGACCGAGGGTCCGGGAGCGGGGTTGTCGGGTGAGGTTGTGAAGGGCGGCGACGGCAAGTTCGTATTGGTCGCTTTCGCCGGCATCAACATGAAGATCGGGGCTTGGCTACTTGGAACGGATGAGGTACAAAGTCCGCCTATCGCCGCATAAGCGGACCGCGATGAGCGTAGTGGCTTGCCACCCTCGTCCCCAACGCAGGAGCAAGGCTCCGGGCGGTTGTCCTACGGTATGGATCAATTGAGCCGCTACCGAAGTAGCGGCTCAAATATGATTACATCGAATTACCGGGAGCCATCGTACGATCGCCGGACATCGTGCCCGTCGAATGCGCCTTGGAATGCGACATCGTCTTCTGGCTCTTGGTCTTTGCCTTCATCGGCTTGCTAGCGCCGGAGTTATCCAGCTTCTTACCGTTGACGGCGACCTTTGCATCCGGGCCGGTTGGCGTACCTGACCCGGTTGGGCCGCTCTGCTGAGCCACTGCAGCAGTGGACATGGCGATCGCTGCAAACACAGCTACTGTCTTCAACATCATCTCTCTCCTCTTTTGGTATTCCTCGAACGGATGCGAGGCGTCGTTGATCCTCAATATTGCCCGCACCTAGATTTAAGTCAGGGCGATTCTCCGACCCACCTGCGCGGTTACGCACGTATGTTGCGCCGCACCGCGCGAAACGGACAGGGTCGGGGCGCTCCCTTGGGTCCTTCCGGCCAGCCTGGGTAATACGGGGGGCAAAGGCGCAGGTCTTCCGTAGCCACGGGCTGCCATAGGATGCCGCCGCCGCTAGTGTGAAAATGGCGGCGAACAGCCCATCTCACTGATTGGGAGGCGGCAATTTCGAGTATTGAAAATGCCGCCTTAACCCGGGCACAGGTGGCGTGGCTTGTCGGCATGTCCGACAGCTGGGTCCGCGACCGGATGCAGGCGGGTGACTTTCCCCGGCCAGGCCAGACCGCGAACGAGTATGTCGAGGCACACGTTGACTTCAAGGTGCGGAAGCTCGCCACCTCTGGTGAGGGGACGGCGTCGTTCGAAGTCGAACGCACCCGCCTCACGAAGGAGCAGGCGGACAAGATCGCGACGGCGAACGCGCTGGACCGCAAGGAACTCGCATCGCTGCCGGACATGACCATGGCGGTGACGAGCGTCATCGCCGTGTCGATGGGCCGCCTGATGCGCGTGCCGGCCATCGTCGCCAAAGGCGACGAACTGCTCCGCGCTCGGATCGAGCAAGCAATTCAGGACGCGCTCGAAGACCTCAGCCTGACGCGGGTCGAGGAGTCGAGGGGCGGGGGCATGGATGAGGACGACGCCCCCGGAGACGACGATTGAGGTGATCACCGCGCCGGCAGGAGCTATCCTGACGGCGGTGCGGGAATGGATCGCGGCTTGGAAGCCGAAGCCGATCCTGACGCTGTCAGCATGGTCAGCGATCCATGCCCGCCTCGATAACGGCAAACGCTTTCGCGCCTTCCCGTTCCAGGACGGGATAGCGGATGCGTTCACCGACCCGGCGACCACGCAGATCTCGGTGAAGAAGAGCAGCCGCATCGGCTACTCGCAGATCGTCCAGAACTATATCGGCTGGTGCATCCATCAGAGCCCGCGGCGCCTGCTGATCTATCAGCCGACGATCGACGACGCTGAGAAATACAGTCGAGACGATCTGGACCCGGTGCTGCAGTGGCCAATCATCCGCACCGTCGCGACGTTCAAACCGCGGCATCGGGACAACCAGATCAGGGCCAAGCGCTTCAAGGGCGGCTGGATCCAGATCAAGGGTGCGAACAGCCCAAAGGAATTCCGGCGCGTCACGACTGACAGCGTGCTGCTCGAAGAGCCTGACGGTTACCCCGTATCCTCCGGCTTGGAGGGTGACCCTGCCCGCCTGGCGTTCAAGCGCAACCAGACGTCAGACGAGCCGCTAAGTGCCGCGGGCTCCACGCCAACGCTGGCGGGTATCAGCCGGATCGACGCGCTGTTTTACGCGGGGACGCAGGAACATCGGTACGTCCCCTGCCCGCAGTGCGGGCACATGCAGGTGCTGGTCTGGGGCGATGGAACAGGCCCCGGCATTCGATGGGAACCGAAGGAGAACCCGAAGCGCGCTTGGTATCGGTGCGAAGCTGGCTGCGACATCGAGGAATCGCACAAGCCTTGGATGGACCTCAACGGCGAGTGGCGCGCACATGCCCCGGAGAACGGGCCACGCCACCGCAGCTTCCATATCTGGTCTGGCTACAGTCAGCACCGCGGCGCGGCCTGGGCCGAACTGGCCCGCGAGTTCATGGAAGTCCGCAAGGACCCCAACCTTTTAAAGACGTTCGTCAATCAGGTGCTTGGCGATGTTTGGGCCGAGCGCGGCGAGGCACCGGAGTGGCAGCGGCTCTACGAACGTCGCGAGGCGGCCATGATGATCGGAACGCCGCCATCATGGGCCGGGCTGCTCGTCATGGCGGCAGACGTTCAGCGAGGCGGCGGTGGTCGTATCGACGCCGACATCTGGGCATTCGGTTCCGGCCGTCGTCGGGCGTTCGTCCAGCGCATCGAGGTGTTCGGTCCAATCGCTGACAAGGCGACCTGGAAAAAGCTCGATCAGGAGATCGCGCGCGAGTGGGTTTCCGCTGACGGCCGATCAATGCGCCTCGCGCGCGTCGCGGTCGATTCAGGCGACGGTGAGAATACGATGGAGGTCTACGGGTGGGCTCGCCGCCACCCCGGTTTCGTCATGGCGGTAAAGGGGCGCGAGTCCCTAGCCGCGCAGCAAGCGATCGGCGCGCCATCCTGGCAGGATGTTTCGGTCAACGGGCGGAAGCTGAAGAAGGGCGTCAGGCTCTGGAACATCGGCACGTCGATGCTGAAGCTCGAGCTCTACGGGCAGCTTGGGCTGGAGAAGCCCACCGACGGCGAGGCCTATCCCGACGGGTACATCTACCTGCCGCAGGGCACCGACGACGAGTGGATCAAGCAGCTGGTCGCGGAAGAGCTTCGCGAGATCAAGCAGCGCACCGGGGGCATCCGGCGGGAATGGCACAAGCTCCGCGACCGCAACGAGGCGCTCGATAACGCCGTGTACGCCCGGGCCGTTGCCATCAGCCTTGGCGCCGACCGCTGGACCGAAGGCCAATGGGCGAAGCTGACCGGCGAGCAGTCAGAGCCCAGCGAACCCGAAGTCCCGGAACCGCCTGACGATCACTCGACCGCCGAACGATCCGAACCGCCCCAGCCGGGGCGCATGCTGACTGCTCCAAAACCGGCACCGAAGCCGGCGAATTCCCCGCCCGCCGCCAGGGCGAAGCGCTCAAACCCGTTCACCAGCAACCGGAGGAGGTAGGCATGGCGTATCAGCAATCCGACCTCGATAAGCTTCACCAGTCGCTGCTCGCGGTTGCGATGGGCGCGCAGAAGGTCCGCTTCGCCGACGGCCGCGAGACGACTTTCCAATCGGTCGAGGCGGTCACCGCCGCGATCGCCGTCGTCGAAGCGCAGATCAAGATGCAGGCCAACGCCGCTAGCGGCGTGTTGCGTCGCCGTGTCCCCTATTATCGCAGCGGGCTCTGACCTTGGCTGATCGATCCCTGATTGACCGCCTGTTGCGCCGGCAGCCGCAGCAGGTTGCGCCCGTCGCGCCCAAGCAGCGTATCGCGCGCGGACGAGGCCCTCGGGCGGAATATGACGGCGCGACATTCGGCCGCCGCGCCGCAGGATGGCGCCGCACGCAGCGGGATGCGAACGGCGAACTATCGCCGGCGGTCACCGCAGCGCTTCGCGGCATCGCCCGCGACCTCGTCCGGAACAATCCATTCGCAGCACGAGGCGTCGCGACGATCGCGAACAACCTGGTCGGCACCGGCATCACGTTCCAGGTCTACCGTAACGGCGTCATCGACGACCGGCTGAACAAGATCGCACGAAAGCACTTCGACACGAAGTCGTGCGATTCCAGCGGCCGGCATGATCTCTATGGCCTGCAACTTCAGGCAGCGCGGACCATCGTGGAGAGCGGCGCCGTCGTTCTACGTCGTCGCTGGCGCCGCCTCTCCGATCGGCTGCCCCTGCCCTTTCAGATGCAAGTGCTCGAGCCGGACTATATCGATCCGTCCAAGCATGGCCCGCTTGCCGCGGCCCCCGGCGTCAACGGCAGCTTCCTGATCAACGGCGTCCAGTTCACGCCGATCGGGGCGCGCGAGGGATACTGGCTGTACAACGGCCACCCTGGCAGCGGTCGCACGACGTCGCTGGGTTCGACCTTTATTCCTGCCGTGGACATCGCCCACGTCTTCCGCGCCGACCGGCCGGAGATGGAGCACGGTGCGACCTGGCTTGCACCGATCGTGCTGCGGATGAAGGACTTCGCCGACTTCGAAGACGCGCAGCTGACCCGGCAGAAGCTGGCGTCCGCATTCGTCGGCGTCGTCACCGGCGATGATGACGGGAATGCGATTCCCGGCATCGCGACCGATGATGCCGTCGAGGACCGCGAGCCGCTCGATTATGTCGAGCCCGGCACTTTCCAGTATCTTCGTCCCGGCGAAGAGGTGTCGTTCTCGTCCCCCCCAGGCGTCGATGGCTACGCTGACTATACGAAGGTATCGCTCCGCGCCGTCGCGGCAGGCCTTGGCGTTCCGTACGAGGCGCTGACCGGCGACTTGTCGAACGTGAACTTCTCGTCTGGCCGCATGGGTTGGCTCGAATACCAGCGATCGCTTGCGACGTGGCAGTGGACGATGTTCATTCCTCAGTTCTGTGACTCGGTCGCCACCTGGATGATCGATGCGCTGATCATGGTCGGCGAGGACGTCGAAGGCGTCACGGTCCGGTGGACCCCACCCGGTCGGGCGATGATCAACCCGTCGGACGAAGTGAAGGCCAATCGGGACGCAATTCGGTCAGGCCAGATGACGATCTCGCAGGCCGCGCGCGAGCGCGGCGAGGATCCCGACACGTTCCTCGCCGAGTGGAAGGCCGATGCCGAGAAGATCGACCTCGCTCGGCCTGATCTTCGATTCCGATCCGCGCCACGTCACGGCGGTCGGCAACCCGGCGGCGCCAGCCGCATCCACCAATGGCGCAGCCCAGGGGGCCTGAATGTCTGAAATCCTCATCTATGGGATCGTCGGCGATAGCTGGGACGGTCTCGACGCAAAGACGCTCGTCCCGCTGATCTCCGCGGGGTCGGATGACCTCAACGTCCGGATCAATTCGCCCGGCGGCTACGTCATGGAAGGTCTCGCCATCTTCAACGCGCTCGCCCGCGCAAAGCAGGGTGGCCGCAAGATCACCGTGCACATCGACGGCCTGGCCGCGTCGATGGCGTCGACGATCGCGATGGTCGGCGACGAGATCATCATGGCCGACAATTCTTTGATGATGATTCACAATCCCTGGGATTGCGCCTGCGGCGACGCGAAGGAGCTTCGCGCTGCTGCCGACCAGTTGGATCGCATTCGTGACCAGCTGGTCGGCATCTATTCCGGCCAGACGGGGCTCGCCGCCGAAGACCTCATTTCCATGCTCGATGCCGAGACGTGGATGACGGCGACCGAGGCCCTCGCTCAGAACTTCATCACGTCGATCAGCAGCGCGATCACAGCGTCGGCCGCGATCAACGTCAAAGCATTCGGGTTCCGCAAGGCCCCCGATAGCCCGCTCATCACCACGTCGGCGATGGCGAGCGCACACCGGACGGCACCCGCCGCTCCCCTACCCAACCAGGAGACGACTATGTCCGAGCAGGACAAAAAGCCGGCGGGCGAGCAGAAGCCGGCCGAGACCATCACCCCCGCAGATGCGCAGGCGCGTATTGACACTGCGGTCGCATCCGAGCGCGCCCGCGTCGGTGGCATCCGCGCGCTTGGCACGAAGCACGGCATGACGAACGAGTTCGTCGACGAGCTCGTTAACGGCGACACCACGCTCGCCGTTGCGCGCGAGAAGATCCTCGACAAGCTCGCCGAGGGCGGTGACGCGGCCAACGTCGGCCACAACAGCCCGGCGCGCGTGACCGTCGATCAGCGCGAGAAGTTTCGGGAAGGCGCCACCAACTGGCTGCTCGTCAAGGCGGGCGTCGCCCACCTCGTCGAGAAGGCAGCGGCTCTGCGCGGCGAAACCGTAAAGATCGATCCAGGCGAGTTCCGCGGCGTGCGCAACGTCGATCTGGCGCGCGAGTCGCTCGCCAACATCGGCATGAACGTCACGTCGCGCGATCCCGACGCGATCGTTCGCGAGGCGATGAGCCCGCGCGCAGCCGTGATCACGCAAACGACCAGCGACTTCCCCGTCCTGTTCGAGAACGCGATCCACCGGACGCTTCAGGCCGCCTATGCCACGACGCCGGATACGTGGTCGCGCTTTGCCGGCACCGGCACCGTGACCGACTTCCGTCTGCACACCCGCTACCTGCGCGGCACTTTCGGTGCGCTGGACCAGGTCAACGAGGCCGGCGAGTTCAAGGACAAGCCGATCCCCGATCTGGCGAAGGAGCTTATCAAGGCGAAGACCGTCGGCAACATGATCAACCTGTCGCGGCAGATGATCGTGAACGACGACATGGACATCTTCTCGGGCCTCGCAGTCGACCTCGGTCGCGCTGCCAAGCTCACCATCGAGATCGACGTCTATGCGCTGCTGAACAGCAACCCGCTGATGAACGACGGCTTCGCGCTTTTCTCGTCGCAGCACGGCAATCTCGCCGCTGCCGGCGCGATCCCGAGTGTCGCATCGTTCGACGCGATCGACGTCGCCATGGCGTCGCAGAAGGATCTCTCGGGCAACGAGTATCTGGAGATCTCGCCGAACACGCTGCTCGTACCGCGCGGCCTGCGCGGTGCGGCAGTGACGATCAACGGCAGCGAGTATGACCCCGATGCCGTGTCGAAGCTGCAGAAGCCCAACATCGTGAAGGGCCTGTTCGCCGACATCGTTGCCAGCAAGCGCCTCGCCGGCACCGCATACTATGCGTTCGCCGATCCGAACGTCGCGCCGGCGATCGAGGTGGTGTTCCTGAACGGCGTCACCGAGCCGTTCACCGACAGCCAGGACGGCTGGCGCGTGGATGGCGTCGAGTGGAAGGTCCGCCACGATTACGGCGTCGGCGCCGTGAACTGGCGCTCCGCGTACAAGCAGCCGGGCGCCTGATCGCCGCCCTTTGACGGATGAGGGGCGCGGCCCGTGCCGCCCCCTCCATTCTGGAGATACCCGATGAAATTCCTGAGCCTCCTGACTTCCGCCTATGTCGGCGGCAGTCTTCGGCACCCCCACGAGGGTGTGCTGCATGTCGACGACAACGAAGCCGACAAGCTCGTCGCCGACGGAGTCGCGACCGACGTGTCCGACGACTTCACCGCCAAGCAGGACAAAGCCGCGCCCGTCGAGACGAACACCGCAACCGGTGGGACGGCGGACGCTTCTGAGCCTGTGAACCCGCATCAGGCCGAGGTCGCCCCGCAGGCGGCTGAGACCGAAGCCAAGCCGACGCGCCGCAAGGCCGCGGCAGACAAGGAGTAAGCCGAGATGGCACGCAACTACGTCCAGCAGGGTCAGACCCTGACTCTCATCGCCCCGCGCACCGTCGCGTCGGGTTCGGGCATCCTCGCCGGTGCGATCTTTGCCGTCGCCCTTGCCGATGCCGCGGCCGGCCAGCCCGTCGAAGCTCGTCGCGTCGAAGTGTTCGACCTCGCGAAGGCGACGGGCGCGTGGACCCAGGGCCAAAAGGTCTATTGGGACAACACCGCGTTCAACGTCACCACCACGGCCACCAACAACACGCTGATCGGCGCCGCGACGCAGGCGCAGGCCAGCGCCGACACCGTCGGCCGAGTGCTGTTGACCGGTCAGGTCGCCTAACACCGGGGCTCCGCTACCTCCCATTGCCCGGTGCACCTGGGCGGCGTGACCGTGTTGCGCCGCCCCCTTTGCTGGAGATCAGCGATGAAGAAGATCACTTTGTACAGCGCAGCATCTCGAAACGATGGCAGCTATGTCGACGCGGGCGAGACTTTGTCGATCGGAGACAAGGCCGGTGAGATCGACGCCGACCGCGCGAAAGCCATGGTTGACGGCAATCGCGCCGTTTCGGAAACCGCCGCCAAAGCCGACGAGCGGGAAGCCGCAGCGAAATGAATGCTGCCGAGGCGGCGGCGCTTGCCGCCATTCGTGCCGCCTTCGTCGATCCAGAGCCGATTCTTTATTCGCAGGACGGCATCCTTCTCGAGCCGATCGGCGCGATCTGGACCGACGACGCAGCTGCGAGCTTCCCTGGCGCCGGCAGCACACTGCGCAAGCTGACTTACGAAATCCAGCAGAGCGATCTGCCTAAGCGGCCTTCGAAAACGCGCGACAGCTTCACTCATAAGGGCCAGCGCTGGGAGATCTCCGACGTCACGCGCCGCGACGATATCGGCGCCTGGTGGCTGATCGTCGTTGACGCGGGACCGGCGCAATGACGGTGCGCGATCAGATCCTTGCCGCAATCGAGGCGGCGATCGTCGACCTGGCTGTCGAGGTCGAGGTCGAGCCCGCCGGCGACCCCAGCGCATTCCCCGCCCTCGGCATTACCGACGCCGGCCATGCTGTGCTCGAGCGCGAGGTCAGCCTCACGCGCCGCGCGATGACGGTGACGATCGACGGCTTTGTCGACGGCGCTGGCGGCAAGGCACCGACGCTCGCGCGCAACGCGCTGCTCGCGTCCGTCGTCGCCGCGCTCATGGCCGACGAGACGCTGGGCGGTACCGTCGAGCTGATCGAGGACGGCGACCTTCGCCTGTTCACCGCCGCGCTCTCGAGCGTACGCCGCCTCGGCTTTGCCCAGGACTTCGAGATCCAGTTTTCCACTTCGCGGGCCGACCCCGCTCTACCCGCCTGAAGGAGGCCACCCATGGACCAGACCATTCGCCCGGCGAACGTCGCCGTGCTGTTCAAGCTTGAAGGCATCGAAGGCGTCGACGCCAATCCAGATCCCACCGTCGACGCGCTGCCCGTCGAGGCCGACAGCGTCACCTACGGCACGCCTTGGACGATGGAAGACGCGAACGAGGCGACCGGTTCGCTCGTCGCCGGCGCGCCGCTCATCATCGGCCAGGTCACGCCGATCAGCTTTAAGTCGCGTATCAAAGGCGCCGGGCCCAGTGTCGTCTATTCGGCAACCGTGAAGCCCCCGCTGCACCAGCCCCTTCAGGCATGCGGCTGGCGCGGCCAGTTCACCGCGGCGATCGCTGCGGCCGCTGCGACCGCGGGCGGCGCCAGCACCCTCACGCTGCCGGCGGGCTTCCCTGCCGTGTCGCGCGCCGTGCTCGGCATGATCCTGCTGCTGACCGGCGGCACCGGAGCCGGCGCGCAGCCCGCCGTCATCGAATACAGCGCCGCGCGCGTCGCGACGCTGTCCGAGACGTTCACGCCCGCGCTCGATGCGACGACGCAGGTCTCGATGCCGGCCAACTGGAGCTACGCGCAGACGTCGCCCAGCGACACCGCCTCGCGCCTGACCGACCAGCCGTCGGGGACGTGCTACATCTACGAAGAAGGCCGGCTGATGAAGTTCGTCGGCTGCCGCGGCACGATGACGCCAGACGGCAAGAGCGCGCGCCCGGGTTACGGCACGTTCAACATGACCGGGATCTATGCCGGCCGCGTCGACGCGCCGATTCCTGCCAACCTCGTGATCGCCGGGCATTCGGCGCCGATGCTGGTGCAGGGCGCAGGCGTGTCGCCGGCAGCCAGCCTCAACCGCAAGGCCACCACGATCTCGACCTGGTCGGTGGATCCCGGCAGCCAGATCGAGAACATCGACGATCCGAACACGCCCTATGGTTTCGGCCCCGGTCAGATCGTCGATCGCAAGAAGATGCTGAAGCTCGACCCGCTGGCGACGCTCGTCGCCAACCGGGACACGATCACCGATATCGGCAACGGCGTGCAGATGCCGAGCGTCCTGCGTCACGGCAGCCAGACCGGCAACCGCTGGGCGATGGTCATGCCGGCGACGCAGCCGGTGATGCTCGACAACGGCATGCGCGGGAAGCTGCGCTCGGACGATGTCACCCTGCAGGTCCGCTCGATCGGCAAGGACGGCTTTGTCCGCGATTCCGACGGCTTCCTCGTCTTCTATTGAGGGCCGTTAGATGATCCTGACCAGCAAGGGGGCGACGACCCCCTACACCCCGCCCTGGATGACCGACGACCACGGCAACCCGAAGCCCGGCGCGCCTGTGCTTCATCTGCGCGCCGGCGACGTGATCGAGCGCGGCCAGATGGAGGCGGAGCTGTCGGGCCCGCATCGCTGTGCGCAGGTCTGGGGCTTCGAATTGCGCCAGGCGATTCGGGGCGGCGTGGTCGCGCTGCTGGCCGATGATCCGGATCTCGATCGACTGCTCGGGCTGATCGAGGCGGAAGGTGAAGGCGACGTCGACCAGCTCAGCGTCGACGATCGCGCGCTGCTCGCCGGCGTCCGCAAGATCCTGGCGGAATGCTGGCCGGATTACCGCGACCTGGTCGCGCAGCTCGAGCGCCGGCGCGCGATCGCGCCGATCGTCGCGCTCAAGCGCTACTGCGTCGGCATGGAGATCGAGGGCGTGACCTTCGAGCTCGGCCGCGACGGTCAGGTCAGTGACGCCACCATGTCGCAGATCGAGCCGTTCCTGCTCAGCCTCGCCGGAAACCGTGCGTACGAGCTGCAACAGCCGCGAGGGCTGGAGGGAAACTCGCCGCGGCCGTCGCCGTCAGACGCCAGCCCGAAGCCTTCCAGTTCGGCCGCACGGTCGAAGGCGGCTGGGAGATCGCCGGCACGCGCTGGAAAGAAAATCCGCGTCTCGCGCTCCCCGCGTGGATCTGGCCGGTCGTCGACCTCTGGTTCCACTGCCGACGCTTCGCCTCGCCCCTGATGCCGCAGGTGCTGCCTTGCCCAGGAAGCCCGGGCGAGCAGCCGGCCGCGCTGATGGACGCGTTCGCGATCATCGACAGCCTGGAGAAGCCTAGTGGCGAATGACGGTACGGACCTCACGCTCGACGCCGCGGCGCTCGCCCGCGATGGCGATCGTCTGGTCCGACGCCACCTGGCGGCTGGTACCTCGGCCGTCGCATCGACCACCCGTCGCCTCGAGCAGCGCCTCGAGGCGGCAACACAATCGGCCGTACCCGGACGGCTATGGCGCGCCTGGCAGTCGTCGACGTTCCCGAAAAGCGGCCCGGCGCGCAATCCGTCAGGCACGATCTGGATCAAGGGCGGTGCGCGCACCCGCGCCGCGATCGCGTTCTGGACCACGCCCGGCACCATCCGGGGACGTGAAGGCCAGTATCTCGCGATCCCGCTGCCCGCTGCCGGCAGCAAGCCCGGTACCGGCCGCGGGCGCGATGCCCGGCCGACGCCGGTCGAATGGGAAGCCCTGCACAATCAGGAGCTGACCTTCGTCCAGCGCCCCGGCCGCGCCGCGCTGCTCGTCGCCGAGAACGCGGTCCTGTCGGGCCGCAAGCAGATCGCCAAACCGAACACGCAGCGCCGCATCGATGCCGGCCGCGGATCCGCAACGATCCCGATCTTCGTGCTGCTGCCGGTCGTGCAGTTTCGCAACGCGTTCGCAATCGGGCCGATGATCACCGCCAGTGAAGGCGAGATCGCCCGCGAGTTCTTCGCCGCCATCCGCGGCACCGCAGCAGGGAGGGGATAGCATGGCATCGTCATCGCAATTCGATATCGTCGCCCGCCTGCAGCTGCGTGCCGAGCAGTTCAGCAGCGAGGGCGGGCGATCGTTCGCCGACCTGGCGACGAAGGCGCGCACGTCCGCGGCCGGGATCCGCGACAGCTTCGGGCAGAGCTTTGCCGAGGTGCAAAAGCTCGCCGAGCAGTCGCTGAAGCTACCGCGCACCGCCACGGGTTCGCTCGATCTGTCGGGCGAGATCACGTCGCTGCGCCAGGCCGCGGCCGCGGCCGATGAGAAGGCAGCCGTCGCGCGCGAATTGAACGCGGCAATGCTCGCGGCGTCAGCCAGCTCGCGGACCGTCACCGAAGCCATGCGCCTCGAGGCGGATGCCGCGATGGTCGCCGCGCGCGCCGAGGAGGCCGACGCCGGCGCGATCCGTCAGCGGATCCTCGCGCTCGAGGCCGTCCAGGTCGAGCTGAACAAGACCGCCAGCGCGACCGGGATCCACACGCGGGCTGCGAACGACAACACCAAGTCGGCAGGCCAGCAGCAGCAGTCGATGCTGATGCTAGGGCAGCAGATCCAGGACTTCGCCGTGCAGACGGCAAATGGCGGCTCCGTTGCGACCGCATTCTCGCAGCAGATCGGCCAGGTCGGCTTCGCCCTGACCGGCATGGGCGGGAAACTCGGCGTCGTCGGTGCCTTCCTCGGCACGTTCGCCGGTACCGCAACGCTAGTCGCGCTGACCGTTCTTCCGCCGCTGATTGCCAAGCTGCTCGACAGCAATGACGCGCTCGAGGACGCGGTCACCAAGCTGAAGAAAACCGCCGCTGAAGCCGAGATCACGGCCAAGGCGCAGGACATGGTCGCACGCTCGGCAGACGGCGTCGCAATGGCGATCCGCGAGCAGACCAAGGCGCTCGATGAGGGCGACAAGGCACTGCGCACGCGTGCCGAGCAGGCCAACATCGATGCGAAGATGGAGCTGGCGCGCGAGATCGCCGTCCGCCGTTCCACGCTCGCGCTGATCGAGCAGACCAAGGCGATGGCCGAGGGCGAGAACCTTCGGTCGCTCGGGCCCGGCGGTGTGCCGGCGGTCGTCGCGACGCAGTACGAAGCCAAGATGGCGAAGCTGAAGAAGGACGCCGCAGATCAGCAGGCCAAGATCGATCAGGCCGAGCAGAACGTCCAGCGCACCCGCATCGACCTCGCGGCCGAAGCAGCGAAGCGGTCCGTCGATCCGATGGAGCGGATCAAGAAGCTGTATGACGACCAGGCAGCCGCAGCCCAGCGCGCGGCAACAGCGGAAGCGGCTCGCGGCAAGAACGTCGACGCCTCGCTGACCCGCGAGCTGGCTGCGATCGAGAAGAAGCGCCAGGCCAAGATGCAGGAGGAGCGCGATCGTCAGAGCGCCTCGAGCCGCAAGCCTGCGCGCGATGCCGAGCTGGCGTCGCCGACGACGATATCGAAGCTGCTGCGCGATACGCTCGGCGCGCGCATCACCAGCACGACCGGCGGCAAGCATGTCGCAGGCTCGGACCATTACCGCGGCGCCGCACTCGACTTCGTGCCGAAGGGCGGCATGGGATCGATGACGAAGGACGATGTCCGCGCGATCTTCGAGAAGGCGGGCGTCTCGATCCGTCGCAATGCCGGCGGTGTCGAGCAGCTGTTCGGTCCCGGCGACAAGGGGCATTCCGACCACTTCCATGTCGCATGGGAGAAGGGGAAACTCGCCGTCGACAATTATCGCGCGTCGGTGCGCGATACGGCCAAGGCCGAACGCGAAGCGGCGCAGGAGCAGAAGAAGCTCGACACCGCGCTTGAGCAAATCCTCGGCAAGTTCGATCCGGCAGCCGATGCCGCGCGCCGGTACCGCGACGAGCTGGGCGAGATCGACAAGCTGGCCGGCGCCGGCAAGATCACGCCCGACCAGCAGGTCGTCTATATCCGCAATGCGAAGCGCGATTTCACCGCGTCGCAGACGACCGCGGCGCACGACAACTTCCGTCTCATTATGGGACCGGTGGAAGTCGATGGCGCGATCGCCGCCTGGCAGGCGGGCATTGATGCGACTGGTGACCAGATGCGCGACCACGCTGAAGCGGCGGGCATCGCATTCTCCGACCAGGTGCGTGATGGTATTGCCGGCGTGGCCGATCTGCTCGGCATCCGGATCAGCGGACCGGCCCGCACCATGCTGCAGCCGGGCGGCATCGAGGCGCAGGCGGGCAGTTCGGCCAGGTCGCTGATCGACGGCCTGCGCAATTCGCCGCTGAAGATCAGCACCGAGTCGCTCGACCGTCTCGAGAAGGGCATCGGCAGTGTGCTGACCGGCGCGTCATACGGCCAGCTCGGCGGGTCGCTGTTCGCTTCGATTACCGGTGGCAAACAGAACCAGCTCGGCAGCGCGGTCGGCGGTGCGCTCGGCAAGGTCGCCGGCGACGCACTCGGCAAGACGGTCGCCTCGACGATCGGCGGGACGCTCGGCAAGACGCTGGGCGGCGCAGCAGGTCCGCTCGGCGCGATCGCGGGCGGCATCGTCGGCAGCGTCATCGGCGGGCTGTTCAAGAAAAGCACGTCCGGATCCTCGACGCTGACCTTCGGCAGCGATGGCCTGGCGGCGGGTACGGCCAAGGGCAACGGCACGGCCGAGAAGGCGGCAGCATCCGCGTCGGCCAACAGCGTGGCCGGATCGCTCAACCGCATCGCCGAAGCGCTCGGCGGTACCGTCACCGGCGCCGGTTCGGTGTCGCTCGGCTACCGGCCGGGGCACAAGGCAGGCGCGTACCGCGTCGATCCGACCGGTCAGGGCAACGTCAAGGGCGGCTCGGTAATGGCATTCGCCACCGAGGAGGAAGCGGTGCGCGCGGCGATCGCTGACGCATTGTCCGATGGCGTGATCGGCGGGATCTCGGCTGCATCGAAGCGGATCCTCGCGGCCGGCGGGGATCTCGAAAAAGCGCTGTCGAAGGCACTGATGATCGAGGCGGTGCCGAAGGATCTGAAGGCGATGCTCGATCCGGTCGGCGCGGCGATCGACGAGCTGAACGCCAAATTCCTGAAGACGGTCGACGCGCTGAAGGAAGGTGGGGCGAGCGCCGAGCAGATGATGCAGGCACAACAGCTGTACGATCTGCAGCTCGCCCAGGTGAAGAACAGCACCGCAGCCGCCAGTGCCAGCCTGAAGGACTTTGTCGCCAGTCTGAAGATGGGGTCGAATTCGCCCTATTCGCTGCGCGACCAGGAGCAGACGGCAAAGGCAGCGCTGGCGCCGTATCTCGCCCAGATCGCCGGCGGGAAGACGATCGACCAGAGCAAATACCAGGCGGCTGCGCAGACCTATCTCGACATCGAGCGCCAGCTCTACGGATCGACCAAGGCGTATTTCGACGCGCTCGACGCCGTGCAGGCCGCGACCAACAAGGCGATCAGCACGATCGACAACGCCACGCCGATCGGCACGTCGGTCGAATCGCCGTTCGCCAAAGCCACGGCCGCCAGCGCTGCGGCGACGGCGACCGGCGTGCAGACCACCAACGAGCTGCTCGATCAGATGAGCCAGCAGGCGGCGCTGACGAATGATTTGCTGGCGCGGCTCACCCTGGCTGCTGGCAACGACAGCAGCTTCATCGGCAGCGGCCGATCCTTCGTGGCGGCGGGATAAGACATGGCCAGTGCGATCATCGTCGAGCCGCTCGCCTTCGCAGGCGTGACGGCCAGCTCCACCGCGGCCGGGCACGACGCGGCCTATGTCGGCAATGACTATCTCGGCGTCACCTGGCAGTCCGCTGCCGGCGCCGCGGCGCAAAGCCTCGTCGTGGATCTCGGCGCCGATCGCGCGCTCGACTTCGCCGCGCTGCTCGGCTGTGACGGTGCAACCGGCGCGTGGACGCTAACCGTCGAGGTCGCCACCGCAGGCCAGGGGGCAGGCTTTCCGGCCGGCAGCTTCTCGACCGGCGCGCTTCCGTTCCTCGCCGGCTCGGCCGGGTGGGCGAGCGGGCGCGGCATCGGCTGGTGGTCGGGCGCGGCGATCGTCGGCCGATATGTCCGCCTGACGATCGGCGGGCTCGGCAACGCGGTCGCTACGGTCGGCCGCGTCGTGATCGGCAGCAAGATCCAGCTGCACCGCAACTTCACCTTCGGGGGCAAGTTCGGCGTCAAGGATCTTGGCAGCTATGATCTGTCGGCGCGTGGCGTACCGCTCAAGCGCCGGGGTCCGAAGCTCCCGACGTTGTCGATCGAGTTCAACGCCGTCCACAAGGACGAGGTCGAGGCGGCAGTGCGCCCGCTGATCGAGCGCATCGGCAACACTGGCGAAGTGTTCGTCTGCACCGATCCCACGCCCGACGCGCAGCGGCAGCGCCGCTGCTATTACGGCACGCTCGTCGGCGACCTCACGGCCGTCCAGCGCCGCGCCGCGAGCTGGGGCTGGCAGGTCAACCAGGTCAGCCTGATCCGATGAAGGGCGCGCTGATCGAGATCGTCGCCCGCATGGCCGGTACGCTCGCGCCGGTGACGCTCCGGATGGCCAGCGTCGACGACAGCCGCGTCTGCCATCTGAACGATACCGTCTGGTGGCCGGCGATCTCGAAGCTGCCGAAGCTCTCGTACGATCTGTTTTCCGGCGAGTTCGACGGCCAGGTCGGCACGCCGGCGTCGAACCTCTCCTTTTCCTGCCTGCCGTTCGATGGCGCGCCGGCGCTGCGC
Source organism: Sphingomonas sp. 22R3R2A-7 (assembly GCF_036856055.1). Classification (NCBI taxonomy): domain Bacteria; kingdom Pseudomonadati; phylum Pseudomonadota; class Alphaproteobacteria; order Sphingomonadales; family Sphingomonadaceae; genus Sphingomonas; species Sphingomonas sp. 22R3R2A-7. Next base: position 3,789,651 of record NZ_JASPFR010000001.1, on the reverse strand, counting down.
TATGCGGGCGCACCGGTGCGGATCTGGACCGGCGACGTCGGCGCGCCGTTCGCGACCTGGACGCAGCGCTTCGAAGGCCGCGTAAAGGCGCAGCCGTCGATCGACGCCGGCATCGCCACCGCCTCGATCGCCGTCGACGACGCATGGCTCGATCAGCCGGTGCTCGGGACCTATGCCGGCACCGGCGGTGCTGAAGGATCGGCCGACCTCAAGGGCACGGCGAAGCCGCTGGCGCTCGGCGCGCCGCGCTATGCCAGCGGCGTGCTCGTCGACGTCGCGAATTCCGTCGTGCAGATCTCCGGTGCCGGCCCGATCGCCGCGGTCGAGGTCGCGCTCGACAAGCTGTCTCGCTTTCCCGCATCAGTCGGCGATTATGCCGATCACGCGGCGCTGGTCGCCGCGACGATCCCGGCCGGGCGGTTTGCGACCTGTCTGGCCGAAGGCAAGGTGCGCCACGGCGCGCCGCCCGAGGGAACGCTCAGCTATCTGGTGAAGGGCGACGCCGGCGGGCGCTCGAGCGGTTATCCGCGCCTGGCAGGCGAGCTGATCCGGCGCATTGCCGAGATCGTCGGCGCCGGCGACCGGATCGATCAGGCATCGCTCGCCGCGCTCGACACGCTGCGGCCGATGCCGCTGTCGATTCAGGTGACCGCGCAGACCACCGCGCGCGAGTTGATCCAGCGCATTGCGCAGAGCGTCAATGCGGTCGCCGGCGTCAGCTGGCTCGGCAAGCTGTTCGTCGCGCGGATCGGCGCGATCGGCGACGTGATGGCGACGCTGCAGGCGGACGGTTCGGCGCTGCCCCCGGTGTCGTCGGTCAAGCAGCTTGAGAACGGTACGCCTTGGTGGCGTGTCGATATCAAGGCGCAGCCGACTTGGACGGTCCATGCTCTTTCCGACATTGCGTTCTCCGCGCCGCTGACACCGCGAGGCCTTTACGTTGTCGGCACGACGTACCGCGAGGGCGATATCGTCGACCTGTCGGACGGTTCGCGCTGGCTGTACGTCTCGACCACGCCCGGTACCGGCGCGCTGCCCGGCCCCGCCTGGTACCAGATGAGCCCGGCGATCCAGGCGCGCTATGCGGATGGCACGACGATCGAGGAATGGAAGCCAGCCGAGCTGGGTTCGGACATCACCAAGAGCCTCGATCTTTCCGACACGGTTATCAGCATATCGACCGACGCTTCAGGCGCGATCGTCGCCGGCCAGCTGCCGGCGTCGGTCAAGGCCACGCGGCGCCGGGGCGGCGCGGACGTGTCGGCCGCAACCGACTTCTCGATCGTCATCGCGGGCTCGATCACCGCGACGATCGACAACGATCCGTCATCGATCGCCCGCGGCACCGTGACGATCACGGCCGTGCAATCGTCGGGGACCATCCAGGTCGTGTCGCTCCTCGATGGCGCAGTGCTGCCCGGCACCGTCACGATCAATCTACCCGACGCCGTCGCACCACCGCCGACCGACGCCAGCGCCTCGCTGACGAGCTTCCCGACGATCAAGAGCCGCGCACCGACCTATCCATCGGCACCGACGTCGTTCGTCTCGGCGAAGGCCGACAGCAGCGGCCGGATCTCGATGGTGCTCGACGTGACCTATTACTTCCGCAACGAGGGATCGCCCGCGTTCGATTACGGCTCGCTCACCGCCGCCACCAGGTTGCAATATCGCCCGACCGGCGGCGCCAGCTGGACCGACGCCGCGGCCGAGATCGTCGGCACCGAAGCGTATCGCCAGGGCAACACCACGACCGGCAAGATCGATGTGGTTCAAGGCCGTCTCAACACCGGCGTCATCACCGTATCCGGTCTGACGCCAGGCGCGACCTATGACGCCGCCCCGCTGCTGCGCGCGCAGCCGGTGGCAGCCTCGAGCAAGGGCCAGGGCGATCCTGCCGGCGCGTTCACCGTGAGGACCGGGCTTTGAAACAGTGGGTCATTCTCCTGAGAACCGGCGAGATTCAGGCGCAGGTCTTTTCCGACGTGCACCCGGCGATGAACGCCACCCGGACATGGGACGCGACCTGGACGACGTACGAGGTGCCGCGGTTCGGTGACCTCGCGCGCGAGAAGTACGTGCCGGCATCGGGCTGGGTGCCTGACATGGCACTGGTCAAGGCACGGTTGCTCGCGCAGATCGATGACGAGCGCGAAACCCGGCAGATGACCTTTCTGACCAACGGTGGCGCGAAGAAGTGGGTCTACAGCCGCAAGGGTATCGAGGTCGACCGGTCCGCCGGCATCCTTGCGACGGTGCTCGATGCGCTGTCCCTGACCGATCGCAAGGCGAAGTATCCGTACGCGGCCCGTGAAGCTGCGCTGACCGGCGAGAAGCTCTCGGTAGTGCTGAAGCGGTTTGCCGATGGGATTACGTCATCCGGCGATGTCGAGGACATCGAGGCGAAGGCGCAGATCGCCAAGCGTGCCGTAAAATCCGCAGCGACCGAAACCGATGCGCTGAAGGCTGCTGCCGTGAGCTGGAAGACATCATGAGCGCTCTCCCCAACGACATCGCCGCGGCGACGCGCGAAGCCATCATCGAGCGCTACGAGAACACCGCCGTCCGCGATGCGCTGACCGGCGCGCGTGACGGTTCGCTCACCCCCGGCGAGGGGTTCTTCGACCTCCTGGCAGACGCGAAGACGATCGTCGACGAGCGCGGCCTCGTGCTCGCGGGCGACCCGCGCTTCTCGGTCAGCGTCGCGGCGCTGGTCTGGTCCGATCCCTCGCTTGCGACGCCGGCGGTTCGCCTGGTCGACTCCGAGCAGTCGGTCGACGCCCGGCTGTGCTGCTCGCGTATCGAGCTGGACCTCGAGGAAGAGGTCACCAGCTTCGAGCTATTCTATGCCGGCGACGTCGACATGACGCCTCCGCCCACCGGCCCGGCGCCGGTTCGCATCGCCCGGGCAGCTGCTGGTTCGGCTGACGGTTCGTCATGGGATAACGCCGCGCCGCTTTCTGCGCTGAACACCATGATCAGCAAGGCAGCGCTGACCGGCGCGGAGGTCTGGCTTCGCGCCGATGCCGGCACCTACACCCTGCCGACGTCGACGATGACGATCAGTAGGGGCGGGACGACCGCAAAGGCTGTCACCGTCCGCGGCGTCGATGCTGATGGCAATCCGATGAAAGCTGTGTTCGTCGGCGATCGCGCAAATCCATGGTCGATGGGATCGCCAGGCGGCGTTGCGGAGCATTTCTGGCTGAATGCCGGCGCCAGCAATCTGGTCTTCAAGTCGATCGAGTTTCGCAATGCCGGGACGTGCTTTCGCCTGCGCCAGGCGAACAGCAATCTGACGTTCGAGGATATCGACGGAAACAACATCCGCCGTCTCATTCAGAACAGTGCGTCATCGGGCCAAACCGCATCGATCAACGGCCTGACGATACGTCGCTGCAACGGCAACGGCTATTCGAAGCAGTTCGTCATCGTCCGGTATGACAGCGCAAACGTCCTCATCGAGGATTGCCATGCCGATGCTCAAAAACAGGATGGCGACAATTTCGCGTGCGGTTTCCAGATCGACGATACTGCGCACGACGTAGTTTTCCGCCGCTGCATCTCCGAGAACAACTACAACAACAACGGCTCGGCATACTGGAACTCGGACGGCTTTTCCGGCGAGCGCGGCAACTACCGGCTCACGCTCGAGGACTGCGTTGCGCGGTATAACACCGATGGTGGCTACGATTTCAAAAGCCAGATCACCCTCACGCGGTGCCTCGGTGTCGAGAACAAGCGTAACTTTCGCATGTGGGGCGATGCGTACCTGGTCCAGTGTGTCGGGCAGCGACCCGTCAAATACGGGTCGGGTTCGATCGGGCAGGTCTATGCCTATGCGAACAGTCGCGTCCGCGTAGCCAGCTGCACGTTCACGGATGACACCACCGGCACCAATCCATTCCATATTTTCGCGACGGGCTTCCTGGCCGTCGACCAGGCGACGATCAACGCAACCAGCCACAAGGGCAGCAAGCTGTTCGACGACGAGGGCAATGCCGATGCGCCATCGGTGGTTTGGAACCACGCCGATACGGTCGCTCCGTCGATCACCAGCGCGACTCAGCAAACCGCTGTCGAGAACCAGCCAAAGGATTATCTCCTGACGCTCAGCGAGCCCGGCACGCTGGAGATCAGCGGTCCGGATGCTGGCAAATTTGCGCGCAGCGGGCGGACCATTTCGATGCGTGCGCAGGATTACGATGTCGCCAACGGCCCCGCGGCCGACGGTTCCAAGATCCTCAAGATCACCGTCGTCGCGCGCGATGCGAACGGCAATGGCTCGGCGCCGACGCCGTTCCAGGTCGAGATCCAGGATGCGGCCGACGATCCGATCCTGCCGGTGGAAGCCTTTGCCTATAGCGGGGCGAACGGCGCGTGGTTCGACCTGAGCGACACCTCGACCCTATGGGCAGACGTCGCCATGACCGTTCCGGCGATCGTCGGCGGGAGCGTCGCCGTCGTCCAGGACAAGAGCGGCTTTGGGAATCATCTCGTCCAGCCCGATCCCGATCGCCAGGCCGTCTTCCGCATGGACGGTTTTTATCCGTGCCTCGAGTTCAACGGTGCATCGACCTTCTACACGATGGGCCCGGCGGGCGGGTTCCGATATCCGCAGTTCACGGCCTTTGCCGGCCTGCGCCGCGCTCGGGACGACAGCGAGGATCTCAGCACGGCAATATTCTTCGGCCGGCGCGGGACCACGACGACGTCGAGCTCGAACGGGACCTTTTGGCTTGGCGTGCGCGGCGGGGCATCTGCCACGTTCCGGATGACCAATCCAAGCGGTACGTCGGATGGTGTTGGCGGCGCTGTCGATCGCCGACTGATGCTGTCGTTTAGAAGCACTGACGCTGTTGTTCGGTCGAACGCTGTTCCGGTCGTTGATGCAACGGACACCGCGGCCAACACCTACCCGCTCGCCACCGAGCAGCCGCTGGTCGGCGCACGGTACGACGGCAATGGCTATCTGAGCTTCATCGACGGCCGTCTCTATTCGTTGGCCGTGCTCAACCAGGCATGCCCCGATGATATCCGCTTCCGGATCGAGCGGCAGCTCGCGCAGTCCGCGGGCGTGATCCTCTAGCTTCTTTAAGATTTGCCACCGGCAACAAGCCCGGTGAACGCGCAACGATCGCGGAAGGAATGACTCATGACAGCAGTTATACCAGCGGCAGCGGAAGCCGTTGGCCCAGTCCTTCAGACCGCGTCAGGGGGCTCCATTCGCGCAGGCGTCTGGACGGGCGTTGTCCTCGCGGGCATCGGCGTGATCTCGCTGATCATCCGGCAGTGGGGCCCGTGGCAGGTTATCGCTGGCAGCCAACGTCGCGCCGACATCGAGGGCATGGGCAAGCGTATTGCCGAACTCGAGGCGCGGCTGGACCGGCAATCGGTTCAGCACGAGGCGAAGATCGAGCAAGAGCGCCGCGAGCATGCGGCCGAGCTTCAGATCATGCGGCACCGGATGAACAATCTCGACCAGTGCCTGACCATGCTGCTGGCCCTGATCGAACTCGACCCCGAGCGCGCGCGCGATTCAGCGGCACGGGTCCGGCAGATGCGTGAACGCCAAGAGGCCAACGAGATTGCCGAGAAGGGCGCAATCGCCGCGGCTCGTCTCACCGCCACCCCCGTGGAGCCGGCGACATGAACGACGTTGATCGCCACTGGCGCTACATCATCGCCCTCACCCTGATCGTTGGATACGTCGGGCTGGCTGCGATCTCATTCTTCCATCAAGTCCCCGCGAACAACACGCGCTTTGTCGATGGCTTCTTCACCGGTCTGGGTCCGATCGTCGGCGCTGCGGTCGCGGCGGTATTGAACGTCGGCAAAGGCGGGAGCGCCCAGCAGGACGCCAACCTCGCGACGGCGCTCGACAAGCTGCCTCCACAGACGATCGGAACGGGCCCGGCAACTCCCGCGGAATAACGGCCCGCCTCAACCGGGAGGGTTCTGGCGGGCCGGCCCGAGCCGATTAGGGTTAGCCAGGCGCGTCGATAACGACCGATCCGGCCAATAGCTTCACATCGAAGGAAATAATCATGACCGACCGGAAGGTGGGGCCGAAGGCGCGCGCCCTGATGCATCACTTCGAGTCCTGCAAGCTGCTGGCGTACCCCGATCCGGCGACCGGCCGGAAGCCGTACACCATCGGCTGGGGCATGACCTATTACCTCGACGGCCGGTTGGTGAAGCTGGGCGATCACATCACGCAGGAGCAGGCGGACGATATGTTCGCGCAGCTGGTCGAGCGCGATTTCGCCAAGCCGGTGTCGGCCGCGATCGGCGACGCCGCGACCACCCCCGCCCAGTTCGGCGCCATGGTCGCCCTGGCCTACAATATCGGGATCGGCCCGCGCGTCTGGATCTTCGGTTTGCCCAAGGGCTTTCGACAGTCCGAGGTGCTGAAGAAGCATCGGGCCGGGAAGCATACCGAGGCTGCGCGGGCGTTCGGATCGTGGACGCGCGCAGCTGGACAAGTGATGGCGGGCCTCGTGCGTCGCCGGGCTGCCGAGGCCGCGCTCTACCGCAGCGACATGACTGAAGTCGCCCGCCTCACCTTCAACGCCGTCACCTGAGAGGATCACCATGAAGAGATCGCTGACCGCTGCGCTGTGCGCGGCGTCGATGGCGCTTGCCGGCTGCGCGACCATGCCAACCGCATCGTCCGCGACCATCGACCGCGTCTAGGCGCGCTATGACGACGCCAAGGCATGGGCGGACCTTGTCCTGCCGTACGTGTCGGCGGAGCGCGCCGCGCGGATCCGGCTTGCGATGGCGCTGACCGAACGGGCGCTGCTCGCGGCCCGCGTCGCCGCGACGATCTCCGAGCAGCAGGCGGCTCTCAAGCAGGCTGACGCCGCCACTTCCGTCATCACCACTGCACACTGAGCCCGAGGGAAATCGCATGAAGACCATTCTACTCTGGGACCCACGGTTCCCGGATCGCCGACCCGCGCGCCTCACGGTCGAGGACGCAGTCGCGTCAGCGGCGGTGCGCGCCGGCGTCGCCGCTGCTGCGGATCCTGCTGAGGCAGGTGCGCTGTCGGCGGGTGGCGCGCTCGATCCGACCATGCTGACAGAAGTCGTGATTCAGCACGGCCCCGGCACCGCGACGCGCCGGGTTTTCCTGCCCTACAGCGTGGTGATGGTCGGTGCGGCCGCGGGCGTCCTCGCGTCGATCGGCACCCCAATCCCCGGCGGCGTCACCCCAACACCTACCCCTTCGCCGACCCTCGCCCTGTCGGCATCCTCGCCTTCGATCGCATCGAACGCCGCGGCGGGCACGCTGGTGTCGAACATCAGCAACGTCCCGGCGGGCGCCACGCCGACCGTCACCCCGAACGACGGTCGCCTAGTGATCGCCGGCGATTCCTCGGCCGGCTGGAAGGTCGTCGTCGGTATGTCGGCGCTGTCGGCAGGCACGGTCAACTTCTCGGTCGCGGCGACGGGCGCGACGGGTGCGAGCGGTGTGCTGACGGTCACCGCAGCGAGTTCCGGGCCAACCGCCTTCGCCTATCAGGCAGAAACCACTACCGCGATGAACGCGTATGCCGCGTCTGGCACTCAGCTCATCCCATCGGTGGCGCGTCAGTTCGACCGGATGATTCGGCGGCTTAAGGCGTACAACGAAGGCAATGGTTCGCTGTGGAACGCGACTCAACTGCTGACGGGTCTGCCGTTTGCGACCGAAGCGCAGATGCTGGTCAACGTGAAGTCTCCCGGCACGGGCGATCTGGTGAAAGTCGGCGCTCCGACGTTCGCGCCATATTCCGGCGCGACGACTGCATCGGCAGCGGATTACTACGAGAGTAGTTTCACGCTTGCCGACATCAACCGCGACAACCACCGTTTCATGGTCAATGTCCGCACGGGCAGCACCAAGGTGGCGCTGGATGCCGGTGCGCTTGATACGGGCGGCACCAACGGCTGCACACTTAACGGCGCGGGATCAGGGTTTGGGTTCCGCGCGGCTGGGGCCAGCGTCGCGCCAAGCAACGTCGGTACACCGTACGGCGGTCTCGGCTGGAAGGGCTATGGCCGTCAGAACAGCACGCAAGTGAATAGCGGTGCAAACGGTATTCAGCACCAACTGGCGATCACCAGCACGGCTGCAACGCTCGTCAGCCCCGCGACCCAGAAGCTTCGCTATCTCGGCGCGACCGGCTCGACCGCCTTCACTGATCGCAAGCTGGGCGGCATGGCGCTGTTCAATCGCGACCTGACGATCGGCGAGCAGGCAGCGTTTCACGCCATCACGACGACCTTCATCGACGCGCTTGTTTATGGGTGCCCGTACATCGAGGAACGCGGCGTCGGGGAGGCCAACCACACCGCCCAGGTCATCATTGTTGGCCTTACTCCCGGCGCGCTGGCAGCAGCCTACGAGGCAAAGCGCGCCGGCAAAACCGTCAAGATGTTGGGCGACTTCCACGACTATAACATCGACGACATCGGCGGGATGCCAGCGGCCGGGTTGGGCTGGGTCGATGCGAAGAACTACACAGCACCTTCGGGGTTCTTCCGCGAGGTGGCGAAGTGGGCCAATCTCGATTTCTACGGTCGCTCCGACACATCCGACCAGACCGGACTCTCGATGGAGGGCCGGGTCTGGAACTATGGCCTTCGCCGCCTTTTCGATCCTACCCGAACAACGCAGGCGCTCGCGGGTCTCGACATACCGATCTATATGACGGGCGGCGCGCTTAGCTTTACGCGGTCCGGCGCGAACGGCACGCTGACCACGCGCGACGGGCGCACCTTCACCGCTCGCGCCGATTGCTTCATCTGGGGCGATATGGAAGGCGAGGGCGTGTTCCTCACTGGCGAGCCGTACCTGATGGGATCGGAGCCGGCTGGTTCCGGCATCGAAATCTGAACGGTTACCGCCCGCAGGTCGCGTATCTCCAGCTTTTCAACCACGCAGAAGTCACCAACGTGCGGGTCGATCCGTATGTGACCACCGGCGTCCCGGCGAGCGGGCTGTTGCCGGATACGGTTGACCTCAATGCGGTCGGCTTGGCGGCGGGCGCGGCAGACCCGGTTCCGCAGTCCATGAACAAGCGCCTGATGGTGACGAACCTCAAGGCGCGAGCGATCCGCTGGGACTATCTGTTCCGCAACGGTCCGCCGCGAAACTACAACGCGTTGCGTTACGACTCTCTTCCCCGGCAATGCGCGTTGGTCAATTCGCAAACCTCGGGGGCGCAGGCAGTTGACCTTGCCGACATCGTTACCACCGGCACGCCTGTAGCGACTGGCGTTTACGACTGGAACGCAAGTTCTTGGCGGTTTCTCCACCGACTTGCCGTTGAATGCCTTCCGGTATGCACAGGCAGGCATGGACGCCGCTGCTCGCAAGGCAGTTGTGGACGATTGGGACGATTACATTCTCGGGATGTTCTATTTCATCCTCTACAGCGGGGATAGCCGCATCCCGGCATCGCTCGTCACGGCGCTCCAGGGATACGGCCTCGACGCCTTGCACTACTGCGACCCGGCAGTCGAAGGCCGTTATGGCTTGCAGGATCGCATCTATACCCGCGATCCCATCTGGCAGCTTAATGCGCCTTTCAAGCTGACCGGCGCGGACATCAGCAACGGGCAGGCGGGGCTTCGCTCGACCAAGACTGTCGGCTACTCGGCATATCGCTACGACCAGCACGACAAACGCCGCGTTGCGTACGACGACGGGTCGGGAATGGCGCTTTGGCGGCAGGGCGTGGTTGGGGGCTCAAACGCATCGTTGTCGATCGCTGCCGAGGCAATGCAAGGCCCCGTCACGGGGGCACAGTTCCTCTACGCCCCCAGCTTCTCCAAGATCTTCCACAGCAACGCGCGCATGGAATTTACGCTGACCGGCATGGGTCAGTCGGCGGGCGTCTATGCGAGCCTTGCCATCGATGGAGGCGTTCCGGTGCCAAGCGTGAGTTACCCCACCGCACGGGCGGCGATCCTGGCCGGTCCGTACTCCACGCCCCTCTACATTCCGCAATCTTGAGAGGCCTCGCCATGACCCGCATCATCCTACTCGCCATCACGCTGATCGCCTCGCCGATTGCGGCGCAGCAGATCGTTACCTCCCCGGTCGAGCTGGTCGACAACAGTCCAGCGACGCCGGGGATCGTCATCGTCAACGCCAAGACCACGCCTCCTATAAAAAGGGGGTGACGGTCTTCGCGTGCGAGGGTGGCCCACCTTGGCGCTACAGCGTCGCGGTGCCCTGCCCTGCGCCGGCCGCGCCGATCGTCGCCGCCATTGCTGCGGCGCGCATCACGACCGTCGCCAAGGACTACGGGGCGAACAGCGCCTGCATGTATCCCCGCCCCGGTGTTAGCGGCAACTTCTGGGCAACGCGCGCCATGGATTGCGTGCTGTTCCGCGTCGAGAAGCCGAACGTCTGGGACCAGTTGCCCCGTACGGTGCAGGACTTTCGCATCGAGGCGTCGCGCGAGGGCGTCACCACCCAGCCGCGATCGAGCAAGACCAGCGCGTACACGCCGATCAACAATGTGACGCTGCAACGGTTCGCGATCACCTCCCGCAAGCGCGGCATCTTCATCCGCAACGGGTCGTCGAACTGGGTCGTCCAGGACTTCCGCATCACGGGCTCGGGCATCAATACGTCTCCGGGGGACATCCCGGGCGGTATCGTGATGGACGGCGCGCACAACATCACCATCCGGCGCGGCGAGGTCTCCGGTTTCAAGACGGTGCTGGCTGACCCCAAAAAGTACGCGAATGCCGACTGCATCGCTGCCGAGCGCGGCGACAGCTTCACCGCGACCGACCTTTACCTCCACGACTGCACCGATGGTGGGATCGATACAAAGGCGACGACGACACTGGACCGGATCCGTGTCGCGAACATAGGGCATTACAGCTACCGGTTCTGGGCACTAGCCACCGTCGGCACGCTGACCTCCGAGAACCCAGGCGGCGCGCACATTCAGATCGCGGCTGCGTCAACCGACGTGACGATCGCTAAGCTGATCGCAATCGGCCCTAGGGCGATTGTTCACGTCGACAACAAGGGAATCGGGGGCAAGGTCACGATCAAGGAATGCGACCTGTCGAAGTGGACCGGCACCGCGCTGCTATCTGGCCTCTACACTCGGGCGAGGATCACGCTGGGCAAGGGGTGCGCGCGGTGAATTTGGCACTCGGCGTGAGGCGGTGAGGTAAGGTACTGTCCAACAAGTCTGACTACTGGATCGAGGAGCTGGGCGCGACATGAGCCAAGAAGAGTATCGCAGCTGACACGCGTGTTAAAGGGGATTGGTCCGCACCCGATCAGTTCCGTTGAGCAAAATAGTTTCCCGGCTACGCCACTCCGAAACGGCCGGCTACGATCCACTTAATCATCCTTGTATAGTGACTCATCTTTCGTAGTCGACCACCTAGACAATACCGGTCTAAAATTGTCTTGGCATCTGCATAGGCTCCCGATCGCATCATTAAGTTATAGTCCGATTCAGCATATCGAAACGCAGCCCTAGCTAGGGATGCATGATATTCAGGGTCAATCCCATCCAATAAGGCATCTGGATAGCTAGATATTGGGCGCGCCGACTTTCTCAGTTTCGTGGCAAAACCTAAATCAGAGTCTTCAACATGAAAAATAGTCCCCTCAAAGCGATCCCAGTATATCGCCCCCGAAAACAGCACCTTTAGCCATAGCCAGCTATCTTCTCCATATCGGCAGCCATTTTCGGTGAAGTAACCCCCGGTCTTATCAAAGGTGCGCTTTCGGACCACCACTGAAGACGAATGCATAGCATCCACGGTTGCCTTAAGCACGCGCCCATCTGCCTCAGATGGCGGAGGGTAGAGTCCACTATATTGATACAATTCCACGACCTTATTAGGTCTGAACTTCCGATAATCACCCGCGTCGTATCCGCAAACATACGCAACTGCCGCAAGATTTGTATCTAAAGCATCGACCGCTGCCGATAAAAAGCTAGGCCTCCATTCATCATCTGCGTCTAAAAATGCTAACAGCGGTGCACGCGCCAAAGACGCGCCATTATTTCTTGCGGCTCCCGGCCCAGCATTAGCCTGCGTCACAAGCCTTATTCGAGAATCGACTATCGATGATGCCACCGAGCAAGATCCGTCAGTACTACCGTCATCAACGATCACTATTTCGAATGTGCCGTGCTGTTGGCAAAGCACCGAACGGACTGCGCGCTCGATCGTCTCCGCTTTATTGTAAAGTGGAATTATGACAGAAATCGAAGGCATCGGGCTCATTTGAATGCGCCATTGATAACGTTGTTAAATCTTGAAAGTAACTCATCTACTCTCGCCTTCAAGACCGACTCATCACTCAGATATCCTTTACGAGCGGCGTGTTTAGACAGGGCTTCCGCCGTTTTATTCACACGGCGAGCATCTGACGCTGAGCTATATTTCGTGAATATAGAATGCTTCATTGCCCTAGCAGGCATCTTGTGAAGATATCGCTTGCGCCATGCTAATTTTCTTGCAGTCGCATCATCCGTAAAAGATAAAGCTTTGTTTTGATGGGCAGTAGCGAACTCAGGAGTAGGAGGTTCGAGATAGTTTACGCTGCGGGAAACTTTCTGAGCCCAGCTGTCAAATGCGCCACGCGCAGAGGGAATTGGTAAGCGTTGAGGTTCGTAGGGAACTTGCAACGACATTGACCAATCTAACCACTTAAATGTGCTGATCTGGTTACTTGATGCGACAGGTATCCATGGTACGCGCAAAGTGTCGGCAATGATCGCGGCGTGCATTGAATCAGCAATGACAAGCTTAGCTTCGCGGATACGTCCAATGACTTGATGACTATCGCCGCGAGGATCAACCATATCCACGCCTGACAAATCACAGGCTTCTTCCCACCCGGCAAAGTCCAGAGCGGTATGATGCGGAATAAAAATAACATTGCCGCGTTTGGGTTCGGGGATTGGTTTAAGCTCCTGGAGCGTAGAAAGGAGAAGCGCACCATCCGCCACGGCTGCGTCTGCTGGCAACCCAAGAACTTTTGCCGTTAGGGGCCCGCGAACGGCGGCAACTTTCCACCGATCGCTGCCCCAATCAGCAGGTATTTTGCTGTAACCGAAGCCGCTGCTGAATACGACGGTTCGAGACGCAGGCGGCTGTGGGTTACCAATTATAGTACCGATACCGCTGAAAAGCGTATCGCTACGGTCATCCCATCGCCCCGGCGCTAGGCGCTCCCATAACCATCCGTTTAGGTCATCACCGAAGTTGCCGTGCTTCGAATGATAGTAGAATAAGCGCACGGTGTTTCACCTTCCATCAAGCCTACCACATGAGGTTTCGTGCCGATCGTCGAAACCGCATGCGCCGCCATGCGCTACTAAGACAAATGTCTCGGCACGGCTATGCCCCATGCGACACGATTGACAGCGCGCTGCGCTACATCCGGCAAGCGGCGACGTTACCCAATTACGTCTTGCGGCGGCGTAGGCATTGGACGAACGGATTAGCGCCAGAAATGGCTAACATCGACAGCAAACGGCGGGGTGCCGTTACGCCTAGTCTGGCTCCCAACGAAAATAAGACACCGAGTGCGAGTTCACCCACGGCGAGGCCTGCGATGGAGATGGGGGCAGCGCACAAAGTGAGATCCACCGCGGCGCTTCCAATCCCAGCACCTATAGCCACCGGAACACCCGGCAAAGCAGCCAATAGCTGCCTTGCAGAATGCGGCGGTGATTTAAAGTATCACGATTGCCTTGCGTAAAATGACGCACAATAGCGATCTATCGCATTGAGGGACGAGCCAGGGCGACTGAGCTCTTTGATCACAACATGACCGACGCCTGAGAAAAAGATAGAGACACTAAAATCCAAACTATCAGCCTGAATTTCCCATACGTTTCCTGCCCCATCCTCCGCTTCCGGAGCGTAAAACTGCGATGTCCCTAGCTCTACCCAGGCGCGTCTCGCCGCATAATCGAGGACGAGATAGAGCTGATCAGCTCGATCGATTGTCGTATTCCGATCAACAATATCATCCACGCAAAGCCGCAATTCTGGCGCGCTGTAAGCGAGTTCAACCATTTCCCGATCTCCATATCGCTCGAAGCATTTCGCCACCGCAATAGCTAGAATCCTCGACCACACAACATCTGGCCAACGATGCCACCGACCGTCCGACGGCTGGTAGCACATTTGCAAAAGGCAGGCGGTGAACGAGCACCGCAATTTACGTCGTTAAAGCCCGTCGGCGATGCAGCTCGGCTTGGAGGGCGTGGTGCTCTGAGCTAAGCGATGGTTCCAAGCGCGGTCAAAATCGCGCTTTCACGCTCTACGCTGAAAATCCTATGTCCGATAGCGACCAAATCATGTTCCCCGCTCAAACGCACCCGTTCAAGCTTTGACACGGAAAAGTCGGCCGCGGATTAGTTGAGGTAACGCACAAGAAGCCTCATCGAAGGTGGAGGGGCTTGTCGCTTGGACGGTAGAGCGGGTCTCGTTCTCCCGTCCAGTGCCCGCCCCTCCCCCGATCGCGCTGCGCTCCATAGGACCGGAGCATACGAACTAAGTTCGCGGCGCGCACTCGCCGCAGCCAAAGCGTAGATACTCGTTCTTTCAGCCTAGTTTCCAGACTCGACCGCATCTGTAGGGCGGCGAGCAGTAACCATGATCTTCCCATTTCGGCATACTATGCTCATCTTGATGGTTGACGCCGGTCCATGGGCCATACATCGAGCCAACTTGGGGCGGGGGGAAGTCACGATGCACGATTCCAAGGTATTACCCGAGATTGCTGAGCGGGCGTCTCCGGTTGTCGGATATAGATCCGATATCGATGGACTGCGCGCGCTGGCGGTGCTTCCCGTCGTTTTATTCCATATGGGCTCGACATTTTTCAGTGGCGGCTTCGTTGGTGTAGATGTCTTTTTTGTTATTTCTGGCTATCTAATAACGTCTGCTATCATTCGAGATATCGACAGCGGTCGGTTCTCGTTGATCACGTTTTACGAACGCAGAGCACGACGCATTATGCCAGCTTTGTTCGCAACGATGTTGGGCACGTTCGCAATTGGCACGGCCATATTGATGCCGGACGAGTTGCGAGACCTCGGCATCAGTTTTGTGGCCGCATCATTGTCGATCTCGAATATCCTGTTTTGGCAACAAACGGATTATTTTGCGGCAGCTGTCGAACTCAAGCCGCTTATTCACACATGGTCGCTTGGCGTCGAGGAACAGTTTTACGTAATTTTTCCACTAGCATTGTTTGCGCTATCTCGAATTGCCCGGGGCAAGATCAATATCGCGGTAGCTATAGCAGCCGGGGTATCTTTTGCCCTGAGCGTGGCGCTGCTGCATTCCCATCCCAGTGGCAACTATTACCTTCTTCCATCACGCGCCTGGGAGCTCCTAATAGGCTCTATCTTGGCACTAGGGGCTATCCCGAGTGTGTCGAAAATAGTGGCAGAGTGTGTCGCCGTCCTTGGACTTGCCGCTATTGCTCTTTCAAGCATATTACTCAGTTCCGAAAGCCCTTTTCCGGGGCCCAACGCTATGTGGCCCTGCTTAGGAGCAGCCGCCTTGATACACGCCAATTCTGGTGGCCGGACCATAGTTGGGCGGATCTTAGGCTGCAGGCCGTTAGTCTGGGTAGGCCTTATCTCCTATTCGCTTTACTTAGTTCACTGGCCCCTGATAGTTTTCTCGAACTACTATTTACTTCGCCCGCCTATATTTGGAGAAAAGGCGCTGATGCTGGCGGCGATGTTCGCCTTAGCATGGCTCTCTTGGCGTTTCGTAGAGCGACCGTTTCGCAAACGCCAAACGGTGTCGCAGCGTGCGATATTTGTAGGCTCCGGCACAGGAGTCGCCGCCTTTGCAGTTCTAGGCGCTGTCTTGTTTGCCACCAAGGGGCTCCCACAACGCTTCCCGAACATGGAAGCACCTAGCACTGAAGCAAATGCGGAGCGGAACAGCGAGCGTCCGTGCTTCCTCAAACAGGGCTATGATGACTGGAATGGGGCAAACTGCCGAATTGCCACTGGTGCAGGATCGCCGGTCCTACTGTGGGGAGACTCTCATGCGAGATCATTACCGTGGCGCAATCTCTCGTATAGATCCTGCCCTGCGCCATTCCGTTATATTGTATGCAAACGCTGGGTGCCTTCCGATACTTGATGTGACAATTTCGAGTCGAGAGCATTGCCGATCAAACAATAGCCACGCATTGAATATCATTAAGAGTTACAACATCAAGAACATCGTCTTAGCAGGATACTGGGAGTACAACCTTAAGAAGAATGGCCTCAGCGTTCGCGACGTGGCAAGGTCAGTATCTAAATTACGGGCAATGGGCCTTAGTGTAAGAATCATTGGTGACAACCCAGACTTTCCGATAGCTAATCCTCAATATTTAGCAATGCGCCTTCAGCAGCGCGATCTTCCTCACGCCGACTTCTACGTGCCTATTCGCAATAATCAAGAGTTTAACAAGAAGCTAAGTAATGTCGCCGGAGAAGACGAGTTTTTTAATCCTATGACGTCGCTGTGCCGAGGTGATGAATGTTTAGCCTATCGTAATGGGAAGGCGCTGATGGTAGATAATGCCCATCTCTCCCGGTATGGCGCTGATATCGTTTTACGGAGAATGCGCACATTTCTAGACCGGCCAGATTAAAACGGCCTGAACGACTTGGGGCGGGTAAACCGCGGCTATCCGCGGGTTGTGATCGGCGGCGGCAGAGAACGTCTGCGCCGCCAAGGCCTATAGACGGCGGCCAATATCTGCTAGATAAGGCTCTTAGGCAAACGGGGGCATGAATGTCTGACATACACAACGGTGACGGAAAACGTCCTGGTCATCTAGACGGTTGCCCACGATCTTTTCGGGAACTTCGGACATTACTAAGCGAAGATCTCTATCGCTACTCTGGTCAGGTAAGTACGGCTCAAGCATTTAAGCACTACCTGTTTACTCCAGGCTTTAAATACACCTGCTGGATGCGCAGCACAGGTTACCTGAAGACCAAGAAGATAACAAAGCTGACGGTCTACCCACTTTTCAAGCTAATCTTACTTCGCTGTCGATACAAATACGGGATAGCCATCCCAGAGAACACGGTAATTGGTGGTGGCCTTTTCATTAATCGGTTCGGTGGTATCTACGTGCACAATGACGCTGTGATCGGGCGAAACTGCAACATTACTCCGGGCGTGCTGCTCGGCCAGATAAATCGCGGGTCGAAGGCAGGTGCGCCCACGCTGGGTGATCGCGTATTTCTCGGCTCTGGAGCCAAAGTCGTGGGGAAAGTGACAGTCGGCAACGACGCGGCGATCGGCGTGAACGCGTTGGTGACGTCCGATGTGCCTGCGAATGGCGTGATGGCGGCACCACAGGCTACGATGATCTCCGAGAGGGGCTCGTCAGCATACATCAATCGGCAGGCGTAATGTCTGTTGATCAGAAGCTCCGTGTGAACGGCGAAATTGTATACCGCACTTTCGTATCTGCCGGTGAGCAGATGGTATCAATGATCATCCCGTACGGCGTCGAGGGCCGCCGAGTAGATTTGGAATTCCGCATATCCGATTTTGTCGCATTCGGCGATTACACAGCTGACGTGGCGTCGTCGGTTATTGACCGGGTCGTCATAGACTCTCCGCCGGCGCGTCGTGTCGGTTGGTTCGGACGCTGGAAATCGCGTTGGCGATAAAGCGATGGCGAAGAAGCCCAAGGCTAAAGCATCGAAGCCGGCAACCATGAACCATACGCCGGCAACTCAGGGGAGCATGAGCTCCACAAAGCCGCAGTAAGTATGACCGGGCTGGTCATCTCCTCCCGGGGTGGCCAGCCGGTTCAACGATTATTGAAGCTGACAAAGCGACCTGCGTTCACTGAGCCTGACCCTCCAGAATTACGTCGACCGCCGCGGCTACACGCGCCCAATCGTTCTTGTGGGGCTCGTCGCCCAGCACATCGAGGATTGTATCAACGATGGGAGCGGCCTCCATCGTGCCATGCACTTCCACGATCGCCATCGCCTTTAGCCAGACTTCGCGGTCGTTCATCATCCACATAGCCTATGCGTCCCTGAACGATTCGGGCAATCTATATCAATAAACGAACTGACCGCCTCGATAGACGGCATGCGCTAAATTACCGGCACCTACGCCTACCGGTTTATGGTCCGAGCGCCCGATTTCTCCAGTTGATGGATTATGCCGTTCAACGATGCTTTGACGATCTGCGGGCGAACCATGTCATCCGTTGCGTTGATGCCGCTCCAGAATTGCGTAAGAGGCCACTGATCAGGACAGTGAGGACGAAGGACCCGAAGGGCTAGCCTGGTTCCGCTTGACGGTTTTTGCTCCGCTGCCGGCGCCTCGGCTACCTCCTGGAGAACAGTCAGGGCGAGCTCAATCAGGTAGCGCTCATAGTCAATCATGCCACGGCTTCCCTCCCGGCACCGGGCGTAGATTTGAAGCGTTAATGAACCGGACGATCCGCTGAATCTGTCTATTAACACCTGGGCGTATGCGGTCCGACCATCACGATCGCGTCAACGGCAGCAGCAATCCGACGCAGATTTTCGAACCCTATTTTTGGCCCGATGGTGTCACCTAGGTCGTCACGAACGTAATCGGCGGTCATCTCAACATGCGTCGCGAGTATTTTCCCTGCGGTGAGCCACACTTGCCTATTAGTTAGCTGGAAGACGGGTAGCCCGTGCAACGTCGCCCGGTGCGTACCGCAGCGGGACCGATAGATAATCGCCATACAGCTTACCCCGGTGGAGACTGGCCCAAATTTGGGCATTGGCCGATCAAGGCTTGCTGTTAGCGACGAGCAGCAGCACACCCTGCGAGTAGTTCGTCCGAAAGAAATGATGCTGGTTCAATATCTAAAGTGACCGCAAGACCGGGGGCATCGATAAGAACCTCCCTTCATTTGCTGTGACGCTTAATACTTCAGGACGCAATGTTGTTAGCATTCCTGCTCTCCCATGTGCCATTAGCAGTCCGCGAGGGTGATTCGTTCCTCATATTGACCTACGGCAGGATGATTTTTCGCCATCTCCCATTCCGACAAATTACGGACCTCCTCGGCATGCCGGTAGGGTACAGAGCGGGAATAAGTCGGAAAAGACAATGAAAACGCGGCCTACTTGGCTGACTCTTAATCAGCGGGTCCTTGGTTCGAGCCCAAGTGCGTCCACCAGAGTTTCCAACGGCCTCGCAGCGATGCGGGGCCGTTTTGGTTTGGGCCATCCCTGACGTCCCCCGTTCCCTGCGCAACATGAGAACGCCGGCGGCTGTGAGCTACCAGTCGCGATCCACGGACAACCCTTTCCCATTTGATGCAGAGCAACGCTTCAGCCGCTTGAAAACGGACAATGTGGAGATATGGTAGCGCTAACGATAAGATAGGGGAGGATTGCTGATGGGCACGCAGTATCGCGCGTGGATGATTGCCGCGCTTCTCGCAACGAGCAGCGCGGGGGTGACGCAGGCACCCGATCGGGCGCCGCTCCGGCTCGACCGCTCCGACTATTTCGAGGCGCCGGGTGTCAACTGGCTCGTGTTTTCCAACGTCAACGAAGGGTTGTTCGCCGACGCGAAGATCAGCGGCGTCGAACTCATCCAGCAAGGCGTGCGTACCGCCACCAACGGCGATGTGCGCCTGTCGGCGACGCCGGGTCAGTGGGATCCGGCCGCCATCTTCGTCCGCCGGCGGGTCGACAAGGCGGCGGGCGTGATCGAGGTCGCGATGCGCTATCCCGACTTCAGCTATACCGTCCGCGCCGAACGGCGCGGCGCCATGGTCGTGCTGTCGGTGCTGCTCGACCAGCCCCTGCCAACGGCACAGGTCGGCAAGGCGGGGCTGAACCTCGAATTCGTGCCCTCTGCCTATTTCCACAAAAGCTATGCCGCCGACGGCAAGCCCGCGCTTTTCCCGCGCTATCCCGCCGATGCGATGACGCTGGTACCCGAGCGCAATCTGGCGAGCGGGCGCAGCGATGGTCCGGGCGCCGAACCGCAAGCCTTTGCGAGCGCGCGGCAGCTGATCCTCGCGCCCGAAGACCCCGCGCGGCGCGTCGGCATCACCACGCGCGAGGGGACGGTATCGCTGTTCGACGGGCGCAACCAAGCGCAGAACGGGTGGTATGTCGCGCGTCAGCTGCTGCCGGGCGGTCGGACAGGCAAGGTGATCGAATGGACGCTCGACGCCAACAGCGTTCCCGACTGGCTGCGCCCGCCAGTCATCGGCCATTCGCAGGCCGGCTATCGCGCCGATCTGCCCAAGGTCGCGACGATCGAACTGGACCGCGACGATCGCCGCGCGCTCCGCCCTCGCCTGCTGCGGCTGAACCCCGACGGCGTCTTCGCGCCGGTGGCGGCGGGGTCGACGCGCGAATGGGGTAACTATCTGCGCTATCGCTATGTCCGGTTCGACTTCAGCACGGTGAAGACGCCGGGCACCTATGCGATCGACTATGGGACGACGCGCAGCGCGCCCTTTCCGATCGGCGCGGACGCGCTGACGGGACTGTGGCACCTCACTAACGACGTCTATCTGCCGATCGCGATGGATCATGTCGCCGTCAACGAAGCCTATCGCGTCTGGCACGGCGACCCGCACCGCGACGATGCTCTACAGGCCCCGGTCAACCACGAGCATATCGACCTGTATCGGCAAGGGCCGACGACCGACACGCGCTTCAAGCCCGGCGAGCATATCCCCGGCCTTGCGATCGGCGGTTGGCTCGATGCCGGCGATTTCGACATCCGCACGCAGACCCAATATCAGGTCGTGCGCCAGCTCGTCGACGCGGTCGAGACCTTCGGGATCGACCGCGACACGGTGGCGGTCGACTGGACGACGCGGCGGGTGGAGATGCACGTGCCCGACGGTGTGCCCGACATCCTGCAACAGATCCGCCACGGCAGCCTGCAATTGCTGGCGCAGTATGACGCGGTCGGCCATGCGATCCACGGTATCGTCGAGCCCGACGTTGGCCAGTACACGCATCTGGGCGATGCGGCGACCAAGACCGACGGGCTCATCTTCGACCCGACGCTCAAACCCTATCAGCGCGCCTATGACGCGCGCGGCGGGCGCAGCGGTACGCCCGACGACCGCTGGGCCTTCACGAGCAAGGCCTCCGCGCTCGATTATGGATCGGCGGCGGCGCTGGCCGCGACCTATCGCGTGTGGAAGACGCGCGATCCGGCGTTCGCCAAACGCTGTCTCGACCGCGCGCAACAGGTGTGGGCCGACGAACATCGCCACGCACCCGACCTGTTCCGCCACGGCAACACGACGGGCGGCCCGCTCGACGCCGAAGAGTTCACCGCCGCGGTGGAGTTGCTCGTCGCGACTGGCGACACGGGCTACGCCGAACGGGTCGAGGCGCTTGCCCCGGCGATGCTGCGTCGCTTCGATGCGACCGCGACGACGATGGTGAAGGCGCTTCGCCACATGCCGGATGGCTATCGCCGGCAGGTCGAGACCGCGGCGCGCGACTGGGCAGCCCGCGCGAAGGCGACCGAGACCGCCAATCCGTTCGGCGTGCCGATCACTGCCGGGGGCTGGGCCGGGAGCGGCGCGGTGCTCAATTTCGGCCTGACCGCCGACGCGCTTCACCGCGCCTTTCCGGCGGTGGTCGACACCGCGCCGGTGCTGCGCGCGCTCGACTTCCTCCACGGTCATCATCCGGCGTCGGACCGCTCGTTCGTCTCTGGCGTCGGCGCGATGTCGAAGGAAGTGGCCTATGGCAGCAACCGCGCGGACTTCTCGTTCATTCCCGGCGGCGTGGTGCCGGGCGTCCTGCTGCTGAAGCCCGACTATCCGGAGAACCGCGACGACTGGCCGTTCTTCTGGGGCGAGAACGAATATGTCGTCCCGGAAGGCGCGATGTATATCACCCTCGCGAGCGCCGCCGCACGGCTTTGACGTTCGTTACTGGAGGCGCGCCACGCACGCGCCTCTGTCGTTTACCGGTCGAGCCTCGCGTTCGATAGTGCGGCGGCCGACTGACGGACGCCGACGCTTCCTTCCTGGCCTCACCACGTCGGACGCCAACTCATCTCCGCGATTTGACCGGTTTTGCCGCCCGGCTTGCGAATGTCGTGACGGGAAAGGAAACCGGCTGGCCCGCTGTTGCGCAGGTACAGTGCGAGGCTGCTGCTCCATACACACGGGCTGGCCCTGCCGGATATATCGGCTATGCTGGATACATGGATATCGGCTTGGCAATTACCGCGCTCGGGGCGCTCGCGCAGGATACGCGCCTCGATGCGTTCCGCCTGCTTGTACGACACGAGCCGGACGGGATGGCGGCAGGCGAAATCGCCCGACAGCTCGGCGTGCCGCAGAACACCATGTCCGCGCATCTGGGCATCCTCGCCCGCGCCGGCATCGTGCGCTCGGAGCGGCACAGCCGTTCCATCATCTATCGCGCCGATCTGGACGGGCTGCGCGCGCTGACGCTGTTCCTGATCAAGGACTGCTGCGCCAGCTCGGCCGAGCTGTGTGCGCCGCTCATCGCCGAACTGACCCCCTGCTGCTGAAAGGACGCGCCATGGCCGTCGACGTCGTCATCTATCACAACCCCGCCTGCGGCACGTCACGCAACACGCTGGCGATGATCCGCAACGCCGGTATCGAACCGCACGTCGTGGAGTATCTGAAGACCCCGCCGTCCCGCGCCCTGCTCGTTGAGCTGGTCGACCGCGCCGGCCTTACGCCCCGGGATCTGCTGCGCGAGAAGGGCACGCCCTATGCCGAACTCGGTCTTGGCGACGCCTCGCTGAGCGACGACGCGCTGCTCGACGCGATGATCGCGCACCCGGTCCTGATCAACCGCCCGCTGGTCGTCTCGCCCCTCGGCGTGAAGCTCTGCCGCCCGTCCGAAGCCGTCCTCGATCTGCTCCCCGAGCCGCAGCGGGGGCGTTCGCCAAGGAGGACGGCGAACAGGTGGTGGACGCCGCCGGGCAGCGCTTCGGCTGACCGCTTCAAACGCGCGAGAGCCTTCGACCGAGACGTCCATTGCCAGCCTCGGTCTTCAGAGCGCGGGTGGTTCATCGTCAATCTGATCCCCGAGATCTCGCCACCAACCATCCAGAGCGAGTGAAAGAGTTTCAGGTTTCGGTTGAGCACATCGCGGCGCCGGACGTCTATCTATTATGATGAAGCCCACGCGGCCTGCCGGCGCCACGCCTTCGCGCGACCTGTCGGCGCTGATGGAACGCATGCGGCCGGCGCTGATGGCGTTCTTTATCCGGCGTCTCGGCGATCCGGCGCAGGCGGAGGACCTGATCCAGGATCTCTTCATCCGCATGGCGACGATGACGAGCCCGGCGACGAGCAATCCCGAAGGCTATATCTTCCAGGCCGCGGCCAACCTGCTGCGCGATCATTATCGACGCGAGGCCACGCGCTCGCGGTATCAACGCTCGAATGCGGGCGATCCGGACCTTGCGATCGATCCGATCGACGCCGAACGGTTGCTGTCCGCGCGGCAGAGCGTCGGCTGCGTGGCGCGGACGCTGGGCGGGCTGCCCGATCGCACGCGACAGATCTTCATACTCTACCGGCTGGAGGGCATGCAGCGAAAGGCGATCGCCGACGCATTCGGCATCTCGGTCAGCGCGGTCGAAAAGCATATCGCCAGCGCGATGCGCGCGTTGCTGGCCGTCATGGGAGAGGCGAAATGACCGCGCTCCGCCCCGATGCGGACGTCGTCATCGACTGGTGCCTGCGCCTGAGCGACGGCACGATGTCGCCGCAGGACCGCGAGAGACTGCACGAGTGGTTGGCCGGCGACGCGGCGCGCGGTGAGCAACTGGGCGCGGCACTCGCCGCCTGGGACGCGGTCGAGGCGGATGCCGACGCGCCCGAGATGCTGGCGCTGCGCCGCGACGCGCTCGGTGCGGTCCACCGCGCGGGGCAACGACGCTGGCTGCGGACCCGGTTCGTGCCCTCCCCCATCCCCTGGGCCCGCCCGATTCTTCTGGGCGATCGCCGCGGCGCTGGTGTTGACGCTGTCGGTCGGTTCGCTGCTGTGGTGGCAGGGCGGGCGCGATGCCTATCGCACCGGGATCGGCGAACGTCGCGTCATCGCGCTGGCCGATGGCTCGCGCCTGTCGCTCGATGCCGACAGCCTCGTCACGGTCGCCTTCACCGCACAGCGGCGGAACATCGTCCTCGAAAAGGGCCGGGCGCGGTTCAAGGTCGCAAAGGACCCGCTGCGCCCGTTCGCGGTGCGCAGCGGCCGCAACGTGATCGTCGCGACCGGCACCGAATTCTCGGTCGAACGGCTCAGCCGCGAGATCCGGGTCGCGCTGTTCGAGGGGCACGTCGCGGTGCTGCGCGACACGCCGCAGGGCCAGACGAACGCAATCGTCCGTCGCGACGGTCGCCGCCTCACGGTCGAGCGCGCGCTGACGCCGGGCCATGAGATCGGCCTGCCGGTGTCGGGGACGATCGGCTCGATCGGGCCCGCGATCGGCCCCATCGCCGGCGGCGAAGGTTGGGGCGCGGAACAGATCAGCTTCACCGCGGAAACGCTGGGTGCCGCCGCGGAACGGATGAACCGCTATGCCGAGCGACGCCGCGTCGTGGTCGATCCCGGCGTCGCGGACGTGCGGATCAGCGGTGTGTTCAACATCGGCGATGTCGACGCGTTCGCGCAGGCGATCGCCGCGACCTTCCCCGTCGATGCCGCGGTCGAAGACACGACCATCCGGTTGAAACGGCACCAGTGATACCGGTTGCCAACCAAAAGAAGATCAATCGAAGATAATTGCGGCAATTTGCTGAGCATCCAACGACCCCGTGCGTCATAAAAGTATAACAAGACTAGGGGGCGGTGGATGACTGTGACGAAGCGTATGATCGTCGGCGCGAGCGGCGCTGTGATCGCGACGATGATGACGGCGGCGCCGGTGCTGGCGCAGACGGGCCAGACCCGGCGGGTCGTCCGTGTCGACGTACGCGCCCAACCGCTCGGCCCCGCGCTACGATTGCTCGGTCGCCAGATGCACGTGCAGATGGTGTTCGACGAAGCCGCGCTTGGTGATCGCGTCGCTCCGGCCGTCAATGGCGCGATGACCGCGGACGCAGCACTGGGCCGGTTGCTCCAGGGCAGCGGTCTGACGATGTCGCGGACCGGCCAGGGCGTCTATGTCATCACGCGCGCGGCCGCGCTCACGCGGGTTTCGATGGCGGCCCCGGGCAACAGACCGCGGGCGGTCAGGAGCGTACAGCGGGCGCGACCGGCGACGCCTCGGCAACGACGGACGATGCGGCCCCGACGCCACCCCCGGCGGCGACATCGTCGTGACGGGATCGCGCATCCGCTCGAAGAACCTCGTCGAAACCGCGCCGGTGACCAGCGTCACGCAGGCCGACATCAAGCTGCAGGCGGCGTTCAGCGTCCAGGAGGTGCTGAACCGCGTGCCCGCGATCAAGAACAGCGATACCAATTTGTCCAACGGCAACGGGCGACAGCAATTCGATTTCCACGGGCTCGGCACCAACCGGACGCTCACGCTGATCGACGGCCAGCGGATCGGCGTCACCGAGGGCATCGACGCCTCGGTCGTGCCGGTCGGGTTGATCGAGCGGGTCGACCTGCTGACCGGCGGGGCGTCCGCGGTCTACGGGTCGGACGCGATCGGCGGGGTGGTGAACTTCATCCTCCGCAAGGACTTCGAAGGCGTCAACGCGAACGTCAATTACGGCTTCTACAATGCCGACAACCGCGACAACATCGCAGCGCAGGCCGCGCGCAATGCAGGGTTTGCGGTGCCAAGTGGCATGACCAACGATGGCGGCCGGTTCGACGCAAACATCAGCATGGGCAAGAACTTCGCCGGCGGTCGCGGCAATATCTCGATCTTCGGCGCATACAGCCAGGTCGAGCCCGTGCTGGCATCGTCGCGGTCGTTCTCGGTCTGCCCGATCACGCTGTCGGGCCAGTCGGTGGTCTGCGCCTCGCCGTCGTCCGCGACCTCGGCGGGCTATTTTCAGGCGCTGTCAGGGCCCGCACAGAATGGCAGCATCCTTACCAATGCGGCCGGGGGTGGCCGCGAATTCGTCCCGTTCACGGGCACGAACGGCTATAATTACAACGAAAGCTTCTTCTTCCAGCGCGAGAACACGCGCTACAACGGCGCGGCGTTCCTCAATTACGAGGTGTCGCCCGCGATCCAGCTCTATGCGAACGGCCTGTATCTGCGATCGGAATCGCAGAGCCAGTCGGATCCCGCGACGATCCAGCCCGGCTCGACGCCGTATGACATCAACTGCAACAACCCGCTGCTGTCAGGACAACAGGCGGCGGCACTGTGCGGATCGGCGGCCGGGACGGGCACGAGCGTCCGGACCGACGTTCGCTATCGCTTCACCGAACCCCAGACGACCCGCTCGTCGAACGAGATCTATCGCGCGGTGGCGGGCGTTCGCGGCGATCTCGGCAGCGCCTGGCATTACGACGTCGGCGGGGTCTATTCGACCACCTTGTACCGGCAGCAGCAGACCGGCCGGATCGATCCCACCAAGGTCGCCAATGCACTGCAGGTCGTCGACGTCAACGGCACGGCGACCTGCGTCGCGGCGGTCAACGGTACCGACCCCAGGTGCGTCCCGCTCGACATCTTCTCGACCAATGCCCCCAGCGCCGCCGCGGTCGAGTATCTGTCGTTTGCGCAGGGCGGCGGCGTGTTCCGCGAGCGCTATGAACAATGGGTCGGAAACGCGAACCTTTCCGGCGACCTTGGCGACTATGGGCTGAAAAGTCCGTTCTCGAGCAAGGGCATCAACATCGCCCTGGGTGGCGAATATCGCGCGAACACCTATCGCTCGCGCCCCGATGCCGCGTATCAGGCCGCGTTCGGCGCGACACCGTCGACGCTGTCGAACGATGCCGTGGATCTTTACGGAGAGGTCAACGTGCCGCTGGTCAGCGACAAGCCGTTCATCCGCGACCTCAGCATCGGCGCGGCAATCCGCGGGTCGGAATATTCGGGCGTCGAGAACATCCGGTCGACCTACAAGATCGACGGCAGCTGGCGACCGGTCGAGGACATCCTGTTCCGCGCGAGCTACAACAAGGCGACGCGCGCACCGAGCATCTACGAGCTCTCGTCGAACGCCAATACCAGCTACGGCACGCTCGACACGAACACGCTGGGCGACCCGTGCGCCGGAACCAGCCCGGTCGCGAGCCGGGAGATCTGTGCAAGCACCGGTGTCACCGCGGCGCAATATGGCGCGATCCAGCAATGTCCGGATTTCCTATGCACCGTGCGCAACGGCTCGGAGGGGCTGGTGACGCCCGAGGTGGCGCATACCTATACCTACGGCCTCGTCCTCACGCCGCGGATGCTGCGCGGTTTCTCCGCCACCGCCGATTATTACAGCATCGAGATCCAGAACGGCATCGGCTATTACCGGGCGATCGACTTCCTGCAGACCTGCGCCAACACCGGCTATGACTTCTTCTGCAGCCAACTGCAGCGCAACGCCGACGGGACGCTGTTCAGCGATGCCGGTGCCGCGACGGGCTATATCAACCAGGGATACAGCAACCTCGGCCGGACCAACGCGCGCGGCTTCAATTTCTCTGCCAATTACGACACGCGGATGGGCAGCTGGGCGCGGTTCTCGACAAGCTATGTCGCGACGCTGCAGACCGCGAAGGGGGCGATCTCGGGCTCCCCGATACCGACTATAATGTTGTCGGTCTGTTCGGCCCCTATGCGGGGCAGGGCTATCGCCGCTATCAGCACAATTTCCGGTTCACGCTGAGTTCGCCCGAGTCCGCGCAGACGCAAGGACTGGTCTCGGTCAATTGGCGCCACAATTCGGGGCTGAAGAACTCGCGCCTCGCTGGCAACCCGATCTTCGGCGAGGACGATCCGACCGTGCCGGCCGAATATAAATACCTGCCCGCCTACGACGTCTTCGATCTCAGCGGCAGCGTAACGGTATCGCGCGCGCTGACGTTGCGGCTGGTGGTGAACAACGTGCTGAACCGCGCGGCGCCGGTCCGCCCCAGCCCGCCGCTCGAGGCCGCCGAACGCGTCAACACCTCGCCTTCGGTCTATGACGCGCTGGGTCGGTCGATCAACATCGGGGCGACGGTCGATTTCTGAGCTGGGAACCAGGTCCCCCGCGTCCGGCCACGTATCGCGCCGCGCGGTCCTGGCCGGGGGTACGGGGTCGGTGCTTGCCGGCCTGCTCGCAGGAATGGGCGATGCCGCTGCCGAGCCGGGGACGGACGCACGCCACCGGATCACCGCCGATCAGCCGGCCACCGAGTGGTTGCTCGGCCATCCGGTCGCTAACGGCCAGCTGGGGGCGATGATGGGCGGCGGGATCGCGCGCGACGTGATGTCGCTCAATCACGACACGCTGTGGAGCGGACAGCCCGCAGACACCGCCGATCTCGACGGCCGGGATGCACTGACGGCGGTCCGTCAGTCCGTCTTTGCGGGCGATCCGGTGAACGCCGATCGGCGCAGCGCGGCGCTACAGGGGCCGTTCAGCGCCAGCTACGCGCCGATGGCGGATCTCGAGCTCGAGATGGATCATACCGAAGCCCCGCAGGCGTATCGGCGTGTGCTCGACCTCGATCGCGCGGTCGCAACGGTCGGCTATCGCTGTGGCGACGCGACCTATCACCGCGAATTGTTCGTCTCGCATCCCGACTCGGTGATCGTCCTGCGCCTGACCGCGGACCGGCGCGGGATGATCGATTGCCGCCTCAAGCTGACCAGCAAACTGCGCGCGACGGCGACCGCCACCGCAAATGCCGGCAACAACCGGATCGCACTGGTCGGCAAGGCGCCGACGTTGTGCGAACCCAATTACCGCGACGTCGCCGACCCCGTGCGCTATTCGGACACGCCGGGCCGGGGGATGGCGTTCGCGACGCTCCTGTCGGTCGAGACCGATGGCGGCGCGGTCACCGCGTCGGACGGTGCGCTGCGCATCCGCGGCGCCTCATCGGCGACCGTCCGGATCGCCGCCGCCACCGGATTCCGCCGCTTCGATCTGATGCCGGACACGCCCGCGGCGGCCGTGCGCGCGTCGGCGGAGCGCATCCTCGCGACGGGCACGCGGCATGGCTACACCGCGCTGCTCGACCGTCACGTCGCAGATCACCAGGCGCTTTACCGTCGCGCCGATCTCGCGCTTCACGGTGCGGCGGGTGACCGCGATACGCCGCGCGCGGAGCGCCTGTTCCAGCTCGGCCGCTACCTGATGATCGCCAGTTCGCGTCAGCACACGATGCCCGCCAATCTCCAGGGCGTGTGGAATACCGAACTGCGCCCGCCCTGGAGCGCGAACTACACCACCAACATCAATCTCCAGATGAACTACTGGTCGGCGGAGAGTTGCAATCTCGCCGACTGCCATCTGCCGCTGATCGACCATATCGAGCGGCTCGCGGCCACCGGCGCGCAGACCGCCCGGTCGCTTTACGGCATGCCGGGCTGGTGCGTGCATCACAACAGCGACCTATGGGCGATGAGCCATCCGGTCGGTGCGGGCGTCGGCGATCCCAATTGGGCGAACTGGCCGATGGCGGGGCCGTGGCTGGTCCAGCATGTCTGGGAGCATTACCGCTTTGGCGGCGACCGCGCGTTCCTCGAGGCGCGCGGCTTCCCGTTGATGCGCAGCTGTGCCGAGTTCTGTGCGGCCTGGCTCGTCCGCGATCCCCGCAGCGGCCATCTGACCACCGCCCCGTCGATCTCGCCCGAGAACCTGTTCATGACAAAATCCGGCAAGGCGGCGGCGATCTCGGCCGGCTGCACGATGGACCTCGCGCTGATCCGCGAACTGTTCACCAACTGCATCGCGGCGATACGCGTGATCGGCGACGTCGACGGGCTGAGCGCCCGCCTCGTGGGATTGCTTAAGCAGCTCGAACCGTACCGCGTCGGCCGCTACGGCCAGCTGCAGGAATGGTCGAGCGACTTTGCCGAGCAGGATCCGGGGCATCGCCACATCTCGCATCTGTATCCGCTCTATCCCGGCGATGCGATCGACCCGGTCCGGACACCGCGGCTCGCGCAGGCCGCGCGTGCGTCAATGGCGCGGCGCGAGGCGCATGGCGGCGCCAGCACCGGGTGGAGCCGCGCCTGGGCGACCGCGGTCTGGGCCAGACTCGGCGACGGCGCGCAGGCCGGACGCTCGCTCTCCGCGTTCATCGCCAACAGCGTGGCGGCCAATCTGCTCGACACCCACCCCGCGCAACCGCGCCCGGTATTCCAGATCGACGGCAATCTGGGCATCACCGCCGCGATCGCCGAGATGCTGCTGCAAAGCCGCGAGACGGAGATCGCGTTGCTGCCTGCGCTGCCGCCGCAATGGACCTCGGGGCGCGTTGCCGGTTTGCGCGCGCGCGGCGGTCACGAAGTCGCGATCGCCTGGAGCGACCGGCATGTCGACGCGACCGTGACCGCCGGGGGCGAGCGCCTGACGGTGCGGACGCCGCCGGGGTTCGAAGCGGTGACGGTATCGCAGCGCGGCAAGGCGGTCCGGTTCGCACGGACCCCGCATACGATGACGTTCGCGACCACACCGGGCCGCCCCTACCGCATCGCGCTTCGCAAGCGCTCCGACGCCGCATGACCCAAGAGTTTTCAGGGAGCCGCCATGTCGATCATCACCCGCCGCAAGATGCTGGCCTCGGGGCTCGCATCGGGCTTGGCCTCGATCGGCACGTCGAGCGGCTGGGCGCGCAAACCCGCGTCGGGGGCCGCACCAGCACCCTGGGGCGCAACCCCTCCCCGCGCCAGCTCGCCTGGCATGCGCGCGAGCAATATGCGTTCGTTCACTTCTCGATCAACACCTTCACCGATCGCGAATGGGGCTATGGCGACGAGGACCCCAAATTGTTCGCGCCGACCGACTTCTCGGCGGATCAGATCGTCGGCGCGGCCAAGGCGGGCGGCCTGCGCGGTATCGTCCTGACCGCCAAGCATCACGACGGCTTCTGCCTGTGGCCGACGATGCTGACCGAGCATTGCGTGCGCAACAGCCCGTTCCGCGACGGCAAGGGCGATATCGTCCGCGAGTTCGAACAGGCGGCGCGCCGCGCCGGCATGGATTTCGGGATCTACCTGTCGCCATGGGATCGCAACCACGCGGACTATGGCCGCCCCGCCTATCTTGAGTATTACCGCAAGCAGATCGTCGAGCTCTGCACGCGCTACGGTACGCTGTTCGAATTCTGGTTCGACGGCGCCAATGGCGGCGACGGCTATTATGGCGGCGCACGCGAGACGCGGAAGATCGATTCCGAAACCTATTATAACTGGCCCTCGATCTTCGCATTGGTCCACCAGCATCAGCCGATGGCGTGCACGTTCGAGCCGCTCGGCGCCGACCTGCGCTGGGTCGGCAACGAGGACGGGGTCGCGGGCGATCCGTGCTGGCCGACCATGGCCGATCACAAGCCAAGCCAGGCCGAGGGCAACGCGGGCTTGCGCGGCGGCCCCTTGTGGTGGCCCGCCGAGACCAACACTTCGATCCGGCCGGGCTGGTTCTATCACGCCGACGAAGACTCGAAGGTGAAGGATCCCCAGCGGATGCTGAAACTGTTCGACGAATCGGTCGCGCGCGGGACCAATCTGATCCTCAACCTGCCGCCCGACCGGCGCGGTCGCCTCGCCGACCCCGACGTCGCGGTGCTGCACGCGTTCGGCGACGCGCAGCGCGCCACGTTCGCGAAGGATCGCGCCCAGGGTGCGATCGCATCGGCCGACCATGTCCGCGGGCCGGGCTTTGCCGCGGCCAACGTGCTCGACCGCGATCCCGCGCGCTATTGGTCGACGCCCGATTCCATCCATACGCCAAGCCTCGTGCTCGACCTGCCGCCCGGCACCAGCTTCGATCTCGTCCGTATCCGCGAATTCCTGCCGCTCGGCGTGCGCGTGGACCGGTTTGCGATCGACATCGACCATGGCGCGGGATGGACGGAAGTGGCCCGCGGCGAATGCATCGCGGCGCAACGTGTCGTCCGCCTGCCGACGCCGGTCGTCGCGCGACGGTTGCGGCTGCGGATCGTCGCGGCGCAGGCCTGCCCGGCGATCAGCGAAGTCGCGCTGTTCCGACAGGTCGCGCCCGTCGCCGTGCAACTGCCCGCCGCCCGTGCGCGCGACGTGCTGCCCTCATCGGACCTCTCGGTCGTGTCCGCGAGCGGGTCCGGCGCGGGCGCGCTGATCGACAATGATCCGGGCAGCGTCTGGCAGGTTCCGGTCGCCGCCGCGGGATCGGCGACGGTGACGCTCAAGCTCGCCAGGCGACAGCCGTTGGGGGGCTTCATCCTCACGCCCTCGCGCGCGGTCAACACCGACAGCGCGCCCCCCAAACGCTTTGTCGTGGAGACCAGCCTCGACGGCAGAAGCTGGAGCAAGGCGGCGTCGGACGAATTCTCGAACATCGCCAACGCGCTCTCGCCGCAGCGCATCCTGTTCGGCACCAAGGCGGACGCGGTCTATGTGCGAATGACGTTCATCGGTCTTGCAGCGCCCAAAACCCATCTGGCGATCGCGGGCATCGACCTGTTTCGATGACTTTCGGACCAGGATCGGACCTGAGCCAGTCGGTGTCTAACCCGACAGAGCATAGTATCACGTGCGCGATTTACGTAGTCTACCTGGTGGCGAGCCGCATCGGCAACTTTATAGTTCACCGCTTGGAACCCACGTCTTGAAGCGGCCGATCGGAGATTTCTGATGAAGATCCAGGGCTTGTACGCGGTGGCATGTGTAACGGACATGGCGCGCGCTGAGGATTGGTATACCGCGCTACTCGCCCGACCCGCTGACGACCATCCGATGCCCACGCTGACGCAGTGGCGGAACATCGGCACGGCCGGTATCCAATTGATCCTCGACGCCGATAAGGCCGGACAGTCCGTACTTACGATCGTGACCCCCGACATTGAGTGGGAAAGAGACAGGCTTGCCGATCTCGGCGTCGATATCGACCCGATCAGCCGGGGTGGTTTTGGCGCGATAGCCGAAATTTCTGATCAGGATGGCAACAGGATCATCATAGCGGAGCCGCCAAAGGGTTTCACGGGTTGATGCGAAGTGGGTCTCCTGGGTCACCCTCATGATCGATCCCGGCCATGTTAGCGCTTTGCTCGGGCCCGTCTCGTAGCGCTCGCTTACAAGCTCGCGGAGCTTCGGACCTCGGCGCTGACTATCAAACCATGCCGCACTGGCTCTTGGTCCCTCCAAGCCGTGTAGGAGTCTTCGAACATCCGGGCACGGACGCCCAGACGAGCTGGACCGATGTCCGCTTCCGCCGGGGTGACGGCAACTGGGCGGACCTGCCCAGCAGCGCGAGACTGCGGTCGCCCGCAACCTGGCGCCGGAAACCGGATGTTAAGCCCGCTAATGCATCCGTGAGCGATGCTTCACCTCGCCATGCTGCTCGTGCAGGCCGCTCCCGCCGCCATCCCGTCGCCGCCGCCGCAACAGCCGATCGGTGCGGACGCGTCCAGCGCTGCCGCCCCGGTCTCGCCGCCGGCCCCGTGCAGGATCCGGGATCGCAGGGGGCGGCTGGTGGACTTCAAACCGACGTTTTGCAGATCGCTGGCGAATTTCTTCAAGCCCCGTGCACCCGCAGCGGGTCCGCCGTACACACTGTTGCAACTGGGCGTCGATCCGACGGGCAAGGTCGACCAGTGCAGCGTCGTGGAATCCAGCGGCGTGCCGCGGCTCGATGTAAGGGCGTGCGCGATCGCGATCGACAAGGCCCGCTATACCTCGACATCCGCGAAGGGCAGCCCGCGACGCCAATCGGTGCGACTGCGTATCAGCTGGCCCGCAAGCCTCGCGACCATGATCGCAACGCCTGTCCCCGCTTCGCCCGCGGACGCTGCGAACGACGCGGCAGCCTCGCCCGTGGCGCGTCCCGTGGCAGGGCCGGTAGCGCAGCCTTTAGCCGAGCCGGTCGCCCAGTCACGCCCCCTGCCCGCACCTGAACGCCGCTTGCCCGCGATAGCCCAGCGCGCGGCGAGCGCGGCGACGCCAAATGGCCCGAGCTATGCCGAAAAGCTGGCAGCGCAGCGCGGCATCCGCGGGCGCAATGTCGAGCAGGGCTGGACGATCAGCGACTAGTGGCGTGACGTCGGCGCCGCGCCGCGCACCCGGTTACTTGCGTTTGCAGGGATATGCGCGCTGCAGCGCGTCGCGGACGACGAACGCGGGTGCGCCGGTCGCGGTCTTCCCGCGCGTGCGCAGATATTTGCGGACGGTCGCGAGAACCTTGACCGTCGTGGCGCGCGTCGATGACGGGCAGATCTGGCGGGACCGCGACAGCGTGTCGAATGCACCGAGGATGTAGCCCGTGCAGAAATCGGGCGTCGGATCGGCGTCCTTGCCCCGGCACTGCGCGACGAGCTGTTCGGTGGTGAGCGCACTGACGACCACCGCATCGCCGGGCGACGGGGTGCTCCGCGCGGGCGGGTCGGCCATGAGCAGCGCGGCCAGCGTCAACAGGATCATGATCGTCCTTCCGAACCCACCCGTCGATCCGCCTCGACCGGCGCTTTGGCGAGCGGGCCGGCCGGGGGTATGTACGGCAGCAGCCGCAGGCGGGGAAACACCTCGTCGACCGGCCGCGAGTCGGGAAGGACGTATACGATCCCGCCCTTTTTCTGAAACAGCGGGCGGAGCGTCTTGGTATAGAAACTGGTACCGACGTTGATGCAGCCGAAGGTGACGCGGTTGTCGTCGGGCGTCGGCGACAGTAGCCGCGCGACCCGGCGCTCTTTCTTGTTCGTCGTGATCACCGCATGCAGCGCGACCGAGTTGGCGTAATCGACCCACAGCACGCGCTGATTGCCGAACGCGCGACCGAACTTGGCGATGAAGCGCCCTGCCGGCGTTGTCCGTTCGGCCGGGCCGATCTCCGCAAGGCTCTTCGCGCCGACGCCGGGCGACGAATCGTCGCCGATGCCGACACCGAGCAGCACGGGCGCCTGCCCCAGCGCCTTCCCATCGCCACCGAACAGCAGAAGCAACGCATTCTGCTTGTCGATCACGATATAGGGCATGCCGCGATTGTCCTTCGCGGCGGCGACCCAGGCGACGAGACGATTGGTCGCCTCCGAGGGCATGGGAGCGTCCGCCAGCGCCGCCTGCTCGATGGCAAGCGGTTCCGCACGCGGTTTGGGCACCGCCTTGCGCGCCCGCCGCTCGACACCCTTCGCCGGTGCCGGCGCAGCGGTCACGGGCTGCGCCGCCAGCAGCGCGAGAACGGCGCTGGCGGCGATGCCGAGACGGCGGGCGTCATGGAAAGGCGCTGTCGCCGTCGTCCGGAACACGCGTACGGGGCCGGGTCTTAGCCGCGGGGCCGGCGCTGCTGACGCTGCTGTTGCTGCTGCATCTGCTGGTCGAGGCCATCGACGCGGCCGTTGATCTGATCGATGCGCTGCGCGTTCTGCTGCGCCTGACCGGCGGCCGCCTGCGCCTGCGTGAGCGCCTGACCCGACGTTCCCTCGACGGTCCGAAGGCGGCCGTCCATCCCGTCGATCCGCGTGTTCACGGTCGCGATCTGCTCCCTGACGAAGCCCTTGGTGGCGCATCCGCCGAGCCCGACCGATCCGACCAAGATCATCGCAACTGCCGAATATTTAGGGAAACTTGTACGCATAGCTTGAACCTCCAAGATGGATTTGCGCACCCAGCGCGGGGTCTGTCGGACTGACAATCGATATTAGTCGAGACGTGCAGATCCTGCGGCGGGAAACGCTCGCCGACCGGGCGCCGATCGGCGGACCCGCGAACGCCGTGCGGACTCGGTCGGGCCGGGACGTTAACCAAACAAGGCGCTCAAAAGCGGCGGGTTTCGACCGAGGTCCCCGTCTTGACCCGGTAGTCGACGGGGCGGTCCGGATCGATCGTCTGCGTCCAGTCCGCACCCGCATACAGGCGGCGTGGCGGGAGCGTGCGGCAATCCTTGCCCGCCGCATCGCACTGGCGCCCTTCGTAGAGTTCGACATTGGTGCTGCCGGTGTTCGCCAGCACGAGCGCGGTTGCGGCGCGGGTGGCGGTGATCGTGCCGGCGAGCACCGGCGGGCGGACGATCACGAGCATGTCATAGCCGACGAGCAGCTTCAGCGCCGATCCCGCCGCGGAAATCTCGCCCGCGACCGGCTTGACGGTGACGCGGTAGATCCGGTCGCGCGCGCGCCGCGCACCGATCACCGCGATACGCAGCAGCCGCCGCTCGCCGGGCTCTAGGATCAGCTTCTGCGGCGTGACCAGCAGGCCGCTCGCTGCAGGATCGACGCTGGCAACGCGGCGTTCGCGCGGCGTGCCGGGATCGACGATCTCGGCCGGCTCGGCGACAACGTACATCCGCTCGGCCCCCGTGTTCCACGCCTCGATATCGGCGCGTGGCGGGCCGCTGGCCGCGAGATCGACGACGACCTGGCTCAGCACGAGGTCCGCCCGTGCCGGCGTCGCCCCCAACAGCGTCGCGAACGCCAGCGCCGCAATCCATCGCATCATATGCCCGTCCTCCTTCGTCACGGCGTCGAATCCGCCATCTGCCTCGATGAAAATGCGCGCACGCAGACCAGCGTGCCGATCGCCGCATAGCCCTCCGCGCCCGGGGCCGCCGCGACCGGCAGGCGGCATTGCCCGCCATCCGCGGTCTGGACCTTGAGCGTTGTCCGCACGCCGGCCTCGATCTGGAAATAGCCCTTGTCGTCGGTCGTGCCGATCGCGTCGCCCGCATGGACCGCGGCGTTCGCCATCGGCGTACCGTCAGCATGGACGATCCGACCGAACATCGCGACGACGGGGTACGCCGTCCAAGACGCGCGCGCGACGGTGCCGGGATACACGCTGACGTCGCGCGCGCCGCCGTCGACATGGACCAGATCGGCGCCCGTCGACCGGATCCGCACCGCATAGCGGCGATAGGCCGGCACCAGCACCGACGCGGTGCGCCCCGCGCGAACGACGCCCCGCACCGTGCCGTCGATCAACAGCTCGAACGTCGCACTCGGATCGAGGCCGGCACCCTCGACCCCGACGAGGATCACGCTGTCGCTCCGCTCGCGCCCTTCGAATGCGAGACCCTGCCCGCTGACGGCCGCCGTCGTCTGGAAGCCGAGCGCATATTGCGTGGCGCCGTTGCGCCCGCCGACCGGCTGCGCGAGATCGGCGGACACCGTCGCTGCGCGCGTTCGAAGATCCGCATGCCCCCGCGCCAGCGCACCATAGACCTCGCGCTCGAGCCCACCCGACAGCGCGACGTTACCGCCGAGTACGCCATCCCGCTGCCATGCACCGCCGATTCCGCCGACCAGCGCGGTCCCGCCACCGAGACGCGAACCGCCGCCATCGCGCGCGCCGCCCCCGCGCCCGATATCGTGCGTATGCCGGCATTGGCATAGGTCGACGACGCCCCGCGCAGACGTTGGAGACTGAGCCCGAAAAACGCCGAACGGCCGCGGTTGGACAATGTCATGTCGCCGCGCAGGCTGACCTGCAGTCCCCCGCGCTCAAGGAGCGGCATGTAGAGCGTGGGGCCGATCCCGTAGCTTCGACTGGCGCGGGCGTCGTCGCGGTAGAAGCCGGTGACGCCGATCTGCCCGGGGCGCAGCGTATAGCTGAGCGTGCCGTAGACCTGGACGAACGATCCCGCGCCAAGCCCGCGGACGCTGTCGATCGTGCCGACATCATAGCCGCGCGACAGGTCACCGAGCGGAATCAGCGGCCGGTCGCCCCGGCTCCACACGCGGCGCGCGTCGAGGGTGTAGTTCAATCTCGCGGATCCCGGCGAGGAAATCTGGGCGAATAGACCCGCATCGCCGCGGACCGAGGCAAGCGCCGCACCCCGGATCTGCGCGCGTTCGCCCAGCCAATAGCCGCCCAGCTCGAGCATCGCGGTCCGGTCGGTCCCCAGCAGCGTGGCATCGACCGCGACATGCGGGGACAGACGGCGCGCCACGCCCGCCTCGTAGAACGGCGTCTGCGACACCGCGACCGGCGTCCCCCGGCGGTCGTTCGCGAGCAGCCCCGCATAGGCGAAGAAGATCGGCTCGCCGACCGCCGCGATCGCGGCGTCCTTGGTAAAGAAACGCCGCTCGTCGCGAACAGCGCCGCCCGCTTCCTGGATTCTGCAGGATCACCTCATACGCGCCGTCGGGCAGGCTGGCGCTGTCGAGCGCGTGGTTCCCCGCATCATAGGTCCGCGACGACACCAGCCGCCCCTCGCGCAGGATATCGACGCGCGAGCGTACTGCGAGCGACACGACCAGCGGACTTCCCGCGATCAGCATGCGGTCGAGCCGCGTATCCTGCTGGCTCTGCACACCTGCACCGACGATCTTGCGGCGGCCGGTGAGATCGATACCCGGCGCCCATAGCGCCCCGGCAGCATAGCGGACGCCGGGTTTGTCGAGTTCTGCCGCAAGCGTATCGACGACCAGACCGAAGCGCGACGAATAGAACAGCTCGTTGCGCAGCCGCGCGTTGCGGTAGCCGAAGATCGCTCGATTGTTCAGCGCGATCTCTGCAGTACCGCCGCTCCCCGCGATCGTCCCGCCAAACTGATCGACCAGCGACAGCCCGTCGGAAGGCGGCCGCAGATAGTGGCGCTCGGCAGCGGCATGGACGGACAGGGCTAACGGATTGACGACGATATCGACGCGGAACCGCGCCTCGTCGAAGACCACGCCCGCGACGGCCGGTTGCAGCGTGGCGCACGCCGCCGGGACCGCGTCGGCCGCACAGACGAGCTCGGCATGCGCATCGAGCTCGGGCGCGCCCAGGACGGCGCGGATCGCGGCGGGATCGCGCAGGTCCGGGATCAACGCGATCACCGCATCGACATCGACGAAGGTCAATCGCCCGGCCCCGTGGATGATCTGCGCCTGTCCGACGATCCGGCCGCCGATCTGCACGTCGACCACCGCCTGCTGAACGCTCGCGAGCTGATCGAAGCCCGCGGGCTGACCGACGACGACGCCCGTCTTGCCGGTGCTGTCCTGCGCGTGGGCAACGATCGGCGCGATCGTGCCGGCAAGCAGCAGCGGCACCGCCAGCCGGTCGAGCCGGAATCCGGATCCATACATCGCCGATCCGCCGCTATTCTGCAGCGACGAGCAACGTCAGCGTACCCGTATACGCACCGGCAGTCGCCGCGCTGAGATCGGCTGCGCGGAGCGCGATGATCAGGCTTGCCGAGTCGTTACCGAGCACGCACCCGAGATTGAGCCCCAATGCCGTCGAGACGAGACCGCCCCGCGTGGCGCCGGGCTGGAGGGCGAGGCCATTCGACTGATTCGGACGCGCCGCCCATTGCACGTCATACGCCATCGGCGCGCCGGCCCCTGCGAGCGTGAAGGCCCCACCGCCGCCGCTGCCGATCGCGCGGATGCTGTAGCCGCCCCCGAGCGATGTGGCGGAGACGCAGACGTTCCTGCTCTGCGTCACGTCACCCGCGGTCGTCGCCAGCACGCCGAAGCTGAAGTCGGCGAGCCGCGTGATCTGCACCTGCTGCGCCCATGCGCGCTGAAGCAGGCAGGGCGACAGCGCGAGCGCGATCCCGGTCAGCAGCGTCGGCAGAACCCGCATCGCGCTGCGCGCCGCTCAGCCGGTCAGAGCGGGTTGACGAGCAGCGTCAGCGTACCGGTATAGCTGGTCAGCGATGCCATCGTCTGGAGCTGGGCCGGCGCGATCGACACGACGAGCGACGACGTCGTCGTTGGTGCCGTCGCGCAACCGGGCAGGACCGCGGTCGACACGAAGCCCGCCGACGCGGTTGCGGGGACGAGCGCGGTGCCCGTCGTCTGACCCGATTGCTGGCTCCACGCCACCGCATAGGTGACAGGCGTCAGCGAGCCCGACGCCAGCGTGAACGCCCCCGGTGCCGCTGCCAGTCGCGGTGATCGTATAGCCCTTGGTCGCGGTATTGCTCCATACGCACGTATCCTGCGGCTTCCGGGCTTCGGCACCAGGGTCGACATTGGCGAGTGTGATGTCGGTAAGCCCGGTGATCTGCACGCGGCTTGGAACGGAGACCGTGATCTGCACGCTGCCCGTCGACGTCGCGCCCAGCGTGCCCTGCGTCGACGCCAAGGCCGGCGAGGCCAGGAGGACGGGGGCGACAGAACACATCGCCAGACCCAGTCGTCTCGACGTCTGTGCCAAAATGCGGCCACGAACCATAGTGATGATCCGGTTCTTAATAGAACCCGGACCGGTTGCAACGCCAGACACCAATAAAGTCACTGCCATTCTCCGCCCAATCGCTGCTGTCGGCAAACATCTGTTCAGCAACCGTGGTTGAACTTCGATTTGGCAGGCCGTGATTAACGAAACGTAATTAGGAAGTTGGCTGGTTCCCGAATAGCGGATTTATCGAAGTCATTCCCGTTTCAGTATCACCAAGAACCGGTTTGTCGAGTTATTGCACATGGCGCCACCGGCCCCCGCCGGTCGATGGATCGCGCGATCGTCTGCCACGGCGTCAGCCGGTATCGACCGCGCCGGGATGGATTGAGAGCGAGCCCGCCCGGGCAGGCGACCGCGGCAGGGTCTTCAGGCGAGCGCTTCGCGGCTGCGGCGCAGGATGATGTAGAGCGCGCCCGCGCCGCCGTGGCGGGGATGCGCGCCGCGGACCGCGACGATACCGCCCGCATGGCGCGAGATCGACAGCCAGTCGATCACCGCGGCACGGATCGCGCCGCGCGCGTGCGGTCGTTCACTCTCGGGGCGCGGCGGCTTGCCCGTCACCAGCAGCAGCACGCGGTCTCCGCGCGCGATCGCACGCGCCAGCCCGGTATCGAGGATCGCATGCGCCGACGACAGCGTATGGCCGTGAAGATCGATCGAACTGTCGGGACTGACCGCGCCGCGCAGCAACCGCTTGTCCCATCCGCCGTCGAGCGTGTTCGCCGGAGCGAGACCCCGCGGCGCGGCCTTGGCCGGACCGGGAACCACGGCCGCGGGCTGGGTTGGCATGCGAATGCCCTTGGTCGGTTTCACCTTGCGTGCCGGCCCGCTCGCGGGTGCGGCAGCGGGCGCGGGTGGCGCAAGCACGGCCGAGCGCAGCGGCACCGCGCGGATCGGGCGCACGGTCGCCATCACGCGCGCCCAGAGCTGCGCCTCGTCAGCGTTGAGCGGCCGACCCGTCATAGCGCGCTCCATTCGCTGTTCCGGCGTTGAGCCGCGCCACCGTACCGATCGGCAGCAGCAGGAACGCGGTACCACGCCCCGCCATCCCGCCCGCGGTCGCCTCCGCCGCGGCGCCTGCGCCCCAAAGGTGTCGAAGCGGTTGCTGCCTTTGATCGCGCCGCCGGTGTCCTGCGCGATCCACAGCCCGGTCGCATCCTGCCGGTCGAGCGACAACACGACCGGCGCGCCGAGCGGCACGAACTTGACGTCCGCCGCCGCGCTGACCTGCCCCGTCACGGCATACCCCATCGCCCCCTGCGGCGGACCGTCGAGTTCGCGGAAGAAGACGAAACTCTTGTTCTCGCGCATGATCGCCTGCCCCTCGACCGGATGATCGTGGAGCCAGCCGACGATCCCCTGCATCGATGTCTGCCCCGGCTGGAGCAGTCCGCGCGATTTCATCAGCGCGCCGATCCCGGTATAATCGCGTCCGTTCTGCGTGTCGTAACCGATCCGCAGGATCGACCCGTCGGGCAGACGGAGGCGTCCCGACCCCTGGATCTGCAGGAAGAACAGCTCGACCGGATCCTTTGCCCAGGCGAGGATCGGCGCACTGTCGGTCAGCGCACCCTGCTCGATCGCGGTACGATCGTAATAGGGAATGAAATTGCTGCCCGACACGCGCCCGCGGATCTTCTTGCCCTTGAGCGAAGTCGAAAACGCGCCGAGATCGACGTCGATCAGGTCGCGCGGTCGGCCATAGACGGGCGCATAGCCGTCGCGCCGGTCAAGCGACCCGGCGATCTCGGGCTCGTAATAGCCGGTTGCGAAGGCCTTGCCGTCGCCGACCTGAACCGCCTCGAACCACTGCGTGAAAAACGTGCGCGCGCCACCGCGTGGAACCGACGCCGCGGCGGCGCAGGCGGGTTGCCAGTCCGCGCCGCGCGTGAGCCCCGACTGATCGGTGCGACGCTGCAATCCCGGACAACTTGTCAGAAACGCGACGCGTGCGGCTTCGGCCTGAAGCTCGCTGATCGGCAAGCTCGCAATGTCGGGGCCTGCAACGACACCCGCTGCGACGGCACGATCGGCCGGCGCGAACGGCGCCGCAATCGGAACGGGCAGAATAGGCACTGCGCCGACGATCCGCGCGGGGGTCTGGATGCCGCGGATATTCTCGCTGTTGCCCGCATCGCGTACCGGATGAACCCGACCAGGCTTGGCACGCGGATCACTGGTTCCGGCGATCGGCGAACGACCGGCCGACGGGCGATCAGTGGGGGGCGCAACGCCGCCCACGCACCCGCTCAGGGCGACGGCAAGAGCCAGTCCCCCGACGATTCCCCCCGAACGCGCATCACGCCTCGTCGGTATCCGCCAGCTTCCAGTTCGGATCGCTGCTCTTCAGCGTCCGCGCAAACGTCCACACGTCATGCGTCTCGACCGCGTCGGTAAGCGAGCCCGCAATGACTTCGCCCGCCTCGTTGCGCGTGATCGCGGCGATATCCGCATCGAACCGCACCGTGATGCTGGCGTCGCGACCCGACACCGCGGCATCCGCGATGACCGCGCGCTCGATCGTCACGAGACGATTGTCGAGCGTTTCACCCGCCGCCTTGCGGGCTTCGATCGCCTCGACGAACGCCGCGCGGACATCGTCGTTCGCCAGCGTGGCCAGCGTCTCCGCGTCACCCTTCCAGAACGCCTCGAGCGTCATGCGATACGCCGCCTGCGCGCCCTCGAGGAACTGGTTGACGTCGAACCCCGGCTCGCCGGCGACGATCGAGCGCAGCGCGG
The DNA here is from genome assembly GCF_036856055.1 of Sphingomonas sp. 22R3R2A-7. NCBI lineage: Bacteria > Pseudomonadati > Pseudomonadota > Alphaproteobacteria > Sphingomonadales > Sphingomonadaceae > Sphingomonas > Sphingomonas sp. 22R3R2A-7. The sequence goes on along the minus strand of NZ_JASPFR010000001.1, from coordinate 3,746,709 downwards.
GCTCCGCGCGCGGCTCGATGTTGCGGTTCGCGATCGTCCGCTGTTCGGGCGTCGCATCGACCGTGCGCGCGATCGGCACCTGCGCGGGACGCTCCTCGGCCGCACGGGGCAAGGGCTGCTCATGACCGGTTCGCTTCCCGAGCACGCTATAGAGACGCATCGCAAGAAACCCTGCGACCATCGCGAGAAGAACAACGTAAAACAACACGGCCTCCGATCTTCCGGCCAACATAGGCCAAAGGCGTTACGATTCAAACCCGCTGCAAAATCCGAAGCCGTTGAAACGCCCGTCGGGCACTGCTACGCGCACCGCCTCAAGACACGAACGCGCGACACCTCCGCTTCGGTCCAATTTCATTCGCATGAAGGACTTGCAGATCATGGACGACCAGAACGGCATGACGATCGCAGATCAGCCGCTTGCCAATGGTGCCGACGAAGCGCCTGCAGCCGGCTTGATCTCGCAGTACGTCAAGGACCTCTCGTTCGAGAACCCGAACGCCCCCGCAGTCTATCAGAACCAGACGCCGCCCGCGATCGACGTGCAGTTCAACATCGGCGCGGCACAGGTCGGCGACGAAGTGCACGAGGTCGTGCTCAAGATCGACGTCCGCGCCGAGACCGACGGGCAGGTCGCGTTCATCGTCGACCTGTCCTTTGCGGGGCTGTTCGGGCTTCGCAACATCCCCGCCGAGCATGTCCAGCCCTTCCTGCTGGGCGAGGCCCCGCGCCTGCTCTTCCCGTTCGCACGCCGCGTGCTGTCCGACGCCGTGCGCGACGGTGGCTTCCCGCCGCTGCTGCTCGAGCCGATCGATTTCGCGCAGCTCTACGTCCAGCAGTCCGAGCAGCAGGGCATCCAGCCGAACGTCGGCGATTTCGGCCAGGCCTGATCCGGGAGATCGGGGGCTGATCGGATGAACCTCGCCAAGGCGCTGGGATCGGTTGGCGGGCTGACGCTCGCCAGCCGGGTCCTGGGGCTCGTCCGCGACTCGCTGTTCGCGCGGTTCGTGGGCGCGGGGTTCGCCTCCGACGCGTTCCTGATCGCGTTTCGCCTGCCCAACATGTTCCGCGCGCTCTTCGCCGAGGGTGCATTCTCGGCCGCGTTCATCCCGATGTTCAACCGCAAGGTCGGCGACAAGGACGGCCGCGGCCTGCCCGATGGCATCAGGTTTGCCGAGGACGCGCTGTCGGTACTGCTGCCCGTGCTGATCGGCATGACGGTGCTGCTCGAGATCGCCGCATGGCCCGTCACCTGGCTGCTGACCTTCGGGTTCAATGGCGCGAGTGCGGAACGGTTCGCCTATGTCGTCCACCTCTCTCGCATCACCCTGCCCTATCTGCTGCTGATCAGCCTCGTCTCGCTGCTCGGCGGCATCCTCAATTCGCTGCACAAATTTTGGATCAACGCCGCCGCGCCGATCCTGCTCAACGCGACGCTGATCGCAGCGCTGCTGCTGTTCCACGAGCACCAGCCGCTGCTCACCGCGCGCAACCAGGCGATCGCGGTGACGGTGTCGGGCGCGCTCCAGCTTCTCTGGCTGATCTGGGCCTGCCGCAAATCAGGTGTCGTGCTCCGGCTGAAGCGGCCACAGCTCAATCCTGACGTGAAGCGGCTAATGGCGCTGATCTGGCCTGCCGCCGCGGGTGCGGGCGCGGTGCAGATCAACCTCGTCGTCTCGACCGCGCTCGCCGCGGCGCTGCTGCCCGCGGGATCGGTCTCGTACATCTATTTCGCCGACCGGCTGAACCAGCTGCCGCTCGGGCTGATCGGCATCGGGCTCGGCACCGTGCTTCTCCCCACCATCTCGCGCCAGCTCGGTCGCGGCGAGGAGACGGAGGCGATGGCGACGCAGAATCGCGGCATGGAGCTCGCGCTGTTCCTGACGCTGCCCGCGACGGTGGCGCTGATCGTCTGCGGCGTGCCGATCGTCGGCGCGCTGTTCCAGCACGGCAAATTCGCGCTCGAAGACAGCGTGCTGACCGCGCAGGCGCTCGCCGCCTTCTCGATCGGGCTGCCGTCGTACATCCTCGTGAAGGTGCTGACGCCGGGCTATTATGCGCGCTCGGACACGCGGACGCCGGTGCGCTATGCGACGATGTCGATGGTCGTGAACCTCGTCCTCAACCTCGCCTTCATCAAGCCGCTCGGCCATATGGGCCCGCCGCTCGCCACCGCGATCGCGAGCACGGTCAACGTCGCGATGCTCTATCGCACGCTGGTCCGGCGAGGGCATTTCACCCCCGATGCGCGCCTCATCAGGCGGACGTGGCGGCTGCTCGTCGCGGCGCTGATCATGGGCGGCGTGATGTATTTCCTCAACGACCTGTTTCAGCCATTCGTCACGGGGACCGGAACCGAGCGCTGGGGGGCGATGCTGGTGCTGGTCGCGACCGGCGGCGTCGTCTATGCGATCGCCACCCTGCTCACCGGCGCGTTCCGGCTGGGCGACATTTCCACGCTCCTGCGTCGTTCCAGATAGGTTTTCCCATGCGCGTCGTCTCCGGCATCAAGCCCACCGGTAATCTCCATCTCGGCAATTACCTAGGGGCGGTGAAGCAGTGGGTGACGCTGCAGGACGACGTCGTCGCGCAGGGCGGCGAGTCGATGTTCTTCATCGCCGACCTGCACGCGCCGACCGAATGGATCGCACCCGCCGAACTGTCGTCGCACACGATCGAGGTCGCCGCGACGATGATCGCGGCGGGGATCGATCCGGCCAAGTCGATCCTGTTCAACCAGGCGCGCGTGCCCGCGCACAGCGAGATGGCGTGGCTGCTCAACACCGTCGCGCGCGTCGGCTGGCTGAACCGCATGACTCAGTTCAAGGACAAGGCGGGCAAGAACCGTGAAGGCGCGAGCGTCGGACTTTACGATTACCCGGTGCTGATGGCGGCCGACGTGCTGCTCTACAACGCGACGCATGTGCCCGTTGGCGAGGACCAGAAGCAGCATCTCGAGCTCGCGCGCGACATCGCGACCAAGTTCAACGGCGATTACGGCGTCGACCTGTTCACGCTCCCCGCGCCGCTGATCAGCAAGGCGGCGCCGCGGATCATGTCGTTGCGCGATGCGTCGGCGAAGATGTCGAAGTCGAACCCGTCCGAGCAATCGGTCGTCAAGCTCATCGACAGCGACGACACGATCGCGGACAAGTTCCGCAAGGCCAAGACCGATCCCGACCTGCTGCCCGCGACCGCCGACGAACTCGGCGACCGCGCGGAGGCGCGCAACCTGCTGACGATCTATGCCGCGCTGGCGGACAGCGACGTGGCGAGCGTGCTGGGCGAATATGGCGGCAAGGGCTTTGGCGCGTTCAAGCCCGCGCTGGCCGATCTGGCGGTGGCCAAGCTCGGGCCGATTCGTGACGAGATGGTGCGGCTGCTCGACGATCGCAGCGCGGTGACCGCGGTGCTGCGCGACGGTGCGGAAAAAGCGCGCGCGCTGGCGGCGCCGGTGCTCAAGCGGACGCAGGATGCGATGGGGCTGCAGGTCTAGGCTGCCGCGCACCCGCTGCGCCGGCGCACCCTCCCGTCATCGTGATGCCCCCGTCATCCTGACGCCCCCGCCGTCATCCTGACCTTCGTCAGGATGACGGCGGCGGGTGCGACCGGCCTCAGCCCTCGAGTTCGCGCATCAGCACACGCACCGCCGCGTCGATATCGCGGTCCTGGTCGCGCAGTTCCTCGATCTTGCGAACCGCATGGATCACCGTCGAGTGATCGCGCCCGCCGAACCGCCGGCCGATCTCGGGCAGCGACCGCGTCGTCAGCCGCTTGGCGAGATACATCGCGATCTGCCGCGGCCGTGCGACCGCGCGCGCGCGCCGCGCCGAAATCAGGTCGAGTGGCTTCAGCTCGAAATGCGCGGACACAAGCTTCTGGATCTCGTCGATCGTCACGCGCTTCTGCGCGCCGCGAAGCACCTCGCCCAATGTCGCCACGGCGAAATCGAGGTCGATCGTGTCGCCCGTCAGCTGCGCATAGGCGACGACGCGGTTGAGCGCGCCTTCGAGCTCGCGGATGTTCGCATGGATCCGGCTCGCGAGCAGGTCGAGCACATCGGTGGGCACGCGCATGTCGGGGAGGTCGACCAGCTTGCGGTCGAGGATCGTGCGGCGCAGTTCGAGATCGGGCGCCTTGATGTCCGCGACGAGACCGACCGCCATCCGGCTGATGATCCGCGATTCGACACCCTCGAGTGCCTGCGGGCAACGATCCGCGGAGATCACCAGCCGCTTGCCCGCCGCCATGATCTCGTTGACCGTGTGGAAGAATTCTTCCTGCGTCGCGTCCTTGCCGGCGATGAACTGGAGATCGTCGATCAGCAGCAGGTCCGCGCCGCGCAGGCGCTGCTTGAACGCATGCGTGTCGCGCGCGCGCATCGAGGCGACGAAATCATACATGAACCGCTCGGCGGACATGCACAGCACCGTCGCGCGCGGGTTCGCCGCGAGAAACGCGTGGCCGATCGCGTGCATCAGATGCGTCTTGCCCTGCCCCGTGTCGCTATGCAGGAACAGCGGGCTGAACCGCACCGGACCCGGCTCGGCAAGCACCTTGGCGGCGTTGAACGCGACCTTGTTCGACGGATCGACGACGAAGCGCTCGAACGTGTAGCGCGGATCGAGCGGCGGGCGCTCGGGAAGATGAGCCGCGATCGTATCGGCGGCGGACGCCGCCGGCTTCAGCGCCGGGTCGACGCCGAACTTCAACGACGCCTGGGCGGGCTCGACGACGGGCGCGGGGGCGGGTTTCGATGCCGCATTCGCCTTCGTCCCCGACTCCGACTCCGCCCTGGCATCCTCCGCCTCGACAGCCGGTACAGCCTGCGGTGCGGGCTCATCGGGGACGATCGCGAGCACGACCGGCGCGGGGCCGGGTGCGCGCGTCTCGATCTGCACGGTGCGGACCTGCGGCATGATCTGGCGGAATTCGAGCGCAAGCCGGTCCGCATAGTGATTGCGGACCCAGTTGGTCATGAACGCCGAGGGCAGCGCGAGCCGAATCGCATCGCTGTCCTCGCTCGGGATCAACTCGATGGGTTTCAGCCATTGCTCGAACAGCCGCGCGCCCGCGGATTCGCGCAACGACGCACGCACGCGGCCCCAGGCCTTTTCGGCCTCGGTCGCATGCACGGTCGATCCTCGCAAATTCGTCACGCGCACGCTTCTCCGACCCCGCGCGACAGCCACGCTGGTGATATAGTCCCGACAGAAAATGATACCCCGCGACAGCCATTTAGACCGCCCGGCATCTTCGCCCTATTGCCCGCGCGGTGGTGATCCACGTCCGTGATTCACCGCCGCTGCGGGTTGCAGTTATGAAGCGATCGGCCCGTGTAGCAAGGCCCACGCACGTCACATTTTCGAAATAAAGCGGGTTGACTTGATCAACCCCCGGAAATGCGTCGATATTTTTATAAGTGGCTGTGTTTACGCATTTTTTGCGTTTTATGGCTTGGTGCGGCTTGACGTCGCGCCACTCGAATCGCGGGGAATCCTAGGGTTGCGCAACCACGCGATCGGTTCCCTTCGCAGACGCAAAAAACCCGCCGGAGAAACCCCGGCGGGTGATCTACGCAGCAGTGACGGTTCGCTCAGGCGAGCCCGGTCACGGCCTTGGTCAGACGCGCGAACTTGCGGCTCGCGGTGTTCTTGTGCAGCACGCCCTTGGCGACGCCGCGCTGGAGCTCAGGCTGTGCCGCGGCCAGTGCGGTGGTCGCTGCGCCCTTGTCGCCCGAAGCCAGTGCGGCCTCGACCTTCTTGATGAAGGTACGGATACGGCCGACGCGGTTGCCGTTCACTTCCGCGCGACGGTCGTTGCGACGGATACGCTTTTCGCCTGCGGCGTGTTCGCCATGAAGCCCTCTGGATGTTCGAATGATGAAAAGGGGCGCCGGATTGCTCCTACGCCCTCTCGAAGCCGCGGCCCTAGCCACTCCGCGCCGAATCGTCAACCGACTTCGATCAGCCGCGTTGGCAGCGGGGACACCAGAAGGTCGAGCGCCCGCCCTCCGTACGCCGCCGCACGACCGCGCCGCATTCGCACGGCTCGCCTTCGCGACCATAGACACGCCACTGCTTGGAGAAATAGCCGAGTTCGCCGTCGGGCCTGACATAATCGCGCAGCGACGAGCCCCCGGCGAGGATCGCGGCGGTCAGCACCGCGCGAATCGCCTCGACCAGACGGTCGAGCCGGAACAGCGAGATCCGCCCCGCCGCACGGCTCGGCGCGATCCTCGCCATGTGCAGCGCCTCGCACACATAGATATTGCCGAGCCCCGCGACGATCTGCTGATCGAGCAGCATCGCCTTGATCGACGCGCCGCGCCCCTCGAGCGCGTCGAGCAGATACGCGCCGGTCAGATCCGGGCCGAGCGGCTCGGGCCCCATGCTCAGGAACGGGGGATAGTTGGCGATATCGTCGGTCGCCCAGAGATCGAGAAAGCCGAAGCGTCGCGGATCGTTGAGCGCGACGACCCGCCCCGCAGCCGTTCCGATCAGCAAATGATCATGCGCGAGCAGTTCGCTCGGATCGACTCGCCAGCGTCCCGACATGCCGAGATGGAACACCAGGGTATCCCCGCGATCGGTGTCGATCAGCCCGTATTTCGCGCGGCGGCCGAGCGCGGTGACGGTCGCCCCGGTCATCCGCTGACGCAGATCGACCGGGATCGCCTTGCGCAGGTCGGCACGGCGCGGCTCGACCGAGGTGAGGCGCTGGCCCTTCAGCACAGGCTCCAGCCCGCGCACGGTGGTTTCGACTTCTGGTAACTCTGGCACGATTTGCAGCTAGGTTGCGTTTGCCCGCGCCACAAGGCGCGGCTAGAGCGCAGCATATGAACGACTTGATCGCGCCCCGGCTGCTCTCACGCCAGACACCGTCTCCTTCGGCTACGAAGACATCCCCGCCACCGAAAAGACCGCCCGCGTCGGTGGCGTCTTCTCGAACGTCGCATCCAAATACGACCTGATGAACGATGCGATGTCGGGCGGCATGCACCGGCTGTGGAAGGATCGCTTCGTCCGCCGCGTGAAACCGCGCGAGGGCGAGCAGATTCTCGACATGGCGGGCGGCACGGGCGACATCGCGTTCCGCATGGAGCCGTCGGGCGCCTCGATCACGGTCGCCGACATCAACCCGCAGATGCTCGAAGTCGGCATGGAGCGCGCGCAGAAGCGCGGACTCGACGGATTGGTCTGGACCGAGGCGAACGCCGAGACGCTGAACTTCCCCGACCGGTTCTTCGACGCGTACACGATCGCGTTCGGGATTCGGAACGTGACCGATATCCCCAAGGCGCTGCGTGAAGCGCACCGCGTTTTGCGGCGCGGCGGGCGGTTCTACTGCCTCGAATTCTCGACGACGGTGTGGCCCGGTTTCGCCGAGGTGTATGACGCCTATTCGCACAAGATGGTCCCGAAGCTCGGGCAGCTGCTCGCGCAGGATGCCGACAGCTATCGCTATCTGATCGAGTCGATCCGCCGGTTCCCCGACATGCCCAAGTTCAAGGGCATGATCGCGGATGCGGGCTTCGTGCAGACCAAGGTCGAGCCTTTGCTGGGCGGTCTGGTCGCGATCCACTCGGGCTGGAAGATCTAGTGATCACGCGAAGGCGCGAAGGCGCGAAGAGGGTTTCACGCGGAGACGCGGAGACGCGGAGAGTAAGGGCTGTGTCCGCGCGACAGCGCATTTCCAATCTCTCGCTGATGATGAAGAGCCGCAGCCGCGGCGAGGCGCACCCCCTCCGCGCCTCCGCGCCTCCGCGCGAACCCATTCTGACTTCTCTTCGCGCCCCTTCGGCGCAGCTCAGGACAGGCTTCGCGCCTTCGCGTGAACCAATCTCTATCTCCGGCGCACACGGACTGTGACCGCCTCGACCACGCACATCTGGCGTCTCTTCAAATGGGGCCGCATCCTCGCCCGCCACGGCGCGCTGCGCGGGATCGAGCGCGATCCCAATACACCCGCTCCCGTCCGTCGCCTCGCGCGGATCGCCAGGCTCGGCGCGCGCGTCCCCGCGGTGCCGCGCTATGCCGACGCATTCCAGGCGATCGGCCCCGCTGCGATCAAGCTCGGCCAGACACTCGCCACGCGCCCCGATCTCGTCGGCGAGGAAGCCGCGCACGACCTGCTCCGGTTGCAGGACCAGCTCTCCCCCGTCCCCTATGCGACGATCGAGGCGGCGATGCTGGCAAGCTTCGGCAAGCCGCTCGAGACGCTCTTCTCGCGCATCGAGCAGGTCCCGGTCGGCGCCGCGTCGATCGCGCAGGTCCACCGCGCGGTGACCACCGACGGACGCCAGGTCGCGGTCAAGGTCCTCCGTCCCGGTGTCGAGGATGATTTCGCGCGCGCGATCGACACCTATAGCTGGGCGGCCGCGCAACTCGAGGCGCTCAGCCCCGAGGCGATGCGGCTGCGCCCGCGGCTGACGATCGAGACGTTCAAGCGCTGGACCTTGCGCGAACTCAACTTCCGCCGCGAAGCCGCCTCCGCCTCCGAGCTCGCCGAGGGGATGACCGCCGAGCCCGACTTCATGATCCCCGCGATCGACTGGGCGCGCTCGACCAACAAGGTCATGACGATCGAATGGATCGACGGCATCAAGCTGTCCGATCGCGCGGCCTTGGTAGCCGCGGGCTATGACCTACCGGGCCTCGCGCAGACGCTCGTCCGCGCGTTCCTGCGCCAGGCGATCGCCGACGGGTTCTTCCATGCCGACATGCATCAGGGAAACCTGTTTGCGCTGCCCGGCAACCGCATCGCCGCGATCGATTTCGGCATCATGGGGCGGATCGACCGGCGCGCGCGCGTCTGGCTCGCCGAGATCCTCTACGGCCTGATCACGGGCAACTACAAACGCGTCGCCGAGATCCATTTCGAAGCGGGCTATGTCCCCGCGCATCACGACGTCGCCGAATTCGCCACCGCGCTGCGTGCGGTCGGCGAGCCGATGCGCGGGCTGCCGGTCAAGGACATGTCGATCGGGATGATGCTCGACAGCCTGTTCTCGATCACGCGCGATTTCGACATGGTGACGCAGCCGCACCTGCTGCTGCTTCAGAAGACGATGGTGATGGTCGAGGGCGTGGCGACGAGCCTCAACCCCGACATCAACCTGTGGGAAGCCGCCGAGCCGTTCGTCCGCGACTGGATCCGCGGCGAACTCGGCCCAGAGGCGATGATCGCCGACCGGTTGATCGCGGATGTCCAGACGCTGACGCGGCTGCCCGAGCTCGTCCGCCGGATCGAGGCGCATTATCCTGCGCCGGGCGGCGCGCCCCCGACGATGCCGCTGCGCGAGATCGAAGTCATCCGGATCGGCGGTGGCTGGCGCTACGCGCTCGTCGCGATCCTCGCCGCCGCCGCCGGCGTCGCGTCGACGCTCGTGTTCGGCTGAGTCGCGCGCGCGATGAACACGCGCAAGCGCTCGGGATTATGGCTCGCCGGCCCGACCCGGTTTGCCGGACTACCGCAGGCGCGGGCGCAGATGTACCTCGCCGTGCTCGTCCTGCTGCTCGCCTGCCTCGCGGTGATGGGCCCGCCGGTCCTCCCCTCGCTCGCGACCCGGGTCGGCGATCAGACCGACATGACCCTCTACCACGCCGTGATCGACCGCGTCCGCCACGGCGAACCCTATTACACCGTCGTCGCCGAGCTTCACCGCGCGGGTGGCTATCCGCTCAAGCCCTTCTTCACCGTGCGGCTGCCGACGCTCGCCATGGTCCAGGCGATGCTGCCGCATCTCGTCGTCCGGATGATGCTATGGCTGCTGTGTCTGGGCACCGCGGCCGCCTGGATCATCCGCGTGCGACGCATCGCGCCGCGCTGGCCGCCTCTGGCGCTGACCGGTGCCACGCTGATCGCGGCGATGGTGGTCAATGTGCAGCCCGGTCTCGACGTGTTCCATGAAACCTGGGCGGGGCCGTTGATCGCGCTGTCGCTCGCGCTCCGGCGTCCGGGCCAGTGGACCGCATCGGTCGCGCTGGGGCTGTCGGCGATGCTCCTGCGCGAAACCGCACTGCTCTATGTCGCGATCATGGCCGCTGCGGCGTTTATCGACGGCCAGCGTCGGGAAGCGGCGGGATGGATCGCCGCGATCCTGATCTTCGGCGTCGCGCTTGCCGCGCATGCGCAGGCGGTCGCACGGATCCTCGAACCGCTCGATGCCCAGTCGAACGGGTGGTTCGGCTTGCTCGGGCTGGGCTTTTTCCTGCGTCTCGCGTCGCTGTCGACCGCGCTGACCTTGACGTGGCCATGGCTCGCGTCGGCGATCCTCGTCGTGAGCGCGCTCGGCTGGACGGCATGGCGCGATCCGACCGCGTCGCGCGCAGTTGCGACGATCGGCGGCTATGTCGTGCTCATCGCGGTCTGCGCACGCAGCGACCATGTCTATTGGGTGCTGATGGTCACCCCGCTGCTCCTGCTCGGACTCGTCTTCGCGGTCGACGGCCTGCGCGACCTGATCGTCGCGGCGATGGACACGCGCCGCATTACGGTGACGCGCATAATCCGCTAGGGATCGTCGCCATGAAGCGCATTCTCCTCATCGTCGGTGGCGGGATCGCCGCCTACAAGGCGAGCGAACTGGTCCGTCTGCTCCGCAAGCGCGGCCATGCCGTCCGCTGCGTGCTGACCGAAGCGGGCCATCATTTCGTCACGCCGATGACGCTCGCCGCGCTGAGCGAGGACAAGGTCTATACGACGTTGTGGGACCTGAAGGACGAGGCCGAGATGGGCCATATCCAGCTCAGCCGCCAGGCCGACCTGATCGTCGTCGCACCCGCAACCGCCGACCTGATCGCGCGGATGGCCAGCGGGCTCGCCAACGACCTCGCGACCACGCTGCTGCTCGCGACCGACAAGCCGGTGCTCGCGGCCCCCGCGATGAACGTGCGGATGTGGACGCACCCGGCCACGCAGCGCAACGTCGCGCAGCTTCGCGCCGATGGGATCACCGTGATGGCGCCCGACGAGGGGCCGATGGCGTGCGGCGAATATGGTCCGGGTCGCCTCCCCGAGCCCGAGGCGATCGCGGATGCAATCGAGCAGGCGCTCGGCGAGCGTGCGGCGCCCGATATGGCCACCGGCCTGCTGGCGGGGCGACACGTCCTCGTCACGGCGGGGCCGACGCACGAGCCGATCGACCCGGTCCGCTATATCGCCAACCGTTCGTCCGGACGGCAGGGATTCGCGATCGCCGGCGCGCTGGCGGCACTCGGCGCCCGCGTGACGCTGATCGCTGGCCCGGTCACGCTCCCGACGCCGCCGGGAACGACGCGCGTCGACGTCGAGACCGCGCGCGAGATGGCCGCCGCGGTCGACGCTGCTCTGCCCGCCGACGCCGCAGTGATGGTCGCGGCGGTCGCCGACTGGCGCGTCGATGCCGCCGGGCTGAAGATCAAGAAGGGTATGGCAGCGCCGACGCTCAACCTCTCGGAAAACCCCGACATCCTTGCAACCGTCGCGCAGGGTGCACGCCGCCCCGCGCTCGTCGTCGGCTTTGCCGCGGAGACCGATCACGTCATCGAGCATGCCACCGCGAAGCTCGCCCGCAAGCGCGCGGACTGGATCGTCGCCAACGACGTATCGGGCGACGTGATGGGCGGCGATGCCAACACCGTCCACATCGTCACCGCGCATGGCGTCGAAAGCTGGGAGCGGCTCGACAAGACCGAGGTCGCACGCCGGCTCGCCGGAAAGATCGCCGAGGCGCTCACGACGAGCTGAGCCGCTAATCCGCCTGATATTGATCGAGATTGCCTAGGAAGTCAGGACATTAGTGTCTCTGCCCGGCGTTGAGCAGCGCCAGCGAGTGGCACCGGAGAGACAGATCATGGCTGTGAAATTTGCAGGAACGATGAACGCGATCAACCGCGGCCTCGATTCGACCAAGCCCGCCAAGGGCGCGGACATCGTCGAGGATTGGGAGGCCGCACTGGCCGATATCGATACGCCGGGCGCAAAGGGCATCCTTCGCGACCTCACGTCGCTGCGCAAGCAGCTCGAAAAGGGTGAGCCCGACGCGGATCGTATTCACGCGCTGCTCCACCGTCTGGGCACCGCGACGACCAAGATTGCCGAAAAGGCGGACAAGTCGCAGGACAAGCTGAAAGCGCTCGGCGAAGCGCTGACCGAAGCCGGCGAGGACACGCCGGACGAGGACGAGGACGTCGAGGCCGCAGCCAACCCGAAGCGTGCGCGCAAGAAGGGCTGACGCACGAACGGGCCGGATCACTCCGGCCCGTTCTATTTCGTGTCCACCGACCCGGTCGATCCTCCCGCCCCGTCTGTTCTGACGGCAGCTGCATCCGTCGGGAGGTCGGCCGGCCGCGTTACCAGCGCATCAGCCCGATCGCCTCACCGCAACGGTTGATCGCGGCTCGCAAGCAGGCTCGTCGGAACGACCGGCCGATCAGGGTTGGCGCCGATTTCCGCCACGAGGGCATCGAGCACGGTCGCGCGCGACTTTGACGACGCATGCGTTCGGCTCCTGAAAAGCCCGCCATCGACGTCGCCGCCCTTCGTACGCCAGAATTGCGGTGCGGATCGCGGATCATAGCCGGCATTGGCCAGCAGATAGACGCCAAGCCGGTCGGCTTCGTCCTCGGTCTGGCGGATCAGCCGGCCATTACGACCAAGCTCGGCAGTCAGCCCGCGACTGACCTTGGCCGCGTCGAGCCTGTCGCGGTGCCGCAGGATGTTGTGCGCCAGTTCGTGCGCGACGACGACCGCGATCTCCGCATCGCTATAGCCTTCGAAGAATCGCTCGCCGATCTGGACGACCGCGCCATCCGCACTCGCACCCAGACCACTCCCGAGCAGGATCTCGAACCGCGATCGACAGCCGGGCTCGGCGGGCACCGCCACCGTCAGCGGCTTGCCGCCCCGCAGCAACATCACCGACACGGGCCGTCCGGTCGGGAGCGCCGCGACGATCGCCTCGGCCGCGTCGCGATCCGCCGGCGTCTCGGTCCCCTGCGCGGCGCCGATCGCCGGAAGCTTTCTGTCCCCCAGCGCGACGATCGAATCGCCTGCCGCGATCCCGGCGCGCGCCGCCGGGCCACCCGGGACGACCGCCTCGACCCCGATCAGCGTCTCGAACCCGAAGACCGCCATCGCGTTCGGGCGCGCGTCGGTGCCATATTGGTTGAGCGCATGGATCGGCATGCCAAGCTGTGGCTGTCGCCGGTCGCACAGCGCGACGTTGGCGGACGTCAGCCGGTATCCGATCGTCGCCAGTCGCAGGTCGGCCGCGCGCAAGGCCTCGAAAAACGCCTTGGGTGGCGGCGACTCGGCGGCTGGCGGCGTTGCGGGCGCCATTGCGGACACCGGGCCGATGATCGCCGCACCGAGCAGCGCGGGAAGCAGACGCAGGATAGAAGACATGACCGCCTCCCTACCGCGCTTGGCGGTCCACGCCACCCATCTTGTGCCCGCCCGGCGACCGGCGACCCAAACTGGCGCAGTCGGAGAACCGAGCGGTTCAGCGTGCGTTGTGACCGCTGCGGTAACGCCCTATGGCCCGTCGCAACGGATAGCTATTTTATGATCATGAAGTTTTTTCGGTCCAAGGACACCAGGCCCGCCGGCCGCGGGCCCAAGTCGACCATACCGGACGGCCAGCGTGTCTATGCCGTCGGCGACATCCATGGCTGCGCGGATCTGCTCGACGATCTGATCGCGCAGATCGAGGCGGACGATGCCGCGCGTGGTCCTGCGGAGACGACGGTCATCTTCCTCGGTGACATCGTCGATCGCGGCCCTGCTTCGGCGGGCGTGATCGATCGCCTCATCACGCTGTCCGATGCTCGCCCGAATGTCCGGTTCCTGCTCGGCAATCACGAAGAGATCTTCCTCGGCGCGCTCGACGGCGAACCCAAGGCGCTGCGGTTATTCTGTCGAGATCGGCGGGCGCGAGACCGTGCTGAGCTACGGGATGGACGCAGCAGAATATGAGCGGCTCGACTATGAAGAGCTCGTCGAACGGCTCGGCCAGCTCGTTCCGGCCAGGCACCGGACCTTTCTCGACGCGTTCGAGGACCTGATCACGATCGGCGACTATGCGTTCGTCCACGCCGGCGTCCGGCCCGGAACGCCGCTCGAGGATCAGCGGTCCTCCGACCTTCGATGGATCCGCGACCCGTTTCTCGACCATCGCGGTCCGCTCGCCAAGATGATCGTCCACGGCCACACCGTCACCGAAGCCGTCGACCCGAAGGCCCACCGAATCGGAATAGACACGGGCGCCTATGCGACCGGACGTCTGACGGCGCTTGGTCTTGAGGGCGACCAGACCTGGCTCCTTCAGACCGGTTCCGCGATCACCTCGTCGGGAAACACGGCCGATCTCTGAATTCGCCTATTCTTTCTTTACCCGCATTGGCTATACATAGGTTGCGACGACGGCGTGTTGCCTTGTCGCAACAGTGTGGAGCGCTTCCACATCGTTTTGCATACTCGGTTGCCTCAGGCAGGCTTTCATGCCATTGCCTGACGCGACGAGCACAAAGGGAGTTCATCATGCGTCTTGGGAAGTACATCCTGACCGCAGCAGCAGCCACGATGGCAGTTGCTCCGGCCATGGCAGCACCGGCAAATTCGGCAGCTAGCCTTTCGGTTTCGAAGTCGGTTCGCACCGGTTCGGCATCGGCAAAGAAGAACGAGCTGGCAGGCGGCGGCATCATCGTCGCAGTCCTGGCAGCTGCAGCAGTTGTCGCGGGCATCGTGATCGTTGCCGACAGCGATGACAATTCGGACAGCAACTAAGCCTAGGCTTGGTTACTAAGGAATAGCGGCCTTCGGGCCGCTATTTTTTTGTCTGCTGTAGATCCGGCAGACGATCACAGTGAGGGCCTTGGGCGCTTCGCCATGCGAACTGCCAACGGCGACTACCGCCCTCCCCTTATCACGGCGATGCTCGGACATCCGTGACACAGCGTGCTCAGAACAGCCGCACGCGCTTGCCGCCACCCCGCAGACATCGGCAACCCCGTAGATCGCCGGCAAACCGCATCGTCATCCACGTCGCTACGGCCCAAACGACGATCGGCCCGGGCCGACGCCGCAGCGCCGGCCCGAGCCGATCGAATCACACCATCATCGAGCGTGGGGCAGCGTGGAACGCCGCCCCGTCGTGGCGATCAGCGCGGCTGCGGAGCCGGAGCGCCGCCGCCTGGCATGCCGGCGCCGGGAGCACCCTGCATCTGCATTTGCATCTGCTGCTGCGCCTGCATCTGCTGCACGACGCTCTGCGGCAGGAAGTCGAGCAGTTCGACGTCGAAGATCAGCGTCGAATTGGCGGGGATCGGGCCGCTCGCCTTGTCGCCATATCCAAGCGACGGCTTCAGCCAGAACCGGTATTTCGAGCCCTTCGGCATCAGCTTGAGCGCTTCGGAAAAACCGGGAACGACGCCCGTGACGGGCAGCGGGGTCGGCTGCTGCGACTTGTCGAAGGTCGTGCCGTTGAGCAGCTTGCCCTCGTAATTGACCAGCGCGACGTCGGCATCGGTCGGCTTTGCCGCACCGGGCTTGCCCGCGGTCAGCACCTTGTACTGAAGGCCCGACGCGGTCGTGACGACGCCCTTTGCACGGGCGTTGCGCGTCAGCGGGTCGTCACCTTGGCGCGCGAGCGCGACCGCGCCGATAAGCGCCAGCGCGATACCGAGCCAGAGATAGACGAGATAGCTGCGCTTCACCGGCTGCAGCGGTACGGCGGTGACGGTCGACATCGGATGACCCCGGGTCTTCTGGTCACGCCCGGACGTCGTGCGTGCCGTGAATGAAACGATGCGGGGCGACCAATGCCGCCCCGTGAAGCCCCGACCCTATCTGAGGGCCGGGCGATACGTCTGGCCGGTCTTACCGTGCGCCGTCACGCTCGGCGCGCTTGCGCTCGAGCTTGCGCGAACGACGGATGGCAGCAGCACGCTCGCGCGCACGCTTTTCCGACGGCTTCTCGTAGTGGCGGCGCAACTTCATCTCGCGATACACGCCTTCGCGCTGCAGCTTCTTCTTGAGCGCGCGAAGGGCCTGGTCGACGTTGTTGTCGCGGACGATGATTTGCATAAACCCGTTAAGCTCCGGTCGAATAGATACGAATAGATAGCGCCGTCGCGAACAAGTCCGCGCCGCATGAACGGGAGCCCCTAACAGCGTGTGCCGCGGGTTTCAAGCCAAACCACCATATGCACCGACCCGGCTGGCGGGTTTGCGACACCGCAGGGCCAAGGCTAAGAGCCGGTGATGACCAGCCCCGCCCAGCCTTCTGCCCAGCGCCCCGAGAAGCGCGCCATCGAGCGCGCCGACGAAACCGCCATGCCGCTCACGCTCTACAACAGCCTGACGCGGCAGCTCGAGCGATTCGCGCCGATCGATCCGGCCAATGTCGGCATCTATTCGTGCGGGCCGACGGTCTACAACTATGCACATATCGGCAATCTTCGAGCGTATGTCTTCACCGATACGCTGTCGCGCGTGCTGTCGTGGAAAGGCTACAGCCTCACGCACATCATCAACATCACCGATGTCGGCCACCTGACGTCCGATGCGGATCTGGGCGATGACAAGATGGAGGCGGCCGCGCGGGCGACGGGTCAGGACATCTGGGCGATCGCGCGCCACTATACCGAGGCGTTCAAGCGCAACCTCGCCGATCTGCACATCCGGACGCCGACCCGATTCCCGCTCGCGACCGATCACATCGCCGAGATGATCGCCTTTGCCGAAGCGATCGAGGCCCGGCATTGCTACCGGCTCGCCGACGGGCTCTATTTCGATACCGCCACGGTGCCCGACTATGGCCGGCTGGCGCGGTCGCAGGACGATGCCGGCGAGAGCCGGATCGACCCCGTCGAGGGCAAGCGCCATCCGCAGGACTTTGCGATCTGGCGTACCTCGAACGCCGGCGAGAACCGCCAGATGGAATGGGATTCGCCATGGGGCCGCGGCGCGCCGGGCTGGCATCTCGAATGCTCGGTGATGAGCAAACAGTATCTCGGCGACCGGTTCGACATCCATACCGGCGGGATCGACCACCGCGAAATCCACCATCCCAACGAGATCGCGCAGAACCAGGCGCATTGCGGATGCGCGGATACCGGCGCAACGCTCTGGATGCATAACAACTTCCTGGTCGAACGATCGGGCAAGATGTCGAAATCGGGTGGCCAGTTCACCACGCTCCAGACGCTGGTCTATCGCGGCTTCCACCCGCTCGCCTATCGCCTGATGTGCCTGCAGGCGCAGTATCGCAGCGAGCTCGAATTCTCGTGGGACAACCTCGTCGCCGCGACGACGCGACTGAAGCGGCTTGCGCTGACGGTGCAGGCACTGCGCGATCGTGCCGCGGCGTCCACGGCCGCGCCGGCCGACGCGCGGGTCGACGCGCGGGTCGACGCGCGGCTTCAGGACTATCGGTCGCGGCTCGATACGGCGATATCCGACGATCTCGCGACGCCGCGCGCGCTGCCGATCCTCGACGAACTGCTTGCCGACAAGCGCCTGTCGCCCGCGGATCGGCTGAGCGCGCTCGCCGATTTCGATGCGGTGCTCGGCCTCGATCTCGTGACGATCTCGCCGCGAGGATCTGCGCGTCCGGCCGGCAGCGGCGACGATCGACGCGCAAGACGTCAGCGATCGCCTTGCCGAACGTCGCGCCGCGCGGGCGGCAAGGATTTTCCCCGATCGGACGCGATCCGCGACTCGCTGATCGCCGACGGGGTGGAGGTGATGGACGGCGACCCGATCGAATGGGACTGGCGGCTGGCCTGAATTCGCCACGATCCGCGCCGGTGCGGCCGGGATCGCTGTTGGGCGCGCGCCGGTAACGCGCTAGGTCTTGCCGGATGAAAGCCGTCCTCCCCGCCGCCGCCCGCCCGCTGCTCGAGCCGCATCTCCCGTCCGATCTCGCGGTGACGTGGTTCTCAAGGCCGGACGAGGCGATGACGGGGATCGCCGATGCGGACATCGCATGGGTCGACATGCAGCCCACCCAGCTGGTCGCCGACGCGATCCGCGCATCGGGTTCGCAGCTCAAATGGGTGTCGACGATCTACGCCGGTCTCGACGCCTTCCCGCTCGACGTCATCCGCGAACGCGGTGCGATCCTGACCAACGGCGCGGGCATCAACGCCGTCACGGTCGCCGAATATGCGGTGATGGGGGTCCTCGTTGCCGCCAAGCGCTTCGACACCGTCGTGCGCGCGCAGGATCGTCGCGACTGGTTGAAGGACGCGCCTGGCAAGGTCGAGCTGGCGGACACCAGCGCGCTCGTCATCGGCTACGGCACGATCGGCAGGATGATCGGCGAGCGACTCGCGGCATTCGGCGTAGCGGTGACGGGGGTGACGCGTACCGGCCGCGACGGCACGATCACGCCCGATGCGTGGCGTGCACGGCTTGGCGACTATGACTGGATCATCCTCGCCGCACCGTCGACCGGCGATACCAAGGCGCTGATCGGCGCGAACGAGATCGCGGCGTTCCGGAAAGGCGCCTGGCTGATCAATATCGCGCGCGGCGACATGATCGACGACGACGCGCTACTCGCCGCGCTCGAAGCCGGGACGATCGGCGGCGCGTTTCTCGACCCGACGCATCCCGAGCCGCTTCCCGCCGACCATCCGCTCTGGTCTGCGCCGAACACCATTCTCACGATGCATCTGTCCGGCCGAAGCCAGACGACGATGTTCAAGCGCGGCGCGGCCTTGTTCCTGGAAAACCTGGCGGCGTTCCGCGCCGGTGCACCGATGACGAACGTCGCCGATCTACAGGCGGGCTATTAGGCCATTTGCGGCACACGGCGCAGGCCCGTTGCCGTATCGACGATCAGCTGCCCGCGACGCGGTTGCTCGACCGGTTATAGTCCTTGATACCCCGCCGCCGCAGGTTGACGCGACGCCGACGTTTGGCAGCGATGATCAGCACCGGCACGCCGACGAGCACGCCAGCGCCGATGATCGACAACGCAATGATGATACGCATTGGGATATCCATCGGAACGGCATGCCAAATTCGCGCGAAAAATAGAACCCCTCTCCTGACCCATATCTGTCATTATCCCGCTTCAGAATGCTGCGAATTCCGCAGCGCCTCAACCGAGCCGCGATGAACTGAACCGGCGCGATGCGATTTGGCCGCAAACGCGCGGTGCGGACGCGGCTGCCACCACCCGATAGCTTTACTTCGTTGCGCAAAAACGCGTTTTGGCGCATGGCCGCGCCTCGAATTCATCAATCGGACGAACAATTATGGCCGCGAACTGGGCCCCCGACAGCTGGACCACGCACGAAGCCCGTCAGCTTCCGCTCTACCCCGACGCCAATGCGCTCGACGCTGCGACGGCGCAACTCGCGACCTTCCCCCCGCTCGTCTTCGCCGGCGAGGCGCGCAACCTCACGGCAAGCCTCGCCGATGTCGCAGCGGGCAAGGCGTTCCTGTTGCAGGGCGGCGACTGCGCCGAAAGCTTCGCCGAGCATAGTGCGAACAACATTCGCGACACGTTCCGCGTCATCCTCCAGATGGCGGTGGTGCTCACCTTCGCCTCGAAGCTGCCCGTGGTGAAGCTCGGCCGCATGGCGGGCCAGTTCGCCAAGCCCCGCTCCGCCAATACCGAGACGATCGGTGGCGTGGAACTGCCGAGCTACCGCGGCGACAACGTCAACGACATCGCGTTCACGCCCGAATCGCGGATGCCCGACCCGCAGCGGATGATCCGCGCCTATTCGCAGTCCGCCGCGACGCTCAATCTGCTGCGTGCGTTCGCGCAGGGCGGCTATGCCAATCTTCACCAGGTGCATCGCTGGACGCACGACTTCATGGGCCGCAGCCCGTGGTCGAAGAAATATGCCGAGACCGCCGACCGGATCGGCGAGGCGCTCGAGTTCATGGCGGCGTGCGGGATCGACCCCGAGACCGTGCCGCAGCTCGCGCAGACCAATTTCTACACCAGCCACGAAGCACTGCTGCTGCAATATGAGCAGGCCCTGACGCGGCAGGATTCGCTGACCGGCGACTGGTACGACACCAGCGCGCATTTCCTGTGGATCGGCGACCGGACGCGGTTCGAGGGCTCGAGCCATGTCGAATATCTGCGCGGCATCGGCAACCCGATCGGCATCAAGTGCGGGCCCAGCCTCGAGCCCGACGCGCTGCTGCGGATGCTCGACACGCTCAACCCGGGTCGCATCCCCGGTCGCATGACGCTGATCACACGCTACGGCTACGACACGATAGAAGCCGCGCTGCCCCGCCTGGTACGCGCCGTGACGCGCGCAGGCCATCCGGTGGTGTGGTCGTGCGACCCGATGCACGGCAACGTCGTCAAGGCCGCCAACGGCTACAAGACGCGGCCGTTCGAGCGCATCCTTGCCGAGGTCCGCGGCTTCTTCGCGGTGCACCGCGCCGAGGGCACGCATGCCGGCGGCATTCATATCGAGATGACCGGGCAGAACGTCACCGAATGCACCGGCGGCGCGGTCGACGTGACCGAACAGAGCCTTGCGGATCGCTACCACACGCATTGCGACCCGCGACTCAACGCCAGCCAGAGCCTCGAGATGGCGTTCCTCCTTGCCGAGATGCTCAACGCGGAGATGGCGGAGCGCAAGAAGGTCGCGGCCTGACGATCCTTGGGTGCCCCATCCGACCGTACCGCGCGCCTGGTGGCCGCGGGCAGCGCCGGATGGGGCAACCGCGCCGAACCGCTGCGGGATCAGCGGCCTACGCCGCCGATCCCGCCCAAAACGACGTCCCATCCGCGATTTACGCATCAAGTCGCTTGACGCCCGCCCGCCCCTTTCGTAGGAGCGCGCCTCGACTACACGGCCCCTTCGTCTAGCGGTTAGGACGACGCCCTCTCACGGCGTAAGCACGAGTTCGATTCTCGTAGGGGTCACCATTTCCGTATAAACCACGGAAATAGCCGGATTTACGTCATCTTTACCCGCCATGTGTACAGAACATGGGTACAGAACGACGTGAAAAAGAGCTCGATGGCCTCCCCTTCGCAGACCCCCGCACCGGCCAACTCTACTTCAGACGCGCGGTCCCCGAGGCGCTCCGGGCAGCCTTCGACGGCAAGGCCGTCGTGAAGGTGACGCTCGGAACCAAGGATCCCGCGGCCGCCAAGATCGGCTTCGCGCGCGAGAACGCCGCCTTCGAGACCAAGCTCGCTGACGCCCGGCGCCGGATGGCCGAGGGCACGCTCGTCCCCACGCCCGCAGCGCTGGTGCGCCGATGGTGCGAGGCGCCGCCGACCGGTGGCGGCCTCACCGGTCCCCAGCGACTCGCGATGACCTTCATGGAGCTCGATGCCGCCGCCGGCTCGCGGCAGTCGAGCGACGTCGACGACATTTATCCGCCGGCGATCATGGGCCCCGCGTCCAATACCGACTGGGACCTCGTGCTGGGCGACAGGACGCGCTTCGAGAGACTGGTCGCCGAGTCCTATGGCGGCGATGTCGAGCAGGCGGGCACGAATTGGATCCGCCTGCGCTGGCACCACGCCGAGCGCGCCTGGCGGCGCTGCCTCGACGGGCCGGCTGCGCGGCTCCGCGCGTTCGACCCGAGCGGTGAGCGCTTCTCGGACGACGACGTCGCCAAGGCGTTGCTGGACGTCGTCGACGAGAAGCGCTGTGGCGACGAGGAGGCGAACCGGGCGCGCCTGAGCCGTCACAGGCCGCGTGCGACGAATTCGCGGCTGCGGCCGAACCTGCGTCTCAAGGCGCTGTTCCGCGAGTGGAAGGAAGGCAACGAGCCCCGCCCCCAGACAGCTGGCGAATACGAGGCGGCGGTCGACGACTTCATCGACTTCGCTGGCGACCCGACCATATCGATGATCGACGCCGACATGCTCTACGACTACCGCGACGAGGCGGCGAAGCTTCCCGCCTCGATGCCCCGCGCGGACCGGGCCCTGACCTTCACGGCGCGCGTCGCGAAGCATGGGGACGCCAACCCCAAGTGCGCCCCGCCCACGCTCAAGAAGCGCGTCGGCGCGCTCCAGGCGCTACTCACCTATGCCTTCCAGCAGCGCTGGACCTCGATCAACACCGGCAGCGGCATCCGGATCGTCGGCTACACCAAGAAGCGGCGCAACCGGCGCAGCTTCGAGGACCACGAACTCGCGACGCTGTGCGCGAGCCCGATCTTCGTCGATGCGGCCGCGTGGAACACCACGTCGCGGATCGGCGACGCCACCGTGTTCTGGATCTTCCTGCTTTCGATCACCACGGGTGCGCGACTCGAGGAGGTCGGACAGGTGGCCCTCGCCGATGTCCGCCGGGACGGCGACATCGTCTACCTCGACATCGACGAATATGCGGACGAGCAGGATGCCGACGACAAGAGCGTCAAGACGGAGGACTCGATCCGGCTCGTGCCCGTTCACGAGAAGCTCGTGGAACTCGGGTTTCTCGACTACGTCGACGCACTCGCGGCGCTGGGCCAGACCCAACTCTTTCCCGACCTGAAGGAGAACAGCGTGGGGAAACGGACGAAGGAGGCGAGCCAGAAGGTCAACCGCATCATCGATCGCCACGTCTCCGGCGACCGCCGTCTGGTGTTCCATTCCCTCCGTCACGCCTTCAAGGCGAAGGGCAACGACGCTGGGCTCAACGACCGCACCCTGGATCAGATCTGCGGCCACGCGCCCGTGAGCACCGGGAGCCGATATGGATCCGAACCGCGGATCCGGACGATCCACCGCGAACTCCACCAGATCGACTTCACCTGCATCGACTGGGACCGGATAGCGGACGGCGTCAGGAAGGTCAGATGGAATACGCTCCTCTCGAAGTGAGGCGAGGACGGATGCCCTTCGGGCCGTCCCATCGGCCGGGGCCGATTTTCATCAGCCCCAGCTTTATCCGTCACCGCGGACACCCCGGGCAAAGAACCCTCGTCGCGTTCGTCGCATTTTGCATTTGGCGGCAATACCCGCACGAGAGTGCGAGCATCTGCGATATTCACACACCCCCGTAACTCAGGCTGCCCCATGCCAACCGGCGTATCGCCCGACGTATGGCAGCCGCTGCCGGGCTGGTGAGGCTGTACCGACCGTCATGATCGCCCATCCCGCGTTTACGGATCTTAAGGTCGGCAGTCTGTCGCATTTTCATTTGGAGCGGCTACGGTGAAACCCGACCTGATCCTCAAAGTTCTCTGTTATGGGAAGGCGATGCTGAAGATTCGAATGAGACAACGGGCGGCGGATGGCGCGCGCGCGCGCAAGCAGCTTGCCGAGATCGACGCTTCGATCTCGGCACTCAACAACGAGGATCTGCTTGATCTCGCCGACATCTTCTCGGCCGAGCCGCACACGCCACTGGGCGACGTGGCCTTCGCGGAGATGAAGCGTCGCAACCTCTCCCTCTAGCTGGAAAGGCAAAACCGGCCGCCCGAAAGCGGCCCCACGACACCAATGCGGAAACGTGGCCGCAGGTCGCATGAGCGGCCCGCCTCCTTGGTGAGCTACTCTCGAAACGGGACGGCGGACCCCGACGGAACTCCGCAACCAGGTCGGTCCGCGACGTCCAGCTACGACAGGATAAGCTCCGCGGCGTCGACATAGCGCCTTGCCCGGCACGTCGCAGATCGTGGCGACGTTCGCCACGCCTAAGCCCTGGGCAACTATACTCCTACCTTATCAAGACCAGACCATGCCGACGTCCCGCGACGTCGGCATGCGCCTGCTGGCCTGAACGCTGACGCCGCGATCCTAACCACGCAGATCGAAAACCGTGATTGGCGATGCATCGTTGCGACATGCCCCTCCGGCCTCGTTGCAATCGCTTCGGCCGACTGGTTCCGGCTAACACGCCGGCGAGATCGGTCGCCCTGAGCGTCACCGCAACAGCGCCGTTCGTAAGGTACATGAAGAGAGGAAAAGCTGTCCAACTCAGGACCAGCCGCCCACCAGGCAGGCAGTTCCACGACCTAGGAAATCGTGCCTCCCGGCCGCTTCGAAGCGCATCGCGCGATCTCACGAATAGCGGCCTACATCACACGCGGCGTAGATGCATTTCAAGCGATCGGCCGAAAATATCGGCCGACACCACGGCGGCGGCCGCCGCCGATGGGCTACTGCAGTCGCCTTTAAGTCCCGCTGAGGCGGTGCTCATGTAGATCATGAGAGAGAGGAAAAGAGATAAACTCATAACCAGCCGCACCAGCGATCATACAGATTCAAAAGTTAATAATTCGTGCACGTCCGCACGAAGAAACTCCATTTTCCCCTCCCCCCACGCTTTCGCCACCGGCGGCTCAAATTCGGGCCGCTGGACGGCGCAGCATGCAATTTTTGAAGGACATCGTAATGAACGACAACGACAACGACAGCACGATCTTCGGCATGGTCACCGGCGCCGGCCCCGTCCGACTGATCATGACCACGATGGCGACCCGGAAATCGACCAGCGTGATGAAGACCCCGCTCTGGTGGTACCAGCCAAAGTCCGCGACCGAAATGACCGCGATCTGCGTCTGGCTCGGCGAACAACGCGATTCATGGCCGGCATGGCGCAAGATCGCGGAGGAAGACGGCATCGACGCGGTCAAAGCCGAGATCGCCCGCGCGTGGTCGCAGAGTCCACTTGAAAGCTGCAACGCGGTGATGATGAACCAGGGTGACGATCCGCGCGAGATCACGCTGTTCGCGATGCTGGTGACGCGCAACAGCGAGGTCGTTCGGCATCGTTTCAAATCCGCCGCGCACCAGAAAGCGTTCCTAAACTGGTATTTCGGCGACATCGAAGCGATATCGAACTTTCTCCTCTTCGAAGGCTGCCTCGTCGGCCCCAAGCATCTCGCGGGCATCCTCGATCGCAGGGCGGAGATCGAGGTCGCCAAACGCAAGCCCGGGAAGCGCGGTCAGCGCAAATCCGCCGGTATGCGCAACGCCGCCTGATGACCGTCGCGTCGGCACTCTAGTCCGTGCCGACGCACGCTCGAGACTACCTATCGTCGTGCCGACGTCCTGGTGATGCTGCGGTTAGTTCGGATGAACCGCAGCCGAGACGATAAGCGAAACCACGGCCGTCCCGGATCTCAACGGTCGTCGACATCCTTGACCCGCTCTTCGAGAATCATGATCGCCGTCATGATGTGGGCGCCTACGATGTGGTCGCCTACGATGTGGTCGGCCTCGGCATCGGCGATCGCCAGAGCGGTTCGCAGCGAAGCTAGAAGGTCGTCATTCACAGTCGGAACTCCTCGCAGCGACAGACATGCTCGCCTCTGACCACCCTATGCCGGATGCAGTTGGAATCCATGGTGCAGAGCAGCATGTCAGAACTAGCGGCATCGGCGCAAGTCCATGCGCGCGACCCTCAACGAACGTCTGCGGGGTCGAACCGACTTCCGTGGCTTGGCATCGCCACACGACCCGGCTTCGCAGATCGGACCGCAACGGATTGAGTTTCAATTGCGACGCTCGCACCACTTTCCCTACTGTGCGCGCGGAGTGGATGGCGTCCAAATGATCCGCCCCGAGCGCCATCCGGCATTCGTACGAAATTTCGAGGATCGAATTCATGAAGGTGGTCGTGGTCAAGCCGTCTCGCGGGACGCCGAGCGCCGTCGCGGATATCGTACTCCAGCAGGATGCGTGGGACGATTACGGATTCAAGACGGGCTATCATCTCTACTACTTCACGGAGGGAAAGGACGCGTTCGTCGGCAACCTCAAAATTCTTCAGCGTGGACAGGTCGAGACTCCGACGAGCGTCCTTCCCGAAGGGGAGCTCCAGCCGCTAGGCGAGGAATTTTGTTCCCTCGGTCAATCGCTCGACTACTACGAACATCTGGCCGCACTCCCCACCGAAGTCCGACAGTTCGTTCTCGGCTTCTTCCGCGACGCTCTGGCAGATCCGGAGCACGCCAAATCATTCGAAGAGGAACAGGGCTGGCGGGTATCGGTCACCCGCGACCTCGATCTCGACAGCTATGTCCCACTCGCACGGACGCTGCTGGAACGCGACTACGACGCGCTTCCAGCAATGGGTCTGGATATGACATTCAGGGTCACCGGCTGGAACGATCCCCTGCATCTAAACTTCGCGGGACCGTCGCAGGAAGTCGTCTGGGTCGTCGGCTCAGGGTTGGTAACGGCCCGATTGCCGGAGCGGGTGGCGGTGATCACGGGTCGCAACGGGTCAGGCAAGAGCACGTTGATGGCACGCCTCGCCCGCGTGCTCCATGCCTCGCAGCGGGACCGCCGCTTGGAAGCCATCTCGCGCCTCGGCGCGATCGAACCGCCCGGGATAGGCTTCAGCCGGATCGTCACCGTCGCGTACAGTGCGTTCGACACGTTCCAGGTTCCCGGCCTCGGCGTCGAGGATCGACGGCAGATCGCGAAGGACCTTCGGGCGGGCACGGGGCGCTACGCCTTCGCGGGCCTGCGCGACATCGCCGCCGAGCTTGAAGAGAGCCTCGAAGCTGAAGCGGACGCGATCGACGCGCAGTCGGGCGCGTTGGACGATCGCATCGCGATCGATCGTCAGACCCGGACGCGCCTCAAGTCCGCCGAACAGCTGGCCGACGAGTACGCGCGTACGGTCCAGGCCATCTTCGACGCGGGTCGTTACGCATTGCTACTGCGGGCACTCAAACCGCTTCTCGCCGATCCATCGTTCTCCGACATACCGGACCAGTCCCCGGCGGAGCTGCTCGCGCTCGAACAGAGGCCGACGTTCATGGGATGGAGCACGGGACTGAAGATCGTGATGCATGCGATCGCGACGATCGTCGCAAGGACCGAACGGAAGTCCATAGTCCTTATCGACGAGCCGGAGAGCCACCTCCATCCGCCCCTTCTGGCGGCGTTCATGCACTCCGTGCGCCACGTGCTCGAGGCGAACGACGCCTTCGCGGTCGTGGCGACGCATTCGCCGGTCGTCGTTCAGGAAACCCTTGGTCGCCACGTGTCGGTCGTGAACAGGGTCGGAGACGAGATCGCGATCATGCCGCCGCGCATCGAAACCTACGGCGAGAGCATCGGGGAGATCACAGACGAGGTGTTCCGGTTGCATCCAGGAGCGACGGACTTCCACGCGACGCTGAAGGCGCTCGTCGATTCCGGGCTCACGATCGAACAGATCGACGGTCGCTTCGACCGAGGACTCAGCCTCCAGGCGCGGGCCTACGTCATGAGCCTAGCGGCGATGCGCGGAGCCTGATCATGTGGAAGGTGAGGCTCCCCGACACCGGGGACATCGACGATCAAATCGATACGGCGCTTACGCTGAAGAACGGCGCTAAGACGCACGATCTGACTGCAGCCGAGCGGGTCGCCCTGCATCTGCTCTACGCCGATTACGATCAGCGGCTCGGCGAGCCCGATGCCGGATTGCAGCCGCCAGCACTGGTCGGCTGTGCCGACGCGCTACTCGATGCCTATGGTCAGGTGCAGAAGGGTCGCCGGCTTGCCTCGCTGCGCAACACGCTTCTACGCGCAGTCATGGAATGCCCGCTCTGTGGCTCCGGGGACGCCACGACGCTCGATCACCATCTGCCGAAGGACGACTACCGGGCGCTCGCGATCAATCCGCGCAATCTCGTTCCGAGCTGCCAGCCCTGCAACAGAGCCAAGGGAACTCTGGCCGCTCTTGCCGGTGAAGGCATGATTCACGCCTATTTCCAGGACGTGCCGGACGTGACGTTCATGCGAGCCGACGTTACCTACCTTGCAGGATCGCTGACGGTCGTCTTCTCCATCGAACCGGCCGCCCTGGACCCGGCACTCGCTGACCGGCTCACCTTCCAGCTCGACCGCCTCAAGCTGACCGAGGGTCATCCCGATGCGATCAACCTATTCCTGTTCGGTCAGAAGGTCGCCTTGCGGCTGTTCAAGGGCATGCCCGGCGAGCGGGACCTTTTGCGGCAGTTCCTGATCGACAGCGCCACTACGCTGGA
Source organism: Sphingomonas sp. 22R3R2A-7 (assembly GCF_036856055.1). Taxonomy (NCBI): domain Bacteria; kingdom Pseudomonadati; phylum Pseudomonadota; class Alphaproteobacteria; order Sphingomonadales; family Sphingomonadaceae; genus Sphingomonas; species Sphingomonas sp. 22R3R2A-7. The sequence goes on along the minus strand of NZ_JASPFR010000001.1, from coordinate 3,718,797 downwards.
CGCCGATCTCGGCCTCAATCACTGGCGGGCCGCACTGTTTCGCGGTCTAGCCGCCTGTGATGCGTTTCTCGATGATCCATGGACGTACCTCGATCGCCCGCCGCGGGCGATGCATGCAGGCTGATACCAGTCCCGTCGGATCACCTTGGTGGAACCTGTGGGCTGAATGCCGTCGACCCACCATCCCAGCAGCTACCGCGGTGCGGGCGTCAGCAGCCTGACGTTCCCCGTCATCTCGGTAACGCCGAGATCGAGCACAGCCCTTCCCCCGCAACCCGATGGTACGCCGACCAGTCGCCTTCTGCGAAAACTCAACCAGCAGAGCCGGCCATGACACCACTCCAAGTCGGATCATCGTCCGACCGAAAAATGCGCACCGGAGCGGGCGACCACTCGACTAGCCCCGCGTCCGCCGTTCGATTAGGGCCGGATCAGGGGTAACGCCGATCAGGAACTCGTCGATCGGCACGCCAAGCGCGAGCGCCAGTCTGCCGAGCGTATCCAACGTGAAGTTGATCTCACCCTTCTCACCACGAAACATGGAGCTCTTGTCCAGGCCCGCATATTCGGCACACTGCGCCTGTCCGAGCTTCAGATCCTCCCGGATCTCGCGGACGCGGGCACCCACGGCCCTCTGAAGCGCCATGCGCGCCGCCTTCGCGTCCATCTCGCCGTCCGTAGTTTTGATCGTCTTCGTCGTTGGTTCCGTCATGTCTCCATTATAGGCATCAGGCGCCCAGTCGGCAAACGCCTTAAGCAAGAATTCACTCTATTATTGACAGGTAAATATCCGGTCGCCGCTTACGATTTCCAGGAACAATTTGTTTCATGTTGCATTACGTATGCACATGTGCCTATATATGGTTCAGGAGGTGACGAATGCTTGATTTGATGAAGACCGGCAACCACTGCGACGCAGTCCTGTACGCGCAGGAGCTTTCCCACCGCACCGCCAACCTTCTGCAGCAAGCGATCTCCGCCCTGCATCTCGCTGGTCGGGGGGATACGCGACACATGAACCTCGCGATCGATCGACTGACGGGCGCCGGCGATCTCCAGCGCATGCTCGGCGACACCGGATCCGGTTGCGTCGACCTCACAGGCACCCTCCTCGCAGTCTGCCAGGCAGTCGGCCGCATGACGGGCACGGACGACGCCGTCAGTCTCGTGGTGGAAGGCGATCCGCTACTCGTGCACGGTCAGGCGGCACGCCGGATGTCGATGATCGTGGCCGAGCTCGTCGGCAACTCCATCCGCCACGGCCTCCGCCAGGGCCCGGGATCCATCGTCGTCGCGATGCGCGACGACGGCGTGCACACGACCATCGTCGTCGAGGACGACGGCGTCGTGGGCGGCTGGTCGCGACCGGGCGGGCAAGGGCGCGGCATCGTGGACGCCCTGGCGGCCGGCATCGGCGGCCACGTCCGTCGGGACGCCACGGCTGGCGGTTCCTCGCGCGTCGAGGTCACGGTCCCAAGCATCGCCGCCGCCGCCGCCCTGCCCGCATTCGGGGCCGCATGAGCCATGCGGTCGGTGTCCGCCTCCATGCTACGCGACCTGCTGCTGTGTGAACGACGGCTCGCGCTCGACCTCCACGGCGTCCAGAGCCGACGCGAGGAGACGTCCGCATTCGTGCAGATGCTCTGGCGCGACGGCCTGGCGCACGAGGCAGACATCCTCGCCGCTCTCCCCGGCCCCGTCGCCGATCTTCGCGGGCTCGGTCGCGCCGATCGCGAGATCGCCACCAGCATCGCCGTGTCCAACGAGGTGCCGACCATTCTGGGCGCGGTCATCACCTGCGCCGATCTCGTGGGCATGCCGGACATCATGCGCTGGACCTCGCGCGGACACATCGCGCTCGACGTCAAGGCGGGTGCCGCCCTCGAAGGCCCACGTCAGACCTACAAGCCGACCTACCTCGCGCAGGTGAGCCACTACGCACACATCCTCGCCGCCACGGGCATGGGCCGCGGCGACATCAGCGGCATCGTCGATCGCGACGGCAACGAGACAATCTACGATCTGAACCTCCCCCTCGGACGCGCCGGCACCACCGGGGCCGAGCGACACCTTGAGCTACTATCGGATGCCCGGCTCATTCGCGATGGAGGTCGCGACACCACCGGGGCCATGTGCGCCATGTGCGCGATGTGCGACTGGCGAGCCGTCTGTAGAGAGGATCTGCGGGACGCCGACGATCTGACCCAGCTCGCCGGGCTCGGCCGAGCCATACGCGAACTCGTACGTCCCGTGGCGACGACCGTCACCGGGCTTGCCCGGCTCGAACCTAGCGGGCGGCCCGCGCTGCCGGGCATCGGAGAGGAGCGGCTGGACCGCTTCGTCCAACGGGCGCGTCTGTGGGCCGACACGGCCAGCGGCCCTGTGGCTTACGCGCCCATCAGGCTCGGCCCCAATGCCCACAGCATCGACTTCGATGTCGAGGCGGACCCGACCCGCGGCATCGTCTACCTTCACGGCTTCTGGCACGATCGCGCCGACACGGACGGCGAATTCGTACACTTCTTCGCCCCAACCATCGACGACGACGGTGAGCGGGCCGCGTTCGCCGACGCGGTCGCGCACTTCCGGCGGCACCGGGATGCCCAGTGGTTCCATTATTCCAGCTACGAGCGGACCGCCTACAAGGCCCTGCAGAGGCGCCACCCGAGCGTCTGCGACGAAGGGGAGATCGATGAGATCTTCGCGGAGGAACGATGCACCGATCTCTACAAGGTGATCGCCGCCGACACCGACTGGCCACTCTCGAGTTACGGTCTCAAATCCGTCGCGCGCGCCTGCGGCTTCTCGTGGAGCGACTTGGATCCGGGAGGGGCCAACTCGATCCAGTGGTTCGACGACTTCGCGCGAACCGGTGACGAGATGCTGCGCGAACGCATCATCATCTACAACCGGGATGACGTCCGAGCCAGCGCCGTCGTTCGGAACGCGCTGGTCGAACTCGGCGAAACCGGTCGCGTAGCCGCGTTCCAAAGGCCATCCAAGTGAACGCCGATCTTCGCGATTGGCTCGCGGCCTATCCGGGGATCAGGAGAATCTCGGTGCTTGCGCTCGACGCGCACGCCTGCGGGCTGCTCGATCTGGAGGTCGCGGTGAACAAGGCGGTGTTACGCGATGCAAGCGTCGCCACCGGGCAACGTCGCACGGAGCATCATTCGCTGGGGTATCACCAGCGCGCGGCCTTAGGTTACTCCAAACGACGCAACAGGCCGGCGATCCGACTTGAGGGCGGCGTCGCTGTCCTGCACGGTTCCATCACCGCCGGGATGGCGATATCGCAGACCAGACACGCCGCGGTCCTGCACTTCGCCGCTTCGCTGCCCGAGACCGCCGTCGCCCTACTACCAGGACGCGCACTCGCCGACGTGGTGGATTGCCCCCTCGTCCGTAGACGCAACTATACGATCACGACCGCCGAGCAGACCGATGACGGATTGTACGTCAGCTTTCCCGTCCTAACGATGTCCATGCCACCGCGAGCGGCAAACCGCGCGATGGGACTCGTGGATATATGACCACCCCGCCGCCGACGGTAGAAGGCGCAGGCATGCGGACTCGACGGGTTCCCAGTTTGCTCGAGATCCCGTCGGTGGTCGTCGGCCTCCGGCCGGACGCATGAGCGGCAGCGTCCGCGTCCAGGAAGCGGACCGTCGATCGCACCTCCGGCGCCGTTCAATCAATTCTAGCGGCCGCGGCTAAGCCAGTGGCGTACGATGCAAGCCAGACTCGCCGCCAGGTGGAGGGCCTCTCCCAGAGCTTGCGATGCTACCTCGGCGTGATGGACGTCGGGAACGGCACCGAGATCTCTGACGCGCTCGCCAGTGCGCTGATCGTCGACCTGCGACTGTCCGCACGTCCGGACGGTCTGGAACGGCTTCACCATCTTTCGGCTCATGAGCTGCTCGAGGCGGCGGGGGATCTGCGCCGTACGCTGGACAGGCAGGGCGACGGGTTCCATCTGCCACTTGGCACCCGGGCGTCCCCCGCACTCCCCGGCAGCATAAGGATGGGCGATGAGAGCTGGGGACTCGATGCAGGCAAACCCGGCCTCCACCCGGTCAGATCACTCCGCCACGACGCGCACGGCCCGAACCTCGAACTCCTAATCAAGCGCATCCGCAACATGTCGCGAAACCTGGCATGTCGCCGTCTCGGACTCCCAGAACCCATGACCGTCATTCACGACGGCCCATTCGACGTGCTGCGCTTCGCGCCGCTGGCGGAGGCGGGTCAGGCAATACTGAAGCTATCGGCATATGAGACCGGGTCGGAACGCTTCTGCTCGGCGATGCCCTCGCAGATCGAGACGCTCGCCGCCAGGATCGTCGACGAGATGAAGGCTCTCTGGAAGTTTCGGCGGCAGATCGGCGCGCGGGTCACGGCGGTCCGGAAGGCGGCCTCAGCCATTGCGCCGAGCATCGGCGCCGCATTAGGCGGCGTCACCGTCAAATGCGGCGTTCGCAAGAACCACAGCATGTTCCTGCTCGTTGTCGAGTTTATAGCTGTCGACGAAGCGATGCGCCAAGGCATCGTATGCAGGACAGTCGGCCCTTTCCACGACATGGAGGATCTGGACCTCGTCTCCCTCGGTACAGCTGATCGAGCCGGACGCCGCGAAGCGCTTGCAGTCGCTGGTGCCGATGGTTGGATCGACGAGCTTGCCATCACCATCGCCCGAGCTGCTCCGGAGGGACCAGCGGCCGTTCTCCAGCGGCTCGCCGACGCCTACCTGACCATCGTGCCGGTACCTTCGAACTCTGGTCCAGTCTTCGCGACGTTGGGCTGGCATGACGGTGTCGTCACGACCGAGCTCTGCATGGATGGTCTGTACTGGGAGGGCCTTAACGTCGAGTTGGATGGCGTCGTGCCGGAAACCGTCCTTGCCTGCCTACCCGGCCGTCGCCTGGCCGAGCTGGTCGAACTGCCCTTCGGCTGCGACGCCATCATTGCCTGCGCCAGGCGCGGACCGTCGGGACTGCTGATCCAGCTCCAGCGGCGAGAACACTACATTAAATGCACGACGGGCCGGATATGGGCGGCGCCCCACGCCGATTGAATGTTCGGCGGACGACGAGTGGAAAAGATGCAAACCATCTCGGTATCTCCGACGTCACAGCATCGGCATCAGTCCGGCAAGATAAGAGCTCGCCCTGCGACCTACGGTAAACCTTCATATCGTAGCCGGGCGGGAGTTGGCGGGTCCTCGCGTCAGGGTGCGTCGGCGAGGCCACGATCGCGCACCCGGCCGGGCGTTGTTCAAGCGCCTGAAAGCCACTTACGTCCTCGCGAAAGTCCGGCCGGCCTGACCTCCAATCCGTTTGTCCGCGCGTGCGAAACTGACGCCTGCGACGGGTGTACCACTGATGGGTTTTTCAAGGAGTTTGCTTCAAATCGCCTGAGCAGGGGCGTTTTCTCGGATCACGCAATTGAGCGGAAAAAAGATCCTGCGCCCAAATGTCGGGCCGGAAAGGTGAAATCCAATGATGCATACGACGATCGATACGCCAGACATCCGACTCGCCAAGATGCTGATCGCCCGGAAGCTGAAGGATAAGGGCGTCGACCTCAACCCTGACAAGTTGGTAGCCACCATCAAGGAGGACGGTGATCGAGATCCTCAGATCCGTCTTCGCTATCCTCTCCGCAAGGTCTCGGTCAGCCTGCAATCCGTTTTAGGCAGGTCGGAGTCCGTTACGGCCGAGGACATCGTCGAGATCGCGGATGAGCAGGCGGAGAAATACCTTCGCATTCTCCGCGAATGCGTAGACCTCGAAGATCTTCTCGCTGAAGCAAAGACCGTCGCGAAGCGGCAAATCTCCGAATCGAACCGGCGCGGCACTTCGTTCAAACTGCTGGGCGTCCAGCCTTGCACGATCCAAGCGCGGGAGGACTGGATGCCCTCCCCGGAGGTGACGATCGAGATGCTCAACCCGGGGCTCCAGCCCGAACGTTACAGCATCGTCGCCGAATATCCCGAGGACATCGTCCGGGATCTGACGGACGAACGGATCGTGCAGAGCCAGACTCTGCGCGCCGTCCGCAAGAGATGGTTCGACGAAGTCGGAGGTGGCGGCGCGATCGACGCGGTCGTCGTGGCCGCGATCCGCGCCAGCGGGCAGAACGTCCCCGAGGTGATCCAGCGCATGCGCGCGGTCCATCACGGCTTAGTTCTGCCGTGCGGCGATCTGCGACTGAACGTGCGTTGGAAGGACGGATTGATCACGACGGCCTGCGCGATAAACGACGTGGCGTCCTACGCTGACTCGATCCTGACGCTGAAGAAAGCGAAAAAGGCGTCCAAGCGAAGCCTGGCGGGCCTGCCGGCCCGCGTACTCGTAGACAGCCCCCTGCTGGAAGGGCAGACAATCGTCGCCATGCAGGAAAGGACCGGCAATAAATGCGCCATCCTGGAGCATCGCTTTCACGTGTTCGATGCCGAAACGCTCGAACCGCGGGACCAGCTTTTCCCGATGTGATCGTCCTGGCGTGCGTCGGCGGACTAAGATCGCGACGCACGCCTGTCGATGACCGCGCAAGCTTGGCCGATTATTGCGCTCGCGCTCCCGGCAGGTTGCGTAGTGAACCGCCTCGCGGCCGGACATGGCCTTGGCGGTACGTGACGCCAAGGCCCGTCAGAATGGCAGTTCCACGAAGCCTGCACGCCAAGACCGTAGCTGGCAGGATTGCAAGCGGGTGTGGCTTCCAATCCTCCCGGACTGGCGCGCAGGTTGATCATACGATCGATCGTCCAAAGTTCGATCAGCGTTGGATCTCGCGATCAATCGTGATCTTCGTCTCGACCGTGACCGCGTGGGGTCGTCGCTGATCACCAACCACCGAACTGTCCTCACCGGCAATGGGAGGCGTGGTGCGGACACGGCAGCGTGAACCAATCGCCCCGTCACCTCGCTCGAACGACAATCTACATCGGGGCGACTTGGCGCTGCGATGTCCACATCCCGGTCGATCGTCCGGAATGCAAACGACGTCCAGCGATCCAATCGCCACATGTTCTCGTACGCTGGCTCGCCGAAATAGGTTCCCGGCGCCGCCTCACGGGTGACCCGTTCGAAAGGCGATCTTGGAGAATTCCAAGCGACCCCGACGATCCTATAATGGCTGATACGCGGCCGTCCTGTCGCACGTGAGACGACCATGCCTTACATATCGCGACCATTCCTCGATCTCCTGGACCTGGCCGATGTTTCACCTGAACGCGTGAACGCCGTCATCGACAGACGACTGGCCCGTGGCGATGACACGCGCATGCGGCCAAACGAATACTATCCCACTCTGCTTCGTAAGGTCACCGGAGTCCCGGTCGTCGCCATTTCACGCAGGAGCATGCACCTCCTCATGTCTATCGAGAGCAACAAGCCCTTCTGGCATTATCACGAACGAAACAGAAATAGGTGCACCCTCGTGTTGGCTGCCGACATACCGTCGACCCTTCAAGCCGCGCTGATTGGCCGTGGGAGCGGCCAATTGGCGGCGACATCAAGCTGTCTTGCTCAAATCCCCATCACGGGCTTCATCGACGATGATCCGTGTGGAACGAATGCGTTGCTGCGACCGGCATGGTTGAGATCTCTAATGGCTCGTGTGCGCGTCGCCTGTTTGGGTTCCACTGAAAACGTGCGCCGCGGCGTTGATCGTCTTCCGTTGACTGTCTCGGTGACCAAGGAGGATGTTGCAGGCTACGGCCAATCGCGGGCACCAAGCACTGGCCGACCGCGTGCGCATGGCCTTGGGATCACCCGAAGAAGCGCCCGTCGTTCAAGAAGAGATGCTGCCTCGCCCCGTCCGCATACGTCACGACATGGGCGACGGCCCAGGAGGTTAGTGGTCCCCGGGCATAGCGAAGGGCGGTCTGGCATACGCCGGCGCAGTACAGTCCGCCGCGCGTCGTCGGGCGGTGCGTGTGGCCCAGCGTTGCCCTGATCCCGAGCCTCTCGAAGAACGGCATGCCGCCGCGCTTCCCATCTGATCCCTGGTGACCGTGGAGCCCGTGCTCGATCCCCGCGATCTCGAGGCTCTCACCCATCTTCAGAAAGCGTATCCGGGCCAGGCCGTCGGATCCCAGACGACGCAGGACCTTCTCGAACAGGCCGTCAGTGCCCTTCCCAGCTGCCAAGTTATGGTGGAGCGCAAGGGATGCCTCCAGGAAAAACACGGCATTGCGCGGGTCCTCGCGGAAGTCCGCATCTCGAAGCCAATGCACCAGCGCGTCGTCGTGGTTCGATCCCACGACGATGCTCCGTGCCCAAGGCCGACGGGTGTCGACCAGGAATTCGGCCGAGGCCCGCATCTCGGTCCGGACGCAGTCTCGTCCGGCGGCCATCTGGGCGAAGCGTTGATGATGATCTCGCGCCTCGTGATGGTTGCGCGCCGAGAAGTCGGCCAAGTCGTGAAAGATCATGAAGCGCGGCCGGAGGACGTCGATCAACGGCGGATCGGAGACGATGCCCGCAGCGCCGCCCCCATGTCGCACCCGCGACGGCGGGGTCGAGATGGGCGTGGTGGATGTCGCCGAACGTCAGCGCTTCGACCCGGCATCGCGCGGTGACGGTGCCGTTCACCACCCTGTACTGCAGATCCTGGAAACTGCCGTCGCCCTCAGGATTGGCGGTGATGTGACGGCAGTGCGCCGCGTTTCCAGCGGTGAGTTCGACGATCACGGCGCCAAGTTGAGACGGCCACGCCGGTGCCGAGCCGCCGCGGGGCCTCGTGACGACGCCCGTCGTCATCTGCACCTTGAGGCCCCCTGCTCTGATCCGCGCCAGGGTCTCGAGTTGGACGACCGGATGGCCGATGATCGTCCAAGTGGCCGAGCGGCGGTTCGCCAGCCCGTCCAACGGCCTGCTTGATTGCAGCGGAACGCGGATGTCCGCTGCGACGTCGACGACTCCGCCGATGTCGATCCGGTCGTCCCGAACCAGCGGGCGGATGTCCTCTGCACCCTTGCCGAGAAGTCCGGTCCGACCCAGCCTCAACACGACGATCTCGGCGTCGATCCTCGCTGCATAGGCACGAAGGTTCATCCAGAACGGCTGGTGGACGACCGCGCCCGCCTCGATCGCGGTGATGATCAGACGCCGCACCCTGTCTCCGGTTCGGACGACCCGGACGAAGCAGTTCTCACGACGCTCAGGTATCTGGGCGATCTCGCCGGAAACGACCGGATCGTGCTGGACGTGGATGGCGGGTCTTCCTCCACTCTCCCTTCGGGAGACGCCGAACCGGGTCGCGACATCACCCCGCAACATCTCCTGAAGTGGTGGAGGCGAAATGCCTTGGTCCCGCATCATGTTGCGTTGGAACTGCACCAACGCCTCACGCACCCTGATCATCGAAAGGCCGAGTTGCCGAGCTACGATCGACATCGATCTGTGCTGGACGAACAGCGAATGGATCTCCGCCTGCTGCGCGGTGACGTACGTCTTTCGTTTCGCGTTTTCAGACAATGGGACGAAGTCCTTCCTCTTCGGTCGCGCGCGTCAGCCCATCGCCAAGCCGTAAGGCGGCATGGAAGGCGATGGCACGATCGCATGTGACTTTCTGACGATCACTGGATCGGCCAGCGGGGTCGCCGCGAACTGACATCGAGCGGCCGCGGACAGCTAACCGTTCTCCGTCGTTTTTCACGGGGGAGATCATTGGCGTCTCAACTGAAGCCGTCATTCGCTCAACTCGCTGCGGAGCCGCACGATGATCGCGCGGAGACTATCCACCTCCTCGAGGAGCACCATGATGGGCGTCCGACCGAACATTGCGACGTTCGCGGTGCGAAGCCATGCCGCCGCATCCTGGGCGAATATCCCAACGAGAAGATCACCGAGGTCGACCAGATGACGTAGTCGGCGCTCCTGCCAGGGTTCAGGCTGCCAGCAGCGCGCCCGGGCCTTCGTGAGCGGCCATGTCCGAGGAGGCAACCCGATCAGACGCTGCACCTCGCCATCATCGAGGCACAGGTCGTCCGCAAGGCATGACGTTCGTGTGATGAGAAGCCGGATCTCAGGTTCCGGTCGCGGGAAGTGATCGCAAATCATAAATACTAAATATGCACATGTGCATATTGTTCCCTTCAGGGTTCAATACCTGAGCCCCCACTTGGCTTCCATCGCAATGTGAATTCGTGGACTCGGCGATCACGCTATCGCGGAAGGATTGTACGGGTGACGCCGCCGCTCCTTGCTGCTTGAAAGATAGCGATGGCTACGAACGCCTGGTCCCGGCCCCCGTGCGGTTCCGGGCCGACAACGGCAACGCCGTCGACGACTGGTGCGTGGCCGTCTGGGCGTCATGGTGAAATCCCGGGTGAACATCGCGGCGGATCTGCGCGCCGGGTTGTTCGAACACGTGCTTCCAGGCTGACCTGCCGCGGACCACCTCATCGTCGCGCTATTTCCCGACCGTGTCACCATGCCGCGGAAGACGCGCGTTTTCCTAGACGTGAGGGTCGAGGCGATGAACGGGCCAAAAGAACCGAGTCCCCTCACGAGCCGATCGGATATGTTGGCGCCCTGTGAAACGTTGCGATCCAAAAATGAAGGAAAAATAGGAAACCGGGTTGCAGCCGAACCGGCGTTCGGAATTCTTTCGGTACCTAAAGCTCTGACGTTGGACGGTAGAGACAACGATCAACGGTCGCGGTTGCATCCACCGCTGCCCTCCGAGCTTGCGATGTCGGCACAGCAGAGTCTGGAATGGCACCATTCTCGTTTTACCGATCTGAGGATGATTGAAAATTCCAGTGTAACCGGGGGTGTTGCACATGACCGGTCTTCGTCCGCCCTCGGTAGATCCACTCAGATCGTCGCGATTTAACCGTTATCGGTTCGTCGGACGAATAGAACATTTCTCCGACCTCCCACTTTGGCCGCCAAACGAGCCGGCCGCATGAAGCCTTTGCGTGAAAGCCGTAGTGCAACACCCCGCACGCCGGGGATGGAACCCCCAAAACCAAACCAAGGACTGGCAAAATTTTTCAGAATAGATATATTCCAGTTTATGGACCCCGACTCGTCTTTGTTCCGCTTTGAGATCGTATGGGATCCGGCCGATGAACTGCCGGTCCAGCTCTTCGGTCCGGACGGGCTCCCCGATGCGCGCCTAACCGATGCCGCTCGGCACATGACTGCGCATGTCAGCCAAAACTCCCTGCCGAAATATCTTCGGGGGACCGCCGCGATGCTCGATGCCCAGCAGCGCCTTCTCGACAGCAATCCGCACCTTGAAGACATGTGGTCGGAAACCGCTCTAGCCACCGAGATGTGGCGGGATGTGCTGATTAGCATGGGTCTCGAGCCGAAGTGGTCGAGCCGCGAAGGCTGCTACTACATGTCTGTCGCAGACGATCAGTTCGACCGATGCAACATCGGCTTGAACGGGCTGTACGTGCTCTACCAGTCTGCGATGGACCGCAAGTTGTACGCTGGCGCGGAAAACCCGCTGGCGTGTATCCGAAAGACGGCGCGGAGCGGAAGGCGAGCGGCACGGGCCATCTTCCGCATCAAGCGCGAAAAAGCACGCACTCTCCGCACTCAGCTTCCCGCGATCGTGGAACGCGTTCGTCGTGCAGGTCGGAACGCTAACCGCCCGTGGCCCGCGGCTGTACGAATGCTCGTGGACGTCATGATCGAAGGTCTTGCCAGACTGTCCGAGCAGATCCGCCTTACGCTTAGGGATTGGTGGGAAGCCTCTGAGTTCGGTCAAGCGATCAGCACCGGCAACAAGGGCGACGACTTCGCCCGAACCAAGGAGCAGCAGATCTCGGCAGCGCTGGCGGCGCTACTGCGACTGTACGTCGACGAGGAGCGGATCGACCGGAACGAGCTGGAGGGCAAGACGCGCCGCACGTTGGCGGACTTCAGACGGTTGGCACTCGGCGGCGACCTCGCCGCACTCGAACGCGAACCGCTCTTTACGAACGCAAAGGGTGAATTCTTCAGCCAGTCCGGCGTCGCAGACTATTACTTCAAACCTGCAATGACCGATGCTGGCCTGGACCAAATCACCTCCCATGCGCTTCGCCATGCCGGAGTGAACGCGTTCTTCGCCTGGCTTAAAACCCAGCCTGCGGCCGAGCGCGAGGAACTGAAAGCCGGTTTCGGAAAATACATGGGCTGGAAATGGCCGGATGCCATGCTGGCACACTATAGCGAACCCGAGCGCCGCCAGCAGGCGATCGAAACCGCGATCGCATTCATCCAGGCGCGACGGATCGACCTCGACGCGATGGAAAACGTGCCCTTCATAGCAAACGACGACGAGCCCGTCGGGGCACACAATGACTCCGATCTTGATCGGCTGGCCAAGTTGGAGGCCGCATGAGACACATATATCTGCAACACGCCGCCGTCCAACTTGGAGTGAGCGGATACGCCGCCAGAGCGCTGGCAAACGCCTGCGCCATCCAATGGAACGACGACAAAACCAAGGTGGAGCTGGAAGAAGGCATTGATCGGATGGAGTTGATGGAACGCGTGTACGGCGCTCGCGCTCCATGCACTTCGCCCGAAGACTTTCACCATGTTCGTCGCTTGGGACACATCCTTTTAGGTCGGCCGCGACAGTCACCGCCAAAAGGGTTCATAGAGGATGCATTCCGGCATCTCGATGGGTCGACGCCCAACCGGACGCTCACACCGATCACTTTTCGGGCTCTCACCGGCGTCACCGAACCAATGGCTTTAAGCCTTGTCGTCTCACACGATCTGGAGACGGAGGCAGACGCAAAAACGATCGCAGGCAGATTTTCGGTCTCTCCGGGCAATTATGAGCAATCGGTCAATGCACGCCTGCCGGAAGAACTGAGGGAACTCCCAGGGACATATTTGCAGAATGCGGAAACACATCCGTCCATGCGTCCAAAGGACGGCATTTTCAAACGGCTTGCCCAGATCGCGGACGAACGGCTCTTCGTCGGATGCGCCATCGTCACGTTGCGACGCGCTGCCCGCAAGGAGCGCGGTCAAGACGAACTCGTCCGGTATATGTCGGCTGTCGACTGCAACGTCAGCGACATCGCTATCGGCGATCCTCATCAACTGCGTGCTGCCATGGAGCGCATGCTGGGCAGTAAATGGGCCGAGCAGCGAAACGCGCCACGTCCTGTGCTGGAGGCGCTCGCCTCCTACAGGCAGGCGAGCAAGGCCATAGATGAATACATCGAGACAGTGGTCCCCGCCGGCGAGAAGTCGAAGTTTCGCAAGTTTCGGCTCCCGATGCCAGCGGGTCACGAGCGGTTCTTCGCGAGCGTCCTGACTGTCTTGAACGAATCCCGGCGAGGCGACATGAAGTCACGCCAGAAGCGCATCAAAAAGATTCTGGACGCACCGCTAGCATTTCTGCTCGTGGGCCGGGTCCGGTTCAATGAATGCGTCACGATCCGCGCAAAGTGCCGCGAGGTGATCGACGCGCACATCGAAGGTGGCGCCCGGCTGACGACACCGAAAACGTTCCAGCTGCCGTACGTAGCGCGTGACATCGATAACCAATTCCGCAGCGTGCATCAGACCGCACACTTCAAACTCTGGACTTGGGACCTCCTTCATTCCAGCATGAACGGAAAGCGGGTCGGAAACGGCCTCATGAAGAGGAACTGGGGCGTAACATACAGCGGTTCCAAGACCGGCAGGTCCGCCTACGTCGTCGAGTTCCTCGGCTGCACCCCTGCGGAGCCGGGGGGAAAGACGATCGTCCCCTTCATTGCGGAGTTCGCCGAGTCCTGGATCATCGACGACGTCCCCACGCTCGACGAGCACCAACAAGAACAACGCGCCGCCAAGCGACTAGTATGGCAGATGCCGTTCGACCCACCGTCAACGCCATTGGGCGTGACGACGTTCAGCACGTCGCGACGCCATTCCTTTCGGGATGCGTATCGCCTGCTGCGCTCCCAGGACCCCTTCGGGCACGAACGCCACGTGCTGCTGATCGCGCACGAGGAGTTCACTCTTGGTGTCCAGTATGCACATGCCAGTGTATTCATCTGCGCAGATGCCGGTAGCCGGATCACCGAAACCCTCCAGGCTCCCTCTAGCGGATCCGGGTACGAGGTCCATGTAGACCCCGTCACGAAGGATGTCTTCAAAGAGTACACGGCAATCTGCAAGAACGGCGGCGCCCCCAAGCCGTTCCTGCTCAGCCCGAACTCTTTCAGTCATCTCACAGACCTAGTCGTCGAAGTTGCGAACGCTTGGCACAAAGGAAAGATGGCACCCCCGGTCCATCCGACCGGTGCGATGAAAAACCGCGGCATTCCAGTTGCGCGCTACGCCTTCACCAAAGAAGCCGGCATGCTGAGCGAGACGGATCTCGGGACGCTTCAGCGGATACTCTATCTCGGCTGGCATGAGCTTGCGAACCACGACATCCGGCATCTTTTCACATCGATGGCTCGCAGGGGCGGAGTTCCCAAGAAAGTCCGCCAGGAATTGCTCCATCATGAAGATCCCGCGACGGGCGACATCTATGGTGTCGCGACCCCCTCGCAGGTAAGCCAGCAGCAAATTCGTCTGCAGCAGCAGCGGTCCGCCGGAATGACGGAACTGCTCACTTCAGCCAAGGCCGATGCCACCCCGCGAACGCGCCTGGCAAGCCGCGAACTTGCGCGTGCGGAAATGAATTTGAATTTTTACCGTGAGCGGGAGTGCTTTAGGGAGGCGACTGAAATGGAAAGCGAGGTCAAACGTTGGGCCGATGAGCTCGCACGGGCGATCGCTGCACAGACCGGCGGCGCGGAGGTGATCAATGCCGATACGATCTAGAGATCGTCGTCCGAGCACCCACACGAGGAACTCGACCACCCGGACCCTATACATCCGTTTCACCGTCGCCGAGGCGACCGTCCATCGCAGACTTCGGCAGCTCGACGCGGTGAAGGTGAAACTCCACGATTCTGAGCTTCCGGCGCCGAAGCCGAATGTGATCAAGGCACCCGTTCGCCCCGCTCCAGTGACTCAGCTCTCTGAAGATGCAGCGGAGAGGCGAGACCGATCAATACGGCTCGTCAAGGCGGCGATAGGGCATCTGAAGGCGACGTCGCACATATCGCGATCGCCCGGTAAGAACGCGATTGCCGAGGCGAGCCGTTTACCGCATATCGATGAGGAGCGACGGGGTGTCACCACTGAAGTGTTTCGGACAAACCAGGCCTGTCTCGACCTCTACCGTGATGCCTGCCTACCGTTCGATGCTGCGCGTCGCAAATCTGTCGCTGCGCCATCATGGGCGGTCAGGTTGGACCATGACAAGCTGATCGACCTGGTCATCTCGACAGAAGCGGACGAGGATCAGCTTACTAACGAATTGATGGCGGCCAGCGAGCGCCTCCTGCAGATGGAAGTGGCCCGCATAAGGCGTGAGACCGTCGCAGCGATCACGCGCCGGATGGTGGCCGAAGTGGAGTCGTGATTGTTTAGCCACCTCACGTCCGCCATCGGCAGGGTCAGACCGTTTGAGCCGGCATCGCCGCCCCAGCTACCTAATCGGTGCTCCGTCCAGGTCGAATACCGACCCCCAGCAGCGCCGCGTCGAAGGCGAGACGCAGCCCATCCGCAGCATGCCGATCCAGCACGTGGTGCCGCATCGACCAAGACAACACGATATCGAGCGCGGCGATGGCCCGGGCGCGCAGGCGATCGATCTCAGGCGCCAGCGGCGGTATTATCGTCGATGGGCAGAGCGGCAGTGGTTCTTGATCGGGCCAATCGACCGACGTTCCTCCAGCTACGAAACAGTCCATCATGTCGCCATCGCCGCCGGTCTGGACAACTCTCACCCATTGCACCGCCCCGCGGCGGCGGCGAAGCAACTGCCGAAGAGCGATCCGTGCACGCTCCGCGTCGGCGAAGATCGACCACCGCCCGGTACTTGGTGGGCCCTTGTCCTGCCATTCGAGGCGGTAGGCGGTCACTTCACCGATCCGGAGCTGTTGCGCGGCGCACCGGACAAGGCCGCGAGCCGCTTAGCGGCAAGTCCCACCATGTGATGATGCGAAAACTCACGAAGATCGTGCATCGCCTCGCCCATTCCGCGAAGCAGGCTGGAAAAACTAGTCCACGCGGTCGCAACCGGCAATTCGGAGCCGCGGCGCCAAGCCGAGGTGTATGCGTAGGCGATGAAGGTTGCAGCGACGTCATTGCGGTTGCGCTTGATGATTGGTCGCCAGTCTCCCTTCTCGATCCAGAGCGTTGCCGGGTCGCCGCTGCGCGTTCCCGCCAGATTGGCACCCAGCAGGGCGGACACTTCCGCGAGCGACGGATTGGGTGATCGTGCGCCGAAGTAATACATAAGGTCGTGGTGGCTGGCACGCCGCTCGTTCCACCCACGAATGTTCGGCATGTCGAACATCCAGAGGCTCAGCGCACGACGGCGCAGAACGGGAAGGTCATGCATCGTGCCTGCGAACGACACCAGTATCGAACTGTCATCGTCAGGGACCGGAAGCATTGCCTCGATGTCGGCGAGAAATGCGCCCTCGGCAGCCCTTTCCAAGGTAAGCGTCCTGAAGGACAAACACCTCAAACTTCCGCTATCGCGGTCCTCCGCGAAATGGAGCAGCGTCCCGCATACCGCGCGATGGAGCATGCCGCGGGAACGGCCCGCCACCGCGCAGCGCGAAGAAATGGCCACGACATCTGGATCCGGCACGGTTTCGAGGTCGATTACGCAACCAATCCTCTCGTGCGCGCCCACGCGGAACGTCCGCCCCTTCATGTCGCTTTCCTGTCGCCCGGCAGGTCATTGAAACGTAGCCGGATCAGACCGGTGACGTCATCACCGTTGTTGCTGTAGTACGGCGCGATGCGAACCAGGACGATCAGCACGTGCGACTGACCTACAGGCAGATGTTTCGGCTCTTTGTCGTTCTTCTCGATGTTCACGACCGGAAGACAACGGCGCTTACAGGGAGGCTGAAGCATTTCCAGCGAGCTGGCTTTCCCTCGCGCGCCCGGCATCGCACCACGCCCAGCAACGGCTACGGCGTCGACGAGGTGTTCGCTCTGGCTTTCGCCTTCCGACTTCTGTCCATGCGCTACATGCCCGCAGATGCCGCAGCGGCGGTCGATGCTAACTGGTCGCTGCTTCGCGGAATGATCGCCGAAGCCTGGCAACGGCGGAATGGCGAGAGGGTGGACGAACCAGGACCGCTGCTCGTTCGTATCACCGCCGACGGGCTCGAAGACCTGCGCCGCGCGTCCTTCGACAACGGGCCACCTGACAGGATGGAACGCATTGGTCAAAACGTGATCTGGACGTGGATGCGCGGCGTCCAGCCAATGCCGCCCGGCGGGTTCGCGTTCCTGGACATTGATGCCGTCGTCAACGAAACCCTCGATGCCCTGATCGAAGCGGAAATCTGCAGCCCTCTTGGTCTGGCAAAAACGCTCCAGTTGCTCGAAGGCTCGATCGTGGCCGATGGCGGCGATCCCCTCATCTTGTGGAACCATTGACGTGCCGAAGTCGTGCATCATGGCGCTACGCAATTGAATCATCGCGACTCGCCCCAGGTCATCTTCAAATCGTGACCCTTTTCCCGATGTTGTTCCGAGGCGCGCAAGGCGTTCCGCTTTTGCCCGATCGAGTAGGCTCGCGACTTCCATTGCGTCCAGATTAGGCTGACCTAAGTCGTCATGATGGTGAAGCATGCATCCTTAACTATGCACATATGCATACGTTCCAACCTCTGATCGATCTCGTTCTGAGTACCCCCATTAGAGCATCGTTCACCTAGCCGGCGGCAGCCTGGGAATGTAATCGTGAGCTCACTCACGGCCGCCCGCCAACGCGGCTGTCCCGACACCGCTGACCACCGACATTCTCGAGCGGATCGGCGCGCTCTTCGCCATCGAGGCCGACGTGCGTGGCCAACCGCCCGATGGGCGATATCGTACTCGGAAGGAACGGAGCAAACTGCTGGTCGATGGATTGCGCGAGGTGCTCGACGCCGGCTTGCGTCGCCTGTCACCCAAGTCCGACATCGCGAAAGCCATCGCCTATGGGCACAAGCGCTGGCCGGCGTTGTCGCGCTTCCTAGACGATGGTTGTCACCTGTGTCATTTCGAAGCCGGCGATCTCGATGGAGCTTCCCGCCTCGACCAAAGCCTACAATCCGCAGATGCTGCATCACGCGTTCGACTGGGACAGCGACCTCCCGGAATGGGACGGGCTGATCTGCCGCGTGGACACTCCCGAAGGGGTGATAGTGAGCCAAGTCAGTGACCCGATCGCGCTGACCTGGCGCAACAGTTCGACGATCGTCGTCGAGAAGCGATCGCGACCACCCACGAGCCTGTTCGGAGCCGCGACCAAGCAAATTCGCGGCGGAGAGATCGGCATCGTCTATCTCGCCTACAACGAAGGCGCGCGCGAGGAAATCGCCGATCGCCGATCGCCGGGTCGCGCAAGTTGCCGAAAGGCTCCACAAGTGGGAGCATTCGGCGATGTTTCGCATCCCTGCCGTATTTCTGATCCGCCTTTATCTGATGCGGACTAAGAGCGTATTCGGCTTCGCCACCGGCGATCTCGTCGCAGCCGACGTTCCAGCGGGCAAGCACGCGGGGCGACATGTCGGTCGCGTCGCCGTGCGGAAAGTGGGAAACTTCAACATTGGCACAGCCGCGGGCATGATCCGCGACGTCTCGCATCGCCATTGCCGCATCCTGCAACGTGGCGACGGGTATCAATACTCCTTCTCTTCAAAACCTAGGAAAGGCGCGCATTCCGCCCGGCCCTGAAGGACCGGGTTCCCTGCGCGGATATATGATGGAAAGGTCCCGGAATGCCCCCTAGGACTGACCAGGGGTTGGGGAGCGACGTGCTTGGATCTGGAGGACCTGTTCTCGCTCGGCTCGCACGACGATCCGACGATCGATCGCCGAGGCGGCAAGACATCTCTCGACCGCGAGGTCGCGACGCCCGCGATGCTTGCCGAGTTCGCAAACCTGATCAGCCCGCTTGGGAGAATGGTGTTCTGGAACGCCGCCACGGATCAGCATGCATACCTGCCCGACGGTGGACTATGGGCGCCGCAGCGACGTGCGGTAGGACTCTCCCTCGCCCACATCGCGGCTCGCCGAACGTCAGTTGCCACTCCGGGGGCTGCGCTGGTGAAAATGCCGACGGGCACCGGCAAGACCGGCGTCATCGCCACGCTCGCATGTGCGGTGCCCTCCATCAGACGCACCCTCGTCATCACTCCTCGCAAAGCGCTGGTCGACCAGATGCTTCGCGATCTCCACACCCGGTTGTGGAGCCGGTTCGATGCGATCTACGATGGGACCAGCGTCCGCCCTCGCCTCGCCGACGATCCATCGCCCGGTGCGAGCGTTCGGAACGGACCAGTTCGCCGTCTCCTTCCGAGCGATGCCGAGGCCCTTGCCGCCATCGACGACGAACGCCTCGTCGTCGTCGGCACCTTCGCCGCTCTCGAACAGATACTCCGTCCTGACCGTCCAGCACATAAGTTGACAGGCAGACGTCCAGTTGGGCCCGAAGCAATCCCTCCCGACAACGGTCGCGGAGCGGACATAGACGAAGACGCGAGGCAGGCGCTTCTAGCGAAACTCCGAGCGTTCGACCTGGTGATCGTCGATGAAAGCCACTACGAGCCCGCCTTCGTCTGGTCGCAGTGCATCCGCAGCCTGGGTCTGCCTACCGTCCTCTTCAGTGCGACCCCATACAGGAACGACTTCCGCTACTTCGACATCGACGGCCGGTTCGCCTTCAGCCTGTCATTCCAGGAGGCGCGGGACATGCGATTGGTCCGTGACGTGAGAATCCAGCCATCGCCGGGCACGGATCCGGAAGAACCGTTCGCCGACAGGCTGATCAGGTTCGCCGACGAAGTCGGACGTGAGGTGATGCCGGACGCGCCGGGCGAAGCCCGGATCATCGTCCGGGCAGAAACGCATGGTAGCCTCGTTGCCATCAGGGAGGAGCTTCAACGTCGTGGTCAACGGTCGGTCCTGATCCATCAACAGGAGGGACGTAACGCCCCCGGCGCGCTTCGATTCAACGACGCCATCGCTGCGCTCGATGCTCCAGAAGCGCAGGACGTCAGGTTCTGGCTGCATCAGTGGAAGCTCCTCGAGGGAGTCGATGACAGCCGCTTCTGTGGCGTCGCAGTCCTCGAGCCGTTCGGCACCAGCCGGGCCGTCATCCAGCAGGTCGGGCGCGTGCTGCGCTATCGCAGACGCGACCATCACGAGTGCGCGCTCGTGATGGGAAGCGGCTTGGTGGGCGAGGATCTGGCGGAGCGTTTCGGGCGATATCTTGGATACGAGGAGCGCTTCCAGACCGATCCGGCGGATGCGCTTCGACGCGAGACGAACTTTTTCGAAACTCTGCGCAAGGCCTCGCCCGCCGTGCAATACATCTCGGGAGACTTCAGAAATCGGCTGGACCTGGACCGGCACGACATCGGCTTCACCGACATCCAACTGCCAACACGGACCTTCATCACCCGATCGAGTGGCTCACTAACCCTGGACCAGATTGCCGAGGCGTCCGCGGTCGCGATGGGGCTTGAGGACCGTCACGACGCGACAGTCCTCGTTCCACAGGCGGACGATCCCCAGAATATCCGGCTCGTGGCGTACGTCGCATGGGGCAACTCTCCGCTGCTGACCAGGAAGGCCATGCCGAGCTGGACGCTCGGAGTGATGGCAATCGTCAGTGTACGCGACCGCATCTTCCTTCTCGACACCGAAGGCCTCGTGATCGATCCAGTCCGGCTCGGTCTCGAAGCCGAAGGACCGGAAGAGCTGCAACGACTTGTGCCTATCTCTTCGGCTGACGAGACATGGCGGGTGACCGTCGCGTCCGCCGTCAGCCTCGATATCTCGGACATGGGCATCAGGTCCGTCACGGCGCGCATGCGCGACTTCGGCGCTGGCTTCTACGACCTCGCTCAGGGGATGCAGGCGACGACGTCGGTTCGAGCGCTCATGAAGGCGAATGCGGGCGCCTCCTCATCGCGCTACCTTTCACTTCAGCGCGCGACCGTTTCCGACGCGAACTCCGGCTATGTCTCGATCGAGGACTACGCCAAATGGATAGACGGTTTAGCTGATCGGCTGGACTCGGCATTTGCGCCA
Organism: Sphingomonas sp. 22R3R2A-7; assembly: GCF_036856055.1. Lineage (NCBI taxonomy): Bacteria > Pseudomonadati > Pseudomonadota > Alphaproteobacteria > Sphingomonadales > Sphingomonadaceae > Sphingomonas > Sphingomonas sp. 22R3R2A-7. The sequence continues at coordinate 3,697,675 of NZ_JASPFR010000001.1, read as the reverse complement.
AGCGCGGCGTTCGGTCGCTTTGCTCAGGCTCTTCCGGCTCCAGAGGCCGCGCGGGCGAAGCCGCAGAACATCCTGTTCGACTTCGCCGAGATCATTGGCGAAGGCGGGGACGAAGTGCCAGATGGATGGGACGCCGCCCGTACCCAGGCACTGGCTCATGCCGATCGCTGTCTCGACGTGGATGCTGACGGCAAGTTCCGGCTAGAGGTCGACGGTCAGCGGTTCGACGGAGCAGTGAATTACGAGGTCACCGGCAACATTCGCCGGCGTGGCCAGTACATCCTCGACATCCCCGAGCTGGACGCGCATCTGATCGGGCGGCTTTCCAACGCGGTGAAGCGACGCGAACGATCTCAGCTACTCTCGGGCATGCTGTCGCGGAACCAGGCCTTTCGGGTCGTGCCCGCCGACCCCGCCCTCGTCTACGCCCAAAAGCATTTCTACAAGCCGTCCATCTCGATCGAGACCGTCGCCCGCGACCAGGCGGGAGGCCCGCTCGAAGCCGTCGTTGCATCGCCCTGGCTGAATCAGATCACGTCGGAAAAAGGTACCGGCACGTCGTCCATCGACGACTGGGTGAATTGCAGCGCGTTCGGCGGCGTCTACGCGCACTTCGGGTACGCCGGCCGCGGCCGACTGGACAACACTCGCCGCGATGCCATCCGCGCGGTCGATCCAAAAATGGCCGCCCTGCTCGATCAGTTCTCGATCGTCGTGTGCGACGACGGCGGAACGGAAACGTGCGACTTCATCTGCGTCGATCAGACGGGAAGGCGCGTCGTGATGATACATGCGAAGGTCGACGACACGATCATGAGTCTGAACTCGCTGCAGGAAGTGGGCCGCCAGGCGCAGGCCAGTCTCAGCATGATGACGTCGACACACCAGTTTCCCGACAGAAGAGGCGAGTGGCGAAAGCACGTGCCCATCAAGGATGGCCGGCTCACACGCCGCATCGTGAAGGGGCCGAACGTCGACAGCGCCTGGCCCATCGTTCGCGACGCGCTGCGTTCACAGATGTACGCTCGGGAGGTTTGGATCTTCGCTGGGCGGATCCTCGAACGGGCCAACCTGATCACGCAGCTGCAACGGACGCCACCTTCGCCCCGGGTTCGGCAGATGACGTACTATCTAGCCTCATTGCAGACATCGGCTGCCCGCGCGAACGTCAGCATGCGGATCTTCTGCTCGCCTTGATCGCAGCGGTCTGCCCGTACCTTTCGAACGATCGAGACCGTCAACTCCGGCCGCCACCTGTTCGTTGATCCAGAAACCGACGGCCGCCAGATTTGTCGAAAGTCATCTCGATACTCATCCGGTCGACATTGACGAAGCGCTCGACGTGTCCGCCAAGGCCATCGATCATCGCGCAGGCACGCAGAAGGCCGCGGGTCGCGGAAGCGGCTGCAAGTGCCGAGAAGGCACCACGGACGTTCAACGCGGCCGCGAGGCGCCCGCGATCGCGGGCGATCGACAACCGCAGCGTCACCTGCTCGTCGTCGGACACGCCCGCGGTGACGAAGTGCATCATGTCAATCAGGGCCATGCCGAAGGGCGATATCCAGGAACCCGGCAGGCCTTCGGTCGCGATCGCCGTGTTGCATCCCCCGATCGCACCGTCGCAGATCTGATAGAGCGTCACGATCCGCGTCATGTACTCGCCTAGATCAACGACGTCGGGTAGCGGACCGACCAACGCCTTCTCGAGCGCCGCGGCCGCCTGAACACGGTGATTGATGGCGGGATCCAACGCCAACCGACGAAATCGTCGGGCCTCGTTCGCCTCTTCGATAAGGCGGAGAAACCCCGGATCCGGGGTCGGCATTCGCCTATTCGTTCGCTCGGGATCGTCAGTCATACCAGATAGAACATATGCACATGTGCATATGTTCCAAGGGTTCACCCCTCTACCCTGGATCCCCGTCGTGGTGATGCGGCGCAGCAGGATGCATCCGGTCCGGCTCCGACTTCCGTTGACACCGATCATGTCGGATCGATTACTTGAGCCATCCCATGCGCCACGCAACCAGGAGCCGAGGGTGACGATCGATCCGTTCATGCATGACGACGACATCCCGAAGCCAGCGCCGGAACACCTGAAGACGATCGCCAGGCGGATGCTTCGAGACCGCGAGGTGTTCCGGAGCACCATGCCAACCCATTACATCAGCGACCCTTTGCTGGAGGAACTGCTTGGCCTCTACGTGGCCGACGGCTGGCCGGAAGAGCGCTTCGTCCGAGCTCCCTTCCGATCGCGCCAATCCGAAGGCGTCCGTCGGCGCTGGCGCGCGGTCCTTCTCGCCGACGGGTTGGCGGTCGGTACCGATTCCGCCCTCACGCTTTCAAAGACGGGGCGAGCTCTGATCGAGCAGGCACTGTCCGAGCTACAGTCTGACTGAGACGTCGCAAGCGCATCGGTCGCGTCGCCGATGTCGCGCCCTGCACACCGCCCGCCGCGTCCCCCACGCCGTCCGGCAAGGGCCTCAGCGAGGAGTCCGAAAGCGCGGGAAAGCAAGCGATACCCCCTACGCCAAGCTAGTAGCCAGTTTGGTTTCATCGATGGCATAGCCGGACGGCCATGGACCGTGCCGAATACAGAATCACTGACGCCGATGGAGCGAAACTGCCTCCGGCTTGCCCATCACGAGCGCAAGACCGAGCAGATCGCTCACGAGCTCGGCATCGCCGGATCGACGGTGAACACCCACATCTTCGCTGCACGGCGGAAGCTCGGAGGCCTTTCGCGCCTTTCCGCCGCCGACAGGCTGCGGCGGTTCGAGGCGGATGCGGGCGATTGCGCGACGGAAGAGCCCGCCATGAGAGGCACGCCGACGACCGGCCCGCTCGGTGCCCCTCCACAGTCTCTGTCTAGACCGCCGTTGTCGATGGTCGAGCCGTCCGTCGCCGGTGCAGATCTGCCGCCGCCCACCGAAGTTCGGGAGGAGAGAGCGACCTTCGTCTTCGACGCGGTCGTTCCTATACCCGGTGGGCAGGATCAACGACCCGACGCGCCATTCCAGCGCGTCATCATGATCCTCGCGATGGCGGTGCTGGTCGCGCTCGTCCTGATCGCCTCGCCGGCGATCTACGACTCGGCAGCCCAACGCGTCGCGAACAGCCTCGAGCGGCCCCACGCAAGATGACCTCGGGTTCACCGCCCGAGGCGGAGAACCCCATGCCACGCGTCACCGCAGAACACGTCCAGAACACCCGCAAGGCCGTCATCTCAGCCGAGCGCTCCACCAACCGCGGTATCACCGACACGCTGAGCTGCCTGCTCGCCATGCAGGGCGAACGCACCGACGCCCGCGTCTTCATCGACGACCAGTCGATCGAGGCGATGAGGCTGATGACGGAATGCCTCGAGATGCAGCTCGCGTCGCAGGCGAAGATCTCGAAAGCCCACAGCGTCATGACGAACATGATCGGCATCTTCGAAGTGCCGGGATATGGTCCAGGCGCGTGCGTGCCCAACGAGCCCGGCAACCGCCAGAGTGGCATATCCGACCACCTAGAAACCGAACTCGTCCAGGCCGATTGACCGCGGCGCCGGATCATGGTCGAGCACCCGAATGCACCTGTACGTCACCGGCTTCTGGCTGCTTCTCTGCGTACTGACCGCGCTCGCGTGGTCGGGGCGCGAGGTGCGTTCCCAATGGTGGGAAGCACTGAGCGAGCCGGAGGTCGGCGTCGCCACGCTGATGATGGTCGCGGCTATCCTGACCGTGGTCATACGGCCATCGTTCGTCTCGCGTTTCAGCAGCATCGAGCTGGCGATGTTCGCGATAGACGTCGGCCTGTTCGTCGGTCTGGCCATCTACGCCGCGAGGTCCGGTAGATGGTGGATCCTCGCCGCATCCGCCTTGCAACTAATATCCACGACCGCGCACGTGACGCGAGCGGTCACTCCAGGCATGTGGCGTCTAGGCTACCAGGTCATGGAGGAGGCATCGAGCTATCCGACCCTCCTGCTCCTTGCATGGGGGGTCTGGTCCCGCCATCGCTCTGCGAAGAGCGCCAGGCGATCGAGTACCTTCTCCGGCGTTCGGGATCGGCCGCTCAGCAGCCGGCGATAGTCGCAGGCCAACTGATCCGGGAGTTCGGGTCGTTCACGGCCATTCTCGCGGGATCGACCACCCGACTACGCCGGGCGGGTGCGGACGACGAAGCGATCGAGGCCTTCAGATGGTGCCGATCCGCCGTCCTCCTGTCGCTCCGGCGGCTCGTCGTCGAAAAGCCGGTGATCGGCACTTCGTCCGCCCTGCGGGACTATCTCCACGTCGACATGAGCACCGCGAACCAGGAACGGTTCAGGACACTATTCCTGAACGGGAAGAACGAACTCCTGCTCGACGAAACGACGACCGGCACAGTGGACACCGCGCCGTTCTACGCACGTGAGATCGTGGCCCGGGCCCTCGAGATCGGCGCCACCTCACTGATACTGGTGCACAATCATCCCAGCGGCGACCCCCGTCCCAGCCGGTCAGACATTGACGCCACGGTGGCGTTCGACAAGATCTGTCGCGGCCTTGGGCTCGTGCTCCTCGACCACTTGATCGTGGGCCGCCACGCGATCGTGAGTCTCCGCGACGAACGGTTGATCGGTCAATGACCCGTCCGCGCGTACTTCTATCCCGCTTCCCAGACACCTGGTCCGATCCGAACTCCGCGAACGATCGGAACGGGACCGTACCCGCTTGGGCCCAGGAAGTGGCCGGGCCTCCGAACGGTCCGGGAAACCGCCCAACCCATAGGGAGCGCGCCCAGACGCTGTTCGATCACCGTCGGGCCCGCCGACGATGGTTCGGCGAGCACACCAAAACGTTCCAAGAGGCCGCATGGGACATCCTGCTCGAGCTCTTCCTATGCCACGAGGACGGCCGCGACCCGTCTACCACGAGCGTCGCGTACGGTGCAGGCGTACCCATCACCACAGCGCTACGGTCTATGAAGAAACTCGAAGCCGCCGGCCTGATCGTCAGCTGGCCGGACGAAGCCGACACGCGGGTGAGACGCATACGGATGACGCCAGACGCGATCGGATCAATGCGGGGCTACCTGGACGAAGTCTGACGGGCCGACCGTAACAGACGTCAGGGACGGTGCTCAAGATCATCGATCGGCCACGCTAGGAGAAGGGGACTCCCAACGATCGCCACTACGGAAGTCGACCGTTCACTACAGGACGCCTAGCCCGTAGACTGCGTATTCGAGCAGGGACTGCAACCCCTGTCTCGAAACGTATCTACCGCTTCAGCCCAAGAGTCACAGCCGAGATTTGGTGCTCGTGAACAGGCACCCGGAGCAGAAGGTATCGCAGCCTTTGGGTCGCATCGGTCCAGAGGAACTCGTAATCGTTCCTGAGCGTGATAGATTTCAACGCCGATCCCGGGGTCCGGTAGGTCATTGCGTACCCAGCATCGTAGCGACGACCGTGCCGAAAGTCGAAGTCGGCCGTGTCGGGCGAGTAGGCGTTCCAGTCGACGTAGTGCGGATGGTCCGTCGCGATAAGCATGAAACCGACATCCGCCACGTCGCCGCAAGTCTCCAGCCTCGCAACGTCGAGCAACGCCTTATGGCGGTTCACCGGCTCGGCTTGGCTCGCCTTCTTGAAGAATTTGAGCTCCATCGCGCAGCGCCAATCGCGGTCGTCAGCGGTGGTGAGCCGAAACCATATGTCCAGACGCCCCCTGCCCGACCTCTCGCCCAGCGGCTTCTCGAGTTCGATCGAAAACGTTTCCCTCGCGCTGACCATCTCGAGGTCGGCGACGGTGGCGATGATGCGACCGAGATGGAGCTGCAGCGACGCCTCGCTCTGAACGGGAACACGGCCTCCCTCTATCTGATCGAAAAGGATGGGCACGGCCTTCCCGACGATGCGCTCAAGACGCTCCACGGACATCAGGGGAACCGCTCGTGGAACTCAAGCCCCTCAGCGAAATGCTCGAACTCGAACGTCATCGAGTTGAAGTGGGTTCGCCGGAAATCCTGCTCCGGACGTTCGGGATCGTGATCCCGTAAGATGGGCTTCTGACCCGCAACCCGATAGCCGCCAACGCGCAGCGCCAAGCGGTCGTCGTCGATGATGCCGTAGACCAAGACCCAGCCGTTGAGCTGAGTGAGGAAGGCGTCGATCGCCTCTAGCGTCTGGTCATCCGGGATCTGCGGGATTGTAACTTTGGGGTAGGCCATGTGTCCTCCTGAGGGAGCGACACGTGGCCGGCTCGGACGAAATCCGCAAGGTTCGTGGTCGCCAATGGACCCGGAAGACGTGAGCGAACCCGTCGCATTCCGCATGCCGCATCCCGCGAACCGCCGTGGTCACCTTCATGTAGCATCCCTCTTTCCGCGCCCGCTCCCCATGTGAACATCCACGATCGCCGGTAGCCGTCGACATTGCGGACGAGATTGACATGCACGACGACGATCTAGCCTCGGCCGCGAAAACGCAGATAAGCCACAAGCTCTTCGACGCGGCGGTCAAGCTGAGCGATACCTGGCCGGTACTCGACCGGCTTGCCGAACTGCCATCGGAACAGGATGTGGCCGACGAACTCTCCACCCTTGTTCGGCGCTGCGGCACGCCCATCGGTCAGAGGACCAACCTGCCGGCAATCTTTACGTGACGCCATGCTCAACGCCTTGCGCGCCCGCTTCGCGGCAACGGGTGTGGATCCCGCGGCGTTCAACGAGGCTGTAGGCCTGGTTCGATTAGCGGAGGATATGGCAACCACGCAATGCCGGCACTCGCCGCAGCGATCGAGAATCAGCTCGGCAACGAGCGGTGGACCATCGAACTCGAGCCCGAAGACAAGGACAACCAGACGATCCTGTCCAACTATCCGCGCGCCGGCAGCTATGCCGCTGTAGGCTATCCGTGATGAAGTCGGCCACGCATGCGCCGCGTCAGCCGACGCTGGAACAATCCGTCCGAGCGCTATGATGGAGGCCGATACGCAACCCCAATCTGGCATACGCGACAGCAGTCACGCAGAAGCACAGATCGACGCTCTTCTAGAGCACATGCTGAGTGGGACGTGTTCTCTCTTCATGCTTTGCGAGACCCGATATTCTCGACTGACTTGGCGCCTGGCTGCCCCAGCCTAGCAGCGGCGGCCTGTGCGGCCGTCTTGCCGCCGAGATAGGTCTGCCTCTCCCAGTCCGCTGGGTCCTCGCCGAAGAATGCAGCCTCGAACTCGTCACCGGCCGCCTCCTGCCCCAGGCCATACGAACAATTCGCAAGCGTGGCCAGAACCCAGTGCCGGTCCGATCGCTGATCGAAGTTGGCCGCTGCGCGGACCTCGGTGAGTATCTCCACGATCATGCCACGGACCTTTTGAGCCGACATGCGGTCGAACTGGGCCTCGGCCGGCTCTGTCTGCTCCTCGGCCCGGTAGTCGTAGCAGGTGGCGAGGTTCTCGCCGTTGTAATAGTCCCTCCGAACCTCGAAGCCGCGCCCATAGTAGCGAATCGCGGTGTCGAGCTGCACCCGATCGCTCGTCAGAAGCCACAGCCGTTTCCGCATAGCGCCTGCGATCCCGAGCGTTTCTGGATCGTTCGACCGGTCCGGGCGCAACGGTTCGATTAGCCGCAATCCGGTCATCAACGCGTCGAGAGCCGAAGGCAGGGCGCTCTTGTAGGTCCAGAGTGCAAGCTGCTGGACGATGTAGGGATCGTCGGGCTTCATCTCGGCGGCCTTGGCGAACTCCCCCGCCGCGATCTCATATCGGTCGGCCTTGCCGGCAGCCTCACCGGCATTCAGGTAGCCGGACAACTGCTCCTGCGCCGCTTCCGTCTCGTCGACGAGTTCGGCGAACTCCTCTTCCGTTAGCTTGGGCTGCTGGAGCGCAGGCAGAAATGTGTACACGGGACTGTCAGGTCGCTCCGCGACCATGACCTCGCGGATGAGCGCAGTGAGTTCCCGCTGCGCGCGAGCCGCCTCACGCGACCCGATGTCCTGTCCCATGTGCTCGTACTTGAACGTGGCAACATGGTTCAGATCGAAGTGCAGGCTCCCCTCGCTCTCCATCATGATGATAGTCGAGTTCGGACGCAGTGCGTGCCGGACGCCGAGTTCGTAGACGGCGTTGACGTTGCCGGTCGAGATGTCGGCGATCACGAGATCCGCGCGAAGGAGCATCTCGTACATCGCCGTGTCGATCACGCCGGAATGCATGATCTCGTCCGCGCGGATGCAGCGCAGATCAAGCGCCGAGGCTGACGGCTCCACGATCGCCTCGTACGTCGCGTCCAGATCAAGGGTCCGCCCCGACTCGAAGTCCGTTTTCTTACCGAATCCCATGACGACGAAGCACAGTTTTCGGGTGTCGATGCTCATTGTCTCGCCGATGCAAATTTCGAGGCGGTTGCCATCCTCGCCGCCACGACGCGGCGAGAATGGTTCGTTTCAGTAGCCGACCTTTGGCGACCTTCAGTGCGTCGACGATGCGGTCACGCGTGAAGCTCGTCGCCCACGCCGTACCAACGTTCAACAGGCCCGCTGGCGAGACGCTGCTTCCGGTCAGCTTCACGGCGGCGATCTTCAATTCTACGTCAGATTCCTTGGCCCGAGCGATCTCCCAGTTGATCCAGTCGCTGGTCGAACTCTTCTCGCCGACCAGGACCAGAAGATGCGTCGCGGTCTTCATGGTCTTCACCAACGCCGCTTTGACTACGGCCGCGTCAGTGCTGTTAATCGCCACATTCGGGCCGCGGCTGTCGAACTCGAAATCGAAGTCTGGGTTGGCGTCCCATGCCTGGAGAAGCCGCTTGTATTTGGCGTCCTCGGAATGATCGTAGCTCACGAAAACCTTGGTCTTTGCCATTGTTCGTCCCCTTTTGGCCGTCTTTTTCAGCGGACGGCAGTTCGCGACGTCGCGACCCCCGTTTGCAGGATAGCAGGTATGATCCCCGCCTCTCGTCCGCAACGCTCCGACAACCCGATGCATCCTGATCGGTCGCATCTCTCGAGGGACCGCCCCCCTGCTCAAAGTTTCCACCGTTTCGGATGCAATATTAGACGACGAGCCCGCTTCGATCGGGCAGACTTGTCCGTGATGATTAAAAACAATGAACGACGTCGGAAGCGATTGATATTGCATGATATCGTTGCCGGCCAGGAACGCTAGTTGGACATCGCCGGAGGATTGTACCGCGAATTCTGCGACGTACCGCACTGGAACGCCACTTTCGGATCGGGCGGACGGGCTGCAGCGGCCGTCAGCGCGCTCTCGCCGACTTCGATCCTGCACACCTACGTGGCGGCTTCGATGGAGACGGGTGCCCGAAACATCGAGGCGCTCGGGATAGCCGTTCGGAGGCATCAAATCGATACGGCCACCGCGTTCGCGTATTTCCACCCGCTATCCAGCCCGCATATCGAGCCGCGGCGCTCGATGATCGCCGTAGCCGATCCGATCTCAGTGCACGGTGAGGCGATCCTCCGTTTCGGGTTCGTCGAAGGCGATGCCGTCGTTCATGGTGGCAGGGTCGTCTATGATCCGCAGACCCATCACTCTCCGGCGCCCTTCAGCGCGAACGGATCGCGGGCGCGAAGCCTGGCGCTTGTCATGAACGAGCTCGAGATCGGCACGATGGAGGAAACGGGGGACGTCGGGATAGCGGCCGGCCGCGCGATGGATCGGCAAGGTGCCGACGTCGTCGTCGTGAAGGCCGGGATCCGCGGCGCCACCGTCTTCAAACGAGGAGCGGCGCCGAGACACGTGCCCGCCTTCCGGTCCACCAGGGTCTTCAAGATCGGAACCGGCGACGTGTTCAGCGCCATCTTCGCCTACCATTGGGCCGAGGCCGGAATGCCCGCTTACGAGGCCGCGCTTCTGGCATCGCAATCCGTGGCGGCGTACTGCGAGACCCGGACGCTTCCCCTACCCGCTGACGATCCCGCCCCCCTGATCCCGCTCAGCCGTCACACCCCGGGGCCGATCGAGATCGCCGGTGCCGTCGACACCATCGGGCGGCGGTGGACGATGGAGGAGGCCCGCTTCCGGTTGCGGGAGTTGGGACTGACCGCGTGGGCGCCCTCGCTAGGCGACCCGATGCCTATGAACTCCTCATCGGGGGCGCTTCTCGTACTAGAAGAAGGCATGGACGGGTCAGCGGACGACAGGATGCGGACCGCGATCCGAACCGGCCTGCCCGTCGTCGTCCTCGACGAGGCGGCTAGTTCGCCTAGCGGCTTGCCCTCGGGATCAGGAGACCGTCCCACCCGCACAAACGATTTCGCCTCCTCGCTCTATCTGGTCGCCTGGGCCGCGACGCCGGACGAGACCAGCGGCAGCGATCCCTCACTGTACGATGAGCCCGCTGGGCTACGAGGCGATGGGAAATCTGGCGTTGGCTGACGTCTACATCGTCTACTCCAGCAGGGACCCGCTCGCGGCGGCGGCGGCGGCGCATCTCGCCAATTTGCTTCGTCCGCAGTGGACGATCTTCTGGGACGACATGATCGTCGGTGACTTCGTCGAGGCGATCGAGCGGGAGATGCCCATAGCCGGCTGCGTCATCCCGATCTGGTCGCCGGCCGCCCGGACCAGCGAGAGCGTGCGCGACGAGCTCGCCCTCGCGCGGCAGCACGGGAGGACGATGGTCCCCGTCCGCGTCGAGGCCTGCAACGCTCCCTATGCGTACGGCCAGCTCAGCACCGTCGAGATACAGAACTGGAACGGCGGAAGCGGCCATGACGGCTTCAAGCAGCTCGTACGGAAACTTGCCAGCATCGTTCCTGCGCGCACTCCCGCCCCACGCCCAAGCGCGTTCGGGAACGTGACGCTGCCATCCCTCTTCTTCTCGGTCAGTTCGCACGAAACACACCTGAAGCCGATCGAAGCCGTGAGGGCTCTTAGACTGTTCGGCGCGAAGACCGTTCTCATCTCCGCCTACGACCTTCTCCCCGAACGGCGCCACAAGGGCATCGTCCGGCAGCTGACCCGACTGCGCAAGCAGGGCGCCGTGGTGCTTGTCGACTCGGGCAATTACGAGGCCTACCGCCGCGGCGACCCGAGCTGGACCGCGGATCTGTTGCGCCCGGCGCTCGAAGACGTTCCACACGACTACGCCTTCTCGTTCGACGTTCTGCAGCCGTCCCGATCACCGGCCGTCGCAGCGAAGCAGATCGTCGCCGCGGTGACGCGCGACGCGATGGCCACGACGAAGCCGATCATTCCGATAGTCCACGCTCCCAAGCACGACGGCGGCTATGACCTCGAACACCTCCCGGCCATAATCCGTGAAATCGCGGACAAGCTCGGACCTCCCATGATCGCAATTCCCGAACGCGAACTCGGCCCCGGGCTGATATCGAGCGCCCGCACGGTCCGAAGGATCAGGGACGCGCTCGACACCCTGCCCTTCTATCAGCCCCTCCATCTGCTCGGCACCGGCAACCCCTGGAGCATCGCCCTCCTCGCCGCGGCCGGTGCCGACAGTTTCGACGGTCTCGAATGGTGTCGCGTGGTCGCCGACGGCCTCACCCGGAAGCTCTTTCATTTCCAGCAGTTCGACTTCTTCGCGTACCAGGCCCGCGTCGCCACCTCGCCGGTGACCGCCGCCGCCATGGACGACGACCTGGTCGACTTCGCCGGCAAGGTCGCGTTCCACAACCTCGACGTGCTAACCAAGTTCGCCGACGAGCTCCAGACGGGTGCTGCGAGCAACAGGTTGGAGGCGTTGGTGCGCGAACTTTTAGGTCGAGAGAACGCCATCCAGTTGGCAAGCCAGATCCCGGACCTGTTCAAGTGACGGCCTTCGCGCCCATGCAACTGCAGAGAGCCGTGGCGGCGATCTGTCCCGACATCGCCAAGCGTGCGACCGCGGCGCCGCGCGTGCGTGAAGAAGATCGCCTGTGGTGGGAGCTGTCCTGCTGCCTTCTCAGCAGCCAAGTGCCATACGCGCTGGCGGTGGCCGCCGCCGATCGGCTCGACGGAAGCGGACTGCTGCATTCCGCCCGTGCGGACCAGCCCGACCTGACCGATCGGCTGACCGACCTTCTCAGCGCGCCGTTGACGGTTTCAGGCACATGTCGCCGCTACCGGTTTCCGCAAGCGCGTGCGCGCCAGTTGGCGCTCACGCGGTTAGCTGTGAGCGCTGAAGCCGGCACGCTATGCGCACTCATCCAGACCGCGGGCACCGGTGAAGCTGTTCGAGAATGGCTCGTCGGAAACGCTCCGGGCATAGGACCGAAACAGGCGAGCATGTTCGTCAGGAATGTTGGGCTGAGCTACGAACTCGCGATACTCGACCGCCATGTGCTGAACTACATGACGGCGCTCACCCTGTCGCCGACGCCGATCCGGGCGACATCTTCACTGTCGCCCTATCTTCGAGGCGAGACTGCGCTGCGGGTCCATGCCGATGACATCGGAGTGCCCGTCGGGTTGCTGGACTGGGCGATCTGGATCGTGATGCGGGTCGCGAAAACAACGCAAACGGAGACTTTGGCCGCATGAGCATCGTCACTCTCGTATCCGGCGGGCTGGATTCGACGCTGGTAGCTAAACTGGCCCAGGAGGAAGGCGTCCGCCAACATCCGCTCTTCATCGACTACGGGCAGCGCGCCCGAGACCGCGAGCTCGCGGCATGCCGGGTCGCGATGTCGCGCCTCGGCCTTCCCGAGCCCTCCGTCGCCGAGCTCGGCGGCTACGGCCGTTTGATCCGATCGGGTCTTACCGACACCTCGCTTCACGTGCTGGAGGATGCGTTCACGCCTGGACGCAACATGCTGTTCCTTCTGACGGCGGCCGCACACGCGGTGCAGCGCGACGCGGACGCCGTGTCGATCGGGTTGCTCCACGAGGACACCGCGCTCTTCCCCGACCAGACCGCGGACTTCCTGAAACACGCGGAGGCGATGATCAGCCTCTGCATGGGCAGGGAGATCCGCGTGCTCGCGCCGCTCGCGCAGTTCCACAAGCAGGACGTCGTGGCACTGGCCGCTGAGAAGGGGATCGCGGACACCTACTCGTGCCATATGGGCGCCGAGGAACCGTGCGGTGCGTGCATCGCCTGCAACGAATTCAAGTTCGAGGAGAACTGACATGGGCGGCGGCGGTGGCGGCGGCTGGAACACGCTCGGTGACATCCGTTCGCTCGAACAGAAGGCCAAAGCGGCCTTGCAGGGAGGAAAGCGCAACGTCTTCATCAGTTTCGCCACCGAGGACATGGCCGAGGTCAATCTTTTGCGCGCCCACGCGAAAAACGAGAACAGCGACATCGAATTCAACGACCATTCGGTCCGCGAACCCTACGACAGCGACCGCGCCGCATACATCAAGCAAAAGATCACCGAACGGATCGAGCGTACCTCGGTTACCGTGGTCTACCTTTCGGCGAGCACGGCTGCGAGCAGGTGGGTCAAGTGGGAGGTGGAAAAGAGCTTGGCGTTGGGCAAGCGCGTGGTCGCGGTTCACCCGAAGGCGGGAGCGCCGGCCAATCCGCCAGGGTGGGTTAAGGAGAACGGCATCAAGACCGTCACGTGGTCGAAACTGGGCGCCGAGCTGAAGTAGAATTGTTTGAGAGCGGTCGCGCCAATGGTCAGCGGCGGCAACTGCCGCATATGGCGCTCGGCAAAGGAACTCTCGCGGCAGACTTCGAAGCGGTAAACCCTCTGACGAGTGGTAGCTTGGCTACTTAGACGTATCTGTAACTACCGCCACCGATGCTGCCGCCGCTTCCCGGATCGACGTTATCCAAATGCCTTCGTTTGCGGGCCACTCCTCGGTCTTACCATTCAACCGAGGCATGTCTCCGCCCGCGTGATGCAATCCTATGACATTCCAACTGCCATTGAAGACCGGACTGCCCGAACTGCCTGGTTCGGTAGGCGCTCGGTACTGCAACTTGCGAACAGCCGGATCAACGGGGGTGCCCGCGTCCGGACCTTCGTGGTCGAGAAGAACGTTATCCTGAAGGGAATAGGTGAGCTCGCGTCCCTGCGGGTGTCCAATGACGTAGACGCGGCTTTGTTTGTCCAACACGGGAAGCCGTGGTGCGAGTTTTAACCACGGCGTGGTCCCGACGCCGGACGCGAGGCGCAGGATGATCGCGTCGAGCTTGGAGGCCGGCGAAGACCAGATCTCCTCCTTGATCGCCACCCGTATCTTATCCGGTCCAGGCAGGTCGAAGACTGCGATGCATTCCTCCGGCGGCGACGCCCCGGCCTCTCGGCTACTTACGACATGGGAATTGGTCAGAAGGACAATCTCGTCTTCAAGATGGGGAATGAAATCCCCACCTCTGACCAAGAACCCCGTCCCAATAGGCCAAGTACTTCCGTCTTCGATGAGCGCTACTGACTTCGCCTGTTCGACGCCAAGCAGCAACTGACGATGGGTCATTTGCCCGTCATGGCCGAGAATGGCCTGTACGCGTCGTTCCTCGGGCTCGGCAATAATGCGACGCAGAGCATCTGTACTCATCTCGACGTAGCCGCCCGGCAGACGCAGCGTCTTCGCTCTCAGTGCGTCGAGGATGTTCCGCCCACGTCCCTCTGTCGCACCCAAGTTCCAAAGGTCGGTGAACTGACGAAGAGTCCCGTACAGTCCGAACGCCTTGAGACCGTCCGACGCCAGATATTCGGTGACGTGACCCTCCGCACGTTCCAGGTCGCCAAGCGCAATGGCGATTTCGGCCAGCGACGCATGGTGCCAAACGTCGCGGTCGCCGCTCGCCCTGCCCCCAAGGCAAAGATCTAACTCCTCAGCGACCTCGACAGCCGTCTTGGGGTATTTCACTTTTAAGCCATTAACCTCGGCGTGTGCCAGAAGAGCCATGAGGTTCACGCCGACGTAATCGTTCGTACACCCCGTGGCGGCGTACGCGGACGAGTAGGCGTCAACAGCTTCGTGAAACGAGATCTGCGCCCTGGCGTTCTCGCGGTTCTCCGTGTCGAGGTACTGCTGTTTCCAGGCTCGACCGAGTACGCCCTTGGCGTCCACCCAGACCTTGCCGCCCTCCGCCATGCGTCCGATCAGCGCATTGAGAACGTCCACGGCAAGCCGGGGTCGCCCGATCTCAATCAACGCCTGCCCCACGTCCCTCGACAGCAGGCCGTCGTCATCGCCGTGAGCCCGCAAGGCATCCGCCAAGCGATCGAGCAGATCGAATTCCCGTTCTTCCTTCAGGTCGATGATCACCGGTCGCGCTTCTACGACCTTTCCGTCGTCTCCGTCTTCCAGAGCGATGACGAGAGATGCTGCATGTGCACGCAGTCGGGAACGCCGCTCGGCACAGGTTTCCACGCTGTTGTCGCTCAAAGGCCGAGCTCCTGCCTGATCGCGGACAGGACCTCGTCTTGGCCGAGGTACTTGGAGATCGAATGGCGCCAGGCGCCACTGTTCCGCACGATCGTGTCGACGACCGCTGGCTTACCGCCAACGAGGAAGTCGTTCGCGATCCGCGTATCGAAGCCGCATACCGGATCAAGCCGGTCCGAGAAGTTACGCCAACTGCCGGCGTTCGCCGGAAACCCGTCATCGCGCGACCAGCCGGGCAACAGACGATCCTGCACCTCGTCGACGCCCAAGGGGCTGCCTATGGTGATCAACGCATCGATGGCCGGACAGTCCACCACGTTCTTTAGGCAATCGTACGCGATGACCGTCCCCATGCTGTGGCTGACCACGATGTGCGGTCCGCTCCCAGGGGCCCGGCGGAGAGCATCCACGAACCTGCATCGGATGGCGTCCTGGACACGGTAGGTCTCGCCTTCTCGCGGAGTGCTTTCAACGTTGAAGAGGTAGTGGTGCACATCGCGGAGGTAGGCCTCGAGGAACCGCTTCTTGACCGACCAGGGCAGCGGTATCCGTTCCAGACCGACGTCCGTATCGGAGATGTCCTGGCCGCTCTCTCTGGCGGCCAGGACCCCTCCGACCTTCGCCGACAGACCCGCGATGAATTCGGCTTCGCTGAGCGTTGGACCAAGGGGGGCATCGGCCTCCCCCGCGCTGTCGGTGCCGATCGCGCTGGTCGCCGCCTCCGCGCCTGCCGTCATGGCTTCAGGCGCTTCGTGCAGCACGTCCGCCCAATACACCATCTTTGTGGTCACGCCTTCGGTGCCCAGGTTCAGCCCGGCATTCGTCAGAATGCGAAGCCATTCGTCATGCAGCCGATCCGCCGGCGGCTTGTTCGCGATGCCATGAATGAAAGTCACGTGCGGCAAGACGGAGCCCCCTTTTCGCATCGTCTGCGGACCGTAAGGTCTCGATCGATGGCGCCAAACCATCGATACCGCGCCGGATGGTCCGTCCGAAGCCGCTTCGCATCCGATACGGATGTACCAGGGCGATATGCCCTGCAATGTCCGCTCGGCATCGCCTATGTTAGAAATGGTCGGGTGCCGGTCGAACCCGGTACCACCGTTCGCCCAGACCCGAACACTAACAAGAGCAGGTGATCATGTCCGAACGGCGATTCATGACGGCGGCGGCCCTCGCAGGCCGACGGGCCGACACCCCAGGCGATACGCCCGCACGCTTTCCCCAGAAGAACGTTCGCATCGTGGAGGAGCGCATCGCCGCCTTCTTCCGGGTCGAGTCGGTCGATCGGCTCGTATGCGCCGCCGCCTGTGGAGCGGACCTCGTCGCGTTGAGCGTCGCCGAGAAGATGGACATACCCGCTTTGATCGTACTGCCATTCTCGCGCGCCACGTTCCGACGCGTGTCCGTTATCGACCGACCCGGAAACTGGGGTGAGATCTACGATCGGCTGGTCGATGCGGCGGATCGCAGAGATGATCTCATCACGCTCGATCTCGCCGAGGACGACGAAACCGCATTCACGGTCGGCAATGCCCGGATCATAAGCGAGACACGTCGCGTGGACGCCAACCGGAAACTCGCCATCGCGGTCTGGGAAGGATCATCGCGCGGCGACGGCGACGCCACCGACGAACTGCTCAACGAGGGCCGACGGCAAGGTTTCGACACCGCGAGCGTATCCACGGTCTAATCGGCGGGGCAATAAAGGACCGCAACGTCGTGCGACGATCGACGACCTGGGCGATGCCACTGATGTCAGCACGATCCCGATGACGTCCGAATGGACCGCCGCGTCGGATCGCTGACGTGCTTCGCCAGATCAGCCAGATCCTTGATTTCGGTCCGAGACGAGCA
Organism: Sphingomonas sp. 22R3R2A-7; assembly: GCF_036856055.1. NCBI lineage: Bacteria > Pseudomonadati > Pseudomonadota > Alphaproteobacteria > Sphingomonadales > Sphingomonadaceae > Sphingomonas > Sphingomonas sp. 22R3R2A-7. The sequence continues at coordinate 3,680,546 of NZ_JASPFR010000001.1, read as the reverse complement.
TGCGAGCTACACCCTGTTGCCATCCTCACTTGTTGGCCTTTTCAAAGCATGGCCCAGCGCAGCACAGTCATTCCATCAGGCGGTCAGATCAAGTTGAGCTAGCGTATCTTCGTCCGCCAGATTGTCGAACCAGATGTCGAGCATTTCCCGCAGCACGGACTCGTTCGACGCTTCGGCGAACAGCGTCAGAGACGAATGCAGCTTCTTCACGTCCGTGGCGCTGAACACGCTCGAAACCTCCCGGTCCGCCAGCCAAGAGAGCGCTCGGACGCACTCGCGGTAGCGATTACCGAGGACGGGGTAGGCCAGATACGCCCGCGCCTCGTCCAGCGAACGGATGACGAAGCTGCCCCCCGCGGGTACATCCAGGTCGTCTTCGAACCGCGGGAAAATGAAGTCGATGTAGGGCGAGCACATCATGCCTTTGCGCAGGATGTCCAAGGCGTCGACGTAGACAGGGTCCTGCGCAGCGACAAAGCGCTGCAGATCGTATTCGTCGTTCATTGCGACCAATGTCCTTTCGATTGGGCGGGCATAATCGGCAGCTGGTTCAGCCGGCCACGACGTCCGCATATTCGGGGTGGCTCGCGAAGAACCTCACCATGAAAGGACAACGCAGGATCGCCTTACGTCCGGAGGCCCTGATCAAGTCGAAGGTCCCTAGCGCCAGGCGGGTAGCCGCTCCCTGACCGGCGTACTCCGACGGCACTTCCGTGTGGATCAACACCAGATTGTCGCCTTCAACGCGGTAGTACGCCGCGGCCACCGCGTCGTCGCCGATCGGCAATTCGAATCGCCTCTGATTGGGGTTCTCGACGACCGCTGCTTCCATCGCTCTATCCTCGTGTCACCACCATCGGCATGCAGGACACGTCTACTCCCCTCGCCCGAACGCTACAGACCCAAGAGCGTGCGAATCAAATGTACCGTCGATCAGCGATCACGATTCGACCGGCACGCGTCTTACGCCCGAACAGCTTGGTACAGCAGAAACGATCGGTCTCGGTCCTTAAGCCTTTGCCACCGGAGGGCTATCCCGTCGTGCAGAGCAATGGTCGCTACATGCGGCTTCACGATGGAACCGATACCTATGGACGGAACAGCTGACGTCGGAGCGGCCATCGGTCGCGAGAAGCTGATGCATTCGCTCTACGAGGCAGCGGAGCTCGAGCACAACCTCATGTGCACCTACCTCTACGCCGCCTTCAGCCTGAAGGACGGTTCGGAGGAGGAATTGAGCGAGCGCGAGGCCGACGCAGTGCGGCGCTGGCGACGTGCCATCATCGACGTCGCGATCGACGAGATGGGTCATCTCGTCGCGGTATGGAACATCACCGCGTCGCTCGGCGGCTCGCCCCGCTTCGGGCGAACGAACTTTCCCCTCGACGCCGGGTATCTGCCGGCCGGCGTCGTCGTGAAGCTCGCTCCCTTCAGCGAGTCCGTACTACAGCACTTCGTGCATCTTGAACGTCCCCACGGCTCTACGGAGCCGGACGGGTCCGGCTTCGCACCCGAACTGAACGCGACCCGCACGCCACGCCCGCTGCGTCTCACCCCGGCGGCCTTCGACTACGAGACCGTCGGCATATTCTACGAGACCATGGGGGCGAACCTGAGGGCGATGGTGGAAAGCCATGGTGAGAGCGAGACCTTCTGCGGCGCCCCCGCCCTTCAGCTGTCGACCACCGAAGTCGATCTCGGTGGCGCGAAGGTCGTTACAGACCTGAGTTCGGCGCTAGCCGCATTCGACGCGATCATCGTCGAAGGTGAAGGTGCCCCAACCGAGACGGCGGACTCCCACTACCAGCGCTTCGTGCGTATCCGTGAGGAGTTCACCGAGATGCGGACGGCAAACCCCAACTTCGCGCCTGCCTTCCCCAGCGCGCACAATCCGGTTCTCCGCAAGCCGCCCCGCCCCGAAGGCCGTGTGTGGATAGAGGACCCGGAAGCGGTCGCCGTCGTCGATCTGGCCAACGCGACGTACGGTCTCACGCTGCGTCTGCTCGCGGCCTCGTACGTTCTGCCAAGCCCCAGCCCTGAGAAGACCCTCTACGTCGACGTGGCCATCAGTCTCATGCGAGCGCTGACGCCGTTGGCGGAACACGCAGCACGACTGCCGGCGGGGCCTTCGAATCCCGACTGCAACGCCGGGGTCTCGTTCACTGCGTTGCGAGAGGCCGCTGCCCTCCCCCGGGTTCATCCGCCCGCCGTTTCTACGTGGAGCGGCTTGCGGAGATAGCAGCCGTGGCCGACGCGATGGCCGACAGGGCTCCCCGCATCGGCAAAGCGGCCCGCGTACTGCAGTCACTGCACGAGCGCCTGCGAGATGCCCCGGATCCGGCCGCGGCCGCTCACGTGGCCGAAGCGAACGCACCCCAGATGTCAGAGGCGCAATCGAGTTTGGCGCCGCCCCCACCCTCATCGCGAACTCCCGACGGAGTGGATGTCGTCGAAGGAAGGGAGATCGAGATCTCCTATGATGGTAAACGCTGCATACATGCTCGGTTCTGCGTCACGGGCGCGCCGCGAACGTTCCTCGCCAACGTCGATGGTCCATGGATCTTTCCGGACGCCACGGATTACGAGGACCTCTCTGCGATCGTCCGCAACTGTCCGTCGGGCGCGCTGCATTATCGCCGGAAGGACGGACACGACGAGAAGGCTCCCCCGGTGAACCTCATCGCGCTGCGCGAGGACGGACCGTACGCCGCCCGCGCCGAGCTCGTGCTGGACGGAAGTCCTGCCGGGTTCCGCGCCACGCTTTGCCGATGCGGCGCCTCGAAGAACAAGCCGTTCTGTGACAAGTCGCACAAGTACGTCGGCTTCAAGGCGACCGGCGAACCCGAAACGCGCAAGACGCCGCTTCTGACGACGCGCGACGGTCCGCTCGACATCAGGCCCGAGCTGGACGGCCCGCTCCAGATAAGAGGAAACCTGGAGATCGTGAGCGGTACCGGGCGAACGGTTGCCTGCCTTCAGAGCGCTCGCCTCTGCCGGTGCGGTGGCAGCGCCACCAAGCCGTTCTGCGACAACACGCACAAGGCGATCGGCTTCAAATCCGACTAACGGCCGGAGCCGCGCGCTGTCCCGACCTCGAACCCGAACGGTGAGCTGCCGACGCTTGGCGCCCCGCACCTGCTCAGATGTCGATGAAGCCGCGCTTCGCCGCGACTATGACTGCGTGGGTCCGATCGCGTGCGCCAAGCTTTGCGAAGATGCTTCGAAGATGCGCCTTCACCGTATCTTCCGAAATCTTCAGCAGCCATCCGATCTCCTTGTTCGGCCGGCCTGCCGCGACGTGGCTGAGCACGCCGATCTCGCGGTCGCTCAGCGCCTCGCCGGCGGCATGAAACGTGATCTCCTGGGCAATCTCGGCAGGCACGTGGCGGCGGCCTGCGTGAATGGCACGAACCGTGTCCAGTAGTTCCTTCCGGACTACGCTCTTGAGCAGATAGCCGGTTGCTCCAGCCTTCAGCGCGCGCAATGCCTGGGCGTCTCCGGCGTAGGTTGTCAGCACCATGATCTTGGCGGTCGGAGCCTCCTTCCGGATCGCTATGATCGCGTCGACGCCGTTCATGCGTGGCATCTGGAGATCCATCAGCACGACGTCGGGACGGGAAGTCCGGAACTTCTCTAGCGCCTCTGCTCCGTTGGCTGCCTCGGCGACGAGGCACATGTCGCTCTGTCCATCGATCATGGCGGCGATGCCGGCCCTGAGCACCGGGTGATCATCCGCGATCATCACGCGGATCTGAGCGTTTCCTGCGGTTGTCATGATGATCGTCGACCCATGCCTAGGAAGCGCCGTACCGCAAGTCGCCAGTCACCGCGACCTCGAACTACATACGCCACGCGGCCGGGGATCCTGACGAGCACCTCGGTGCCGATGTCGATGCGGCTCGCTATGGTGATCTCCCCATCGATCTGCGCCGCGCGTTCACGCATGCCTATTAGTCCGAAATGGCCTTGCCGCCCACCGTCCCGAATGATCTCCGGATCTATGCCGTCGCCGTCGTCGCGGATCCCCATGAGCAACGCCGACCGGTGATAGGATACGACGACCTCTATCAGACTCGCCTTCGAATGCCGGAACGCGTTGATCAGCGCCTCGTCGCCGATCCTTCGGAGCTCTTCGCGTACGACGGGATCCAGTTCGCGACGGCTTCCCTCGATGACCATCTCGAACTCCGTAGGCTCGGCCGACTTCAATCGTGCGGCGGTCTCCGCAAGCATGGCGGGCAGATCATCGGTTCCCGAGCTTCGAAGCTGGAGGACGCTTTCGCGCCCATCGCTCAGCACCTCGTCAGCGCTGTCGAGTGCCTGATCGATCAGTTTCTTCGCTGGCTCGTTCTGAGGGATGGCGTTGGCTACCGACTGGAATTTAAGAACCAGACCCTGGAATCCCTGAAGGAGTGTGTCGTGGAGATCTCGTGCGATACGCTCGCGTTCCGCGAGCCGTGCGGACTGTCGCCGTCGCATCTTCGCGGTGACGTGGCGCATCCGGGCCGAATAGAGTGCCCAGAGCAGGCATGCCGCGCCTAGGCAGCAGAGCGCAAGAAACCAATTCGACTGCATGAAGGTCGGAGGTATGACGAATGAGAGCGTAGCGCCGCTGCGGTTCCATACGCCGTCGTTGTTCGCAGCGACGACGCGGAACCGGTATCTGCCTGGGGAGAGGTTCGTATAGGACGCCTGCCGTTGGCCCCCTCCATCGATCCAGTTGGAATCGACGCCGACAAGCATGTATCGGAACCGGACGCGTTTCGGCGTCGTCAGACTGAGACCGTCGTAGTCTATCTCGATGCGAGACACTCCCGCAGGAAGGACGAGCCCATCGAATGCCGCCAGCCGCCGGCTTCCGACGCGAACTCCCGTTATCACGACCGGAGGGGGCACCGCGTTATGCGGCAGCCTTGCCGGGTCGGCCCAGGCAAAGCCGTTGTTAGTGGCTACCCAGACGCGTCCGGCCAAGTCCTCCGCCAACGTCGATAAGCTGAAGTACGGTCCGACACCCGGAAGACCGTCGTCCCCGTCGAACGTCCGGACCGGAAGATCCGCCGTACGATCTTCGAACGCGCGGTCCAGAGCGGCGGTCGACATGCGCAGGACCCCCGAGGCATTCTGAAGCCATGTCTCACCTCTACGGGTCTGAACACCACCCGAGAGATGTGACAGAAACGGGAACCGCGCGCTGGAAAGTACCCGTATCCGCTTGCCGTCGTAGCGCGCGAGGCCAGCCGGGCCGCCCATGAGAACGTAGCGAGGCCCCTGGTACATGAACTCCACGAATTCGATGGCTACGTCTCGCCTATCCCATAGGCGTTCGACAATGGTCCCCTCCGTCCTCCACAGCGATCCACGCCCTACGTACGCCAGGACGCCCCCGCCGCCGGCGGCGATGATCTCGTTCGGTATCCTTCCGGCCTCCGAACCCAGCCGGACTGCTCCCTGCCCGCGCTCGGTGAGATATCCAAAGTCGTTTCGCCCGGCTTGCAGGACCCAGAGCCGCCCGGACGCGTCCTCGGCGCAACCACCCACGAGGCCGCGACCGCGAGAACCTGTTATCGGAATACGCCTGACCGCGGGATTGCCAACGCGCACCAACTCCCGGTCCGCTCGACGAATCCATACGCCGCCCCCGCCGCTGGAACAGGGCACATCGTCGGCTTCGACGGTATGGGGCATTTGCACCGGACCTTCGCGACCATGAACCCGGAAGAGACCGGAGCCCATTCTCAGGTAGACGTCCTGCAGGCCATCCTGGATCACCATCGTACCGGCCCACCGAGTGGTGGCCGGGAGTCCGCCCTTCCCGAACGTTCCGAAGCTCGCCGGCGCAAACTGCTCAAGACCGGACTCGCTGCCGACCCACAGGTTTCCTTCCCTATCGAACATCGCCGTGGACGGCATGAGTTGCCCCGAGCGCTCCTTCAGGAAACCGTCTGATGACGCCGTGGCCGGCTCATCCCCACCGGACGCTGCGGACACGACGTAGCGCCCCACGCCGTTCGCCCGACTGATCCCCCACAGGGATCCGTTGCCGTCCAGGGCGACGTTGCGTTCGCCCGGCGTGGCGGCGGTAGCCATTGCAACGGGCCCTATCCGCCCATCGGCCGCTGCAACTGGAGGCAATATCGAGTGAATACCCTTGGGCGCGACGAGCCAGATCTTGCCGGATGGACCATGCGCGAGATGTCCGCCCGCGGTTTCGGGGTTCTGTACGCTCCGTAACAGGTCGCTCCGCTGGTCCAAGTAGAATGGGCGGGTCCCCAAGGTAATCCATAGCACCCCTGAGCCGTCGAGCATGGCCGAGCTGAAACGCTCCGCAGAGAGGACTTGGTTACGCGCGAACGTTCGCCAACGGCCAGCTCGGAAACGCGAGATGATAGGCGCGTTCGGCCCTTCCGCGATCGTCCAGATTGCACCGTCGCGGTCCCGGAGGATCCGTCGAACGGTACTTCCCATCGCATCGCTCGCGACCGCCGTATGGCGATCGCTCCGCATGATCGAGAGACCTCCCCAGTCATGTCCCACGAGGATGGCACCGGAAGGGGTCACCGCCAGTGCGCCGATTGCTTCGGATTGGCGGCGGGCGCCCACCGAACGCGGCATGCGCTGAAAGGTGATGCCGTTGAAGCGGTAGAGGCCGGTCGCCGACCCGATCCACAAATACCCGTCGGGCGTCTGTGCGATCGCCTGCACTGCGCCGGGTGCGCCCTCGCGTGCCGTCCAGCTTATCTGTCGCAAGCTCGAAGCGTCCTGGGCGATCGCCGCGGCGCTCATGCCGCCGCAGACGACGAGCAAGATGAACCGCAAAAGGTGTCGAACGGAGATCGCGATCATCAACCTCCCCATCCCCGCGGCAAGCATGATGGCACCCGACCCCGTCTTAACGTTACGCCCTCCCGGAGGCAAAACATACCCGTAAGCGACGCCTCGATCGGCTCCTAGGCTGCGCACCTCCAAGCATTGCTGACGCTTGATGCCGATGCGTCCGAGTATCACTGCCCCAGCGGGTTTCCCCTACGTGTCATAAACCCGTGGAACCACTTCGACATGGCTCGAAAGAGCTATCGCAAACTAACTCTTTCGATGTTTGCGAACATCAAGGTGCCGAATAGTGTTCCAGTATGCGCAGACACCGGTTCCTGCTGTTCCCCGCTGGCGCTCCAGGAGCCGGGCTACTTCTTCTGCGGCTTTCGGTGACCATCTTCCTAGCGACCTACCCAGCGGGCAGGTTCGCCAAGGACGACTGGCAACCCTTCGCCTTCTATCTCCTGGCGTTCGCCATAGGAACGGGGCTTCGCACACGTTCCGCCGCTACCATCGCCATGATACTTGCGGTGGTGGCGCTCGCTGCGGGCGGCCCAGATCTGAACGGCGCCTTCATCGCCCATGCGATCGACGCGCTCGTGCTTGCCATGGTCGGGCCAGGCGCGTTCTCGCTCGACGCCCGGCTCTTCGGCAGAACGACCGTCCGCCTGCCAGACTAGGACACTAACCCGATTGGCACTCATGCCCTCCACCTCACGTTCAGGGCTGGATCGCCTTCGGAAACGTAAACGGGGTCGACGGTACAGGACGATGGATAGGACATGGGCCTACCTCCGACGACGCGTCGAGCGCAGATAAACGATCAAGAAACGCACACCGCTATCGGTGAGCGGTCCGCGAACTGCATCCATAGATGCCGGAGGACGAGATGGGTCTGCCTAAGCTGGTCGAACCGCTACCCGCAACCGAACGTCGGGTGGCGGGGTATTCTTCAAATTACGCTCGGCCGCCGCGAGGTGAGCCATCCCAGCCCGTCGTTCGATCCGCCAGTCTGGACAGTCCTCTGTCGGCTCTGGAACAGACCGTCGTCGCGCTGTCCCTGCATGACGACGCCAGAAGCTTTGCTCCACCGCACGGCCTACGCCTTTTCATCTTCCGACTGTTCGGTGGCGCTCTGCCGAACCGGCTCGCAGATCCGAAACTCGAAGCCCTGCGGCGGTTCGCCGTGATGTCCCGAGAAAGGTCCGGAGACGCGGACGACGAACGTCGCCGCTTCCTAATCGCGGGCTATACGACCTGGGCCGAAATCGAGGTGGATCGGTTGCTCGACCGGGCGAAGCCATGACTACCCTTCACCGGCCCCGTCTGTCCGGCGGCGTATGCCAGAACCGGGCGCCGCAGCGCCCATGCGGCTCGATCCGTAAGCGAGCCGTACGGCAGTTGGCCAAGCTCATCGCCGTTGCCGTCGTCTGCGCCGGGATGGTGGCTATCTACAAGATCGTGGGCGCGGCAGTCCAGGACGGAATGATAGCGGCGATGCTTACGCTACTGCTCTACCTGCCCTTCGTCACGCTGTGTGCCAGGCGATGCTGAAGCTCCACCCTGCGCCTCCCTCATATGCGCGACGTTTTTCGTCAAGGGACGAACTCGACGGCATCGTCTTGAGATCAGCGCCTGACCGCCGGGGCGATGCGACCTTCCAGGAGAGAATAATGACGCCGTATCTTTCGAAATCCGCCCTGCTCGTATCTCTGATGTCACTGGGAGCCTGTACCGGATCCCCCTCCGGCGGACTGGAGGTCGGTGCTTCGCATGACCCGGAATCGGTATTGGTCTCGGTCGGTCCGTGCTTTGGCTTCTGCCCCGTCTATGACGTCCGTATAGGATCGGACGGGATGGTCGCCTTCACCGGCAAACGCCATACCGCCGAACTCGGCGATCGCACCCTCCGCGGACGTGCTAGCCTGTATTCGGACCTGAAGGCTGAACTGGCACCTTTCAAACCAGCGGACGGCGAGACCGCGACCATCGCCTGCGCAGCGGCGATGTCGGACACGTCGACCTACACGATCACTTGGACCAACGGAGCCGGACTCCGCACGACGGCTGTTCTCAAAAGCCGCTGCCCGGCAGGGCCGGGCCATGCACTGGACGCGATATTGAACGGCCTGCCGCAGAGGCTCGGCATCGATGCCTGGGCGAAGCAGACGACGCGTCCGGACACCTCCCGAGGTTGATGCGGGCCGATCCGGGCAGCGCTCAAGAAGCCTGCCCGGCCAGTGCGCAAATTCCTCAGTATCCAAGGCTTCCGCGCGGTGCGCGTCACCTCGAAAGGATTGAAGACGATGACAACCTGGGCCCCACGCGTCCTTAGCGCGCTGCGCATCGTCGCTGCTCTTCTGTTCATGGAGCACGGCCTCATGAAGCTCTTCCATTTTCCGATTGCTCAGAGTGGCCTGCCCGACCCGCTACCAGTCCAACTGGTCGTCGCTGCGTTGCTGGAGGTCGTTGGTGGTGCACTCCTAACGCTCGGCCTTGGCACGCGCGCGGTGGCGTTCGTATGCTCCTGTCAGATGGCGGCCGCGTACCTTATGGCTCATGCGCCGGCGGGGTTCTGGCCAGCCGCCAACGGGGGCGGGGAGGCGATCCTCTACTGCTTCATCTTCCTCTACCTCGCATTCGCCGGCGGTGGCGCGTGGAGTCTGGACGCATGGTTCTCGGCTCGCCGCAACTCGCCGGACTAACCCCCACCTTGTCCCGCAGAAGCTCGTGTACGTTCGTCGCCGTGCCGGCTATCGGACCTCCTCGGCCGCGGCCTTGCCGAGACGTACGACCGCCTCCCTGAGCGGCATGGGCTTGTCGAACAGACCACGAAGATCCGCTCTGCGCGCAAGGACGTCCTCGAGCGTATAGCGGTCAAGGACGGCGAGAAACGCGAGAGTCGCCTCGTTCAGTATGCGCGGCATCGTGCACGCCCGGGCTATGATGCACGATCCGCAGTCGACCAGGTCGAAACCCGTTTCCGTGTGCCGGACGATCTCGCCGATCGTGATCGTGTCCGCGGAACGGCCGAGCTTCAACCCGCCATTCCGCCCTCGGACCGTGATGAGGAACCCCGCCTGTCCAAGGTTCTGCACGACCTTCATGAGGTGATTCTTGGATATCGCATACACCCGGGCGATCTCCGCGATCGACGAAAGGTCGCCCTCGTCGCGTGCTCCTACGTGCAGGAGCACTCGCACGGCGTAGTCCGTATATCGCGTCAGTTGCATCGGCGTTCTCGAAGTGGGCGTGCGGCGGAGACCTTATGGATGGCGCAATCCATTCGCGAACCGTCCTGCCGCCCGGACGCATGACGCCCGTGAATCGTCAGCCTTCGAGCTCGAGAAAAGCGATCTGCCATCAGTCCCAGATGAGCCTTCGGTGCCGGCCGATCAATATGAAAGATGTACTTGACCAGCATCTTATAAGGATCGAATAGGTGCATACGAAATGCATCTTAGTTCACCGGCGACGAAGTGTCGTTCCGGGGGTGCGGCTCCGACCAGCGCTGAACCCCGCGTTCCGTGCGGCCCTTGAAATTCCGACGCCTCTGGGCGGCGGAATGCCAGCCAGAAGGAAGAACGAAATGTCCAAGCCACTCTCTCCCCAAACGATCGCCATCGTGAAGGCTACCGTCCCGGCGCTTGCCGAGCACGGCACGGCGATCACCGCGGCGATGTACGGCCGACTGTTCCAGGACGAGCAGATCAGCAAGCTCTTCAACCATTCGAACCAAGGCGAAAGTGGTGCTCAGGTCCACGCCCTCGCTGCGGCGATCCTGGCCTATGCCCGGAACATCGAGAACCTTGCCGCGCTTGCGCCGGCGGTCGAACGCATCGCGCAGAAGCACATCGGCTACCACATCCTGCCGGAGCACTATCCGTTCGTGGCCAACGCTCTCCTGGCCGCCATCAAGGACGTCCTTGAGGACGCCGCGACAGACGAGATCCTCACCGCCTGGGGCGAAGCATACTGGTTTCTAGCCGACATCCTGAAGGCACGGGAGGTCGTGATCCGCGAGTCGATCGTGACGTCCGAGGGCGGCTGGGACGGCTGGCGGGAATTCCGGGTGACCCAGAAGATACGCGAAAGCAGCCTGATCACTTCCTTCGTGCTGCATCCTACCGACGGACTTCCCGTGCTTCGACACAAGCCAGGTCAGTATCTGACCTTCCGTTTGAAGCCCGCCGGTCGACCTGACCTGAAACGGAACTATTCGATCTCGAGCGGCCCCAACGGAGAGTTCTACCGGATATCCGTGAAGCGCGAGGACGCCGGCCACGGCGGTTCGCGGTTCCTTCACGACGACGTACAGATCGGCGACGTCCTTGAGACGACACCACCCGCCGGCGACTTCTTCCTTTCCGACGAAGACCAGCGGCCGGTCATTCTCCTCTCGGGAGGCGTCGGCCTCACGCCGATGGTGAGCATGGTCGAGGCGATCGCCAAAGAGCATTCGTTACGCGAGGTGCACTACGTCCACGGGACGCTCAGCAGCGAAACGCACGCCATGGACACGCACGTGCGCGCCCTCAAGGAAAGCTGCCCCGGCCTGCACGTGACGACGTTCTATAGCCATCCGATGCCGCAGGACGTGCTGGGCGACACCCATTCCGGCGAAGGATACGTGCCCATCGAATGGCTGACTCGTCATACGCCACTCGAGGAAGCGGACATCTACGTTTGCGGTCCCAAGGGATTCCTGCGAACCTACATCACCGACCTCTCCATGGCGGGCGTCCCGAGCTCACGAATCCACTATGAGTTTTTCGGCCCCGCGGACGAACTCATGGCGGCCTAGTTTATACCGCCGCATTCCGTGGCGATCGGATCGGATTTGCGAAGCCTCGTCGAAGTGGATCCGTGCGATTCACTTCGAACCGGCGCCGGCTCTCGGACTCAAGGGCTGCGAAGCGGATGATCGACGGCGAACCGGCGTGGCCGCTGATGAAGCATCTTGATCGCCCGTCATCTATTGAATCGCAACGACGATACGCGTGCCAACGCCTTACCAACTCGCGAAGACGAAGCCACCTTGCAAACAGCCGTTGCCACAGCCGCAGCTGGCCTACGCGGTCGGCTTCTCGTCTGGATCAATCAGGACCTTCAGGTACCCTTCCTGATAGGGCTGCACCGCCAGATCCCCAACGGGATCGCGGCCGTATCCGCAAGCGAGGTAGAGGCGAGCCTGCCTATGTATTCCTCGCCGGGCGTGCAGGCACATGGCGGTTGCGCCGGCCGCACGTGCGTACCGTTCGGCATGCCGGATCAGCGAACCTGCAATTCCACGACCTTGCGCGTGTCTGTCCACTGCGAGCAAGCCAAGATACCATGCCCCCTCGACCCATGCTTGGGAATGGGTCGAGGGTGGCGTGAGCGTGAGCGTGCCGATCACGAGACCGTCAAGTTCGCGAACAAAGGATATGGCGGAGGCCCGTCGGCCGGCTCGGTCGCTCAGATAACGCCGTCTCTCCGCAGACATGCTCTCGCCGATCGTCGAGTAGAGACTGGTGAAGGACGCAATCAACAGATCTATGATTGCCGCATCATCGGACGGCTTCCCGCGACGTACGGTTTCAGTGCCCGCAAACAATAAACCTAGCTCCTCAAGCGCTCAGCGGCGATCCAAAGACCATCATGCTTCGCCGTCTCCGCCGGCGGACAGCATGTCACGGACCATCGGTATGACGCGCTGACCGTACAGCGCCAGCGAGTCCATGAGCTTTTCGTGAGGGAGCAAGCCCGCGGAATACTTCATCTCGAACCGCGACAGTCCCAACGTCCTTATGGTCGACGCGATCCTACGCGCGACGGTCTCGGGCGATCCCACGTAGAGCGACCCACGATCCGCTTCGGCATCGAACTCCGCACGCTGCATCGGAGGCCAGTTCCGTTCCGCCCCGATCCGATCGCGCATCTGCCGATAGTCGGACCACAGCTCGTCTCGTGCTTCTTCGTCGGTACGCGCGACATGGCCGGGAGAATGCACACCGATGGGCAGTTCCTGCGAGCCGGATTTGCCGAGCGCGTCCCGATAGAGGTCGGCGTAGGGGACGAACCGAGCGGGATCTCCCCCTATTATCGCCAGCATCATCGGCAGACCGTAGCGCGCGGCGCGAACGACCGACTCCGGGCTGCCGCCGACGCCGATCCACGTCCTCAGCAATCCGTTCTCTACTGGAGGCTGGACCGACTGGTCGCGAAGCGGCGTGCGGAAGGACCCTCGCCAACTGACCGGCTGCTGGCGACGAATGGCCGCGAACAGGTCGAGCTTCTCCTCGAAAAGCCGCTCGTACTGCGACATTTCGAAACCGAAGAGCGGGAAGGACTCCGTGAACGATCCTCGGCCGAGGATCACTTCCGCACGACCGTTCGATATCGCGTCGAGCGTTGAGAACCTCTGGAACACGCGGATCGGATCATCTGAACTGAGAACGGTGACGGCGGATCCGAGACGAATGCGTTCGGTCCGGCCCGCTATCGCCGCTAGTACCGTTTCCGGCGACGAGACGGAGAAGTCCTCCCGATGATGCTCTCCCACGCCGAAGAAGTCGATGCCGACCTGATCACTGAGCACTCCCTCCTCGACGACGTTGCGGATTCCCTCGGCTGCCGACACCAGAGTGCCGTCGGGTTTTCGCGTGATGTCGCCGAACGTGTCGACGCCTATCTCAATAGTCTTCACGTCGTTCTTTCCAGTCATGAGCCGCTGCAAACGCGGGTGCCTCGTCATGGGCGGATGTCGCCCGTCTCGCGTCAGTTAAGCCTGACGCGCCAATCGTCGGGAACGCGACCCTCCGGCCCAGGGGTCGGCTGAGCGACGGGATGGCTCGTAGGGGACGCCAGGTCCGGAAGTTCGACCTCCTCTTCCCGCACGTAATCCCAGCCCCAATCCTCCCCCGGCTCGAAGGACTGCATGAACGCATGACCCGTCTCGTGAAAATGTCGGGTGGCATGGCCGCTCGGCGACGAATCGCAGCAGCCGACATGACCGCATTGCGCGCAACGACGAAGGTGGAACCACCATCCACCGGCTGCCAGGCATTCCACGCAGCCGTCCCCGGATGGCGGGACGGTGGTGTCGATCGATGCGTTCATCTGTGAGTCCTATGCTTCGGCAAAGTTTGGTTGAAGAGAGCTGCGCAGCCAGTCGTCGAACCTCGTAGACGCGAAACGATGACCTCCGTCACCGACGAGGGGCTCGTCGCCCACGCGCGCGCCGAAGTAACGCGCCTCGACGTCGACCACGAGCGTGCGGGTATCCTCGTTCGCTACGAGGATCTCCTCCGCGATCTCAGCCAAAAGGCGGACTTCCGGACCCGCCAGTTCGATCACGCCATGAGCCGGCCGACCCAGTGCGATCCTAGCGAGGGCTTCGGCGACGTCGTCGGCCGCGATGGGCCGTACGCGGATCGGCGGAAGACGGATGAGGTCGCCCTCCCCTCCCTCGTCGACAATTCCGTAGATGAATTCGAAAAAGGGCGTCGAGCGAACGATCGTGTGCGGGACGCCCGCGCCCGCGGCCAGGGCTTCCTGCGTCGCCTTCGCACGAAAGTTGCCGCGGTCGGCCAGGCGATCGGTCCCCACGGCGGAAAGCGTGACATGATGCGACACGCCCGACAGGAGCTCCGCCTCGAATAGGTTGCTCCCTGCGAGTTCGAAGAACGCGTTCAGGTCGTCGGCGTCCCCGTAGCTGAGGTTGCAGACGTCGACGACCGTCTCCGCCCCCAAGAGAACCTCATGAAGACCTTCCCCCGTTAGGAGATCCACACCGGTCGATCGCGAAGCTGCGATGGCCTCGTGCCCTTCGTTCCTCAGTATACGGACGAGCTTCCTTCCGACGAGCCCGGTTCCACCCATGACGACGATCTTCATACGACGCTGTCCAATCTGGTTTTGGTGCCAGCCCCTACTCGATTATCGCCCTGCGCCGGACCAGCACCGAGACTCGAGCAACGACCTATACCAAGCCCTGCGCAGCGATCTGCCGGAGCGCCCGAGCGAACACCTCGGCAGGCTGCCCGCCGGAAATGAGGTGCCTTCCGTTCACGATGATCGCCGGAACCGATGCGATCCCGCGAGCCTGCCACCGCGCCATTTCCGCGCGGACTTCCGCGGCGTACCGTCCCGAACTCAGAACCTCCCGTACCTGCTCGACGTCGAGTCCGGCTTCCTCTGCCGCGGCCACTAGCACCTCCGGGTCACCCGGGTTCTTACCGTCGGAGAAGTTCGCTCGAAGCAGCGCGTGCTTCAGGGCCAGTTGATGGGGAGTCGAACACGCCCAATGAAGCAGGCGGTGGGCGTCGAAGGTGTTGTAGATCCGGCTGTCCGCGTCGATCGCCATATCGAACCCCACGTCCTTCGCGCGTTCGATAAGCACAGACCTGTTCTCTTCGCTCTGTTCCCGCGTGTAACCGTATTTCTCGGCGACGTGCTCGACGATGTTCTGACCTTCGAATGGGATCGACGGGTTCAGTTCGAAAGGCTGAAAATCGATGTCCGCGTGAACGGCGTCGCCGATTTGGTGGAGTGCGTCCTCGAGACTCGCGAGCCCGATGGCACACCAGGGACATGAAACGTCGGATACGAAGTCGATATGCATCTGTGTCGTCATGATGATCATTCCTGGAATGTCGGGGGAGGAGCTCGTCCGGACTACCGGTGCAACCATTCGAGGATTTGAACGGGACGGACGTTACGGAAGGGTCAGGTCGTCGTTCACGGGCTCGAATCTAGCGCCCCGCTCGAGCGTCCTATGGACTGGACAGCGATCCGCCGCCGCCAACAGCGCGTTGCGCTGATCGGCGTCGAGATTCCCCTCCAGAGTCACCTGCCTCGTGAAGAGATCCGCCGGCTCCGTTCCCGCCTCCTTGCGATGCGCCACCGCCGTTCGGATCCGGTCCACCTTCCAGCCCTTCCGATCGGCGAGCATGCGCAGCGTCATGGTGGTGCAGGCAGCAAGCGCGGACGATAGCAGGTTGAACGGGGTGGGCCCGGACCCCAGCCC
The DNA here is from genome assembly GCF_036856055.1 of Sphingomonas sp. 22R3R2A-7. NCBI lineage: Bacteria > Pseudomonadati > Pseudomonadota > Alphaproteobacteria > Sphingomonadales > Sphingomonadaceae > Sphingomonas > Sphingomonas sp. 22R3R2A-7. Next base: position 3,664,723 of record NZ_JASPFR010000001.1, on the reverse strand, counting down.
GCCCATGCTTTCCGGTTCGTCCGCAATGAAGCTGGCCTGGCCGGCGCGCATGGCCAGCTGGAACTTGCCCAGCCCCGTCTCTTCCGCCTCCGCGTCGAATACGCTTGCGCCGGCAGGCGCCGGCGCCGGTAGATAGCGTGAGGCCCACGCCGCGATCATGTCGGCGGCGAAGTCGGCGTCCCGGACTTTCGACAAGAGATGATCTGCTCCGTCCAGCGACACGAAACTCTTGGGATGCCGGGCGGCCACGAACAGGCGGGTGACATTCTCGATGCCGACCGCCTGATCGACTGGTGAATGAAGGAGCAGAAGCGGCCGTTTCAGTTCCGCTATTCTCGTCTCCTGATCCTGCTGACGCATGTCGTCGACGAGCTCGCGACCGACCGTGAAAGGTCGCCCCGCCAGAAGAACGGCCGCGCTTCCTTCCCGTTCGATCTCCGCCAACGACTCGGGATCGAACTGCGCAAGCACGTGGGCTACGTCGAAGGGAGCGGCTATCGTCGCTACCGCCCTTACTCCGGGAAGCGAGCCGGCGGCCGCGATGACCGCCGCGCCACCCAGGCTGTGACCGATCAGCAGCGCCGGCTTCATTCCGGCGTCCGTCATGCTGCTCGCCGCCGCGACGAGATCCTGCACGTTGTGGCTGAAGCCCGACCGTGCGAAATCCCCGTCGCTTCGCCCAAGCCCCGTAAAGTCGAAGCGGAGCACGCCGATGCCGGCACCGGCCAGCCGCCGCGAAATCCGCACTGCCGCCACGTTGTCCTTTCCACAGGTGAAACAGTGAGCGAACAGAGCCCATGCCCGGGCAGGCCCGGCAGGAAGCTCAATGCGTCCGGAAAGCCTATGACCGGCGGAATTCTCAAAATCGAAAGGGCGCGTCGGCACGGGATGCTCCTTGTGTGAGGCGTGTTCAGGCCCGGGGCGCCGTATCGGCAGGCAGCGGTATGAACTCGTGCTCGCCCGGCACTGAGCCGAAGCGCCGTTCGCGCCAGTCCGCCTTCGCCTGTTCAATGCGATCCAACGAAGACGACACGAAGTTCCAGTACACGTGGCGTGCTTCGGGGAACGGCTCACCACCGATGAGCATGAACCGGGCCCCGGCACGCGTCCTAAGGACGATCTCCTCGCCCGGTTTGAATATCACCAGTTCATGCGCTTCAAAGGAACCGGTTTGACCGACGACCTCGATCGCGCCCGTCAACACGTAGATCGCGCGCTCCACGTGGTCGGCACGAACACGGTAGCGGGCGTCGGCAGCGAGAGAGACATCCGCGTAGACCATGTCCGACAGCGTCGCGACGGGCGACGTCAGCCCGTCCGACGTACCAGCTATCAGCGACAGCGAAACGCCTTCGGCGTCGACCGAGGGAATCTCCCCGGCGGCATGGTGGAAGAACCCCGGTCTCGTCTCCTCGAGAGCCTTGGGCAGGGCCACCCAGGCCTGGATGCCGTAGAGAGAGCCTCCATCCCGCCGCACGGACGGGGGCGTACGTTCGGAATGGACGATGCCGGACCCCGCGGTCATCCAGTTTACCTCGCCCGGCCGGATCGCCTGCACCGCGCCCAGATTGTCACGGTGGATCACCCTGCCCGCCATCTGATAGGTCACGGTGGCCAGACCGATGTGAGGATGCGGCCGCACGTCGAAGCCGTCGCCCGCACGGAGAACCGCCGGCCCCAGAAGATCGAAGAATATGAAGGGTCCCACCATTCGCCGATGAGCGGAAGGTAGAGCTCGCCGGACGGTAAAGCCGTCCACATCGCGCACGGGTGGCAGGACAATGGCTTCTATGCCGTCGATGAGCGTGGATCGCATCGTCATCACGTAACTCGCCTTTCCGTTCAGTTAGTCAGTGCCGATGCCTGCTCCGTGGCGGGCTCACGGGTGGGTCGCCTTCGGCGAGCGAGCCATTGCGGGAGCTCGTGTGGCCCATCGTCGGGGAACCACCGGGAACGAGGGTCAACTCTTCGAGCTCCGCGCTGAAGTAGCGCGCATGGACGTCGGGTTCGACGCGCCGGTCATCTCCGATCGCTTGCAGATACCTTTCGACGATCTCGTTCAGCCTGAAACTTCCGGGCCCCGCGATCTCGACGACGGCATCTTGCGGCTGCTCCGTCGCGATGGTGGCGATGATGTCGGCGACGTCGTCCGCCGCGATCGGCTGCACGAAGGCCGGTGAGAGTCGCGCGACCCCATCGGAGGTCGCTGCATCGGCGATGCCCGGGAGGAACTCGAAGAACTGCGTAGAGTGAATGATCGTGTGCGGCACCGGCGAACTGGCGACGATCCGCTGCTGCGCCATCTTCGCGCGAAAGTAGGGATTGTCGGGCAGGCGCTCCGAACCCACGATCGAGAGGACGACGTGGTGCTTCACCCCGGCCTTCAGCTCCGCCGCTATCAGATTCCGGGCGGTCGTCTCGAAGAAGTGCATCACCGCCCCCTCTTCGTATGACGGAGAGTCCGCGAGATCCACGACGACGGCGGCCCCCTCCAGCACCTCCGCGAGTCCCAAGTTGTTCAGGGTATCGACGCCGGTCTTCGGCGAGGCGGCAACCGCATCATGGCCTCGCCGGCGGAGCCTTTCCACCGTCCGCGAGCCAATAAGACCAGTTCCGCCGATCACGACGATCTTCATGGCATTCCGTTTCCTTGTAGCTTTCGGCGTCTCCACGGCGCGGGCTCTCGGCCCTGGACCGCGAGCGTCGAACCACGGACGGATTCCTCATCCGCCCGCATCGTCGAAGCGTGAGCTACCTATAGGGGAGGACCAGGTCCTTCGCGGCGGTATCGACGACGAATACCGCCAGGAGACGTGCGGGCACGGTCTTGCTGGCGTTCGCGCTCACCCCGTGCCTATCGCCGGGATATTCCGAGAAGTTCTGGCCGGCGCGATAGACCTTGATCGGGCCGCCGTTGACCTGACTGCGGATCGCTCCCTCGAGGACGGTCGCGTATATGAATGCCGAACCGGGATGCGTATGGGCAGGCGACGATCCGCCCGGACCGTATTCGACGAGAACGCCCTTGATGCTCTTGCCCGGAACGTTCGGGAGCTCGTGCTGATAGACTACGGACACCTTGGAAGGGGCGGAGTGCCCCCGGTGCACAGATGACGTGCCGACTGCCGCGACCGCTGCCGAGGCAGCGATAAGGCCGAGGGACAATGCGCCGACTGCTCTGATATTCATGGGATTCTCCTTGCATGTGCATCCGACGCGCCTTGCGGCGAACGCCTGCGGACGAGCACGAGGTCAGAACCGTTCCTGCGACCGAAAGCGCGAAATCAGTTCATACCGGACGACTTTCGCTTTTCAGCTCGCCGCCCAGGTCCAAGTGCTCGATCGCCCGCTGGCGACGTCGGTGGGAGAACCCTAGGGGATCGTCCGAGACGGAGTAGAACCGAGAACCACGCAAGCGAGTGGACCAAATGCGGTTCTGGCAACGCACCCCTGATCAGAGGTGGCGCCCCTCCCCCAAGATCCCGCAGCTATCGGAGCGCTTGGCCTTCTCCGGTCGAGAGATGTTCCGAAGCGGAAAAGTCGGCATGCGGAAATCTTTAACGGCTCCCCTGCGTCCCAGCCTGCGCTCCGCTTCGGTCTTCGTACCCGCCGATAATTCGCGGATGGCAGGGACGGGTCGCAATTCCGCGGTCATTCTCCTTTGGGAATGTCGACGCCGGTCATGTCCACGCTCAACGCCCAGAGCCGTTCCGCAATTTCCGGATCGATCGCGCGCGCGAAAACGCCGAAACGCTCGCGCGCGTCCTCGGGCATGACGCGCGCGACGTCGCTATTCTCGCAATAGACGCCCCCGATGTCGCGCAGCAGCGGACTGGAAGCGCACCAGACCAGGGTGGATGCGCCCTGCTCCGTCGACTTCATGTCCCTGTCGGGGGCTACGATCGCTTCGCCGGAAGCGTGACGCGCCCCGAACGAGATCGATCTCCTCGTCGGTCAGATGACGAGCCAGCGGTCCCAACACCGACCCGGGATGGAGCGAGTAGGCTCGCACCCCGTGTTGGGCGCCCCGTTCGTCCAATGCGACCGCGAAGAGGACATTCGCGGTCTTCGACTGACCGTAGGCGACCCACTTGTCGTAGTCCCGACGGTCGAAGTTGACGTCGTCGAAGTCGATACCGGCGATCTGATGACCACGAGAGGACACCGAGACCACCCGGGCCCCCTTCGCCGCGACCAGCGCAGGCCATAGGCGAGAGGTCAGCCGGAAATGTCCCAGGTGGTTCGTGGATAACTGGGCTTCGTTGCCGCTGGCATCGCGCGCCAGCGGGGTAGCCATGATGCCTGCACTGTTGAGAAGGATGTCCAGACTGCGACCGGTAGAAAGGAAGTCCTCCGCGAACGCGTCGATCGACGCCGGATCCATCAGATCCATCGTCGCGGTCTCGACGCCCGGAATGGTTTCCTTGGCCTGGACCGCGCCAGCCTCGGATCGTGTCGGCACGATGACGTGAGCCCCCGCCCCCGCCAGAACGCGTGCCGCCTCGAGCCCCAGATTCGAATGGCCACCGGTCACGATGGCTACCTTGCCGGAGAGATTCACGCCGGCGATCACGTCCATCGCCGTGCTGTAGGCATCGAAACCAGATTTGAGAGGATGCTGCTGCGTCATGTTTTGGACCTGTTCGCTCGTTGACATGCAATACCGGTAGCAGGCGACCCGTGATACGATCTATGCTTGAAAAACCGAAATCGTATCGTGATAGTCCGGACCATGGTTGATCCGCTCAGTGACGTGCTTGAACTACTCGGTGCGCACAGCCTCGTATCCACCGGCTTCAAAGCCGGCGGACCCTGGGCTCTTCAGGTCCCGAGCTTCCGAGGCCTCAAGTTCAATGCGGTGCTGAAGGGCGAAGCCCGCCTGCTTATCGACGGCCAAGTCGAACCGATCGTACTTCGGAGCGGCGACTGCTTCATGCTCTCGAGGGGTACGCCGTTCGTCCTCGGGAGCGACCTGGAGTTGCCAGCCGAGCCGGCCGACGGGGTATTCGCCGCGGCGAGGCACGGAACGGCCGTGCTCGGGTCGGGCGAGGACTTCCACGTCGTCGGCGGCAAGATGGTGCTGGACGAGCTGTCCGAACCGCTGCTGACCGGTGAATTGCCGGACTGCGTCCTTCTTAGACGGGAAACGGAAGGCGCGCAGGCGGTGCACTGGCTGCTCGCCCGGTTCGTCAAGGAGATCGAGGGCGGCGGGGCGGGCAGCGGCGTGGTCGCCGGTACGCTGATGCACCTGATGTTCATCGAACTCGTCCGCGCGCATCTGTCGTCCCATCGCGAAGGCATACGACCCGGTTGGATGGACGCTCAGCGGGACGATCGGATCGGAAGGGCGCTTGGGCTGATCCATGCGCGACCTGTGCATCCGTGGACGCTGGCTGAGCTTGCGGACGCCTGCTCGATGTCACGCTCGAGTTTCGCAGAACGCTTCAAGCGCAAGGTCGGTCTTACCGCCCTAGACTACGTGGTTCGGTGGCGCATGCAGCTGGCCCGCCGAGATCTGGGTCTGCCCATGGGCAATCTGGCGCTCATAGCCGACCGCTACGGATATTCCTCGGTTAGCGCCTTCGGGCACGCATTCAAACGCGTCTTCGGTACGACGCCCGGTCAGCTCCGCTCGCCTCGGACCTGATCCGACCCGGTCGAATCCGCGAGACCTTCCGCCACCACTTCCGAAGACCGGCGAAACGCCGCTGCGAGGACTCGGGGGCGGCTGCGATGTCCGTTGGTACATTCATCGAGCCACGTCTCGGGCCTTCCGGTCGGACCGACCCGCCGCGTAACCCGATGACCTGACCCGAGAGGTACCGCCGGAAAGGAAAGAGAAACCCGTCAAGGTGGCGGCGGCTCGCCGCCACTCCCCGCGCTCGATCTCAGCCCTAAACGGCCGCCGATCCGCACCCCAAGAACGAGGCCGGCATTCGAACATGCACGATGACGACACTTCGCCCATTCGCCTCAACGGATACGGCTCGCTCGATTCGGCCGCCATCATCGCCCTATCCGGCAGTTCCCGCGCCGGCTCGCGCAACGCGAAGCTCCTCAACATCGCGGTCGAGGAGGCGATCCGCCTCGGGTCCGACGTCACGCTGGTAGATCTGCGCGACCTGGATCTCCCGATCTACGATCACGATCTGGAAGAGGACGAACTACCTCAGGCCGTCCTGATCCTGCGACAGCTTCTCGCCGCGCACGACGGCCTCATGATTGCGACGCCGGAGTACAACGGTTCCGTTCCCGCGCTGCTCAAGAACGCGCTGGACTGGAGCTCGCGCCCATCCTTCGGCTTGGATGGGCTGGCCCCCTACAAGGGCAAAGCCGCCGTGCTGATGACGGTATGCGACGCTGCCACGGGGGGCGTCAGTGTTCTGAACCACCTGCGGACCATCCTGTGCCGGCTCGGTGTCCTCGTGATGCCGGAGGAGCTTCGCATTCCAGGTCGAGCTGCGCCCTTCGGCGACGGAACCGACGACGCTGAAACCAGTCTCGGCGTTGCGAGCCTGATGGGGCAGTTCCACGCCCTGCTGCGACAGACGGGACCGCACAACGAGATGCGCTGAGCGCTGCCGATCGCAGACGGGTCTCTGCGAAACCTTCCCCAACGTAAACGAGGTAGACCATGCCCAATCTCCTAGTCGTCGATTCCAGTCCCCGGTTCGAACAGTCCGTGTCACGAGCGCTCACCGCGTCGTTCGTCGACAAGTGGAAGGCAACTCACCCCGACGGAACGGTGACGCATCGCGATCTTCCCAGAAGCAACATCCCGTTCGTCGATACCGCGTGGATCGGCGGCGCGTTCACGCCCTACGAAGACCACTCCACAGAGCACAGCGCGGCCATCCGCATCTCCGATGACTTAATCGCCGAACTCAAGAATGCCGATCACATCTTGATCGGTACGCCGATGCACAACTTCTCCATCTCGGCTCTTCTGAAGGCCTATCTCGACCAGATCGTCCGATCCGGCGTTACGGTGTCCCAGTCCTACGAAGGCATGCTGAAGAACAAGTCGGCTACGGCGATCATCGCGACCGGCGGCGACTTCGGCCCCGATGCGCCATATGCGTCGGCGAATACGGCCAGCAGCTATCTGCGTCAGGTCCTGGGGTTCGTCGGCATCACCGACCTTACGATCGTACTTGCGGGGAAGACGTTGGCAATCGACGCCGGGAAAACTTCGCTTGCGGAGTACGTCAGCGAACATGATGCTGAGCTATCTAACGCCGCCACCGGCCGTTCCACCCTGTTGGCGGCCTAGAGGCCCATTTGCCGGTCGCGAAAGCCTTCTCGCGACCGGCCGGCCTGCACGGGTTGCCCGCGATGTCACCTGGTGCATCGAAAGCGGCAGATCTTGGGCCTACCGCTGCGGAGCGCCGTCGGCGACAGCTCCGAAATGGACGCCGCCTTCCGGGCGTCCCACACGGAGAAGCCGCATGACCGGATACCTGCCGACACTGAAGACGGCATCCCCCGAAGAAGGGTTCGAGCTGGCGCTCAAGCTCTCCCGCCTAGCTGTGAAGTTCACTCAGCCCGATGAGGCCGTCCGGACGAAACTTCGTGCAATCTATGAAGCGGATGCTCAGGCGCTGATCGCCACCTCCCACGTGGTTTCCACGAACTTCCAGACCATAGCCGCCGCCAACGGATACTGGCTGTCCTGACCGTTTTCGATCAGGCTCCGACGTCGGATGCGACTCCCCGCCGACTGGCGAGCCGGCGGGGGAGTTTCAGAGGATCGTTGGGGTGATACCACCATCTACCCGCAATGCGGCTCCATTCGTGGCGGATGAAAGAGGGCTCGCTACGTAGGCCACCAGCGACGCGATCTCCTCCGGCTCTATCATGCGCTGGATCAGGGAGGTCGGCCGATCCTTCGCAAAGAAGGCACGTTCCAGTTCCTCCGAAGGTGCGTCCGGGTCCGCGGCGACGCTCTTCAGGAAATCGACTATCCCGTCCGAACGCGTCGTGCCCGGCAACACGGTGTTCACCGTGACGTTCGTACCCTTAGTGAGACCTGCTAGCCCTCGCGAGATCGCCAGCTGCGCCGTCTTCGTCATGCCGTAGTGGATCATGTCCGTCGGCACCATCACGGCAGACTCGCTCGCGACAAAGATCACCCGTCCCCAGTCGCGTTCGAGCATACCCGAGAAATAGGCTCGTGCGAGCCTTGCGCCTGAAAGCACGTTGATCTCGAAGAAGCGGCGCCAGTCGTCGTCGGTGATGTCGTCGAACGGCTTGGCCTCGTAGATGCCCAGATTATTCACCAGGATGTCGACCGCGGGAACCGCTTCGACCAGCGTCGCCGCGCCTTCCGCCGTGGAAGGATCGGCAAGTACGCTCCGCGCCCCTATTTCAGAGGCCACGGTTGCCAGCTTCGTCTCTGTCCGGCCGCAGATGACGACGTCGGCGCCCTCTGCGGCAAGCCGCCGGGCGATTTCCAGTCCTATGCCCGCGGTTGAGCCGGTGACCAGGGCGACCTTGCCGTTCAGTTGCAGATCCATGAGACTTCCTTCTCGTTATTCCCGATCGAAAGGCACCCTCCGGGCGCCGCCGATGTGAACGATGATATGGCTCCGTAGGGCTCCGTCGATAATGCATCACCGCTCCATATGAACTATGAACGAATTTCACAGACGGAGCCGCGAAATGGACAACAGGGTTGGCGAGATGCACGTCTTCGTGTCGGTCGTAGCCGCCGGAAGCTTCTCCGCGGCCGCACGCAGACTGACGACGACCCCATCGACGGTGTCGAAGCTGATCGCACGGCTCGAGAGCCGGCTCGGGGTGCGTCTGGTCGAACGATCGACACGCAGTCTGGCGCTTACCGCGGAAGGTCACCTCTACCACGAGCGATCGCAACGTCTGCTGGCGGATCTCGACGAGCTGGAGCTAGAGGTCGCCGCTGGCAGTGCCGGAGCGAGCGGCACCGTGCGCGTCAATGCGTCCGTGGGCTTTGGCGCGATTGCCGTCGAGCCTCTCCTACCGGCCTTCTGGCGGGCACACCCGAACATCGTCGTCGATCTCTCCCTGTCGGACGAAATGGCGGATCTGTACGTCGAAGGGACCGACATAGCGTTCCGCGTCGGAGGCCTAGTCGACTCCTCCCTGATCGCACGGAAGATAGGAACGGCTCGCCGCGTCATCGTGGCCTCCCCTTCCTACCTGGAAGCAATGGGCGTGCCCCAAGACGTCGACGACCTCGATCGACATAACTGCCTGGGCTTCAACTTCCGCCGGGCGCAGCCGGTGTGGCCGATGCGCACGGGTGGGCGGATCATCGATCGCATGGTGGCAGGCACCCTGCTTGCGAATAATGGGGAAACGGTTCGCCGTCTCGCGGTAGCGGGCGCCGGACTGGCGAGACTGGGCGACTACCACGCTCGCGCCGACATCGCCGCCGGAAGGCTTGTCGAAGTCCTTGCGGCGGCCGGTGTCGGCGACGAGGAGCAGGTCGCTGCACTCTATCTTGGTCCGCAGCGACTTCCCGCGCGGGTCACGGTCTTTCTCGACTTCTTCGTGCCGCGGCTGCGCGCCTTCATGGCTTCGGCATCGAACGCGTCCGCCGCCGGTGGATGACGCCGCGAGAAACCAGCCTCGAACCATAGCGCCTAGGCTGCCCGCAAGCCGTGCCAGTTCGTCTGTTATCGGTACGGCTCGCTCACGAAAGATCGCGCGCGAGCCGTCCATCTTACCCAACCGGCGACATATGGGCCGGCAAGTAGTCTTCTCCGGAGGTCGTCCCTAGGAGATCGCGGATCACGCGCCCGCTGCGGCGACCGGCAGGCGAAAGGCAACGCCCAGCCGATTGTAGGCGGACATGAGACCGATCGCGATCGTAAGGTCCACGAGGTCCTTCTCCGACAGAGCCGAAGAAGCAGTCTCGTAGTCGGCATCCGGCACCTGCGTATCCGCAACGCGGGCCACGGACTCGGTCCACGCGAGCGCGGCACGCTCCTTGGCGTCGAAGAGGGCACCCGCCTCCCTCCATGCAGGAACGAGGACGAGCTTCTCGACGTCCATCCCCTCCTTGAGAAGGTCCCGGGAATGCATGTCGATGCAATGCGCACACCCGTTGATCTGCGAAGTCCTGAGGAAGACCAGGTCGATAAGGGGCTTTGGAAGATCCGTCTGCGAGTGAAGGTACGAGTGCACGCCGAAGAGCGCACGCATGCCGGCAGGTGCGACGGTCCGACTGTCGATGCGGTTCATGAATATCCTTTCGGGGGAAAACGGTCGGTCCCCCCGATCACGGGAAGATCGAGAGGACCGGTTGGGAAGAGGGCTTTCGCTCCACGCGATATGGCTAGATCAAGCCCTCGGCCTTCAATGCTACCTGGACGGCCGGTCGCGCCTTAAGGCGAGCGAAGACGCCCTGCAGCGCGGTCGGGATGACGACGCCGAAGCGCTCAGCCCAAAGCATCGTCACTAGCAGATAGAAATCGGCCACCGTCGGCTGATCGCTCAGCAGGTAGTCACCCTTCACCCGGTCGGCGAGGTACTGCATCCGCTTCGTGATGTAGGCACTCGCAGCGCTCTTCTCCGCGTCGCTGCCGCCGCGCCAGAACGGTTTGAAGCTCTTGTGCACCTCGGTTGAGATGTAGGCCAACGCCTCGATGAGCCTCGTCCGACCCATTTCGCCGTCGAGGCCCAGCTTCGGGTACCGCGAGGCGATGAAGTCCAGCACCGCGATGTTCTCGCTGAGCAGCTCGCCGTCATCCAAGACTAGCGCTGGCACGTACCCCTTGGTGGTAATCGCCTCGAAGTCACCACCGGAGGCAGTGATCTTCGTGCTGAGATCGACCGTCTCCGTCTCGAACGGCGATCCCGCCTCGTGGAGAGCAACGTGGCCTGCCAGGCTGCAGGCGCCGGGGCTGTAATAGAGTTTCATCGACTGTTTCCTCGTCCATTCGAATGAGGAACGCCGGCGTCGCCGGCGCTCCTCCGAGCTCAGGCTGCGGCCGCTACCGGCTTTAAGGCCGGGTGCACGGCACGAAGACCGATCTGGAGCCGGTTCCAGAAGTTGATCGCGCCGATCAGCACCGTGAGCGATGCGATGTCCTTCTCGTCGAACTGACTCTGAAGGAGAGCATAGTCCTCGTCGGACGCATGGGTCTCGCCGACGTTGGTGAGGGACTCGGTCCAGTTCAGCGCGGCGCGCTCGCGGTCGGTGAACGACGGCGATTCTGCGCCAGGCCCCGAGCAGATGGATACGCATGTCCGACTCGCCGTGCTTGACGGCGTCCGTCACGTGCATGTGGATGCAGAACGCGCAGCCATTCATCTGCGAAGCCCGGATCTTCACCAGTTCAATCAGGCTGTGCTCGAGCGCGGAACCGTCGATGGTCGCCTCGACGGCCATCATGCCCTTCATGGCTTCGGGTGCTGCGGCGAAGATGTTCATGCGTTGCTTCATGTTCGTTTTCCTTGAAGTTGATCGTGGTAAGGCGGTCAGGCCGGATTCCGGCCGTCACGTGCGTCCGAAACCGCCCAGAGGGTGAGGAGCGTGGCGAGGATCGCCGGAAGCGTGACCGCCGGGAAATCCCGTGCGATCGCGGATGGCCCGCAGATGCCGACGGCGACCTCCCAGAAGTGGAAGAGCGCATGACCCCATAGCCAGACCGTAGGTGCGCCCCACAGGAGGATCCGGTGGGGCGGACGGGCAGCACCAGCCAGGAACGACGCACCGAGGAGGAGGAAGATCAGCCCGATGTCGCGGATGAAGTGCTGGTTGAACGGCCCGGTGGTCGTCACGCCGGGAACCGCGAAGTACCAGCCGGTGGGCGAGTAAAGCATGTACGCGCCGTTCGCGACGGCTCCGACGCCGAGCGTGATCGCCACGCCCAAGGCGAGCTTTTTCATATTCGATACCTTCATGATCATGCCGGCGAGACCCGCCCAGGGAGCGATCCGAACCCATCAGGATCCGGATCGCGCGGCTTGCTTACCGCTTGGGTGGGGGAGCTACGTTCTCGATCCACCAGTCGAACTTGGTCGCACCCAGCTTGGCGTCGGGCCCTGGGATCAGCGAGCCCTCTTCGAGCTTCACTCCGAAGTACGGCGCGTCGGGATCGGTCACGACCTTGCGGGGATCCTTGTCGAACTCGAGCACTCGGGCGATCAGCTCGTCCATGTGGAACTTCTCGGGGCCGCCGACTTCGACCGTGCCGTTCGCCGCCGGCGCCAGCGCCGCCTCAACGACCGCGTCCGCAACGTCCTCGGCCGCCATCGGCTGGATGTAGGCATGGGACAGCTTCACCGTGTTCCCATCAGCGGCCGACTGCGCGATCCCGCGGAGAAATTCCATGAACTGGGTCGCATGCAGCAGCGTGTAGGGAATGGGACCGCTCTTGATCAGCGCTTCCTGCGCGAGCTTGGCGCGGAAGTAGCCGCTGCCCTGAAGATGCTCCGTACCTACGACCGAGAGGGCGACGTGCAGCTTGACGCCGGCCGCCGCTTCGGCGGCGATGAGGTTCTTCCCAGCCGTCTGGAAGAAATCCATCACGGCCTGGTCCTCGAACGATGGCGAGTTCGCCATGTCCACCACGACCTGCGCACCCTCCAGCGCCTCGGCCAGACCCTCGCCGGTGATGGTGTTGACGCCCGTGTTCGGGGCGGCGGCCAAGGCCTCATGGCCCAGTGCGGTCAGCTTGGTCACGACCTTGGACCCGATCAGTCCCGTTCCTCCGATGACGACGATCTTCATGACTTCTGCCTTTCGATGAATTTCCGAAAGCGCCGACCGCGCTTCACCCATCGATCACTACGAGCCGCCGAAACGCGGCACGAGAACCGAGAGCTGCGTACTTCACTGTACCAAGGCACTGGTGGTCGGGGTCTGACTGCCGTCGTCGTTCCAGCTTTTCTCAAACGGCTTTTATGAGGCGCGCGGCTACCGCCTGCTGCGACGCCAAAACCGCCTCGTCCCGCTTGGTATAGTGCGAGCGCCGCTTCTCGGACCTTACGGGTCGAGAGGCCGCCTCTAAAAAAGGAGACATGCACAACGAGGCGATCATTATGAAGACCACCGTACGTGACTGCGAAAGCGCTGCGCCGCGTACCGGCGTGCGTGGTCGAGGATTCCCCGGGCCGGGCTTTGTTCTGACCGAAGCAGACGGCGGCCGGCAAGACGATGCGGCTGCGGAGCTGAAGCGTTCGTTCGATCCCGGCGCCGCCATCCTGGCATTCGCCGGGAGTTCGAGACGGGGATCGTTCAACGGGCGTCTTATTGGGTCGGCGGTGCTCGCCGGCCGGACGCTGGGCGCGCGGATGTCGATCCTCGATCTTCGGGATCTGGCCCTTCCGATCTACGACCCCGGCGTGCGCCCGGACGACGCTCCCGAAGGCGCCATGACCCTGCGACGGATCATTGCCGGGCACGACGGCTTTCTCATCGCCTCTCCTGAATACAACGGATCGCTTCCACCGATCCTGAAGAACGCCCTCGACTGGTGTTCCCGCGCCGCACCGGGCGAGCAGTCGGCAGCTCCGTTCCGCGGCAAGGTCGCGGCGATCATGTCCGCGTCTCCGGTGTTGGAAGGCGGAGCCTGCTGCCTCGACCATCTTCGCCTGGTGCTGTCCCGAATGGGCGTGCTCGTGCTTCCCGACGAGCTGTGTCTTTCGAACGCCGCAGAGGCGTTCGCTGGTGACACGCTCGCGGATCCGGACGTTCGCCACGTTCTGAACAAATCCGTCGCCACGCTGCTCGGCACATTGCGCATGTGTCGGTCCGGGGCCTGTGCGGAATGAACGCGGGGGACCGCATCGCGCACCTGTCTGCAAGCCCGGGACGATCGCTCGACTTCTATGCCAAATGGGCCACCGTCATGCTCACGCTGACCGGCTTCTCCTTGGAACAGGCGTACCAGCTGGTCGCGGTGCTGAAGATGCTGTTGTCATCGATCGGAGGCTTCCCGGTTCGTTGGAGAAGTTGGCGGGCGGCGCGGCGCACCTCGGATGCCGTTTCCAGCCCAACCGTCACTTCCGCAAGGCGCGGTGCGCGCGAGCCGCTCGGGAGACACGATCGTCACCGCCGAGCAGGCGGCCAGTGCATTCCCTTTTCTAGAGAAGTATCGATTCCATGACATCCATCTTCAAGGTCGTGATCGCCAGCCCAGCTTTGGACAAGCTCGTCCAGCCGCTCTCGCGTGACTACACCGTCATCCGTGGATGGCTCGCACAGGACCCGGCGATCTACCTGGACGCCGGAGTGGTCGTAGCGGCCGGCGACGCGCCGCTGGACACTCAACTCCTGGCGATGATGCCCGCGCTCCGCCTCGTGGTCTGCGCTACGCGGGGGTACGATGGGATCGACGTCGACCGGCTGGCGGCGGCCGGCATCGCCTTCTCGCATGTCGAAAACGTGAACGAGCAGGATGTCGCCGATCATGCCCTCGGCACGATGATCATGCACCGCCGCGCTCTTCTGGAAGGCGATCGCCTCGTTCGAGGCGGGCGTTGGGAGCGGGCCGCCGAACTTCCCAACCGGTCATTTTCCAACGCTCGGGTCGGCATCGTGGGCCTGGGACGGATCGGCCGTGCTGTGGCCAACCGCGCCTCCGCGATGCGCATGTCAGTGTCCTGGTGGGGCCCGAGGGAGAAACCGGCGAGGTGGCCGCGCGCCGGAAGCCTCATCGAACTGGCGCGCGAGAGCGATTACCTGGTAGTGGCGGCCCGACTTCATCACAACGTCGGCCTCGTATCACGCGAGGTCCTCGATGCGCTGGGCCCCACGGGATATCTCGTGAACGTCTCGAGAGGTCGCCTCGTGAACGAGGACGCCCTGATCGAAGCCCTGAGGGACGGAAGACTGGGCGGCGCTGCGCTGGACGTGTTCGAGCAGGAACCGACCCCCGCGGCCCGATGGGATGGGGTTCCCAACACGTTCCTCACACCGCACTCGTCCGGCAAGACGGCGGAGGCGTTCCACGAGATGAGCAAACAAGTCGGCACCGCGCTAGCCCGGTTCTTCGGCACCATCTCCCCCGAAAGCGAGTCGCTAAATGAGGACGTCGCCGGTCCGCGAAGGGCGGGTGCCCGGGGTGCCCGCTAGCCTCCCATCCCTAGCTGCAGGCCACGGCGAATCCGTCACGACCGGCGGATGCCAGGCCGACGCCTGCCTCTTAGCCAGCAATTTGCCCACCAGAATGGAAGTTCTCCGAACGTGTTCAATCTCACCGGCTATCTTCAGCGCATCAACCTGTCCGACGTGTCGGTAGCGGACGTCGAGACGCTGTCCCGCCTCCAATTCGCACACCGGCTCGCGATCCCGTTCGAGAACATTGACGTCAAGCTAGGGAGGCCAGTCGAAATCGACAGCGACGCGGTGTACGAGAAGCTGGTCGGACGTGCCCGTGGAGGATACTGCTTCGAACAGAACCAGCTCTTCCTCGATGCTTTGACGTCTATCGGCTTCACGGCTCGGACGCTGCTTGCTCGGGTCTGGCTGGGGTCTGAGAGTACTCCTCCGAAGACCCACAGCCTTATCCTCGTGACGGTCGAGGACGAGCAGTGGATCGCCGACGCCGGCTTCGGCGGGAGCTTCGTGCCCCCCATGAGGCTCGTTGACGGAGAACGGGTGGAGGCTCCCGACGGCGCTCGATACCTCCTGCAGCAGCCCGAACCGTCGAACTGGGTGCTCAGCCGGATACCTGCGAACTCCGACGGCGCGGCGGGTGCTGAGGGAGATCTCCAGGCGCAGTACAGCTTCGATCTGAGCGAAGTCTTCCAGGCCGATCTGGTGCTTGCGAACCACTGGACGTCCACGGCGCCCGAGAGCCTCTTCCGCAACCAGCAGTTCGTGAACGCAGTGCTGCCTCAGGGATTCGTATCGCTCGTTGACCGCAAACTGCAGGAAACCGTGGGATCGGAGCGCAGGACGACCGTCATAGACACCCGCCAAGCCTACCTGACCGTGCTCGCAGATAGGTTCGGCATCTCAGTCTCGGCGGACGAAGTCGAAGCGTTGGGGCTGTTCTGAAGTACGCCTCCGAGCCGCTTCCGGTGATTCAACGGAGTCGACGAGGACATCCGAATGTCTGGGCTGGCAATGAGGCGAGCCGCGAATTCATGATCGACGAGCTCGGCGTCCACGTAGGCGCGAGCGTGCTTCCGCTTTCGGACACGCCGATGTGCTGGCGCGCCGGCTATGAAGACCCGCCCACTGCTCCGGTACGTCGCTGCCAAGCCTCTACCATCTAAAAGAAGACTATCTAGAAGACCGATGGTCTCCTATTGATGTTCCTCATCTTCCAGGAAATCGGCACATGGCGTTCGAGTTGAAAGACGTTCGTAATCTCGCGGGCCGGAGGGCGGTAGTCACCGGCGCCGCCGGGGGCTTGGGATACGAGGTCGCGAAGACCCTGGCTGCAGCAGGCGCTTCGGTCGTTCTGGCTGGGCGGGATGCGGAACGGGGGGCGATCGCCCGCGCCAAGATCGCGACGACCGCAGTCGCCGAGGTCACGTTCGAGAAGTTGGATCTGGCGGATCTGACCTCCATCGACGCCTTCATCGCGCGCGTATCGACCAAGGGGCTGCCCATAGACATCCTCGTCAACAACGCCGGGCTGATGGCGCCGCCCGAGCGCCGTCTCACCAAGGACGGGTTCGAAGTTCAGTTCGGCACGAACCATCTCGGCCACTTCGCGCTCACGGGGGGACTGCTTCCGCTTCTGGCCGCAGCCGCCGATGCTCGCGTCGTATCCGTCGCGTCAGGTATCGCGGCGTTCGGAACCATCGATTTCGAAAACCTGCAGTCGGAACGCGCCTATGTCCCGAACACGGCGTACATGCAGTCCAAGCTGGCCAATCTCCTCTTTGCCCGCGGGCTGCAGCAACGCAGCGACCAGCAAGGCTGGGGCTTGACCGCAGCGTCGGCGCATCCAGGCCATGCGAGGACGAATCTCATCGAGAACGGTGCCGGGAAACCGACGGGCGGGAAGGCCCTCCTCATACATGCCCTGCAGGCGATAGCGTCGCACGATGCGGCGTCCGGGGCCTTGCCGATCGTTCAAGCCGCGGCGGCGTCGGACGTCGGGAAGCTGGACTATTTCGGGCCCACCAGAATGTTCCAGCAGAAGGGTCCACCGGGGCGGTTGAGGCTTCCGGCGAAAGCTACGGACGATCTGACGTCCGATCGGCTATGGTCGGTATCGGAAGAGCTCACTGGCGTCCGTTACCCGCGGCATGGCCTGAGACCCTGACAAAGCGCTTGCGCATCCAGGCCAGGTCGCGTGAAAGCGCCCCATGGCCGAGTTCATACGCGCAAGGCAGGCAGCTCAGAAGGACGTTCGCCGGCTGAGCATCCTCACCGCCGCCGCCGAGCTGTTCGACGAGATAGGGCCTTCAGGCGCCGGGCTCAACGCCATCGCCGCGCGTGCCGGGTTCACGAAGTCCAACGTCTATCGATACTTCGAGAACAGGGAAGATGTGCTGCTCGCGCTGTTCCTAGTCGAACTCGAACGCTTCTGCACCGATGCGAGCGCCCTGACTCGAGGCTGCCGTCCCGGCGATCTCGGCGGACTGGCGGCGTCGTGGGCAGACGCTCTCATCGCTTCGCCTCGGTTCTGCGAACTGGTCGCCATCTTCGGACTGGTCCTCGAGCGCAACGTATCAGTTTCAAGGATCGAAGACGTGAAGGTTGCGATGGCCGATCATTCCTCGCGCCTCGTCGGCGCGTTGAGTGAGCGAATGCCGGGCTCGTCACTCGAGGACTGCGGCTGGGTCTTCTCCATGACCATGTCGCTGCTTGCGGGAATGTGGCCAGGAGTTCGCCCATCGCCAGCACTCGCGGAGGTGCTGGCGAAGCCGCGTTTCGCTCATATGGTCCTGCAGATCGACCGCGAACTACGACGAGCCATCGACGCCCTGCTATCCAGCATCGTCGTTCCTCGTAGAGGGTAGGATCTCAAGCCGTTCGGTCTCCAGCGTTCATCAAGCGGTCGCGCTCGCGTCCCGAGGACGGTCCGACGGCAGCTAACATACGAGCCTACGAAATGCTCCGCGTAGCGTGTCTGCCGTAGGCTCGTCGGTTGGCCCCAGGAACTGAAGGTCCGGGGTTTAGGCGTCAGAACGTACCTCAAACCAACCGTGGTTCAGTGTCGCACCCGATCACGCGACCTTACGGATCGTGTCGGCGTGCTCGGGATAAGGAGATACATGAGCAAACGCCGCGGCATCGCCACTCATCTCGCTTGCTAGACCGTGATTCACATCGCGATGATGCGCTTCGTCGGCACGCACCACCAGCACGACATCACGTAGCGTGGCATCGGCGGGGAGCTTCCAATAGTGCTTTGCAATATCCGGCGCAGGGCCATTCGCGGCCCGGCCGTCGTCGATCTCCTGAAGATACAGCGTGTAGCTGTAGACGGCCTCCTCCTCGAAATAGCCGATGACGCGGTGGGCGGTCTTCGCGCTAGCAAGGTAGAGCAGGAAGTAGGCGAGATAGAACACCCATTGCGCGGATATGATGACGAAACGCTCGAAACGCGTTGGCTGTGCCACCTCGATGAATGTCATCAAGTGCATCCGTTCGTTTTCGGCTTCCTCTAGGAGGGTCCGGATCCAGCCGTGATCGTCGGACATGTCGCGCAGCGCGCGTAGATGCTTGAGCGTTGCGCCAACCATGCCAGGCACTGCCGCGATCGTTTCGAGAACCACGGCGCGATGGCCGTATCGTTTGGCAAAGAAGGTGTCGGCACAGAACCGCATGGCCTTGGTGAACGCGAGTGCCACTCGGTCTGAGGCGTTCTCGGGCCGGTGGTGGACGGCCAAGTCGATATAGGGGGTGTTCGGCATCGTGATCGTCCCTGTTGAATGGGATGTGCAAGTGTCCCCTAAATAGACAACGGCGTGCACCTCGACAGACCCAAGATCGCCCAAATGAAGAGTACCATCCAGCTGGCGATCCTCCACCCCCACACCGGTCGGCCCGACTTGGTACAGCCTCAATTTCATCGCTCAGTTCTAGTAACAAGACGCTAGGGCGCTGAAAGTGGGGAGAGAATAATAGAGAAGGGCCAAGACCGATGCATGCTGAGCAAACAAGTGGGTCACCAAACCGACCCGCGGCCCGGCCGTTCGGCATTTCGAAGCCTCGGCGCGGCGCGCCGTCGAAAGCCTCCGAACAGCCGGGTGCATTCCACGACCTGGGCAACCTCATCCATATCGTCACAAGCGTCCCGAACGTCAGTCCGCGCGAAAAGAGCGTCACTGTGCACGATCACTGCGGTAGCCGCGTTGGAGTCGCGATGGTTGCACGGTTCGCCGGGGCAGTCGGCGGCAACATCCATATCGAAAGCGCTCCCGGTGTGGGCACGGGAATGGCCCTCTCGATATCGTCGAGCGTTGCCGGCGCGTGCTCGTGAACGAAAGCCAACATGCTCGCGACGCGAGAGCCGCCAAGCGTGCACATGCACTGTCGCTCGGCATAGACGACACGTTCATCGCAACGATGATTGATCGCTTCTATGCCAAAATTCGAAGCGATCTGATGCTGGGCCCGATCTTCGCCAGCCATGTCGCCGACTGGGCGCCGCACCTGGAGCGCATGAACCTTTTCTGGCGGTCGGTCCTATTCAGTTCCGGCGAATTCACTGGGAACCCGATGCTGAAGCACGTCGTGATTCCGGATCTTGACCGACGTCAATTCGCGCAGTGGCTGGCACTGTTCGATGAAACGCTCATCGAGATCGGCACAGCGCCGGCACGCATCCTCATACTGGAGCGCGCGCGCAATATCGCAAACAGTCTACTGAACGCGGTGAATATTCATAGCGGGCGTGGCATAGGTCTATCCAAGGCAGACGAGCTCTGAAGTTGAAAGCGTTCTAAACTTGGCTCGACTAGGCGCACCCAAGCGGCCACCTTGGCGCTCCGATAAGGTACCATCGAGTTCTGGTCATGTCGAACCTATAAGACTCATCAACTCATTGACCACCGATGGCATCAACTGCACGAGGGGAGCTTGGTTTGACAAGGTCAGATGGAGAGCTCCGTTCACCGTCAGAGCGCCGAGCACCTGCTCACCAGGCGAACCGGTCAGGATGGCCGGGCCCCACATCCGCTCCAGATCGAACCGACCGTAGGAAGGGCTGAAGGGTAATGCACCGACGTTGGTGACCATGCCTTCCGAACCGAACAAGGAGGTCATCACGCCCGCCGCCGTCTCTATGGTCGGACCAGAGCCGATCAACTCGGTCAACGCTGAAAGCGCGCCCCGAATGGTCGCCTGTTCCTGCGCCGGCAGAAGTTGACCCTTGAGCTCGGAAGCGAGCGCCCATCCGCTCTGAACCCTACCTGCGGCGGCCGTCACGACGTTGACGGTGATCGCGACGCGGGAATGGACGCCGCGTTCCGAGGCAGGGTCCGTACTCACTGGGACGAGAATGCGCACCGGCCCGTCCCGCCACGCGGCAGACATGGTGGATCCCGCCGAGACCAGTGCGGCGCAAAGGGCACCTTGCAGCGTCGTGCCGTTTTGACGGCACGCAGCCAGCAGCGCGCTCGTATCCTCCCTGCTCAGCTCGGCACCCTCGACCCTGATCTGTCGATCCGTCGCCGTGGGGGCCGGAGCGATCGGATCACCGCGGAATGGAGGAAGGCGGGATGGAAGGAATGTCGACTCATGTGCCTCGGGGATCCCTGTCGAACCGAGCTCGGCACCGGCGATCGCCCGTAGAAGGTCATGTAGCGCGAACGAAATCGAGATTCCGTCCGCGATGGAATGGTGAGCTGCCAGTAGGATCGTCTGCCGATCGAGGCCGGATATGCAGGTAGCGCGTATCAATGGCATGGCGTTCTCGGAGAACGGCGTGACGAGCTCCCGCTCCATCTCCTCCTGCCAAGTATACGTCTTCGCCGAAACACCGCGAAGAGGGATCTCGGCGTCGCTCGCCACGAAGGCTCTCGTCATCGGGTCTATGCGCATGCGCATCAGCGGATTTCGCATCTGCAGGGCGTTGAGCGCCCTGCGCCATTCGCCAACCTCCACCCGGCCCGTGATCGTCGCCGCCATCACGAAGTGGAACGGCGATGCGAAGTTGTAGAGCCAGAACAACTCTTCGGTAGCACCCAACCGTCGGCCCGTCCCGGTTGGATGCTCTGAGTGATTATTCATCTGCTGATCCTGCTCGGACTGTAGGTATGTGAGCGCGGGGTCTCCGACCTTGCAGAAGGTCGGCGCGTTGGCCGCGAAGCTTGTCGGAATGAAGCGAGGACGAACTACGGGCCGCGCAAGGGCTTCCCTTGCGATGGCTGGCTACGTGGCCCGGATCGTTGATCAGGCGGCGGGACACGCCCGCCGCCGCCCCTCACGTCCCGATCAGCCCGTCGGCAGGGCCGAAGAACTCGTAGTGAATCCGATCGCTCGGAACCCCGGCGAGCGCCAGACCGCTCACGAATGCGCGTAGAAACGGTTTGGGGCCGCACAGATAGATGTCCGCATCGTGCAGCGGCGTATTCTCCGCGAGCCATTCGGTGGTCACGAAGCCGCTGACATCATGTGTTTCACCAGGCACATCGCAGGCCCTCGGCTGGCTGTAGAACGTTGCGACGGCAATGTTACCGTGCCCTTCCGCAGTGGCACGCACGTGAGTGTCCATGGCGTGGGTCGCGCTGCTCATCGTACCATGGATATAGTGTGCTTCAACATCCGGGTGATCGGCGGCGATCGCCTCCACCATGCTGATCATCGGCGTCAGGCCGACCCCGCCCGAAAGAAGGATGACCGGACGCTGGGGCGACTCTTCCAGAAAGAAGTCGCCTGCCGGTGGCGTGGTCTCCACGACATCGCCGATCTGGACGTCGTCGTGGAAGTACCGGGAACCGCCATGTCCATCGGCCTCGCGCTTGACCGAGATACGGTAGTGATCGTCGTTCGGACCGCATGAAATGGAATAGTTGCGCTTCAGATCGGGCTGACCCGGCGCATCCAGCCGGAACGTCAGGTACTGGCCCGGCTTATGCCGAATGACCGGGCCCCCGTCCAAAGGTGAAAGAATGAACGAGGTGATCACGCTGCTCTCGCGGATGCGGTCGGCGACGACGAAGGAGCGCCACCCCGTCCAGCCGCCGCTGCTGTGCTCGATCTCGTCGCGGATGACCACTTCTCTCGCCTTCAGCACTTCGGCAAG
The DNA here is from genome assembly GCF_036856055.1 of Sphingomonas sp. 22R3R2A-7. Lineage (NCBI taxonomy): Bacteria > Pseudomonadati > Pseudomonadota > Alphaproteobacteria > Sphingomonadales > Sphingomonadaceae > Sphingomonas > Sphingomonas sp. 22R3R2A-7. The sequence continues at coordinate 3,642,578 of NZ_JASPFR010000001.1, read as the reverse complement.
GAACCAGTATGCTTCGCCCCAGGCCTCCAGAATCTCATCGGTCGCGGCGTCGCCCAACACCTCCTTGATCGCTCCGAGCAGCGCGGTCGCGACGTACGGATAGTGTTCGGGCAGGATGTGGTAGCCGATGTGCTTCTGGGAGATGCGCTCGACGACAGGCGCCAACGCTCCCAGATTCTCGATGTTCTGCGCATACCCGAGGATGGCGGCTGCCAACGCATGGACCTGCCCGCCGCCCTCCCCCTGGTTGGCGTGGTTGAACAGCTTGCGGATGTGATCGTCGCGCAGCAGGCGATCGTACATGACCGCGGTGATCGTCGTGCCGTGCTGGACGAGCGCAGGAACCGTTGCCTTGACTAGCGCGATAGTCTGGGCGCTGAGTGGCGTCACCATCGTATAAATCCCATCGTCTCATTGGAGCCACGCCGTCCGCCGGAACCAGCGTCGTGCGAATTCGTAAGGGGTTATTGGCGCTCGCTGAACGAGACCGGATAGGCCTCGGTGCGTACCGCGAGCATGGGGTCCGCCGCCGCTATCCCGTCCGGCATCCTCCCTGGAAGGAACATCAGCGCGCGGTCGGCCTCCGCGGTGTTCGCCGCCAAGGCGTCGATCGTGATCGTACCCAGCTTGACCAGCTTGCGGCTCGCGGGCCACGCGATCGACGGGTCGTCGAGCAGATCTCCGGGTTGACCAAGTTGCGCGTACCAGTCGAACCGGACGGGCCCATCCTTCACGCGCTTGGCGATCTCGGGCTGCAGGTAGTTCGGCGTAGGGCCGACTCCGGCGCCGAAGTACTTCTCGCCGGCCGCCGGCACGAAGCGATAGCGTACCGGTCGCGTGCGGCCTTTGCGGTCGGTGAAGATGACCGCATTGACCCCGAAGTATGCGGTGGTCGCATAGCTGAGTGGGGCTGGATGCTGGGTCGTCAAGAACGTCTTGGCGTCGGGATGGGCCGCGAGAAAGGCGTCGAGCGGCGTCGGCGCGGCAACTCCTGGACCACTGTTGCCGATTGCTCGCAGCAGCGCGCCGAACTCGGTTGCGGTGCGCGTCGGGAACCCGTCGAAATTGTGCGTGACGATATCAAGAGAAGGGTTGGTCCGCGAACCGAACTTGATCGCCATGCCGCGAGGATTGGCCCCCGGATCGTTGTCAGGGATGTCGGGAAAGCCGGTGAAATTGGAGAAGCGGACTGTGACTGGCGTGGTCGTCTCGAACAGCAAAGCGCGGCTGAGCGTTCGCGCCGCGCTCGTCGGCTCGAACCTGCCTTCCAGGATGATGCCTTTGGCGTGGACCGCCCGAGCATGGTGCTCGCCGAAGGCGGTATGAAGGTCCTGGACGAGGTCCCGAGCGGATTCCGCCAGCTTCTCCTGCGCGCTCGCGCGCTCTGTCGTGCCCAGCAGCAGTGCCGAAGCCGCGACGATTTGGAAGATCTTCATGAGTTTTGTCCTTGTGGCCGGGGCGTGCGGAGCATGGCGGCGGGGGCCAGCGCGTCTGCATCGCGGAGGAACTCCACGTGGAATCGGACGGGACCGATCGGCGCGATGTGATGCAGGATCGTCGGTTCGACGATGCCTGGCGGCCCGCCGGCGGTCAGGACCACAGACGCGGATAGGCGTCGATCGTCCGTGATGTCGTACTGCAGTGCTCCGTCCAGCACATGGATGAGAGCCCACGTGCCGGCCTTGGTTCGATGATCCTTGAGCAACGGGGCCGGCAGGGTTTCGTCGGTGAATTCCATCGTGCGGCGCTGGAACACCACGCTGTCGGGCAGCGCCAATGGATTGGGCTCCCTCGAACGTGCCAAGTGCGCGGCACCGCTGACCCGTTGATCGAGACCACTATTGTTGCTGAAGAAGGCACCGGCGAACAGTCCGCATCCCAGCAGCACCGAGACGAAGACGCTGAGGGCCAGCATGCCAACCATCGGGGCCGTCAGCGACATGAACAGCGACATGTACCACACTGCAGCGGCGAAGAGAGCCGCGGCGGCGGCGACGATCAATGTCATCATGCGCCGAAACTCCGTCCGGGCGTCTCCGACCGGGGAGTGCGTCATGCTCATGCTGCCTTCCAGAGTTTGTCGGCGTAGGCGAGATAGGGCGCGATGATCGACCGCTCCGCCTGTTCGTTCCTTTGGCTGGCAAGCCCGTGATCGACTTCCCGGCGATGCGTTCCGTCCGCATGCGCGGACAGCCCGAAGCCGCGTAGCGTGGCAGGGCCCGGTAACCCGGCACAGACGCGCCTCGCGTTGAAGGCGAGCGCGACGCGATCGGATCCGCTTTCAGGGCGTTGGCGGACGGCGAGATCAATGTACGGCGTGGTCAGCATGACCAGACTCCCTGTGGCGGGGATGAGCGGTGCAGCCCAAGTAGACCGCGCCTCTGGAAACGACAGACCCAAGATATCCGAAAATGATCGTACCATTCCCAGCCCCCATCCGGTCCGATGGGCGGAAGTGCTGACCCGCATGAGCCAAATCTCAGCCGCCTTCAGGTGGCAGCCGCGGTCATGCCGAATGCTCCACGTGCACTGCGGTCGCTATTCATTGGTCGATCTTGGCTAAGCGTTGCTGGCAGTCGCGGCGGTTACTGCATCGGTGCGAGTTTCAACGTTGCCGACGATGGTACCCGCACGCTTGGTACATCGCCTTATATCGATCTCGGTCCTAGCGCGACTTACTGCCGAGTTTACAGCAAGATTCTTGCTGCCGAATATCGGCGCATTAGTTCCAAGCTTAAACAAAGGTGAACCAATATGTCGAATCTAGCGGGAAAGACGGCCTTGGTCACCGGCGCGAGTCGCGGGATCGGGCGCTATACGGCCCAACGACTTGCTCGTGATGGCGCTCGTGTCGGCGTGCACTATGGAAAGCAGGAAGCGGCGGCCATGGAAGTAGTTGCCAGCATCGAGATCCGCTGGCGGCTCGGCATTTGCAATACAGACGGACTTCTCCGTTCCACACGCAGCGGAGACGCTTTGGGAAGCATTCGACCAGCATGCGGATGGCTTGGACATCCTCGTCAACAACGCCGGCGAAGTCGTCTACGGCACGGTGGCCGAGGTCAAGGAAGAGGACTTCGACCGCCTTTTCGCCGTCAACGTCAAAGCTCCGATCTTCATCATTCAGCACGGCCTCAGCCGACTGCGTGACGGTGGTCGGATCATCAACGTGTCATCGGCAGCCGCTTACATGGCAAGCCCCATGGCAACGATGTACGCCACGACCAAGGGCGCCATCAGCACGCTGACTCGTACCGTGGCCTGGGATTTGGCCGAGCGGCTCATCACCGTCAATGCGGTCGCACCAGGATTCACCGACACGGACATGAGTACCTGGTTCGCGGAACCGGGTGCCAAGGCGTGGGCGGCAAGCATGAGCGCCGCGGGCCGCGTCGCAGAGCCCCGCGACATCGGCGACATCATCGCGTTTCTCGCCTCTGACGACGCACGTTATGTCAATGGTCAGGTGATCGACGCGACGGGCGGCGGTCTGCTTGGGGTTACGAAGGCTTCCTAGGGAAGCGATCCAAGACGGCGAGCGGCCATGCGGGCCACTCTCGCCGATCGCGACGATCGCTCCGGATGGTCCGGTCGCTATCGCCACAGTTGCACCAGAGGCGTGGCGGACAGCTGGAGCCGCCACAGCTGCGCAATATCAGGACACCGAGATGTCAAACCTCACACGCGAGTTGTCCAGAAGAGCAGTGATTTTCGGATCCGGAACCGTGGCCGCGGCGACGCTGCTGCCACAGATAGCTTTCGCAGAATCACCTCTCGCCCCCAAACAAGACGGAGTTACCGGAATGAGCAGCGGATTCATCAAGACCAAGGACGGCACCGACATCTTCTACAAGGACTGGGGTCCGAAGAATGCGCAGCCGATCATGTTTCATCACGGTTGGCCGCTGTCGTCGGATGACTGGGACGCGCAGATGCTGTTCTTCCTCGGCGAAGGCTACCGTGTCGTGGCCCACGACCGCCGCGGACATGGCCGGTCGTCGCAGGCGGATAACGGCAACGACATGGACCATTATGCCGCCGACGCCTCAGCCGTGGTCGAGCATCTCGATCTGCGGAACACCGTGCATATAGGTCATTCGACCGGGGGCGGCGAGGTCGCGCGCTATGTAGCCAAATTCGGTCAGCCCCAGGCTCGCGTTGCCAAGGCTGTGCTGGTGAGCGCGGTTCCGCCGCTTATGCTGAAGACCGCAGCCAATCCGGGTGGCACCCCGATCACCGTGTTCGACGGGTTCCGCAAGGCGTTGGCCGACAACCGCGCGCAGTTCTTTCTCGATGTCGCGTCAGGGCCGTTCTACGGCTTCAACCGGCCCCACGAGAAGGTCTCGCAGGGCATCATCCAGAATTGGTGGCGCCAAGGCATGATGGGCGGCGCGGTGGCGCACTACGAGGGCATCAAGGCATTCTCCGAGACCGACCAGACCGCGGATCTGAAGGCGATCACCGTGCCCGTGCTCGTCATGCAGGGGGATGATGACCAAATCGTGCCCTATGCCGCCGCGGCGATGCTTCAGGCCAAGCTGCTCAAGAACGCAACGCTGAAGATCTACAAGGGGTTTCCGCATGGCATGCTGACAACGCATGCCGACGTCATCAACCCGGATCTGCTCGCGTTCGTGAGGCGCTGACGAGATCGCAAACCTCGGAGCATACTCTCCTCGATAGCAGCCGCGCGGAGACCCGACGGTTCAGGTCCCTTGTCCTGTACGGTCGGGTCGCCGGCGATCGGTCGCGGCGCGCCATATCCATCGGCTCTAGCGTTTTCGCGCCGCCGCTTGCCTCTGGGCCCGCCGTTTGGCCTTTTCGCAGACTCTGAGAGTTACGCGCGCCTGATCCATTCGCCCGTTGCCCTTGCAAACGGGCTTTGCAACGCTGCTGGTGACGTTGGATAAAAGCCAGTTCTCGAGCTTAAAAACTAAGCCGCGGATCATCCTTTAGCCGATCACCTGTTCTGTCGAAATCGGCCATCAGGCACTTCCGGGCTCGATCTGTGCGTCACGTCGGCGCGATGCGTTGCCCTATGGCGGCGGGTCTCTTGCTCGAACCGGGGCGTCGATCGTCCACGGCAATCCTCGTTCCAGCGCCACCGGCAAGGCAAAGCAGGACGCACACGATCGTCCCCGCAGGTAACACTTTTGGGTGAATTCGATCGCTCTTTTACGGTGCAGACGGTCGCCCGCCACCCATCCAATCCTCCGGAAATGCCCACATTGCCTAATGTCGTCAGTAGCATAACGATCTGGTGACCGTCTGATGGAGCGGAGAGCCCCAAGGCTCGACAGTCTCAAAAGATAGCCGCGCAGTGCCATCGACAGAAAACGCCCGGTCAATCATAATGCGTCATCACTGGATATAACGTTCATAAACAGGATCTGAGCGCCATGCCCGAAGGTATCTCAGTAGCCGTTCAAGACATTGCAGTAGATCGAAGCATAGCGAAATCTTTAACTCATCAGATAACGGACAATCTGCGAGATGCCATCTTGAATGGTCATCTGAAAGAAGGGTCTCGACTTCCTTCGTGGCTCGACATGGCAACACAGTTGGGAGTAGCACGCGGAACGGTGAAAGCCGCCTACGAGACACTGGCCGACGAGGCGCTAGTCTTCTCCGCCGGCGCGGCAGGCACTCGGGTGGCTAAACCGCGTAGCCGACAGGCGGGCGCTGCACCCGTCCGCATCAAGCGTCCGCTGGAGGGCTTCGAACGAGGGTTCGACCTTCCTCCCCTCCCCTTCCAGATGGGCGTTCCAGCTCAGGATGCCTTCCCCGCGAAACTATGGTCTCGCGTGCGGATGCGCGCGGTTCGCGAGGAGGCTTCGGCACCAGGCGGGCCTCCAGATCCCCGAGGCCACCCGATGCTCCGCACGCAGATCGCCAGCTATCTTTCGATTGCCCGGGGGATACGCTGCCATCCGGATCAGATCATCGTAACCAGCGGCTATCGGAATGGGTTGAGTGTGGCGCTCATGACGCTGCAGTGCCACGGCAGGAAAGGCTGGGTCGAGGATCCTGGCTATCCACTGGCGCGCATGGCGCTGCAGCTGGCAGGGATGTGCGCCGTAGCAGTTCCGGTTGACGGCGACGGACTGGACGTCGAGGCGGGCATATCGATGGCAGCCGATGCTGCCGTGGCCATCGTGACGCCGGGCCAGCACGCTCCGACCGGTGTCGCCATGAGTTCGGCTCGTCGGCGTCAGCTGCTCGAATGGGCGGCACGCGAGGACGCCTGGATCATAGAGGACGACTATCTGAGTGAACTCCAGCTCTCCGGCCGGGCACGGAATGCACTGGCCGCGGAGGACGATCGGGGGCGCGTGATACATCTCGGAACGTTCAGCAAGACGCTGAGCCCCACGCTCGGCCTCGGTTTCGTCGTGGCGCCAATGGAGCTGGCGGAGCGGTTCGGAGAGGTCGCCGGCTGCCTCAACCCCGCATCCAACTCGACCACTCAGCTGGCCTTGGCGGAGTTTCTCGCCGACGGACACTACCTGCGGCATCTTCGTCACATGAAGACATTGTATCGGGAGCGAAGCCACGCCCTGCATTGCGATCTCGGTCCCGCGTTCGGATCCGACGCGATGGCGGGCTTGGCCGTCCTGACCCGACTACCCACCGGAACGGACGATGTGGCCCTTTGTCGGCTCGCGCTGGAAGCAGGGATAAACCCCGCCCCCCTCTCCCCATGGTACACTAGGGAAGCGGGACGGCACGCAGGCCTCCTCTTGGGTGTAACGAACCTGAATCGTGCGCGCCTGCAGCCTGCGTGCGAGGCGTTGAAGTCCCTCATCGCCAACGAGATAGGGCCGATCCCAAAGCGCCCGCACTGATGCTGCGACTGTTCTTAGTGAGGTTCGAGCTCCGAAGTTTTTACTGTCCGCGGGACGGCTTCCTGAACTGTGCCACGCCCCCAGTGCGACGGCCGGACGCGAAAGGACCGACGCGAAACACTAACACGTCCGCTGTGATCCGTGTTAGAACGTCGACGAGTGCAAGCGGCGCTGAAGCTGCTAGCGTAACTGAACGAGGGACGATCAAGCTGCGTGTCCTTGAACCTTTCCACCACCGCACAACGGTCCGCGTTCCTTCTGAGATGCGGCCAATCGACCGCCACCGCCCTATGCGGCGAACGGCTTCTCTCGTGGTGATCGACGTAAAGTGACAAAGAACGCCGATGACTCGGTCCCTCATCCCCAGACACCGCCACAAGTCCGCGTTGGCGTAACGACGCACCCGCCCGAGTCCGCGAAGTCGGATCGGCAAGCTTCCGGGTCGAGCGCTGTCTGGCATTTCGAAATCGGCGAGGCACATCCGCTTCTAGGATCCGACGGAGAGCGGACCGACTGGTCATCCTCGGATGAACCCGACTGGCGCCGCGACGAGCTGGACACAGTCCTTGATTCCATCCGCGTCGTCGAGGTGAGCGACGCGGCCATAAGCCTGTTCGGCCTGCCTATGGACCGTGAACACCTGCTTACGTGGCCCGTGGCGAATCTATGGCCGGAACAGAGTCACGCTGCGCTCGCCGACATCCTGCGCGCCGTGAGCATCAAGGGAGACGACGCGCCGGAACTTCGACATATCGGGACGGTGGGCTGGCTTGACGCCGTATCCCTGACCGCGCAGCGTTCGACGCAGACCGGCCTACACGGCATCATAATTCTGACGATCAGTGGCACGGTCAGTGCGGCCAGCGCTCTACGTGAACTGCAATCCCGCCAAGATCGCTGGCGCAACATGCTTTCGGCCATGCCGATCCCGATCTGGCAGGTCGATGCAGTACCAGCAGGTAAGATTCTCGACCGCCTTGCTGAAAACGGCGTGACGGATCTCCCAACCTATCTCGCGGAGCACCCCGCACTCGTCGATCTGGCGGGGGAGATCGTTCTCGTGACGCAGGTGAACGATGCAGCCGTCGCGCTCCTGCGTGCGTCACATCCCTCCCAACTCATCAGGTCGGTGGAATATCTCTTCGCGGCAGCCCCAGGCTCGCATCTCCGCCTCCTGCAGGCGTACTGTTCGGGTCTGCCGACCTACGTCGAGGAGATACAGGTTCGCGACCTCGTCGGACATCTTCAAGACGTGCTGTTCATGGTCATGTTCCCTGGCCGCGGGCGCCGTCTCGAGTCCACGATCTTGCTGATGATCGACAATACCGAACGGATCGCGGCCGAGACGAAGGTGCGACGCGTCGAGGCGGACTTCGCGCACGCTGCGCGGATCTCGACGTTGGGCGAACTGACCGCATCCCTCGCGCACGAGGTCAAGCAGCCCATCTCGGCCATGTTGACGAATGCGGAGACCAGCCTGCGCTGGTTAGCGAAGGACCCGCCAAACCTGGCGAAGGTAGCGCAACTGAACCAGAGGATCGTGAGCAGCGCTCAGCACGCGAACGACGTCATCAACCGGATCCAGGACATGGCCCGACACCGGGCACCTCACCGTGGACCGCTCAACTTCAACGAAGTCGTCGTTCAGGCGGTCAGCTTCGTCAGGCATGACACAGACGAGCACGACATTCGCCTGCGCCTCGACTTGGCGGTAGGTCTGCCACCAGTTCGCGGTGATCGCGTTCAACTTCAGCAAGTTGTCGTCAACCTCCTCGTCAATAGCGCGCAAGCCCTGAAGTCCGTCGGCGATGGCCGCCGGGAAATCCATGTCAGGACTTTCGTTCCCGAGGCGGGCATCGGGTTGTGCGTGCAGGATACCGGACCGGGGATCCCGGAAGGCGACCTGGACCGCGTCTTCGAAGGATTCTTCAGTACGAAGGACGACGGCTTGGGCATAGGGCTCGCAATCTGCCAGTCGATCGTCGCGGCGCACGGCGGCACCATCACTGCATCGAATGCGGCTGCGGGCGGCGCGATCTTCGACGTCGTAATTCCGGTCACCCCCGCCGATACCGATGGAGGAGGTTGAACATGGAACGGCACCGCATGCGACAGTTGCTCCGGCGCTGTACTCCGGAAGTCGCCCCTGTCGTGGGTGGGTCACCCGCGCCTGCAGCCGAAAGGACCTCTTGGCGTCGACGCCCCGAAAAGCGCGGAATTGGATCAGGGCAATGAACGAACTCGACCAATCGCGACCCGATGGCCCCCTCGTCATCGTGGTGGACGACGATGACGCGGTCCGGGAATCGATTTGCGAACTCCTCCTCTCGGTGGGCACTGAGACCGCTTCCTTCGCGTCGACCGCGTCGCTGCTCGAGGCGGACGTGCTCCATCGTCCAGGGTGCCTGATCCTCGACGTGCGGATGCCCGGTGTGAACGGCCTGGAATTCCAAGGCCGTTTGGCCGCCACCGGGATTTCCGCTTCGATCATCTTCCTTACCGGCCATGGCGACATACCCATGACGGTCCAGGCGATGAAGGCAGGAGCGGTCGAGTTTCTGACAAAGCCGGTAAGGGACCAGACCCTTCTGGACGCCGTAGACCGTGCGATTGCGGTCGACCTCCGCAAGCGATCCGATGATCTTGCCGTGCGGGAAAGCATTCTCCTGTTCGAAAGCCTCACTCCCCGCGAGCGGCAGGTGATGAAGGCCGTGGTCCTAGGCGCGTTGAACAAGCAGATCGCGTTCGACCTCGGGATCTCGGACATCACCGTGAAGCTCCACCGAGCAAGCATGATGAAGAAGATGAAGACGACATTCGTCACCCACCTCGTCAGCGTGTGGCAGGCACTACCGCAGGCTATGCGCGACGCGATCTGATGGCCACGGGCCACGGATCGCCCCCTGGCGGCCCTCGAACTCGCGGGCGGCCGAACTCGCACATCGTCCGACGTCGTTAAGGTGGCGGCCCCGGACCTTCATCCGTCGTCGTGCCCGGCCGCCGCACGCTGTCGTCGAAGATGCCCGTGAAGGTCCTGCCCCCTATACCGCGGTATGGCTTCGCCACGTCCTTTCGCCGGATCGATCCCCATCAAAGTCAGGACTAACGTCGCGCCATGGCTCACGATTGGGCATGAAAAGCAGGGAGAACGTCGTGCTCGGTCTTGAACAGAACTCTTCCTACGCTCCGGTGATCTGCGGTGTAGGCGTCCACAAGCTCGCAGACGACGATGCCGGAGCCGGCATCGTTCACGACTTGGGCAACCTCATCCAGGTCGTGAGCGCGGCGGTCAACATCATCGGTCGGAACCCCAGCGTCATGGCGACATCATCGCTGCTGCCGATAGTAGCGCGTGCCCGGGTCTCGCTCGAAAGCGCGAGTGCTCTCGTACGCCAGACGATGGCCTCGGCACGGGAGCGCACTGCCGAGACGAACGACGATCTCGTGAACGTCGACCTCGCCCTCTCGCCGCTCACAGATGTGCTTGCCTCGCTCTGCGAACCCAATGTCGCATTCCAGATGACGCTGCAACGGGACCTCCCCCGATCCGCTGCTCCTCCGTCGGCCTGCGAACGGCCGTGCTCAACCTGGTGATGAACGCACGCGATGCGTCGGCCAATGGTGGCACGATCTCCATCGACGTCGTCCAGAAGGAGCTGCTCGCGCGAACGGACGTCGTGATCTCGGTCACGGATCGAGGCGAAGGCATGAGCGAGGCAACGCGGGCGCGCGCTTTCGAGCCCCGCTTCACTACAAAGCAAGGGGGACGGGGTACCGGTTACGGTCTCGCCATGGTGCACCAGTTCATGCGGACTTCAGGGGGCACGGCGGAAATCCACAGCCAGTTCGGGAGCGGAACCTCCGTCGCACTGCGGTTTCCAGCGGCGAGCGTCGCGCGGTAGTGTCGAATGCCCCGCTCGGTATGTACGCGCCCCGGACCGATGAGCCATCATCCTGGTATCCGATGGCGTGGTCGATCCTCCGCAATCCCGCTCACCGTAACGGCTCGCCGCCGATACGGCAGGTATGCCCGACCAAGCCGTCCGGCGGGTCGTCCACACGATCTTGAGACAGAGTCCGTAACATGCCGAATTCGCATCCTTGGGCCGTCACGGGCCTCTGCTTCGCCGCGTCGATGGTGGAGGGATATGACCTGCAGTCGGCGGGCGTGGCCGCGCCCGCGCTCGCTGCCGCGCTTCACGTCTTCAAGGACAATTTGGGGCTCGTCTTCGCCTGCAGCACCGTCGGAATGCTTGTCGGTGCGGCAATCGGCGGCTGGCTCTCGGACCGCATAGGCCGAAAGAACGTGCTGGTCGGTTCCCTGGCGATGTTCGGCGTCTTCTCGATCTGCACCGTCTCGGCCTTCGACCTAAAATCGCTTCTGATCATTCGCGTCCTTACGGGGGTCGGCCTCGGCAGCACCTTTCCCAGCCTGATCGCTCTGGTCGCGGCCCACGCGGAGAACGCCAGAAGGGCCGGCAGAGTGACGATGGTAAGTGCCGGGATGCCGCTCGGAGGCGCGGTGGCCGTTCTGTTCAGCCTGACGACGGCGGCTGGCGACTGGCGCTGGATATTCTATCTCGGAGGCGCCGGCCCCCTGATCCTTGCGCCCATCGTCGCCGTGGCGATGCCTTCCGACCAGTCCAGTCAACGTCGTGAGGATAGGCAGGCCATGGAGTCCGGCCGAGCAAGCACGCGTCGGATTCTGTTCGGCGATGGGCGTGCGCGCGCAACCCTTTCGCTCTGGTTGGCATCGCTGTGCACGCTGCTCGTCCTGTACCTCATGGTGAACTGGTTGCCCTCCCTGCTCGTCAGCCGCGGCTCCGACAGGTCCGAGGCGCTGTTGGCGTCCCTGGGCTTCAACATCGCGGGAACGGCTGGCGCCGTGGCTTGCGGCATCCTCATGGGACGTGCGCGCAGGACCCGGACGCTCGTGCTCACGTACGCCGGCGCCATCGTCGGCACCGCAGCCTTGGCGATGTCCGGCAGTCTCGCAGCGACGGTGGCGTCGGCGTCCATCGTCGGCGCGTGCATCACAGCCGGTCAATTCGCCATCTATGGTCTCTCCGCGGAATGCTACCCTTTCCGATGGCAAGGAACGGGGGCGGGCGCGGCGGTCGCCTTCGGACGGATCGGCGCCGTCATCGGCCCGTTGCTGGCCGGCGCCATACTGGCCGAAGGAGGTTCTCCCACGGACGTGCTCGTCGTGCTGCTGCCGCTCATTTCGGCGGCGTTGATCGCGCTGTTGTTTCTGTCTCGTACGGCGGTAAGCCCGGATAGTGCAACGGGGGGTTGATGCGGGGGCGGTGTCGGCCAGCTCAGGCCCGTCCCCGGAGACTCGCAATCCACTTAGGCCCCTCCCCCCTACCACAGTCGCTGAACCCACCGACGCGGCGAAAGCGGGGTCCCCGTCGGCAGCCGGAACATGCGTCGTTGTGGAAAGGAGCGGATATGCGGTGACGCGTCGTCGCTCACGAATGCGAACACTCGAATTTTTAAAAGCGGGCCGTCAGCGAAAACCTGACCGACTTTCGATGATGCCGCAGCTCACGCGGATGGAATAGCCCAGACGTCCGAAGCGGTTTCGCACACGACCTCGGTCCAGATGTGGCTGACTGCGGCATGCGCGGAGCCTCGTTGTCCATAGTTCGCAACAGGTTCCAGCCCGGATAGCGGCCCATATCCATCTTGTCCGGGTACGAAATCAACCGTCTGGAGCCTACGAAACATCCTCGGCGGTCGGTCGCATTGTCATCTGGCGACGCTCGGTTATGAAGCTGCGCGAGCATGCGCTCTGCTCGCGATATCGGGAGGGGTATCATGCATCCGACGGCGGGCTTCGAACTGATCATCGCCATGTTTCTGGTAGTGGTCGGGCTGCACTATTTCGCCCAACGGCTTTCGCTGCCTCCCGCTGCAGCTCTAATCGTCGGCGGCGGCGCGCTCGCCTTCGTGCCCGGCCTTCCCGGCATAGAGATCGATCCCGAACTCGTCCTCGTCCTCTTCCTGCCTCCACTGCTGATGGACGGCGCCTGGTTCACCGCTATCGCGCCCTTCCGCCGCCATGTGGCGGGGATACTCTCGCTGGCAGTAGGCGCGGTGTTCTTCACGACAGCGGTGGTGGCAGTGGTTGCGAAGTTGCTGCTTCCCGATCTCCCCTGGGCCGCCTGTGTCGCACTGGGCGCGATCCTGTCGCCGCCCGATGCGGTATCCGCACGCGCCGTGCTCCAGCGCGTCAGGCTGCCCCGGCGGCTCTCGACGCTCCTCGAGGGCGAAAGCCTGCTCAACGACGCCGCCGGGCTGGTCCTGTTCCGCTTCGCCGTCGCCGCGGTGCTCACCGGGACGTTCAGCCTCGGTGCGGCTACGGGGAGCTTCTTCATGCTGGTCCTCGGCGGCATCGCGGTCGGTGCCGGAATCGGAGCCCTCTGGGTGCTCCTGCTGCGCCGCCTGGGAGACGACACGTTGATGATCGCGGCTACGGTGCTGGTTTGCTGGAGCGCCTATATCGCGGGCGAGCTTCTCCATGTTTCGGGCGTCATCGCGGTGGTGACGGCTGGGCTTACCTGTGGCTGGTATCAGCATGTCGTATTCAGCGCGAGCGTGCGCATCCGGGCTTTCGCCTTCTGGGAGGTACTGGTGTTCCTGCTCGAAGCGGCGGTGTTCACTCTGATCGGTCTTTCGCTACGAGGCTTGCTCGACCGCGTCGGCGGCGTCGGCGTCGTGATCGACACGATGGCGGCCCCCGTGATCCTGATCGTCGCAGCCGTCATCCTCGCGCGGTTCGTTTGGATCTTCGGCGCCGATGCGATCCTCTCGGTGTTGCGCCGCCTCGGTTGGAAAAACGCCCGTCCGCTCGGGCCGCGCGCCGCGCTGGTAATGAGTTGGGCGGGGATGCGCGGCGTGGTGACACTGGCGGTGGCGCTCTCGCTGCCCGAGACGATGCCGGCGCGCGATCTGATGCTGGTGACCGCCTTCGCGGTCATCCTCGTCACTGTTCTGGTGCAGGGCACGTCGCTCGGCTGGGTCATTCGGCGCGCAAAGCCAGCAGAGGATCCAGGCTCGCTGCCACCGCTCGATCTCTACGCCGCGGAGTCGGCGATGTTCCGCGCCCAGCTGACCGCGGTGGAACGCGAGGCGTATGACGCGGATGGACGCCTCGTCCACGCGCAACTGCTGCGACGCTATCAGACGCGCGCGACGGCGGGGGACGCCTTTGCAGGAACGGCAGAGGAGCGCACGCTGGCGATCGCGAGCCACTTCGACGTGATCATTGCCGCAGTGAAGGCCGGACGCGATCACATGGTCGAACTGCATCGTACCGGACGGATCGACGACGAGACGCTACACGACCTGGAACATGATCTCGATCTTGAGGAACTGGCCGCCACCGCGGCGAAGGGCTGAACCGGCGGGCGGCCGCCGCGGACGGCTCGATCTCGCGTCGATCGTTCCGCCAGCAGAAGAACAGCATCAATCATCGGCTGACGCTAACCGGAATCGTTCTGCCTACGCTCGAAGCTCTTCTGGACGGCGTCGGCACGCGACGCCTCTCGCGCTACGCCGCGATCGGCGAACCATGCGTCAACTTCGGCGCCGAAGCCCGGCGGCGTCTTGAACCCTTGCGCCAGATCCAAGATCGTCGTGCGGGCAAGTTCCGACCGCATCGCGGCCTCGGCCCTGAGCATCACGGCGTGAATGCCGCAGACACCCCCCGTGATCCACTCCGGCGGATCCGATCTGATCAGCACGCAACCTCGTCGGACATCGCGGCATTGGAAGATGGCACTCGGCCCGTCGATCGCCTCGACGACGTCCAGCATCGTGATCTCCCCGGGCGGCCGCGCCAAACGGTATCCGCCGTTTATGCCGCTGTTCGAGACGACCAGTCCCGCCTTCTCCATTTTCGGCATGATCTTGCCTAACACAGAGGGAGAGGCACCTTGGAAGTCGGCGAGATCCCGGCTGCTGACCGAACGACCATCCTGTCCGATGAGCCACAGGATGCAGTGGAGGCCGGACTCCACCGATGGCCCGTAGAGAACACTCATGCTCGTCCGCTACCGACGCGTCGTGCGGGATCAAGCTCCGGCATCGGTCTCCATCCGCCTGTCCGACCGCCTACCTGAACCAATGTATAGGTGGACCCATTCTCGACAGTCTCGGCACCCCTGATCATAACTCCTTCTACCGATCCGCTTTAGGAACGCCAGAACCGAGGCCTACGGAAATGACACTGCAACTCACCAACGACCGGTTCTCGATCGCGATCGACAGGTCCAAGCCGGTACCCATCACCGAGCAGATCACGACGAACCTCCGTAGCGCGATCATGGACGGCCTTCTCGAGCCCGGCGCGCGACTTCCGTCATGGCTGGACATGGCAACGCGGCTTGGGGTCGCGAGAGGAACGGTGAAGGCCGCGTACGAACGGCTCACGGACGAATTCCTCGTCGTCTCCGCAGGGGCCGCAGGGACCCGCGTCGCAGGCCGCAAGCCCGTCACGCCCACCCTGCCGACACGGCAGATCGCTCGCCCGCTGCAGGGCATCGAGCGCGGCTTCTCGTTGGCGCCTCTGCCATTCCAGATCGGCGTACCCGCACAGGACGCCTTTCCCGCCAAGCTGTGGTCGCGTATTCGGACCCGGGCGGTCCGCGAGGACGCAATGGCGCCAGTAGGTCCCCCCGATCCTCGCGGGCATCCAGAGTTACGGGCGCAGATCGCCAGCTACCTCGCCATCTCGCGTGGCATCCGCTGCGTTCCCGATCAGATCATTCTCACCAGCGGCTACAAGAACGGCCTCTTCCTCGCCATCACGACGCTGCAGCTCCACGGTCGCTCCGTCTGGATGGAGGATCCCGGATACCCGATCGCCAAGATGGGTCTCGAACTCGCCGGCATGAAGGTCGTCCCCGTTCCGGTCGACGACCAAGGCATCCGGGTCGATCGCGGGATCGCGCTCGCTCCCGACGCGGGCTTGGCGGTGGTGACGCCTGGTCAGCAGGCGCCGACCGGCGTCACCATGTCGCCGTCGAGGCGCCGGGAACTGCTGGATTGGGCGAAGCGCGAAGACGCATGGATCGTCGAAGACGACTATCTCAGCGAACTCCAGCTCACCGGACGTGCTGCACCCGCACTCGCTGCCGAGGACACCCATGGGCGCGTCGTCCACGTAGGCAGCTTCAGCAAGACGCTCAGTCCCGCCCTCAGTCTCGGGTTCCTCGTCGCACCGCTGGCGATGGCGGAACGGTTCGGCGAGGTCGCGGCCTGCCTCAATCCGGCACCGAACCCTACGACGCAGCTCGCGCTGGCGAGCTTTCTGGCGGACGGCCACTACCTGCGTCACCTGCGCCATATGAAGGCCCTCTACATGGAAAGGCGGAACGCGCTGCGCGAATGCCTCGGCCAGGATCTCATCATGCAGGACGTGTCGGGTCTTGCCGTGCCCATCCGACTGCCGAAAGGGTTCAGCGACGTCGCCTTGGCCCAGCAGGCACTCGGTCGCGGGATCGCCCCCTTCCGATGTCCGTGTGGCATCACAACAGGGAAGATGCCCAGCCAGGCTTCCTCCTGGGTGTCACCAATCTCCGCAAGGGCCACCTCGAGCAGGCTTGCGGAACGCTTCGCGAGCTTATCGCGGCGGGTGCCTGAACCGTCCCGGCCTCGTTCCACGAACCATTCATCGAAGAGGCACGACAATGCGACTGCTGCACGTCGATTCCAGCCCCCGGGGCGAAATCTCCAAATCCCGCTCGCTCTCGCGGGGCTTCGTGGAAGCGATGCTTTCCCGATCCCCCGACATGTCCGTCGACCATCTGGATCTGTCACGAGAGGCCCCTCCGCACGTAACCGCGGAATTCATAACGGCCACCTACACCCCGGCGAACGACAGGACGTCCGACATGCGCGCGACGCTGGCTGAGTCGGACGCGCTATGCGAGCGCCTGCTCTCGGCCGATTTCCTCGTCTTCGCGATGCCGATGTACAACTTCACGATGCCCTCCACCTTCAAGGCGTTCATAGACGCCATCGTGAGAACGAACGTCACCTACGACGTCGCTGCCGACGGACGATACGTCGGACGGCTCGGCGGAAAGAAGGTGCTTTTCATCACCACCCGGGGCGTAGACATGCGAGCGGGATCCCCGCTGGCCCACATGGATGGCCTCACCCCTGCGGTTCGGGCCGCGTTCGGGTTCATGGGCGTGGACGAACCCACCTTCGTCGACGCGCAGCCGGTCCAGTTCGCTCAGCCGGAAGAGTGCGCGGAGGCCCTGGATCGGGCGCGTCGACAGCTTGCCCGTTTGGCGGGCCAATGGACGGACGATCGAGTATAGCACGCGGGATCACCGGCTGGGATCCGCACCCGGCGCCCACCGGCGTCCAAGCCGTCTGCCAACGCGGCCGGCGGTCCCGGCGACGCGGCGATCCGATGGGCGGCCCTCAGCTATGGCGTTCCGATCCGGTGTCAGGCGGTCTCGTCCCACCTCCCTGTTAGGATGGGCCGCCGACACCTTCGGCGGGTATCGCGAAGTGGAAGCATGCGCCGCCATCGGCCATGTTGGACACTCCGATCTCACCGCCATGCGCAGCGATGATGGACTGGCATATCGTCAGCCCCATGCCCATGCCGTCGACCTTCGTCGTGAAGAAACCGTTGAACACGACGTCCATGTGCTCGGCATCGACGCCCGGCCCGCTATCCCGGATCGAGAAGGCGACGTGGCCTGCATGGTCGACGTATGTCCGCAGATGGACGCTTCGCTCGGAACCGTGCCCTTGGCTCATTGCCTGCATGCTGTTGATGATCAGGTTGACCATGACCTGCTGGATCTGGATCCGGTCGCACCGGGCCGGCGGCAGTCCCGCGGCGAACTCCGCGGAAACGGCGACGCGCTTCTCGTCCAGATCGTGACGAAGGAACAGCAGCACCTCACGCGCCACTTCGCTCATGTCCGTCAACCGCCTTTCGGCAGCGACGTTGTTCGCCATACCGCGGATCCGCTGGATGATCTGCGCCGCCCGATGCGCATCGGTGATGATGCGGGCGATCCGATCGGTCGCCCGGGGGAGGTTTGGCAAGGTTTTGTCGAGCCACCGCAGCGCCGCCTGTCCGTTAGCCGAGATCGCACCCAGCGGCTGGGTCAATTCGTGAGCGACGGACGCGGTCAACTCACCGAGCATCGAGATGCGAGCTCCGTGGGCGAACTCGGACTGCAACTTCTGTAGCTGGGTCTCGGCGTTCCGCCGATCGGTGATATCCAGCATGCCCATCAGGCTGGCACCCAGGAAGGTGTCGGGAGATGGAAACGCCAGAGAGAAGAGGATGTCTATCGTGCGACCGTCCCGTGTCCGCATCCTCGTCTCCTCGGCGAAGTACGGGACCCCTTCGAACCGAGCGATGAGCGCACGTTTGAAGGTATCGGGCGAATCCACCCAGAGCGCGCGAACGGGACCGACCAGATCATGCGCCGACGCCGCTCCGAACAGGGTCGTGGCGTGGTCGTTGACCTCGGCGACGGCGACGATGTCCAAGGCCTGATCGAGGTATTCCGGGTTCGCCTCAACATATGCGGCGGGGTCCGTAATTCCAGCCGCGCGCAGTTCACGAACGAGCCGCCCGATACCTCGCCCGTCCGCGAGCATCAGCGCCACCGGCGCTCGCATGAACAGCTGCCGGTAACGCTCCTCTGCTGCCGTAAATCGCGCATAGGCCTCATCCTGTGAGACCAAGGAGCTGAACTCGATCGTGCCGTCGATCCGGCCCGATGCATCCGCATGCCGCGTCCAGCGCGAGTACACGACCCGTTCCTTCAGCCCCGTCGTCAGGCGTCGCAGCTGCCCGGACCAGCTGCCGGTCCGAGCGAGAACCTCGTACGCGGCATCGTTGGGAAGATGCCCCGGAGCGGCCAGAATGTCGACGTGGCTACCGATGGCCTCCTCGGCGGTGAACCCGTAGAGTTCGGCGGCCCGCCCGTTCCAGGCCCGGATGGTGCCGTCGAGGCCGAAGACTATGACGCTTTCGGAACATAGCTCGGCAAGGTCGTCGCCAGCGCGGAAGACGGCCCCTCCCGGCGTCTTGACGCTGCGTTCCGGCACGTCGAAAATCGATGACGAAGCGCTCACGGGCGAACGGCCGAACAGTGACGATCGCGATCGAAGCTCGTTCGGCTGATCGGCCAACGGGTGTTCAACCGTGGACTTCCCGGCTTCCATCCACTGCCGATCCCCGTCCGCATCAGCACCGCCCCACCGCCGCGCGGTCGTCGAGAACCCCCTGCAGATGCTTGAGAAGCAATCTGTCGTCGAGCGGCTTGGTCAGATAGGCCAACGCGCCGGTACTCATCGCGCGAGTACGGGTCGCGGCATCTCCCTGGGCGGAAATTATGATGACCGGAAACGACGGATCGATCCGGAACAGTCGCCTTTGAAGCTGCAACCCGCTTTCACCCAGCAGATTCAGATCGGTGATCAGCGCGACGAAGCGCTCGGGCTCGTACGCCTCCATGAAGCTCTCGCTTCCGTCGAAGGTGCGGCAGTCGAAGTCAAACACCTCGATGAGATCGGCGAGTGCCTCCCGCATCGCCTCGTCGTCGTCGACAACCGCAAACAGGGGCAAACTGGACAAGTTACTGGTCCCTCATAGCGGATATGCCGCTGCAGAGGTCACCCATCAGCCCAACGCCACGTTCGTCCTAGCTATACAAAAGGTCTAATCGGCGCGTGACGGGACCAGTACCTCCTCCTGCCCGGTATGCAGATGGTGGCCGAACGACTTGGTACAGACCCTTCCGCGCGTCTCGGTTCTGGAAGTCGCTCCCTGCCGAACCTACCCCATTAATAATGGACATCCTCACCAAACCGGACGGACCGGCGTCACGGCCCGAACGCCTTTGTCGCATGCCCTCCAGCGGCATCGAGGGCGCCTCCGTGGAGAGTCGTCCGAGGACGTCACCGCATGCAAATGGATGTTTCACGCCCACGCCTCTTCGCCGTCCGACAGGACGCCCGTCGTGATCGGCAACCCGGTCGGACCGCCTTCGGCTACGCTTCTTCCTTCATCGTCGCCTCGCACACACGTCCGTGTGCCGGCGGCCCGCCTCCTCGTCCTGCTGGGAACGTTGTTCGTCGCGTCGCTCGCAGCCGCCGCGCTGGCCTTGGTGGTGGCGCGCCATGCCGGTCGACTGGACGACGCCGAGCGGGAACTGCGGACCCTCGATCTTCTCCTGGCGGGCGAGACGGAGCGTTCCTTCCAGAGCGTTCGACTCGTGCTCGACGGCGTCGCGGCACGCCTTGCGGCCAGCGGCGAAATGACGAGCGGCACTGTCGCCAGACGGGCGTCCACGAAGGCCATGCATCAGGAGCTTCGGGCCCGCCTGTCAGGCCTTCCTCAACTGGAAGCGGTCACGATCGTCGCCGCGGATGGTAGGATAGCGAACTACTCGCGAGAGTGGCCCGTACGGTATTGGAACCTCTCCGACCGTTCGTATTTCCGTGCGATGATCGAAAGGACGCCGGACGCCCCGTACATCAGCGAGCCCCTCGTCGATCGGTTCACCAAGCAGCCGACGGTCTACCTCGTTCGGAGGCTCTCAGGTCCGGACGGCAGTTTCGCCGGCATCGTGATAGGCGCGATCCGGCTGAACTACTTCAACCGGTTCTACGAGACCCTACGCCTTCTGCCCGGCGAGTTCATCGCGCTGCGCCGTCCGGGCGGCGACCTGATCACGGCGTTCCCGAACGAGGGTTCGTCGGATCCTCATGTAGCCTCCAGCGGACCGGCCGGCGCCGCGAGCGGCAACGTTCCAGGCGTTCGGCGAGAAGAGCCGACCGCCGCGGACGGGTCGTCGCGGCCACGCCTCGTCGCGACGACGATCACGCACGACTTCTCGATCCACGTCGCCGTCGGACGGGACGAGAAGACCCTGCTGGCGGGTTGGAGGAGTGAGGCGTGGGCGATCGGCGTCGCCGTGGCCCTCGTTGGGCTTCTCACCGCTTCGCTGCTGTGGGCGGTCCTGCGACGGTGGCACGCCTTGGAGCTCGTCGCCATCGCCTCGACGGAAAGGGCCGAAGCCGTGCTAGCTCGTCGCGACGTCGAGGGAGCTCTCCTGCAGGCGCAGAAGATGGACGCCTTGGGGCAGCTCGCCGGCGGCATCGCGCACGACTTCAACAACATGCTTGCGGTCGTCTCGGGCTGTCTTGAGATGCTTCGACACAGGCTTGGTTCGTCGGAGGATGGGATCGGGCGGTGCCTCGACCGATCAGACGAAGCTGTACGGCGGGCGACGTCCCTGACCACCCGTCTGCTCAGCTTCGCGCGCAAGGAGCCCGTCAGACACGTCGCGATCGAGGTGAACCCGGTGATATCCGGGATCGTCGATCTGCTGACGCGAACGCTGGGGGGCGGTGTCACGGTGGACGTATTCCTCGGCGGCGACCTGTTGGACACCCGCGGAGACGTCAGTCAGCTCGAGAACGCGATCCTGAACCTCAGCGTCAACGCCAGGGACGCCATGCTCGATGGGGGCGCCATTTCGATAACGACCGCCAACGTCGATCTCGAACGCGAAGATCCGCGGGCGCCCGACCTCGACGCAGGGCGCTTCGTCCAAATCTCGGTCAGCGACAGTGGGACGGGGATGAGCCCGGAAACCGCCGCCAGGATCTTCGAACCCTTCTTCACGACCAAAGGTGCCGGCAAGGGTACCGGTCTCGGACTCAGTCAGGTGTTCGCCTTCGCCCGCGACGCCGGCGGGACGGTCAGGGTCGAAACAGCCGTCGGACGCGGAACCACGTTCCATCTCTACCTTCCTACATGCAGCCAGCATTCCGTCCGTTCCGCCGCCGGCGCATAGATACGGTTCGTAGGGGCGGCGCAGGATCTCCCGAGCAGCGCCTCACGGATGCAGCCGCCCGCCTCGGCCGTAGCCGCGTCGGCATCGACCGATGGTACATCGTTCCCGCGTAGTCTCGGTTCTATTTCGATCGCGAAGGTCATGCGAGAGACGATCGGGCTGGTCGAGCTACCTGCTCTCGACGAACTCGATCCCTGCCCGCCCAGCACACGTACCGAACGATTCGTCGTCGATGCATCTACCCCGGTCGCGTCGACCAGTCTCGATCGTCTCGTGCCCTGTTCGCTCGCTGCGACAAACATCCAGATTGGACAATCAGATGAAGCACGCCAAGATTTCGCATCCCGGTCGAACGCAAGCCGAAGAGATGGTCTCTTCCCGCTACGCGCTACGCGTCGGAGAGATAGACGTCCTGGTGATCAGCGACGGCGTGCTGCCCTTGCCGACCACCACGCTGGCGACGAACGCCGATCCGGACAGCCGGGCAGGCTGGTTGAAGGAGAAGTTCCTGCCGCCGGAGGGGCTCGACTGGCCTCTCAACGTGGTCGTGGTGCAAACCGGAGATCAGATCATCCTCGTCGACGCGGGCCTTGGCGGACAGTTTCCCGGTTTCCCCCGGGCCGGGCAGTTCCCGAAGCGGCTCGAGGCAGCCGGTATCGATCTCTCGGCCGTGACTGACATCGTGATCACTCACATGCACATGGATCACGTTGGCGGCCTTCTCGTCGACGACGTGAAGAGCAAGCTCAGTCCCGACGTGCGTATCCATGTCGCGCAGTCCGAGGTCGACTTCTGGAAGGCGCCAGACTTTACGCACACCGTCATGCCGGCGCCGGTGCCGGACGTGCTCAGGGAGACGGCAACCCGGTTCGCGGACGAATACCGCAGCCAGATCCACACCTTCGGCGACGAATACGAGGTTGCGCCGGGCGTGCTCGTCTCGCGCACAGGTGGCCACACCCCAGGGCACAGCATCGTGCGTCTCTCGTCCGGCGGAGATCGGCTGACGTTCGCCGGCGACGCAATCTTCCCGCCGGGCTTCGACCACCCCGACTGGCAGAACGGCTTCGAGCACGATCCCGAGGAAGCAGCGCGGGTACGGGTTCGGCTGCTCCGGGAATTCGCCGAGTCCGGCGAACTGGTCGTGGCCACCCACCTTGCCTTTCCGTCGGTCGGGCACGTCGCGGTCGACGGCGACACGTTCACGTACGTTCCGTCCTATTGGGACTACTAAGACCGTATCACGGTTCATCTGGCCTTCGCGCGGGCTGCTTCCCCTGGCAGCCCGCGTCAAGCGCACCCGTGGCGCCGAATGACCGTTCGCCGGATCCCCCGCACCTCTCCGCCGACCCTCTATGTCCCGACAGTTAAGGTCCGGAGATCCGTGCGGCTGGTCCAGACGAGACGTCGGCAGAACACTCGCCCCCTGCGCCGACGCACTATGACAAACTGGGCAGCGAAGCAGAGAAATACAGTGTCCCTCTCGATGCTCGAATGGCGAAAACAGTCGCCACGAAGAAAGATTGCCAGATACCTATTGATATTCGGATACCAATTAGTATTTCAAATAATCAAGAATTCGGAGATCAGATATGACCAGCCTGCTCGGTACCCCCGTCGTCCTTCCCAATGGCACCGTCATCTCGAACCGCATCGTCAAGGCGGCGACCAGCGAGGGTCTGTCAGACGCTGAAAACCACGCCACGTCACGCCTCGTGACGCTCTACGAGCGCTGGGCGCAGTCGGGCGCGGGTCTCATTCTCAGCGGCAACATACAGGTGGATCGCTGGCATCTCGAGCGCCCGAGCAACGTAGTACTTTCGGACGAGACCGGGCTTGACCGGCTTGCTGCGGTCGCTGCGGCAGCGACCAGCGAAGGGAGCGCATTCTGGGCCCAGCTCAGCCACACGGGCCGCCAGGTCTCGGACTTCATCAACCCGGAGCCCCTGTCGTCCTCCGACGTCGACATCGACGTTCCACGCGGGCTCGGGCTGACCTTCGCCAAGCCGAAGGCGATGACAGAGGCGGACATAGCGCGGGCGATCGCGCAGTTCGCGACGGCTGCCGGCCTGGCGCAGAAAGCAGGTTTCACGGGAGTTCAGTTCCACGCGGCTCACGGGTACCTGATCTCGCAGTTCCTCAGCCCCCTTTCCAACCGGCGCACCGATCGCTGGGGCGGTTCGCTCGAGAACCGGTCGAGGCTCCTTCTGGAGGTGATGGCGGCGGTTCGCGAGGCGGTCGGGCCGGACTTTCCGATCGGTATCAAGTTGAATGCATCGGATTTCCAGAAGGGCGGCTTCACCAACGCCGAGTGCATCGCGCTCGTAGGCCTGCTGAACGACAGCTCCCTGGATCTGCTCGAGCTCTCCGGCGGATCGCTCGAGCAGCCCAAGGTCGTCGGCATCTCGGTCAAGGATGAGGGGGCGGACGCCATTCCCGCCAGCACCCGCAAGCGGGAGGCGTACTTCGTCGAGTTCGCAGCAGCCGTACGTGCGGCAGCGAACATGCCGGTCCTGGTGACGGGCGGCTTCCGGTCTGTACAAGGCATGATCGAGGCGATCCAGAACGGAGATCTCGATCTCGTCGGGATGGCACGCCCCTTCATCGCCGATCCGGAAATCGCCCGCAAACTGATCTCAGGCGAAGTCGACACCGCACCTACGCCGGAGAAGACACTGGAGATCGGGCATCTGATGCAGTGGTTCTCAGTCCAGATCGATCGGATGGGCGACGGTCTCATGCCGGACCGGACCCTCGAGGGGGCCGCGGCCTCGGAGCAGTTCGTCAACCTGGAGACCGGCTACATGACCGCGCTGCTCGAACAACGCGCGCATGAGCGGTCGGTAGCCGCGTAGCGCCCGCAGCTGTATCGGAGACGAATGGCCGAATTTGTCCTTCGTCCTCCAGCCGGCGCGGTCTAGATCCGCGCTGGCACGACACTGCTAATGGATTATTGCCGGCATCATGGAAAAGCGCGCGCGGATAAGTCGGGCGGAACGTCACGCACAGACGCGCGAGGAGCTGCTCGACGCAGCTCGCACGGTATTCGCCAAGCATGGGTATGGGGGCGCCTCGATTGACCGGATCGCGGCGCAGGCCGGGTATTCCAAAGGTGCGATCTATTCGAACTTCGAGTCCAAGGAGGCGATCATGCTAGCTCTCCTGGAACGCTATGCGGACGACGAGATCGCAGAGTTCAACCGGATCATGCAACTCGATCCGACTACGCTCAAGACGCAGCTCAAAGACCGGCTGGACACCTTGAACGCCGATCTCGACTGGGACATCATGACGATGGAGTTGCAGCTGCATGCGCAGCGCAATCCTGCCTTCGCGGAGCGGTTCTTCGCGCACGAGACTCGTCTGACCGAGTTTCATGCGGGCATCATCGCCGAACGGTTCGCCGGCGAGAACAAGGCTCCCCCATCGACACACTGACGATGTCGCTGGTCTTCCGGACTCTTGCTTGCGGCCTGAACCTGAAGGTTCCGCCGCATCCGCCAGGGCGCGGCAACGCGGCAGGCAGCATCGTCAATCGACTTCTCGATCTGATGCTCGAGCAGGCCGCTCCCGCCCGAAGCGACGGGGCCTGATCGGCAATCCCGAGGAATGCCGCTAGATCAGGCCGAACGGCGCTGGCCGGGACGTTCGTTAACCCGGAACCGCTCCTCGGCATGGAGGCCTGCATTCGTGCCTAGAGACCGTCGGGCAGTCGCATGCCGGTCATTGCCATGAGTATCGCGGCGGCCATCACGAAACCCACCGCCGCTCCGCCTGCCCAAACCCAATCCGCGACATGCCGGCGGACGCCGTGGGCAATCAGGACCACCCGGACTGCGGATCCGAGGTGCGTTATCACAAAGAATACCGCCAGCGCGTAGTGCGGGATGAGGCGGACGCTCCAACCGTCGTGAATCAGGCCGTTCGGCGCACCGGTCGCAAAATCCCACCCTGTAGCAATACCGAGGTAGGCGCGTGCGTAGACAAAGACGGAGTTCATGTGTCCCGCGATGTAGACCGCGAGATAGAACCCGGATGCGATCTGAAAGGTGCGGAAAAACCCGCTTCGGACTGCACTCCACCGCCAAGCCAGGACGATACCGCTGAAAACCTGGAACAGCATCGCTGCGACCAGAACGGGCTCTCCGATATCGGATCGATACACGCGACGGCCCGCATTCATGAAAGCGGCGTGCGCGGCCTCTCCCTTCCACGCCAGCAGATGGTTCGTAAGATGGAAGGCCACGAAGACGACCAGTATCAGGGCGCTTACGCCGTGAGCCACCCGAAGTCCGCCGCTATGCACCATCTGGTCCGCGTTCGTGCGTCGAACAGGGGCGAACATCAGCAGCAGCATGGCCGCCACCCACAGGACGGCCCACGCAGCCTCGTCGGGAACGCGACTCCCCGCCAAGGCCTGCATCACCCCCAGCATCGTGTAGAGCGCGGGAGTCGCGACCGTAGCGAGCGCCAGCCTGCGCGCTCTGGTCTGGCTCTCGTATGAGTCTGCCACGACGTCGGTAGTCGAAACGGCCAAGGCGATGCCTATGGCCGTAGGCGCGAACGCCGCGACGAGCGCCATTTCAGCAAGCGCCCAGCTAGCTGCCGTGACTTCCTCGCCCTGTACTCCGACGAGGAAATGGAACAGGTCCAGGATCCCCGGATAAAGAAGCGCAGCAATGGCCGGGATAAGGCTCACCAGCGACATTTTCGGAACCGACTGTAGACGCGGACGCATAGAAGTTCGCGGCGGTGGCAAAGGAGTCATAAAACGTTTCTCGGGATGTGTGCGCATCAAGCGATATCGCAGGCCGACCCACACACGACAGGTCCGAAACCTGTCTATCCCTCTGTACCGAAACTGAGCCGTTTGAAGAGAGTTACACCCTGATCCCGAACTGATGGTCAGGTTTTGCTGCCTCATTATCGTGCGCGGACCGTATCAAGTCCGACAGCGTGTGCCATTCGAGATACGTCCGGTTACGAAACAAAATCGTGTCGTGGATGCAACGTTTACAGGACCAGACAGCATCATCTTCATCGTTATTGTCATGACCCCGAGGTCGAGCTTCAACGTGTTGAGCGGGACAGCATATCTGAGACACCGTGGGTCAGGCGAAGTGAAACGCCTACGTCTGCGACGAGTGTCCCGTCTCATCGTGATCCGCCGAGCAGTTCTGATCGCGGGACGATCGTCTATCCCGCGCGTGTACCAGATACGTGGATAGGTGGTAATCCATCCATGATCGTGGTCAGGGCGAGCGCGGTCTGTAATTCCATCGCGCTATGGCCTGCGTTGGTACGCACGTAGGTGATCGGCGCGATCCCTGCGGCGGTCATTGCTTCAACTAGGCGCGATGCCTGCGTGAGCGGACATACCTGATCGAAGCGGCCGTGCACCATATGCGTCGGAATGCCCGCGATTTTGTCGACGTTGCCCAGGATGTAGTTCGGCTCCAGGAACAGATGATTGGCGAAGTAGTGCGCCTCGATCTGCGCAAGCGATAGAGCGAAGGCAGCATCGCCGAATTTGCTCGGACCATCGTCCTTGGGAATCATGTTCGAGATGGTTCCTTCCCAGACCGACCAAGCTAGGGCAGCGCGCCGCTGGAGCGCGTGCTCGGCGTCACTGGCCGGAGACATGTCGAAGATCGCCTTGTAGGCCCCCATCATGTCGCCCCGCTCGTTGGGGGAAATGACCTCGACGAACGCCTTCCATTCGTCTGGATACGCTACGTAGCTGCCGGGTTCGGTAAGAGCGAACGGGGCGGTGGCAAAGGTCGCGGCATTACCCTGATACATATAGCGCAGATCCTCGCGGTCGCCGATGAAGATGCCGCGCAAGGTGAGCGAACCGACGTTCCGCGGATGGCGGATCGCGTAGACGAGCGAAAGTGTGCTACCCCAGCTGCCGCCAAAGACGTGCATCGGCGCGTCGATGCTCAGAGCATCCCGCAACGCGTTTATGTCATCGACGAGGTGATCGGTCGTATTGTGGTCAAGTGCGACGGCAGGACCCGCCTCGGCAACGGTCGGTTTGCTCTTCCCGCATCCGCGCTGATCAAAAAGAATGACACGGTAGCGCCCGGGGTCAAAGAAACGTGCCATTATTGGCGCACAGGCACCACCGGGGCCGCCGTGAAGAACCATGACGACCTCGCCGACCGGATTGCCGTACTCTTCCCAATGGAGGTGGTGATCCGGCGCGGTATCGACCTGCAACAGCCCGCTGCCGTTCGGGCTGGCCGCAGGATATTTCCACTCGTCCTTGATCGCGCTGGTCGCCTGGAGCCCAGAAAGTCCTGTCATATCATCCCCCGAAACATTCGCCGTGCTCGACACCCCGGTACCGCACCGGGGGCCTGGGTACCGCACCGGGGGCCTGGGTACTGCACCGGGGGCCTGAGGTCGCATAGATAGTGGGTCGGCGCTGAACGTGGGACCGCGCGCATTAGAATACGAGCAAAGCGACTCCGCGAGCAGGCCATCCTGACCCGGACTATCTAGACGGAGTTCCTCACATCCCAGGGAATGACGGACGCCGTGTTCCTCGAGAACTCCTACATTACCGCCGAGGCTCTTGTTGATGCGGCCCTGAACGGGCTAGACCGCAAGAGCCCTTCGGATCGTTGGCCCGCCAATTGCACCCTGTCTATGTTCTTGCAATGTTCTTGCAGAATCAATCGGGATCGCGCCTAGCTATGGGCATGCCGCTCGCGGCGACTCGACATTGATGGAGCAACGAAATGCAGCACGATCTGCGGCTGAGAGCGGCTGCCCGCGCGATATACGACAACGTTTATCCACCGATAGATCCCGTGCCATTCAGCTTCGACGAGGCCGAACGGTTCGGGACCGTGGAGTACCGGCAAGCCGTCGGCGCCGCTCAGGACGCACGGTCCGTCCTGGCTGCGCAGCACGACCAGCTCCTCTTCGCCGCGATCCTATAGGTCATGCTCTCAACCAACTTGGGCCGCCCGGTCGTTGTCCCTCTGCAGCGTCGTGACGATGCGCTGCGACTTCACGACGTCCCGTTCGAGCTGGTGCCGTGTGAGGTGCCTTTCTTCCTGGTCCACACGCCAGCCGGCTTCCCGTCGCCTGCGCAGGACGACATGCAGGAGCCGATCGACTTGAGCGCGTGGCTGATCGAGCATCCAGCCGCCAGCTATGTCATGCGCGTCGAGGGGCGGTCGATGGCGGGAGCCGGGATTATCGACGGCGATCTGCTCGTCGTGAACCGGGCTAAGGCGCCGCGAACGGGTGCCATCGTCGTCGCTTTGGTGCACGGCGAACGGACCCTGAAGCGTCTGCGATATGTCGACGGCCGCCACTGGCTTGTCCCCGAGGCCGAAGGGTTCGCGGAAATTCTGGTCGATGAGCATGTCGAGATTTGGGGCACGGTCGTCGGCGTGGCGCGCAAGATGACATGAGCACGCCGATCGCCCTGATCGACTGCAACAACTACTACGTCTCCTGCGAGCGCGCTTTCGACGCCAGCCTGGTCGGGGTCCCGGTCATCGTCTTGTCGAACAACGACGGGTGCGCAATCGCCCGATCGGCGGAAGCCAAGGCGCTTGGTATCAAGATGGGCGATCCGATCCATCACCTACGCGACAAGGTGAAGCAACATGGCATCCAGGTGCGGTCGTCGAACTATGCGCTTTATGGCGATATGCAGCGCCGCGTGATCGCCGCCTGCGAGTCCTTCGCCCGCGACTTCGAGATCTACTCGATCGACGAGACATTCCTGGATCTCGCCGGATTCGAAAAGCGCGATCTTGTGGCCCACGCGAACGCGATGCGTGCCCAGGTCCAGTTATGGACGACGATACCCACGTGCGTCGGCATTGCGGAGACCAAGACGCTGGCGAAGCTGGCGAACGCGGCGGCCAAGAAAAACCCGCAGTTCGACGGTGTGGCCGATCTTCGTGACGAGAACGTGCGGCGCGATGTGATGCACGCCTTCCCTGTCGGAGACGTCTGGGGCGTCGGCGGCGCGACTGCTCGCAAGCTGACCGGCCTGGGAATCCATACCGCGGGGGCGTTGCGCGACATGCCGATGAAGCAGGCTCGCGCCGTTGGAACCGTCGTCCTCGAGAGGCTGGTTGCCGAGCTACGGGGCGTCCCATCCAACGCAGTTGAGGCGGTCGAACCGCGGCGGAAGGGCATGGCCGTCACCCGATCATTCGGGACGCCGATCTGTGACTTCGAACAGATGATGGGCGCGCTGTCGCAGTACGCGTTGCGGGCAGGCGAGAAGCTGCGATCGCACGGGCTGGTTGCAGCTCGGCTGACGGCGTTCTTCCACACCAACAAGCACAAACCCGACCGGCCGCAATACGGCGGGTCGAGGATGGTGACGTTGCACCCAATGACCAACGACAGCCTCGAACTCGTCGCGGCGGCCAGGCGAGGCGCTGAGAAGGCGTGGCGCGATGGCTACGCCTACACGAAGGCTGGCATCATGCTCGACGACCTGCTGCCCGAAGACGAGCGGCCGCGCACGCTGTTCGAGGAGGATACGGCCAAGCGGGACCGGCTCATGGGCGCGCTCGACGCGATCAACGGCAAATTCGGCACGTGGACGGCCGTGACAGCGACGCAGGGCTTCAAGCGCGAGTGGAAAATGCGTTCCGAGATGCGTTCGCCCGCATGGACGACGGACATAGCACAGGTGCCGACGGTCCGGGCCTAGGGACAGCATCACATATTGCATTCGGCCAAAAGCACCGCGAGTAAGCCGCGATGAGCCACGCCAGCAACATCGTCCATTGCGACGGCCCCGACAGTCCGCACGCATTCGACATCGTTCCGCTTCAGCCCCGCAAGGGTAGCCTGGATGCCATGTGCCCGACATGCCAAGGCAGGGGGCAGTGGAACACGGAGATCGATCTCGTCAGCTTCCGTTGCAAGCGTACGGCATGCAGTCGTTGCCTCGGCGCGGGGTGGGTCGAGACCGGGTCCGACCCCATTGGCCTTCCCGACATCGAGATCGCACCGGGAGGCTTCCCCCAATGGACATTGCGCTACCAACCTTCCGACGAAGCCTCCCCGGTCGATCCGGAGGCTCCCGGCCTATCGCAAGGATGACACGTCATCTGCCTGGATCAGGTGCTCCGAGTTTCGCAGCTATCCGCGCGACTTCCTCGTCGCTGGGCGCTTCCAACAGTTCCTCGCCGGGCAGAAGTGCCTCATCGGGAATGCCAGGTGCCGTGCCGGCGATAGGCTCGTCGATGGCCCGCTCGTTGGCACCGTCCGTGATCTTCTCTCTGTTCGCCATGTCAGTCTCCTCGCCGATCAAACGCACGGGCGGTGTCACGGAGCCAAACGATCGGTGACGGATCGCCACTAATGTCGAGTTGCGGCAGCAATGATATCGACAGCAGCCGCTACCCGGCGCCAGTCCTGCGGACTGCCGGTGTCGCGGAGAATGTCGAAGAACCTCGCCGAAAAATGCTCCGGGTCGTCGTCTCCGAACTCCGCTGCTATCGTCAACGCCTTCTCCCACACCTCGCGCTCGGACATGGCTGGCCGTTCAGGCACGGGCGTTGCTGCTGCGGGTGGGAAAGACAGGGCCACGTACGGACATCCGATCGGCCCGATATGGCCGTTGCAAGCCCAGCACGTCGTCGTAGCTGCCCGTCAGCCAACGTTCGTGATCATCCGGCCGAAGGATCGTGATCATCGCCTTGGGATGGATCGGCGCCACCAGTTCGTTCGCGTCGCAGGTGACCATCGCGAAGTAGCGTTGGTCACCGACCTGTCGCCAGAAGCCCGCGATGGCGAACACGGGCAGATCGGTGACCGCGAACCACATCTCTCCCTTGATAGGCTTCTTGCCGTCGCCGAGATCGGTAGGCTCGCGTGCCCACTCGCAGAACTCCGTCAGCGGGATCAGGCACCGGTTGGCGGGGTCGCTGACGAGCGAGCGCCATTGCGGAAGATGCAGGGTGCGCACGTTCGTCTGCGCAACCTTGCGACCAGCCTGCTTGGCCTGCCCCGCCAGAACGTCCCACTCCATGACGTCGAGCACAGGGTGAACGCCTTCGTTCCGCACGACATACGCTCGTCCGAACGGGCGCAGCTCCTTCGGATCGAACCGGTTGTCCATCGGCTTCTCGGCCAACCGGTTCGCCCCGAAGCGCTCGACTATGGTCTCGGGTTCGCCGCTGAACCGTGCTCGGTTACACATTCCAGATGTCCCGGTTGGCGCTCGGTCTGTTCATTCCTCAAGGTTCCGACGCCGCATTTCATCGCGGAGCGCCTCGGCGGCGAGATCGCCAACCTCCCCTTGTGTCTGTTGGTACGCAGCCAGAAGTTCGTCGTCGGTAGCGCTGGCCAGAAGCCCTTCGGTCTGAGCCTTGAACGTGTCGACTTCCTCTGCTGCCACGTTCGCGGCTTCGTCGGAGGAGACGTCGCCGTTCGCCAGATCAGCAGCAGGCGCCAGCACGGCGTCCTGCTTGAATATCTCGAACGCCTCTGCTGCCTCGTTTCGTTGCGCGATGAGCGAGCGAAGCTGGCCAATAAGGTCAAACTGCGGTTCGGTGTTTTCCATGGCCAAACCTAAGCCAGGTTCCTCGGCGCATGCAACATGACGATCTCGCACCTGTTGCTGGTCAAGCGTTGACGCGACCGACAACGCAGCCAATCGCGATCACGGCGACGATCACCGCCCAGCCCTCCCACGTTCGAGGCGACCAACCGATACCGACGACTTTCGGCTGAAACCATTCGCGCGGATGATTCATGACGGCTCCGGTACCTGCGAGACTCGTCGTCCCGGCCTTCCACTTCACGGTTCCAGGCAATACATTCCACGGACGGAGGACGCCAGCATGCCCGCGGACATCATGAAGGTAGACGACCAGGCGAAGATCGACCTGTTCCAGGAGATCATGCCGATAGTCATGCAGTACCTTGCTGCGAACTCTCCCGATCAAGCGTTGATCGCCGACGACATCATCGACTTCTACGCGCTGTCGATCGCGTCGGTTATCCAGAACGACACGAACCTGACGACCGCGCAGTTGCAGCGCAAAGGCGTCGATGCGGCAGGCAAACACATTGCGCACTGGGTCCGGCTTCTGAAGCTTGATCACGAACAACGCGGCGCATCGCTGCTGGCGATGACGATGGGCGCGGTCGCTTCAGAAGAGACGAAGCAATGACGTCCGCCGCACCGGCCTAGTCGAGCACTCGCTGGTCGCGTAGCCGATCATGAGCGACCTCATGCCTTGACTTGCATTACGGCAATGCCTGGCAGCACGCGCTTCTGGACCGCGAGAACGGTCGAGACCGGCTTGCCGACGGAAACCTCGGGGATCTGCGTCGGCGCCGCGAGGTTTCGTCGGCATCGAGAACGTCTGGCGCCCAGCGCCTCGGCATCCCGTGCGCGATGCTCATGGATGAGAGGGTAGATGGGAAAATGGCTTCCCTCGCCGCTGCTCGTCCGCACATGAGGCCATACTATGATCGACGGCGAAACTCCGCACGAACTCCGTTCCCACCACGCCGCTGCCGGGCGGCTGCTTGATCCAAACGGCATCGCAAACTTCGCGATCGAGTCGATCATCATCCCGGACGACCGGGAATTCACCGCCATCGAAGAGAAGGCCGCCTCGTCGGGCGTCGTGGTCGTCTCGCTGCAGTACGACATCAGCGAAGACGAACCGAGGCTCGAACGCGTCTGGCTCATCGTACCCTCGGCAGAGAAGTACGCATCAGGTCGCAGCAAGCGCGTGACCCTGGTTCCAGAATGCAGGATCTGGGCTCCGTCTGACGAGTTGCCACTCGTCATCGTCGCGCCGAGAGAGATCGGCGGCTATTTCGCTGCCTCGAGCGACGGCACTAACCTCCTCCACTTCGCAGGACTCCCCGCAGACGACCTGTCCGCCGGCATCCGTCGCGCTTGGGATCGCATCGCGAGCACCGCCCGCGCCATCCGCGAGACCCACGAGAGGACGCGCGACGGAAGCGTCCCGCCGACCGCGGTTTAGCCGCGCTTCCGCACGGCAAGAAGCGGAGCGGAGCCTGGCGGGTCCGCTGCAAAACGTCGCGACCGGCTGCGCCGTTCGCCGATCCCGTTTCGAACGAGGTCATTTGCCCTTCAATGAGGAGGGGAAAAAACGCCACGCGCAGCGCGCGGGCAAAGGAGACACAAATGGAAGAAATTTCGCTCGTCGCACTCGACGACATCGCACTTCTTGGCGTCCTGACCGCGCGTCAGCTACAGACCGACTGCCCGGACGTTCCGATGGCTGCGGTCCGGCTATCGCGCGTCGTATCCGACCAACCCGGACATTCCAAAATCCTCGCCTCCATCACCTTGGACGCGATGACGACCCTGGTCGTGCGCACCCTCGACTGGCAAAGCCATCGTCCGAAGGACGAGGTGCTGAAGCAAAAGGCGGCCGATATCGTCGAGATCCATCAGCTCGATCTGGAATGCCCGCGCCGACATGTGCTCCCTGCTAGCCGCTGTCACCGCCGCCGCGAGGCGGCACGTCGATCGCGCCATCGAGCTGGGCGTAAGGTACCTGCTGGAGTCCATACAGTTCGAAGATGTCGCGGCGGGAAGCACGCGATGTCCACCGGTCCGCATCGACCTCCGCGTGCTGGACGCCTCCTCCGAACGCGAGCCGCGCATGATGTACATATGGCATCCGCACGAACTGGAAGGATCGTTCGCCAACCTGGAGCAATCGCGGCTCCTCGTCGGACGCGGCGATCCAGCATCGGCGTAAACCGACGATGGGTCGGCGGCGCGGCAAGGAGAAATCGGGACGCGATCCGGTGACGGCGTGCCGGACGCCGCGCGGCCGCCCGCGCCGCCACCATGGAAATCTGCTCAAGCCCCCTCGGAATGAAACGCCTTGAGCGCCAAATCCAGATCCAACCTCCCCTGCGCGCGAGCGCCCGCGTTCTACAGAGGTTATCGGGAGAAGACGGTAGAGAGGAAAATGAGACCCAAGCGACGACCTCGACGGATCATAGGGATCAGACGGTTAAATTTGTCTTAAGCCTGGCCGCTTGCAAGCGGCTTTTTCCCCTCTCGAGAACGCAGCTCGAGTCATGTTCAAAATCGGGCTCCTACTCTAGACGCCGCGCGCGAGGCGCAGCGACACGGCCAATGCTCACCGAAGGACTGCTTCGGCCACCGACTGGCCGGTTGGGGTGAGGACCACGGGACGCGAACAAGGGGGGTTCGCGTCCCGCGGTGAGTTCACCCCGACCGGCTCAGGGTCGGGGTGCCGCGCGTGGTGGCCCGCGGCAGCGTGACGTGCCTGCGGGCCTGGCCAGGCTTGCTCGCGTCGCGGCCGCGACCGGACTGAGTTCGATGTTCCGGTCCGGCTGCGCGGCGACCGGTCGCGTTGATCCATTTCTTTTCATGAGTTCATTTTCCTCTCTCGAATGTCGATCGTGATTTTCCGCTCACATGCGGCATCTCACCGACCGCAGCTGCGGTGGTGGCGCCCGTCGCACGGGCGCCTGCTGGTCGGCCGAGCAGGCTCGACCCCAACCAGGGTCGGCGCGGCCAAACCGCGCCGGTCCCTCAAGGACTCGCCGGTGGACCGGCTCCATTGGCGTTAACCGGATGCGGTAATCCGGTGGTGGTGTTTGGCTTGTATCTCTCCCCGCTGCCAGCGGGGGAACCGACTTGATCAAACTCGAAGACGCGCTCACGGTGCGCGAACACGTCCTCAACCGGGAGGGCGAAGTGGAACTCGGCTCGGGCGTCGTGAACGGCAACGCCTACCGATGCTGGTACATACGCAGCGTCAGCTGGCACGCGCGCGTGACGAACCTCGCCGACTATCGAAGCGCGTCCGGCCGGGCTGAGGGCGACGGCGGCATCGAGGATGATCAGGCGGTCAACTACGAGCGACTGGAGGTCTTCATGCCGGCCGCCGGCGAGAAGTCGGTGTTCGAGTTCCTCTACCGCATCGGCGAGAAGGACGCTCGCTTCCTCCACTATGGCCCCGGCCGCTGGGCGGGTCTGGCTTTCGGCATCGGCGCGGCACCCGAGGAACCCCCGGAAGTACGCAAGGCGAAGACGCTGGCCTTCATGTCCCGCGGACTCCCTCCAACCCCCGAAGCTGCCCTGAACTGATCCCCGATGACGCCGTCCGCGACCTTCGGGCCGGCGAGGCGCGGCCTTGCTTAATTGCACACACGGTCCGCCCCGCCCGCGTGACGGCGACCATGTGCGTGATCGCTGAAGCACCCCGGTTCACCGCGTTACCTCTGGCCGCCACCCGTAGATATCTACGCGCGGACGAACCTGAGTTAGCGCCGCCGGACCGTCACAGCTCGTGCCGGTTCGAGGCGCTCGAGGCCTCCCAGTCGGAACGCCGGCTAGCGGGTTCCCGGCGAAGACTTTTCACGCCGGCCGGCCGAGCTTGGTCATTGCCGAAGCGTTGAACGACCGGGTCTGGTCGACAGCCGCAACCGTGGCCGTTCGGCGGGAAATGGGACGAAGCGGTCGTTCCAAAGGGTTACCGGGAACGTCGGGGTTCCGACGGACCGGCCACTCGCGGGGCCGCGGATGTCAGCACAGCAGCGAGCAATCTCGGCCGGTAGTGAACTGTCCGGTTGTGGAGAGGTCGTGCCGAAATCGCGGTCGTTGCTCCCCTGACGGAAAACCATGCTAGCAGGGTTGTCGCACATTTTCCCAATCCGACAGGGTTTGTCGGACACTCATGTCAACGTGGAGGTTCTGCTATGCCGCTCTCACTCACCCATGGTGGATTTGCGCGTAGTGCTGTCGACAAACATGTGTTTTGCGTCGCCTGAAGAGCGTGCCCGTCATCCTCATAACTCCGTCGAGATGACGCCATTTCGAGAAAAAGTTTTGGGAACGGTTTTTGGGAAAGCGGCTTGCAGCGGGGGTAGCTCAATCGTCGCTTTTGCCCATCGTTCCCGGGCCGGGTTCCCATTCGAGAAAGGGGATCGGCTATAAGGCCCCCGACGTCGTATCAGCTTAGCCGTTCAGGCTGCGATACTGCTCCGTCCATCAACACGGCGTTGCCGACGTTCGAAGAATACGACAATTACCGCGAGCAACAGGACGCAGACCAAGGCAGTCGCAAACGTGTTGAGGCCAAACCCGCCCTTGGCAGCCTCCTTCGTGAGCAAGTTCCCGAAGTCGGCGCCGAAGGGCCTAGTGAAAACGAATGCGGCCCAGAATATGAATGCCGCGTTGACCCGGGCAACATAGTGCAGAAGCAACACCGCGCCGATCACAGCCATGCAGACTAACGATCCAGTGGTGTATGTGAGGCCAAAAACATAGACGAGACCATCGCCGAACGCCGTGCCGAGACTGTTCGAGAACAGAACGGCGCCCCAGAAAAACAATTCGCTCTCACGGTCGACCACCGCGCTCACGTCACAGGTGCCCCGCCTGAGATACCAAATGCCGAGGATCAGCAACATGCCACCAAAAAGGATGGCTGACGTTGTGTTATAGCCAAGGTTGAGGGTGTGCGTCGACAGGTCAGCTATTTCGGTTCCCGCCGTGGTCGTACCGACGATCGTCGCCCAGAACAGAAAAGGATGATAGCGGTCGGCACGAACCTGCCCAACGAGGAAGGCCGCTAGCAGGCCCAGGGTGATGGCAAGTCCGGCGATGTAGCCTAGGTTCAGCGTCTGGGCGATGGCGTCGCCCGCAACCTCACCCAATGTAGTGGCGACGACCTTGGCTAACCAAAAGCCGAGGGTGATTTCAGCAACTTTACGGGCGGGATGCTCTCTCGTCACGTCGACCCTCTCCATACACACACCCCCGGAGCCGACGATCATCAGGTCGGAGCATCAAATTCAAATTGAAACTCGTGGATGACCGGCAACATTGGGACTTTGTATAGTCGGCTCCAGCAGCGCCCACTCTTTCGTGACTAAGCCGTCACGATGCGCCAGACCATCTTTCTGATCCCAATCCTGCTTGCCGGTTGCAGTGAGAAGACCGCGAAGCCGCCCGCACCGCCTGCCCATGCCGAGACGATCGCCCACGAAAGCGAGCTGTTAAAGCTGACGCTAACGCCCGAGGCGCAACATCGCCTGAGCATCAGCCTGGTGCGCGTCGGCGGAGGATCGGCCACCGCAACGCGTGAGGTGGCCGGCGAAATCGTGGTCCCGCCGATCAGCGCCAATGGTGTGCCGGTCAACTCGACGACCAATCTCCAGCAGATCGGCAGCCAGCAGGCCGCGGCCGATGCCGAACTGGCGCGCGCATTGGCGCAGGCCCGCCTCGCCCGGATCGCGCTCGACCGGGCCGAGAGCCTGGTGCGCGAGGAAGCCGGCAGTGTTCGGGCGCGAGACGAAGCAGCAGCAGCCTTGGCAGCAGCGCAGGCGGCGCTAGGCGCGGCACGTCAGCAGCGCCGTTTGCTCGGGCCTGCGGTCGCCTCACTCGGTTCGCAAGCGGTGCTGTGGGTCCGCGCGTCGGTGTTCGGCAGCGACATGGGGAATGTGCGTCGAGAGGCCGCCGCAATGGTCCGCACGCTCGGCGACGCCGGCGCGCCACGCAGCGCCCGTCCGGTGCAGGCGCCGCCATCGGCCAACACCGTCGCGGGCACCGTCGACCTGTATTACGCCGTCGACAATCGCGATCGTATCTTCCGCGTAGGGCAACGTGTCGCCGTTGACCTGCCGCTTGCGGGGCAGACCGAGGGATTGTCGGTGCCGTCTGCTGCGATCCTTCGTGATATCCACGGCGGCGAGTGGGTCTATCAGAAGACCGCGCCCGACACCTTCGTCCGCCAGCGTGTCGAGGTGGCATCGGAGAGCGGCGGACGGGCGCTGTTGGCGCGCGGACTGTCCAACGGGGCGCAGGTCGTGACCGACGGCGCGGCGGAGCTGTTCGGCACCGAATTCGGGGCGGCGCACTGATGCTTGGCCGGCTCGTCCATTTCGCGCTGGCGCAGCGCGTCCTCGTTCTCGCGCTCGCCGCGTTGCTGGTCGTGCTGGGCGTCCGCGCCGGGCGCGACGTGCCGCTCGACGTATTTCCCGAGTTCGCGCCCCCAATGGTGGAAATCCAGACCGAGGCACCGGGCCTGTCGACCGAGGAAGTCGAGAGCCTCGTCACGGTGCCGATCGAGACCGCGGTCAACGGCGTCCCCGGCCTGATGACGCTGCGATCCAAGTCAGTGCTGGGCCTGTCGTCGGTGCAGATCCTGTTCGAGCGCGGGTCCGACGTGATCCGTGCCCGGCAGATGGTCGGGGAACGGATTGCCCAGGTGCAGCCGCGCTTGCCGCTCGTGGCGCGCCAACCGGTGCTGATGCCGCCGCTGTCCTCGACCAGTCGCGCGATGAAGGTCGGACTGTCGTCGACGAAACTCGACCAGATGCAGTTGTCCGAGCTGGTCCGCTGGACGATCCGGCCACGGCTGATGGCGGTCCCCGGCGTCGCCAACGTCGCGGTCTGGGGGCAGCGCGATCGGCAGTTGCAAGTGCTGATCGACCCCGATCGTCTGCGCGCTTCCGGCGTAACGCTGGCGGAGGTACGCGCGGCAGCGGGCGACGCGGTTCTGGTCGGGGGCGGCGGGTTCGTCGATACGCCCAACCAGCGGCTTGCGGTTCAGCAGGCGGGCACCGTTCAGACTGCGGCTGACCTCAAGCAGGCGATCGTCAAGCAGGCAGGCGAAGCGCCCGTGCGGATCGGCGACGTCGCGCGCGTGGTCGACGGCTTCAACGCACCGATCGGCAACGCCATCATCGACGACGGCCCCGGCATCATGCTGATCGTCGAGAAGCAGCCTACCGCGAACACGCTCGAGCTGACCCGCGCGGTCGAGGCCGCGTTCGACGAACTGAAGCCCGGCCTCAAGGACGTTAAGGTCGACACGACGATCTTCCGGCCGGCGACCTTTATCGAACGCTCGATCGACAATCTCACCCGCGCGCTGATGATCGGCTGCGCACTGGTCGCGGCGGTGCTGTTCCTGTTCACCCGCGACTGGCGGCAGGCGACGATCAGCCTCGTCGCGATCCCCCTGTCACTGCTGGGCGCGGGGCTGATGCTGCTGTGGTCGGGTGGGACGATCAACGTGATGATTATCGCCGGCCTCGTCATCGCGCTGGGCGAAGTAGTCGACGATGCGATCATCGACGTGGAGAATATCGCGCGTCGCCTGCGCCTTAACCGCGAGTCCGCCGATCCCAAGCCGGCCTTCGCGGTAGTGCTGGCCGCGTCGCTGGAGGTGCGCTCCGCGGTGGTGTTCGCCTCGCTGATCGTGATGCTGGTGTTCGTCCCGATCTTCTTCCTTGGCGGGGTCGCGGGCACCTTCTTCCAGCCCCTCGCCATCGCCTATGTGCTGGCGATCGGGATGTCGCTGCTGGTCGCTTTGACCGTCACGCCGGCAATGTGTCTGCTGCTCCTGCCGAACGCGCCGCTGACCGAGGAGCGCGACACCCGCATCGTCGCCGCTTTCAAGCGGCGCTACATCGGTTTCCTACCGCGGGTCGTCGGGCGGCCGGTGCTGGCGGTGGGGATCGTTGCGGGCGGGCTGCTGCTGGCGGGTGTCGGATATGCGACCTTCAAGGACCAGTTCCTTCCCGACTTCCGCGAAACCGACTTCCTGATGCACTTCGTCGAGAAGCCGGGCACCTCAATTGAGGCGATGGACCGGATCACGATCCGCGCGTCGAAGGAGCTGCGCAGCATTCCCGGCGTCCGCAACTTCGGCGCGCATATCGGCCGCGCCGAGCAGGCCGACGAGGTGGTCGGCCCAAACTTTACCGAACTCTGGATCAGCCTCGACGAGAATGCCGATTACGATGCGTCGGTGAAGCGGATCAAGGAGGTGGTCGAGGGTTATCCCGGCCTCTACCGCGACGTGCTGACCTACCTGCGTGAGCGGATCAAGGAGGTACTGACCGGTGCCGGCGCGACGATCGTCGTGCGTATCTACGGCCCCGACCAGGCGGAGCTGCGCGCGGCCGGCGCGCGCGTCCGCGATGCGATCGGCGGCATCCAGGGCGTGTCTGACCTGAAGCTGGAAAGCCAGGTGCTGGTGCCGCAGATCCGCATCCGCCCGCGGCCTGCCGAACTGGCGCGGCTCGGTCTGACCGCGGGCGAGGTCCGCCGTCAGGCGCAGGCGCTGGTCGCGCAGACCAAGGTCGGGGAAATCTACCGCGACCAGCGCGCGTTCGACGTCGCGGTCTGGGGCGAGCCGAGGGTGCGGAACAGCGTCCATGCGCTCCGCGACCTGATGATCCAGGCACCCGTGACCGGCGCGCCGGTGCGGCTCGGCGATATCGCCAATATCGAGATCGCGCCCGCGCCCAACGAGGTGAAGCGCGAGAACGGCCAGCGTCGCCTTGACGTGACGATGAACGTCGCGGGCGCGGACTTGGGCACTGTGGCGCAGGCGGTCGATGCGGCTGTCGCCAAGGTGCCGTTCGCGACCGGCTATCACCCGCAGGTGCTGGGCGAATATGCCGCACTGAAGGAATCGCGCAGCCAGCTCTGGAGCATCGGTGCGCTATGCCTCGTCGGCATCCTGCTGCTCGTCTGGATGGAGTTCCGCTCGCGCCGCATTACCGCGCTGGTCGCGGTCAGCCTGCCGTTCGCGCTGGTCGGGGGTGTGATGGCGGTCGCGCTGACCGGCGGGGTGCTGTCGCTGGGCTCGCTGGTCGGGTTCGTCACCGTCATCGGCATCGCCGCGCGCAACGGCATCATGCTGCTCTCGCACTATCAGCATCTCGAACGCCATGAGGGCATGACGTTCGGGCGCGAACTGGTGCTGCGCGGCGCGGAAGAGCGTCTGGTGCCGATCCTGATGACCGCTGCCTGCGCGGGCCTCGCGCTCGTGCCGCTAATTGTCGCGGGCAATGCGCCGGGGCACGAGATCGAGCATCCGATGGCGATCGTGATCCTCGGCGGCCTTATTTCCTCGACCGCGCTCAATCTGCTGCTGCTGCCCGCGCTCTACGCCCGCTATGGCGAGGAGCGCGCCGTGCCGCCTGCTCCCGCATCCACGGAGGCGCTGGCATGATCCGTCGCTTGGTCCCCGCCGCAGCGCTGCTCGCGTCCGCCTGCATGGGTGTGCCGGCCCCCTCGCCGACGATCGCCCCGCCCAGCGCGACGGCCGACTTCGCCCGGCTTCCCGTCGCATCGATCGCGCCGGTGCCCGACGACTGGTGGCGGCTCTACGACGATCCCGTTCTCGACGGACTGGTTCGCTCGGCCTTGACCGCCAACGCGGACCTACGGGTCGCCTATGCCAATCTCGACGGTGCGCGCGGGGCCTTGCGTCAGGCACAGGCGGCGCGATTGCCGCAGACGACCATCGAGAGCGCGCTTGGCGTCGACAATCCCGCCGGACAGCCGAGCGCGTCGGGCAATGTGCCGACGACGGATTACGATATCGCCGCGACCGCGAGCTGGGATCTCGACCTGTTCGGTCGGCTTCGCTCGGCCGCGACCGCCGCGGGCGCTGATGCCGAGGCGCAAGCGGCCGTCGTCGACGGACTGCGCGTCGCGGTCGTCGCCGATACCGTGCTGGCCTATGTCGACCTGTGCGGATCGACCCGCGCCATCACCACCGCGCGCGAGGTCGCTGCGGCGCAGGATCGTTCGGTCGCTCTGGTGCGCGAGCAATTGCGAGCCGGCGAGGTGTCGCCGCTGGAAGTTTCGCAGGTCGCGACGATCGCCGCTGCCACCCGCGCCGCCATCGCACCGTTCGAGGCACAGCGCGCCAATGCGCTGTACCGGCTCGCGACGCTGCAAGGTCGCCCGCCCGCCGAGGCCCGCGCCTACCGCTTCGCCTGCACCGCCGCGCCGCGGCTGCACGGGGCGGCTCCGGTCGGTGACGGGACCGCACTGCTGCTGCGCCGCCCCGACGTGCGCGAGGCGGAGCGCCGCCTTGCCGCCGCGGCCGCGCGGATCGGCGTGGCACGCGCGGACCTCTATCCACGGGTCAATCTGGGCGGGGCCGTCGGGCTGCTTTCCGGCGGGATCAGTGCGGTGGTGACGCCGCTTGTCAGCTGGGCCTTTCCCAACCAGGCACCGGCACGCGCACGTCTCGAACAGGCCCGCGCGAGCGAGCGCGCGGCACTGGCCGGGTGGGACGTGGGGGTGCTGCGCGCGCTGCGCGAGGTCGAGACGGCGCTTGCCGCCTACGACGCCGAGACCCGCCGCAACCGCGATCTGGCGACGGCCGCGCGTGAGGCTCAAGCCTATGCGCGGCGGGCCGCTGCCCGGGTCCGCCTCGGCGACGCGCCCGGTCTGCTCCAGGTTGACGCGCAGCGCGCGGCTGCATCGGCGACCCTGCAACAGGTCCAATCCGACGTGGCGGTGTCGCAGAACGAGGTTGCACTGTTCCGCGCGCTGGGCGGTGGTTGGCGCGTGGAGGCCGGTGCGCGATAGGTGAGTGATGCGGATATTGATCGTCGAGGATGATGCCGACACTCGCGCCTTCGTGGCGCAAGGGCTGGGGCAAGCAGGACACCAGGTCGCGGTCAGCGAGGATGGTCGCGACGGACTGTTCCAGGCGACCGGCGGCGGGTTCGATGCGATCGTGGTCGACCGGATGCTGCCCGGTCTCGACGGGCTGGCGCTGGTGAAGGCGTTGCGCGCGGCCGGTAACGTGACCCCCGTCTTGATGCTGACGGCAGTGGGCGGGATCGCCGATCGCGTCGAGGGACTGGAGGGCGGCGCCGACGACTATCTGGTCAAGCCCTTCGCCTTCTCCGAACTGGTCGCCCGCCTCAATGCGCTGTCGCGTCGGCCAGCACCACGCGGCGATGATACGCATTTGCTCCGGGTCGGCGATATCATCCTCGACCTGCATCGCCGCACGGTCGAGCGCGATGGCCGGCGCGTCACCCTGCAACCCCGCGAGTTCGCGCTGCTCGCCGAGCTGATGCGCAACCCGCGCCGAGTGATGACCCGCACCATGCTGCTGGAGCGGGTGTGGGATTTCGATTTCGATCCGAAGACCAACATCGTCGAGACGCATTTGAGCCGGCTGCGCTCCAAGCTCAACGCCGGCTTCGACGCCGATGCGATCGAGACGGTGCGCGGTGCCGGCTATATGATCCGGGGCGAATAGATGCTCGCCCGCCTCTGGCGCTCGACCTTCGGCATCGTTGTGCTGGTCGCGCTGGCGTTCAGCGCCGCGACCCTGGCGATCGGTACCATCGCCTATGAGGTGACGCACGA
This sequence comes from Sphingomonas sp. 22R3R2A-7, assembly GCF_036856055.1. Lineage (NCBI taxonomy): Bacteria > Pseudomonadati > Pseudomonadota > Alphaproteobacteria > Sphingomonadales > Sphingomonadaceae > Sphingomonas > Sphingomonas sp. 22R3R2A-7. The sequence goes on along the minus strand of NZ_JASPFR010000001.1, from coordinate 3,598,719 downwards.
GGCACTGGAGGAGCAACTGGACCACCGCGTCGCGGTGGAGACACGCGCGCTTGTCGCAGAAGCGCGCGAAGGCGATCTGGCAGCGGTGTCCGAGGCGATCCGCCTGCGCGAGAATGCGCGTAACGAAGCCAGCCTCGATTATTTGCTGATCGACCGCGCCGGCCGGACGATTGCGGCGACGATCATCCCGCTTGCAGCACCAACACCCGGTTATCAGGAGCATTTCGGGTTCCGCCGCGGCGACGCGACCGGCGTCGGTCAGGCGCTCGTGACGCCGCTGCGCGGCGGGATGCTCGTCGTCGTTGCTGATCGGCGCGACCTTGCCGCGATCGACCGGACACTGGCGTCGCTGTTCGCGACCGCGCTCGCGGCGATGCTGGCGCTGGGGATTGGTGCTGCGGTGCTGGTCGGATGGCTGACCCGGCGTCGGCTCTCGCGCATCGACGCCACGGCACAGGCGATCATCGCCGGCGACCTGACGCAACGGGTGCCGCGCGACGGCTCGGATAGCGAGTTTGATCGCCTTGCCGCCACGCTCAACCGGATGCTCGATCGCATCGCCGCGCTGATGGATAATCTGCGGCAGGTGTCGACCGATGTCGCCCACGACCTGCGCACGCCTCTGACCCGCCTGTGCAACCAGCTCGATCGCGCCGCTGACGGCGATCCAGGCGCGATCGAGGCGGCACGGCGGCAAGCCGACGATCTGCTGGAGATATTCGCCGCGCTGCTGCGCATCGCCGAGGTCGAAGGACTGGCTGAACGCCGAGCATTGGGGTCGATCGACCTGTCGGCGCTGCTGGAGGACATGGCCGAGACCTATCGCCCCGACTTCGAGGCCAGTGGCCATCTGTTATCGACAGATATACCGGCCAACTTGCATGTCGAAGGCGACCGCCGTCTGCTGGCTCAGGCGCTATCCAACCTGTTAGAGAACGTGTTGCGCCACACGCCTCCCGGCACCACAGCGACACTGGCTGCAACGGCGACGCAGGATGCGATCGAGATGACGCTGGAAGACAACGGCCCGGGCGTTCCCCCCGCTGATGCCAGGCGCCTGTTTCAGCGTTTCGCCCGCGCCGAGGCGTCACGCACCACCAACGGGCACGGGCTGGGCCTTGCCCTGGTTCGCGCCATCTCCTTTGGTCATGGCGGCGATGCTCTTCTGTCCCGATCCGAGCGGGCCTTCGGTGTTACCATACGGCTTCCCAAATAGAGCGAGAGGCGCTGGCGGTCGACTTCGGGGTTCTTGAAACCTGGGTGAACGACGGCTTCTGAGAAGCCGCAAGCTTTCCCGTTTCAGGATCCTAATTGGGAACGCCGTTCGCACCGCAGCCCGCTAAAGATATTTAGCTAAGTCGGTGAGACGGGAGAGCTTTTGACGAGCCTCGCGCGACAGAGGGCCAACCACGTCTTCCAGATGATGCTCGATATGATCGGCAACGAGAAGGGTTTTGGTTTTGTCGAGTGCGCTGACGACCGCCTGAAGCTGCTGCGCTGTTTCAAGGCCGTCGCGGCTTTCCTCGATCATTTTGATGATCGTCGCCAGATGGCCCTGCGCCCGCTTGAGGCGGTTGAGCAGGTCAGGGTTAGAGGCATGGCTCACTGTAGTTCCGATCCAAAGTTCACGTCGTTGGCAGGTGCGTCCACCCGCTGATACCCAGGTACAGCCCGATCACCAGAATAAGGGCACCCGAAATGTAGGGAGCCTTGCGGACAATCTCGCCAAATCCGTTAAACCGCTTGGAAACGTGCTTCACGCTCATTGCAGCGATCACGCCGGACGTAACCATTGTCAGTGCGAGCCCGATACTGAAACACAGTACCAGTGCCGCCCCGAGCGTGAACGCCTTCAATTGCAGGCAGAGCAACAGGACCGTGATCGCACCCGGGCATGGGATAAGCCCACCGGTCAGGCCAAAGATGACAATCTGGCCGGTGGTAACTTCGCGGTCTGAAAAGCGGCGACGAATGTCATTTGCATGCGCGAGTTCGTGTGCGTCCTGGTAGCCGGCGGTTTCACTGAGGCCGCGCAGCTCTTCATGCATATGGTCATGTCCGTGATCATGTTCAGTGAATGCCACATCATAGCTGTGCGCGTGGCCGCCATGCGCCAGGGCGAGGCGTGCAACGAACTCGTGAGGCTCCGGAATTTCTTCACGGGATTCGAGATAGCCCGCTTGTTGTGCGAAGTTGTAGGCTTGGCGGGTGCCGTCGGGGCGTTCGGTTTCAAGCGTCACGTCGCCCGCGGCCCAGGTATCACCGCGCTCGACCGTCAGGCGGAATCGGGGCGGTACGCCGTCCTCAAAAACGTCCAGCCGCACTATGCCGTGGCCGGTGTCGATTCGGGTTGAACCGTCGTGGCCGTGATCGGCATGACTATGATCGTGATCGTGATCGTGATCGTGATCGTGCAGGGCGGACAAGCTTTGCTCGCGACGCGTTCGCCACAGCATCCATGCACCCATGCCGATAATGATGACGGCAGAGGCAACCTGCAGATAGGGTTCGATCGTTTCTGGAGCGAGCCCGCGCCAGAGGTAGAGCCCACCCAACGCAATCACCCATACGATCACCGTATGGGAGAGCGTCGCGCAGAGGCCGAGCAGCACTGCCTGCTTCACCGTCCCTCGCACCGCGATGATAAAGGCTGCCATCATCGTTTTGGAATGGCCGGGTTCAAGGCCGTGAAGCGCACCCAACAGGATCGCGGTAGGAACGAAAAGCCAAGCGTGGGCCGTGCCCTGTGCAAGAAGATCTGAAAGTGAGGTCATGCAGTATCCTATCCCCTAGGGGGGATAGGTCTAGGCGCATAGGAGTTTTGGCGTAGGCGGTGTGGGACGAACGATGGATGCGGTTCGGGGAAGAGCCTCAACCTGCGGGTGTCTCTCCGCTCGCCGCAGCGACGTGTCGCGGCGCGTAGATGCAGACCAGGAAAATAGGGGCAGTTGCCCACCCCTATCTAGCTTTTAACCGCGCTTCATGCCGTCCTTGGCATGATCGCAGCAGTCAGCAGCCTTAGCTTTTGTGCCATCCTTGCAGCAGTCCGCACCGTCCTTGCAACACGCCATGTCGGCGCAGCAATTGGCGACAGCGGCGAATGCGCCAGTCGACAGCGTGAGGGCGAAGGCAGCGCTGATGAGCTTGAACTTGGTCATGATATTCTCCGAAATTTACGTGTGATGGTGTTCGACGTCACACGGTTTGCGGAGGGGGTGTGGCCGGAGCGTATGCCATGCCCAGAAGGCCGGTCTGTGGAGCCGGCCACGGCGATAGACGGGAGGAAGGAACCAGCCCGATATGCTCGACGGTTTCGCCGGCAACAGCAACGCACGGTATGGCGCAGGCCGATGCAGGGGCCTTTTTGATGGGAGCGCCTGCTGATTTGCTGGCGCAGTCTATCATCGCGGACGCAGCCGGAGGCGCGGCCATCGCCATCGTCTCGCAGAGCGGGCCAAGCCGGACCAGCAACATCACCGCCAGGACGAAAAACGCCATGGAATGCAATATCTTGGAGAATGGGCGAGCCCGGCGTTTCATCTGATGCATCTAGAAGCGCCCTCAGTCATGCACAATGTCTGCAGGAGCGGTTTGCCACACTAAGCGAACTTTACTCGCCTTTCCGGTACGTTGGCGAGGTTGCGATGCTCGAAAGGTCCGTGGCGCTATCGATCGGCACGTCTGCCTCCTTTCGCTCGGAATAGCGATCGACCAGTTGGGCAGTGTGCGGGCGTAGCAGGACCGTGAAGCGTACCAGCTCTTCCATCACGTCCACGATCCGATCGTAGTAGGCCGAAGGCTTCATTCGATCGTTTTCTTCGAACTCCGCAAACGCCTTCGCGACGCTGGACTGGTTGGGGATCGTTACCATTCGCATCCAACGGCCAAGGACGCGAAGGGTGTTCACGCTGTTGAACGACTGCGACCCGGCCGACACCTGCATGACGGCAAGCGTGCGGCCCTGCGTCGGGCGCATCCCACCCATCGACAGCGGCAGGTGATCGACTTGCAGCTTCATGATGCCGGTGATCTGGCCGTGCCGCTCGGGGCTGCACCACACATGCCCTTCCGACCACATCGACAGTTCGCGCAGTTCGTGAACGGCCGGGTGATCGTCCCCCGTCACTTGGTCGGGTAGCGGCAGGGTCGAAGGATCGAAGATGCGTGTTTCGCAGCCGAAAAATTGTAGCAGGCGAGCAGCTTCCTCGATGCAAAGTCGCGAGAACGACCGTTCCCGAAGGGAGCCATAAAGCAGCAAGATGCGCGGAGGCGGATCACCAGCGCCGAGGCCAAGGGCGGGACGATCGAGCGCATAGCGCCGATCAAGCGCGGGCAGATGGTTGGGATCAGAAAGGGTGCGGAGCGGCATCAGGCGGTCCTTGGGCCAAGCAGAATAATACAGGTACCGATCAGGCAAAGTGCGGCCCCACCCGTGTCCCAGCGATCGGGCCGCACCCCTTCGACAACCCACAGCCAGATCAACGATGCGCAGATGTAGACGCCGCCATAGGCCGCGTAGGCCCGCCCCGCTGCATCGCTATCCACGCGTGTCAGCAGCCAGGCGAACAGCATAAGCGAGACTATGCCCGGAGCCAGCCACAGGGGAGATTTGCCCAGCCGCAACCATGCCCAAAAGGCAAAGCAGCCTGCTATTTCCGCGAGCGACGCGGCCAAATATACGAGAGCCGTCATGCCATGCTGATTCTGATCGCGAGTGCCGCGAGTGTCACCAGCAGCACCGGGATCGTCAGCGTCGCGCCGACCTTGAAGTAATAGCCCCAGCCAATCCGAATGCCCTTTTGCCCGAGGACATGCAGCCAGAGCAGCGTCGCGAGCGAGCCGATCGGCGTGATCTTTGGGCCAAGGTCGCAACCGATCACGTTGGCGTAGATCATCGCTTCCTTGATCGCGCCCGTGGCGTGCGTCGCGTCGATCGACAGCGCGCCTACCAGCACGGTTGGCATGTTGTTCATCACCGACGACAGCAGCGCGGCGATGATCCCGGTTCCGAACGCTGCACCCCCACACCGCCTTGCGCGGTACGATCGAGCAGGCTGGCAAGGTGGTCAGTCAGGCCCGCATTGCGGAGGCCATAGACGACCAAGTACATGCCGAGCGAGAAGATCACGACCTGCCACGGCGCGCCGGCCAGCACCTTTCGCGTCTGGATGACGTGACCGCGCGCGGCGATGATGAGCAGGAGGACTGCGCCGGCAGCGGCCACGGCGCTGACCGGCACGCCGAGGGGTTCGAGCAGGAAGAAGCCGGCGAGCAGTAGGGCAAGAACGACCCAACCCGCGTTGAACGTGGCACAGTCGCGGATCGCATCACCGGGCGTGCGGAGCTGCGCCACATCGTAGCTCGCCGGTATGTCATGCCGGAAGAACAGCAGCAGCGCGACCAATGTCGCGGCGATCGACGCCAGATCGACCGGCATCATCACCGAGGCATAATCGGCAAAGCCGATCCGGAAGAAGTCGGCCGAAACGATGTTGACGAGGTTGGAGACGATCAGCGGCAGGCTGGCGGTATCGGCGATGAACCCCGCAGCCATCACGAAAGCCAGCGTCGCCTTGTCCTCGTATCCCAGCGCGCGCAGCATCGCGATGACGATCGGCGTCAGGATCAGCGCCGCGCCATCATTGGCGAACAGCGCCGATACCGCCGCGCCGAGCAGGACGATCAGCACGAACAGCCTGCGACCATGCCCCCCGCCCCAGCGGGCAACGTGAAGCGCCGCCCATTCAAAGAATCCGGCTTCGTCGAGCAGAAGGCTGACGATGATGATCGCGACGAACGTCGCGGTCGCATTCCAGACGATCCCCCACACCACAGGTACGTCGGAAAGTGAGACGACCCCAACAAGCAGCGCGACCGCCGCGCCGCCCAGCGCGCTCCACCCAATGCCGAGGCCTTTGGGTTGCCAAATGACGAGGGCGATCGTGATGACGAAGATAGTGAGCGCGAGCAGCATCAGGCGATGCGCTGACCCGAGGCATCAACAACCTGTTCGCCGTCTTCCTTGGCAAACGCTTTCTGTTGCGGCTCGGGCAGCAGATCGAGGACTGCTTCGGACGGTCGACACAGCTTCACGCCTAGCGGCGAGACGACCAGCGGCCGGTTAATGAGGACCGGATGCGCCATCATCGCGTCCACCAGCGCTACGTCGGACAGCGACGTGTCGCCCAGGCCCAACTTTGCATAGGGCGTCCCCTTCTCACGCAGCAGATCGCGGGGCGTCATCCCGGCGCGATCGATCAGATCGACCAGCAGCGCGCGCGAGGGTGGCGTCTTTAGATATTCGACCACATGCGGCTCGATGCTGGCATTGCGGATCATCGCCAGCGTGTTGCGCGACGTGCCGCACTCGGGGTTGTGATAGATCACGATATCGACGGCCACGGGGCGTCCTTTCAGCAGCAGGGGGTGAGTTCGGCCAAGAGCGGCGCGCACAGTTCAGGCGAGCCGGCGCAGCAGTCCTTGACGAGGAACAGCGTCAGCGCGCGCAGCCCGTCCAGATCGGCGCGGTAGATGATCGATCGGCTATGCCGTTCGGAGCGCACGATGCCGGCCCGCGCGAGGATGCCGAGGTGCGCGGACATGGTGTTCTGCGGTACGTCGAGCTGGCGAGCGATTTCGCCCGCTGCCATGCCGTCCGGTTCGTGCCGCACCAAGAGGCGGAACACATCGAGGCGGGTGGCCTGTGCGAGCGCACCAAGCGCAGCGATAGCTGATTCGTTTTCCATATATCCAGCATAGTGGATATGATGGATTTGGCTAGTTCGAGATTTTCGAAGCCAGTTTGCTCAATTCAGCATCCTTTTCGAGAAAGACCGCAGCGTCAGCCAACGTCCGCTAACGCTATCTGCCCCTCACTAGCGGACGGGCCACTTTCCCCTTCTTTACAGTCTCCCTCGGCGGTCAGATATGCGAAAAACCCAGTCGCAATCACGACTGTGCGACAAACAGGTGTTTTGCGACACTTGGGCGGGTCGCATGTAGCGCTGACAAGCCGCGCCGATCAGCATCGACGGTTACACAGCAATCGGCTGTCCTGCTGTCGCGAAAGTTAGGACTTCCGCGAGAATGCCGCGGAAGTCCTATGTGATACGGGCTTTAGGTGACTTGCTTAGATTGTGATCTCGCCCTCATCGCTACCATCCCAGTAGCGGATCGCCTTTGCATCGACACGGATCATTACGATACCGGGTGTGTCGATGCCCTCGGGAAAGTACCGATCGAGATCCTTGGTCCAGTGATCGGCGAACGCGCCTTTGTCCTCGATCAGCGCAGCGGCGCCTTCGACAGTTACAAACAGCGGGGGACCGCCGAGCATACCGACGGCACCGGTATAGCTAAGCGTGACGTGCGGATCGGCACGCAGGTCAGTAATCTTTCGCGAGTTTTGGTAGGCGAAAAAGTAGCTGTCGCCTTGGTATTCTACATCGCCGTTGTTGCTCATCGGGCGGGCTGTCAGGGTGCCATTGGGTGAGCGAGTGGCCATCATCGTGAAGTCCAACTTTGCCATCTTCTTTGACAGGTCGTGTAGGCTGAGGTCCGACATCGTGTTGCTCCTTCAATGTGGGGCCATGAAAGTTTGCCCAAGCGGTTGCAACGAACATGGTGGCATAACGGTCGCGTGCGGCAATACGACTATCGGTACAATCGGGAACAGTTTTTGGAAAATGGACAGGTGAGACAGAGGCCCCTCCCCAGTTCTGCCGAGCCACCTCTGTTCGCAGTAGTTGCTAAGAACCACTGCTCACGACTGCAGATAACGATCCGTCCGGATTGCGCCCCTCACGAATTAGTACAGCATCCTGTTGCACTTGCCGGATATCTTGCGGACTGCCTTCTCTAGCCGGCGGAAGCGCAACCTCGGCAATTCCCCCGACGTTAGCCGAACCATGGAGCGCACCTGCTATCTCACGATCAAATTCGCCTGCTTCGATAGCGGCCCGCATGTTCACTAGGTAGTCGGCAAAGCGGTCAGCGGGGATGAAGTTCGTCGTTTGACCACCGATCGTCAGTGTCGCCCCATTTCGCGTCGTGGGCGTGAAGGCAACATGCTCGCCGTCACGGACGAACCATACTCCTGAATGAACACCGTCGGTCGCCCATGCCTTTTCGGCCAGATGTAAGTCCTGCAAAACCTCGTCACGGTCGGAAATTGGGTCAGCAGATGGCGACGAGACGACATCCTTCAAAGCAGACTTGGCCGCGTTAACAATGTTTTCTAGTGCCATTTCACTTCTCCAATACGGCTCCGGGACGTTATGAACGCAACGGTCTAATTTGCAGATTGGGCGCAGGTTCACTGAATCAAATCGCCAGCGCCCCGCGTGGTCGGGCGTGCGGCTGATGTCGCCGGGCGCGCTCAGCAACTTCCATGTGCTGCGGCTCGACTTCGACGGGCAGCTCGCCACCAATGACATCAAGGAAAGCGACTACGCTGAGTTCGCCACCGATGGCAAAACGCTCAAAGAGAATAACCTGAAGCCGTAAACAGACGAGCATGCCGCCGTCGTGACATCGTCTAACGACGGCGGAGACCCGCGTGGTTGTTCATGGTCGCCGCTTCCTGCTTGCCCAAACAGTCAGCGACGAGAACTTGCGCTAGGAATTCATTGTCGTGGCATGGTCAGGGCGGCTTCGTTTTTGACAATCATACGCCGCCACAGTGGCAGGATGGGGATCCCCGCCTGATACCCAACCGTTCGCCAGCGGCCGTGCCGCTGCACCTGCAACGATGTCCAAAACGGCGACGTATCGCGGTAGGCCGTTCGCACCAGCAATCGGCCTGATCCAGCTATCAAGGCTTCAAGCCCTTCCGCGAGGTCAGCCGGCAAGCCGATTTCCGGATTTCCAGGGGCCGCCCCATCAAGCGCCCACCCATCGCCCCAGCAATGGATCGAGCCCTTCTCGAGCGCCAGCGTGACCGCGAAGGAAAGCCCCGGCTGCACGGGGAGGGTGCAGACGACCTCGAAAGACACGTCGTCCGGCCATTGCAGATCAAGATGATGTCGCTGCGCCAGATCGACAAAGGCGGCGCGGGCGGCTGGGTGATAACTCGCCCATGTCCAACCGCTATCTGCCAAGGCCCGCGCTGATCCCAGCGCATGTGGGTCTGTCGATCCGACCGGCCAGGCCAGCACCCGTGCCTTGCCCTGCTCGAACTGGTCGTCAGAGATAAGACCTCGCTCCCGCAGTTCCTGTAGTTCGCGAATTTCGCTAGCGAGTGACCGGATCGGTGTCGGTGTAACGACCGCCTTTCGCGATGGCAGACACAGGAGCAACGCGACGGCAATGGGGCCGGTGAGCGCGCCTAGGATCGTCCACAGGATCACAGAACGATCCCTCACAGTGGCAATCACGCCGCTCAGGATCGTACTGACGAACATGGACAGAATAAGTCCGTTCATATGCCGATTCCCTTCACGGCGAGGGCGCGCGCAGACAGCGGCACGGCTCCAGGCAGCAAAGCTAGCACATGGGCGGCCAGCGGCACGGCACCGAGATTGGCCGTGAAGTTCAGCAGCGATCCGTAGAAGGTGAAGTCAAGATTGACGGTGCCCCTGCCCTGCCGGACATCGACACATTCGATTTCGGCATAACGACGTTTCCGCTGGCGAGCGACGCGGAAACGAATGCCGTCAGGTTCGATCACGAACAGCGGTTTGGCATTGTTCGACGCGACCGCATACCACCACGGCAGACCGCGGACTCCGGTGAAGGTCGCAAGCACGGGTATCGTTGCCGCGCCTGCCCCGTCGACAGTGATGTTAGCAACCACGGCTCGTTCGTAGGCGCGACGTCCCAGCCGCGACGACAGCCAGGCCATCCCGCGGTACGTCGCATATGCCAGTCCGACGAACGCCATCCCCTGGAGGACGAAGACCAGCGCAAACCCCAGGGCTGTCCACGTGGTTTCAGGTACTTTTTCTTCGTCGGACACCGCTTCGCGGTCGTCCCCCTGGCATGGCCCCAGATAGCGGCTTGTCGTGTCGAAGGACTGAGCCAACTCCGCCTGCATGCCTGCCCGTGCCACCAAGGTTTCGGTGGAAAGCCGATACTGGCGGGCCAGATCACCTGATAGCTCCCGTTGTATGATCAGCAGCGTACCGGGTTGGCCACTTTCACATTCCACCCTGGAAACGATCCCGGCAGTTGTTTTCCTGACTTTGGCGGCAGTGCAGTTCGCAGGCCATAAACTGAGCGAGTGCAACGGTGCATCGGCAGCGACGCAGGATCGGACTGGTGCAACTTGCGCAGCACCGGCGATGCTGACCCGGGTCTCCCATAATCCAGCCCGCTGCCCCTGGCCGACCGCGGGCATGAAGATCAGAACACCCGGTAGCAGCTTGAGCCACCGCATGATTGAGCCGGGACAGCTTATAATTAGCATCGTCTGTTGTGGCGTATGAACAATCGAAGGTCCGATTTGAATCGCAGCAGCTCGCTGGTTGGCGGGTGGCGCTGCCCTAACTCATATGTACTTCACGCGAGATGTCAGGCGAGGCCTTTGGCAGGGGCGGCTACTATGTCCTCGTTATCGTCTACCTCATTAAGCTGGCCAAGCTCGCCAGACGCCCGCGCTTTTCTACCATACACAAGCTCGAACAGGGGCGATGCCATCAGCGTCGTCACGATGGCCATGACGACCAGCATCGAGAACAGCGCAGGACCGATGATGCCCTTTTGCAGACCAATGTTGATGATGATGAGCTCCATCAACCCGCGTGCATTCATCAGCGTGCCGACCGCCATGGCGGTCGCATTGTCCTGACCCGTGACACGGGCTGCCGCCCAGCATGCCAACCCTTTGGCCGCAACCGAACCCACTAGAATCACGGTAGCGATGGCAGCCAGGTTGAGGCTGTTGACCATTGTGAGTTGCGTGTTGAGCCCTGAGAAGGCGAAGAACATCGGCACGAGCAGCGCTGTGGTAAACGGTTCAACCTGCTTTCTAATCTCACGGGTCAGCAGCCCACGCGGCATTGCCACACCGAGCAGAAAGCCTCCGAACACCGAGTGCAGTCCGGCAGCGTCCATAGCCCAAGCGCTCAACCCAAACAGCATGACCACGACGGCCAGGATTTGCGGGGTGACCTTACCTTCACGCTCCGCCCAACGGGCAAGTGGCGCCAGCAGCTTTGGACCCAGGACAATCATGAACGCGGCAAACAGACCGCCGCCAACGATGGCCTTGATGGCGACCTCCGGACCTCCGCCAAAGCTCGCCAGGACGATCGCGAGCACCGTCCACGCACCGGCATCGTCGATTGCACCGGCAGACAGTGCCAGCGAACCGAGCGGCGTCTTCGTCAGCCCGCGTTCCTGAATGATGCGCGCGAGCACGGGAAACGCGGTGATCGAGATACAGGCACCCATGAAAAGCGTCGCCTGGACGCTGGTTATGCCTTTGCCGAAGAGATCGAGGTTGAGGAGCCACGGCGTGAGCGCCACGGCAACGAGGAAAGGCGCGGCCATGCCAGACACTGAAACAGCAACCGCGCTCCTTGCGTTCAATCGGAAATGGTCGGTGCGGAAGCCAAGGCCGACGAGAAACATGTAGAGCCCGACGCCGAGCTGGGCACAGACATACAGCACCGGCTTTGCATCCTTGGGGAAGATCATCGCCTGGACGTCGGGCGCAAGCAGCCCGAGCAGCGACGGCCCCAGGATGACGCCGGCGATCATCTCCCCGATGACTTGCGGTTGATCGAAGAAGCGCTTCATGATCCAGCCCATCGCACGGCATGCGGCGACGATGACGAAGACCTGCAAAAAGAATGCTACGCTCAGCTCAGATAGAGCCATATGTCCCCCCCATGCGCCAGCCAGCCGATCGATTGTCGATTGTGTCCGCGGTGCCGCTACCTACCGCGGAAGAAGACGCAAATCGGGGCCGATTTCAAGCCGGATGCATTGCAGATGGTACATGCACTCAAGCATTCCTGATGATCGCTCCAGGTTCTGTTGCCCAAGCGCCACAGGGTAGTCGTTCTAATGTCACGCCTTCAGCGTGGACCGCGATCATGCCCCCATGGCACAAGGATCGGTAGAACGTTGCAGGGTCCGGTTCGGCGTAAGCTCAGTTCGTAAGGAGGCTCAGTCGCGTGCCTGCCATATCCGACACACCGAGCTTGGCAATTCTGCTAACAATTGAGCAGTTGTAGTTGATGTGGTTACCGCGGTTTGGTCTCCATCGTTGTAGGTAATCTGAGAATATGAGACGGCCATTTTTCCCCATGATGCTTGCTGGTGCAACCCTGCGTGACCGCCTTTTTGCGTGTATTGGGGGGTAATCGGGGTCGCACTGACGAGCCTCGTGTGCGCTATGGCGCTGCACGGATCTGGGCCGCTCCCGTTGCTGGTGGCGCCGATCGGCGCTTCTGCAGTGCTAATTTTTGCCGTCCCGGCGAGCCCATTGGCACAACCTTGGTCAGTGGTCGGCGGTAACATCATATCGGCGCTGGTCGGCGTAACAGCGGCCCGCTTCGTACCCATACCGTATCTGGCGGCAGGGGTTGCTGTGGGCGGGGCAATTCTGGTCATGTCGCTCCTACGCTGCCTTCATCCCCCCGGCGGGGCTGCTGCGTTGACAGCAGTGATCGGTGGGCCTTCAGTGCTGGAAGCTGGTTACGCTTTCCCTCTCGTCCCGGTCGGCGTTAATTCACTGATCCTAATCTTGGCTGGCATCGCGTTCCACCGGGTTTCGGGCCATTCCTACCCGCACCGCGCAGTCCCGGTAGTAGGTCACAAGCTTGCTGCATCCGAGTTAAGCATCCCGCACCCCCTAGACATCGACCTTGCGCTCGCGGATCTCGGAGAAACCTTCGATGTGAGCCGGGAAGACCTCGACCTGCTGTTCCGGCGTGTTGAGTTCCACGCGGCCAGTCGGGCGGCAAGCGGAATTCTCGACAGGCGCCCACGAACTTGACTTTGAATTCATATTTGTAATGCAAACGGGAGTTTTTAGATTATAGAATCTATTAATATCCTTCTTGCACTATTTATAGCGTTGCTTTGCGATTTGCTCTGGCGATCGGAAGCGAGAGCGGGAAAAATATTGTAAACATCGCTTACAATGGCAATACTGACCGCCACAATTTGGATTGCTCAGGTCGGTTTAGTCCAAGAAGCGGATCCTATATTTTCTTGGGTTGCCATTTTGTCAGCAACGCTTCTGCTAAAGTGGCTTCACACCATTATTCGAGAAGTAGACGGAAAATGACGCTATTGCTCTGTCTAAAGAGAGTTTAGGATACCAGAGGATTCGGGATACTAGTCAGGGTTGCTCTTGGGCGTTCGCCCGAGTTTGGCGACAGGAATAGTTCGGGGTATCTTCGTTAGTTTCTCGGCCGTCCGACAGCGGTAAAAGTCTTCGACGTATCGGCGCGCCGTGTTTTAGATGGCAACTCCCGTCGACTAGACGGTCGGAATGATGCATTCCGTGGATGCGGGTTTTCGGCGATTGGGAGGTCTGCGCAATCCGAAGGCATCCTGCCAAGTCGCACTGAAATTACGGTACTCCCGGCTGCGCCTTCCGCAAGACGATCACCGTGGCGGGCGAGCCTCACCTTCTTCGGCCATCCGCCGGATATCCGCGCCTGCCTTGCGCATGGTATCCTCGGCGCCACGTGCCGCATCTAGAAAATCTTCCTGCGACGCCACGGCGTAATTGCACCCGACCAGGAGCATTTTCGGATCCGTCGATGGCGGCACCTTCGCAGACTTCGCGGCCGGATCGCCGCCGAAGGCATCGACTAACATTTTCGCCATCGCATCACCGGTCGGCGCGAACCCGCCGATCATCGGCCCGGTTTCGGGATCGACAAAGCGGTAATATTGTTCCGTGATCGCGATCGGCGCCCGCGTCATCTTCTGGGCAGCAATCACCCGCTCGGCGCTTGCGCGGGGTAGCAGCGCAACGACCCAGTCGCTCATGAAATAGACGTGGTCGACCGGCTCCCCGAACACCGAGACGTTGCCCTCGACCGCGAAGCCATACAACCCGATCATGCCGTCGAGCGCCTTAGGAAGTTTACTCGGGCGCATCCACGCTGGCGGGCGATACTGCAGGAAAAGCAACTCGGCGAAGGTTCCGAGCGCGTCGCGCGACTGGCAGGACAGGACCTGCGTTAGCGATGCCGGCGTCGGCAGCACCTCATGCTCGGATTGGGCCACGGCTGGCGATGCCGCCAACGCGCTGGCAACCGCGACGGCGACCATCGCTCGCACCGGAAACCGCCTCAGGGTGAAGCGCGTCGGCGACGTGGTCGCGCGGTGGTGACGATGATCCATGTTCGCGGTACTACCCCGCCAGTACGCAGGATCAACTCCAGCGTTACGCATGCCGCTCGTACCGGCCTTTATCCGTGCCGTTCAGCAGCAGCGCACCATGGTCAATCAGCAACCGCAATTGCCGGAAGGCCGGTTCTGCGGCAGCGCCGGGTCCGGTTCCGGCCTCCAGCAGGACCGCGTCGCCATCGACCCGCCACTTGCCCTCCGCCGCCTGATCCGCGGCGCCGTAGCTCATGAACCAGACAAAGCTTTGATCTGGACGTAGCAGCAGTTCCGATCCCGTCTCCATCACACCTAACAGGTGGTAATGACCGGTAAGACTGCGACTGGCGCCGGATGCAACCGCTGATGCATCCGGCGCGTAGCGTGCATTGCACCGCAGTTCTCGCATATCCATCGACGACATGTACAGGAACGACGTCATCGGATCGCCGGCGTCGACGTTCTTGTGGACGTAACGTGGGCCGCCACTGAGCAGGAAGGTCATGAAGCCGCCGTCGTCAGTTTCGAACGCGGCGATCGCTCCTCGATCATGCGGTGCCTGATACGTCTTCGCTACCAAGTCGAAGCTGTAGCTTTCCTTGGCCTCGCCTTCGCGTCGCTTGCAGGTCTTCGCTTCCGCGCAAGCCCAGGTTGTTACCGCCGTACACTGCAGACCCACGGGCGACCGTATCGTGGCAGATGCCGCGGCGGTGGCTAGCAATCCCATCGCCGCCACCGCCGGTCCAACTCGCTTCAACACGATCCATCCTCCGGTCGACACTCCGGCTCGCTGCACACGGTAAGGGCACCGTCCAGCGCGGGCGAACAGGTCCTACCATGATCTTTACTGATGCACCGGCGGATCCATTCGCGACCTGTCACAACGGTCGTGAGCGAGCCGCAAACCAGCCGGTAAAAGCTGAGATTGCGACAGCCGGCACAGCGAGGACGCAGCACATTGCCAGGCCGATTACCCAGAGCGAGATAGTCCCAGCGTTGAGCCATATCACAGGAAGCTGGGCAAACGTCAGGATAACTCCTGCCATCCACCCCCTCGTCTTGAACGCTGCCCCTGCTAGCGCAGCTAGGCCCAACGAGGACGGGTACCAGAGACGCCAGTAGGCGTCGGCATCCCAGGGTTCCGCCGCGCCTGTCACCCAGCGGACGAAAAGCCAGTACAGGACACCGGATACCAGCAAGACGGGGATCTTCATCAGTCCGGTGCTCATCGGCTCATTGTCACATGCAAAATGCCTGAATCCTATTCTCGCCAACCAGGTGCCGGGGTCAAAGCAGATTATCGCGGCTCACCAACCAAACTTTGGATATGGGCGCTGTTGCCTGCAATAGCGCCCGTGCCTCGCTGCATCCGCTTCGCGCGGTACAGAGCCTCGTCTGCCTCTTTAAGCAACGAAGCCCGATCGACATAACTTGCGCCATAGACACAGGCTCCGATCGTCGCAGACACCGTTATAACGCTACGGTCGTCAGGCACGGCGTAGCGTAGGTCTGCGAGCAATCGCGCGATGTCTTGGACGAGTTCTTCGTGCGTACGCCGTCCGCGTAGGATCAGCACGAACTCGTCCCCGCCCAGTCGGGCGATGGAGTGATCGCCCAGATACTGTACTGCTTGCAGCTTGGCGGCCATCACCTGCAAAACCTTGTCCCCTGTCGCATGGCCAAGCCGGTCGTTGACCTCCTTGAACCGATCCAGATCGATGATTGCGATAGCAAGCGGTGCGCCTTCCCGGGCGCGATCGAGCGCAGCTTCCAATTCTTCGTTAAAAGCGCGTCGGCTTGGTATGCCCGTCAGTTCGTCGGTTCGAGCTACCGCAACCAGGCGGCGCTCGAATTGGTACCGGTCCGTGATGTCCTGGATCACTCCCATGACGGCGACACG
This sequence comes from Sphingomonas sp. 22R3R2A-7, assembly GCF_036856055.1. Lineage (NCBI taxonomy): Bacteria > Pseudomonadati > Pseudomonadota > Alphaproteobacteria > Sphingomonadales > Sphingomonadaceae > Sphingomonas > Sphingomonas sp. 22R3R2A-7. The sequence goes on along the minus strand of NZ_JASPFR010000001.1, from coordinate 3,582,530 downwards.
CTTACCGGCGCGCTCATCGATCTCACCCAATGTGCGCACGCGACGGGGCCGCCCCTGCGCATCTGTGAAGTTCAGCTCCAGATCCCATGCAGTCCCTTGCCGCACACAGCGGTCTAGCGCTGCTTCCAACTTGGCACGATTGTCTTCGGGGTAGAACTGCATAGCTAGGGCAAGCTGCGCTTGCGAGCCCGGTGCCAGGCCGTGGATCGCGTAGGTCTGATCGGACCAGTGTATCCGTCCGCCTTCAAGCTCGAGGCGCCACGACCCGATCCTTGCCATGCGTTCGGCGTGCTGGAGCAGTCTGTGCGTGCGGGCCATGTCACCGAGGGCCTCCTGGCGATCAAGCGCCAGCTGTAGGTTCTCTTTGCTGGTCCGGCGCGCCTCAAGCAGCGCTTCGACGACCCGCGCCATACCGGCGAGTATCTCCAGCTTTTCGCGGGTCGGATCCTGCGGTTTGTCGTCAGCCACGCACAAGGTGCCGATCGGCAGCGCGGCACCTCCTCCTGGTGGTGTCACTCGCAACGGCACGCCTGCATAGAAACGCACAAAGGGTGTTTCCACCACCATAGGATTGGTTGCAAAGCGCGGGTCTTCGCGCGTGTCCGCAATGACGAGCAGATCGTCGGCAGCGATCGTATGGGTGCAAAAAGACACATCTCGTGGTGTCTCGCTAGCCTCAACGCCGCACGCTACCTTGAACCACTGCCGGTCCGCGTCAACTAACGAAACGAAAGCGAACTTGCAGCCAAAGAGGTGCCGCGCCCCTACAGCGATGGCGTCGAACTCGGCTTCAGGGGGAGTGTCGAGCATATCGAGAGCACGAAGCGCGTCCAGCCGCGCTACCTCGTCGACTATGCCGGTTAGGTTTACCATGGGGGACGGTAGCATAAGTGAGGTTGGCATCGGGTTAACGGCATGTACAGGGTCGGTACATCGCCGCGACTCGCTAATGGCATGGCGGCGACTGAGAGACGCTGGAGCGCTCCCGCTTGATAGGAGCATAAACGTGTCCAACTCGAGCGATCTGAGCACTCTTGTTCGTAACGAAGCGCGCGCGCGGGAACAGGCCGAAGCCAGTAACGACGTTTCAGCTCGCATCGCTCATCTGGCTCGTGCTGCCGGGTACGCTAAAATGATCAAGGCTTTGAAGCCATGATGGACGGCGAAACAACCGCTCAGCGCCTCGAACGTCTAATAACGGGTATCGGTCAGGCTTTGGCGGTCGCGGATGCTGGTGACCAACCGTTGGTAGGCGCGCATCTTCATAAATGCCTTCGAACGGCAATCGCGTTGCGTGCTATTCCCGATAGTTTGTCACGGCCTTTTTAATAGCAATCAGCCCGATATCGTGAAGGCGGCAGCAAACAAGTTCGCTCGCCAGCAAAACTTACCATCCGCGACTTCTAATCCCGCAAACGAACGATGATCGAGACGGATAGGGCGTTCTCGGACTCGATCCCGGTCGATACGATCAGCAGCGCGACGTCAGGCTATTTTTCAACCGCACCGGCCGTTCGTTTAACATATACAGACGGTTCTGCCGAGGCAGATCGTATACACATCAGCGTTAATGGGCACTCACCGACCGCGGTAATCGTCAGAACGAAACCTGTACGCGCCCTACGATTCTGTCTCCGGCGTTGCGTTGATCGGCAAACCTGCTGGCAGTGGCGGTGCGGGAGACGTCAGTCCCAATATAATCGACGCCGATCGTCAGACGGTCACGACGATGCTCGAGACCCAGCCGCCAGTTGGTGTAACTGCCGCCCGGACGAAGACGCTGCACCCGACTGGGGTCGCGGACGCTGCCGGACGAGTGGCCGACCTCGGCCAGCATCGTCAGCGGCGTACCAGGAATACCGGCATTGGCGTTCGCATAGACATACACGTTGCTGCCACCGATCGCGCGCTGCGACGGCGCGCCGATCACGCCGACCGTGGCGTAAAGCGGACCATAGGCATAGCTCGCCGACACGCCGGCCTCGACATAGTCCATGCGGCTCCGCGCGCCCGCGAATGCGTGGCCGGTGGCGTCGGTACGGATACGCACCGCACCCAGATCCCAGTCGGTTCCCACCGAAAGGTCGACGACCGCATCGGCGCCACCGTGTCGCACGCTGTTCCGAAGCGTTACTGCGCGCGCCGATGCATCGAGCCGGCCGCGCGAGACGCGAATATCGCCTGCCAGCGCGGCACGTCCCTCACTCCAGCTCAGCCCGCGCCGTTCCTCCTCGCTCATCATTTCCAAGGTTACCGACCCGGCATCCTGTGCAAACGCGGGCGTGATCAGGCCGCAACTTGCGGCACCGAGCACGCCCGCCAATCGAACGCGCCGGATCATCCTGCGCGCTGCGGACCGTGGATCCGGTCGAGCTCGACGCGCAGCATACGCTCGTCTTCCTGCGCCAGCTTTACCAGATGCTGCTGCATGTCCGCGGACTTCGTCGCGACCTCCTTCTTGATCGCGCCATGGCTCGCAACGCACCAGCCGGGCCGGGTGCCCGAAATAACCGGTTCGCTGTCGATGCTGCGCACCAGCCTGGTACCCGATGCCGCGACCGCGTGTCGCGCCACCGACATGCTCGCCGCCCAGTCGCAGCGCAGCGACGACGCTCTTCCGCCGGGAGCAACCGCGCCCACCTGTTTGTGCGTGATGACAACGTCACCGCGATATTTGACGGCGACCGGACCGCTGCGGTGATCCACCTCGTTCTGGTGATCCACGGTCATGCCGAGGGCGGCACCGGTGGCGGCAAGCACCAAGCCGGCAGTTAGAAAATAGGCCATTTTCGCTCTCCTTTTGCCATCCGATCCATTCTGATCGGTGAAGCCAATCCTAACGGACGATGATTCTACAACGATGGTTCAGCGTGTCGGTTCAGCTGAACTGCGGCCGCAAGGCGCGTGCGTGCAGGCGGTCCTTCACGTCGAGACGCAACCGCTTCAGCCGAAATAGCCGCAAGGTATCGGGCATGCGTCGCTTCATCTCGACGCGGATCTGCTCATCCAGCCGGGCATGCAACTGGGTCAACTTGTGAGAAAATATAGGCAAAGCCGCTCTCCAACCAACGATTGAACGATCGGATCAGTCGCGATGAAAGGAGGCAAACAGGCCAGGCCTAGACATCGAGATAACCCGATGCGGTCCGACATCACGTTCGTCCTGAGACGACCGCCAGAGGGGCCCGGCCCGCTCCCTCAAGCTAGGGTTTAGCCGGTCAAGGTCAATAGGAGAGCAAATGGATTTGCACGAGTTGACATTAGGACACGGGTCCCCGATGTTACTGACATGTACGCTCCTGCGACACATAAGCGTTTCCGCGACCACGCCGGCCAACTCGCCGCACGCGCTTAGCCCGAGCTCGCGGCCACTGCCGCTCGAGTTCGGGCTTTATTCGATCTGACCTTTGGGACGCGTTCTGCGCGCCCATGATCTCGAATAAGTGGAAACCGTGTAGTGGAAAACCAAGTCTCGAAATCCGATGATTTGTGTCAGGATGACCGTCAGCATCAAGCTGCCAATCCAGCACCTCAGCCTTTCTTGCGGATGCGACCACAAAGTTTTTTCTCGAACAAATTCGATCTGGAGATTGTAGAAGACTATTCTAAGGCTGATGCCGAAGCCCGGCAGAATGAAGGTAAGGACTGGCTGAGCCGACTTATGGAGCTCAACCTGTTACTTTTAATCGTTTTGGTTGGCGTACCGGTGCTGGTATATTGCGTCTTATCCTCTGCACTTTAGAACACGATAAGATACCGCCTTCGCGTCGCAACCGGGATCGTGGATAAAGGCCTCTGGGTCGTCCCACTGAAGCCTCGGGTAAATGACAATATGTCAGGCGCCCGAGGACCGTTTAAGTACGATAGCGCTGAATGCGAGCGAGTTTCTTTGTGACATTGCAACGCGTAAGCTGATCGGCCGTTGTGGAAAAATGGCAACGAATACCTTACCCCAACGGACCGCGTTCGATCTGCCGCATCTCGCGGTGCTGCTGACAGCAGCGCTTCAAATTCTAACGCCTCTTTTACCGCAGATTGGGATCGGTGAGCCTATCGGATCCCGGTCTCTGGCGGTCCGAACCTTGATAACCCCGGCAGGCTGGGCATTCTCGATCTGGGGCGCGCTCTACCTCGGAGCCACGGTGTTTGCTGTTTATCAGGCCCTGCCCGCACAGCGCCAAAATGCATTGCTTCATCGCCTGCGCTGGCCGGCAGCGGGCGCATTTTTGGGGAACGCACTCTGGGCTGCTTACACACAGCTTTACGGGTTAAGCTTCGTATCGGTTCTGATCATTACCTTCACGCTGACGTGCCTGATCGTTGCCTATCATGCCCTGTCGAATGCGGCGGTGTCGAAAACCGCGTGGTGGTGTGCGTACCTTCCGTTGAGCGCGCTCGCCGCATGGTTGACCGTCGCTACCACCGTCAACATCGCAGCTAGCCTGAGGTATCACGGCATGGAGGGCGGTGCAGCCGCGCCGGTAATCGGTGCAGCGGTGATCGTGATTGCTGGACTCATCGCGGCCACCGTGCTGGTCCGAGGACGTGGCAATCTGCCGTACGCAGCTGTTTTCCTTTGGGCTCTTGCTGCTATCTTCGCTGCAGGTGGCCAAGCTGCAGGACCTATTGCCGTAGCAACCGGCGCTGCCGCGATCCTCGTTATTTCAGGCTTGGTCGCTGGCTACCGGCGTAGGGTATATGCGTCTGATTCGATTAGAGGTTGAACCTAAATCCGTAGCCGAGACCTAGGGTGAATTGGGTCCGGCGCCCACGTTCGCGGACGAGAGGTGAATCGCCTGCGTTCTGACCTAGTTGATCCAGGCCAGTGAAAAGCGTGACGGCGCTTCGCCGGCTCAGGGGACGAATTACGGTACCGCCTACACCGTAGGACAATAGTCCGCCTGACGCAGAATACGGTCTAAGCCCGGACCGTTGCGACTGGACCGCATCGATGCCGAAATACGTCTCGATATACTCGCGGCTTGCCAGCGTTGCGCGAGGCCCGACGTTGATGATGGTCCGTCCCCGGCGCGCTTGGTAAGCAACTGACCCGTCGGCGACAACGCCGTCATGCCCGCCGAAGCCGCGACGAACCTCGATCCGTCCACGCCATGGCCCAGCCCGTTTCTCGATAAAGCCTCCCGTCTCAACAGCTGCATCTACGTCGCCGAGGCCGCGTAGCGCGTCACTCCCGCCTGTAATGAGGAACGGCGATCCCCCGCGCTCCTCATCCCGCCCGAAGCGGAGTTTGGCCAGAGGTCCTGCCTTCCACCCGTCGTGGTTCACCACATTCCAGCCCAAACCGTCAGGAATTGAGGCAAAGATCACGTCCTTGTAGTTGATCCGCAAGTCGGGGAAAATCGCCAAGGCCATGTCTCGCGAGCCTTGCCATGCAGGACTGAGGACTGGCGCGACGCCAACGGTAATGCTCCATCCGGCAGTGCCTGCCTCCAAAGGCCGACCTGCAGGCGGGCCTGGCCTCAGGTCAGTTTGCGCGAAGCAAGGTTGAGCAGAGACTAGCGCGATGATGGCTAAAACGGCGCGCATCTTGATCCCTTTTTTGACCATGTTGGTGGACAGCCGGACGGTCATAATCAGTAGCCACCTTATCCCTGTGCGTCGTAAACGCCAGTCCCGGTAAATGGAGTACGGCTATACCCACAGCGTATGACCGGTCCGCTTTCAATGCCGGCGGACGCGTTCAAACTCAGGCCGAAGCAGCCGGTCGCGTTTTCCACAGGGACCAGCCGACGCCGCAACCCAGTATTGCAAAGGTGACCGCCAACGACGCTGCGGGCGGGAATTTGGCGAGCCCGAACATGTCGGCAACGAAGATTTTCGAGCCAATAAACACCAGCAACGCAGCCAAGGCGTATTTCAGGTAATGGAACCGGTCGACCATTGCGGCGAGCGCAAAATAGAGCGCGCGTAACCCAAGGATAGCAAAGATGTTCGACGTGTAGACGATAAATGGATCCGTTGTGATCGCGAAGATAGCCGGTACAGAATCGACCGCAAAAATGACGTCAGCGCATTCGATCATGACCAGAGCCAGTAGTAACGGCGTGGCGATCCGGCGCATGCGCCCAGTTGCTGGGTCCTGCTCTTTCACCCAGAATCGTTCCCCGTGAAGTTGGTCGGTAACCGGCATGCGCTGGCGAACCCAGCGTAAAACGGGCGAACTGGCTACGTCATATTCCGTGTCTGCATTCAGCCACATCTTGATACCGGTGAAAACCAGGAAGGCCGCAAAGACGTATAATACCCATTCGAACCGATCGACCAACGCCGCGCCAAAGCCGATCATCACTGCGCGCAGGACAATGACACCCAGGACGCCCCAGAACAGTACGCGGTGCTGGTGGATCCGGGGGATGGCGAAGTAGCCGAAGATCATGGCGATGATGAACACGTTATCCATCGCGAGGCTCTTCTCGATGACGAAGCCCGTCACGTAGTTGAGGCCGGCAGTAGGCCCGATATACCACCAAATCCATCCGCCGAACGCCAGTCCCAGCGTGATGTAGCCTGCTGACAATGCAAGGCTCTCGCGTACCCCGATTTCCCGTTGTCCGCGGTGCAACACACCCAGATCGAGGATCAGTAACGTTGCGACGATGCCGAGAAATGCCAGCCACATCCAGACAGGCGTACCGAGGAATAATAGGGAGAGCAGCTCAGGCATGGGGACCTCTAACAAACGTGATGACGTGGGGCGGGATCAGCGGTCAGGACGGGCGGCATCTCGCGGGTGGTGCGCACAAGTAGTCTTTCAGGCGCAACTCAAGGCGCTTCAATTGCAGCAGAATTGGAGAAATTGAAGTTCGGCGCGCCATCGCGATACGCGCGCGCTCGTCCAACTGCTGATGCAGCTCGGAGAGTCTGTTGGTTTCCATGCTCAGAGCCTCTTTTCAATCGGTGATCGAAAGATCGGATCATCAACGACGACAGGAGGCAAAGCGGCCAGGCCTATATCGAGATAACCCGATGCGGTCCGACATCACAATCACCCGAGGGAAATTGTCAGAGGGGCCCGGCCCGCTCTTTCTAGATAGGACACGGTTCGCGGTGGTCAAGCAGTTTCACTATTTGATAACGACCGTAGTCTGCGCTAAATCTGCCGCACTTTTCTTTCAAAAACATAACGCCGATCGGAAAAAGGGATCGGTCGAAAACGCCCACTTATGGACGCTCAGCTTGGTGAGCCGCAGGCTTGAAAGCCATTCGGCAACCATAAGCCGCAACATGCCCCGCCGGCAGGTGCTCTGCTTGCGGCTGGCAAGCCGTGCGGCGTATGTCGCAACTGCTGGTGGGGGAAAATGAATGGCGAATGGCAGTAGCAGCCGCGGAAACTCGGTTGTCGGCGAGCGCTGGCCGCTCTTCTGGGCAGGCTGTGCGGCGATCAGCGTTGGGGTTGCACTTCACCTACCGATGCTCGCGATGGCCCATACGATGGGCAATCACCTGTCGGGTATGCCGATGGACGGATGGATGTACCTGGGCATGGCGCTGATCGGCGTCGGCGTGCCGGCAGCTATCTTTGGCGCTTTACCCAAGAAACGGCCTGATCACAGTGCAGGCGTTGGCGTCGCATATGAAGCGCCCGATGATACCCCTCTGACGCGCTCGCATGCTGCCGTTCTGCTGGTGCTTACCCTCGGGCTCATCATCGACACTATGAAGCCAGCAACGCTCGGCTTCGTGCTCCCCGGCATGCGTGGCGAGTATGGGCTCGCCAAATCGACCGTTGCCCTGCTTCCGTTCGTTGCCCTTACGGGGACCACAGTTGGCTCGTTTCTGTGGGGGTGGCTTGCGGACATCTATGGTCGGCGTGTGTCGATCCTGTTGTCGACGATCCTGTTCGTTTCGACATCCATCTGCGGAGCTATGCCTTCCTACAGCTGGAACCTGGTCATGTGTTTTCTGATGGGGTGCTCGGCTGGCGGAATGCTGCCCGTTGTCTACACGCTGTTGGCGGAGATCATGCCTCCACGGCACAGAAGCTGGGTTCTTGTGCTGGTTGGTGGCACGGGACTGGTCGGTGGCTACCTCGCAGCGAGCGGTGCCGCGCATCTGTTCGAGCCCCTGTTCGGCTGGCGTAGCTTGTGGCTGCAGGGCTTTCCCACCGGTTTGCTGCTGCTTGCGATGGCAAGGTGGATTCCTGAGTCCCCGCGCTTTCTGTTGGAACGGGGTATGGACGCCGAGCTAGCTGACATGGCTCGAAAGTTTGGCATCGTCAGGCGTGCGCCACAAGCAGCCCCAGCGGACGCTGGCAGCGCAGCGGCTCACCACCGCGAATTGACCATCGCCCTGGTGATCACGGCCCTGTCCTGGAGCTTCGTCAACTTCGGCTTGTTGCTATGGCTGCCTTCGGATCTTCAAGATCGAGGCTTCAGTGCCGAAATTGCAAGCGGAATTATCGCCAGCTCAGCACTTGTTGCCCTGCCCACGATCATGATCGCGGCCTTCCTTTACAGCCGTTGGAGCAGCAAGCGCACTCTGATCGGCACTGTGCTTCTCACACTCGCCGGGCTTGCCGGAGCCCTACTGCCGGCGCCTACCCTGGCTTGGCCACCACTGCTCATCGCAGTGATCGCGTTACTGGTGGTTGGCACAAACGGATTAATCGCCGTGCTACTTCCCTATGCAGCCGAAAACTACGCATTACGCGTCCGTGGACGCGCTACCGGGCTTATCGCGGGTAGTAGCAAATTTGGTGGCGTTGCTGTCCAACTGGGGGCCTTCGCTGGATTGATCCCGACGATGGGGGGCGCGGCGATCGCGTTGATCATACCAATGACGCTGTCAGCGGTACTGATCGGACGCTCAGGTAGAGAGACGCGCGGCCGCAGCTTACGTGAGCTGGAAGCAACGGCTTAGCTGTCGGCTTCATATCGACCTGCGCGGAGTGTCTCCATCAGCGGTCAAATGTGTGAAAAACCCAGTCGTAATCACGACTGCACGACAAACAGGTGTTTTCCGTCACGCCAGGTCCCGCCCCCTTTGACTCAGCGCGGGCTGGGCCGGGATGGGTCGCAACGACAAGCATTGGTCCCTCGCAGCGTGAGTGGCAGATTACGCGAAAAGCCTCCCTTCACGCCTTTGCTGGTAGATGGCGTGAGTTGGTCGAGACCAGCCGCCAGCTTCGCGTCAGCGCGAGCCACAGCACGAAGCCGCTGCGCGCAGCGGTAGTGGCGGTGAGGTAGCACGGCCGCGCTGAGGTTTGGTCCTGCGGCAGCGGCGGCAGACGATTGAGTTCCTCCAACGGGAGGAACTCCCCATGGCGACTTACCAACCGAAACACCCGTGACTCCGCGGCGTCAGCACATGCTCGACGACATGGCGATGCGCTGACTGCGGTCGCGTACCCAGCACGACTATGTCCGCCACATTCGCGCCTTCGCGGCTTGCCTGCGCCGCTTGCCGGAGACCGCGACCGCGGAGGATGTACGTCGCTTCCAGCTCTACCCGCGCAAGCACGGTGGCGGGGGTCCGTCATCGGCGCCACAGTATCGGCGCTGCGGTTCCTGCTTGGCGTGACGCTCGACGGGCCCGATCTGTCGCGCAAGCTGGTCCTGGCGCCTCGCCCCCCAGGCTGCCCGACGTGCTGGACGTCGAGGAAGTGGCGCGGCTGCTCGACGCGGCGCCGGACATCAAGTACCCTGCGGCGCTGGGCGTCGCCCATGGCGCGGGCCTTCGTATGTCCGAGGTTGCGCACCTCAAGGCCGACGACATCGACAGCAAACGCATGCTGATCCGCATCGAGGAAGTTAAGTGCCAGCGGCGCCCCAGAGTGGCCACGCCGCTCTCAACCAATTGAGGACGCTCGCCGTTGACCTCGAACGGCGAACGCTGCAGAGCGAACCCGCTCGAAACCGGTCGGAACGGCCGTCCGGTGTGTACAGTGGATGGGTACAGAGACCGTCCGGCGAGATACCAGAAAACGGCGGTTTTCCGCCATTTCCTGGGTATCATGTCCCCTCTCGTAGGGGTCACCAGTCCTTCATCACAGACTCAAGACTTCAGGCAGGCGTGGCCATTGACCCGCTGTGTGGTTGCCGCTCGTAAAGCCGACCACCGGTCGTGACGCGTGACCCAGCACGACTGCACGCGCCGGAACCCGCTCATCGACTGAACAACGACAATGTAATCAAGATTGAACGCGCCTCGCAGCCCTTGAAGCCATGCGCGTAAATGGTCGGGAAGAGAGGATTCGAACCTCCGGCCCCTGCCTCCCGAAGACAGTGCTCTACCAGGCTGAGCTACTCCCCGACGGAGTCCGGCGCGGGGCCTTGCGGGGCCCGGCCGGTGACTGGAGGGGCGCGTATAGCCAGCCGTTTCGGGCTATGCAAGCGGGTCCCGAACGATCTTCGCGTAAGTTTTCCGAACCGCGCGAAAAGACCGCAGTCGCGCGCATACCGCCCGCAGGGACCGTCATGATGGCATCGATGGAGAATGGTGCACCCAGAGCGATTCGAACGCCCGACCCTCAGATTCGTAGTCTGATGCTCTATCCAGCTGAGCTATGGGTGCATCGCCGTGCAGAGGCTGCGCGACAAAGCCGCCGTGAGGCGGGAAATCCTGGTGCACCCAGAGCGATTCGAACGCCCGACCCTCAGATTCGTAGTCTGATGCTCTATCCAGCTGAGCTATGGGTGCACTGGAGGGGCGCTGATAGCAGGCATTTTTCGTGGCGCAAGGGTGCTTGGCGATAAAGTTGTGCGGCGCGTGCCGTCGGCATACAGCGAACGGCATGAAACACGACCGCGCCGCCCGCCCTCTTTCCTCCGACGCCATCACGCGCCGCCCCATCCCCGCGACCGGAGCCGCGCTGCTCGCGGCGATGCTGCTCGCCACCGCCGCGTGCGGCAAGGACACGACCGTCTATCCGTCGCTCGGGATTCGTCCCGCCGAAAGCATCGGTTTTGCCGAGCCCGAGGTGAAGACGGTCGTCGCGAAGCCCGATCCCGCGCTCGATACCGACATCGCGCGCTACGAGGGTCGGCGCGTGGCTGTCGCTGCCGGGTTCGCCAAGGCGTCGGTGAGCGCGGAGCGAACGGCGCGCGCGGCGCGCGGCAAGCCCGTCGGAAGCGAGGCGTGGCTTACCGCACAGACCGATCTTGCGCAGCTCGACGACTGGCGCGCGCAGGCGTCGCTGCTCGTCACCGACATCGAACGGCGCGCGACGGATCGCGCCGCCAAGCTCGAGCCGGCCTATCCCGCGCTCGACGCTGTCCGCGAGCGCACGCAGGCCGATCTCGGAACGGATCGGCGAGACGATCGGGCGTATCCAGGCGACGCTGCCCGCCGCCTGACTCCGTTTCGCGAGGCTTACCAGAGGCCTTTGAGCAACGGCAGGATCGTCGAATAGTCGTCGGTCCATGGTGTCGTCCCGGCCTTCGCGCCGATTGGCGTCCAGTCCGGGTTGGCGGTCGTCAGCGTGTCGATGACGCGCGGATCCCGCGAGAGCGCGATCCAGTCCGACGGCGACGCACGGTCACTCTCGGTCGGGGATGGCCGGTACAGCAGGTGTGTCGCGGTCCAGCCGCCCTCCCGCGCCGCGGCTGCGACCACGGGCTGCAGGTCGAGATAGCGGTTCGAGATATGGACGAGGAGCAGCCCGCGAGGCGACAGCACGCGGCCATAGGTCGCGAACGCCTCGCGCGTCATGAGGTGCATCGGCACGGTATCCGAGGAGAAGGCGTCGAGCGCGAGCAGGTCGAGGCTCGACGAGCGCTCGCCCGCGAGCACGATACGCGCATCGCCGATCCGGATGCTGGGTTTCGGAAGGCACTGCGAGAGGTAGGTGAACTGTCCCGTATCACGCGCGATCCGCACGACCGCCGGATCGATCTCGTAGAACCGCCATGCCTGCCCGGGCCTGGCATAACAGGACAAGGTCCCCGTCCCCAGCCCGACGACGCCGACGCGTGCGCGCGGTCCGTACAGCGCCGGGAGCGCCTGCATCGCCTGGCCGATCCCGGAATTTGCGACGTAATAGGTGGTCGGCGTCCGTTCGCGCGCGGGAGATCCGCGCAGCTGCAACCCGTGCACGGTGGTCCCGTGATCGAGTTCGCGGACCGCGCCGTCGCCGCGGACGGTGTACACGCCGAAATAGCTCCGCTCGCGCGCGCCGCTTTCGGCGCTGAGCTGCAACGCACGATATCCGCCGAACATCACCAGCGTGCTCGCCAGCACGATCGCATAGGGCAGCCGCGCGCCCAGCGTCACGAGCCCGATCGCCGCGATCAGCAGGAACGCCGCCCCCTGGTGCTGGTCGCCGATGATGCCATCGGGATTCGCTATCCGCATTCCTGCCGCGACCGCGAGGATCACGACGATCACGCCCAGCGCGACGAGCCGGCGCGTGGAATCGCCTACCCAGAGCGACCGGAACGTCGCGGTCAGGTACATCTGAGGCACCAGCACGCCCGCCGCCAGGATCAGCAACGGATATTCATAGGTCCAGTCGAAGATCACTGGCGCGAGCAATGCCGCGAAAACGCCGCCGAGCACGCCGCCCACCGACATGGCGAGATAGAAGCCCGTCAGGCGGTCGGCCGCCGGTCGACGCCGGTACATGGCCGTATGCAACGCGACCGACACCATGAACAGCAGCGTCAGCGCGATCCCCGCGCTGAACAGCGGCTTGTCGTTGAACCCGCCCATGATGATGCCGCCGAACAGCAGGATCGTCACCGGCGCGATCCGGGTCAGCAGATCGGCGAGCGTGCGGTCCTGCGCGAAGGCGATCGAGAAGCTCAGAAGATACAGCCCAAGCGGGAGCACCCAGAGCAGCGGCATCGCGACGATATCGGTGGTGATATAGGTCGAGGTCGCAAGCATCAGCCCCGACGGGACGAGCGCCAGCGCGATCCAGTGCAGGACTTGCATGCGCCCGGGCGCTGGGCTGGTCGCGGCGACGTGCTCCGCGGTCGCGGTCCGCGGCAACCGCGTCGCGCAGACGGCGACCAGCACCGCCAGCGCGGCATAACCGATGCTCCAGATCAGGCTCTGCCCGCGGATCGCGAACAAGGGCTCGACCAGCAGGGGATAGGCGATGAGACCCGCAAAGCTGCCCAGGTTGGAGGCGGCGTACAACGCATAGGGATCCGCCCCGCCGCTCGACACGCTGAACCACCGCTGGATCAGCGGCGCCTGCGCCGATACCGCGAAGAACAGCGGCCCGATCGACAGGCCGAGCAGCCACGGCACCCAGACCGCGGGCTGCGCATCGGTTGGCAGGTCAAGTGCGAACAGCCCGATCGGCAGCCACAATGCGGCCACCGCCAGCACGCCCAGATGGATCGCCGCCTGTGCGCGCGGTTTCACCCGGCCGAGCCAATGCGCATAAGCATAGCCGCCGAGCAGCAACGCCTGATAGACCAGCATCGCCGAATTCCACACCGCCGGGGCTCCCCGAGCCGCGGCAGCGCCATCCGCGCCACCATCGGCTGCACGAGGAACAGCAGGAACGACCCGGCGAGAATCGTCAGCACGAACAAAGTGCGGCACCACCGCGCCATCACGGGGGACTCAGGCATTGGCAGGTCGCTCGATACGATAGAGGATGTGGCGGCGAAGCCGATCGGATAGGCCGGGGGCATGCCGTCCGCCCTGCGCTCGACGGCCCAGAAACAGTGGCCGCAGGATTGCTGGCGCTCGACCATCCGGCCGATCGCGGCTTCTGCCTCCGCGCGCGTCGCCAGGCGGCCGAGATAGCGCATCACCTCGGCATCGCGCCCCATCGCGGCAAAGGGTTCGATATCGCCGTCACGCCACGACCGAAGGATCAGCCGGCCGGCGTCCAGCCGAAACTCACCCATTCAGCAGCTTTGCCGCGTGTGCCGCATGATAGGTCAGCACGCCCGAGCATCCCGCGCGCTTGAACGCCATCAGCGTCTCGAGCACCAGCGCATCGCGGTCGCCGGCCCCGGCTGCGACCGACGCCTCGAGCATCGCATATTCGCCCGACACCTGATACGCGAACACCGGCACCTCGAACGCTTGGCGCACGCGGACGATGATGTCGAGATAGGGCAGGCCGGGCTTGACCATCACCGTGTCGGCGCCCTCGGCGAGATCCATCGCGACCTCGCGCAACGCCTCCTCGGCGTTGGCATTGTCCATCTGGTACGTCTTCTTGTCGCCCTTCAGCAGCCCGCGGCTGCCGACCGCATCGCGGAACGGGCCGTAAAAGGCGCTCGCATATTTGGCGGCATAGGACATGATCTGGACGTTGTGATGCGACTCCGCCTCGAGCGCGGTGCGGATCATGCCGATCCGGCCGTCCATCATGTCGCTCGGCGCGATGATGTCCGCGCCCGCCGCCGCCTGGTTCAGCGCCTGCGCGACCAGCATCTCCGCGGTCGTGTCGTTGACGACATAGCCCGCCGCATCGACCAGCCCGTCATGGCCGTGGCTGGTATAGGGGTCGAGCGCGACGTCGGTCAGCACACCGATCTCCGGGACCGCATCCTTGAGCGCGCGGATCGCCTGGCACATCAGATTGTCGGGGTTGAGCGCCTCGCGGCCGTCCTCGGTCCGCCGTTCGGGCTGCGTATACGGGAACAATGCAACACAGGGGATGCCGAGGTCGCGCGCTTCGCGACCGCGCGCGACGATCTGGTCGACCGACCAGCGCGAGACGCCGGGCAGGCTGGCGATCGGCTGTTCGACGCGCTCCCCCTCGACGACGAACAGCGGCCAGATCAGGTCGGCCGGGGTGAGTACGGTTTCGGCATGCAGGCGCCGGCTCCAGCCGGTCGAACGCGTGCGGCGAAGGCGAAGCGCGGGATAGCTTGCGGACATGCGAAGGGCTTTGCGGGATGGCAGGAAGCGAGGCAAGCGCGGGCTTCACGCACGAAGAATTTTCCGGTGAAGCGTTACGGGTGCGAAACCGCGTTCCGTGCGTTGTGCGCTCGATGACCACCGCCCCATCCGATCCCGCCCCGATCAAGTCGGCTGCCCTCGTCGTGAACGCGAAGTCGCGCAAGGGGCAGAAGATGTTCAAGCGCGCGTGCGCGAGCATGTCCGGCCTGCCCTTTCCGGTCGATGCGCATGCGGTCGACGATCCCGACGATCTGGAGCAGACGGTCAGGACGGCGCTTGGCAAAAAGCCCGATCTGCTGATTCTGGGCGGCGGCGACGGCACGATCAGCGGGCTGGTCGATCTGATGGTCGGTCATGACGTGATTCTCGGCGTTCTCCCGCTCGGCACCGCGAACAGCTTTGCGCGTACGCTCGGCATCCCGCTGACGGTTGAAGGCGCGGTCGATGTCATCCGGACGGGGGCACCGCGGCGCATCGATCTCGGGATGATCGACGGCGACTATTTCGCCAACTGCGCGGCGATGGGGATCAGCCCCAAGATCGCCGAAACCGTGCCCCACGGCCTGAAGAAGATCCTCGGTCGGGTGGGATATCTCGGCTGGGCGGCGTATCAGTTCGCGCGCTTCCGGCCCTTCACGCTGATCGTCGGCGAGGGTGACGACGCGGTGCGCATGCGCGTCGTCGAGGTCCGTATCTCCAATGGTCCGTTCCACGGCGGTACCGAACTCGTCGATGCCGCCGCGGTCGATTCGGGCGAGATCGTCGTCCAGGCGGTGATGGGTCATGTGAAGCGGCGGCTCGTGATGAACTGGCTCGCCAGCGTCTTCCGCCACGAGTCGCGCCATGAAAAGGTCCGTGACTTTCGCGGCAAGAGCCTGAAGATCACGACGATACCCAAGCTGCCCATCTCGATCGACGGCGAGGTGCTGGCAAAGACACCCGTGACCGCGAAGGTTGCCGCGGGGATCATCCGCGTGATGGCGCCGGTTTCCGTTCCGCCGGAGCGCTGATCAGACGCTTGGCGGCGACGCTCAGCCGACGGGCATCGATCGAGCGGTCGGTTCGCAATCGGCCCTGGTCTGCTCGCCCGCGCCATCACCGGTGGCGTCCTGCGCGTTCGCTCCCGCAGCCCCGACTGATCCCGGCGCGACGATCCGTCCCCGCCGCCATCCGCCTCGCGCATAATAGGCGATCGTCAACAGCATCGACGCGAGCGATCCCGCGGGGAAACTCCACCAGATCGCATCCGCGCCGAGCATGGGCTCCAGCGCATAGGCGAGCCCGAAGCGGACCGGCCCCATCGCGACCGCGAGGATCAGCAAGGGGCCGACCACCGCGCCGTTCGCGCGCACCGTCGCCGACAGCACCATCGACACGCCGAACAGGATGAAGCTCCACCCCGCGATCAGGTTGATCCGCGTGGCGATGCCGATCGCGCCCGCATCCTGCCCGAGGAACAGCCACAGCACGTGCCGGTCGAGCAGCGTCAACAGCGCGACGAGGCCGCCGGTCAGCGCAAGGTTCATCACCAGCCCGGCCCGCGTGATGCGATCGACCCGGTCCCAGCGCCCTGCGCCGATATTCTGCGCCGCCATCGCACTGACCGCGGCGCCGACCGCCATTGCGGGCATCTGGACATAGGTCCAGAGCTGGTTGGTCGCGCCATAGGCTGCGGTGGTCGTCGTGCCGTGACGGTTGACGAGCCCGATCATCGCCAGCGCGGAGGTCGAGACGACGAGCATCTGCAACCCCATCGGGACGCCCTTCACTACGATCGTCCGCAGCAGCGCGCGGTCGGGCAGGATATAACGCAGCTCCGCGCCACGCAGCCGGATCGGCAGGTCCTTCGCATAGATATAGGCGAGCAGCGCGGCGAACGAGACCGTGTTGGCGATCAGCGTCGCGAGCGCCGATCCCTCGATCCCGAGCGCAGGGATCGGCCCCCAGCCGCGGATCAGCAGCGGGTTGAGCGCGACGTCGACGACCGAGCCGAGCGCCATGAACTTGAGCGGCGTCAGCGAATCGCCCGTACCGCGCAACGCCATCGTCAGCAGCACCGACAAAAACCCCGCGGGCATCGCGACGAAGATCACGCGTAGATAGGCAAGCGCGAGCGGATAGACCTCGGCGGGTGTTGCCAGAACGCGCAGGATCGCCGGCGCGACCAGCCAGCCGATCCCCACCGTCAGCACCGAGATGATTGTGAACAGCCCGAACGACGTGCCGAGCACGCGCCGCACCGCATCGATGTCACGCCGCCCCATGTTCTGGCCGATCAGGATCGTCGACGCCATGCCGAAGCCGAATATCGCCGCGACGAGCAGGAACATGATGATGTTCGCGTTGGTCGTCGCCGCCAGCGCACGCTCGCCGAGAAACTGGCCGATCCACACCGCGTTGATCGAGCCGTTGAGCGACTGGAGGATCGACGACCCGAGCGTCGGCAGCGCGAACGCCAGCAACGTCTTGCCGATCGGCCCCGCGGTCAGGTCGCGCTGGCCGGTCCTTGGTGCAGCCGTGTCCGTCGCATCAGGCATCGCAGTCGGGTCCCCTCCCTTTGCATATGGGGTCAGGACCGACCCTGACCCCGCATGCTCGCAGCATGCGTTACGCACGCCCCGGCCCCGTCCCGCACATCGGACGGGGTCAGGTCAGCCCAGCCGTCCCAGCGCCGCCTGCAGCCGTGCGGCTTCGGCGGCCTTGTCGGCATGGTCGGCCTTGGCCTTCTCAACCGCTTCGGGCTTGGCACGCTCGACGAAGCTCGCATTGCCGAGCCTCCCTGCGAGCGCGTCGCGCTCCTTCTCCGCCGCCGCGATCGCCTTGGTCAGACGCGTGCGCTCGGACTCGAGATCGATCACGCCTTCGAGCGGCAGGACGAACGTCGCCTCGTCGACCACGACCTGCGCCGCGCCGCCGGTGGCTTCGCCCTCGGCATGCGTGACGCGCGCGAGGCGGGCGAGCGCAGGGGCCTGGCGTTCGAGCCGCGCGAGCGTCGCCGCGTTGGCATCACGGACGTGCAGCGGCAGACGCGCACCCGGCGGCACGTTCAGCTCGTTGCGCGCGGTGCGGATTTCCTGCACCAGCCGGATCAGCCAGTCGACCTCCCTGCTCGCCTCGGGATCGAGCGACCGCGCATCCGCCATTGGCCACTGCGCGACGATCAGGTCGTGATCGCGGGGGCCCATCGCATGCCACAGCTCTTCGGTGATGAACGGCATGAACGGGTGGAGCAGGACCAGGATCTGGTCGAGCACCCAGCCCGCGACCGCCTTCGATTCGTCGTCGATCTGGCCGCGGACGTCATCGACCATCTGCGGCTTGATGAGTTCGAGGTACCAGTCGCAGAAGCGGCTCCACGCGAACTGGTAGATCGCGTTGGCGGCGCCGTCGAACCGGTAGTCGGCGAGCGCGAGGTCGACCGTCTGCACGGTCGCGATCGTCTCGGCGATGATCCACTTGTTGACCGCGAGTTCCGCGCGGGGGGCTTCGAGGGTGGTGCTCGCGACGATGCCGTTGGCCTGCGCGAAGCGGGCGGCGTTCCACAGCTTGGTCGCGAAGTTGCGATAGCCCTCGACGCGCTTCTCATCCATCTTGATGTCGCGGCCCTGGCTCTCCATCGCCGCCATGAAGAAGCGCAGCGCATCGGCGCCATATTGGTCGATCAGCCCGAGCGGGTTGACGACATTGCCCTTCGACTTGGACATCTTCGCACCGTCCGCCGCGCGGACGAGCCCGTGCAGGTAGAGCGTGCGGAACGGCACGTCCTTCATGAAGTGCAGCCCCTGCATCATCATCCGCGCGTTCCAGAAGAACAGGATGTCGAAGCCGGAAATCAGCACGTCATTGGGATAGCGACCGCCGAGCGTGGGGTCGGACTCCTCGGGCCAGCCCATCGTCGCAAACGGCCAGAGCGCCGACGAGAACCACGTGTCGAGCACGTCGGGATCGCGCACCAGCGTCACGCCCGCGCCGGCCAGCGCCTGCGCTTCGGCCTCCGTCTCGGCGACGTACGGCGTGCCGTCGGGCCCGAACCACGCGGGGATCTGGTGCCCCCACCAGAGCTGGCGCGACACACACCAGGGCTGGATGTTCTCCATCCAGTTGAAGAACGTCTTCTCCCAGGTCTTCGGCACGATATCGATCGCGCCGACGCGGACCGCCTCGATCGCTGGCTGCGCGAGCGTCTTGGCGTCGACATACCATTGGTCGGTCAGCCACGGCTCGATCACCACGCCCGAGCGATCGCCGTACGGCGTCTGGATCGTGCGCGGTTCGGCGTCGTGTTCGACGCCGTCCTTGTCGACATGCGCGATCAGGAAGCCCTCGGCCTTCAACTGCGCGACGACAGCTTTCCGCGCCTCGGCGGTCGTCAGCCCGAGCAGGTCGGCGGGAATCAGCCCGTCGGACACCTGCACGACCCGCGCCTTGGCATCGAGCATGTTGAGCATCGTCCCCGCGGCCATCCCTGCCCGCTTGCCGACCTCGAAATCGTTGAAGTCGTGCCCCGGCGTGATTTTGACAGCACCGGATCCCAACTCTGGATCGGCATGGTCGTCGGCGATGATCGGGATCAGCCGTCCGGTGATCGGCAGCTTCACCTGCTTGCCGATCAGCGCGGTGTAACGCGCGTCGGACGCGTTCACCGCGACCGCCATGTCGGCGAGCATCGTCTCGGGGCGCGTCGTCGCGACCTCGATGAAGCCCGATCCGTCGGCCAGCGGATAGCGCAGGTGCCAGAAGCTCCCCTTGATCTCGCGCGTCTCGACCTCGAGGTCGCTGATCGCGGTGCCGAGACCCGGATCCCAGTTCACGAGGCGCTTGTCGCGGTAGAGCAGCCCCTGCTTGTGCAGGTCGACAAACACCTTGAGGACGGCCTTCGAAAAGCCCTCGTCCATCGTGAAGCGTTCGTTCGCCCAGTCCATCGAGCAGCCGAGCCGGCGGAGCTGCTGCGTGATCTCGCCGCCGCTCTCTTCCTTCCATGCCCAGACCTTGGCGATGAAGGCCTCGCGCGAGAGGTCGGTGCGCTTCTGCGGCGGGGACATCGCACCCATCTGGCGCTCGACGACCATCTGCGTCGCGATGCCCGCGTGATCGGTACCGACCACCCAAAGCGCATCCTTGCCCTTCAGGCGGGCATGGCGCGTCAGGATGTCCTGCAGCGTGTTGTCGAGCGCGTGCCCGATATGCAGGCTGCCCGTGACGTTAGGCGGCGGGTTGACGATCGTCCACGGCTCCGCATTCGGGCGGTCGGGGCGGAACTGGCCGCTGGCCTCCCAATGCGCATACCAGCGCGATTCGATGGAGGCCGGGTCGAAGGTTTTGGGAAGCTCGCTCATGTCCGACGCCTTAGCGAGCGCGTCCGGGCTAGACCAGCCTCACGTCCGCGCACCCGGCTTGTCGAGCACAGCGCGAGATCCGCTGGTTGAGTTCGTTGCGCCGATAGGGCTTGCGGATCAGTTCGAACGACCGGCTCCCCTCGTCGATCGCCTCGTCGGCAAAGCCCGTGGTCAGCAACACCGCGATATGCGGGAAGTCCCGCCGGACGCTCTGCGCCAGCGCGACGCCGTTCATGCCGCCGGGCATCAGGATGTCGGTGAACAACAGCCGGAAATCGGTATCCGCCGCGAGCGTATCGAGCGCGGCACGCCCGCTGTTCACCAGCACGACGTCATAGCCAAGATCCTCGAGGATCGTCTTGCCGAGCTCGCCCACCTCGATCTGGTCCTCGACCATCAGCACACGCTCGGCGCCGCCGGTACGCGGCGCGATCGGCCCGGCCGGCTTGCGCTCGACCGCACCGCTCGCGCGCGGGAAATAGAGCGAGACCTCGGCACCGCCGCCCGGCGCGTTCTGGATCGTGGCGAGCCCGCCCGACTGCCGCACGAAACCATAGACCATCGCCAGACCGAGCCCCGCGCCCTTCCCCATCTCCTTGGTCGTGAAGAAGGGTTCGAACACCTTGTCCGCGGTCGCCGGATCGATGCCGGGCCCGTCATCCCTGATGCTGAGGACGACATATTCGCCCGGCTCGAGCTTTGCCACGCCGTCATCCTCGGGCAGAACCGCGTTGCGTGTCGTGAGCGTGACGGTCCCCGCGCCGCCGAGCGCGTCGCGCGCGTTGGCGATGACGTTAAGCAACGCCATCTCGGCCTGGACCGGATCGATCCGGCAGTTCCACAGGTCGTTGGCCAGTTTCCGTTTGAGCACGACGCCATCACCGATGCTGCGATCGAGGATCGGCCGGAAGTCGCCGATCAGCTGGTTGAGATTGAGCAGGCGGTCGCGCAACTCCTGCTTGCGCGCAAAGGCGAGCAATTGCTGGGTCAGCGTCGCGGCGCGCGATGCCGACGTCGCGATCGCATCCACCGCGCGCCGCGCCGCGCGGTCACTCGCGTCGATCCGGGCATCGAGGATATCCGCATAGCCCTGGATGACCTGAAGCAGGTTGTTGAAATCATGCGCGATGCCGCCAGTCAGCTTGCCGACGGCCTCCATCCGCTGCGCCTCGTGCAGCGCCTCCTCCGCCTCGCGCCGCCGCGAAATGTCGAGCTGGCTCGCGAAGAAATAGCGGAGTTCGCCGTCATCACCGAAGACCGGCGACACGAAGAGCGCGTTCCAGAAGGTCGAGCCGTTCTTGCGGTAATTGAGCACCTCGACCGCGATTTCCTCGCGCTTGGCGATCGCGGCACGGATCTCGTCAACGACGGTGCGGTCGGTTTCGGGCCCTTGCAGGAACCGGCAGTTATACCCGAGGATCTCGTCCTGCGAATAACCGGTCAGGAACGAGAACGCCTCGTTGCAGAAGATGATGGGGTTGTCGGGCCGGTGCGGATCGGTCACGACCATCGGCATCCGCGTGGTCTTCACCGCCGCGAAAAAGATGTCGCTCCCGGCGCCGGCGGGCATGATGTCGTGCAGGTGCGCGCTCACACTCAAGGCATCAGTGTCTGTATCGGGCGCGAGCAGTCTGGACATGCCCAACCAAACCAAGTCCGTCGCGCCGTGGTTCCGCCGGACTGCTGCCAGAACACCCGATTTGCGACGGAAGACGGAAGGCAGCCGCACTTGGGCCTCCCCTCCCGCTATCGGTACGTCCTCCATAGCTCACAGCCATGGCAGCGTCAGGTCAAAACTCGGGAAACAATAGGCGGGCCGCGTTCCGTCAGCCCGCCGATGGTCAGGGCTGCTGGTTCATGATCTTGGCGATTTCGCGCGCGACCATGTCCTCGACCATATGCGGCAGGTTCGCATCGATCCACTCGCGCAGCATCGGCCGCAGCATCTCGCGGACCAGCCCTTCGAGCGTACCGTCACTGTTTGCATCGGGCTTCACCATCATGCGCGTCAACGCCTCGAGCGGCGCGCGCGTTGCAGCAGCAGTTTCGCGCGACACGATCGGCTCGGCGGGCTCTTCCGGAACCGGGGCCTGCTGCGCCTGCGGGCGAGGCGCGGCCGGCCGTGGCTCAACGTGACGTGGCTCGGCGTGCCGCGGTTCGGGCACCGGATCCACCGACGTCAGCACCGGCGATTTCGGCGGGCGGGGCGTACGGTCTACCATCGGCATCGGGTCGCTCAGTTCGAGAATTTCGTCGTCGTCGATCTCGTCGTCATAGTCGACCGACGGTGATGCCTGCATCGTGCGCGCCGGACGCCGCTGGCGGCTCGGCATGCCATCGCCCTCTTCGGCGATGATCCGTTTGATCGACGAGAGGATTTCCTCCATCGACGGCTCCGCGCTGATATCCCCCATCCGGACCATCCCAAACCCCATGGCCGGTCCCGCCCCTATTGGCGGCTCGGCGCGTCCCTACCTGTCGTCAATGCCGGGTTCCTGTCAACCGGACTGTCGAGCAACGGATCAAGTTCACGCCGCACATCGGCGGTCTGCGTGGGCGACTGGACGGTGCGCGTCGCCACCGGCAGCGCCTGGCCATCGCCGCCGAAATCCCAGATCTTCTTGTGGACGCGGTCATAATTGACGACCGGGTCGTAGAGAACGCCGCCGTCCAGACCGAGATCGCGCGCCTCGGCCTGCCCCATCGCCGCCAGCAGCGCGAAGCCCGCGACATAGGCGTCGCGGCGCGCGGTCACGAGCGTGACCTGGCTGTTGAGCAGCTCCTGCTCGGCGTTGAGGATGTCGAGGATCGTTCGCGTGCCGACGCTGTTTTCCGCGCGCACGCCCTCGAGGCTGAGCTTGTTCGCGTTCACCGCGGTCTCGGACGACTGGATCACCTGCTCCGACGACCGCCAGACCGCAAAGGCCGAGCGCGCCTGCGAGATCACGTTGCGTTCTGCGGCGGTGACGTTCTCGATCGCGCGCGCATTGAGCGCCTCGGCCTGGCGGACCTGTGCAGCGGGGCGCCCGCCCTGGAACAGCGGCATCGTCAACGACAGCCCGGCCTGAACCGACTTGTTCGCGTTCGGTACAGAGCCGGTCGTGCCCGTACCGCCGACCGCCGGAATCGAGCCGAGATAATTGGTGTAGCTGCTCCCGCCGACCGCGTTGATCTGTGGCAGGCGCGTCGCGCGCGCGACGCCGATGTCGTACCGCGTGGCGTCGCGTTCCTTGGCGGCTGCGATCAGCACCGGATTGTTCTCGATCGCGACGGTCACCGCCGACGCCGGGCTGTCGGGCAGATGCGGCAGCGTCGGCGGCGGCTCCAATGTTCCCGCGGGCGTGCCGACGAGCCGGATATACCCCTCACGGCTGGAGATCAGCTGCGCCTGCGCCGACTGCAGCTGCGCGCGTGCGAGTGCCAGCCGGGCCTCGGACTGCGCGACGTCGGTGCGCGTCAGATCGCCGACCTGGAACCGGTCGCGGCTCGCCTGCAGATTGACGTCGAGAACGCGGACGTTCTGCGTGTTCAGCCCGACGATCGCCTCGTCGCGGATCACGTCCATATAGGCGGCGACGACGTTGGTGAAGAGATCGGCCTCGGCCCCGCGCAGCGTCGCGCGGCCCGCCTCGACGCGGATTTTCGCCGCGGCGACCGAATTGCGGACCTGCCCCCCGAGATACAGCGGGATCGACACGTTGGCGCGTGCCACGCCCTGGCGCTGTGGCACGACGAACGAGTTGGACGCGTTGAGGACGAACTCAGAATAGTCCGCGGTCGCGTTCGCAGCGGGCAGTCCGGCCGCGCGCGCGATCGGGACATTCTCGTCGGTCGCGCGCAACGTCGCACGCTGTCCGGTGATCGTCGGGTTGGTCGTGTAGGCCTTGGCCAGCGCCTCGCGTAACGTCTCCGCATCGACCGGTGCAGCGCTATAGATCAGCGCCACACCAGCAAGCAGGAAGCGGAAGGATGCGGCGCGCGGCATGGTCGTGCCTCAGAACTTGAAGGGTTGGGGAGTTGCGAATCCCGGCAGCACCACGCACTCGACGTCGACGAACGCCGCCATCGCGAACCCGCCATCGGTCTTGCGCCCCGATGCGAGCCGCGTCAGCCCACGCTCGGCGAGACCGGCCGCGACGCGCCCACCCGATCGAAGCTGCGCCACCAACATGTCGGGGATCGATTCGACCGCACCGTCGATGATCAGCACGTCGTACGGCGCGCCTGCCGCATGGCCCTCGTTGAGAGGCCCTTCGACGAGTTCGACCGTGTCGATGCCGGCCAGCGCCTCGCGCGCGACGGCGATCAAAGCGGGGTCGCTTTCCACCGCGACGACCGACGCGACGATTTCCGACAGCACCGCCGCGGTATAGCCGCTTGCCGCGCCGATCAGGAGCACCCGGTCGGTCGCGGTGAGATACGCCTCGGTCAGCAAGCGCCCCGTCGCCATGGGCAGGTTCGCGTAACGCCCCGCCCCGAGCGCGATCGCGGTGTCGCGATAGGCGATGCTGCGCACGTTCGCCGGCAGGAAATCCTCACGCGGAACACGCGCCATCGCGGCGACGACACGCTGGTCGTTGACGGCATTGGTACGAAGCTGGCTGGCGACCATCGCATGGCGCATCGCTGCGAAGCCGGAGCTGGTGGTATCGGTGCTGATCGTCGTCATGGCCTATCCTGTCGCACAACTGTTTTAGGTGCGCAATACACTTGTTTGCTGGCCAAGCTGTACCGTGCCGCTGCCGTTGCGCCAAGCGACTGCGGGGTGAAAATCGCAGCGAAAGCCGACGAAGCCGGATCGTGGCGCGAGGTCCGCAGCGGATTCCGGGCGATTTCAACAAGAAGCGATGGGCGCCCCGCCCGCCCGTGTGACACCAAGATGCCGCGGGCGGGACGCCGAGGGCGCACGCATGGTTGCGGCACACCTCACCCCCGGCCTAGCACGTCCGCCTCGGGCTATCGCATCAATTCGCCCGCAACCTCAATCCGGATCGGGTGCAGGCGGCGTGTCGCCGTCGGATAGGCCGAGCGGCGTAGCCTCCTGGGCTGCCATCGTCGGCATCGACGTCGACGCCATCGCGGCGATCGTCGCGGCCTCGATCATGCCCGGGGGCAAGGGCGATGATCCAGCCGGCGCCCCAGACACGGGCGCGGGTTGCGTACCGCGCGGCGCAGCATCGCCCTGCGGTCCCTGCGCCGGCGTCCCGCTGCCGATCGGGGCTATCGTCGACGGCACGTGCAGCACCTGCGTCGCCGCGCCGAGCACGGCGGCGCGCGCGCGGACGCTTGCGTCGAGGAATGGCGTGCTGCTCGCCATGAACCGCCGCGGCGTCATCCCGAGAAACGTATCGGCGTCGCGGAGGAAATGCGACATGTCGAAATAGCTCGGGTCGATCAGCGAATAATCGACCGTCCCGGGGGTCCTGAACAGCCGCAGGAACGACCGCAGGAAGCGCGCGCGGCGCAACAGCATCTTGGGCGTGAACCCGAAATGCCGGACCGAGATACGCCGCAGGGCATGGCCGGTGATGCCCAGCTCGGCGGCGACGGTCGCGACGTCGTGCGATCCGTCCCGCCCGATCATGTGGCTCAGCTGCCCGATCAGCGCCGCTTCGGCAGGCGGTGGCCCGAGCAGGTCGCACAGGATTGCGTCGAGCGTGGGCGCGACCTCGTCGTCACACGCGGCAAGCCGCAGCGCATCCATGAACCGTCCGGTCGCGATCGGCCCCATCGCCTCGCCCAGGGGCACGATCTTGTTGCAGTAGTCGCCTGCCGATCGTCTGAACAACCGGCTCCAGGCAAGCGCGCTGACGCCGAACCCGATCATGATCCCGCCATTGGTGATCGCCTTCAGCGCGGTTCCGGTCGGCCCGTACAGCGTTGCGGGCGGGAGGTCGGCGAAGGTTCGGCGCCCGATCGAGACCGACACCGGCCCCGCATCGATCGTGAACCGGACATTCGCGGTACCGGGCAGGAAACGGTCGACCTGGCCAAGGCTTTCCGGCCCCGACGACCGATAGACGTGATAGCCCGTGATGAGGTCGGTCAGCGCGGCGCAGGGTTTGTCGTACCGGATCGCCATGCCGGGCGGCATCGCAAAGATCTCCGGCTGCACGCCGCCAAGGTTGGTCCCTCCCCTCACATCGATCGTTTTCACCAGAATCCCCGTTTAATCGCAGAATCTTGACACCTGAGTGCAGCAACTTGCGCACCACGACAAGCGGCGACCATGACGGCCAGATCCCACTCTCGGACTGGCTTCGAGGTTATTTTAGGCGCAAATTTCGCTCGGGCGGTTGACCCGCCCGGTAAAAGCACGCATCTGCGCCCTCCGCAGCGCATCGAGGCCCGATGGCGGAGTGGTGACGTAGAGGACTGCAAATCCTCGCACCCGGGTTCGATTCCCGGTCGGGCCTCCAATTCTAGCGTCCAAGCGCGATACCGCGCCTCGCGTTTGCCCTAGATCAGATCGTAAAGGGCAGGCAATTTGCCCCTGGTGCCGCGGTCGCCTGTTCGCCCAGAGTGACGATATGGTCGACGATGTCGTTATGAACCGGGGTCGCGGCTTCGAGCCCGAACTCGCCGAGATACGACCAGGCTACCCAGCCCGAATACCGCGTGAGCCCCGGAATATCGAGCGTCAGGAAGCGGCCGATCGTGACTCCATAGTCCGACCGGATCCGGAAACCGCGCGACGACACGTCCTGAATATTGGCGGGATGCGCGTCGCCAAGCGGCGTTATCAGGAAGACGTCCAGATCGACGGCCCGCCTGGTCGAATAGCGCCTTTCACTGAGATCGGGCGAGGAATCGCTCGCAATATGCCGGTAGACGTTCACCGTTCAGCCTCGGACACCCCTGTCGGAGCGACAAGGGTCTCCTTCCGGATCTCCTCACCATCACCCCTGATGCTGTTCACGATCGCTTCCGCTTTGATCTTGAGTTCCCAGAGCATCGCCCTGTCCTCCTCCGTGACCACCTCACGCGCCTTCTGGTCGAACGCACACAGCGCGCCGAGTGCCGCGCCATTCTCGTCGAGCAGCGGGGCCGCGATGTAAAACCGTATGCCTTCGATCGTGTCGACATAGGGATTACCCGCAAACCGTTCGTCCGCGGCGGTGTCGGGCACGACGGTAAGGGAATCGGGCGACAGGATCGTATGCGCGCACAGCGACGAGGATCGCTTGTAGATGCCCGCGTCGAATCCGAGCGCGGAGACGAGATACGTCGAGTCCTGATAGACGATCGTGATGGCCGCGGCGCGCGCGTGCAAAGCCCCTCTCACGCAGTCCAGGATCGAATGAAATTTTTCCTGATGCGGCTCGGCAAGAATACCGGTTCTGGCGATCGCCTTCTCGCGATCGGACTCATTGTCCGGCTTACTCGCCACGCTATAAAACGAGATGGACATAACGCGCTCCCAGCACCGCAACCTGATCGTGTCGATCGAGCAGATGGGCAGCCACGCGGGTCCATTTGCTGGTCTCCCGATCTAGAGGCGAATGGCTAAAAAAGCGTTTTGAACGGCGCGACAGGGCAGGAAAATATCGTGCACATCCCGGTACAAGCGGGGTTTGAGCGCTGCTCTGCCCACCCAGTCGTCCAATAGGGCGGCGCGCGGGGCGTCAGGTCGCTCCGGTCCGCTGGCCCCATCATCAACCAGCCTCGACGGTCAGTTACGGTTGGTGAAATCCTTGATCTCGTCCGGCGTCGCCAGCCGTGGTCGCGCCTTGGCGTCGGGAGGCGTCGGCGCCGGCTTGCGTTTGGCGGGGGTCGCAGCGCGCTCGGACGTCGGCGCCGCCGATAGCGAGCTTCTGCTCGTGCCGCTGGTATCACTGACTGAGGATTCGGTCAGGTCGGAGGTGCTGCCATTGGCCTTGACCTCGAGTACCTCAACGCGACGGGTGAGTAGATCCAGATCGAGCTTCTCTGGCGTCGCCTGCAACGCCCCGACCTGTCGCTCGAGCTCGTCGATACGTTTGTTCGCCGCTGCGATCCGCACCCCCGCCTCGAGACGGTCGAGATCCTGCACGAGGGGATCCTGCTTGGCGACGTTCCGGTCCGTCGCAGATGTCGGGGGCCGATCGCATCCTGATGACAGGATCAGGCAGACGAACGGCAGGATAACTCGCGATCGGTAAAGCATCACCCGCGCTTACGATGCCGCCGACGGCGTGTCAGCCTGATTTGCACATGCGGGATTGGCGTCCAGCGCTGCTCCCGGCAATCGGATGCAGCAGCTGGCGTTCGGATTCAGGCGTTCGGCAGTTTCGTCGTGCGCAGCCGCGACAGCAGCGCTTTGGCATCTGCAGGTGCTGCCCGCTGGAACAGGCTGAACAGGGCTGCGTCGTCCATGTCGTCGATCGCGAAGCCGATCGGCAGCGCGATCGGCTGGCGGATCCGCGCGCCCGGCTGTGCTTCGAGCACCAGCGCGAACCAGATCATGCCGACCGGCGAGGCGCCGATGTCGTCGGCGAATTCCTGCGCCACGGCCTGGCGGATGCGGATACGACGATCGGGGTTTGCCGCGAACCACGCGATGTCGCCCTGCTTGGCGATCTCGATAAGCCGTGCCTGCATTGTCTGAGCTCCACCGGTCATCTTCGCCTCCTTGCGCGCCTCGACGCGAAACCCGCCGGCCGCCCATAGCAAAGCCCTGCCCGCCGCCAACCCGCATGCGCCTCGTAAAGTGCTGCAATTACCCACCGTCGTGAAAATGCGACCGCTTGACGAAGGACCGCGCCGGACCCAACACTGTCGCCCGAGCGATGGACAGTGATCCCTCGCCGCCAGGAGAGGCATCATGAAAAGCACTTACGCAGTCGCGCTGCTGCTCGGCTCGATTCTATCGGCCGCCAGCCCTGCTCACGCACAGACCGCCGGCACGGCGAGCGCGGGCGACCCTGTCGACCGTATGATCGTGTTCGGCGACAGCCTCGCCGATGGCGGTTACTATCTGACGCTCGATCCACGGCTCGCGCGCGATGCGGGCAGCTTCACGACCAACCCCGACCCGGTCGCCCCCGAAGTCCTTGCCGCGCGACTCGGGCTCCCGCTCGACCCCGTCTATGGCAAGGGCGGGACGAACTATGCGGTTGGTGGCGCGCGCGTGACCGCGGCGAACGCGCTGTCGATTCCGATCACCACGCAGATCGGCAACTTCCTCGCAGCGGGCGGCAGCTTCGGGCCGCGTGACCTCGTCTATATCCAGGGCGGTGGTAACGACTATTTCGCGTTTCAGGCGGCGGGCAGCACGAACAACGCGACGCTGACGACCGCCGCGACGCAGCTCGCCGCGCAGGTGTCGCGCCTGCAGACGTCGGGCGCGACGCGCATCGTCACGCTCGCGGTCCAGTCCGGCGGTGCCGCGGGAATCCAGCTGTTCAACCGGACCTATGCCGCCGCGCTCGCGGCCGCGAACGTCAACGCGCTGTATTTCGACACC
Source organism: Sphingomonas sp. 22R3R2A-7 (assembly GCF_036856055.1). Lineage (NCBI taxonomy): Bacteria > Pseudomonadati > Pseudomonadota > Alphaproteobacteria > Sphingomonadales > Sphingomonadaceae > Sphingomonas > Sphingomonas sp. 22R3R2A-7. The sequence goes on along the minus strand of NZ_JASPFR010000001.1, from coordinate 3,552,917 downwards.
GATCGCCTGTTCAACGAACTCGTCACCAGCCCGTCGACCTATGGCTATACCAATATCACGGGTGTCGCCTGCACCGTGCCGTCGTCGCTCGCCTGCACGCGGTCGACACTCGTATCGCCCAACGCGAACGAAACCTACATCCTCGCCGACAGCGTCCACCCCGCGGGCATCACGCAGCGGATCCAGGGGCAGGCGGTTGCAAGCCTCGTCAAGGCGCCCGAACAGATCGCCGGGCTCGGCTATGCCGCGCAGGCGATGTTCAGGGCCCAACGCGACCTGCTCGAAGGCCCCGAGCGTGGCGGTTCGCAGCGCGTCGGACGCGGGCTGTCGATCTTCGGCGGTGCCGCCTATCATTATTATTCGAGCGGCAATTCGGCGCAGCGCGTCGGGCTGAACGAACGCGGGTTCAGCGGGACGATGGGTGCCGACCTCGCGATCGGCGACGCCTCGGGAATCGGCATCGCCGGGGGATATTCGGACGGCAAGGGCGACTTCCAGTCGGGCGCAGGCAGCTACAAGCCCCGCGCCTGGTCGGCGAGCGGCTATGCGCGTGGTGAACTGGGCCCCGTCCGCCTGCTCGCCGACGGCTCGTACGGCGAGATCGACTATCGCCGGATCCGCCGCACGGTGCAGCTCGGACCGGCGATCCGCTCGCATGATGGCGAGACCGACGGCAACTACGTCGCGGGGCGAGTCACCGCCGCCTTCGACCTCGTCTCGCGCGGCGGTATCGCGTTCGGACCGGACGTTGCGGTTCAATATGACCGGGTCCGCATCGCGGGCTACGCGGAGAGCGGCGGGCTTTCGACGTCGGCAAGCTTTGGCAAGCAGGAGATCGAGAGCCTGACCGGTCGCTTCGGCGCGGTCGTCCGCTCGACGCCGGGGCAGCCGGTACGCGTCTTCGCGCGCGCTGGCTATGAGCGTGAATTCGACGACGATCCGCGCATGCTCGTGATGACGCCCGCCGGGGCACCGATCAGCTTCACCAGCGGCGTCGAGCGGGCCGATCGAAACTATATGAGCTATGCGATGGGCGTCGACGGCCAGATCGCGGGCGCGCTTTCGCTTCGTGGCGGCGTCTCGGGCTATGCGCTGCGCGACGATCGCGACAGCGTCATCGCGTTTGCCGGACTCTCCGCCGCGTTCTGAGATGGACGACGCGCGCCGGGATGCAGCAGCCGCCTGTGTCCCGGTGCGCCGCCGAGCGAACGAAATCGCTGCACCCCGAAGGGTAAGTCATTGCTGGACTGATGTTAAATGGCGGAGAGGGTGGGATTCGAACCGTAGTCTGAAGTAGTGCGGTTTGGACCCCCCACCCCTCATAATATTCCGCTAATTCAAGCATTTGTTGAAAACGCCAGGATTCGGTGATCTGAGTTGGGGATGATATAGACACCTATCGCGAGTGGGGTAGGCGTTAGGGTACATGAGCAAGACATCGTTTCAGCTGAATGCCCGTACGGCACAGCTAATAACTTCGACCGGCCTGCATGCGGATGGTGACGGCCTATACCTCCAGGTCAAAAATGGAGGCCGCAGCTGGGTTTTCATATACTCGTGGGACAAGCGCCGCAGAGAAATGGGCCTCGGCTCGTTCAAAAGCGTATCCTTGGCGACAGCTAGGGAGTCTGCTCGTGAAGCACGTAGCCATCTGGCAGCAGGCCGGAACCCGATCGAGGTAAGGAAAGCCGAACGTCAAGCCCTACGGCAAGCGGAGCGAGTCGAAACGTTTGGCGCCTTCGCCGAAACGTATATCGATAACGTCGAGGCTGGTTGGCGAAACCCAAAACACCGGCAGCAATGGCGCAACAGTCTCCGAGAACATGCCGCCAGGCTGCAAGACATTCCTATAGCCGCCGTTTCGACGCAGGATGTAGTAGAATGCCTTCAACCGATTTGGCTGACCAAGCCGGAAACCGCCAACCGAGTTCGCGGTCGAGATCGAACGCGTAATCTCCGCAGCGAAGGCTTTAGGGTTGCGGCCGGCGGACGTGGTCAACCCAGCGCAGTGGCGAGGACACTTGGATGTGCTCCTGCCAAAAAGGTGACGCTGTCGCGAGGTCACCATGCAGCCATGCCCTACGCCGAACTGCCAGTATTTATGCAGGAACTAGAGAAGCGTAGCGCCATGTCGGCACGAGCGATGACATTCCTCATCCTGTGCGCGGCTCGGACAGGCGAAGTGCTTGGCGCACGGTGGGAGGAAATCACCGGATCGGAATGGACTGTCCCCGCCGCCCGAATGAAGACTAGCCGCCCCCATACAGTCATGCTCTCCCGGCAAGCTCTAGAGCTTCTGCAATCGATCAAACCGAAAAAGGCAGACGGCTTCATCTTCCACAGCGGGCGGCCGTCGGCACCCCTGTCAGGAATGTCGTTGCTCATGCTGTTGCGCAGGATGGGAATGAACCACGTCACATCACACGGCTTCCGCTCCGCGTTTAAGGACTGGTCGGCGAATGAAACCACGCACGCTGATGAAGTTTCAGAAGAGGCGCTGGCACACGAGATTGGATCAAAGGTCCGAAAGGCATATCGGCGCGGCGCAGCACTACAGAGACGAGCAGATCTGATGAGAGACTGGAGTTCGTTTCTATATCCGATTCAACTCAAAGTTGAATTGCCCTCCGAAATTACGAGTCCGTAAAGAAAGATGGTATGTGTCCACATCGCACCAAACGAGATGGAGTCGCGCCGTGGATAATAACCAGCCTATTCGCCCTTGGGATGGAATTCCTGCATCTGGCCCCTTGCTAACGCCGTTGAAGGCCGCAGAATACATAAGCTATAGCAAGAAGCAGTATTACGCATTGGCGAGTAAAGGCGACCTGCCGTATCCCATCAAGATCGGTAGAGGCTACAACGGCGCCTCCGGGGTGCCGCGGCCGTGGCTTGACGCAGTCATCGCCTCTCGAGCCGCCGCGCAGGGAGACCGCTAATGGCATCTCCTCAAGAACAGGTCGCAAACCTGCAGGCCAAGCGCGCTACGGCAAAGACGCAATACGATGCCAGCGCACTGGCCATCACGGCCGATGACGCAGCACGGCGGGTCAACGTGGAGGCCGACGTTCTGGAGCTGCCGCGGCCTCACGAACAGCTTTCCGAGAGGAAACGGGCCGAGCTTATCGAGGCGCAGGCCGCATGCGTCCGCATTATCAATTTTGTCGACAAGCAGCTGCCAGGTGCTCGGCAGGATGCGGAAAACGCAATCGCTGCGCGCAGACGTCTTCAGGGGCAGCACATCAGATCTGAACTGGTACCACCACTGCTTGAGGCTGCAAAAGCGGCCGGCGCGGTATTCGGACGCGCGCTAGCCAGCCTTGCCGCCGCGGAAGATGCCGTGCTGCGCCTCCAAAGCAGGCCTGGAATGGAACACGGCCAAGGCAACGCTTCAGCCTTGTGCGCTGCGATGCGTTCTACCGAGGGGCGCAACGTCTTTTGCGACGTCGGTGCCGGGCGTGGCGCCTGGGACTGGGCCGGCTACGCTGAGACGTCAGCTCGAGATCGAAGCAGAAATTCAGGAGGTCGCACAGTGACCCAGCAAATGAAGACCGATCCGGCCACGCTGCTCGCGCTTGGCGGCTCATTGGGGCTGCAGGGTTTCGCCGGAGCCTTGCCAAGTGTGCAAGGCCAACACCGAAAGCAGCCGCCAGCATCTTCCAAGGAAGGCACAGCCCCAGCTCAAGCCTCGACGACTTCGAGGGCATCAAGCGCGATGGCGCTCGCGAAGTCTGCACGACTGCAGTGCGTTGCTGACGAAGCGGGTGCGCAGTGAGGCCGCGGCGCATGATCCCCTGGCCGCTGTGGCAGCAGCGCCGGATCGCAGAACTTCGCGCTGAAGGCATGGACACCGCGATCGCCCAGCAGGTCGGTAAAGTCGAAACGGCTACACGGCAGCGAATTAGTCGCTGCATCGGATGGAGGGCGGCCCGAGCGGCAAAGCTGAACATCCTCGTCGACGGTGAGGATGTAAGGTTTGTTCTGACCGGCGGCCTTGCCGGGCTAACGGCTCAGCAGCGAGACCGCTTACTCGACCTGCCAAACCTATCGCCGGTAATTACGCCCGCCGCTTAAAAACAGAAAGCCCGAAGCGATCACCACGCTTCGGGCTCCCTGGATTCTGCGAATCCGCTCGACACGGAATACATAGCAGATTTTGGGGCCAACACAAGGCTTCGTTGTATTATGTCCATTGCCCGGAAACGTCTTTCTCTTGTCTCGTCTTCATGCCCTGCAAACAAAACAATCCTCGACCAAGTTGGCGAACTTGTTCAAGCAGGCTTTGCTATTCACTGGCTTAAACCGTCTTCCAAGCAGCCGGCATATGGAATCGGTTGGCCTGACGCGCCGGTGGCAACTGTTGAAAGTCTAAGCGCCTCGTACGAGGCCGGTAACAATGTCGGGGTCCGCCTCGGCCAACCGTCTGCGCTGGCTAGCGGGGGTTTCCTCCACGCCATCGACATCGACATCCGCATCCCTGAACTCGCTGACGAGGCGTGGGCGGCATTCGCCACATTGTTCCCCGGTGTCGCTCGCGCTGATTTGCCGGAAGTGCGCTCCGGCAGCGATGGCGCATCACGCCACCACTATTTTGTCACTGACAGGCCATTCGGGTCCAAGCTCCTGGCACGATCGGAAGGCAAGCATCGTCGCGCAGACGGCGGATGGTCCAACGACTGGGAAATTGAGCTATTTGGAACGGGCAAGCAACTGGTGCTAGCGCCGTCTATTCATCCTGTCACAGGCAAGCCATACGAATGGGTCCGGCCGTTCGAGTTCGATCGGTTTGAGCAGCCTTGGATCGCCGCAGACCTCATTGAAACGTTGGGCGCCGTTGACGCTCGCACATTTCCGTTTGAAACAATCCCCCCCGCGACATTTGACCCCGGACAGTTGGAACGGGAACTCGGCCTAATTCCGGTGTCCGATCTCCACTATGACGATTGGATCCGAACTCGGCCAGGCGCTGCACCACCAGTTTGGCGGGTCGCAGGAGGGGTTCGACCTCTGGCTGCAGCACACGCGTCGCTCGAAGAAATTCACTGGGGAGGCGCAAATCCGCGAAATGCGTCGGATCAAATGGCGCTCGTTCGGTAAATACCGCGGCAAACCCGTTACCATGCTGACCGTTCGCGAGTGGTATTTCGACGCGTTGCGAGCCGCGCAGATAGCCGAACTCGACGATCTGCCGGATGACGAGTCGGAAGGCACCAGCGACGTCAGTGACGTCGACGACCTCCTGAAGGAGCCCACGCCGACGATTAAGTTCGACGACGCCGTTTTTGATATTGGGCTCACAGATACGGCGTTGGACTGGAAAACGCTGCTGGCCATCAGCGAGAAAGGCAGCATCGAACCCAACCTGCATAACCTGCGGCTGATCGTAGAAAACGATAAGCGGACAGCCGGTGTGACGGCGTTCAACGAATTTAGCCAGGAGATCGTTCAGCGGGGTACGCCCGGCCTCCGATCCCCGAACCGCAAGAACCAGGCGAAGCCATTTGTGCAGTTGTCGGGCCCCATCTGGACGCTGCGAGACCGCGCCAATGGCGATTTCTGGACTGAGGAAAAGGACGATCTGATCCGCGCGATGATCGAAGCGCCAAAAACGCAAGGCGGGTACGGCATCAAGGTGCCGGATCGCGATCTACGAGCAGCCATCAACATCGTCGGCCGCAAGAACTGCTTTCACCCGGTGCGCGAATACCTGTCCGCGCAGCAGTGGGACGGCACGCCGCGAGTCGATCGGCTGTTCATCGACTACCTGGGCGCACCTGACGACGCCTACGGCCGCGACATCGCACGGCTAATGATGACCGCCGGCGTCGCGCGTATATTCGAGCCCGGCTGCAAGTGGGACTATGTCGTGATCCTGCAGGGCCTGCAGGGGAAGCGGAAGTCCACCTTCATCAGCACACTCGCTAAGAATTGGGCCGCCGAGCTCGAGGGAGACATGACGGACACACGCGCCATGGTCGAAGCGATGCAGAAGGCTTGGATACTCGAGATCCCCGAGCTGGCCGGATTTACCCGCGCCGACGTCCGACACATCAAGGGGTTCGTCAGCCGCCAAACAGACAAGGTTCGCCTTGCGTACGCAAAACGTGCCCAGGAATATCGCCGGCAATCCATTTTTTGCGGCTCGACCAACGATTTTAAGTTCCTGAAGGACGATACTGGCAACCGTCGTTTTTGGCCCATCGGCTGCCATGTCGAATCGATCGATATCGATCGGCTGCGCGCTGAAGTCGATCAGCTCTGGGCCGAGGCCGTGGTGCTGTATCGCGCAATGAGACTGGAGCAGCCGGTCGGCGACCTGCCGCTCTATCTGACTGGTGAGGCCGCGCAGGCGATCGCAGTTCAGCACCAGGAATCTGCGCAGGTGGAAAGCGCGGATGAGGCTCAAGCGGGTCAGATCGGCGCATGGCTGGACACCCCGATCATGAGCGGCAGCGTTGATGACGACCGGGACGCTACCGGCAAAGCTATCGTTCGAAACGAGACATGCTTGCTCGAGATCTGGGTCGAATGCCTGAAGAAGGACCGCGGGCTGTACAATCAGCAGACCGCGCAGATGCTGGGTCGCGCGATGCGTAAGGTACCTGGGTGGACAGTCGAAAAGAAGGCTCGCCGGTATAACCGGGAATATGGCTTACAGCGTGTCATTGCTCGCGACGTGGGGACGTCGCCGTGACCTGCCGCCGGAAGACCTGCCAGTCGGAGTGCGATCGGCGAGCGGTTTAAAACGCTCAATAACAGTCGTTCCGATCGGCAGCTCGCAATCTCGGAAACGGACTTCCGTTCATCGCCGCGATCTTTCTGGATGCGAAATTTAGATGCTTTGCATCGAATATGGGTTAGCCGATCTCCGCGGACGATAAAGCTTCAGTAGTGTAGTACGATGGCGATATCTCGGGAGAAACCGCGTGCTGTATCGGATATCGACCTTGGCAGTCATAGCTGTTGCTCTACCGCAACCGGGCATTGCGCAAACGCATAACGATCCCACGCGATCTGTCATGACCATACGAGGTATTGGGCCGGTAGAGATATTGGCTCCGAAAAGTCTACTCACTGCAATTCGTGGTTCCGCAGCCCAGCCTATTCAGGTTCCTGATGCACCCCACCCGTTACCACCCTGTCCTTATGATGCGGGCGATGGGTGTGAAACAGCTGCCAGTGCACGACTTAGAATGGATAAGGCAATCGGGCGGTAGTCGTCATTTCCGCCCACACCGGACGTTTCGGTGGGCAATTCGCGGTATCAAAGGCAGACATCTGTTCATGACGATGATGCCAAACCTGACCACGCCATAATCTGCGCCGAAAGCCGGCGTTGAAATCGAAAAAATGCGCCGTATGGTCCCATCATGACCCTACACGTCGTTACTCGCGAGAACCCTTCGGAAGCCGACCGGAAGGCGGTTCTCCGGCCTTTGCGGGCTTATAATACGGCGCGGGCAGGCGACCCACGCATCCGTCCCGTTGCCCTGCTTCTGGCTGACGAGGCCGGCAATCATGTCGGCGGCCTAGGGGCGAATGCGCCTATGATTGGCTCTTCGTGGAACTTCTAGCCGTCCCAGAAGAATATCGGGGCAAGAGTTATGGGAAGACTCTCATGGAACGGGCCGAGGAGATTGCCCACGCCAACGACTGCGTCGGCGTGTGGCTTAATACTTCCGAGTTTCAGGCTCGCGGGTTCTATGAGAAGTTAGGCTTCGAGGTATTCGGCACCTTAGACGACTATCCCGTAGGTCAGAAGACATTCTTCCTTCGCAAGCGCTTCCCAACGGCGCCAGGCGGCGTTCGCTAACGCAACCTGCCTTTCCTGTAGCGCTCGGTCCGCTTTCTTTCCCTTTCCGGACGTTCCGGAGCCGATCGCGTCGAATGTCCGCTACCGACCCACTTTCGGCCATTCACCGGCCAATGCCCTATTCCCAACTCCGGTCGTTTGTTCATGTAGGCACACCTGCCCCGACGGTAACGCGTTGAATGGCGAGAAGTGGAACATATCTGCCGCTCCAGAGCAGTATGTCGAACGTCCGCTAATGTGGGGGAGCCGACGTTCAGCTTAGCTTCCAATTGCGACTAGCTGGCGTTACTTTTTCGCAGCCGAACGACTTTGGTTCAGCGCAAACAGGCGGGCGAGGATTTCGTCCTCGTCCAGCCGGCCGGCGCGCCAGTCCTCGCTCCAGCCATAGGCATCGGCCACCGCCGCATCGAGCGCCGCGTGCGCGTTCGCCAACCATTGGGGGCGGGCATTGTAGAGATTGGTCAGCGTCCGCTTCTTCAGCTCCTTCGCCGCGGCCTCGTCTTTGGGCAGGATGCGATCGGGATAGCCGGGCACCACTTCGGGCTCGTGGACCACCAGATCGGCGGGATTGAGCCAGTTTTCGCGCAGCTCGTTCAGCCGCGCGGCGGCGGCGGCGATCGCCTGGGAGCGGGGATCGTCGGCGTATTCGACAGCGGGGATGTTAGGGCTCAGGCCTTCGGGAAAGGGGAAGGTCTCGAAGGTGGTTGAGGGGTGTAGCGAGGCCGGTCCTCCAGCGAGGTGCCCATGCGCAGCGACCAGAGTTCGTGGAAGCGCGAGTGAAGGATACCGAAGCTGGTGTCGTCGTCGCGAGCTAAGATTACGACGGCCGAGTCCGGGATAACTGTGGAAGCCGCCCAGATGAAAAGCCGGTACTTAGCAACTCGTGGCGTAAAAATAGCTCGGCTTTGGCCTGTTACCGCACGTCTGATACCAGGGACGGTTTCACCGTGTTGCCACCAAAATAGTCGGCGCTTCTCCCTGCGATTCTCATCTCTCAGCGGCTTCACTGCCGCTAGAATGTGCTGGAACGGCGCCTCGTACATCGCAGCGTGAGCTACGTCCAGAATGCCGAAATCAACAATCCATCGATCGGATGCGCGCCGAGTGATATCCATCCCGTTCAACAGCGGTCGAACGACATCGCTGTTATATCGCTGATTGGGGTTCACCGGCGCCTGCAGCCAGGTCCGCGCCAGCGAGCCTTCAACGTCAAATGGTCCAACCTTCACGGGTCCCTGAAACGCCACGCCGCGATCTTCCGAAAGGCGGGCCGCAGAAGTGAGATCAGCTCCACTGCCTAGCTCAGCTAAGTCAGAATAGATTCTGCTGATCATTTTCCCGTTGAGCTTCGCCCCTCCACTAGGTTGCTTTGAAAAGCATACCAGCGAGACGCGGACCGCTGCACCATCGACGGTCCACCCCTCGTCACTATAGGCATCGAAGATGCTGCCATGTTCGACGATTGGCTTTAGAGCTTCCCGATTGGCACCGCCCCGGATGCTGTTGGTGCTGACTAGCCCGGCGCGCTGCAATCGAGCGCTCTCGATCATCGCCCACGCCTTCGCGAACCAGTAGCAAACCAAATCGACCCCGCCCGGCACGTCCGGCCACGCCTTGCGCAGTGCCAACGTGTAATCTTCGCCCAGCTCGCCGATCATCTTCTTGTTGCCAAGAAACGGCGGATTCCCCACCACGACGTCCGCTTCCGGCCATTCCGCCCGCGTGCCATCCGCGTTCAGCACAGCATCGCGACACTCGATCGTATCCAGCGGTCGCAGGATCGGGTTCTTGGCCGCGTCAAAGCCATTGCGCCGCATCCACTGGATTTCGCCGATCCACACGCTCACCCGCGCCAGTTCGGCGGCATAGGGATTAAGCTCGATCCCCAGCACGCATTCCGGTCCGACGCGGGGAAAGCCGCGCGGCAGGCCCAGCGCCTCGGCGTCCAGATTGGCGCGGTGCTCGATATCTTTTAGCGCCTTGAGCGCGACATAGAGGAAATTGCCCGATCCGCAGGCGGGATCGAGCACGCGGAAATTGGCCAGCCGCTCGATGAACGCCGAATGGATCGCCGTCGCCTCTGCCAGCATCCGCGTCGCCCGCCCGCGTTCCGCCGGTGTCAGCAGCTTTTCGGCAGTGCGCTTGGGTGCCTTTTCGATCAGCGCGGTGATCTTTGCCAGTGCCTCGGCCCATTCAGCCTCCAGCGGTTCGATGACAACCGGGCGAACGATCATCATGATCTTGTCGCGATCAGTGTAATGCGCGCCCAGCTGGCTGCGCTTGGCCGGGTCCAGTCCGCGTTCGAACAGCGTGCCGAGGATCGACGGGTCGATCTGCGACCAGTCCCGCCGGGCGGCGGCGAGTAGCTGGTCGATATCCTCGCCATCGACCGGGAGCACGCTGTTGTCGGTAAAGAGCCCGCCGTTGAACCAGTCGATCGGTGTGAAATCGATGTCGCCACCGGTCGCCATCGCGCCGAACAGCTTGGCGGCATTGCCTTCGAATCTTTCGGGCCGCGCCTTGCTGGCGCTCAGCATCTTGGTGAACATATCGTCGGGGAGCAGCCCGACATCCTCGGCAAACATGCAGAAGACAAGCTGGTTGACGAAATGGGCCACGCGGTGCGGCTCGTGGCGCCGGTCGCGCAGCCGCTGGGCAATGGCCACGAACTCGCGCGCGGTCTCCTCGGTCAGTTCCTGGCGCGACTTGGCTGGCTTGAACTGCTTGGGATCGGTGAACGCCGCCTTGAGCCGATCGCGCACTGCGCCATCGGTCAGGTCTTCCAGCGCGATCTCGTGCGTCTCTTGGACGCTGTTGGTCCAGTTGGTGCGGATCACGATCCGGTTCATGTCCGAAGTGATCAGCAGCGGCGGATTTTCGAGCGCCACCGAATATTGGAGAAGCTGGGCGTAGGCCTTGTCGAGATTGGCGTGCCGGCCCTTATATTCCCAGCCGAAGCATTCGCGCCGCCACACATCGGCCCAGCCGTTGCCGCCGCTCGTCTTATTGGCGCCCTTTTCGAACGTAAACCATTCGCCCTTGGGGTCCGCCGATACCGGATCTTCGATGCCGAGCAGCGCGCACACGTCGTTGAAATGGCTTTGGGAGGCCGATCGCTCCTTCAGCTCGACATTGCGCCATTTCTTCAGGAAGTCGTGCGGTGTCATGCGCCCCCGGGAATAAGTGATGGAGCCTGCACCAATTTCGCGAGCTCCCGCTCGTTAGTAGCCAATCGAAACCATTGAGCAATCACGCATGGGTTGCTGGCGAAGGTCGCCTTGGAGGCGGTTTTGATCTTCCGGGTGCGGAGGCGCTGCAGCCGGACATCTTTTGACCATCAGCGACAGGCTGTAGCGTAAGCTGCCGTCAGGCCGGCCGCCGCCGAACGGCTGAATCTGGTCGACTACCGCCGGTTGCTTGATTGGGGCGAAGTAGGACTTTCCTGCCGTTCCCTCGCGGCTTGCTGAGCGGCAGATCTGGCCAGATGCTGACATAAAGCTTCTGCCCGACAGCCTAGCCGCCCCGTCGTACCGTATGAACGAACGTCCGCTTAGCCAGTGGTTCACCCGAAAGCGGCCTGGCTGGTTTCCACCAATTCCGGCTATTCCGTGAACGCGCTTAAACTCCCGAAAAGCTGGCGAAAGGCATGACTTTCTCGAGTGCACACCGGATTACAGCCTGTTTTGCAGAAATCGTCACCACCCTGTAACGGCAAAACCCGCAGAAATCTGCCATTGTTACAGGTGTTACATGTTACAGGTCGATCGCCATAGTCTGTCGTGTCACGGCTTCCCCGCGATACCACCCACGGTCTCAACCTAGGTCGCACCTCACCCCATCAATTCACCACTATCTATTAGACCCCTGTAACACCTGTAACGCTGTAACAATGGCGGTTTTCTGCGGGTTTCCGCGTTACAGGTCATGTTACAGGCCCCTGACCCTGTAACAGCATACGGGTCTAGCGTGCGAATTTCCGCATATTGCTCTGACGCTGGTTTGGAATGGGTTGGAAACAGGGACTCCGCGTTCCGCGCCAGCACGTCGTAGGACGCAGGAGGACCCGCAGCGGATAGCATGTGTCCGTGCACGTCAGCAGTCGTCTCAACGTGGCCAAGTAGGAATGCTAGCAACGCCGGATTGAACGGCTGCTGAGCTTAGCCTGCGGGCGGACGTTCACGGTCGACGAGACACACCGTTTGCACGGCTCGGTACAGAAGCCCTTGGCATGCGCCAGTTGCCTATGCCTCTACACCGACGGCTACGCGTATGCTGTTACCGGTGCCCGCATTGCCGCGCGCCTAGCGCCAGTATAACCGGTGATGGATCGGGCTATACGGCACGCACAGAGCAGCGAACCAAGGTTACGTGTCAGTCGACGTGCCAGTACCGCGCGACGCCCTGAGGCAGGCAATTGCCAAGACAATGTTCGTATCCGCAGTAGGGGTCTGCGCAGTATCTTCGTGCTTGTAACTAGGGTCATTCTCTTCGACGATACCTGATGCCTGACGAACGATTATCGCTCCGAATCCATCGTGATAATATGATGTCTACCGGCATCGGCTGGGTGCGGCGTGTTCGCCGGTTTCAAAAATGGATAAATGTTGGCTGCGTGCTTGGCGGAGCACTGGTATCCGGTATCGGCGGTGGGATGGAAGGACCTATGGTACCAGCACTCGGCTCAGGCATACTGACGCTGAAAGGGCTTCTCGTATGTTTCGGTGCGGCCGTAGTTTTCTTAGGCGGACTTGCTCTCCTAATTATTCAAGATGAGGCGCCAGAGCTTCTTGCACGGGCGGCAGCCTTGGAAGGGCAGGCACAGCAATTCTTGGACGAACGCGACGGGCTTACGATTCGGCTGGAAGGATTAGGGGCTCTTGACCGTCGACGGCTCGAACTCATCGACGCGAATCGCACAATGAGAGAAGCTTTAGAACAGACCCTCCTTATACCGGAAGCGGATGCGCTCGGGGCCGCGCAGGGGATGATCGACCTCGCTGGGAGGTATCTTATTTCATCCATCGGATTTGAAACCGGTGAAGCATGGGCAATCTCCATTTTCCGTGTCGAGGCTGATAATAACGGGGACGGTGATGGTGAAATACTCAACCGCATAGCTGCCTTACGGGCAGAAAAGCTTGATGAGCGGCGTCAACCCCGGAGCTGGCGGCGCAATGAAGGCTTCGTCGGCGCGGCTTGGGTCAGTAATCGGGATACAATAATCGAAGACTGTCACGAACCGAGGGTCGCCGCTGACTACCCTGTCCCGCCGGGATGCCGGCGCGAATATGACGCAGATCGCTACAGGTCGATGGCGGTCATACCGATCCGGCTGGGTGCCGACCGTAGAGTTTGGGGGCTGGTTGCAGCGTCAACAGACCGGATTGGTCGCTTTCGACGCGATCCGGGCAACCGCCAAGTCCAAACGGTCGATACCGTTCGCCTGATCGCTCGAATGACAGGATTGATGGCAGCGGCCTTCGAGCGAGCCGGAAATTGATGTTGGTGCGTTTCCATAGCCGTGTTACCCCACCTCTATAAGGAGCCCCCGCCAATGAAAATCGGTATGGAACAGGATCCGATCGAGGAACTCGATCGGGAGGAAGAGCGCGTCATCGCTGCTGCCGTCCACGCTCGGTTCAGTGGTGGTGACCTCAAAGCCGCGTTACGCGAATTTGATCGCTTGGCTGTCACCAGGATTGCGATGCACCAGAGGGTGACAAGCCTCTGCGCCTAACCAGGCCGAGCCCAATTGCATCGTAAGAGCGTGATCGAATCGCCCATACCGGCATTCCAAACGAGTCAGGCCGACTCGTTCGTGGGACGAGATGATTCAGACGATGCGCCGTGACATTGAAGAGCCTGACTCCGGCGAGTAACATAATATTCGACGGGATGCGCCGGAACACCCTTTTGCCCGATCGCCAAAGCGCGTGACGGCAGTCAATCAGATGGTTGCTCGCGGATAGTGACCTGCCCACTGGTTGGTGAACGAAGGCCGGGGCCCGTCAATCATTCCCAAGAATAACCGAACTTCTCGAACAGCGGCCGAGATACCTCTGGTATTTCGCCGTGCTGCTTAAATGGTAGCCGCAACAAGCCGAAATCGGCCGCGGATCGTGCACGCAAATCCCGGGCAACGCGCGGTTGGAGGGCGAAGGCCGGCTCTAGGTCCTCAGCAGTTCGGATGTTCGCAGCTTGGAAGAAGGCACTGGCGGCAATATCGGCAAGTTGCAAACCGGCAAGGGTGTCGTGTCGTTGCACCTCCACCAGGTCCGGTGTGATGACACCAGGCACGATCTCACGAGCTAGTTTCACTCCATGCCCTGATACCGCCTGCGCCTCGAGCAGATCTAGATACGCCTTGAGATGATGGTAATCGTGGCCACCGCGTTCGCTGAATACGATGCGTGCGCTGCGGTTCTCCAAACCCTCCAGCACGGCTCGACGAGAACACCATGATGTGACCCTCTCGAGTAGCAATCGCAGGCACCAGTTATAAAACTCGTCCTTGCCCAAAGGCTTGCCGATCCTGTGATTCCGGCGCCCACGCATATTTGTCTTGTGACTGGCTACCGTGAATAGCCGGACGTGCTTCGTCGAAAGCATGCGGCAAACACGGTGACGGTTGCTCTGGCTGAGATTGCGATAATGCAACGTCTGCCGCTGCTGCATGCGCACCGCTTCTCGCATGTCGCGGAGCCAGTCTACAACGTCATGATCGCGCTCAGTGCTAACAACTGCAGCTGACACAACAAACCACTCGGACGCCCCAACCGGCGTCTTGGCTTTGATACCAGGGTCGCCCGCCTCGTCGATATAAGCGGTGAAACTGTGCGCCATGCCGTTACATTTCGCACCGGTAACTGAACTGTCAAGCCGCGCCGAACTCGTTGATTCGCACAAACTAATTATACGCAACGACGAGGCGGCGGCCATTGGCCCGTGCCGTTTGAATACCGCCATTGTAAAAAGAATGGTCGATTTTGAATGTTCTCCGCGCTTTCCCGCGATCGAGTTGCCCGCTATCCGCCCAGACCGCTCAAAATTGAGCAAATGGGGGCACTATGAAGAAATTGACGATCGCCATAATTGGCGCACTAACTGCTTGCGTCGCAGCTGTACCAGCAAGGGCTCAACTGGTGCTTGAAGCAAACGGTGCTCGTGCCGACGGCGAATGGGGCGGGGAACTTGGCGCTGGCTATTCATTCGGCGCGGGTGGCTTTCGCCTGACTCCAGCCGCAGGTCTATTCCTCTATCAGGGGAACAACGATCGCTATTATCAGGACAGCAACGGCGGAAATGAGCGCTGCCGGGACAGTCGCAACGGCCAGTACGCGAAGGACTCCAAGTGCGATAATACGGCGGTGAAGCCCTACGGCCGCGTTGAAGCGACGTACTCAATTCCGCTGTCGGCGACAATCGGCGCCGGGGTACGGGTCGGCGAAGACGTTCGACCATACGGGACGGTTGCATTCCCGCTCGCCCCTACGCTCAGCCTAAAGGGCAATGCAGGGCCGCATTACTTCTCGCTGGGCCTGCGCGTCGGGCTCTAACAGATACGGCACGGCCTAGGCCGTGCCGTCGTATCGTGTTCGGCCTAGACAGACATCATGCCATCGAGACCTTCGTACGCGTCGAGGTGTGCCCGCCGGAGCGATATAGCACGTCAGCTGCTTCCTCAGACGTGATACCTGCCGCACTGGTGTCGACCGAGACAAAAACGCCACCCTCGTTGATCCGGCCTTCGTAATAGCTGGCATCGACGCGGCTGACACCGTGGTCAGTCATCACCTTCTCCAGCCCGCCGACAGCGCCGCCAAGGGCTGCCCCAGTTACCGCAGCAGCGGGGATCGCCGCGGATGCGATCGCGCCAGCAGCGACCAGTGGACCGACGCCTGGAATGGCAAGCGCAGCGATACCGAGCAGCGTGCCGATACCAGCGCCGGCAGCAACCTTGCCGACGAACTCCCGGGTGTCGCCGTTGCCATCTGTGGTCGTGTTCTTGCCGTCGTGCTGGGCTACGATGGAAATGGCACTGTCGTTTACACCCGCAGCGCGAAGATCGGACACGGCGCGCTCTGCCTCGGCGTGATTATCGAAGACAGCGGATACCAGGTTCGTGCTCATCATCAGATCCAGTCGAGAATGGCGTTTACAGATGAGCCTAGAAGTCGCGCTGACTTCCTATCGTTCCAAATATTGATGGTTAGCGCCGTAGTAACCTTCAATGTTGCGGCAGAGCGCAAGGAGGCGCTGCACCGGCGATTAACTCGCTATGCCAATCAACAATGATCGAGCTGTTCACTGGCACGAGGTATAACGATTGCTGCTAAGACCCAGTCGCCTCCGTCTCGCACCGCGTTCTCGATCGCGGCGCGCTCCATGAACCTAAGATTCCCGCCTGGCTGCTTACGGTCCTGCATAACCTCCCGAGCAAATATCAACCGGACGCCCCCGAGCGTTACGCAAGCCCGATAGGAATGAGCAGATCATGCGGCTGTATCGGCTCGGCCGGACTGACAATCAGATGGCCGAATTGCTGGGATGTACGCCTCGCATAGTCTACCGCTTGTGGCATGGCCGCGCGCACCGCGCACGACGCCGCAGAGGCGGTATATTCTGAGCACGCTCGGCGATGCTACAAGCGTAGGATCATTCTTTCATAGTAGTAGGTCTGCGTCCGAAACCCCCGCCACCGACCCGATCCGACTATAAACAAAGTACGTCAGGTCGCCGACAGCGAAGGCGCCGTCATATTCCAGGCTCGTTAGCCGCGCGCCTGCATCTGTCGTAATCACCACTTGACCGCCTCCCGTGAAATCGAGGTCGCGGTCTGACCCGAACAAGATCGCCCCGTCACCATCCTTGTCTATAATTTTTCGGGTCGTCACGAGCACATCGTCTAGGCCAAAGTCTCCAATACGGTCATTGCCTAAGCCACTGCCAGTAAACAGGAAAACGTCTCCGTCAGTACCGCCGAGCAAAAGGTCATTGCCTAATCCGCCCTCCAACAGGTCGCGTCCCGCCAGGCCAGACAACGAGTCCGCACCTGCGAGTCCACGCAGCACATCGCCGCCTGGTGTCCCGATCAGCGTATCCGAATCTGCCGTGCCCGAAGGATCGTCGCTACGTAGTTTGATCTCAACGACGATGCTGTCAGTGCCGGTCTCGAACGTCTGGCCGCTTGCGGTAATCCGGATTGCTATGGTTTCTTCGCTCTCGACTGCGGCATCGTCCAGCACGGCAATTCTACCAAGGTTGATCAGGTAGTCGCCTGCGGCCGATTGGGTAACGGAGAAGGTGCCAGAGAAGCTGCCTACATTCACGTCTGCGCCGTTGGCGGCGGTCGATCGATCGTTCAAGAACGACATCGTCACCGCGGTACTGACATTCGTCACGTTCTTGAGTGTTAGTCCTAGCGTGAACGAGGAATCCACACCTTCAGTAACCAACGTGGGCGCCGTCACGAATGCAGTCGCGAGGTCGGCCGCGGCGATGAAGGTCGGTGCGTACCCGCTAAAATTGTCCGCAGTAAGCGATGCTGCGCTAACATTCTCTAGGCGGGCAAGCGTCTGGAAACCGGCATTACGGCCTAATGCGCCATCGCGGTCAATCTGAAATAGAGTGTCCGGTCCCGCTTGAACCAAGCGAAGATAACCGCTCGCACCGAACGGATTGGACCCGTCCCAGCCTTGGAAGCCAAAGGCGAAATTAGACGTAATCTCAATGTTGTCGCCGGCAACCCCACTGGTAAAGTCGGTGATTACCGGGACCGCATTTTGGGCCGCGAAGCTCGACAGTTCTACTTGGTCGCGCCCAGCGCCTAGCGTTGCTCGTACGGCGCCTGGACCGTTCCCCAACATGAGCCGATCCGCACCTTCGCCAAGATCAATAGTACCCGTGCCGGTTGTGAACACATAGTATCCGACGCGGTCATCGCCCGATCCACCGTCAACTCGTATCGTCTCAGCTACGGTCGTCGGGCCACTGGGGGAGTGGGAAACGGTGATAATGTCGTTTCCCGTCCCGCCGCGAAGCGTGTCTGAGCCACCATTGTCGCTGATGAAGTCGTCCCCATCGCCGCCGTCGACTACGTCATCGCCGAAGCCGCCCTGGATATTGTCTGACCCCGCACCTCCATCGATGATGTCATTCCCATTGCGCCCGTCGATCTGATCGAACCCACCCAACCCTGTGATGGTGTCTGCACCGACGGTTCCCGTCAGGCTCTCCGAATTTTCGGTGCCGGAGATTACTGCGCCTTGAACTGGATCGCCAGAGGGCGCGTACCCGCCTATATTGGCGGCTGTGAACGCCCTCGCATCGGCGTTACTGAATCGGATCAGCGTCGTGAAGCTCGACCCTGTTCCAACAATGCCGTCGCGATCAAATTCGAGCAATGCATCGGCATCCGACTGGCGTAGGCGCAGATGTCCGCTGGCTCCAAACGGATTTGATCCATCAAAATTTGATGCGTTCCGCGCCAGATAATCACCGATGTCGAACACGTCGCCAAGGTCGCCGACTTGAAAATCAGTCAGCACGGGTGCCGAATTCAAAAACGCTGACTGCTGAAGCGTCACTGTGTCACGACCAGCGCCGGTGCTGATCGTCACGGCCGCGTTTGATATAAACCCGAGAGATATCTTATCTGCGCCATCGCCCAAGTCGACGGTCATAGTACCTCGCGCTGCGGAATTGAGTTCGACCCGATCGTCGCCAGTCCCTGCCTCGACAACCAATGTTTCAAGCGCACCAATTGAGCCATAATGGCCGACACTGATCGAGTCCGCCCCGGTGCCGCCGCGCAGCGTGTCCGACCCGCTCGCGAAATCCGTGATGAAGTCGTTTCCATCGCCCCCATCAAGGACGTCATCACCCGCGCCGCCCTCGATACTATCGCTATCAGCGCCGCCGTCGATGACGTCGTTTCCGCCCCTGCCGTTGATCTGGTCGAACCCGCTGAAGCCGTTGATAACGTCGTCGCCGTCGGTGCCCTGAAGGTTATCCCCAGCCGACGTTCCATCGATACGCATGAACCTCTCCCCACCTGATACTTAGCCCGCACATTGATTTGATGACGCTGCCAGTACAAGACGAGTTAGAGATCCGAGAAGGCTCTAACGACCCAAAGCGCTACATTCGCCTCGTATTTGAGGCAGTCCGGTTCTTTCATTTTTTGGCAACCCCGCCTCCAGAATATCGCGTGAGATGGAGGGGGCATTATGATGACTGAAGAAGCTGAACGCGCTCGCGCATATCATGAGTTGCGGTGCCAACAGGAGCGGCAGCGCGTTCACGAGGCGCGGTGCGACCTGTCAAGGCGCGCGCATATCCGCCTTTTTCAGCTTCACCGGTCGATGATGGTCAACCCAATAGACGACCTCCCTGCACCCACCTCAGCAATGGCGGTCGAATAGCTGAAAAGGGAATTAGAGTCGGACCAAACGTTTGTACTGCCGTTTATCCGACACGACCTTAATAGCTTAGGGCAGTGGAATGGCTCATTAATACGGAGCCACCGCTTATCCGAAGCAACGCTAGTTATCTCTTCTCCCAGAGAATTTGATCCAAAACCGATCCATTGGACCGAATCTCTACCCGCCCTTAGACCTCGGCAGACTACGCTTCGTGTTTAGCGACAGGAGGAAGTTTGATGAGGTTGATTTTGTGCGCGGCATTAATGCTGCCGGCGATAGCCAATGGCGCAAGCGCCCAGAGTTCAGTGGCTGTCCGCGGTCATACGACCCGTGAAGGCGTTTACGTACCGCCTCACGTTCGAACTGCTCCGAACGAGACGAAGGTCGATAACTGGAGCAGCCGGCCGAACGTGAACCCTTATAACGGCAAGGTGGGGACGGCCGATCCGTACGCCCCAAAGCCATACAAGCCATACACGCCCAAATTTTGATAGCGGGGGCGGCTGTTACGGGCCGCCCCTTTCAATTGCTCGGCTTTATCCGCATTCACCCATGCGATACTGTCGCCAGTACCGGTCCCACCGAACCGCCGCCCCGGAAGCGATCGCCGCGCATGACAGCGACCGTCCGTCCGGCAGCGTGCATCGAGCAACCACCCTGCTGTAGCTCTTGCCGGTTGCCTCACACTGCAGCGTCTTTTGCAGCACGAGGCGTTCGACGATTTTCTGGCTGCGTTTGGCGGCGGCGTTGTCACAGCGATAGTTTACCCGTCGCGGGTCAGCCGCACGACAAGGTGATGCGCTTTCGAAATCAGGCGCCTGGACGCCGGCAATCCGAACCTTGACGCTGTTCGAGCACCATAGGGGTCCGTCGCCGTCGTGTACGCGGGTGACCGTGCATGAGAACGCCGTCGCTGGTGCGATGGCGATCGTCATCGGGAAATCACCACGGCAACGGCATCTGCGCGCCGTCAGCGTTCAACGGCTGGAACAGGCCACCGTACACATGCTGCGCGACTTCTAACCGAGCAGCTGCCCGCAAAGTCTCGTCGTACGCGCTGAGGCCAGTTACCGCCCACGGAGGCGCCCCGTCGATGAGCATGGCGATCCGTTCGGCGGTGATCACGCCGCCCATCAAATGTAGTCGGTTGAGTAGGTCGCGTATGGCGATAGGCCACGGCGCGCGAACTCTGCCTCGATCGGTGCCAACAAGGACTCCGGGCCATCCTCCATCGCTTGGAAATAAATGGTCTGCATCTCGCATGGGCGGAGGTCGGGCAGGATTTCAGCGATCAAGATATGGGTCTGGCTGAAGGACTGGGCGCCGTTGCGCATCGACTCGGGTGCGTGTTCCATGCGCTGATCATAGCGGAACAGATGGGGAACGCAATCAGGCTCAAAGGCACGTACGGCAGCGTGCACAGAGCGACAGCGCGAGCGTATCTCTTGCCGGTCGGTACGCATCGCAAAGACAGGACTGACCGGTATCTCGGCGATCTCTGGCTTCGCTGGGCGGCAGCATTGTCCCGGCGATAGTTTCCGCCAGACCCGGCACGGTGTGGCGGGTGGGGCCGCATATTAGCACAGCAGGGATAGATCCAATATCAGGGTATTTCCCCTGTTGCTCGTCTATGTAATTCGCCCCAGGATAGCAGCCGATCCGTGACCGTGGGGGCGGCAGGATCTATAACAATAGGGGGAATTAGTGATCGTTCGGAATTATGCCGCATTTGCGGCCGCGGTGATGCTCATCGCTCAACCAGCTACGGCAGGTGGCCCAAAGTTTTTACTTCAGCCGGTCCCGGTCGGAATGGAGACAGTGCGGTTCCAGCAGGGTGTGCCCACGATCGACCTGCAGATGCCTGATGGTGTTGTCCAACTAACACCGCTGCCCATGGATCATGGCAGCTTGGCGTTCAGTGTTGCGGTTTACAACGACGGCAAATTACCTGCGAATGTTGACGTTACAAACTTCGACGTTTCGGCCGGGCAGCAGAAGATTGCGGTATTAAGTCGCGAGCAACTGGAATCCAAAGCCAAGAATCGCGCCATGTGGGCGTCGATTGCTGTCGCTGCGGCTGGCGGCATCGCGGCGGCAGCAGCAGCGAACCAGCGCGATACGTACACGCACACGCTGTACACGCCACGGGCCACATATAGGTCGGTTTACTCTGCACCCAGTCAGGCCGGCCAAGTTGCAGCCGCTGCGTCCATCGCAGGCGCTGGCGTCGGCATTGCAGCCATACAAAGCCAGCTTGACCAGACGCGCCAAGCGTTAGGTGACAGCACTGTGCAGATGACTACGGTGGATCCCGGCGACAGCTATGCGGGCCGGATCGTACTTGAGAAGATCAAGTCAAAGGTTTTGCCGCAACGTGTTGCTATAACAGTAAACTGGAACGGCCGCGCCTACCCTTTCGCGTTCCAAATGGTGAAAAGGGAACGCCGCAGCCGGTATTCGCGATGACGCCTGTTCCTGCCGCGACAACGCAAGTTTTGCCGGTAAATGCCGCATCACCAAGCACTTTGCCACCAGCGGCTTCGACGACCTAAATTCTTTCTGAGGTAGTCAGACTCACTTATCGCTCCGCACTCAGTTATGCATACTTAATATGGAGCGACCGTTAAAGTCGGTTTTCCACTCACCTTTAGAGATCAACCGACTTTACCCGCTGAGTGAACGCTAAATCACCTCCCTATGGCTGCATATATTGCGCGCTCGCTTCCCGTGACACGAGACGAGCATAGCTAAGAGTCGATCATGGCATCGGCGAATGACACGAGAATGCAACGAAATGGGTCGCGGTTAATTGCAAGAATTCGGCCGTCTTTCAGGCCTAAGGGGTACGAATATGAAAAAGACATTTGCAATCGCGATCGCTGCCGGCCTCATCTCTCTGTCGGCATGCAACTCAAGCCCGCGCGAGCAGGCGGCCGATAACATCGAAGCAAACACTGAGGCCGTCGCAGATAACCTAGAAGACGCTGCGGACAACGTGAGCAGCGATGCAGCTGAACAGAGCCTCGAGAACAAGGCAGACGCGGTACGCGCGACCGGGCAAAACCAAGCCGATGATACGCGTACGAATGATCCCGACACGAACCTTTCGAACGGGATCTGAGTTAATACGGTAGAACGGGCCGCTCCCAAGCGCGGTCTGATCGGAAGGAGCGCCGGGGGAAGCCCTGGCGCCCTTTTTGTATGTCAGACGAACGCCGCGATTTCAGCGGCAGTTGGCTCAACT
Source organism: Sphingomonas sp. 22R3R2A-7 (assembly GCF_036856055.1). NCBI lineage: Bacteria > Pseudomonadati > Pseudomonadota > Alphaproteobacteria > Sphingomonadales > Sphingomonadaceae > Sphingomonas > Sphingomonas sp. 22R3R2A-7. The sequence continues at coordinate 3,530,437 of NZ_JASPFR010000001.1, read as the reverse complement.
GCGATCGGGTATTCGCCCGAAAGAAACTCCCGACGCTCCGCCGCCGTCACCGGCATAAAGATCGTCTTCGGCGAGACCGACCGTACGTCATCCTTAAGGACGCTGCCTCGGACGACTTCCTTCGTATTGTAGACGATCTGCCCGGTTGCCTTGAGCGGCTTCAGGCCAGCCTCTTGGACCCTGGCCGCAGCTGTGAATGCGGCACCTTTGCGCATGATCTGGGCATATGAGTCGTTGACTACGTCGGCCATGTGATCGGGCTCCTATCGCCTCCTAAAATGAAGGCCGCCTGCGGTGGAGTGAAGCCGCAGGCGGCCAACTCGTTTAGGCGAACTCGGTCTGCTGCTCGGAGAACAACGACAACTCCGCCGTCGAAGGCTCTTCAGCTGCTGGGTACTGCCCCTGCAGCAGCTCGGCCCGTTGCGCCGCCGTCGGCGGGACGAACAGCGAACCGGGGATTGCAGTCTGCTGTGCGCCGTAAACGATCGCGTTGATCGCCTTCAGCGGAACGATGCCAGCTTCCGGGATGACGGGATCGGGTAGCGCGCCACTGGCCGACCAGTTGGTTTTGCCATCTGGCAGGCGCTTGCGATCGATTTCGAGGGTGTCGTTGCCGGTGGGGCGGGGTTTCGCGTTGGCCATGTGATGTATCTCCGTGAGTTGTACCGCATCCCACAAATGTACGGGCCAGTGCGGAGACACCAGCCCGTACTTTCGCGGGACGACTCGTGTATAACTCGAATGCGCACAACGCCGTAATTTCGAAGGGCCAATACAACTACAAGTTGAGAAGCCCGTCAAAATCACTACCAGGCTGTGTGAGTTCCTGGATATCGCCTTTATTTACCTGCATCATCTGCCAAGACTGAATATCTGATGACAGCCAGAACCGGCGCTTCGGAGAATGCAGATAAGGGCGTGACTGCGGGAATTGTCCCGCTCGCATCAATCGGTAAAGCTCCGATTTCGAGACGCCGGTCGTTTCCATAACCCGCCGCAGTCCCCAAAACTCAAGAACTGCCATGCTTCCCTCACTTCTTAAGCCAACCGGACGCAGTGCTCGGCGATCCTCTGGTAAAAGCCCGCGTGCATCGGTGTCCAACGCCCTAAATCGACAGCGCCACGCGTCACGCTAGCAAGCATTGGCAGCCCCGCATCGGTCGACATCCGCGAAATGATGGCGTCCGCAAATCGGCGCCCGGTTGCGCAATCTGCCGCGTAATCGCCTGTCTCAGGCATGTTGATGTATCCAGCGATCTCTTCACGAAGGGCGCCGGTGTTCAAATTCAGCTGATCGACCACGAACATAACTCCTGCTGGTGAGTGTCCGGGCCAAATTGCCGCTTGGTGACCGGACGACGACGGGCGGCAATATCGTGCAGCAGACACGACGAGTCATAGACTCCCCATCGTCGCCCGGCCGTAGTGCACCGCTCAAAGCGGATACTGGAAAGGCGATGCCTGCAGTTACGGATTACCGTCCGTATCGACTCCGTTTTCGAGCCAACTGCAAACAATTACTCCCGCTCATTAGCCGGCGTAAAGCTAAAACTTCGTTACTGCTGCACTTACAACTAGTATAGTTGATATTCAACTTTCAGTTGAAACTGTATCATCTCTCCATAATTCTGGTTTGCGGCCGCCCCGTGGTAAATGCTTGTCCACAACGGAGTGAACCGACGCCATGGATACAGTCTTATCTCTTAAACAGCTTTCGGACATCATCGCACGAAACCCGGCAGCCCTGTCCGTAGTGGCAGGCATGCCTCGCATCACAATCGACGACGTCGCGTTTGCCATCTCGCGAATGGCAATCGATCCAGATGTCGCGCGAGACCTAGTTGCTACCAGCAGCGGTCAACCTTTTGCGGATGTCCCAAAAGGGCTTCTGACGTCGATCCAGGCCGCGGTCGTTGCCGCACATACGATTGCCGGACATCCTCCGCAGGATATCGCGCAGGTCTTCATCGCCGCAGTGGCGCCAGGCTTCGGCAGCGAAACGGGACGCGTTCAATGAGCGCTAGTAAGCAAGTCGACAGCGTACTCGTCATCCGCGCACGCGACGAGGCGACCAAGGCTGTCACGGCGATCGGCAGCGCGCTTGAGCAACTGATCGGCACCCAGAAGAAGGTCGCCGCCGGCAGCGAGACGGCAGCCGGCGGCATGCAGCAGATCCTCGGCGTGCTTGCGCAGCTGGACCGCGCGTATGCGAAGACCGCGGACGCCGGCGACGCGGGCGCGGCCGCCCTTGAGCGGCAGAACCGCGCGATCGCTGCCAACAAGGCGCAGTACACGGCACTAGAAGCCCAGCAGCGCGGCGCGGCGCGCGCGGCGGAACAGCTGCGTGTCGCACTGGTCGACGCGCTGCTGACGAACGGCAACGCCGACGTTCTCCGCGCGCAGATCGGCGAAGTCACCGACGAGATGCGCCGCCTGGAGTCGGAGGCCACCAAGCTGCAGCGGGTCATCGCGCAGCAGGAGACCGGGTATACGCGCGCGGCGTCGGGCATGGCCGAACTGGAGCGGCAGACCCGTCTCGCGGGTGCCGTCAGCACGTTCGCCAGCGGCGAGGCCAACGATTACGCGCGGGCGCTGGATAACCAGACGGCGTCGGCACAGCGCAATGCTGCCGTGCTGCGGAACATCGCGCGCGTCACCCGCACCGACCGCAGTGCAGCCGTCGACAATGGCGCCACCTTCGGGCTGCTCGAGAAGCAGGCGATCGCCACCGAGGCCGCGGCGAACGCAGAGCGCGACCGCGCGCAGGCCACCGAACTCACGAACAACGCGCTGCGGGCGCGGGCACGGATCGACGGCAACGGTGGTTCCGCCGGCCGCGCTGCCGACACCGCGTTCGCCCAGCAGCTGCGTGACGAGGAAGAGGCGGCGCAGGCAGCCGGTCGCGCGCAAAAGGAGCTGAACGACGCCACGGCGCGGCTGCGGGCCGAACTGAACCCGCTGGCTGTGGTGCAGGCGAACCTGAACACGGAACTGGCCGAGGCGGCGCGGCTGTACAAGGCCGGGAAGATCAGCGCGACCGAACTGGCCGCTGCCGAACTCCTGCTGAAGAACAACGCCGACAAGGCAGCCGCGTCGCTGAACCGGCAGAGCGCCGGTGGTAAGCCAGCGTTGTTCGGCCTGAAGCCATACGAGCTCCAGAACCTTGGCTATCAGGTCAACGACGTCGCGACCCAGTTGGCGTCAGGCACGTCGCTCGCACAGACGCTCGGCCAGCAGGCGGGGCAGATCGTTCAGATTTTCCCGCGCGTCGGATCGTCGATCGTCGCAGCGCTGACCAACCCGGCGCTGCTGGCGTTCGTTGCGACCATGGGCGCCGTCGTGTTCGCGCTGAAGAACGCGGCTGACGAAGCCGAGCGCACCCGGAAGTTCATGGGGCTGCTGGCGGCATCGGCCGACGGCGCGTCGTACGGTGCGAAGGCGCTGAACGACGCTTCCGAAGCGTTGGATCACTACGGGTTGTCGGCGGCCGACGCGGTCACCGTCGTGCGGACGTTCGTCAAGGAAGGCGTCGACCAGACGCGGATCGTCGAGTTCGGCAAGGCCGCGCAGGATCTGGCCGACGTGCTGGGCATCAAGGTGGTCGATGCCGCGCAGCAGGTCGCCGAGGCGTTCACTGGCGGGTATGACAGCGTCAAGAAGCTGGACGACGCGACGAACTTCCTCACCTCGACGCAGCGCGACAACATCAAGTCGCTGTTCGACCAGGGTAAGGCGGCCGAGGCGCGGAATGAGGCGCTGCGGATCTTCAGCGAGCAGCAGGAAGACGCGGCGCAGAAGTCGCGCGGATCGTGGGCGGAAGCCACCCGGTCGCTCGGCAACGCGTGGCAGGACTTCCTCGACGTGCTGTCGGACACCGCGCCAATCAAGGAAATCGCCAAGGAGCTGGAAGGCCTCGGGCGCATCGCGTCGCAGACCATCCGCGCGATCGCCGGCGCGCAGTCGGCAGCCGACGTCGCCGCACAGATCGCGCGCGCGAAGCAGGTCATTGCGAACAAGGAAGCGGCCAAGGGTGCGAACCCCGGCCTCGCGGGTGCGCTCGACGCCGACATCGCGATTCTGCGCAACCAGGTCGCGGGCCTCGAGAAGCAGTACGCCGCGCTGAACGGCACCCAGAAGCAGGTCAACGACACCATCGCCGTCCGCGGTGAACTGACGAAGAAGCAGTCGGTCGACCTGGCCGCGCAGACCGAATCGGCGAAGTCCGAGAAGACCGTGGTCGAGGCGACGAACGAAGCCCGCCGCGTGGCGACCGAGTATGTCGAGAAGAATTTCAAATTCGCCAGCGAGGCCACGAAGCAGGCGTACATCGGCCAGAAGGCGGAAGAGGCGCGCACGGTCGCGCTGAAGAAGGCTGCTGACGAACGCAAACAGGAGGCCGATCAGGCCAAGCGACTGGCCGACGAGCGCAAGCGCGAACAGGAACGGCTCGCCAAGCAGACGGTGTTCCAAGCGCCGGTCGACGGTCGCATCTCGTCCGGTTTCGGTGCGCGCGCTGCCCCGAAGGCGGGTGCGTCGACGTTTCACAAGGGTGTCGATTACGCCGTGCCGACGGGCACCACGGTGCGCGCGCCGGCGAACGGCGTCGTCATCGAGACCGGCACCGACTCGAAGCTGGGCAAGTTCGTCTACATCGACCACGGCAAGGGGACGATTTCGAAGTTCGGCCACCTGTCGGACAACAACGTGGTCGCCAAGGGGCAGGTCGTCACGGCCGGCCAGGCGATCGCGAAGTCGGGCAACACCGGCAACAGCACCGGCGCGCACCTGCACTACACGGTGACCGTCAACGGGAAGCCGGTCGATCCCACCAAGGGGTTGTTCCCGGCAGACGGGAAGTCGCGGTTCCAGGTCGATCAGGCCGACGCGATCGGCAACTATGACGACGCGCAGCAGAAGCTGGCCGACAAGCGCGACGCGTATCTGGCGAAGGTCGATCAGACCAGCGCGGCCGTGGTGCAGGATACCGAGCAGTTGCGCGAGCAGGTGAACCTGTCGGGCGAACTGCTGCTGGCTGCCCAGCGCAAGGCGACGATCGAGGACGCCGTTCGGAAGGCGAAGGATGAGGCCACGCAGGCCGGTGTCGCGCCAGAGGATGCCGGGTTGGCGCTGCGGCTGGAGAAGCTGCGCGAGGTCACCGGCGCGTATTTCGACGCGGCGCACGCGAAGGATGCGTTCGAGGCCCAGCGCGCGAACGTCGACAAGCCCGTCGCCGACCTGACGTCGCAGCGCGATGCCATGCGGGAGCAGATCACGTTCCTGCGCGACAACGGGCTGAACGCCGAGGCGGACACGCTGCTGCCGCTGCTGGGGCAGGTGAACGGCCAGTTGCAGGGCGCGATCGACAAGGCGGTCGAGTTCTACCGGACGCTGTCGCCGGATGCCAACCCGCTGGGGCTGACGGCTGCGCAGCTGGCTACCATCAATACGCAGCTGACCATCGCGAAGCAGGCATCTGCGGAATGGGGGACGATCCTCGACATATCGGTGCAGCAGATCGCGGATGCATTCGCGAACACCCTCACCTCTTCAATCGACGGGTTCGTGCAGGCGCTGGTCGCGGGAGAAAGCGCATTCGGTGCCCTGAAGACGGCGTTCCTCGATTTCGCGGCAAACTTTCTGCAGCTCATTGCCCAGATGATCCTGCAGCAGATCGCATTGAACATCGCAAAGGGTGTGCTGTCGGTTTTTGGCTTTGGCGTACCTGTACCCGTCCCCGCAAACCATACCGGCGGCATCGCCGGCCAGAATACTTCAGGGTCGCGTTTGATAGGCTCCGATGCGTTCGCTGCCGCAGCCCGGTTCCACACCGGCGGTATTGCCGGGCTGCGGCCTGACGAGGTGCCGATCATCGCGCAGAGGGGCGAGGAGATCCTGACACGCGGCGATCCGCGGCATCGGGCGAATGGCGGCGTCGGCAGCGGCGCGGCCCCGTCAACCTGAAGGTAGTCAACGCGATCGACGCAGGCGATTTCGTGTCGAAGGGGCTCGACACCGGCGTCGGCGGTAAGGCGTTGCTCAATTACATCCGGTCAAACAGCGGCGCCGTAAAGCAGGCGCTCGGCTGATTCGCAGGGATTAGGGTAGAGTTGAGGGTAGAGGTACCGAAGACCAGCACAAAACCTAGCGCTTACAGAGCGTTAGGGGTAATAAAGTGGCGGAGAGGGTGGGATTCGAACCCACGGTACCCTCGCGGGTACGCCGCATTTCGAGTGCGGTACGTTCGACCACTCTGCCACCTCTCCGCAAGGTCATCCGAAGTGCTGCGAGCAGCGCCTCCGATCGGTCGAGGGCGGGCCTCTAAATCAGACATGCGGTGAACGCAATAGGGGTTTTGGCGATTTTGCATGCCGCCCAAGCCGATGACACGGGAGGGTCGCCCTGCCCGCGCCCGGCGACACCGCTTGTGCGGCGCAAAACAGCGCTTAGATTGGCAGCATGCCTCACCATGATATCCCCACCGATCCCGCTGCCCCCGATATCGCGGTTCCCGAAGGCAGCGTTGCCATCGCCCGGCAGGGTGGAGCGTCGGACGTGATCGCACCGCCGATCGTCCACGCCAATTTTTCGATCGGCGACGTCGTGCGTCACCGCATGTTCGATTTCCGCGGCGTCATCTTCGACGTCGATCCGGTCTTCGCGAACACCGACGAGTGGTACGAGGCGATTCCCGAGCAGATGCGGCCGAAGAAGGACCAGCCCTTCTACCACCTGCTCGCGGAAAACATGGAGTCCACCTATGTGGCCTATGTCAGCCAGCAGAACCTCGTTCCTGATTCTGACCGATGAGCCCGTCGATCATCCCGCGATCAGCGGCCTGTTCGGCGACTTTGCGAACGGCCGCTACACGCTGCGCCAGCTTCACCGCCACTAAAGCCGCCGGCCGCACCCGCGAATCGGCGCATGGATCGATCGGGGAGCGTTTTCACGCGAGATTTACCGGTTGCGACCCCTTGATGGTTGACAGGACGGCGCCCCTCGCTTAGCTCCCCGGCTTCTCCCGGCGGACCCTGCGTTCGTGGGGCACATGTATTTGGAAAGTGACAAGGGCCATGTTCGCAGTCGTGCGCACGGGCGGCAAGCAGTATCGCGTCGCCGCCGGAGATAAGATCGTCGTCGAGAAGATCGAGGGCGATGCAGGTGCGTCGGTGACGCTGGGCGATGTGCTGCTGGCGGGCGAAGGCTCGGAGCTGCGCTCGGTCGAGGGTTTCACCGTCGCCGCAGAGATCATCGCGCAGGCGAAGGCGGACAAGGTCATCGTCTTCAAGAAGCGTCGTCGTCACAACTATCGTCGCAAGAACGGCCATCGCCAGCAGCACACGATCCTGAAGATCGTGTCCGTGGGTGGCCAGACCGCCAAGCAGACCGAGGCTGATGCCCCGGCCGCTCAGGCATAAGGAGTAGCTTCAGATGGCACATAAGAAAGCAGGCGGCTCTTCGCGCAACGGTCGCGACTCAGCCGGTCGTCGCCTCGGCGTCAAGAAGTTCGGTGGCCAGGCGTGCGTCGCCGGCAACATTCTCGTGCGTCAGCGCGGGACGAAGTTCTACCCGGGCACCAATGTCGGCATCGGCACGGACCACACGCTGTTCGCACTCGTCGATGGTCGCGTCGTGTTCAGCCAGGGCAAACTTGGTCGCAAGTTCTGCTCGGTCGAGCTGGCAGCGAACGATGCCGCCGATATGGCAGTCGCAGCCGAATAACATCGGGTAACCGTCCGGGTTGCCCACCAGGGGGACCCGGGTCGCGAAAGCGAACCTGAACAAGGGAGACGGGTCACCCCGGCTCCCTTTTTATTGCTCCCTCCCCGCGCCCGTCGCTGCCCCGTCATTCGGATGTGGCAGGAGGACAGGTGCGATGCGTCGAGGAGAGCAAGGCATGTTCGCGCGCACCAGAAGATTGACGTTACGCCCCGGCTGGCCGGAGGACGCGCCCGCATTGGCGCAGGCGATCGGCCATGAATCCGTGATCGCAAAGCTCGCGCGCGCGCCGTGGCCCTACGCCGTCAGCGATGCGGATGCGTTTCTCGCCCAGCCGCGTGCCGGGCACGATCCGCGCTTCCTGATCGAGACGATGGAAGCGGGCGCACCGCGGCTGATCGGCGGCATCGCGATCGACCCGGACGGCGAGACGCATCAGCTCGGTTACTGGCTGACCCCCGACGCCTGGGGTCGTGGCCTCGCGACCGAGGCGGGTGAAGCGGTGATCGCGATGGCCCGCCACGCATTGGGCCTGCGCAGGCTGAGCGCCTTCCACTTCGTCGACAATCCAGCCTCGGGCCGCGTGCTGACAAAGCTCGGCTTCCGGCCGACCGGGCAGATCGAACCGCGCGCGTCGCTCGGTCGCGGTGGCGAGGCTCCCGCGGTGCTGCTCGAACTCGACCTCGAAGACCGATGTGCACCCATGCCGCTGGCGGCGTGATTTAGCCTTTGTTTACTCGGCGCTTACCACCACCCCGGCGAAGGCCGGGGCCCAGGTGGAGCGATCGCAGCAACGAAGCGATGTCCGTCGCCAGCACCGTCCCCTAACTAGGCCCCAGCCTCCGCCGGGGTGGTGCGCTGGACGACAGTCTGTGACCTCGACCGTCATCCTGACGAAAGTCAGGATCCAGGGTTACGGGCGGTCCCGTTGCTACTCTGGGTCCTGACCTTCGTCAGGATAACGGGCCGCGTCACGCCACCGCAGCCACCCGCTTCGCCACCGGGAGCACCGCCGCCTCATACTCGCTCTCCGCCAATCCGATCAGCGCGCGATCGTCATGCTTCCACGGATGGAACCGCGGCAGGAAATAGGCGGCCCAGACGCCCGCTATCTTGCGCGCCATCCCCGGATTGCCGAACGCATACCACGCCATCCGCGCCCAGACGCGTGGCCCCGTCAGACCGTCCTGCCGCAGCAGTTCGGCCATCCCGCGCGCGCGGCCGGTGAAGAACCGCCACGTCGTGATGAGCATCACCAGCGACTTCACCCGCCAGCGCGTGAGGCGCGGCCAGTCGCGGGTCGCATGCAGCCACGTATCGTAGGCGACACCCTTGTGCTCGATTTCCTCGGCGGCATGCCACAGCCACAGCGCGGCCGCCTGTTGGTCGCCACCGCGCAGATGCTTCGGATTTGCGATCAGCTCGTGCGCCAGCATCGCGGTGAAATGCTCGAGTGCGGTGGTCGCCGCGAGGCTCGCGATCGGCGGACGCCCCTTGGTCAGCGCCAGCGCGGCATCGACATCGGCCATCAGCGGCGCGACGTCATAGCCCTGGTCGGTGACATGCCGGTTGAACGCGACATGCTCGCGCGTGTGGATCACCTCCTGCTTGATGAAGGCGTTGATCTCGCCCGTCAGCCGGGGCGGCGTCCCCTCGCGAAATTGCCGGACGCTGTCGACGAAATAGCCTTCACCCTTGGGAAAGGTGACCGACAGCGCGTTGTAGAACGCGGTCGCGATCGGATCGTCATTGAGCCACCAGCGGCAGATCGCCGCGCCGCGTCCGAAGCGTCGGTCGCGCGGCGTGATGGTCAGATCGGCGGGCGTGGTTGCTTTCGCCACGGAAACCTCCAAACAGGAATGGAAACACGTTACTTACAACGATGTAAATAGGTTCTCCGTTCCGTGCCGTCAACGCTCCGCAAACGCCTCTCTCCCACCGAATCGCGTGAGGCGGCTGTCGAAGCCGCCCGCGCCTTGCTGATCGAAAGCGGTCCTGGCGGGGTCACGCTGAAGGCAGTCGCCGCGCGGGTCGGCCGCACCCATGCCAATCTGCTCCACCATTTCGGGTCCGCGGACGGGCTGCACACTGCGCTGATCACGCGGATGGCCGCCGACATCGTCGGGACGATCCGCGCCGCGGTACTCCAGGTTCGCAGCGGCGACGGCGATCCGCGCGACGTGGTCGAGATGACGTTCGACGCGTTCGGCAAGGGCGGCGCGGGTGCACTGGCGAGCTGGATGATCCTGTCGGGCAATACGGTCGCGCTCGACCCGATCCTGACCGCGATCCACGATCTGGTCGACGAACTTGCCGGCGGCGAACTGCCCGGCACGCGCCCGATCCAGGAGCAGACCTTGACGCTGGTGCTGATGGCACTCGGCGACGCGCTGATGGGGGCGCCGATGGCGCGTGCGCTCGGCCTGCCGACGACCAAGGCGCGCGAACTCGCGCTCGACGCGTTGCTCGCGAGCAAGGACGCCGCCGCCTCCCCACCGGCCTGAACATCCCCGAATCGGAGAGGGTGGAGATTTTCGCCAATTTCGCTATGGGGCGGCGATGCATTTTCTAGACCAAGCCAAGATCTACGTACGTTCGGGTGAGGGCGGCCCCGGTGCCGTCAGCTTCCGCCGCGAGAAATATATCGAATATGGCGGCCCCGATGGCGGCAATGGCGGCAAGGGCGGCGACATCGTGTTCGAATGCATCGCCGGCCTGAACACGCTGATCGACTTCCGCTACACGCAGCATTTCCGCGCACCGCGCGGCTCGGGCGGCTCGGGCTCGAACCGTACCGGCGCGGGCGGCGAGGACCTCGTCATCCGCGTCCCGCTCGGCACGCAGGTGCTGTCGGAGGACAAGGAAGAGGTGCTGATCGACTTCACGCAGGTCGGCCAGCGCGAAGTGCTGTTCCGCGGCGGCGACGGCGGGCGCGGTAACGCCAGCTACAAGACCTCGACCAACCGCACGCCGCGCCAGCACGGCACCGGCTGGCCGTTCGGCGAGGCATGGGTCTGGCTGCGGCTGAAGCTGCTCGCGGACGCGGGTCTCGTCGGGCTGCCCAACGCGGGCAAGTCGACCTTCATCAACCAGGTGACCAACGCGCAGGCCAAGGTCGGCGAATACGCCTTCACGACCACGCGCCCGCAGCTGGGCGTGGTCCGCCACAAGCAGCGCGAATTCGTCGTCGCGGATATTCCCGGGCTGATCCAGGGCGCGGCCGAGGGTGCGGGGATCGGCGACCGGTTCCTCGGGCATATCGAGCGGTGCCGCGTGCTGCTGCATCTGGTCGATGCAAACGACGCCGACGTCGCCGAATCGTACCGCATCGTTCGCGACGAGCTCGAGAATTACGGCGAGGGGCTGACCGACAAGAACGTCATCGTCGCGCTCAACAAGGTCGACATGCTCGATGCCGAACTGATCGCGGCGCTGTCCGCGGAGCTGGCGGAAGCCAGCGGCGCCGAGGTCATGGCGATCTCGGGCGCGAGCGGCGCGGGGATCGAAGCGGTCCTCGACAAGCTGATCGGCGCGATCGGCCCGGCGCCGGGCGCCGCGAAGGACCTCGAAGAGGGCGAAGTCCCGGTCGCATGGTCGCCGCTCTGACCCTTAAAGCCCTCTCCCCTGCGGGGAGAGGGTTGGGTGAGGGGCTGTTCCAGGCGACACCGCCCATGGCCGCCCCTCACCCCGGCCCTCTCCCCGGCGGGGAGAGGGAGCAGTGATGTTTCCACCGTCGTCCTGCGCGCGGCTGATCGTCAAGATCGGCTCGGCGCTGCTCGTCGATCCCGACGGCAGCGTTCGGCGCGACTGGCTCACCGGGCTCGTCGCCGACATCGCCGCGCGCGCCAGCGAGGGCCAGCAGATCGCGATCGTCTCCTCCGGCGCGATCGCACTCGGCGCGCGCCGACTCGGGCTGCCGAGGGGTGGGCGCGCCAGTCTCGAAGACGCGCAGGCCGCCGCGGCAACCGGTCAGATCGCGCTCAGCCAGGTCTGGGCCGAATTGCTCGCGGCGCAAGGGCTCAACGCCGCGCAGATGCTCGTCACGCTCGACGATCTCGAGGACCGCCGCCGCTATCTGAATGCCGCCGCGACGCTCAACCGGCTGTTATCGCTGCGAGTCGTCCCCGTCATCAACGAGAATGACAGCGTCGCGACCGCAGAGATCCGGTTTGGCGACAATGACCGCCTTGCCGCGCGGGTCGCGCAGGCGGCGGGCGCGCAGGGCGTGATCCTGCTCTCCGACGTCGACGGGCTCTACACCGCCAACCCGCACACCGATCCGTCCGCCACGCATATCGCCAGCGTGGATCGGATCGATGCGGTCGCGGACATGGCGGACGACGGGTCGGGCTCCGGTATGGGCTCGGGCGGCATGGCCTCGAAGATCGCCGCCGCGCGGATCGCGACCGGCGCCGGCATCCCGCTGGCGATCGCCTCGGGCCGGGTCGCGCATCCGCTCTCCACCCCTGCCCGGCACACGCTCTTCACCGCCGAACGCACCGCGTCTGCGCGGAAAGCCTGGCTGGCGGGCGGGCTGACCGCGAAGGGTGCGATCCATGTCGATGCGGGGGCGGCAGCCGCGCTTGGCCAGGGCCGTAGCCTGCTCGCAGCCGGCGCGACCCGGATCGACGGCGGTTTCACGCGCGGCGATCTGGTGACGATCGAGGGGCCTGCGGGCACGATCGCGCGCGGCCTCGCGGAATACGACGCCGCCGACACCGCACGCCTGCTCGGCCGGCACAGCGACGATCATGCGGCGATCCTCGGCTACGCGCCGCGGTCCGCGCTGGTCCACCGCAACCATCTGGCGCTGCTGTGATCGGCCGCGCTCTGTTCACCCCGGGAACGCGACCATGATTCTGGCCATCACCGGCGGCACGGGGTTCGTCGGCAGCCACCTGATCGACCATGCGCTCGAGACCGGCCACACGATCCGCGCGCTCGCCCGCAAGCCGCAGGCCAAGCGGACCGGCGTCACCTGGATCGAAGGCGCGCTCGATCGCCCCAAGAGCCTCGCCACGCTGGTCGACGGTGCCGACATCGTCATCCACGTCGCGGGCGTCGTCAACGTGCCCGACCGCGCCGCATTCGCCGAGGGCAACATCGCCGGCACCGAGGCGATACTGAAGGCGACGCGGCTCGCCGGCATCCGTCGCTTCATCCATGTCTCGTCGCTCGCGGCACGTGAGCCGGGGCTCTCGAACTACGGCTGGTCGAAGGCGGAGGCGGAGACGCGCGTCAAGGCGTCGGGTCTCGACTGGACGATCGTCCGTCCGCCCGCGATCTTCGGCCCGCGCGACCATGATCTGCTCGACGTGTTCAAGGCGGCGCGGTCGGGCTTCGTACCCGTGCCGCCGGTGGGGACGCGCATCTCGCTGCTCTATGTCGAGGACCTGACGACGCTGTTGCTCGCGCTCGCCGAGATCCCCGCCGCGCCGTCGATCATGGAGCCCGACGACGGCGTCGCGACCGGCTGGGACAATCGTGATTTCGCGCGCGCGATCGGCACCGCGGTCGGCAAGCCGGTCCGCGTGCTGCCGACGCCGCGCATGCTGATGCTGCTGGCCTCCGCTGCGGATCGTCTGATGCGCGGCAAGAAGGCGCGGCTGACGCGCGACCGCGTCCGCTATTTCTGCCACCGTGACTGGGTGTCGCACCAGCCGCCCCCGCCCGCTTTGTGGACCCCCGCCGTCCCGACCCCGCAGGCACTCGCGCAAACCGCCGCATGGTATCGCGCCGCGGGGCTGCTATAGCGCCGAAAAGCCGCCGCAATTCCCTGTCAGGGATGTGCGCGAGACCGAAGGGATTATCATGAGCGACCGCCAGCAGATCTACGACACCGTCACCGCGCAGATCGAGCCGTTCAACAAGAAAGGCGTCGCGCTGACCGACGCGACCACGTTCCAGGGCGACCTCGAGTGGGACAGCCTGACCGTCATGGATTTCGTCGCCGCGATCGAGGACGAATTCGACATCATCATCACGATGAACATGCAGGCCGAGATCGAGACCGTCGGCCAGCTGGTCGACGCGGTGGCGAAACTGAAGGCCTGACCCCATTGCCGTTCGTGCCGAGTAGGGATCGAGCATAGTCGAGAGCCCGTATCGAGGTACATGTCCCTCGATACGGGCTCTCGACAGGCTCGATGGCTACTCGGGACGAACGGTCTGAGGCGTTATCACAGTCCAACCTCCTGGAACCGAACATGACCGAAGCCGCCACCACCGCCCACGCCCTCCCCGTCGACGTCGCCGAGGTCGCCCCCGAACGCGACCTGATGTCGAAGTTCGACGGCCTGATCGCCGAGCGCGAGGCGCTCGTGCGGTCCGGCGTGCGCAACCCGTTCACGATCGTGATGGACGAGGTGAAGTCGCCCACGCAGGCGGTGATCCGCGGCAAGGACACGATCCTGCTCGGCACCTACAATTACATGGGCATGACGTTCGACCCCGACGTCATCCAGGCGGGCAAGACCGCGCTTGACCGGTTCGGCTCGGGCACCAACGGCAGCCGCATGCTCAACGGCACGTTCCACGATCACATCGATGTCGAACAGGCGCTGCGCGACTTCTACGACATGACCGGCGCGATCGTGTTCTCGACCGGGTACATGGCCAATCTCGGGATCATCTCGACGCTCGCCGGCAAGGGCGAGTACGTCATCCTCGACGCCGACAGCCACGCCTCGATCTACGACGGCTGCAAGCAGGGCAATGCCGAGATCGTCCGCTTCCGCCACAACGACGTGGCCGATCTCGACAAGCGGCTCGGCCGCCTGCCCAAGGAAGCCGGCAAGCTCGTGGTGCTCGAAGGCGTCTATTCGATGCTCGGTGACATCGCGCCGCTGAAGGAGATGGTCGCGGTCGCCAAAAAGCATGGCGCGATGGTGCTGGTCGACGAGGCGCATTCGATGGGCTTTTTCGGTCCCAATGGCCGCGGCGTGTACGAGGAAATGGGCCTCACCGATCAGGTCGATTTCGTCGTCGGCACGTTTTCGAAGTCGGTCGGCACGGTCGGCGGCTTCGTCGTGTCGAACCATCCCAAGTTCGAGATGGTCCGCTTCGCCTGCCGTCCCTACATCTTCACCGCCTCGCTGCCGCCCTCGGTCGTCGCCACCGCCGCGACCTCGATCCGCAAGCTGATGACCGCGCACGACAAGCGCGCGCAGCTCTGGAAGAACGCGCGGGCGATGCATGCGGGCCTGAAAGCGATGGGCTTCAAGCTCGGCACCGAGACGTCCGATTCGGCGATCATCGCGATCATCCTCACCGACCAGGAACAGGCGATCGCGATCTGGCAGTCGCTGCTCGAGGGCGGGCTGTACGTCAATATGGCGCGCCCCCGCGACGCCCGCGGGCACCTTCCTGCTCCGCTGCTCGCTATGTGCCGAGCACACCGACGAGCAGGTGCAGACGATCCTCGCCATGTTCCAGGAGGCCGGACGCGCGGTTGGCGTGATCGGCTGACCTTCATCCCCGCGATCCGCCGACGAAACGCTACCGCGTCCGCCATCTCCGGGCTGACATTGCCTCGTCGGTATAACGCAGGCTATCGTTCGTCCGTGACGCAGGACGAGGCCGACGCTATCGCCGTTGGGGGCGGCGGGACCTGGCGGACCATCACGCTCATCGTGATGGCACTGCTCGGCGCGGCGGTACTGGTCGCGCTGATATCGACGCTGAGCAGCGCCAATCGCGAGCGCGACCGCGCGCTGCGCCTTCAGGCGCACAGCTATGACGTGATGATCCTCGCGCGGACGCTGTCGAGCACGATCGCACGATCCGAAGCCTCGCTCGGCCGCTACGTCATCAGCGGCGACAAGCAACTGGGCCGGCTCTATTTCGAGGAATGGGTGCTTGCCGGGACCCAGATCAACCGCCTCGAGCGGCTCACCTTCGACAATCGGGAGCAGTCGGCGCGCGTCGCCGAGTTGCGCACCGCGTACGAGGATCGCGGCCGCGAGCTGTCGCTGACCGCGCTGAGCACCAACTACGGCAAGAACAGCCAGGCGCTCGCCCGCTATTACCAGGGCCGCAATGCCCCCACGCTCCTCGCGATCAACCGCACCCTCGACCAGCTGATCGCGAGGGAGCGGGCGCTGCTCGACAGCCGGACCTCGGGCGCGATGGGGTCCGTCGAACGATCCAGCTCGATTGCCGGCGTGCTCGCCGTATTCGGCATGTTGATCGTGCTCGGTGCGATCGGGCTGGGCTGGTTCACGATCCGCGCGGTCAGCGACCGGGTCGATGCACAGGCCGATGCCGACATGGAGCGCGGCAGGGCGGAGGAGCTCTCGGCGGCGGTCGAGCAGGCGACGACCGAATTGCGCGTCCAGGAATCTAAGCTCCGCCAGATCCAGAAAATGGATGCGGTCGGCCAGCTGACCGGCGGAATCGCGCATGACTTCAACAACATGCTTGCGGTTGTTCTTGGCGGCCTCGAACTCGCGCAGCGGTCGATCATCCGCGATCCCCTCACCGCCCGCCGTCACATCGAAAGCGCGACCGACGGTGCCAACCGGGCAGCGGCGCTGACCCGGCGGCTGCTCGCGTTCAGCCGCGAGGATCTCGCTCAAGCCGGAGACGCTGGGCATCGCCGGGCTGGTCGAAGGCATGTCCGACCTGCTCGACCGCACGCTGGGCGATGCGATCACGCTCACCGTGGTCGACCGGTCCGACGGCTGGCGGGTTCGCGCCGACCGCGTCCAGCTCGAAAATGCGGTTCTCAACCTTGCCGTCAACGCGCGGGATGCGATGAACGGGCGCGGGACGATGACCGTGACGACGGGCGCCGTCGGCCTGGCCGCCAACGCGGTCGGCCATTGTCCTGCCGGCGACTATGCGACGATCGCCGTCGCCGACGACGGCAGCGGGATGAGTCCCGACATCGCCGAACGGGTATTCGAACCCTTCTTCACCACCAAGGAAACGGGCAAGGGAACGGGTCTCGGGCTCAGCCAGATATTCGGGCTCGTTCGCCAGCTCGACGGCGAGATCGAAATCGTCAGCGCCGTTGGCGAGGGAACGACGGTCACGCTCTATCTGCCGCGCGACCTTGCCGACCCCGTCGTCGAGGCCGATCCCGAACCATCCGGCGAAACGGACGGGGGCGACACCGACGTTCTAGCGTCGGAACAGGCGGCCGAGCCTGCGGTCGACAGTGCGGGGTTGCGTATCCTGGTCGTCGAGGACGACCCGCGCGTCCTCGCATCGACGATCAACGCGCTCGAGGAACTCGGCCACAACCCGATCCCGTGCGACGATCCGGTCAATGCCGCCGCTCTGCTTGCGCGCCACGGCGCGGTCGACCTGATCATTTCCGACGTGCTGATGCCGCGCCAGACCGGCCCGGAGATGATCGCGGCGCTGCGCCCGATCTTCCCCGATGTCGCGGTCCTCTTCGTGACGGGGTTTGCCGGCGAGTCGGCGACCAGCGAGTTCGGTGATCACCAGGTCCTGCGCAAGCCGTTCACGCTCGCCGGACTCGAACGGGCCGTGATCGCCGCGATGGCGCCGGGCCGGCCATCGCCGCCGCGACAGATCGCTGCGGAATAGGCCGCGACCTCCGCGCCATACCACCTCTATATCCCGGCACGAAAGCTGGTATAGACCCGCGATTACTCCTCCGTCCGCGCGTCTCGCAGAGCCCCCGCCTCATGAAATCCATCGACCGCTACATGGCCCGGCTGATCGCGGTCCCGCTCTTTTCGACGCTGGTGATCGCGGCGATGCTGCTGGTGCTCGACCGCATGCGCCGGCTGTTCGACTTCGTGGCCACCGAGGGCGGTCCGATCAGCGTCGTCTGGCGCATGCTCGCCAATCTGCTCCCCGAATATCTCGGGCTCGGCATCCCGATCGGCCTGCTGCTGGGCATCCTGCTCGCGTTCCGCAAGCTCGCGACCACGTCGGAGCTCGACGTCCTGCGCAGTGTCGGGATGAGCTACACGCGGCTGCTGCGCGTGCCGTACATGTTCGCGACCGTCCTCGCGATCGCCAACCTCCTGATCGTCGGCTATCTCCAGCCGATCGCCCGCTATTATTACGAGGGCTTGCGTTTCGAGCTGCGTACCGGGGCGCTTGGCGCGTCGATCAAGGTCGGCGAATTCACGCATCTCGGCGACCGGATGACGCTGCGCATCGAGCAGAGCCGCGACAAGGGGCGCGAGCTGTCGGGGATCTTCGTGCATGCGCAGACGCCGAAGAACGACTGGATCGGCGTCACCGCGGCCAAGGGCCGGTTCCTCGCGACCGACGATCCCAACGTGATCATCTTCCGGCTCGCAAATGGCACGTTGATCCATGAACGCCCCGAATTCCGGACACCGCGCGTCCTCACGTTCAGCAGCCACGATCTGCCGATCAACCTGCCGAAGTTCGAGAGCTTTCGCGTCCGCGGCGGTCGCAATCTGGAATTCACGCTTCCCGAACTCGCGCGCGCGGGCCACGAGGCCGCGACACCCGAGTTGCGCGATGCAAGCCGTTCCGAATTCCACTTCCGGCTTGCCGAGGTGGCGATGATGTTCCTGCTGCCGATGCTCGCGGTCGCACTCGGCGTGCCCGCGAAACGCTCGACATCCGGGCTTGGGGTCTTCCTGTCGATCGTGATGATCGTGACCTATCACAAGGTCAACCAATACGCCGCGGATGTCGGCGAGCTCGGGCGGATCGACCCGCTGATCGCGCTGTGGGTGCCGTTTACCGTCTTCGCCGGGCTGATCCTCTGGATGTACTACACCATCGCCTATGTGCCCGGCGGCGAACCGATCGGCGCGCTCGAGCGCGGGATCAGCCGTACGGTCAAGATGGTCACGAGCCGCCTGCCCGGCCGCCGCCGCGACAAGGAGGGTGCGGCATGAGCCGGGTGATGATGTTCCCGTCGCGCACGGTCGCCGTCTATATGGGCCGGCTGTTCATGACGCGGACGTTCAGCATCCTCGCGGCGCTCGTCCTCGTGCTGCAGGCGCTCGACCTGCTCAGTGAGTCGGGCAACATCCTCGCCTTTGCCGGCAATGGCGACGCGCAGGTGTGGCACTATGTCAGCCTGCGCGCGCCGCAGATCATCGCCTTCGCGCTGCCATTCTCCGTGCTGCTGGGTACGATCCTGACGCTGATCACGATGAACCAGAACAGCGAGATTATCGCGCTGAAGGCGTCGGGGCTGTCCGCGCATCAGGTGCTCGCACCGCTGCTGATCGCGAGCCTTCTCGTCGCCATCGTCAGCTTTTCGTTCAACGATCGCGTGGTCTCGCGGGCAACCGCGACGCTGACGCAGTGGCAGAAGGTCAATTACGGCAAGATGCCGATCGACCGCGGTGACCGGGCGAATGTCTGGGTGCGCGACGGCGACGATCTCATCCAGGTCGAACAGATCCGCGGCCGTGCTGCCGCAACGCGTCTCGGCGGCATCACGCTGTACGATCGCGCAGGCGGCAATCTCGTTTCGATCGTCCGCGCACCGCATGGCAAGCGCGTCGCCAATGGTTGGGAGATCGGCCCCGCGACGCGCTTCGACGTCGCCAGCGGCAATCTCTCGCAGATCGGGACGGTCGTGGTCGGGCGCGACGTCAGGCCCGATCAGTTCACGCTGGCGACCGTCGATGCCGACAGCCTCTCGTTCGGCGCGTTGAAGGCCGCGATTGCCGATCTGGCCGATGCCGGAAGGCCGACCAAGGCGCTCGAGGGGTCGCTCTGGCATAAATTGTCTGGGCCGCTCTCGTCGGTGCTGATGCCGTTGCTCGGCGCCGTCGCAGCCTTCGGGATCGCGCGATCGGGCAAGCTGTTCATCCGCGCGGTGATCGGCATGGGGCTCGGCTTTGCCTATTTCGTCGCGGACAATTTCGCGCTCGCGATGGGCAATCTGGGGGCCTATCCGCCGTTTCTCGCGGCATGGGCGCCGTTCCTGCTGTTCTTCCTGATCGGCGAAGCGGTCCTGTTCCGTACCGAGGAATAGCGGCTATACGATCGCTCGGGCGGCGGTTATCCGCTTGCCCTGGTGAATGGGCTTCGAGGGGCGATCGAATGGCTGGTACGATAACGATCCGCAAGGTCGAGACGACGCGCGATCGCAAGACGTTCATCGACCTGCCCTTCCGCCTCTATGCAGACGATCCGCACTGGGTGCCGCCGCTGAAGTCCGAGGCACTCGGCCTCATCACGCCCGAGAAGAACGGCTGGTTCAGCCACGCCCAGGCGCAGCTGTTTCTCGCCGAGCAGGACGGGCGCGTCGTGGGTCGCATCTCCGCACATATCGACACGCTGGCCCTGACGATGCCCCCCGAACAGGGGTTCGGCCCAGGCGTCGGCCAATGGGGGCTCATGGAGGCGGAGCGCGAGGACGTCTTTCAGGCGCTCTTCGCTGCAGCCGAGACATGGCTGCGCGATCAGGGCATGACGCGCGTGCTGGGTCCGATCAGCATGTCCGTCTGGGAGGAGCCCGGTCTTCTGATCGAGGGGTATGACCATGCGCCGACGATCATGATGGGCCACGCCAAGCCGCAATATCGCGGCTGGATCGAGCGCGCCGGCAACCTGCCCGTCAAGCAGCTGATGACCTATGAGGTCGATATCACGCGCGAGTTTCCGCCGATCGTCCAGCGGATCATCAAGTCCGGCGAGAAGAATGGCCGGATCGTGATCCGCAACGTCGACAAGTCGAAGTTCGACACCGAAGCGGCGATCATCCTCGGGATCCTCAACGACGCATGGTCGGACAATTGGGGCTTCGTTCCGCTTACTCCGCCCGAGATCAAGGACGTCGGCGTCAAGCTGAAGCCGATCGTGTTCAACGACCTGATCCGCATCGCCGAAGTCGATGGCAAGCCGGTCGCGTTCATGATCACGCTCCCCGACATGAACGAGGCGATCAAGCCGCTGAACGGCAATCTGCTCCCGTTCGGCTGGGCCAAGCTGCTGCTTTGGCTGCGCAAGCCCCGGGTGCGCACGGTCCGGGTGCCGCTGATGGGCGTGGTCAAGGAGCTCCAGTCGTCGCGTATGGCGAGCCAGCTCGCCTTCATGATGATCGAATATATCCGTCGCGCATCGCTCGCCAACTATGGTGCGACGCGCGCGGAGATCGGCTGGATCCTCGACGACAACCAGGGGATGCGCTCGATCGCGGAAACGATCGAGAGCCGGATGAACAAGAAATATCAGGTCTATGAAAAGGCGCTGTGATCGCGCCTGACACCCGCCACGCTACAGAATGAGGCTGCTGCTTCCCGGACCATCGCCGCGCGCGTCGCGCGCAAGGATGCGGCCCATCGCCTCGAACAGCGCATCCATCGCGACCGGCTTGAAGATGACGTCGTCGGCCCCCGCGGCGATGCACCGCTCGCGCAAATCGGGCGCGACGTCCGCGGTAATGACGATGATGGGCACCTTGGCCTTCTCGTCGCCGCGCGCGCGAATGATCGTGATCGCCGTAATCCCGTCCATCCCCGGCATCCGGAGATCGACCAGAACCATCTGAAAATCCTGTGCATCGAGGATCTCGAGGCCGCGCTCCGCACTCTCCGCTTCGGTCATGGTCGCACCGGCAACACCGAGCATATCGCCGACGACCCGGCGATTCATTCGATCGTCCTCAATGAACAATATGTTCAAGACTTCCTCCGCGACGGGACCGGCAAGGCAGGCAGGCATTCCGTTACAAAAGGCTGTACGCTTCAAGCTGCCTCGGAGACAAGATCGGCAATTAAGTTGTTTTGCATTCCGGCGCTGTCAAAAAGGGCCGCGAGCAGTTCGGTCCCCGAAACGGGCTTCCCGACGACACGCGTCGGCTTGACGATCAGCGCGTCGAGTTCGGGCAAACGTGACGCCGGCCAGAGCAGCGTGGTGGCCGCATCGCCCGCCGCAGCTTGGATCCGCGCGATCGCCGCAGTGACATCCCCGGCAGCGTGCACGGTCACGTCGTCGATGAGGATGTTTGCAACGCGCGTCGCTTTCAGCGTCTCAACCGCCTCGTCGACCGACGCGACGGCAAGCACGGAGTCGACATAAGGTGCGACCAGCGTCTTGAACATGCTGCGCATGATCGGGTTGCGATCGACGATCAGGAACGACGCCGCGGCCACCGAACCGCCTCCGGTCTCCGACCGCACGACGCTGTCGGCGATGATCAGCGGCAGGTCGAGCGTGAAAATGGTGCCCTGCCCAACCACGCTTTCGACGACGATCTCCCCCATCGCCCGGGCGAGATTGCGCGAGATCGCGAGGCCAAGCCCGGTACCGCCATATTGGCGCGTCGTTCCCGCATCGGCCTGACGAAACGATTCGAAGATATCGGCGAGCTTGTCGGCCGGGATGCCGATCCCCGAATCGGTGATATCGAGCAGCAACCGCGTCTCGCTCGAACGCAGGGTCACCGTAACGGCGCCCGCATGCGTGAACTTCAGCGCATTGGACAACAGGTTGAAGACGATCTGCCGGATCCGCGCCGCATCGCCGATGATCGTCGCCGGGCACCCCGCCATGTCGATGGTGAACGCCAGCCCCTTCCGCTCGGCCTGGACCTCCCACATCCGCGCGGCATCGCTCACCGTCGAACACAGGTCGAGCGGGCCATGCTCGATCGTCAGGTTCCCCGTCTCCATCTTCGCGATGTCGAGGATATCGTCGACCAGCGCGCGCATCGTGACGCCCGCGCCGTGGACCACGCCTAACCGGTCGCGCAGCCTGGTATCGAGCGCGGCGTCAGCCAGCATCACCTCGGTCATACCCAGGATGCCGTTCAGCGGCGTACAGATCTCATGGCTGGTCGTCGCCAGGAATTCGGTCTTCGCCGCCAGCGCCTTTGCCAACGCGCCGTTCGTCACCGCCAGATCGTCGTTTGCGGCGCGCACCTTGTCGCGGCTGCGACGGATCGTGATGAGGCCCACCGCGAGCATCCCGATCACCGCCAGAACCGCCGCCGCTCCCGCCAGAAACAGCAGGCGCTGCGTCCGTGCGCGCGCCTGTTCATACGCCACGCTGCGCTGGAGCTCGTCGGCGTGGAGCTTCGAGATCTTCAGTTCCTGGTTCGCAAAGTTGAACCGCGCGGCCATCAGCGCGGTGCTCGTGTTCGTCGCGAGCTTCGTCGCCTGATCGTCGAGCCGCTTCAGCGCCGCCAGATGCACGAGCGCCTCGTCGGGCCGCCCGATCGCCTTGTAGATGTCGTAGGCGACGGCATGCGCCTCGCGGAATGGCAAATTGGTCTTGGACAGGTCGACACCGTCAAAAAGCGGCGAGATCAGGGATGCCGCCCCCGCGTCATCGTGCCGCATCAAGGCAAGCCGTGCAGCGACCGGGAGGAGTCTTAGCAGACCCTGTCGAGCGTCATCGCGCGATGCGATCTGCAATGCTTCGTTGATTGCAACTTGCGCCCGCTTTGGATCTCCGGCTTGTAATTTGGTTTGCGCGATGTTGCCAAGGATCAACGACTCCAGCAACGGGCTGTCCATTGGCTTGACGGTTTTCAGCGCCAGACGGAATTGCCCCTCCGCCTCTGGATACCGCCCCAGATCTTGCAGATACGACCCACGATTATTGTACATCGATACCAGTACGCCGGGATCCCCGCTGTACAGATCCAGCGCCTGTCCGAGATAGCGCAGCGCCGTCTCCGGATCCTTGCCGTCGGCGTAAAGTCCGCCGATCAGCATGAGAGCCTTGGCGCGATTGCGCGTGTCGGATGTCTGCCGAAAGATATCATGCGCAGCGAGATAGTTGGCCAACGCAGCCCCGGCTTCGCCCTGTTCGCCATTTGCCCCACCGCTCGTGAGCAAAATGTTGCCGTGGAGGTTCGACCCTTTGTCAAACTTGGTGATCGTGTTGAGAGCAAGTTCGATGATCGGCGCTGCCCGGTCCGGCTGATCCAACCGGAGATAGGCCTCCCCCTGAAGCCAGTCCGCAGTCGCCGCTGCGATATGCCGGCGCCGACGATCTGGGATCTGGTTCGCCAGGGCTTCCGCTGCGAGCGCTTTGCGCACGACCGTATGGGGATCGGCCTGCATCGTTGCTTTCACATCGGCGATTGCGACGTCGAACCGTTCCTGCGCGCTTCTGGCCGTCGCGGCGATGGCAGGCCCCGTTGCGAATATCAGTGAAACCGCGGCAAGCCCGGCAACGAACCTGACAGGCGCTAACACGCGGACTTCAACCCGCCTTTGCGACGACAGAGACGCGGCCGAACGGAGAGCGAATCTCCTGCGCGACACCAAGATGACGCTCTTCGTCGAGGAATGGCAGCAACGCGTCGATGCCGATCGGGCGGCTGATGAGGAACCCCTGCACCATGTCGCACCCCATGACGGACAACAGCGCCATTGCCGATGCGGTCTCGACTCCCTCGGCGACGACCTCCATCTCGAGCGCGTGCGCGAGGTCGATCGTCGAACGGACGATCAGCGGATCGCGGTTCGAGCTCGTCAACTGCGTCACGAACAGCTTGTCGATCTTGAGTTCGCTCGCCGGCAGCTGCTTCAGATAGGCGAGCGACGAAAGCCCGGCGCCATAATCGTCGATCGCGATGACGATCCCGATGTCCGCAAAGACCTGAAGATTGCGAATCGCGCTGTCCGGATCGCGAATCACCGACGTCTCGGTAATCTCGAAACCGAGCTGCGCCCCGCTTTTCTCGATCAAGGCACAGGCCTGTCGCACGAATCGCGCATCCGAGAGCAGCACGCCGGCGATATTGATGAAGATCGGGAGATCATGGCCGCGCGCGACCAGGATCCGCTGGTCGCGAATCACCTGTTCGATCGTCCACAGCGTCAACGTGACGATATCACGGCTGTCTTCGGCGATCGGGATGAAGTCGCTGGGCAGGACCAGACCGCGCGTCGGGTGGCGCCACCGCACCAGTGCCTCGACGCTCGACACCTCCTGCCGCCGCAGATGGACCTTGGGCTGATACTGCAGGAACAGCTGATCGCCCCCGATCGCCTGATGCAGTTCGCGCGCGAGAAGCTGGCGATCCACCGACGCATTGGCGATCGACGCATCGCGCGCGATCGGACCATGCTCGATCCGCGCATCCGCGAGCGCGAGTTCCGCCTCCTCGATCAGCCGCACCTCGTCATGCTGCGGCGCGTGAACCGAGGCGCCCCCGAGCGTCAGCTGGATGAGATAGCACTCACCGTCGATATCGAACGGCGTGGTGAACGCGCGCTCGATCTGATTGAGCACGAGATCGAGCTCGGATTGCGCGTCGCCCTGCAGGCTGATGTCGATGAGATCCCGCGCAGCCACCTCGGTTCGCGACTGCGGCAGCAGGGTCGCGATTCTGCAGCGCTATGTCTGCAACGAGCGTATCTGCCCTGCGACGGCCGACGTGGCGCCGAAGATTCACGAAGTTGCCGACCTCGGCCAGAATGACAAACTGCCAGCCGTGAAACGCGACCGGCGGCTGCGCGATCTCATTTGCCAATGACTCGCCTCCGGTCATGCGCACACCGCTGCATGGCAGGCCGCTAGGCGCGCAACCCGGCACGGGGCGGACAGGCGATAGGAGGGCTCGCTCATGGTGCCGACGCTAAGGGCGACGCCTGAAGAATGCGTTAAGCCTTCCCGCAACGGGACGTGAAGATGGTTAATACGTCGTATACCACGTTGTTTTTTACTTAACGGCGCGTTAACTCAGTATTGCGCATCAACAGGCGCAAACAAGGGAGAACAAAAAATGCTGAAGTTCATTCTTTCGCTGGTGTACGGCACGCAGATCCGTCCCTGGTAAATCGTTAACGGTCCGGCGATCGCATGATTACGCGGAGTGACGCGCAGTCTGAGATCGCCGGGTCACTTTTGTGACAATGGATTTCAAGTTTATTTAACGCCATTTTGGGTTTGAGGCGTTTTGTAAAAGCCTGCGATCCGTAAGGGATTTTGGTCTTACGCTGGAGCGATCCTGCTCGCGTAAGCACGGCCTCCACTCCCCGTGTCATTGCCGGGGCCGAACGCAGAAGCGCGTAATTTTCGCTAGTTCGATCCAAGCGGCATCGACCGGCGCGCGCAGCCGGCCGCCCTCAAAGGCAACATCATTTCGCGATGACATGAAAAAGCCGGCACCCGTCTGATCGGATGCCGGCTCTTATCGTTTGCTGTCGCCCGCCGCGGTGCGAGGCGCTCAATAGTCCTTCGAGTATTTCACGCTCGCGTTCTGACCACCCTGCGACCCGGTCGACGACAACAGGCTCAGCGCCTTGGTCAACGCGATCTCGAGCTGCGTCGACGTGAAGCCCTTCGCGTCGGTCACGATCTCCACATAGATGTTGTCGGTCAGGTACTTGCCCGCCGCGAGGCTGGTCCCGCGCCCGCTCGCTTCGTCGGCACCCAGCACGCGCAGGCGATCGAACCCCGTCGCGGACCGCAGCTTGCCGAGCGGGTTGAGCCCGCCTCCGCCCGACCCGCGCAGCGAATTGAGCGCGGCCGCAAGCTGGATCGCCTCGGTCGCCGACAGATTTTCCGGGTTCGTCCCGAACAGGAGCCGGCTCAGCACCTCGTCCTGCGGCAACGCGGGAGTCGATGTGAACGCGATCTGCGGCCGCTCGCCGGTACCCGTGACGTTGATCACGACCGTGATGTTGTTGGTCGTCGTCGTCGCCTGGATATTGATGTCCGGATCGGTCAACGCACCGCCACGGAACCGGATCGTGCCGCGGTTCACTTCGAACCGCTTGCCCGCGAAGGAATAGGTGCCGCGGACGATATCGAGGCCACCGGTCACGACCGGTGCGACCGACGTCCCGCTGATCCGCATGTCCATCTCCCACTCCGACTCAAGGCCCATGCCGGACACGAAGAGCTGGTTGGGCGCACGCACGCGCAGATCGAGCTTTATGAGCCCGGCCGGAGCCGCACGCGCCGGACGGTCCGTCGGTCGACCCGGGCGGATCTCGCTCTTGCGACGTACGCCCGTAAGCTCGGGGACCTCGGCCTGACCCTGGCGGATGATCTCGTATCGCGCCTCGGGAACCTGCAGATCGCCCTGCAACAGCGCACCGTCGCGGCCGTTGGTGAAGCGCACCGTACCCGTGGTCGTCGCACTCAAGGCATCGCTCTTGGCAAGCTGTGCATTGTTGAGCGTCGCGCGCAGATCGATCGGGAACCCGCTGTCTGCCGCAAGCCCGACGCTGCCCTGTGCCTGGACGGTACCGTCGCCAGCGCGTGCCGCCAGCTGCGTCAACTCGAGGCGGTCATTATTGAATCGCGCGTTGATCCGCATCTGCGACAGCCGCGTGCCATATTGCTCATTGTCATACGTCAGCGAGTCCGCTCGGATCAGCCCGTTCAGCCGCGGCGCCTGCAACCGGCCGGAGAAATCGGCAGCGATCGCGATCGGCCCCGACAGTTGCTGGTTGGGCAATGCCGCCAGGCTGAACAGCACCGCGGACGGACCATTGTAGCGGATCCCCCCGACAGCGGTGCAGCCATCAGCCGCTCCGACCACGAGGCTCCCGCCCCGAGCGGCTGGAGATTGGCGACCATCCGGCCGACGACGGTCGGCCCGCGGCGGACAAGTGCGCGCCCCGTGCCGCCCTGTGCGCCGAGCGTCCCGGCGAACACGATGTCGACGGGGTCGGAAATCGCGGCGATCCCGGTCCGCGTGAAGTTGCGGACCGTGATGCGGGCATCCGCCGTCGGAACCGCAGCGTTGCCCGATTGCGCGAAGTCAAGGCTTCCCGTGGCGTTGCCGCCGATACCGAGGCTCGGCATGAGTGCGCTCAGGATCGAGAGATCGAGCTTGTCGAGCCGCAGCTGAGCATTGAGCCCGCTGCCATAGCTTCCTGCGAGGCGCGCCGCGCCCGCATTCGGTCCCTGCCCGAAATCGATCCGCGTCGGCGCGAGCCGGTACGTCCCTGCCGTCGCGCTGATCCGGGCCGGATTGGCCGTGCGGAAATCGATGCCGTTCGCCTGGCCCTTGAGCGCGACGAGATACGAATCGGGGCTGAGCTGTGCGTTCATGGCGATGCGGAACGGTACGCCGCTCGACCCCGTCGCCAGCGCCTGCGCCGTACCCCGGCCACCGACGTAGTTCACCTTCGCGCGCGCGGCCGACAGCACGACCTCACCGTAGCGCATGTCGGCGACCTGGACGTCGGCGATCACTTCCGGCGCCTTGGGGTACATCACCGCGTGCGCGTTCACGATCGCACGCCCGATAGTGAAGTCGACCATGCCAGGAATCTTGGCGCCATAGGCCCGCGCGGCGACATCCGCGCGCTGATAGCCGCCCTGGTTGCCCAGACGGACGTTCCCCTGGAGCCCCTGCCCCGCGAACTGCAGCGCGCCCGCGAACGGCCCCGGTGCCGTCTGCACGACCCGGCCACTCGCGACGATCCCTGCGAATACGACCCGTCTGACGTCGACCGCCAGCTGCGCCGCGGGCGTCACGAGCACGTCGGCGGTGAACGGACCGTAATTGGTCCCCCCGCTCGCGACGACCGCATAGGCGCCGTTGCGTCCGACGATCCGCGCCTGGAGATTGACGAGACCGACGCCGACGCCCGGCCGCGGTGCGCGCAGGACGACGACGGGTGCGGTCGCGCTGCCCGTCACGCGCGCGGACAATGGGCCATACACCGTCGAATACGCGTCGGCATTGACCAGCACCACGCCGCTAGCCGGATCGAACCGCCCCTCGCCGCGCGTGATGCGGAACTGGGGTGCATTCATCCGCAGGTTGCGGAACGTGACGATCCCCTCGGGGCTGTAGCCAATGTCCGAACGGATGATCGCATTGCCGCCCAAGAACGTGCGTGCGCCCTCGTTGAAGATCTGCGACGTCTGCGCGACGACGCGGCCGGTGATCCCGAAACCACCATTGGCCCCGGGCACGAGCTTGGCGTCGGTCGACAGGTTGACGATCCCGATACCGTCGACGCGGTAGTTGTTGATCCGGCCCTTCAGCGCACCGGTATAGCGGCCCGTCGCCATGTTCGCGACGACCACGGCGGTCGCGTCGATCTTGTCCGATCGGATCTTGAGGTTGTCGGACAGGACGTTGACGCCCGAGATCGCGAAATCGCCATCGATCGCGACGTTGGTCGCAAGTCCGCCGACCGCCGCGTTGAGCCCCGTCACGCGACGTGCGCGGGCCTTGATCGGTACCAGGATCCGGTCGCTGTTGATGCGTGCCAGACCCTCGGCGTAGAGATTCTCGACGCCCATGTCGCCGAATGCGATCGTTGCGGCACGTACCTTGTAGTCGACCGTCGGTGTCGCGAACGCACCGTCAAGCACGACGCGCGCCGTCACGTCGCGGCCGCGCAGGTTGGGGAAAATCGCACCGGGCGTCAGCAGCTTCGCGTCGACCGCAAAATTACCGAACCGGCTGTTCGCGAGATCGATCAGCCCGCCGGCGTCCACCGCCAGCGCATCCGACTTCAGCGTGATCCGCGTATCCGCCTTGCGGTCGTTCAGCGTCGTGTCGATCGCGACGTCGAGCTGCGGCGCGGTCAGGCGTTCGACCGGCCCTTCGAGATAGAGGCCCGGGCGAGTCGCGCCGCGCACCTCGATATGTCCGTTCTTTGCGGTCAGCGCGAGATTGGCGAGTTGCCCCCCGCCAAGCGTGGCGATCGCGCGTCCCCGCCATGCAGCCCAGCTGCCGCGGCCGTCGACGGTCGCCGTCAGTGGGGCCTTCAGCCCGCCCATCGTCGCGACCACGCCGCCAACCGGCGCCGCCAGCTTGAGATTGACGTCGAACTTGTTCTGCTCGGGCACCGCGTCGAGCCGCAGCATGAGCCGATCGCCACCGGCAACGCCCGGCCCGCGCAGTGCGGCGGCGTTGGTGGTCAGCTGCGCGCGCTTGTCGGCGATATGCACTGCGCCATCGATCCTGACGATATGCGTCTGCCCCGTGACCGGCTTGCCGATCACGAATCGATCGATCCGCAACCGGTTCACGTCGATGTCGAGGTCGGGCAGCAGCGGCGCGTTGGGATCGCTCGGCGTCGCCTTCAAAATCGGCCGGCGCTGGAGCGTCACCAGCGGGGTCGTCAACGCGCGCACGTCGACATGATTGCGCGCGAACGCGAACGGCCGCCAGTCGACCGCCAGCCGTGGGCTGGTAAGGAACACGCCCTTCGTATCGGACACGCGCAGATCGCTCAGCGTCATCGCGCCATAGATCGAGCCATCGATCCGACCGACCTTGATGTTGAGCCCCGACGCGGTCGTGTAGCCGCCGATCTGGTCCGCGACGAGGCGACGGCCGGGATCGGTGTTGATCCCGAACAGCACCAGCAACAGCAGGACGACGATCCCGACCACCGTCAGGACGATCCATTTCAGGATACGTTGCCAGAGGGGGCGCTTGTCGATGCCCCCGCCGTCCGCGTTCGTCACAGGGTCGACCACCGGGTCGTGAGCGGGAGGGGTGCCGTTTTCGGCCATCAGAATGCCTGCCCGATCGAGATGTAGAGTGCGACCTTGCCGTCACCCTCGCGCGGGTTCAGCGGCGTCGCGATATCGACGCGCATCGGCCCGAAGCTAGTATAGAAACGCCCGCCGATACCCGCGCCGTAGCGCAGGCTCGAAAGGTTGGGCGTCGTGCTTTCGTAGCTGTTGCCCGCATCGACGAACGGGACGATCCCGAAATCGCCGAACCGGTACCGCGCCTCGAGCGCGAATTCGTTCAGGCTGCGTCCGCCGACCGGATCGCCATTCGGATCGAACGGCCCCAGCCGCTGATAGCCGTACCCGCGCACTGATCCGCCGCCGCCGCCATAATAGCGACGCGACGGCGCCAGGTCGTCGCGGGCGACGCCCTGGATCGTCCCCGCCTTGGCGCGGCCGGCGATCACGATGCTGCTCGATACGGGGTAGTAGAACGTCCCCTCGACCATCGCGCGGACATAGGGCCTGACCGCCCCCTGCACCGACGTTTCGGGACTCAGATTGACGCGGAGGCGATAGCCCTTGCTCGGATTGAGCAGACTGTCCGACCGATCGAACAGCACCTGCCCCGGCAACGCGACGATGCCATAGGTCCGCCGGACGTTTTCGCCACGCGCGAAGTCGTAGACGCTCTCGTTCGTGCCGACGAGCTCGCCGCCATAATAATAGGTCAGCGGCTTCTGCCAGATCGGCGTCAGATCGTAGCTCCAGCGGACGCCGACGCTCGTCGTGAACGCTTCATAGGCGTCGTAATTCGAGTGGTTCGCACCCGCGGTCAGGCTGAATGTCCGATCGCGGCGGCCGGCATTGGCACGGCGGAACGTCCCCGCGACGCCTTGCTCCTGCGTCCCCGCGATCACCGACGCGATCAGCGCGCCTTCGTACGGGAACAGATTGCGATGTTGCCAGGTACCCTCGGCGCGGAAACCCTGCCCCGTCGAGAATCCGACGTTGCCGCCCAGCGTTCGTGCCGGGCCCTTGGTCTGACGAACCAGCAGGTCGACCTGCTCGGTGCCATCGGCGTTGATCTGTCCGGTGCGCTGCGGGACCACCGAAACGCTCTGGAACAGGCTGGTCGCGACCAGTGCGTTGCGCAGGTCGTCGGTCAGTCGATTGTCGTACAGTTCGCCCGGCTCGAACCGCGGGAAGACGTTCAGATGCTCGATATTGAAGACCGTGTCGCCTTCGGTGCGCAATTGTCCGAACGACGCGCGCGGCCCGACATCGACCGGAAGCGTATACGCGCCCGTCGCGGTCGGCGACTCGTCGTCGAGCAGGATATCGCGCTCGCCGACCTTGACGAACGGATAGCCCATTTGCGGAAGCGTCAGCGAGACGTTTGCCTCCGCGCCCTGGATGCGGTCGGCCTGGATCGCATCGCCGACCTTGAGCGGCAATTGCTGCCGCACGAGATCGGGCGGGGTCGTCTGCGCGGCCTGAACCACGATCGACGACAGCGTGTACAGCCGGCCGGGCTGCGCGCTGACGATGGCCTTCAGCCGGCCGGGCGTTCCGGCGGCGGTCTCGATCGTCGAAATGGCGGTGGCATCGTAATAGCCGAGCGATTTCAGCAGCCGGACGACCAGCGCCTCGTCTTCCTTCGCCCGCGCCGACACCTGCGTCGCGTTGGCGGCCTTGCCGCCGCCCTTGAGCGCGGACAACGCCTTGTACCGTGCCTCCAGCCCGTCCCCGGCGTCCGCAAGCCCCTTGATCTCGGCGTCGTACCGGATTTCGGGCGCATTCTTGTCGCGGACGTCGGCACCGGTCGCCAGCGGCGCGGTGTCGTAGCTGGCGAGCGCGGGGAGCGGCTCGACGAGCTGCGGATCGTTCGGCCCGATCGGCGGCAGTACATCGCCGGACGCGGTAACCGCCGGAGCGCTCGACGTGGCCGGTTGCGTCGCTGGCGCGGTCTGCGGCGTGTCGGCGATCATCGGCTCGAGCGCCGCGTTGATATCGCCCGACAAGGGCGGCAGCGCGCTGTTGAACTCGGCGTCGGGAACGATCGGCGCGTCGGTCGCAGGGGAGGCCGGAGTCGACGATTGCCGATCAGCGGCACGAGGGGCGTCAGGCCCCTTGGCAGGCGCAGAGCCGGGCTGTGCGAGCTGCGCCGCGGCGGGCTGGATGAGGCCATTGGCGCTCGCCGCCAAAGCGATGGCGAGCCAATAATGCCGCCCGGTCGAACCTGTCACGCTAACTGCGAGTCCCCTTTGAATAGGGCGACCGCATTCGATTCATCCCCGTTAGCTGTTCCGAACGCTCGAAAGTTCTGAAAGTTTCGCACCGTTGCGATTTACGTGCAGCCGACCATGCCCGCGACCGGCAGGATCACCGTATCGCGTCCCGGCCGGTCGATCCGTAGCGTCGCCGCAGGGATCATCGCCCCCGACGCGAGGTCGTCGCGCGACACGATCGTCATGTCGAGCGCGATCGTCAGATCGCCGCCGCGATAGGTCGTGACCCCGGCAAAGCCGAAACCGCCGGCGCCGCTTTCATCGGCGCGCAGGTAATCGATCGGCTTGCCGTCGATCGCGACGCGGATCCGCCCCGTTTCCGCCCCCGCCATCGCCACCAGCGTCCGGTCGGTCGTCCCCCACAGGAACGCGGCACACCCCTTTGCCGGCATGACCTGCTTGCCGATCGGACCGAGCATGGGCGCCGCGCTGCCCGATTGCCCCCCAGTCGGCGGAGTAACGGTCGGTGGAGACGCGGTGGACGACGCTTGCAACGCAGCGGCAAAAAGCAATCCGATCATGGCGCGGTCGTTATCATGAATAGCCAGGCCGGATAAGCGGCGATCGCGAGCAATGCGCCGAACGGGAGCGCGGTGTCCGCGGTCACCGCGGCGCCGCGCAGCCGCGCCGACAGCACGACTCCCAACCCGATCATGCTGCCGATCAACAGGATCGCGGGCAGCATCTGCCATCCCACCCATAACCCGATCGCGCTGAACAGCTTCGGATCGCCGGCGCCCATCCCCTCGCGGCCCCGCAGCCGTCGATAACCGGCGGCAATGAGCCACAAGCTGCCATAGCCCACGCCGCCGCCGATCAGCCGGTCGATCGCGATCGGTCCGATACCGGCGATCCCACCGATCGCGCCCCCGATCGCAAGCAGGCCGGTCAATCGGTCGGGAAGCCAGAACGCGACGATGTCGAGCGCGGCAAGCGCGAGAAGGATCCAGCCAAAGACCGCACCGGCGACGCCCTCCGCACTGGGCGCAACCATCCCGGCGACCGCGCCGATCGCAACCGCGCAGGCCTCGATCCGCCAGTGGATCGGATCGATCGGCGCGCTGCAATGCCTGCATCTTCCTCGCGTCAGCGCCGCACTGACGAGCGGGATCAGCTCGATCGGGCGAAGCACGCGGCCGCAATGATCGCAGCACGACCGCCCCTCGGCCACCGAACGATCCTGCGGCCAGCGGATCACGAGCGCAGCGATGAAGCTTCCGAAGATCGCGCCCAGCCCGCCGAGAAGGACCGCGGCTACGAGCGGCATCGGCAGGTTTGCGATATCGATCATGCCTGCCGCGTGACGAGCGCCTGCCCCGCCGTCAATCAGGGAAGCGTTTCGTCCGCATCGACACCCCAGAGCGCATCGACCCTGACGAACCCGGCCTGCCCCTTGACGTCCATCAGGCACCAGCCGTTCGCGCACTGGCTCAGCCGTCCGACCACGCCGGGTGCAGCACGCCAGAGCAGTTTCGCGCTTTCGCTTGGCCGCGCGCGCAGATCGATGGGCACCCCGCCGCGGACGATCGCGGTCCGCGTCGCGCTCATCAGATTGGCCTGCATCCAGCCTTCGGTACCATCGGGGTCGGCGATCTTGCGCCATTCCTTGTGGATCGCGACGACTTTCACGGGCAGGTCGGCGCGCTGGTACAGCCAGCTTGCCGGATAGGTGCGCGCAGGCCCCGTCCGTGTCCGGGCCCGCCCCGCCGCGATCGACGCATAATAGGGGACCTTCCGGTCCGGATCCGCCGCCGCCGCCGCCGCCGGTTCGACGATCAGAAGCAACGTGGCGGTGACGGCGAAACCGACGGCAAAGAGGCGCATGGCGATATCCTGTAGCCCGACGCAGCCCGCGGGTTGCCAATCCCTATCGCGCCGAATGCTCCGGTTTCAACTACTAAGCGCAGGCCAGTGCGATCGCACGTAATCGCGGGAACCGGCACGTGCGACGCGACTGTGCCGCTTCTTCGTTGACGCCTGCGACGGGGTTCGCCAAGCCGTCGGCATGCCCGATACCCGTCGCTGCCCCAATCCGAAGGTCGTCGTCACGCGCGAACTCGCGAACGTGGTCATGGACCGGATGGAGGCGTTGTTCGAAACGCACAACAACCGCGCCGACGAGAAGATGTCGCGCGACGCGCTGGCGGCCGCGATGGCGGACTGCGACGTGCTCGTCCCGACGGTGACGGACGATATCGACGCCGCGCTGATCGCCGGTGCCGGCGACCGCCTCCGCCTGATCGCCAATTACGGCGCCGGGGTGAACCACATCGACCTCAAGGCCGCACGCAACCGCGGGATCATCGTCACCAACACCCCTGGCGTCCTCACCGAGGACACCGCGGACATGACGATGGCGCTGATCCTGTCGGTGCCGCGCCGGCTGGCGGAGGGTGAAAAGCTCGTTCGCTCGGGAAGCTGGACCGGCTGGAGCCCCGGCGGGATGCTGGGCCACCGGATCGGCGGCAAGGCGCTCGGCATCGTCGGCATGGGTCGGATCGGCCAGGCGGTCGCGCGGCGTGCGGCCGCGTTCGGGCTGTCCGTCCACTATCACAATCGGCGCCGGCTGCCCGTGTCGCTCGAAACGGCGCTGGGTGCGACGTGGCATGATTCGCTCGACGAGATGCTCGCCGCGGTCGATATCGTCACGCTCCACACGCCGCTCAATGCCGACAGCCGCGACCTGATCGACGCGCGTCGGATCGCGTTGCTCCGCCCCCATGTCTTTCTGATCAACGCGTCGCGTGGCGGCATCGTCGACGAGGACGCGCTGATCGACGCGCTCGAATCGGGGCGGCTTGCGGGCGCCGGACTCGACGTCTGGCGGCATGAGCCCGAAATCGATCCACGGCTGCTCGCGCTCGATAACGTCGTGATGCTGCCGCACATGGGCTCCGCGACGTTCGAAGGCCGGATCGCGACCGGCGAGAAGGTCATCCAGAATATCCGCATGTGGGCGGACGGACACCGCCCCCCGATCAGGTGCTCGAAGGCTGGGCCTGACCGGTTTTTGGGAACCGATGCTGCGACGCGGCATTAGTTGGATACCCCCGGAGAGAAGGAGTATCCCCATGAAGAAGATCGCAGTTTCCGCCTTGCTGGTCGCATCCGCCGTTTCGATGAGCGCGTGTTCGACGCTGAAGGGCGCGGGCATCGGCGCAGCGGGCGGCGCAGGCGTCGCTGCAGCAACCGGCGGTAGCGTCGAAAAGGGTGCGGCAATCGGCGGCACCGGTGGTGCGGTCGTCGGCACCGTGGCAAAATGATCGGGCGCGCGGGCTGGCCAATGGCCCGCGCAAACCGTGTTCAGGCGTGCGTGCCGAGCAACGCTGCACCGAACCCGATGAAGATCCCGCCCGTCGCGCGATCGAACCCGCGGCGCAACGCGGGCCGCCGAAGATGCCGCGCCAGCGTGCGCCCGCACATCGCGTAGACCCCGTACCAGAAGCTTTCCACGACCGCGAAGGTGACGACCAGAATCGCGAACTGCGGCGCCTGCGGGGATCCCCTGTCGACGAACTGCGGCAGGAACGCCGCCGCGAACAGCAGCAGTTTCGGGTTGCTGATCCCGATCACGAACCCGCCGCGAAACAGCCGCCGCGCCGACGCCGCGACGGGCAGCGCGTCCGATCCGACATCGACCGGCGCACCGGCGCCACGCCATGCCTTGATCCCGAGAAGCACGAGATAGGCGACACCGGCATAGCGCAACGCGTCGAATACGCGCGGCCAGGCAGCGAGCAACGCCGATACCCCCGCCGCCGAGGCTGCCAGCACGAGCACCAGCGCGCACAGGCATCCCGCCATCGCGGCGATGCTGCGCCGCGCACCGAACGCGACGCTTCGCGTCATCACATGCAGCATGTTCGGCCCCGGCGTCCCGCAGAGCAAGAACACCGCGACGACGAACAGCCACCAGAGATGCAAGGTCATCGCCCCCTCCCCAACACCGTCGAGCGGCGGTCAGTCGCCCGTCAGGATCCGATCGACGAGCTGCCCGACGCTTGGCACGAAGCCGTTCGAGTAGAACGGGTCCTTCTTGAAGTTATACGCGGCATGACCCGCGAACATCAGGTTTTGCTCGATATCGCCGCCATGCGCGATGTCCTGCAACGTCTTCTGGATGCAGAAGCTGCGCGGGTCGGCGAGGCGCCCCGTCGAATTGGTCTCGGTATCCGCCCAGCTCGAGAACGAGCATTGCGACAGGCAGCCCATGCAGTCCGCCTGATCCTTGCGGATCATGCCCTTCTCGTTTGGGCTGACGAACACCAGCGTGTTGTCGGGCGTCTTGAGCGCATCGGTATGCCCTTCGCCGAACCACTGCCGGGCGCGCAGCAGGTCGTTGCGCGTGACCCAGAAGTTCTTGCCCTTCACGCCGACGTCGAGCTGGAACACATGGTCGCCCGCCTCCTGCGTCGAAAACGCGATCTGGCGCTCCGAACGCGCCTCGAGGCTGCGCAGGAACGGGTTGCGCACGGCGGACGAATAGAAGCCGGTCGGCGAGAATTTGTGCAGCAGCACGTCGCCTTCCTCGATCTGCGTCAACGCGTTCTTCCAGCCCTCGGGAATCGGGCTTTCGCGTGTCAGCAGCGGGCGCGTGCCGAACTGGAACGCGATCGTGCCGAGCTCGGGATTGTCGATCCAGTCGTTCCAGTCGCGTAAGTACCACACGCCGCCCGCCATCACGATCGGCACGTCGTCGGAGATGCCGCCCTCGCGCATCACGTCGCGCAGTTCCTTGACGCGCGGATAGGGATCCTGCGGCTTGAGCGGATCCTCCGCGTTCGACAGGCCGTTATGCCCGCCCGCCAGCCAGGGATCCTCGTACACGACCGCGGCGAGCCACTCGGCCGCCTTCGAATAGGCGCGCTTCCACAGCGCGCGGAACGCACGGCCCGAGCTGACGATCGGCAGATAGCTGACGCCGTAGGACGCGGTGATCTCGGACAGCTTGTACGGCATGCCCGCGCCGCAGGTGACGCCCGCGACCTTGCCGCGCGTCCGCTCAAGGACACCGTGCAGGATCCGCTGCGCGCCGCCCATTTCCCACAGCACGTTGATGTTGATCGCACCCTTGCCGTCGGCGATCTCGTACGCGCGCTCGACCTGCTGGACCGCACCGTCGATCGCGTACTGGACGAGCTCCTCGTGCCGGTCGCGCCGCGTCAGCGCCGCATAGACCTGCGGGATGATCTTGCCGTCGGGATCGTAACTATCTGCGTTCACGGCGGAAACCGTGCCGATGCCGCCCGCTGCAGCCCAGGCGCCGGCGGACGCGTGATTGGTCGCAGCGACACCCTTGCCGCCTTCCACGAGCGGCCACACTTCGCGACCGTTATAGACGATAGGCTTCAGGCCCTTGAACACGACGTCACCTCTCCCGGAAAATACGGCCCCCTATATCGCAAGGACGCAACGTGCGAGCAAATTCAGAGCGGGGTCAACGCGCCCGCCCGCCCCAGCGCCTCTTCGTACAGCGTCCGATAGCGCGCGATCATCACCGACTCGTCGAATTCGGCCGTCGCACGCGCGCGGTTCGCAGCGCCGATCGTCGCGCGCAACGAAGGATCGGACACCAGCGCCTGCAACGCGTCGCGCAGCTTTACCTCGTCGGCATTGGCGGTGATGAAGGGCGCGTTTTCCGGCGACACCATCCGGGCGACATCGCCCACCGGATAGCTCGCGATCGGCAGCCCCGCCGCCATCGCCTCGACCACCGAGATCGGAAATTGCTCGCTGCGCGACGATAGCGCGAGAATGTCGAAATGGCCGATGTAGCGATAGGGGCGGTCGAGAAAACCGGGCATCACCAGCACTTTGCCAAGCCCCATTGCGGCGGCGGCCTGCTGGATCCGGGCGCGTTCCGGACCCTCGCCGATGATCACCAGCCGCACGCGCCCCGATACGCCGCCGACCGCACGCACCAGCGCGGCCAGGTCCTTCACCTCGCGCAGTCCGGCGAGCGCGCCGATCACGACCTCCTTGCTGTTCGGGACGAACCCGGGGATCGCCTTGGGGTCGGGCTTTTGCGCGTAATAGGCGGTGCCGATGCCGTTCACGATCCGGTGGACGCGCTCGCGGGGTTGTTTCCACGTCCGCAGCGCGATGTCCTCGAGCACTTCCGAGGGCACCGCCAGCGCGTGCGCCGCCCCCAGCGCGAGCCGACGATAGATATTGCGCTCGATCTTGAGGCCACCCGCTTCGTCCGCGTTGAAGCCGTCCTCGTGGTGGACCAGCGGCGGCGCCCCCTTGCCGAACGCGCGGCGCGCCATCGCCCCGTCGATCGCGCCCCAATTATACGTCAGCACGAGGTCGAACCGCCGCATATACTGCGCGATCGCCTCGTAGCGCTTGACCGACGGCTTGCCGGTCAGCGGCGGCGGGTTCTGCGCGATCTCGTACCGGATGCCCTTGGCGATCGACGCCTGCGCGCCCAGCGCATCGGGCACGCCCGACACGATGCTGTGCTTCGCGCGATCGCCGAACGCGTTCATCAGCCGTACCGCCCGCGCCTCCTTGCCGCCGAGATCGAACGAGGAATGGAGGTGGAGGATGTTGACGGGAGCGGCCATGCCCGAGCGATGCCGATTCCCGTCGCCGGGTTCAAGGCTCAACAGCGTTTTCGCATGGTCGCCGCATTCAGGCTGCGAAGACCTGCTTCGGGATATGGGTGATCCGGCACGCCAGATCCGCCTCGCCGCTCGCGACGACGTAGAAATCCCCTGCGTCCGCGATGCCCGTCGTGAAGACGACATTGTCGAGATACAGGCTGTCCTTCAGCGGTTCGGTCAGCGCGGGGCTGGGCTCGAGCAGCGGGGCGTGCTCGGTCGCGATCGTGATCGACGGATCGTCCTTGTCGAGGATCGACCAATAGGTGCGATAGATCCCGACCACGCCCGACGGCTCGACACCGTGCCACAGCGTCAGCCAGCCGCGATCGGTGAGGATCGGCGGGGCGCCGCCGCCCATCCGCGCGGTCGACACGGTGGCGGCATGCGGCCGGATGCCGGGCTTGTCGTGCGGCTTCCAGTGCAGCGCATCGGGCGAGCGCGACAGGTTGATCGAGGGGCCGGCGCGCCACTCGCTGCCCGGCGGATAGGCGAAATACAGGTCGCCGAGCGGCCGCGTCTGCGCCCAATATTGCCCGTCGATCAGCCCTTCGAAGATCAGCATGTCCTTGTTCTGGTGATCGAGGACGATCCCCTCGAGCTGCCAGTCGAGCGCGTCGTCGGACGAGTAAAGCGTGGTCGAATGCCGCTCGGGGCTGACCGAACAGGTGGTCATCAGATAGCGGTCGCCGACCTTCGAGATCCGCGCATCCTCGACCCCGTAGCACTGGTACGACGTGCGCGGCGCGATCGCCTTGTCGTAATGCACCGCGACGACCGCGCGGCCCTCGGGGTCGAGCTCGACGGGCAGCAACCAGGACAGCGAGGTCAGCGCCATCACCTTCCACCCGCCGCCGCGCATCATGAACTTGCGCGGATCGGCGGTGTCGACGAGCTGCAACGGCCATGGATCGAGCAGATAGGCGCCGTCCTGCCAGCGGATCGCATGGACGTTGCCGCCCTTGATCGGCTCGCGCAACGCCTCGGCCACGCGCACCATCATCAAGAGGTTGCCGTTCGCCAGTCGCGTCATCCCGGGATTGAACGCGCCGAGGACATAGGTCTCGGCGGCGACCTTCCCCGCCAGCGGCGAGCGCGACAGGTCGATGTCCGCGGGGGTGAAGACGAGCTGATCGAACATGCTATTCTCCTTGATGCGTCAGGCGATACCGCCAGTTCCTGATCGTCATCCTGACGAAAGTCAGGATCCAGAGCCACGAAAGACGGCCCTCGGTCACGCTGGATCCTGACTTTCGTCAGGATGACGGTGCGGGTGTGGCCTTCGACGAGGCTGCGCCGTCCACCTGCGTTATTCCCCCTCGAGCGCGCGGGGCACGATGACGAGCTGCTGGATCACACTTCGCGTCGGCTGCGTCAGCAGGAACTCGACGCCTGCGGCGATGTCCTCGGCGCGCAGCATCTGCTCCGCCGCGACCATTTCCCGCTGCTTCTCGTCGGGCACGTCGGGATATTGCATGTGGGAGCCGACCTTGCCCGGCTCGATCAGCGACACCCGGATCCCCTTGGGCCCCAGTTCGCGACGCAGCGCCTCGGCGAAGCCGGCGATCCCCGACTTGATGCCCGCATAGACGGTCGAGCTTGGTCCCAGGATATGCGCGCTGAGCGAGCCGATCAGGACGAGGTCGCCGATCGGCGTCATCCGGTGCGCGGCATGATGCGCGCTAAGCAGATAGGCGGTGAAATTGACCGCGATCGCATAGCGCAGCGCGTCCTCGTCCATCTGCGTCAGCCCGCCTGCAGCGACCGCGGCGTTGACGACGGTGATGTCGAAGCCGCCGAGATAGGCCTCGCCCGCATCGAAGAACGCGCGGACCTTGTCGGGATCGGCCAGTTCGGTGATCATCCCGTCGCCGTCACCGACCTCGCGGATCAGGGCGAGCGCATCCCGCAGATACTGTTCGTCGCGACCGCAGATATAGACCTTCGCGCCTTGCGACGCGAGCAGCACGGCGATCGCCCGGCCGATCCCCGTCGTCCCGCCCGTGATGATCGCGCGGCGGCCTTTGAGAGGGCGGACATGGGTATGCGCGTCGGCAGGTGAGGTCATGAAATATCCCGAGTGAGAAAAGCCTGGAGGACCGCGCAGGGGCGATGCCGTTCGCATGTTCCCTTAGGTCGCGACGGCCGCCCTCTCAAGCGCACGGTCGAGCAGCCGGTCGATCGGTCCATGCAGCATCGTCTCGCTCAGCGTCGGCGAGTGACCGACCCCCGGCACCGTCACGAGCTCGGCCTCGTCGAGCGACGCCGCCATCCGCTCCGCCACCGCGGCCGACAACAGGTCGGAGCGGCCGCCGCGGACGATCAGCGTCGGCACGTCGCGCAACGACCCCAGGGCCTGCCACATGTCCGGCCCCGCCTCGTTCCCCGGGACCCTAAACGGCTCGGCGATCTTCAGGTCGTAGTCGAGCACGATCCGCCCCGCACTGTTCAGCCGGTAGAGCCGCTTGGCCATCGCCAGCCAGTCCTCGATCGACCAGTCGGGATAGACGTCGGCGTTGTTCTCCGCGACGCAGCGCGCGGCATGCATCCAGGTCGGGAAGACGCTCGCCTTGCCGACATAGCCCCTGATCCGCGACAAGCCCTGCGCGTCGATCTCGGGGCCGACGTCGTTCAGCAACGCGGCGACCATACGACCCCGCGCGGGCCCGCCCATCAACATCGTTACGATCCCGCCGAGCGACGTACCGAACGCGACATAGCGATCGATCCCCTGCTCGGTCAGCAGCGCCTCGACATCCTGGACATAGGTGAGCGGGACATAGGACATCGGGTCCTTCGCGAACGCGCTCTCCCCACGGCCCCGGAAATCGACCGCGATCACGCGCCAGCGCCCCGCAAGCCGGGCCGCCAGCGCGTCGAAGTCGCGCGCGTTGCGCGTCAGCCCGGGCAGGCACAGGATCGGCGGCCGCCCCGGCTCGCCCCCCGGATAGTCGCGCGCATGCAGCCTGAGCCCGTCGTTGGACCACCAATAGAGGTTTTCGTAAGCGGCCATGGTTGCGTCCTTCGGGTAGCGGCCACCATATCGCTGCATGCCCATCGACCCGCAAGCCTCCCCAGCCTATCGCCCCGAAACCACGCTCCTCACGCTCGGGGATGCGTTCTTCGATCCCGTCACGGCGGCGGATTTCCCCGACACCATGTTGCGCTTCCGGAACGATCGTGCCGCCGCACAGGTTGGGCTCGCAGGGCTCGACGATGCGGAATGGGCCCGGCATTTCGGACGTTTCGCGCCGCTGCCGGACACGCTGCCCGGCCCGCTCGCGCTGCGCTATCACGGGCACCAGTTTCGCAACTACAATCCCGATCTCGGCGACGGCCGCGGCTTCACCTTCGCGCAGATGCGCGACGATCGCGGCCGGCTGATGGATCTCGGCACCAAGGGATCGGGCCAGACGCCGTGGAGCCGCGCGGGCGACGGTCGCCTGACGCTGAAGGGCGGTGTGCGCGAAATCCTCGCGACCGAGATGCTCGAGGCACTGAACGTCCCGACCTCGCGCACGCTGTCGCTGATCGAGACGGGCGAGCGGTTGCAGCGCGGCGACGAGCCCAGCCCGACGCGCTCAGCCGTCCTCGTCCGGCTGAACCACAGCCATGTCCGCATCGGGACGTTCCAGCGGCTCGCCTACGAACGCGACGAGGCCAGCCTGCGCAAGCTCGTCGGCTACACGCTGCGCAACCTCTATGACGAAGACAGCGACGACCCCGTCCGGCTGCTCGACCGCGTCGTGGCCCGCACCGCGCGCCTCGCGGCACGCTACATGGCGGCGGGCTTCGTTCACGGCGTTCTCAATTCGGACAATATCAACGTGACCGGAGAGAGCTTCGACTACGGCCCGTGGCGGTTCGCACCGACCTGGGACCCGGGGTTCACCGCCGCCTATTTCGATCACGAAGGCCTGTACGCCTTTGGCCGCCAGCCCGAGGCAATCCACTGGGACGTGATGCAGCTCGCGGTCTCGCTCAGGCCTCTTGCCGAGAGTGAACCGCTGATCACGGCCCTCGACACGTTCGGCCCACGCTACCAGACCGAGGTCAGCGAGGCGATCCTCTGGCGCCTCGGCGTCCAGCCAAGCGATCCTGATGGCGATCGTGCACTGGTCCAGGCGACCGAGCTGGCGCTTCGTACGACAGGCAGCAGCCTCGATCGCTTCTTCTTCGATGCGTTCGGGGGCGACCTGCCGCCGGAATATGGCGCGCCATGGGACGACGTCCGAACGCGACTCGCCGGCTATGCTGCGCGCAAGGACCGCGCGCATCCCTATTGGTCGGGAAGCCCGTGCAGCATGCTGATCGACGAGGTCGAGTCTATCTGGTCGGGTATCGCCGACCACGACGACTGGGGTGCGCTCGAGGCCAAGATCGCGGTGATCAGGGCGATGGGAGCGGCGCTCGCCTGATCCCGCGGCCAGCAACGCAATGCAGACGCCGAGCGCCATAGTGGAAACGGCCTGGAATTTCAGGCAAGAGCCGGACATGGCCGACGAAATTCTTTCCTACGAACCTGCGACCGGTGTCCTGTTGTGGCGCCACCCGATCGGCGATGTCGATGCCGAAGTCGGCATGGCGCGTGGCGGCTGGGCCGGCTGGGCATCGAAACCGCTCGCGTTCCGGATCGAGACGATGCGCCGTTTCGCCAACGTCGTCCGCCAGCGCAACGACGAATTCACCGACCTGATCGCGCGCGAAACGGGCAAGCCGGTCTGGGAAGCGCGGAGCGAAGTCGAGACGGTCATCGCCAAGGTCGACATCTCGGTCAGCGCCTATGCCGAGCGCACCGCGCAGCGCCGGATGGAGGCGCCGATGAACAGCCGCGTCGCGCTGCGTCACAAGCCGCATGGCGTACTCGCCGTGCTCGGCCCGTATAATTTCCCCGCGCACCTTCCCAACGGCCACATCGTGCCGGCGTTGATCGCCGGCAATGCGGTGGTGTTCAAGCCGTCCGAAAAGACCCCGGCGACGGGTGCGTTCCTCGTCGAATGCTACCGCGCGGCGGGCGTGCCCGAGGATTGCATTCGGTTGCTCGTCGGCGGCCCCGCCGAGGGCAAGGCGCTCGCCGCGCATCCCGATATCGACGGACTGCTGTTCACCGGCTCTGCGCATACCGGGCTCGCGCTCAATCGCGCCTTTGCCGAAAAGCCCGAGAAGATCCTCGCGCTCGAAATGGGTGGCAACAACCCGATCATGGTCTGGGACACGCCCGACCTTCACACCGCCGCGGTGCTCGTGGTCCAGTC
This sequence comes from Sphingomonas sp. 22R3R2A-7, assembly GCF_036856055.1. Taxonomy (NCBI): domain Bacteria; kingdom Pseudomonadati; phylum Pseudomonadota; class Alphaproteobacteria; order Sphingomonadales; family Sphingomonadaceae; genus Sphingomonas; species Sphingomonas sp. 22R3R2A-7. The sequence continues at coordinate 3,486,256 of NZ_JASPFR010000001.1, read as the reverse complement.
GGCCTTCACCACCGCCGGGCAGCGTTGCACCGCCGCGCGACGGCTGATCGTCCAGGAGCGCCTCGCCCAGCCGCTGCTCGACACGATCGAGGCGATGATCACGCGGATCATCGTCGACCACCCGCATGCCAACCCGGCGCCCTTCATGGGCCCGGTGATCGACAATGACGCGGCCGATCAACTGACCGAGAGCTTTCTCGCCCTGCTGATGCGCGGCGGACGCCCGATCCGGCATCTCGAGCGCCCGGTCGACACGCTGCCGTTCCTGCGTCCGGCGATGATCGACGTCACCGACATGGCGGACCGCCCCGACCTCGAGCTGTTCGGACCGATCCTGCAGGTCTTCCGCACCGACGATTTCGACGCCGCGATCGCCGAGGCGAACAACACGCGTTACGGTCTGTCCGCCGCGCTGATCAGCCAGACCCCGTCGCTCTACGACCGTTTCTGGGCGAACATCCGCGCCGGCATCGTCAACTGGAACAAGCCCACCAACGGTGCCTCGTCAGGCGCACCGTTCGGCGGCGTCGGCTGGTCGGGCAACCACCGGCCAAGCGCCTATTACGCTGCCGATTACTGCGCCTACCCCGTCGTCAGCAGCGAATCCGAAACCGCGCGCGCGAGCATCGGCATCGGCCTGCGCGACGCCTGACGCGGGGCGACAGGCGGCGCCGCACACGCCGTCATTTCACTCCGCCGAGCCAGTCGTCGATCTTCTTCTCGAGCACGGGCATCGGCAGCGCGCCGGTATCGAGCACCTGCGCATGGAACGCGCGCGGATCGAATGCTGCACCCTGTGCGGCCTTGGCCTTCGCCTTCACCCTCATGATCGTCAGCTGGCCGATCTTGTATGCCAGCGCCTGCCCCGGGATCGCGATATAGCGCTCGACCTCCGCGGTGGCATCGGTTCGTCCCATCGGGGAATTCTCGAGCATATAGGCGATGGCCTTGTCACGGCTCCAGCCCTTGGCATGGATCCCCGTATCGACGACCAGCCGCATCGCGCGCAGCATCTCGTCGTTCAGCCCGCCCATCCGCTGATACGGATCGGTCTCGACGCCGAGTTCCTTCCAAAGCGTCTCGGCATACAGCGCCCAGCCTTCGACATAGGCGGTATTGCCGCCGAACCTGATGAACGCGGGCAGCGCGACGTTTTCCTGTGCCAGGCTGATCTGGTAATGATGCCCCGGCACCGCCTCGTGCAGGTACAGCGTCTCCATCCCCCAGAGATAGCGCGTCGGCAGGTCATAGGTGTTGTAGTAGAAGATCCCCGGCCGCGTCCCGTCGGGCGTCCCCTGCTGGTACGAGCCGCCGGCATCGGTCTTCGCGCGGAAATCGGGAACCGGGCGGATTGCCAGCGGGCTCTTGGGGACCAGCGAGAACTGCGTCGCGATCCGCGCATCGACGCGCTTGCCGATCGCCTCATAGCCCAGCCGCACCGCATCCGCGGTCTTGGGCTGGAATTTCGGATCGGTGCGCAGATAGTCGAAGAATGCCGGCAAACTGTCCTTGAAGCCGACCGCGGCCTTCTGCGCCTCCATCTCGCGCGTGATGCGTGCGACTTCGGACAGGCCGAGCCGATGCACCGCGTCGGGCTCGAGCCGCAACGTCGTGCTGTCCTCGATCCGCTGCGCGTACAGCGCCGCGCCACCCGGCAGCGCCGAAAGGCCGACCGTGTCACGCGCCTTGGCGAGATATTCGTTCGCCAGGAAGTCGCGCATCCTCACATGCGCCGGGTTGATGACCTCGCGGACCTGCTTTGCATATGCCGCAGTGAGCCGCGTCCGGTCCGCAGCCGGGATCGATGCCGGGAACAGCGTCACCGGCGCATAGAAGGTCGATTTCTCGACGCCCTGCGCGATCAGGTTGTCGAACTGGCCGATCATGTTACGCACGACGAGCTTGGGCTGCGTCACCCCCTTTGCCATGCCTTCGCGCATCAGCGCGATTGCGCGGTCGAACACGGCTGCGTACCCTGCGTTGCGGCGCAGGTTATTGTCATAGTCCATGACCGTCTTGAACGGCGCCCCGCCGGTGCCCGACGCGAAATCGGGATAGAAGGTCTGGAACCCGCCGAAGTGATTGATCGGCAGCAGCCGGTCGATGGCGACGATGTCGGGCGCAAGCCCCCGCAACGCCACCTCCTTGCCATAGCGGAACACGTCGTAGGCGATCTGGTCGACGCGGGTCAGCTTGCTGCGGTCGATCGCGGTGATCGCCGCGAGGTCGCTCTCGGCGTTGCGCCGGTCGCGCGCGGTGCGTGCGTCGGTGAGATACTCGCCGAAGCTTGCCGCATAGCGCAGATCGCCGCGGAAGATCGCCTGGATCGGATCGTTGCGGAGATCGCGCTCGTCGCTGTCGTAGAACAGCCGCTTCAGCTTCGCATCCTCGGGCCCGTCGCCGGGGATCGGCGTGGGCGGCGGAAGCGCCTGCCCCGCCGCCGGCACCGCGCCGATGAGAGTGGTCGCGAGCAGCAAGGCGGCAAGGCAGATCGGGCGCTTCATCAAGATATCCTCACGTCGCTGGATCGACGGTTAATCACCGCCCCTATCGCGCCGATTTCGACGCCACCAGTCCACAAACGGCATTTGGGGAAAGCAGGACTAGGATCGGGCCAAATAATGCTGGTGTCGCCTTTCGCACGGCGAGCCCCCATCTCCTTATCATGGCTAGTTTGTTGGATCCGAACGCGCGTGGGCGCGTCATTCTCGTCGGTGCCGGTCCCGGCGATCCCGGGCTGCTCACCGTTCGTGCGGTCGAGGCACTCGGGATCGCCGATGTCGTCGTGCATGACGGTCTGATCGATCCGCGCGTGCTCGAACTCGCATCGCCCCGTGCGCAGCGCATTTCGGTCGCCAAGCAGCGCGCGCGTCACACGCTGCCGCAGGAGGCGATCAACGCGCTCATCATCGCGCACGTCAAGACGGGCGCGGTCGTCGTCCGTCTCAAGGGCGGCGATCCCTTCGTCTTTGGCCGCGGCGGCGAGGAGGTCGAGGCGGTCCGCGCCGCAGGCCTGCCCGTCGAGGTGATCCCGGGCGTCTCCGCGGCGCTCGGCTGTGCGGCCGAAGCGATGCTGCCGCTGACGCACCGCGATCATTCCAGCGCGGTCAGCTTCGTCGCCGGTCAGTGCAAGGGGCTGACCGAACAGGACTGGTCGGGTCTTGCCGGACAGGGACGCACGCTCGTGATCTACATGGGCATCGCGACCGCGACCGACATCGCCGACAAGCTGATCGCCGACGGCGTCGCGCCGGACATGCCGGTCGCGGTACTCGAACGTGGGACATTGCAGGGCTCGCGCGCGATGCGGACATTGCTGGCCGATCTCGGACCGATGGTGGCCCGCGAACGTGTCGCCAGCCCGGCAATCATCGTGGTAGGCGAAGTCGTCGAACTGTCCGACGCGACCGACAAGCTCGCGCGTTGGGCTCGGGTGGCAGATGCTATGGGTGACGAGGTGCAGGCGTGAGAGTGCTGACGGGAAATGATCTGCCGACGGGCGACGTCATATGGTGGACCGGCAATGGCTGGTCGCGCCATATCGAGGACGCGGTCGATGTCGGCGTGGCGGGTGAGTCGATCCTCCAGGCGGAGGAAGGCGCACGCCGCGTCAACGTCCCCTATCTGATCGAGGCGACGCAGACCGACGAGGGCCCCCGCCCTGCGCATATCAAGGACCGTATTCGGGCGCTTGGCCCGACGATGCGGCCCGACCTGACTCTCAAGCCCGCGGATCCCTCTGCGGGGAGCTGGGTCATATGATTCACGCGAAGGCGCGAAGGCGCGAAGAAGTCAGTGAGAAGGTGGTTCGCGCGGAGGCGCGGAGACGCGGAGATGTTGCGCGTGCCGCGCAGCGGTACTCAAAATCGCTGATCGAGACAGATCCGATACCCGCTGACGCGGGTTCTTTCTCCTCCGCGTCTCCGCGCCTCCGCGTGAACCCAATCTTCTTCGCGCCATCGCGCCTTCGCGCGAACCAAATTCTACCGGGAACCCCCCATGTATAAGTACGACGAATACGACCAGGCGATTGTCGACCAGCGCGTCGACGAATTCCGCGACCAGGTCCGCCGCCGCCTCTCGGGCGAGCTGACCGAGGACCAGTTCAAGCCGCTGCGACTGATGAACGGGCTGTACCTCCAGCTGCACGCGTACATGCTGCGCGTCGCGGTGCCGTACGGCACGCTCGATGGCCGGCAGATGCGGATGCTCGGCCACATCGCGCGCAAATATGATCGCGGCTACGGGCATTTCACGACGCGGCAGAACATCCAGTTCAACTGGATCCAGCTCGACCAGACCCCGGACATCCTCCAGGAGCTGTCGACGGTCGAGATGCATGCCATCCAGACGTCGGGCAACTGCATCCGCAACATCAGTTCGGACCAGTTCGCCGGCGCCGCTGCGGACGAGGTCGCCGATCCGCGCCCCTGGGCCGAGCTGATCCGTCAGTGGAGCACGTTCCACCCCGAATTCACCTACCTCCCGCGCAAGTTCAAGATCTGCGTGATCGCGGCGGACGAGGATCGCGCGGCGATGCGGCTGCACGACATCGGCATCGGGCTGCACGTCCGCGACGGTGAACTCGGCGCGAAGATCTATGTCGGCGGCGGCATGGGCCGTACGCCGATGATCAGCCACGAGATCCGCGATTTCGTTCCTGCCGACGACCTGATGAGCTATCTCGAGGCGTGCCTGCGCGTCTACAATCGCTATGGCCGCCGCGACAACATCTACAAGGCGCGGATCAAGATCCTGCTGCACGAGATCGGCCCCGACGAATATCGTCGCCAGGTCGAGGAGGAATTCGCCGCGGTGAAGGGCCTCGGCCTCGATCCGCCCCGCGCCGAGCTTGAGCGGATCACGAGCCATTTCGGCGCGCCCGCATTCGAGCAAAACGCGACCGCCGAGATCGACCGCAGCGACCCCGACTTCGCGGTCTGGCTCGACCAGAATGTGAAGGCGCACAAGCAGCCGGGCTATGCGATCGTCAACATCAGCCTGAAGCCCGTCGGCGGCATCCCCGGCGACGCGTCGGCGGACCAGATCGACGTGATGGCCGATCTCGGCACGCGCTACAGCTTCGACGAGCTGCGCGTCACGCATGCGCAGAACATCGTCCTGCCGCACGTCCGCATCGCCGATCTGCACGCGGTGTGGTCGACGCTCAACGAGGCGGGTCTGGCCGAGGCCAATCTCGACCTGATCAGCGACATCATCGCCTGCCCCGGCCTCGATTATTGCAGCCTCGCCAATGCGCGCTCGATCCCGCTCGCACAGAAGATCGCGACGCGCTTCGGCAGTCTCGATCGCCAGCGTGACCTGGGCGAATTGAAGCTCAAGATCAGCGGCTGCATCAACGCCTGCGGGCACCATCATGCCGGGCACATCGGCATCCTCGGCGTCGACAAGAAGGGTACCGAGAATTACCAGCTCTCGCTCGGCGGATCGGGCGCGGAGGATGTGAGCCTCGCCAAGATCACCGGTCCCGGCTTCTCCGAGGACGGCGTGGTCGACGCGATCGAACGCGTCACCGACCGCTATCTGCAGGTGCGCGACCCCGGCGAGCGGTTCCTCGACACCTACCGCCGCGTCGGCTTCGAGACGTTCAAGGAGGCGATCTATGGTTGAGTATCCGGACCAGACGCTGCTCCGCTTCCGCGACGACGAGCCGCATGACGAGCCCGCGGTGACGCTCGATCTGTTCATCGGCCAGAGCAACGCCGCCGCCGTGCGGCTGGAAGCGGGCGACGATGCGCGCGCGCTGTTGCCGCAGATCGACCAGCTCGCGCTGATCGAGGTCAGCTTTCCCGGCTATCGCGACGGGCGCGGCTATTCGTCGGCGCGGATCCTGCGCGAGGCGGGCTATACCGGTGAACTGCGCGCGCAGGGCGACGTGCTCGTCGATCAGATCCCGCTGATGCGGCGCTGCGGATTCGACAGCTTCGCGCCGCAGGCGCCGATCGACATCGACGTGCTGCGCGCCAGCCTCGAACGCTATGATCTCGCCCTATCAGAAGGCAGCGGACGGCGCGGTACCGATCTGGAAGCTGCGCCATGGGTGAACCCGCGCGCCAGCTCGACATGATTGACGTCACGCCCGCCTTCACCCGCGCGGATGCGCAGGTGATGCAGGCGCGGTTCGAGGGCGTGTCCGCGCAGGACATGCTGCGCGAATTGCTGGCGGGCGAACTACGCGGGCGGATCGCGGCGGTGTCGTCGTTCGGCGCCGAGTCGGCCGTGCTGCTGCACATGGTCGCGCAGGTCGATGTCGACGTGCCGGTGGTCTTCACCAACACGCAGAAGATGTTCGGCGAGACGCTGGCGTATCGCGACGAGCTGGCGGAGCGACTCGGCTTCACGGACCTGCGCGTGTTCCGTCCCGATCCGCGGCTGCTCGCGATCAAGGACAAGGCGGGCCTGCGCTGGTCCTATGATCCCGACGGCTGCTGCGACCTGCGCAAGGTCGAGCCGCTGCGGCGTGCGCTGGCCCCGTTCGATTCGTGGATCTCGGGGCGCAAGGGCTTCCAGTCGGGCACGCGCACCGCGCTGCCCCGGTTCGAGGAGGATGAGGGCCGGCTGAAGATCAACCCGCTGGCGGATTGGGACAAGGCCAAGCTCGACGCCTATTTCGCCGAGCATGACCTGCCGCGGCATCCGCTCGAGGCGCAGGGCTATCTCTCGATCGGCTGCGCGCCGTGCACGACGAAGGTGGCGCCTGGCGAAGATCCCCGCGCGGGCCGGTGGCGCAGCTTCGACAAGGTCGAATGCGGCATCCACGCCCCCGGCGGCTACGACCCGATCATCTGATCCGTGTCCCTCTCCCCGCCGGGGAGAGGGAGGGAGGAGCCGTAGGCGACGGAAGGGTGAGGGGCGTTGGGATGCAACGTCCCGAGCCTCAAACCCCTCACCCTTCCCACGGCAAGGGCCGCGGGCCCCTTCCCTCTCTCCGGCGGGGAGAGGGACATAAGCGGCTCAATACTCCGCCAGATCCGAGAACTTCGTGATCGTCGGGTCGAACTTCATCCGCACCTTGCCGGTCGCGCCGTGGCGCTGCTTGGCGATGATCAGCTCGGCCAGGCCATAGACGCGCTCCATTTCCGCCGCCCATGACGCGTGATCCTCGAAGATCTTCGCGCTGTCGCCTTCGGTCGGGCGCTTGGGCTCCTTCGACGCGACGTAATAATCCTCGCGGTACACGAACCAGACCATGTCCGCGTCCTGCTCGATCGACCCCGATTCGCGAAGATCCGACAGCATCGGCGTCTTGTCCTCACGCGATTCGACCGCACGCGACAGCTGCGACAGAGCGAGCACAGGCACGTTCAGATCCTTCGCCAGCGTCTTGAGCCCACGCGAAATCTCCGAAATTTCCTGAACGCGGTTGCCATCCTTGCTCTTGCCCGACCCCGACAACAGCTGGAGATAGTCGACCACCACCAGCCCGATCTCGTTGTTGTGGCGACGCTGCAACCGCCGGACGCGCGTGTGGAGCGCACCGATCGAGAGACCGCCGGTATCGTCGATGAACAGCGGCAGGTTCTCGAGCTCGGCCGCCGCAGCCGCGAGCTGCGCGAACTCGGTGCGGCTGATCTTGCCCATGCGGAGCGATTCGGACGAGATCTGCGACTGCTCGGCGAGAATACGCGTTGCCAGCTGATCCGCGGACATTTCGAGGCTGAAGAACGCGACCTTCGCGCCGACCGAGTCCTTCGGCGCGATCCCGTCGGCCATGTCGCGCATCCAGCGCCGCGCGGCGTTGAACGCGATGTTGGTGGCGAGCGACGTCTTGCCCATGCCCGGACGCCCGGCGAGGATCATGAGATCGCTGTGATGCATGCCGCCGATCTTCGCGTTGATCGAATCGATACCCGTGGTCACGCCCGACAGGTTGCCGCCCGAGTTCAGCGCCCGCTCGGCCATCTTGACCGCCGCGGTCGTCGCCTGCGCGAACGACTTCACCGAATTCTCCGAGCCACCATCGGCCGCGACCTTGAACAGCTCCTCTTCGGCGAGCTCGATCTGCGCGCGCGGATTGACCTCTTCGGACGTGTCCATCGCGCGGTCGACGAGCGTGCGCCCGACCGAAACGAGCGCGCGCAGCATCGCAAGGTCATAGATCTGCTGCGCGAACTGGCGCGCACCGATCAGCCCCGCGCCGCTGCCCGTCAGCCCGGCAAGATACGCGGGTCCGCCAAGCTCGCGCATGCCCTCGTCCGCATCGAACATCGGCCGCAGTGTGACCGGCGTCACCAGCATGTCGTTGCCGCGCAGCGTCTTGATCGCCGCGAAGATCCGCCCGTGGACGGGTTCGAAGAAATGCCCCGGCTCGAGCTTGTCGACCAGATCGTCGGCGAGCCGGTTGTCGATCATCATCGCGCCGAGCATCGCCGCCTCGGCTTCGACGTTACGGGGTAGCTGCTGCGGCTCGGCCACAGCGGGGACGGGAAATGCGAGAGTTGCCATGCCGCGTAATACGCACTGCGCTCCGTCGCTCCAAGCCGGGTGCGTCAGAATGATGGGGATAAGTGGCGAAGCCGTGACGGCGCGACGTCATGCGGCTGCAGCGGAGAAGTGACAGGCGTAACGACCACCGCTATCGAACGTCGCATGGCCGACCCGCGGATCATCGACGTACAGCTCGACGAGCGCACCATCGCGTGGCGCACCGCGGACATTGAACAGGAGCGGCGGATCGCGATCTTCGACCTGATCGAGGGCAATCACTTCGCGCCGCAACGCCAGCATGCCGACGGCTATGCCGGCCCCTACCGAATCAAGCTCGAGACCGAGGAAGGTCGTCTCGGCATCCATATCCACCGTGAGGACGACACGCATCTTGAGACACTGGTGCTCGCGCTCGGCCGTTTCCGCCGACCGATCAAGGACTATTTCGCGATCTGCGACAGCTATTACCAGGCGATCCGCCAGGCGACGCCTGCCCAGATCGAAACCGTCGACATGGCCCGGCGTGGCATCCACAACGAGGCCGCCGAACTGCTCAAGGATCGCCTCTCGGGCAAGATCGAGGTGGATTTCGACACCGCGCGCCGGCTCTTCACGCTCATTTGCGTGCTGCATCTGCGCGGCTGAGCAACGCTGATGGCGAATACCATGTTGAAGATCGCGACGCTGTTGTTCGGCGCCGGCGGGCTCGGGATCGGCGGCTGGGCCTATGCGACCCAGTGGCATCCCGCGACAGCGCTCTACCCGTTGCAGGGCATCGATCTCGGTGAGAACCCCCGCCGGTCGAGTGGGGCACGGTGCGCGCGCGCGGGGCCGACTTCGCGTACATTGTCGCGACCTCGGGCAGCGACCGGCGCGATCCCGCGTTCGAAGCGAACTGGGCGGCGCTGCCCGAGGCAGGACTGCGGCGTGGCGCGGTTCACCTCTATTCGCTCTGCCAGCCCGCGGTCGATCAGGCGAACGCGTTCAACACCTTCGTTCCCGCCGCGAAGGATGCGCTTCCGGTCGCGATCGACATCCAGTTCCGCGACGATTGCACCGCGCGCCCCGACAAGGCCACGCTCGTGAGCGACCTGACGCGGTTCGTGACGATGGTCGAGACGCACACGGCCAAGCCCGTGCTGCTCCGCATCGGCAAGTCGGTCGAGTCGGCCTATGGATTGTCCGCTGCACTGCCGCGACCGATCTGGGCGATGGCCGATATCGTCACGCCCGATTATGCGGCGCAGCCGTGGCGGATGTGGCGTGCAAGCAGCTTTCGCCGCATCGAAGGCATCAAGGGACCGGTGAATTGGGACGTAGTGGCACGATGAGCGAGATATTCGATACCGAGCAAGCAACCCGCCTGATCGCTGCGGCACGCGATGCGGCGCGACATGCACATGCCCCCTATTCGCGGTTCGCGGTGGGGGCGGCCGTGCTGCTCGAAGACGGCAGCATCGTCACCGGCGCGAATGTCGAAAATGCGAGCTACGGACTGTCGCTCTGCGCGGAGACCGTCGCGATTGCGTCGGCAAGCGCGCAGGGCCGGCTGCGCGAGGTCGTGGCGATCGGCGTGATCGGCGGCGCGATGGACGCGGATGGCAGGGCGACCGGGATCGCCCCCGTCAGCCCGTGCGGCCGATGCCGCCAGGTGATCAACGAGGCCGCGCAGCTGGGCGGACGCGATCTGCCGGTTCATTGCGGCGCGGCCGAAGGCGATGCGATCCGCAGCTATAATCTGTCCGACCTGCTGCCCGACGCCTTTGGCCCCGCGGATCTCGGAATCCGCTGACCCCTGTCGGATCAGGTCCGCAGCGGTCGTCGGTCCCCGTCCGCATGCCGTACGATCGCCTCGCACAACCGGTGCGTCTCGACGATATCGGCGGCATCGGTCGCGAGCCCTGTCCGGACCGCGTCGAGAAAGTCCGCGCACATCGCCTCGAACCCGCGTTGGCGCGCGACCGGGGTCCAGTCGCCCCGACGGCGGTGGCGCTCGACGCCGTCGCGCTCGATCGAGTCGGACATATTCGACACCGACACCGTCCGGTCATCGCCGATGACGGTCAGCCGCTCCTCGTCGAGTCCCGAGTCGCGCTGCATCGTCCCCACCGCGTGAAATCCGTCCCCCGCCAGCGTCATCGTCACACCGTGCAGCCGTCGGTCGCGAACGATCGTCTCGATCGTCACGCGCGGCGTCGCCACCGGTGCCAGGAAGCGCAACGTGTCGACGACATGGATGAAGTCGTCGAACACGACGCGACGTGGCGTGTCAGGCTGTGCGTACCGGTGCTTTTCCATCAGCACGAACGACCGGGCCGTGTCGCGCAGCGCGGCATAGCCGGGTGCGTAGCGGCGATTGAAGCCAACACGCAGCAGACATCCCTGCATCACGGCGAGGTCGACCAGCCGCTCAGCGTCTTCCCACGAGTCGGCGAGCGGCTTGTCGACGAACACCGGGATGCCCCGCCGCAACAGCGTTTCGACCATCGCCGGATGCGCGGCCGTCGCGCTATGGACGAACGCCGCGTCGAAGCCCGTCGTGGCAAGCGCCTCGTCGAGGCTCGGATACAGCCCCGAGATCCGATACATCGTTCCGAGGCTGGCCAGCGTGGCGGGATCGCGCGTCGCGAGATGGACGTCGAGCCCCGGCGTCGACGCCAGCACGGGGAGATACGCCTTTCGCGCGATATCGCCCAAGCCACATAGCAGTATGCGCATCCCGTCCCCCGTCCCTCGGCGATGGCTCGCCGGCAGGCGCCCTTCTCTATCGTCGGTTTGCGCGCTGTCGAGCTTCCCCCCTTGCCGTGGCACGCCATCCGCGCGAAAGCCCCGCGCGAAGGGGAGCTATCATGTCCGTCATGTCCGACCGCTGGATCCGCGAGCGCGCGCTTGGCGACGCGATGATCGAGCCATTCCACGAAGCGCAGCGACGCGACAGCTGTATCAGCTACGGCCTGTCCTCCTATGGCTATGACGCCAGGGTCGCGGACGAGTTCAAGATCTTCACCAATGTCGACAGCGCGATCGTCGATCCAAAGAACTTCGACGCGAACAGCTTCGTCGACCGCAAGACCGACGTCTGCATCATCCCGCCAAACAGCTTCGCACTGGCGCGGACCGTCGAATACTTCCGGATCCCGCGGGACACGCTCGTGATCTGCCTCGGCAAGTCGACCTATGCGCGCTGCGGGATCATCGTCAACGTGACCCCGCTGGAACCCGAATGGGAGGGCCATGTGACGCTCGAATTCTCGAACACGACGCCGCTCCCCGCCAAGATCTATGCGAACGAAGGCGCCTGCCAGTTCCTGTTCCTGCAGGGTAACGAGCCATGCGAGGTGAGCTATGCCGACCGCGCAGGCAAATATATGGGACAGCGCGGCGTGACGCTGCCCCGGCTCTAGTCGCGGGCATCCGCTTACACATCAGGAACGGTGCGAGGCGCGACGGGTAACCCCGCGCGCCGAACACCCCCTCGCGTAACGCTTGCGGCTTTACCGCGTGGCGAGCTGTACCGACGGCGTGCCGAGCGCACGACGTGCCAGTTCATGCGACGACACGACTTCGCCCGATGGCATGTCCATCGCGACCGGACGCCGCTCGAGTACCTCGGCGTACAAGGCGCGGGCCGCGGTCGCGCGTCCCGTCTTGCGGTACACCGCGGCCAGATTGAGCATCAGTTCGGGACGATCGGGATAGATCTGTCGCTCTGCGACAATGCTGCGTTCGGCGGTCGCGAGGTCGCCCGCCACGATCGCCTGATACCCGTTTTGATCGGCGGCCAATGCCGGAGCCGCGACACCGGCGAGCGCGAGGATCACCAACCCGGAAATGCGCATGACTTCGTCTCCTATCGCCCTTCCTTGCCGGAAGGTTTCACTTTTGTGACACTGGTGTGTCACTTCCGTGACCGAGTCGCAAGACGTGATTCTTACTGCGCAGGACCGAGGCGGATGGGCGGTACGGCATCCCCGGCGGACAAACGAAAAGGGCGGCCCGTGAGGACCGCCCTGGACGTCGTTCTGTAGCTGTCGCGTGACTTAGAAGTCGTTGCGATACTGCTCGTTGCCGATGAAGCCGAGCTTGCTGATCGCCGACCGCTTCACGACGGCCAGCGTGCGATCCACGACTTCGTACCGTGCCTGCGGATCAGGCTGGAAGTGAAGTTCGGGCTCGGGGTTCATGCTTGCCGTCTGGTCGAGATACTGACGCAGCGTCACCTCGTCGACCGGCGACCCGTTCCACGCCACCGTGCCCGCGGCATCGATCGAGATCTTGTTCTTCTCGGGGTCGATCGGGTTCTGCGGCGGGTTCGGGCTGTTGACCGGAAGGTCGACCTTGACCGCGTGCGTCTGGATCGGGATCGTGATGATGAACATGATGAGGAGAACGAGCAGGACGTCGATCAACGGCGTCATGTTCATTTCCATCATCGGCGAGCCGTCTTCTTTGCCGCCGCTCATTGCCATATTATGCTACTCCTAAATACGTCCGAGCGACCGTCAGCGTTCGGTGGTGCCGCCGGGGGCGGCTCGGAGATGAAGCCGACGCGGGCAAAGCCGGCGCGCTGCATCGTATAGATCGTCCCGCCGATGCACTTGTACGGCGTGTTCACGTCGCCGCGGATATGCGCTTCGGGCAGTTCCAGACCAGCAGCGTTCACGCCACCCTGACGATCGATCTCCGCCTTCAGCTTGGCCACGGCGCGATCGAGCAGCTCGGTCGACGTGACCGGGGACAGACCCCAATACACCGCACAGCTGCCATCGGCATTGGTGGTCACCGACAGCGAGACGTTCTCGGGCTTGGTGGTCGTCGGGTCGAACTTAACCTCGGGAAGCTTCAGCTGCACTGCCTGGACCGCAACAGTGGTCGTCACCAGGAAGATGATCAGGAGCACGAGCATGACGTCGACCAGCGGCGTCGTATTGATGTCCGATATCGAACTCTCGGTGGAATCGCCACCAACACTCATCGCCATGTGCGAACTATCCTATCCATTTAATCGCCGCCGGAACCGCCGGCGGCAATGAAGCGGGGCCGCTGTCGCCAGCAGCCCCGCCTTTTCGCGTCTTAGTTGGCGCGCGGCACGCCACCGGTCTGGCCGGCGGTCGTGGTCGGCGTGACAGGCTTCACAGGAGCGGGCTTGGCACCCGATGCGAGGATCGGACGCACGGCGCCGTTCGAAGCAAGGAAGCCCAGCACGTCGTTCGAGAAGGCCGACAGGTCCTCTGCGATCGACTTGTTGCGGCGCTGCAGCCAGTTGTACGACAGAACGGCAGGAACCGCGACGACCAGACCGAGCGCGGTCATGATCAGTGCTTCACCGACCGGGCCTGCGACCTTGTCGATCGATGCCTGGCCCGATGCGCCGATCTTCACGAGCGCGCGGTAGATACCGATAACCGTACCGAACAGACCGATGAACGGCGAAACCGAACCGACCGTCGCGAGGAAGGCGAGACCGCCACCCAGCTTCGAGTTGATCGCGGCTTCCGAACGCGCCAGCGAACCGTGCAGCCAGTCATGCGCCTCGACCGGATCGGTCAGCTTCGAATGCTGCTCCTGAGCGGCCAGGCCGTCGTCGACGATCTGCTTGTAGGCCGAGTTCTTCTCGAGCTTGGCCGAACCCTCGCGCAGGCTGTTCGACGACCAGAAGGCCTGACGGACGCGCTTGCCCTGGCCAATGATCTTCTGCTGCTCGAACAGCTTCGAGAAGAGGATGTAGAACGACACCACCGACATCAGCACCAGGATGCCGAACACGGTCTGCGAAATCAGACCGCCTTCGCGAAGTGCCGCTTCAAGGCCGTACGGGTTGGCTTCGGCTGCTGCGGGCGCCGCCGCGGCAAGGATAGTGGTGAACATGGTCGGATGATCCTCTTAAGATTCGTTGGTCTGTTGCGCCGAGACGCGGATTAATTTTCCGGCAACGTCCACCGGATACGCTGCGTCGCACTCGATCGCATCGGATTGCCGTTCTGGTCGAGCGCCGGCGAGTAGCGACCACGTCGCGTCATCGCGGCACACGCTGCACGATCGAGAGCAGGCGAACCGCTCGACGTCGTGACGGTGCAATTCTCGACGCGACCCTGGGCGTTGATATCCCAGCGCATCGCGACCGCGCCCTGCTCACCCGCACGGATGGCGCTTGGCGGATAGTCGTCGACGCTGACCCACGAAGCCGGGTTGCCCTTCGCGCCGGCAGCCTTGCTGACGGCCGGAGGTGCAGGCGGTGCCGGTGGCGACGGCGGCGCGGGAGGCGCCGGCGGAGCGGTCGGCTGGCTCAGCGGGATGATGTTCGACGTCGTGATCGCAGGCGCAGGCGACGGCGTCACCACGACCGGCGGCGGCACCACGACAGTGGTGGGCGGCGGCGGCAGGTTCGGCTGGTCAGGCGGCGGCGGCGGGGGCTCGTCCGGCGGAGGAGGCGGCGGTGGCGGCTCCACGTCGAACGTGTTTAACTTTTCGGTGGCCTTTTTCACGTACTGGTACGCGAGGCCGGTGACGAAAGCATAGCCCAAGGCAGCGTGAATCAGCGCGACGATGATGATCGCGACGATTTTGCCTGAGGACATCTTCTGGTCAACATAGGCCATTCAGCAACGACACTCCCTTATTCTGTCTGCCTTCACGCGGTCGCGCATGGGGGCAGGCGCAACGCAAACGTGTGCCGTGAAGCAAAATTCCACGCGGCAGTGCCTAATGTCTATCGCCACGTCCTGCGACACGCAAACGCTTTGTCAGACGCAACAAACGTACAAGCGCTCGATGGCAGATTTATTTCTGTAACGTTCATCCGCCATCGCGTAGCCAAGGGCGATGACCCTGACCCGCCACATTCCGTCGATCCTTACTATTTCGGCTCTGTTTGCAACGACGTCCGTGCCCTGGCAGCAGGTCGGCGCGCAAACCCCGCCACAGGCGTCCGCCCCCGCCCTGACGGTGCCCGGTCCCGTGTCGGGACAGGATGCCAGCCCCGGCCCGGCATCACCCCCCGAGGCGAGACCCGGCCCGGCGACCGACGGCGTCACCACCATGACGCCGGAGGAGCTCGATCGGCAGTGGAATGCCGGAACGACAGGCGATTCGGCCGGCGCACCTGTCCCGATCCGGGGCGACGGCGCGCCCGTTTCGTCGCAAGGCGGCGACGCCGGCGCTGGCTATGCCGATCTCGCCGACCTGATTCTCGGCGCGCCGGTGATCGCCGACGGCGTGATTCGCTCGACGACGCGGATCAAGGGCGCGGAGGCTGCGGGCGTGGCACCGGGCCAGACCCGCTTCTATGTCGAGCTCGACGTCACCGCGCTGATCCGCGGCAGCAACGGCGTGGCGCCGCGGATCGGCTATCTGCTGGATGTCGCGCCGGATGCAAACGGGCGCCTTCCCAAGCTGAAGCGCGCGCGCGTCCTCGTGTTCGCGCGTCCGGTCGCGGGCACGCCGACGCAGGTCCAGCTGGCCGGCCGCACCGCACAGCGCGACTGGACCCCCGAGCTCGACACGCGCGTGCGCGCGATAACAAAGGCGATCCTCGCGAATGACGCGCCGCCCGTGATCACGGGGACGGGCAACGCGTTCCATGTCCCCGGGGCGCTGCCGGGCGAAGGCGAGACGCAGATATTCCTGACGACCGCCGACCAGCGCCCCGTCTCGCTGTCGATCCTGCGCCGTCCGGGCGAGCAGCCCCGCTGGGCGGTGGCTTTGAGCGAGATCGTCGACGAGGCGGCAGGTCCACCGGCGCGCGGCACCCTGCTCTGGTACCGGCTCGCCTGCGGCCTGCCCCCGGCACTGCCCGACCGCAGCACCGCGTCACTTGCGCCTTCGGATGCGCAGATCGCGCGTGACGACTACCGGTTCGTGATCGCCGCGCTTGGTTCGTGCGGCCGCGCGCCGAGCTAAGCTAGCGCAGTTCGAGGATCTGCCCGGTCGTCGACCGCGCATTGTCGAGAAACGCGGCCGCGCTCGCGACGACATCGGGCGCGGTCGTCGCACCGGGTGCGACCGCGTTGATGCGCACCCCCGGCGCATGTTCGACGGCGAGCGGCCCGACGGCCGCACGCGACAGCGCCGCCGCGAGCGGATCGGCACCGGGCGCGATCACGACCACGATCGACTCCGCGCCATCGGCGGCGGCGTCGCGCACCAGCGTCGCGATGTCCCCGCCGGGTGCAAGCGTCAGGATCACGCGGTCAGCGCCGATGGCGGACCAGCGTGATGCCGATCGCCTCGCCTGCCTCCGCGATCGCCAGCTTCACGATCTTGACGACGACCCGCTGGACACGCGCGTCCTGCAGGAACAGCGTCTCGCAGATATGATCGGCGACCGCCTCGATGAGCGTGAAATGCACCCCCTCGGGAAGCGCGGTCGTTGCCGCATGCTTGAGATCGAGATAGTTCTTCGACGCCGACAGCGGCGTATCGGGGTCGAACCGGCTCGGGCACGTCAGGTCGACGGTAAGCGAAATGCGCAGCGGTTGCGGCAGGTGCGTCTCCTCCGAATAGATTCCGGTGAGCACCTGCACTTCCATGTCGTGCACTTCGAGCTGAAGACTGTCTTGCATCGGCGCGCTCTAGCAGAGCCGTTACCGGAGGGAAGCCCGTGCGCCATCGTCGCGCGCGATCGGTTCCGCTTGCGTTCGACGGCGCCGTGCGTAAACCGCGCGGCCCCGGACGCTCTCCCGTACCGGCGCTGGAGACACCGGTGATCGAGATCATCCCCCTGCACGACGTATCGGCCGATGCCGTCGAAGCGCTGCTCGACGAGGCGTTCGGCGCCGATCGCCATCGCCGCACGGCCTATGTGATCCGCGGGTCCGCGACGGCAATCGCGTCGCTCAGCTTCGCGGCGATCGAGGAGGGCACGCTCGTCGGGTCGATCCAGTGCTGGCCGATCGCGCTCGTCACCGCGGCCGGACAACTGCCGCTGGTGATGGTCGGCCCGGTCGCGGTCGCGCCCGGCCACCAGGGCAGCGGCGTCGGACGGACGTTGATGCGCAGCGCGCTGGCGGCCGCGGAGTCGACCGGCCTTGGCGACGCGATGATGCTGATCGGCGATCCCGACTATTATGGCCGGTTCTTCGACTTCAGCGCCGAGCGCACCACCGCCTGGGACGCCCCGGGTCCGGTCGAACGCCACCGCCTCCTGGCGCGGGGACCGATGGTTCCCGACATGCCCGGCCTGCTGGCGCCGCGCGCGCGGATCGACGCCTGACGCGCTCGGGCGACGCGGATATTGAAGCGGGGCGAGACCGTTTTGGTACATATCAAGCGTCATCAATCACCCCGCTTCGACCGTACCAAGGCTTTACGACGGGCCCGCCGCTCCTTACCTCGCGCCAATGCCCATGGACCCGCTTCCCGACCTGTCCTCGTTGAGCCTCGCCGAGATCGCACGGCTTGCCGACGAGCAGAAACTGCCGCCCGTCGACAAATGGAACCCCAGCCACTGCGGCGATAGCGAGATGCGCATCGCCCGCGACGGGACTTGGTATCACCAGGGCACGCCAATCGGCCGCGAAGCGATGGTCCGGCTGTTCTCCACGATCCTGCGGCGCGAGGCCGACGGCAAGTACGTCCTGGTGACCCCCGTCGAGAAGCTGGACATCGTCGTCGAGGACGTCCCCTTCGTCGCCGTGGAAGTTAAGGCGGATGGCGCGGGTGCGTCGTCGCGGCTCACCTTCCGTCTCAATACCGGCGATCTCGTCACCGCGGGCGAGCGGCATCCACTTCGGTTCGTCGAGGATGCCGACGGGCCCCGGCCCTATCTTATGGTGCGCGGCGGGATGGAAGCGCTGGTGGCGCGGTCGGTCTATTACGAGCTCGCCGAGCGTGCGATTGCCAGCGACGACCAGCCCGTCGGGCTGTGGAGCGATGGCATGTTCTTCGCGCTGCAACCCGGTACCACGCAGGATCCGCCGGAAGACATCGCTGCGTGAGCTTGGCCGATCGACTGCACGCCGCACTGTCGCGCGACGTGGCGCCCGATGTCGTTCTGCTCAGCGGCGATCATCCGGACGTCGAGACATCCCCGGACGTACCTGCCTGGCCCGCGGCGGTGCTCGTGGCGATCACCGAGCGGCGTGAGCCCGGCGTCATCCTGACGCAGCGGACCGAGACGCTGCGCAAGCATGCCGGTCAGATCGCCTTTCCCGGCGGACGCGTCGATGCCGGCGAGGACGTCGTCACCGCGGCCTTGCGTGAAGCCGAGGAAGAAATCGCCCTCTCACGCGACCATGTGACGGTCATCGGGCAGGCGGACGGCTATCGCACCGTAACCGGGTTTCAGGTCACGCCGGTGATCGGGGTGGTCCCCCCGACCTTCTGCTCCAGCCAAGCGAGGCCGAGGTGGCAAGCGTGTTCGAAGTCCCGCTGGCGTTTCTGCTCGATCCGGACAACCACGTGGCGGCACAGGTCGAATGGCAGGGACGGATGCGGCATTATTACGAGATCCTGTGGCACGACCGTCGCATCTGGGGCGCAACCGCCGCGATGATCGTCAACCTTGCACGGCGGCTGCAATGGGCGTGACCCTGCCACAGGCGGCGTGGCGGACGCGCCCGGGGCTCGAGGCGCTCACCGCGGTGCTCGGCGGCGGCGCGGACTCGCGATTCGTCGGTGGCGCGGTCCGCGACACGCTGCTCGGCGTTGCCCCTGCCGCGCCCGACGCACTCGATGTCGACATCGCGACCCGCCATTCGCCGCAGGAGGTGCTCGACCGGCTTGCCGACGCGCGGATCAAGGCGGTCCCCACGGGGCTCGCGCATGGCACGATCACCGCGGTCACCGAGGGCGGTCCGGTCGAGATCACGACGCTCCGGCGCGATGTCGCGACGGACGGCCGCCATGCGACGATCGCCTATACCGATGACTGGCGCGAGGACGCCGCGCGCCGCGACTTCACGATGAATGCGCTCTACGCCGATCCGGCAAGCGGCGAGATCTTCGACTATTTCGGCGGTCTCGACGACCTGTTCGCGGGGCGCGTGCGCTTCATCGGCGATCCGCGGCAGCGTATCGCGGAGGATCATCTGCGCATCCTGCGGTTCTTCCGCTTTCACGCGCGGTTCGGAACCGAGGCCGACGCGGCCGGGCTCGAAGCCTGTACCGAGCGTGCGAACGACCTCATGGCGTTGTCGCGCGAACGTATCGCCGCCGAGCTGCTCAAACTGCTGGTCGCGCGGCGTGCGGTATCGGTCATGGGGCTCATGGTCGAACGCGGCATCTGGCGTGCGGTGTTGCCCGAAATCGATGCAGACGGCGTTGCCCGGCTCGCCGCGCTGGCCGAGCGGGAGCACGCAGCGGATATCCAGCCCGATCCGATCCGTCGCCTCGCCACGCTGATCCCGACCGCCGACGGCGATAGCGTGGCCGCGCGGCTCAAGCTGTCGAACACCAATCGCAAGCGCGTCGTCGCCGCGACGCAGGGTGCCGGCGACGAAGGGCCGCGTGCGCTCGCCTATCGCTGCGGCGTCGCGGGCGCGGTCGACCGGTTGCTGATTGCGGGCGACGATATCGCTCCGATCGCCGACTGGACGCCGCCCGCCTTCCCGATCAGCGGCGGTGCGCTTGTCGAACGCGGGTTGCGTAAAGGCCCCGACGTCGCGGCGATGCGCCGGCATATCGAAACGCAGTGGATCGTCGAGGGTTTTCCCGATGCGGCGCGGGTCGATGCGATCGCCGACTCGGCGGTCCGCGACGCGCTGTCCGAACCGCGCGCTAATTCAGGCTGATCGATGCAAAGGCCGCGTCCGCCTCGAGCGGCCGCGCAAAGACATAGCCCTGCCCATAGGTGCAGCCCAGCGCCCCCAGCGTCTGCGCGAGTTCGTTGGTCTCGATCCCCTCGGCGGTGGTCTTCATGTTGAGCGCCTGCGCCAGGCTCAGGATCGCGCGCACGATCGACACCTTGTCGCGGTCGGCGAGCATGCCGGTCACGAAGCTGCGATCGATCTTCAGAATGTCGATCGGCAGCTTCTGCAGATAGGCGAGGTTCGAATAGCCGGTGCCGAAATCATCCATCGCGAGCGTCGTGCCGAGATCCTTCAGCGCATGCATCGCGGTCGCGATGCCATCGGGATCGGTGACGATCGCGCTCTCGGTCAGCTCGAGCGTGAACCGGTCGCCGGTCAGCCCGGACCGGCGCAACGCGGCTTCGACCACCGGTGCGATCGCGTCGCGCTGCAGCTGGATCGCGGAGAGGTTGACCGCGACGCGGACACCGCATGATCCCCCGCGGCGGCGTCCCATGCCGACAGCGTCCGCGCGGCCGCATCGATCGCCCAGCGACCGAGCGGCA
The DNA here is from genome assembly GCF_036856055.1 of Sphingomonas sp. 22R3R2A-7. Taxonomy (NCBI): domain Bacteria; kingdom Pseudomonadati; phylum Pseudomonadota; class Alphaproteobacteria; order Sphingomonadales; family Sphingomonadaceae; genus Sphingomonas; species Sphingomonas sp. 22R3R2A-7. The sequence continues at coordinate 3,465,516 of NZ_JASPFR010000001.1, read as the reverse complement.
CGATCAGCCCGCATTCCTCGGCAACCGGAATGAACTTGGACGGCGGCACTTCGCAGCCATCGTCGTCGGTCCAGCGCGCAAGCGCCTCGAACGCGACGATCCGCTGCGTCGCGAGGTCGCAGATCGGCTGAAACGCGAGCCGGAGCCGGTCGTTCTCGATCGCACGCCGCAGTGCGGTCTCGAGCCCGAACTGTTCGCGCGCGATCGTGAATTCCTGGCGCTTGTACGTCTCGGAGCGCCCCGTGAGCTTGCCGCGCTTGACCGCGAATTGCGCGTTGCGGATCAGCTCCGCGATGTCGCCGGGCTCGTCCCGGCCATAGGCGATGCCGATCGAGCATTCGACGCGAATCTCGTAGTCGGTCAGCCGGAACGGTGCGACCAGCGTGCGCTGGATCCGTTCGGCCAGCCGGTGAGCCTCGTCGGGGTTTTCGTCGATCGTCATCAGCACGGCGAACTGATCCCCGCCGATCCGCGCCAGTGTGTCGCACGCGCGCAGCGCCCCCTTGAGGCGACGCGCGACGGTGATCAGCATCTCGTCGCCCGCAAGCGATCCCAGGCATGCGTTCAACCGGCCGAACCGTTCGAGATCGATCGCCAGCACCGCATGCGAGTCGCGATGCTCGATCCCCTCGACCAGATTCTCGAACCCCTCGCGGTTCGGAAGCCCGGTCAGGCTGTCGGTCGTCATCTCGCGCTGCATGCTGCGCTCGGTCTGGATCCGCGATGTCTGGTCGATGAAGCTGATCGTGCACCGGTCATGGACGTGCGGCCCGCTCCGCGCGATCGTCACGCGGTAGAAGCGGCAGTCGATCGCCTCGCCCAGCGACCAGTCGAAGTCCGTCCGCGTCTGCGCCGACCGGATGAAGGCCGTGATCCTGGGCGTCAGATCGGCCAGCATCGGCGAGCGGCCAGGCACGACGCCAAGCCCCGCCAGACGATAGGCGCGGTTCATCGCATAGAAATCAAGTCGCCCCAGATCCAGCGTCACCTGGACCATCGGGATCGGGATGAGTTCAAGCCCTCGCGCGACCAGTTCGGCCGGTACGATCGGTGGCGCTTCGGCGTCGTGGAGGACCGATTCCATGCCCCCTCGTACCCAAGCTTCGTTAATACGGCATAAAATTTACAAAAGACCCGGAGTGACTGGAACTGCAACCGGTTGGCAATGTTTTGGCCGCGGGTGCCGGTCTATCGTCGCGTCGCTCTAGCCAAACCGGTTGTCGCGCGGGAACCCGGTCGGTGGCATCCGCCCCGCCGCGCCGCGCGCGGTACGCCACGGTCCGAGATCCGCCTCGGTCCGCGTCCGCTTGGTCTCGCCGCCCATCGCCCAGCTCAGCCCGTTGGCGAACACGAAGGTGATCGCATCCGCCAGCCCGCCGTCGCGGTAGCGTTGCAGCTGCACCCCCTGTCCGCGGCTCATCTCAACCAGCTCGTTGATCGGAAACACCAGCAATTTCCGGTTATCGCCGATCGCCGCGACATAATCGTCCGCGGGGTCGACCGGGCGGACCAGCTTGACCTTCTCGCCGATTCGCGGCGTCATCACCGTCTTGCCCTTGCGCGTCTCCGCGATCACGTCGGCTGCGGTCGCGATGAAGGCGCGGCCATCGGTCGCCGCGACCATCAGCTTGGCCTGCCGCGCCGCCGGCAACAACGTGACGATCCCGACGCTGCCGTCGAGATCGATCATCGCGCGCACCGGCTCGCCAAAGCCGCGCCCGCCCGGCAGCTTGTCCGCCGCCAGCGTGAAGAACCGCCCATTTTCCGCCGCCAGCAACAATTTGTCCGTCGTCTGCGCGTGGAAGGCGAAGGCGGGGCCGTCGCCCTCCTTGAACTTCAGCGCCTCGGGACTCGCCAGGTCGTTGTGCCCGCGCATCGCCCGGATCCAGCCGCGTTGCGACAGGATCACCGTGATCGGCTCGCGTTCGATCATCGCCTCGAGCGGAATGTCGCGCGTCGGCGCGGCCTCCTCGATCGTCGTCCGCCGCTTGCCGAGCAGCGTCTCGGCGCCATAGCGGTCGCGGATCTTGCGCAGGTCCGCCTTCATCCGCTTCTTCTGCAGCTTGGGATCGGCGAGCAACGCGGTCAGCGACGCCTGTTCCTTGTCGAGCTTGTCGCGCTCGGTCTTGATCTCGAACTCTTCGAGCCGCCGCAGCGATCGCAGCCGCATGTTCAGGATCGCCTCCGCCTGACGATCGGTCAGGTTGAACTCGGCGATCATCACCTTTTTCGGCTCGTCCTCGGTGCGGATGATCTCGATCACGCGGTCGAGATTGAGATAGGCGACCAGATAGCCGTCGAGCAGCTCGATCCGGTCGGCGATCTTCTCCAGCCGGTGCTGCGTCCGCCGCGTCAGCACGACGAACTGATGCTCGACCCACGCCGCCAGCGCCTCGCGCAAGCTCATCACGCGCGGCGTGCGATCCTTGTCGAGCACGTTGAGGTTGAGGCTCACCCGTGTCTCGAGATCGGTCAGCCGGAACAGCCCGTCCATCAGCACCTGCGGATCGACGGTGCGGCTGCGCGGTTCGAGCACGATGCGGATCTCGGCGTCCGATTCGTCGCGCACGTCCGCCAGGATCGGCAGGCGCTTGGCGTTGATCAGGTCTGCGATCTGTTCGATCAGCTTGCCCTTCTGAACGCCATAAGGGATTTCGGACACGATCAGCGTCCACATGCCCCCCTTTTCGCGCTCGATGCTCCAGCGCGCGCGCACCCGGAACCCGCCGCGCCCGGTGGCATAGGATTCGCGGATCACCGCGGGGGGATCGACGACCAGCCCGCCGGTCGGAAAGTCCGGCCCCGTCACATGCGCCAGGATCGCGTCATTGTCGGCATCGGGCTGATCGACCAGCAGGATCGCCGCCTCGATCAGCTCCGCGGCGTTGTGCGGCGGGATGCTCGTCGCCATCCCGACCGCGATCCCGCTCGCGCCGTTCGCGAGCAGATTGGGGAACATGCCGGGGAACAGCTCGGGCTCCTCGTCCTCGCCATTGTAGGTCGGGCGAAGATTGGCCGCATCCTCGTCGAGCCCGTCCATCAGGTCGACCGCGACCTGCGTCAGCCGTGCCTCGGTATAGCGGTAGGCGGCGGCGTTATCCCCGTCGATATTGCCGAAATTGCCCTGCCCGTCGACCAGCGGATAGCGCAGCGAGAAGGTCTGCGCGAGGCGGACCATCGCGTCATAGACAGACTGGTCGCCATGCGGGTGATATTTGCCGATCACGTCGCCGACGACGCGCGCGCATTTCTTGTAGCCCTGGCTCGGATCGAGCTTCAGCAGCCGCATCGCCCAGAGCAGCCGCCGGTGCACCGGCTTCATCCCGTCGCGCACATCGGGCAGCGATCGCGCGGTGATCGTCGAGAGCGCATAGACGAGATACCGCTCGCTCAGCGCGCTGTCGAAGGGGGCGTCGACGATGGAGTCGAAGGGATCTTTGAAATCGGTGACCATAGATTGATGTGGGATAGCAAGCGCCGCGCGAAGGTTCCACTGTTGTTCTCAACACCGCGAACAGGCTCAAACGCCCGCGCCGATCCTCCCCCTCCCCGTCATCCTGACGAAAGACAGGATTCAGAGCCAGGCCCCCAACCCATCTTGCACCAACCCGCAACGTTCGCCACCGTCCCGCTACGACCGCCCCGCACCCCCGTCCAGTCCTGGAAAGGCCCCGCAACCCCATGATCCGCCTTGCCTTTCTCGCGCTCGCTGCCATCTCCACACCCGTGACCGCAGAACCGCCCGCACCCAAACTCCTGACCTGGCCCGACCTCGTCAAACGCCCGAAGCCCAGCCCCGACGCGACCATCGCCTATGGCCCCGACCAGATGCAGAAGGTCGATGTCTGGCGACCAGCGGGCAAGGGCCCCTTCCCCGTCGTCGTGATGGTGCACGGCGGTTGCTGGACGACGAGCATCGCCGATCGCAGCCTGATGAACTGGGTCGCCGACGATCTACGCAAGGACGGCATCGCGGTCTGGAACATCGACTATCGTGGCGTCGACCGCGCCGGCGGGGGTTATCCGGGTACGTTCGAGGACGCGGCGAAGGCCACCGACGCGCTGAGCGCGAACGCGGCGACGTTCGACCTCGACACGCGCCGCATCGTTGCGATCGGCCATTCCGCGGGCGGCCATCTCGCGCTCTGGCTTGCCGCGCGCGCGAAACTCGCCCCGACCAGCCCGCTCTACACCCGCGCGCCGCTGCGCATCGACCATGTGATCAGCCTCGGCGGCCTTCCCGATCTCGAGGCGACGGCGGCGACGCCTGCCAATGGCTGCGGCACCGAGGTCGTTGCCAAGCTCGTCGGAACGCCCAGCCCGGCGCGCGCGGACGTCTATGCCGACACCTCGGTACCGCGCCTCCTCCCGCTCGGCATCGCGCAGGACCTCGTCAACGGCCGCGAGGACCGGATCATCCCATTTCCCTTCGCCACCGACTATGTCGCCAAGGCAAGAAACGTCGGCGACACCGCGGTCCTCCACACGATCCCGGCGACCGGCCATGTCGAGCTCGTCGCGCCCGAGACGCCCGCCTGGGCGGAGGCGAAACGGCTGATCGCGGCCGCCCTGAAATGACCCTAGACCCGCCCGCACCCACAAAGGCCCGACCATGATCCTCGACGAAGCCCGCGCGCTCGACGCCGCCGATCCTCTGGCAGCGTATCGCGAGCAGTTCGCGCTGCCCGACGGCGTGATCTATCTCGACGGCAATTCGCTCGGCGCGCTTCCCAGGGCGACGCCCGCCGCGCTCGCCGACGTCGCGACTCGCCAATGGGGCGACCGCCTCATCCGCAGCTGGAACGAAGGCTGGATCGACGCGCCACAGCGGATTGGCGGCAAGATCGCCCCGCTGATCGGCGCCGCCGCCGACGAGGTCATCATCGGCGACACGACCTCGACGCATCTGTTCAAGGCACTGGTCGCCGCGCTCCGCGCCAACCCCGACCGCCACACCGTCCTGAGCGAGTCGGGCAACTTCCCGACCGACCTCCACATCGCCGAGGGCGCGGTCGCCTGCGTCCCCGGCGCCCGACTGAAGGTCGTCGCGCGCGCGGAAGTCGCCGACGCGCTCGACGACGACACCGCGGTGCTGCTGCTGACGCACGTCCATTACAAGACCGGCGAACGCTTCGACATGGCCGCCTGGACCGCACGCGCGCAGGCCGCGGGCGCGCTGATGCTCTGGGATCTCAGCCACAGCGTCGGCGCGGTGCCGATCGACCTGAGCAGCGCGGGCGCCGATCTGGCGGTCGGCTGCACGTACAAATATCTCAACGGCGGCCCCGGCGCGCCCGCCTTCCTCTACGTTGCCAAGCGCTGGCAGGAAGTCCTGGCCAGCCCGCTGTCCGGCTGGATGGGCCATGCAGCCCCGTTCGCGTTCGAGGATGCCTATCGCCCCGCGCCGGGGATGAAACGCTGGCTGGCGGGCACCCCCGCGATGCTGTCGACCGCGGCGCTCGAAGCCGCACTCGATCTCTGGGCGGACATCGACCAGAACGTGGTCGCCACCAAGAGCGCGCAGCTCTTCGACATCCTCGCCGCCGCCGGCGACGCGCTCGGCCTCGAATGCGTGAGCCCGCGCGATCCCGCCCAGCGCGGCAGCCATATCAGCTTCCGCCACCCCGACGCCTATGCCCTCACGCAGGCGATGATCGCCCGCGGCGTCATCGGCGACTTCCGCGACCCCGACATCCTCCGCCTCGGCCTGACGCCCTTGTACCTGAGCCACGAGGAGGTCTGGCGCGCAGGCGAGATCCTGCAGAAGGTCATTGAAACCGGCGAATGGCGCGCTCCCCAATATAGTCAAAGACTTGCGGTTACCTGATCATTTGCGCGCAACGTTGATCCTTATGATTTCCGGACCCCGCTCTATCTTTTGTCCCAACCCTCGCTAGCTCTGCACTTGCAGCCTGCTGACCAATACAGTCGCTGCATGGCGGCAGCGGTGCAGCGGGGGCGCAGGCATGACGAATCAGCGATCGGGGCAGGCCGAGTTATACGGCGTACAGATGTTGCGCGCGGTCGCCGCGCTTGCGGTGGTCGTTCATCATACGCTCGAGCAATCGAACGGGGCGGTCCACCGATTCAGTCCGGATTGGCTGACGACATCGGGTGCGTCCGGGGTCGACATATTCTTCGTCCTCAGCGGCTTCATCATGCTCCACGTCAGCTTCCGCGGTACCGACGCGCCGCCGACGCCGGGCGCCTTCCTTCTCCGTCGTGCGACGCGGATCTACCCGTTTTACTGGCTGTGCTGCCTTGGCGTCCTGACGATCTCGGCGATGGGATTCCTCGCCACGCATCATTTTCCCGCGAGCAGGGTCGTCGCCGCCCTCCTGTTGCTCCCCGGCGACACGATTCTCGGCGTTTCGTGGACGCTCGTCTACGAGGTCTATTTCTACCTGTTGTTCGCAGCGACCCTCAAGGCGCGCTCCGCGACCGTGTCGGTGTTTGCCACGACGGCGGCGATCCTGGCGTTGCAGGTCGCCGGCGCGCTTCTGCCTGCGAGCGACACGGCGTCGTTCCTCACGAGTCCGTTGCCGCTCGAATTCTGCTTCGGACTGTTCCTGGCCTACGCCTATGCGGCCTGGAGTCGCCGGAACCGCAGCTGGCCCGTGCCTCCGGTCGCAGCGCTGGCGCTGATGGGGCTGATGGCTGCCGCGCCGCTGTTCATCGCGCATGATGGCACGGCCGGCCTGCCGGCACTGCCGCGGGTGTTCGCCTGGGGCATTCCCGCCACTCTCGTCGTCGCCAGCGCGCTGTCGATCGGCGCGCCACGCGGCGCGATCGCGCGGTTCCTCGTCCTGCTCGGCGACGCGTCCTATGCGCTCTACCTCACGCACGTGTTCGTGATGATGGGCTATGGCCGCGTGATGAAGATCGAGGCGTTCCGTCACCTCCCGCAGCAGGGCTTTGTCGTGCTGATCGTCCTGCTTTGCCTGGCCGTCGGGCTGGTCGCGCACCTCGTTCTCGAAAAACCGCTGCTGGCGGTGGTCCGCCACGTGACGCGCCACCAGCCTCGTCGCGCAGCACCGATCGACCAGCCCGCGTGATCGGCGCCGCGCGTAACGCATACCGGATAGCGTACCGATCCGATTGCACCCCCGCGCCCTTCGCCTATAGGCGCGGCCTATCCCGGCTCCGGCTCCGCGATCCGTTTCGTGGGGGCCGGGGCCGCTCACTTTTCAGGGGACCGCGCATGGCTCGCCGCCGCCAGATCTACGAAGGCAAGGCCAAGATCCTCTACGAGGGTCCCGAGCCCGGCACGCTGATCCAGTATTTCAAGGACGACGCCACCGCGTTCAACGCCCAGAAAAAGGGCACGATCAACGGCAAGGGCGTGCTCAACAACCGGATTTCCGAGCACATCTTCACGCTGCTCGATCATATCGGCGTGCCCACGCACTTCATCCGCCGGCTCAACATGCGCGAGCAGCTGATCCGCCAGGTCGAGATCGTCCCGATCGAGGTCGTCGTGCGCAACGTCGCCGCGGGTTCTATCTCGAAGCGTCTCGGGATCGAGGAGGGCACCAAGCTGCCCCGCACGATCATCGAATATTACTACAAGGACGATGCGCTCGGCGATCCGATGATCTCCGACGAGCATATCGCCGCGTTCGGCTGGGCGAGCCAGGAGGAGATGCACGACATCGCCGACCTCGCGATCCGCGTGAACGATTTCCTGTGTGGGCTGTTCGCCGGCGTCGGCATCCGCCTCGTCGACTTCAAGCTCGAATTCGGCCGCATCTTCGACAACGATTATGGCCGGATCATCCTCGCGGACGAGATCAGCCCCGATGGCTGCCGTCTGTGGGACATGGAAACCAACGAGAAGATGGACAAGGATCGCTTCCGCCGTGATCTGGGCGGCGAAGTCGAAGCCTATCAAGAGGTTGCACGCCGTCTTGGCCTGTTGCCCGAAGGTGGCGACAATTCGGTCCTCGACCTCGAAAAGCATCGCAAGAACCGGGGCAAGTAAATGAAACTGAAGGTTTTCGTGACACTCAAGCCCGGCGTGCTCGATCCGCAGGGCCGGGCGATCCATCATGCACTCGGCAGCCTCGGCTTCGACGGCGTGCAGGACGTCCGTCAGGGCAAGCTGATCGAACTCGAGGTCGCCGACGATACCGACGACACGACGATCGACGGCATGTGCCGCAAGCTCCTCGCCAACACGGTGATCGAGAACTACCGGGTCGAGCGCGCATGAAGACCGCGGTCATCGTGTTCCCAGGCTCCAACTGCGACCGCGACATCGCCGTCGCGCTGGAGGAAGTGACCGGCGTCAAGCCGCTGATGGTCTGGCACGGTGACGCGGACCTCCCCGCGGATGTCGGGCTGGTCGCAGTGCCCGGTGGCTTCTCCTACGGCGACTATCTGCGCTCGGGCGCGATCGCCGCACGCTCGCCGATCATGCGCGCGGTCGTCGAGCAGGCGGGCAAGGGCTTGCCCGTGCTCGGCATCTGCAACGGCTTCCAGGTGCTGACCGAAGCGGGGCTGCTTCCCGGTGCGCTGATGCGCAACGAGGGGCTGAACTTCGTCTGCCGCGACGTGGCGCTGACCGTCGAGACCGCGCAGTCGCGCTTCACGTCGGGCTACAAGGCGGGCGAGCGCGTGTCCTTCCCGGTCGCGCATCACGACGGCAATTACTTCGCCGACACCGAGACGCTCGACCGCCTCGAAGGCGAAGGCCGCGTCGCGTTCCGCTATGCCGAAAGCGTCAACGGCTCCGCGCGCAACATCGCGGGCCTGCTCAACGACAAAGGCAACGTGCTCGGCATGATGCCGCACCCCGAACGCCGCATCGAAGCCGCGCACGGCGGCACCGATGGTCGTCGCCTGTTCGAGGGCCTGATGGAAGCCGTCAGCGCCTAACCCGTCAGCGCATAGACCGTCATCCTGGGCTCGACCCAGGATCCAGAGCCAGGAACGGCATCGTTTGTGGCCCTGGATCCCAGCCTCCGCTGGGATGACGGACTGTCAAACCCGCGTTCGGAACGGCGAGAAGTTCGTCCCCTCGTCATACACGTCGACCCCCTCGCGCCGCTTGAGCCATCCCACGGCGAGATAGGTCAGCGGCGTCAGCAGCACCTCCCACGACACCTTCAGCGCGAACTGGCTGACCATCACCAGCAGCATCGCCTCGACCGGCCAGTCGGGCGCGCCGTAAAAAGCGAGCGGATAGAAGATCAGGCTGTCGAACGCCTGCCCGACGATGGTGCTGCCGATCGTGCGCGTCCACAGCATGCGGCCCCCCGTCCAGATCTTCATCCGCGCGAGCACGAAGCTGTTCGCGAACTCCCCGACCCAGAAAGCGGCGATCGACGCGAACACGATCCGCGGAACCTGCCCGAACACCGACTCATACGCGGCCTGCCCGGTCCACCCGGCATCGGGCGGCAACGCGACCACGACCGCGGACATCACGACCATGAACAGCATCGCGCCGAACCCCGCCCAGATGCAGCGGCGTGCATAGGCATAGCCATACACCTCGGTCAGGATGTCGCCGAGCACGTAGCTGACGGGGAAGAACAGGATCCCTGCCCCGAACGGCCAGACCCCGATCAGCGGCAGATCGATGACCGCGCGCTTGCCCGCCCCGATGACGTTCGACAACAGCAGGATGGTGACGAATGCCGCCATCACGAAGTCGAAATAGCGGAACCGGCCACCCTGTACCGCATGCGCCGCGACGGGTGCGGGGGAACGTTTTCGACGATATTCATCGCCGGGTTATGATCATGGTTCCAAGCCCGCGCAATGCGCGCTAATCGGTGGCCGTGCGCGCCCGTAGCTCAGTTGGATAGAGCAAGGAGCTTCTACCTCCTCGGTCGGGGGTTCGACTCCTCCGGGCGCGCCAATCCTCGTCATTGGCTTGATCGCGACCAGCTATAGGGACCTACCAGCGTCCCCGTGAACCCGCCTGCGGTGCGCGTCGACAGGAACCGCGCATCGACCTTGTCCGCCAGCGTCCGGCTGGTCCCCGCAACCGTGTAATCGAATGCCAGCGTCCCGCCGTCGGCCCGAAGCGTCAGCGTCACAGGCCCGGTCTTTTGAAGCGGTGCCGATCCGACCAGCCGCTCGGCGCCCCCTTGTCACGCGTGTAGAGCGCGACGACGGGTGTGCCGGCGATGCGCGTGATGCCGAAGAACAGATAGCTCGCGTCGCTCTGCATCGCGACGAGCCCCGCGCGGTCGCCGTCCTGTGAAGGGGTGAAGCGGACGGTGGTGCCGATCGTCGCGACGTGGTGCTGCTGGCGGCGTCCGACGAAGCCGGGAACGCCGGTGATGTCGCCGATCGGCGCGCCGCCGGTGATCACGAGGTCGCCACGATCGAGCGTGTAGAACGGCGTCCGCGGCGTCCGCACGCCGACCCACTGCATCGCGAGCGTCTTGCCGTCGAACTCGTCGACATAGCCGAAATCGCCGCTGGTCGGCAGCACGGGCTTCGCACCGCGTGGCAAGGCCGGGGCGGTCGCGGCGAACGGGATCGCCTTCCCCCGGGGCAGGATCACGGGCCAGCCATCCTTCCACGTCACCGGGAGCAGGAACGTCTCGCGCCCGATATTGTAAAAGTCGCCAGTATAGGGGCGCACCGCAAGGAAGCTCGCCCACCATTGCCCGGTCTGCGTCTCGATCAGCGTGGCATGCCCCGCGGAGGTGATCGCATCGGGCCGATCGGCGGGAAGGTCGCGCTGCGTCAGGATCGGATTGCCGGCAAAAGGCTGGTACGGCCCGCGCAGTGCCTTGGCGCGCAGGATCACCTGCGAATGATTGACACTCGTGCCGCCCTCCGCCGCGCTCAGATAGTAGAAACCGTCCTTGCGGAAGATATGCGGCCCCTCGATCCAGACCGGCTTCTTGGTAATATCGACCCCGCCATTGATCAGCTGCGTGCTCTCGCCAACCATCTTGCCGGCTCGCCAGTCATATTCCTGGATCCAGATCGCGCGGTGCCCGTCGTACCGCGGCGGCTCGTCGGGCGCCCGGTTGTTGACGATATAGGCGCGGTCGCCCTCCCAGTAGATCGAGGGGTCGATCCCCTCGAACGGCAACCAGATCGGGTTCGACCAGGGTCCGGCCGGGTCTCTGGCGGTGATGACGAAATTGCCTTTGCACTCGACGCAGGTGTTGACGATGTAAAACACGCCGTCGTGATACGAGATGTCGGGCGCGAAGACCGCCTGCGAGGTGCGCATCCCCTTGAAATCGAGCTGCTCGGGGCGATCGATCGCATTGCCGATCTGCGTCCAGTTAACGAGATCCTTCGAGCGGAAGATCGGCAGGCCCGGAAAATGCGCGAACGACGACAGCACGATGTAATAGTCGTCGCCGACGCGCGTGATCGACGGGTCGGGATAATAGCCCGACAGGATCGGATTGCGATACTCGCCGGGACCGACCGTCACGCGTTCCTGCGAGCGCCCCTCATAGGTGAACCGGCTGAACCGCGCCGGCTCCGCGGCCAATGCGGCCCCTGCGAGAAGCGGCAGGGTCAAGGCTGCTGACAGCGTTCGAAGTCGCATGGGGTAAAGATCCTCGTCCATTGGCGCGCGTCCACCTCATGGAGTGGATCACAATTGATACCGCTCCCATGACAGTAACCGCATCTTGCCGCCGGTGAAAAGGTCCGCGGGGCGCCCGCTGACGATTCTACCCCCGGCATAGTCCTTGCGGATCACGCACAGCGATCTGTCGGCGTCTATCAACGTGGCAAACATGAGGGATGCACTGTGATGACGACGGACCAGATCGATCAGGCGAAGGACGAAGACGACGCCGCCTATTTCCAGCGCCGTGCCGAATGGCATCGGGGCCGCGCGAGCGTCGCGGACGATGTCGCGACGCGGCGACTTCATGAGAAATTCGCCCGGATGTACCACGACAGGGGTGCTGACTAACCCGGAGCAGGATGGTATTTTTGGCCCAATTATAGACACATAAATACCAGGAACTTGCAAACCGGCTTGAGGTTTAAGCGTCCGGTCCGGATGCGATGATGCGCCCGGCAGAGCCGGAGATGCAGCCTTGAAAAGAGTGATCGCGATCATCGCGCCGTTCGCACTCGCCCTGCCCATCGTTGGATGTGCGGCTCCGGCGACGCGCATTTCAACGGGCCTGCAGCGCTACGGCCTCGACGCCTCGCGCGCGGATTGCGTCGGCACGCGGCTCCAGGCCAATCTCTCGCTCGGCCAGCTCCAGCGTCTGGGCAAGGCGGCCACCGCTTATCGTCGCGACGACACGACGCCAGGCGTGCTTACCCCGTCCGATCTGATCCGCGTTGCGGGCGAAGTGAAGGATCCGGCGATCGCGCTGGAAGTGGGCAAGGCCGCGGCGGGCTGCGGCGTGCTGCCCTGAACCCCATCGATCCCCTCAACCAAAGGATGACGACATGAACAAGGACGAATTCCAGGGCGGTACGCGCTACGTCGGCGGCAAGGTCGAGAAGGCCGTCGGCGACACCGTCAACAGCCGCGACTGGCAGGTCGACGGCGTCGTCGACCAGGTCGCGGGCGGCGCGCAGAACCTCTATGGCCGCGCGAAGTCCGCGATCGGTGATGCGGTCGACGGCGCACCCGAGCTTGCCGACAAGATCGGCGCCGAGGCGCGCGATGCCGGTGAGCGTGCTGCCGAAGCTGCCCGTCGTGGCGCGCATGCAGCGCAGGCATCCGCCGAGGATGCTCCCCTTCTCTGGGCACTCGGCGCTGCTGCCATCGGCTACGGCATCGCATGGCTCGTCCACGGACGTCGCGACTAAGTCATGGCGACGGCCCCTGTCCTCAAGACGCTTCGCGACTCCGCGGATCTGCGCCACCTGCGCCAGATCATCGCGGGGCTCGACGAAGGCGTGATCCTCGTCGATCCGGATCAGTCGATCCTGTGGGCGAACGATGCCGCGCTGGGGATGCACGGGGTCGACGCGGTCGTGCAGCTCGGCGGCACGGTCGATGATTATCGACAGCGCTTCCAGCTGCGCTACCGCAACAACCACAAGGTCGCCGGCGACGATTACCCGATCGAGCGCGTCGTATCGGGCGAGGCGTTTTCGGAAGTCGTCGTCGAGGTCGCGGTCGCCGGCGAGGACGAACCGCGCTGGACGCATCAGGTGCGGAGCCTCGTCCTGACCGACGACAATGACGAGCCGGAATGCCTCGTCATGATCATCCAGGACGTCTCGGCGCAGTTCGAGGCGGAGGATCGGTTTCAACAGTCGTTCAACGCCAACCCCGCGCCGGCGATCATCTGCCGGCTGGCGGATCTGCGCTATGTGAAGGTCAACCAGGGTTTCCTCGACATGACCGGTCATACGCAGGACGCGGTGCTGGGCGAGACGCTCTATGCGATCGACGTGCTGGCGAACGCCGAGAAGCGCGACCTCGCGAAGGAACGGCTGTGCCAGGGGCGGACGATCCCACAGATGGAAGCCGACCTGACCCTGCCCGACGGCAGCACCAAGCTGGTGATCGTCGCGGGTCAGCCGATCGACATGGGCAACGAGCCCTGCATGCTGCTGACGTTCGCCGATCTCGAGCCGCGCCGGAAGGCGGAGACCGCGCTGCGCCAGAGCGAGGAACGGTTCACGCGGACCTTTGCCTGGGCGCCCGTCGCGCTTGCGATCGGTACGCTCGACGGCAACCGGCTGTGCGACGTCAACGAGACGTTCACCGACCTGACGGGCTTTTCGGCGGACGAGATCATCGGCCGACCGCTGAGCGAGGTCGGCCTGTGGGAGACGCCGGGCCTCGATGACGCGATCGACGCCGAAATCCGCGCAGGCCGATCGATCCGCGACCGCGAGGTGCGGATCAGGACCAAGGCGGGCGACGTGCTCGACGGGATCGTATCCGCCGAACAGATCGAGCTCGCGGGCGAGACGTGCGTGCTGTGGGCGATGCGCGACATCAGCGTGCGCAAGGCGTCGGAACGCGAGCTGGTCCGCGCGATCGAGGCGGTGATGCAGGATACGAGCTGGCTGAGCCGGTCGATCATGGAAAAGCTCGCGCGGATCCGGACGCCGCAGGCCGAACCGCCGGGCGTCGGGCTCGACGAACTCACCCCGCGCGAACGCGACGTGCTCGCGCTGATCTGTCGCGGGCTCGACGACAAATCGATTTCGCGAACGCTCGACGTCTCGGGCAACACCGTGCGCAACCACGTCGCGCAGAATCTATTCGAAGATCGGCGTCAATCGCCGCAACGCCGCCGCGGCCTGGGCGCGCGCGCGCGGCTTCGACGGCGAGTCGGTGACGATTTCGCACGATCGCGGCACCCCACCGCTGGAGACTGCATCATGACCACCCCCAAGCCCAAAGGCACCAAGGCAGACGGCATCGAGCCGGCGGACGCGGCCTCGAAGGGCCGTGCGCGGCAGGCGAAGGGATCGGTGCAGGAAGCGATCGGCAAGATCATCGGCAATCCGGTGGTCGAGCAGCAGGGATCGCGCGAGACCGCGGCCGGCGCGCGTCAGGCGCGTGCCGAACACCCCGCCACACCCCCATCGATACGGACGACAAGGACTAAGCGCGTCCGTCGACAGCTTTGATACAACAGGAGATTCTATGACGACCAATGTGACACCCGGCGTTTTGCCGGTCGACGACGCACGCTACGGCAAAAGCGTGACGCGCCTGTCGTGGGGCGCGATCTTTGCAGGCGTCGTGCTCGCGATCGCGGTTCAGCTTGTGCTCGGCATCCTCGGCACGGGCATCGGCCTGACGATGGTTGATCCGGTCGAGGGCACGACGCCGGGCGCGGCGGGCTTCGGCATCGGTGCCGGGATCTACTGGCTCATCACCACCGTCATCGCGCTTGGCGCGGGTGGCTATGCGGCGGCGCGCGTTGCCGGCGTGCATGACCGGTTCGACGGGCTGGTTCACGGTCTGGTCGTCTGGGGCGTGACGCTGATCCTGACGATGTACCTGCTCACCTCGGCCGTCGGCGGGATCATCGGTGGGGCCTTCCGCACCGTCGGTTCGGTCGCATCGGCTGCCGGCACCGGTATCGGTGCTGCAGCACCCAAGGTCGCCGATGTCGCCGGCGTCGATACGGGCGACGTCCGCGAGGAGGCCGCTGCCTATCTCTCCGACGCACCGTCCGACCCGGCACGGATGACGCCGGAACAGGCGCAGAAGGAAATCGCCAAGGAGCTCCCCGCGCTTGCCCGTGGTGGCCAGGACGGCGTCCAGGCCGAACGCCGGATCGTCGACATCGTCGCGGCGCAGCGCCAGATCAGCCGTCCCGAGGCTCAGGCACAGGTGACGCGTGCCAAGGCGCAGTTCGTCAAGACCAAGAACGAGACGATCGACACCGCCAAGTCGGCGACCGACACCGCCGCCGGTGCCGCCGCAGGGACGTCGTTCATGATCGTCATCGCGCTGCTGGTCGGTGCCGCCGCAGCCGGCTTCGGCGCAACCACCGCGACGCGTCGCCGCCGCGTCTGAACGAAGACGGCGTCGATCATCCCCGTGATCGACGCCGCTCCACCTGTCGTGACGGCGACCGGCCCTGCCGTGCCGCCGTCACCCCCGGTCTCGCCTATTTATGCGCGGCGATGTAGCGCTCGACCTGCTCGTCCAGAACGTCGAGCGGCAGCGCGCCCTGGTCGAGTACCGCCTCGTGGAAGTCGCGGATGTCGAACTTCGGCCCCAGCGCCTGTTCGGCGCGCTTGCGCAGCGCGGTGATCTTGAGCTGCCCGACCATGTAGCTGGTCGCCTGGCCCGGCCAGTTGAAATAACGATCGACTTCGCGGGCAATGTCGGTGTCCGAGACCGAGCTGTTCGCCTTGAAATACGCGATCGCCTGCTCGCGCGTCCATCGGCGTGAATGGATGCCGGTGTCGAGCACGAGCCGGATCGCGCGCCACACCTGCAGCGACAGCATCCCGAACCGGTCATAGGGCGTCTTGTAGACCCCCATCTCGTTCGCGAGCCGCTCCGAATACAGCCCCCAGCCCTCGATATACGCGCCATATCCGCCGAACTTGCGGAACTTCGGGATGCCGGTCAGCTCCTGCTGTCGCGCGATCTGGAAATGATGACCCGGCGCGCCTTCGTGTGCGGCGATGCCCGCGACCTGCACCTTCTGCGTCTGGTTCATGTCGACGAGGTTGACGTAATAGATGCCCGGCCGCGATCCGTCCGCCGACGGGGGATTGTAGAAGGCGGTCGACGCCGTCCCCTCGCGCCATTTCTCGACCGCGCGCACCTCGAGCGGCGCCTTGGGCAAGGTCCGGAAATAGCGCGGTGCCGCCACCATCACCGATGCGATCACACCGCGCGCATCCCCCAGATACTGTTCGCGACCCGCCGCCGTATTGGGATATTTCAGCGCCGGATCGGTCCGGATCTTGTCGAAGAACTGCTCGAGCGTACCCGTGAACCCGACTTCGCGCTTGATCGCCTCCATTTCCTGCCGGATCGCCGCGACCTGTTTGAGGCCGAGTTCATGGATCTGGTCCGCGGTGAGGTCGGTGGTGGTCGAATTCTTGAGCCGATCGGCATAATAGGCCGCGCCGTTCGGCAGGCTCCACGCGCCGAAATTGCCCTTCGACAGCGGCTCGATCGCGTCGAGCGTCGCAAACATCGTGTCGTAGCCGCGACGGAACGGCCCCGTCAGCGCGGCGCGCGCCTCCGCCAGCAATTTCGTCTTGGTCGTCGCGGGTGCATCCAGCGCCGCGACCTTCTTCGCGAAGTCGGCCATGATCGTCGAATCCGGCCCCGTGTCGAACGGCGCACCCGTGATCACCGCGCGTGCATCGGCGCGTGCGGGGGCGAAATTGACCTTGTTCGGAATGATCCCGGCGGCGGCCTGAGCCCGCATCGTCGCCGACACCTCGCGCATCACTCGCTCGGTCTCGCGAAGCCGTGCGATATAGGCCTGCGCATCCGCGACGCTGGCCACCTTGTGGTTGTTGATCAGCAGCACGGGGATGTCCCCCGCCGGGCTGCCATTGGTCGACACCGGGAAACGCAGCGTCCGGAACGGCAGAGAGGCCCGGCCGCGCGCGACCTCATATTCGAACAGCCGGTAGCTGACGCGTGCGCTTTCGCCGAGCATCTCGGGCTTGAACTGCGCATGCATCGCGACGAGCTGCCGCTCCGACAGCGCCTGCGACCTCAGCGCCGCGGCGTCGGTATAGTCGTCGAGCCGATCGTAATTCGTCTTCAGACCCAGCTGCGTCTGCGATTCCGGGCTGAGCGCGAGTTGCGCGTCATAGGACTCGTCGAGAAACGCGAGCAGCGCGGCATCCTGCACCCCGGTCTTCGACGCTTGCGGCGTCTGGGCCGGTGCGGACGCACCCGTCAGGACGAGCGGGATCGTCGGCAACAGCATGAGGGCAAGGGCGAAACGCATGGCAGTCTCCTGTGGGAATGCGCGCTTCTCGCCCGCCGCCCCGCCCGACGCAATCGCACCGTCCCGCTTTTTAGCGTTCGCCGCCCCGCCTCAGAGCGCGGTCGCGTACAGCGCGTGATGCGTCAGGATGAACAGCGTACGCCCCCCTCCCCGCCGATCACGAGCTGGAGCGGGCGTTCGGGCACGTCGATCCGTCGTGCCAGCGCGCCGTCGGGCCGATAGACGAACACCTGCCCGTTCGCGACATAGACGTTCCCCGCCGCGTCGCGCGTCGCGCTCTCTCCGCCGCGATCGGCGACGACCTTCAGGTCGGTTACCTGTCCTGCGTCGCCGACCAGCCCGCTATACGTCCGGTTCTCCGACCCGTTGGTCAGGACGACGCGCTCGCCCGGCCGGGTGCCGACCAGCCCATAGGCGTCGAGCGTGTCCGACCAGCGCCACCCGCGATGATCGTCAGGCCCCTGGTTCCACACGCGAAAAGCGGGCAGCGAGAGCGATCCGTCGGGCGAGACATATTCCTGCGCGCGCGTCTCGCCCAGCTTGGCGGCGAACAGGTCGGCCATCGTCGGGTATTGATAGGTCACAGGGTCGATCCGGTCGTCGAATTCACCGTTTGCCCACACGTTGACGGGCATCAGCGTGCGCGCTTGGCGGTGCGGCCGGGTCGCGGTCGGTGCGATCACGCGGACGTCGTCAGGCTTGGCGGGATCGATGCTGTACACGCTGCCGTCGCGGCCCGCCGAGGACTGGACGAGCAGGCTCCCCGAGCCGTCGACCGCGAGGTTGACCGCATCGAGCGGCGCATCCGCGACGATCGACAGCCCACCCGCCTTGGTCCAGCTGTGGATGCGCTGGAAATGACGGTCGATGAAGTATAATTTGCCCTGCGCGTCGACCGCGCCGCCGGCGATCGAGTAGAACCCGCCCGCGAGCTTTTCGACGCCGGCCGAGACGGGGATCGCCGAGGTCGTCGCGGCGAGCGCGGGTGCCGCCGGGACATCGAGCCGCGCAAACTCGCGCTCGCGCACCTGTTGCTGCCGTGTCACGTCGAGGATCGCGTTCTCGAACGGGTATTTGCTCGCGCGCAGAAACGTCCCGCACCCCTTGGCGTCGCAGCTCGCGAACCCGCTCTCGGCGTTCACATGGACGTTGCGAAAGCGGATATCGCCCGATGCGTAGAGCTTGACCGCCGCGTCCATCGGTCCGGCGGTCCGCGTGACGCGGTAGCCATGGTAATTGGCGAACAGGATATTGCGCGAGTTCCGCATCTCGGTCGAGACCGCCTCGACCCCGTCGCGAACCTCCTGTTCGGTCTGGGGAGCGAGAAACTCCCAGTTCTCGACATGATCGAGGACGATTTCCGCCCGATAGTGATGCTCGGCCGACAATTGATAGACGTGCCCCGGCGTCCTGGTGTTCGACACGTAGAACCCGGCCGATGCGAGCGTGTTCGGCGACCAGAGCGCGGCAAAGGTACCGCCGCCGCCATCGGTCACCCAGATGCTGGGATATTGGCCGTCGAAGCGCGCGCGGGGGTCGCCGAAGCCGATCGGGCTCCCCTTGGTCAGCACGGTCCCGCCGCCGCCCTGGATCTTGACGTCGTTGACCAGCGACGCCTCGCCCGCGCGCCAGAGCAGCGCGGTCGCACGCGGATTGACACCCCCGTCCACAGCCCGAGCCCGGACACGATCGCATCGCCCCCCTTTGCACTCTGGATCAACGCCTTGGCGCCGCCGACCCCCATATAGGCGGGCGTCTCGTCGGGCAGATAGACGTGCGTCAGGCTCGGATGCAGGGCGATCAGGACGCTGTCAGGGCGCAGCTTGAGCGTTTCCGTCACGCGGTACCGACCCATCGGCAGATACAGCACGCGGTGCGTATCGATCGCACGTTGCAGCGCGGCGGTGTCGTCTGTCGTATCGTCGCCCTTGACGCCCAGATCGCGGACGTTCGCCCACGACCGTACCGGTGGCAGCGCGCGGATTGCGGGCGCGCGCCGGGCCGGCAACCGTGACAGCGGCGCCATGTCGATATCGGTCGCATAAGCGCCGATCGTCCCGAGACCGGCGAGCTTCAGCCCATAGGAGAAGTCGTTGACGCGGTAGCGCGCGGCGGCGCCGGCGATCGTCTTGCCGCTGTCGCGGAAGCTGACGAAGGTCGGGGTGTTCGCGGCCACGGCGTTGTCGAAGCCGATCTGCGTGAAGACGCTGTTCTCGACGGATATGACGACGCCCGCGCGACTGACATTCTCGAACCGGACGTCCTTGCCCCACAGCGAGTCCGAATGGCCGCGGTCGATCTCGATCCCGACCGGCGTGTTGCGGAACGCGACGTTCACGAGCGTCAGGTCGACCTCATGTTCCCGGATCGCCGCATCGCGCTGCCCGTCAAAGTCGGAATCGATCAGTGTGAACTGCCACGCCGGCGACGTCTTTTCGGACATGATCCCATAGCGTCCGCCGAAGAAGCGAAGGTCCTCGAACTCGTTGCCCGCCTGATACACGCCCGCCAGACCCGAGCCGATATGGAAGTCGCAGTGCCGGATGAACCCGTGCTGCGCGACGCGAAACCGGACCGCGACGGCGCCGGCATTGCCCGTGCCGATCCTGAAATCGACGTTCGAGATCGCCGAATAGAAGGTGCTCGATGTCGCATCGAAGATGCTCGGGTCGAACGGTACGCTGGTGCGCGGCGGCACGGGCGCCTTGCCGACGCGGTACTGGTCTTCGCCGGTGAAGCTGACCATCGCCGCGACGCCCGATCCGAACCCCTGCGCACCGTCGCCCAGCAGGATTTCGGGTCGCGTCGCACCGACGCCGAAGATCCGCACGGCAGACCGCACGAAGATCGTCCGGCTGATCCGGTATCGGCCCGACGGCAGGAACACGACCCCGCCTTTCCCGTCCGCCGCGGCGGCATCGATCGCCTGCTGGATCGCAGCACTGTCGTCGGCCCGCCCATCGCCGACCCCGCGGACGGTGATCGCGCGCGGATCCCCCGGCGCGCTGAGATAGACCGAGCTGGTCTTTGCCAGAGCCGGGGACGGGAGCAGCAGCGCCACCCCGCAAAGCAGCCATCTCACATCCATCATCCGTCTCCCGTCGCTGGTCGCGTCGTGTAGGGCCAGGCCGTCCGCGCAGCATGTGCCACGGCCGTCGTTATCGTCGTTCTCGTCGTCGGGCATGGGGACGGTCCGGCGCAGAGCGCACCGGCCGCGCCATGCGGCGGTGCTAGGATCCGCCGATCGCAAGACCCTGCGCGACGATCGCCGCCTGCGTCCGGTTGCGGACGTTGAGCTTGCGCATCAGCGCGGTCATGTGGACCTTCACCGTGGCCTCGGCGATCCCGAGGTCGAACGCGATCTGCTTGTTGAGCAATCCCGAATGAACGCCGCGCAGCACCTTGATCTGCGTCGGCGTGAGACGGGGCATCGTGCCGTGCGCGCCCGGCGTGCCGTTCGCGGCTGCGGCTGCGGCTGACGGATCGCGGATGTCGAATGCGGTCGCTTCCATGGTCATCCTCCCTGTTTTCGCGGCCTTTTGTGGCGGCGGCACATCACCGCGACCCGGCTTCGACTGTTGCTTCTGCGATCCGGTTGTGCGGATTCGGTTGGACAGGTTTTCGGTATGGCGCGTTCATTTGTTCCCAATCAAGCCTTTTTCTTGCCAGATTGAAAAAGTCTGTCGTACAGATCCTGCCATGAGCGACAGGCGAAGACGCCGTCGGATCGAGAGGACATGCACGATGGCACGACCCCAGCAGACCCGATCTGCGCTGCCGACATCACGCCTGCCGGGCACGCATCGGTGATCGGCAGCGACTTGCGTCTGGTCATCGCGGCGGTCTCGGGGATCCTGCTCGCGGTGGTGATGATCGTGCGCGGACGGCTGCATCCGTTCATCGGTCTGCTATGCGGTGCCTTCACGGTCGGCCTCCTCGCCGGATTGCCGCTGCCCGACGTCGCCAAGGCGGTGCAGAAGGGCGTGGGCGACATCATTGGCGGCACCGGGCTCGTCGTCGCGCTGGGGCTTTCGCTCGGCGCGATGCTGCATCTGTCGGGCGCCGCCGCGTCGCTTGCCAAGGGGGCATTGCAGCTGACCGGCGCGCGCGCGGCGCCCTGGGCGACGCTGGGCATCGCGATCGTCGTCGGGCTGCCGCTGTTCTTCGAGACGGGGCTCGTGCTGCTGCTGCCGATCGTGGTCGCCGCCGCCGAGGAAATGGCGGGCAGCGATGCGGCGGACCGCGACGCCGCCAAGCTCAGGCTGATCATGCCCGCGCTCGCCGGGCTCGGCGTGGTGCACGCGCTCGTCCCGCCGCATCCGGGGCCCCTGCTCGCGGTCGAGGCGCTCGGCGCCAATCTCGGGCGGACGATGCTCTACGGCATCATCATCGCCATCCCCACAGCGATCCTCGCCGGCCCCGTGCTCGCCCGGTTCACGACGCGCGGCGTGCGGCTGGTGGAGCCGGTGCTCCACGATGCCGGGCTGTCGATCCCTGCCCCGCCGCGCCCCTCCGCGCTGCTGATCGTCCTGCTGCCCGTGCTGATGATCGCGACGGGCGAGCTCGGCCAGATGATCCCCGGCCTCAAGGGCACCGCATGGCTCGTCGCGGCGAGCAACCCGGTGATCGCGCTGCTGCTGACCAACCTGCTCGCGCTGCCGCTGCTGTTCGGGCGACGCCTGCGCGAGGCGGCGATCCAGGATGCCGTCTGGCACGAGACGATGGGCGCGGCGGGCGCGATCCTGCTCGCGATCGGTGCGGGCGGTGCGCTCAAACAGGTGCTCGTCACCGCCGGACTGTCCGACCTGCTCGCGCGGACGGTGCTGATGTACGCGATATCGCCGTTGCTGCTCGGCTGGCTGGTCGCGGTCGGGATCCGCCTCGCCGCCGGGTCGGCGACGGTCGCGACGATCACCGCCGTCGGGATCATGCCGGGCGTCGTCGCCGGGTCGGGCGTGTCGCCCGAACTCGTCGTGCTCGCCGTCGGCGCGGGCTCGGTGTTCTTCAGCCACGTCAACGATCCGGGCTTCTGGCTGGTCAAGAGCTATGTCGGGACGAGCACCGCGGACACGTTCCGGACGTGGTCGATGCTGGAGACGACGATCTCGGTGGTGGGGCTCGCGATGGTCATGGCCATGAGCTATGTCGTCTGATTCCAATACCCTGTCTCAGGAGACACGCGTGGAACGGTCGCTTCCGGCCGAAGGTCGACTGGCGGATCGCGCCTATACCGCGATCGTCCAGATCATCGCGCGCGACGGGCTCGCGGTCGGCGACCGGCTCCCCGCCGAGGCACAGCTCGCGGCGACGTTCGGCATGTCGCGGACGATCGTCCGCGAGGCGCTTGCCCGGCTCGCGTCGGACGGCATCACCCAGGCGCGCCGCGGCGCAGGCTCCTATGTGAAGCGCCGTCCGTCCGAACGGCTCGGCACGCACATGCCGATGGATGCGCTGGCGACGACGCTCGGGACGTACGAGGTGCGGTTCGTGCTCGAGGCGGAAGCCGCGCGTCTGGCGGCGCAACGCCGGTCGCGCCAGCAGCTCGATGCAATCGAACGGACGCTCGAGGCGCTTCGCGCCGCGCTGCTGTCCAACGCCCCCGCGCATGACGAGGACTGGCTGCTCCACCGCGCGATCGTCGAGGCGACCGCGAACGCGGCGTTCGTCCATGTCTTCGACCATCTCGAGGACGCGGTGATGCGGATCCTGCGTGCCGGCGTCGACATCTCGCGGTCGCGCCCGCCAGAGGCGATCAAGGCGATGATGGACGAGCATGACGCGATCGTCGAAGCGATCCGCGCACAGGACGCCGACGGCGCCGCGCTCGCGATGCGCTGGCACCTGTCGCAGGGGCGCAAGCGGCTGATGCCCTGACGACCCACCGGCCGGGCACCACAGCCGGCCCCCCACCGAATTGCGACGTTGGTCGTAGATGCCCGATGCCCCGCCATATCGTACACCATGGCTGCAACGAAACGGGGTAGAACTGGACAGCCAGTCGACCTCCCCGTGCATCAAACGGGGATGGATGATGAAAACGCACGCCGGGCGCACTCTCGCAGCATTATTTGGTAACGCTACCAGCCTGTATGTCCTAGCGACCGCGCTGGCCTGTGCGCCCGCCTTCGCGCAGACCAGTCCCGCGCCCGTGCTCCAGCCAACGCCCGCCGCCCCGCCGCAGGACAGCGCGGCAACGCCACAAGCCGCGTCGCCGGCGGACATCGTCGTCACCGGCACGCGTATCACGTCGAGCGGGTTCAACGCGCCGACGCCGACGACGGTGATCGGCGAGGATCAGATCCTCAAGAACGCACAGCCCAACATCTTCAACGCGATCGCGCAACTGCCCTCGCTCCAGGGATCGACCGGCGCATCGACGGGCACGTTCAGCACGTCGAGCGGTACGCAGGGGCTCAGTTCCTTCTCGCTGCGCGGGCTTGGCCCGATCCGCACGCTGACGCTGCTCGACGGGCAGCGCGTCGTCGGCGCGAACGTGACGGGGGTGCCCGACATCAGCATGTTCCCGCAATTGCTGGTCAAGCGCGTCGACGTCGTCACCGGCGGCGCGTCCGCGTCCTACGGCTCGGACGCGGTCGGCGGCGTCGTCAACTTCATCACCGACACGCGGTTCACCGGGTTCAAGGGCAATATCCAGGGCGGCATCACCAATTACGGCGACGACCAGCAGGCGCTGGTCCAGGCGGCGTTCGGCAAGGCGCTGCTGGGCGACCGGCTGCACCTGATCGTCAGCGCCGAATACGACCATGAGGACGGCGTCGGCCTGGGCGATTTCGGCACCGATCTCGCCAAGGGGCGCGACTGGTACCGCGCGACGACGCTGGTCAATACGGGGCAGGCGAACAATGGCCTGCCGCAGTTCAACTACCGTGATTACGCGCAGCCCTATCAATATGCGCGGTTCGGGTTGATCAACAACGGCCCGCTGCAGGGCATCGCGTTCGACCAGAACGGTGCGCCGTTCAACTTCAATTACGGATCGAACGGGCGACCCACAGGCACCGGCGGCGTGACCGGCTGCTTCCCCGGCAACAGCTTCTGCGTCGGCGGCGACCTGTCGGGCGCGCCGGGGTCTGGCGCGTCGCTCAAATCCGCGCTCGAACGCCTCAACGGCTTCACCCGCGTCGGCTTCGACTTTGCCGAGAACAATGAAGCCTATGTCACGGTCAACCTCGCACAGGTGAAGACCAGCAACCAGCCGAGCCCGGGCTACAACCGCCCGAACCTCACCGTGCAGTGCGCCAATCCGTATCTGCCGCAGCTGGTCCGCGACCGTTGCGCGACCGCCGGCATCACGCAGTTCGGCTTCGGCACCAGCAACGGCAATTTTCCCGACCCGCTCGTGCAGACCGACCGCCGCCAGTACCGCTTCGTCGGCGGGCTGAAGGGACGGTTCGACGTCGGCGGCACCGCGTGGAATTATGACGGCTATTACGAGCATGGCATCACACTCGCGCATATCGATGTCGACAACACCGTGCTGCAGAACCGCTATGTCGCCGCCGCCAACGCGATCACGCTGAACGGCGCGATCGTCTGCGCGGATGCCGCCGCGCGTGCGGCCGGATGCCAGCCGATCAACATCTTCGGCGGCGCGCAGCCTTCGTCGGCCGCGCTCGCCTATGTCACGCCCGCCAACGGCCCGCTGCAGCGGACCAAGCTGACGCAGGACGTCGCCAGCCTGAACTTCTCGGGCGAACCGCTCAGCCTCTGGGCAGGACCGCTCGCCGTCGCGTTCGGCGGTGAATATCGCCGCGAGTTCTACCGCGTGCACGGCGATCCCTACGGCGCCGGCGTCACGCCGCTCAGCCCGAACAGCGCCGACTATCCCGCAGACCCGCTGCTCAACTCGACGCTGGGGAGCAACTGGGCGGCGGGCAACTACAAGAACGGCGGCGGCAAGTACGAGGTGTATGAAGGTTTTCTCGAGCTCAACCTGCCGCTGTTCGGCAGCGACGCGGTCGGCCGCGCCAATCTGAACGGTGCGGGCCGCGTCACGCATTACAGCACGTCGGGTACGATCTGGGCGTGGAAGGTCGGCGGCACCTGGGAGACGCCGTTCGACGGCATCCGCCTGCGCGCGGTGACGTCGCGCGACGTGCGTGCGCCCAATCTGTCCGAACTGTTCGCCGCGCCGACCGTCACGACGCTGCCCAATTTCACCAACCCCTTCCCGCCCGGCGGCGGCGTCCAGGCGTTCCAGAACACCATCGGCAATCCGAACCTGAAGCCCGAGATCGCGCGCAATACCGAAGCCGGCATCGTCCTGTCGCGTCCGTCCTGGCTGCCCGGTCTCAGCCTGTCGTTCGACTATTACAGCATCAAGCTCGACGGCGTGATCTCGACGCTGTCGGCGGACCAGATCGTCCGCTTCTGCTTCGAGGGCAATCAGGCGTTCTGCGGCGGCTTCGTCCTCAACAGCCCGACGCAGGGGGGCAATTTCATCAACGTCCAGCCGTTCAACCTCGCCTCGTGGAAGACCAGCGGGTTCGATATCGAGGCGAGCTATCAGTGGAAGCAGCCGCTCGGCCTGCCGGGCAATTTCACGATCCGCGCGCTCGGCACCAATGTCCGCGAATTCCTCGTGAAGGCCGGCATCGAAGGGGTCGCGACGGTTGATCAGGCGGGTGCCAACAATGGGGCGACCCCCGACTGGAAATGGCTTGCGACGCAGAGCTACGACAACGACGTCTTCAGCCTGACGCTGCAGGAACGCTGGTTCTCCGACGGCAATTTCGGCAACCAGTATGTCGTCTGCACGACCGCTTGCCCGATCTCGACCGCGAACCATCCGACGATCGACTACAACACGATGAAGGGCGCCTTCTACTTCGATCTCGGCGGATCGGTGAACCTCTCCAAGCAGGTCAGCCTGTTCTTCAAGGTCGACAACATGTTCGATCACGACCCCGAGCCTGCACCGCAGACGAACACCGGTCTCGACGTCAATCCCGCGCTCTACGACACGCTTGGCCGCTTCTACCGGCTCGGCATGCGCGCGCGGTTCTGATCGCCGGCCCCCGCGGTTGCGCCCGACCGCGGCCCGGTCCACCATGTCCTCGATCAAGTCGCATAGGAGAGAAATCGCCATGGACATCGCACGACGCGATCTCATCATTTCGGCAGCAGCGCTGACGCTGACCTCGGGGGCCTGCGCGGCGGAGCGTTCGGACCGGCCGCTCGGCTACGCGATCGTCGGGCTCGGCTCCTACGGTCTCGGCGTCATCATCCCGCAGTTCAAGAACTGCACGCACAGCCGACTCGCGGCGATCGTCAGCGGTGATCCCGCCAAGGCGAAGCGCGTCGCGGCCGAGCATGGCCTGCCCGCCAGCGCGATCTATTCCTACGCCAATTTCGACTCGATCCGCGACAATCCGGACATCGACATCGTCTATGTGTGCCTGCCCAACGCGCTCCACGCCGAATACACCATACGCGCGGCCAAGGCGGGCAAGCACGTCATGTGCGAAAAGCCGATGGCGGTCTCGGTCGCCGAATGCGAGGCGATGATCGCCGCGTGCAAGACCGCGAACCGCAAGCTGATGATCGGATATCGCTGCCATTTCGAACCGTTCAACGTGGAGGCGATGCGGCTCGCGCGCGCAGGCGCTGCGGGGAAGATCCGCTATGTCCGCTCGGAGCATGGCTTCACGCAGGGCGATCCGTCGAAATGGCGTCTGAAACGCGCTCTGTCGGGCGGCGGTTCGTTAATGGACATGGGCATCTACAGTCTGCAGGCGGCGCGCTACATGACCGGCGAGGAGCCGATCGCGGTGACCGCGCGCGAGTCCACCGACCGCCGCGACCCGCGTTTCGCCGAGGTCGAGGACATGATCGACTGGACGCTCGAATTTCCCTCGGGCGCGATCGCCGGCTGCCAGTCGATGTACAGCGCGAACCAGAACCATATCCTGTTGATGGGCGACAAGGGGCGGATCGAACTCGAGCCCGCGACGCGCTACGAGGGCAACCAGATGTGGACCGGCAAAGACGGCCGCGAGCAACAGGTCACGCCGCCGCCCGGCCCCGCCAGGACGCAGTTCGCCGGCCAGCTCGATCACCTCGCGCAGTGCGTTCGCAGCGGTCGCGAACCGATCGTGTCCGGCGAAGAGGGCTTGCGCGACATGCGGATCGTCGAGGCGATCTATCGCTCCGCGCGCGAGGGGCGGACGATCCGGCTGGGCGGCACCGCATGATCGCGGCGAACGGCGTCAAGGCCGCCGCGCTCGCGCTTTTCGTGGCGAGTGTGCCGGCAATGGCGCAGACGGCCGACCCGACGCGCTTTGCGACCGGTCCCGACGTCACCGCGCAGGTCGCGGCGATGGCGAAGGCGATGAAGCCCGGTCAGGGCTTTGCCTGGCAACCGCTGGTCCGCGACGGCAAGACGGTCGCGGCGCTCGAATATTGGAAGGCGCCGGGCCGTCCCGCGGTGCATCCGGCAGAGGCCGAATATGCGATCGTCATCGCCGGCAAGGGTACGCTGCTGTCGGGCGGAACGCTGGTGGCACCGCGGCCCGTCAAGCCGGAGCTGACCGAGGGCGACCGCATCGTCGGCGGCACCACCCGGTCGCTCGCGCCGGGCGACGTCCTGCTTATTCCCGCGGGCGTCCCGCACGGGTTCGGGATCACCGGCAACCGGCTCGTCCTGCTGGGGATGAAACTGCCGCGCTGACGCCGGCGATCAGCCCTGCCACCCCGCGCGTAGCGGCAGGCGCAGCACACGGTCGTTCGCCGCCATGTAGAGCGCGCGACCACCCTCGCCGAACGCGCAATTCGCGATCGGTGCGCCGGTCGCGATCAGCGCGATCGGTTCCGCCTCAGGCGTCATCATCATCATCCCGCCGGGTACCGAGCAGACCAGGGTCCCGTCGCGCGCGACCTTCATCCCGTCGGGGAGCCCCGCGCCGCCCGCCGCCTTCATCGGTGCCGCGTCGAGCAGCACGCGGCGATTGCGCGCCTGTCCGCGCGCATCGAGATCATAGACCATGATCCGCGGCGCGACCTCGTCGGACACCGAGACATAGAGCCGCTGTTCGTCGGGCGACAAGGCGATCCCGTTCGGCCGCGTCAGCGTCGCGTCGAGCAGGTCGATGCGACCACCCGGCCGCCGCCGGTACACGCCGTTGACGCGCATTTCCTTCAGCGGTGAATCGTCCCCCTCCGCCAGCCCGTACGGCGGGTCGGTGAAGTAGATCGCACCGTCCCGCGCGACGTGCATGTCGTTCGGGCTGTTGAAGCGTTTGCCCTCGAAACGCTCCGCCAGCACCGTCCGCCGCCGCGTCGCGAGATCGAACTGGTCGATCGTCCGGCCGCCGCTGTTCGCGAGCAGCAGCCGGCCCTGCCTGTCGAGTGTCAGTCCGTTCGCGCCGGGTTCGCGGATGAGCTTGGGATCGGTGCCCCCAGCCCCGGAGGGCGTGAGGAAGACGCTCGTCCCCGTTGCGCGCGTCCAGCGTCGCACGATGTTGGCAGGCGGATCGGAGAAAAGCAGATAGCCGCCGTCCGGCACCCAAACGGGCCCCTCCGCCCAGCGAATCCCCGTCGCAATCACCTCGACCCGCGTCCCCGGCGCCACGATGCGATCGAGCGCGGGCGACATGCGCTTGAGGGTTGGCACGCCGGTTTCCGCCGCGCGTGCAGCCCCCGAACAGCGCGAGGCAGCCGACGGCCAGACCACCCGTCACGGCATCCGTGAGCACGCGGCGTCGATCGGGCGTGAACGGCAACTCGGTCAAATCTTCATCTCCTGCCATCCCCGCATGAGCGACCAGTCTAGGCATCACCGCACGCCCGCGCCACGGATCATTTCGCGCGCCGTCGGTGCGGGGAATTTTACAAAAGGTTCACCGTCCAGCGCACTATTTTTATCTTGCTCACCCGCCATGTCGCTGGGAACGCTGATGTTCTCGCGCCGTTCAGAAAAAGCGCGGCAATGGCCCGCAGGGAGTGGCCATGCTTAAGCGTACCGACAATATCACCCTGCCGGGCGAGACCGACCTCCGGCAACAGGCCAGCCTGCCCGCGATCGTCGCCGCGGACATCGTTGCAACGAACGCCGCACGCTGCATCCTCGTTGTCGAGGACGACCAGCGCGCCGATCTGATCGCGCGGCTTGCCGGCGCGTTTGCCCCCGACACGACGGTCATCCATCTCGTCGCGAGCGATGCGCTGCCCGGCGATGACGCCCCCGCCAGCGCCGCCAATATCGGCCAGCGCGTCGCCGCGCTGCGGCGGCTGCGGATCGCCGCGACGGCGTCGTCACCCGCCCCGATCCTGCTCGTTCTCTCCGCCGAGGCGAGCGCGGTCCGCTACGCTGCTCCGTCGGCATTCGACGAGGCACCGCCGCTGTTGAAGGTCGGCGCGCCGATCGATATCGCGGGCCTGCCCGATCTGGCCGAATATCTGGGCTATGTCGTCGACGACCGCGTCGACGAACCCGGCGAGATCGCGGTACGCGGCAACGTCGTCGACATCTTCCCTACCGACCAGGTCCATCCGGTGCGGATCGCGTTCGAAGACGGGATCGTCACGAGCATTCGCCCCTATGACGCGGTCACGCAACGGGGGCTCGACGACGTTGCCGAGGTGATGATCGGTCGCGCGAACGAACCCGCGCTTGGCGAGGGTGTCTCGATCACCGACCATCTGCCCGATGCCGTGATGTATCTCGACCCGACCGTCGGCGCGCGCCGCGCGCGCTTCCTCGCGCTCGCGCTCGACGGTGCGGCGAAGCGGTCCGTGGCACCCAGGCTGGTCGACGCGGCGGCATGGGACGCGTCGACCAAGGCGTCGCGCATCATCCGCGAGGACGAGCCAGTCGAGCAGACCCCGCGCTTCGTCGAACGCCGCGATCCGGTGCGGGCGTTCCGCCGCTACGCCAAATCGGTGACCGCCGATGCACCGCTGGCGATCGCGGGATCCGCGCGGGACCTGCGTTTCCTGGCGCCGCGTCTCGGCATGACGGTGGAGACCGCCGCGACGCTCGCCGATGCGCGCAAGGTACCGGCGGGTACGATCGCATTGCTGTGCGCGCCGGTCGAGCGCGGGTTCGTGCATGACGGCCTGACGATCGTCGCCGCCGCCGACCTGCTCGGCAGCCGCGCGAGGCTTGACGATGGTCCGATCTCGACCGGCATGGGCTTCGACGAGGGACGTGCGCTCCACATTGGCGATCTGGTCGTCCACGAGGATCACGGCATCGGTGCGGTGCGGGGTATCGAGACCGTCCAGATGGACGAGGCGACCGCGAGCGACGCGATCGTTCTCGAATATGCCAAGGGCGCACGCCGTCTCGTCCCCGTCGCCGAAGCCAACCGGATCTGGCGCTATGGCGCGGATGCCGATGCGGTGACGCTCGACACGCTCGATGGCGGCAGCTGGAACAAGCGGCGCGCAGGCATCGACGCGGCGATCGCCGACAGCGCGCGTGCGCTGAAGGATCTCGCCGCCGAGCGCAGCGCGCGGACGACCGATCCGATCGCGCCGGACCCTGCAGCGTACGAGACGTTTGCGGCAGGCTTTAAATTCTCCGAAACCCCCGATCAGGCACGCGCGATCGCCGCGGTCTGCTCGGACCTCGCCAGTGGCACGCCCATGGACCGGCTGATCGTCGGCGATGTCGGCTACGGCAAGACGGAAGTGGCGTTGCGCGCCGCCGCGCTGGTCGCGCTCGCGGGCCGTCAGGTCGCGCTCGTCGCGCCGACCACCGTGCTCGTCCGCCAGCATCTCGATACGATGCGCGCGCGCTTTGCGGGGTCGGGTTACGAGGTGGCGTCGCTGTCGCGCCTGTCGAGCGCCGCCGAGCGCAAGCGGGTCTGCGCGGGTCTTGCCGACGGATCGATCGCGGTCGTCGTCGGGACCAGCGCGCTGGGTGCCAAGAGCGTCACCTACAAGGACCTCGCGCTCGTCGTGATCGATGAGGAACAGCGGTTTGGCGCGAAGGCCAAGCAGTCGCTGCGCGAGATTGGCGCCGGGCACGTGCTCACGCTGAGCGCGACACCGATCCCGCGTACGCTCCAGTCGGCGATGGTCGGGCTTCAGGCGATCTCGATCATCGCGACGCCGCCGGCGCGACGCCAGCCGATCCGGACCACGATCGCCACGTTCGACGAGCTTGCAGTGCGCAAGGCGCTGCGCCGCGAGCGCGCGCGTGGCGGTCAGAGCTTCGTCGTCGTACCGAGGATCGAGGATATCGAACCGCTGGCCGAAACGCTGCGCAAGCTCGTTCCCGAGCTCGGGCTCGTCGTCGCGCACGGCAAGATGGATGCGACCACGCTCGACGAGGCGATGGCCGGGTTCGCAGCGGGGGACGGCGACGTCCTGCTCGCGACCAACATCATCGAGGCCGGGCTGGACGTCCCCCGCGCAAACACCATGATCGTCCATCACGCGGACCGCTTCGGACTGTCGCAACTGCACCAGCTGCGGGGCCGGGTCGGTCGCGGTGGACGACGCGGACAGATCCTGCTGCTGACCGCGGGCGACGCGACGATCGCGGACGCCACGATGAAGCGCCTGCGCACGCTCCAGGCATTCGACCAGCTCGGTGCGGGGTTCGCGATCAGCGCGCGCGATCTCGACATGCGCGGTGCGGGCGATCTCGTCGGCGAGGAGCAGGCGGGGCATATGAAGCTGATCGGCATCGATCTGTACCAGCATCTGCTCGGCCAGGCATTGAAGGTCGCGCGCGGCGAGCCGGCGGATCGATGGCAGCCGGTGCTGAACCTCGGGATCGGTGGCATGCTGCCCGAGGACTGGATCCCCGAGACCGATCTTCGCCTGACGCTCTATGGCCGGCTCGCGCACCTGAACGACGTGGCCGCGCTCGACGCGTTCCAGGTCGAGCTCGAGGATCGGTTCGGCACGGTGCCTGACGCTGCTCTCCGTCTGCTCGATGCGGCGCGGATCGGCGCGCTCGCGTGTCAGGCGGACATCCGCCAGATCGACGTCGGCCCCGGGGCGATCGCGCTCACGATGGGCGATCCCAAGGCGACTCTGCCGCCGCCGTTCGAGGCGTCGAAGCGGCGCTGGCTCGTCCGCGAGCGGATCGACGACGTCGACCGCCGCATCGAGCGGACGCGCGAACTGCTAGGCGAGCTTACCGAATAAGCGCGATCGCACGCCGATCGACAATCCCACGTCATCATATCCTTAGACCACCAAACCCTAGAGACGGACCGAGACGGTGATGCTGGCAACGGGTGCGACCTGGGGTATCTGCGCCGCGGCGACGGCCGGGATCATCGCGCGGCCGTTCCGCTGGCCTGAGATGGTCTGGGCAGTGTCGGGCGCGGCGCTGCTGCTGCTGCTCGGCCTGCTCCCCGTGCCACTCGCGCTCGTCGCGGTCGGCAAGGGGATGGACGTCTATCTGTTCCTGATCGGCATGATGCTGCTGAGCGAGACCGCGCGCCAGAACGGATTGTTCGACTGGGTCGCCGCCGCCGCGGTCCGCCATGCCGGGGGATCCAAGCCACGGCTGTTCCTGCTCGTCTACGCCGCCGGGATCGTCACCACGACGTTCCTGTCGAACGACGCGACCGCGGTCGTGCTGACGCCCGCGGTCTACGTCGCCGCGCGGCGTGCCCGGGCAGAGCCGCTGCCGTTGCTGTTCGCATGCGCGCTGATCGCCAACGCTGCGAGCTTCGTGCTGCCGATCTCGAACCCCGCCAATCTCGTGCTGTACGGCGGGACGATGCCGCCGCTCGGCCAATGGTTCAAATCGTTCGCGCTTCCCTCGGTCGCATCGATCGTCGTCACCTTCCTCGCACTGCGCTGGGTCGAGCGCAGCCGGATCGCCGGCACCTGTGCCACCGGGGATTCGCCGGACGCCGGGACCGCCACGCTGTCGCCGGGGGGCAAGGCGGTCCTCGCCGGGATCGTCGCCACCGCCGCGATCCTGCTCGTCGCATCGGCGCGCGACGTCGAACTCGGCCTGCCGACCGCGGTCGCGGGGATCGCGACCACGCTCGTCGTCTGCGCGCTGACCCGCAGATCGGTCGTTGCCGTCGCGCGCGACGTGTCGTGGAGCGTGTTGCCGCTGGTCGCGGGCCTGTTCGTACTTGTTGAGGCGCTCGATCATACCGGCGTGATCGGCCGGATCGCCGATACGCTGCGCACGATGTCCGCCGATCCCGTGCAGGCGGCGGCGGTCGCGGGTTCGACGCTCGCCTTCGGGTCGAACCTCATCAACAACCTGCCCGCTGGGCTGATCGCGAGTACCGCCGTCGTGCAGGCGCATCCGCCGCGGATCGTCGTCGATGCGTTGCTGATCGGCGTCGACCTCGGCCCCAATCTGTCGATCACCGGATCGCTCGCGACAATCCTGTGGCTGCAGGCGATCCGCCGCGAAGGCGAGGATGTCGGCTTCTGGCAGTTTCTCAGGATCGGCATCGTGACGATGATCCCCGCGCTGATCGCCGCGCTCGGCACCCGCTTGCTGATCGGCTGACGCATGACCCCGCTTTCCGCCCCCGTACCGCCCCCTTTCCCGCCGCTGAGGATCACGCATGGCAACGCTAGCAACATCGGTTCCGTCGGGACGCGCCGCCCCGCCCCGCAAGACGCCGGCCAAGACCCCGGGCAAGACGCTCGATGCGCTCAACTTCTTCCTGGCCGACGTTCGCGATGGTCTCGGCCCCTATCTCGCCATCTACCTGATCGCGGTCCGCGGTCCCGCGCATGGCTGGAACGAAGCGACGGTCGGGCTGGTCCTGACGATCGCCGGGATCGTCGGGCTGCTCGCGCAGACACCCGCAGGCGGGCTGATCGATCGCAGCAAGAACAAGCCGCGGATCGTCATGGCCGCCGCTTTGCTCGTCACGATCTCAAGCATCTCGCTGCCGATCGTCTCGGGCTTCACCGCGGTCGCCGTGACGCAGTCGATCGCTGCGGTGGCCGGTGCCGTCTTCGCGCCGGCGATCTCCGCGATCACGCTCGGGCTGGTCGGCGCAAAGCATTTCGCCAAGCGGGTCGGGCGCAACGAGGCGTTCAACCATGCCGGCAACGCCGTCTCCGCGGCACTGGCGGGCGCGTTGGCGTGGAAGTTCGGGCCCGTCGTCGTGTTCTGGCTGATGGGCGCGCTGACCGTTGCCAGCATCTTCACCGCATCGCACGTCCCCAACGACCAGATCGACAACGCGGTCGCGCGCGGTCTGGACTGCGAACCGGAGGAGGATTGCGAGGAGGCGAGCGGCTGGAAGACGCTGGTGGAGAACCGTCCGCTGATGGTGTTCGCGGCGATCGCCTTCCTGTTCCACCTCGCGAACGCGGCGATGCTGACGTCGGTCAGCCAGCTGCTCGCCAAGACGCTGGGCAAGGATCAGGCGACCTCGCTTACCGCGGCCTGCATCGTCGCCGCGCAGCTGGTGATGGTACCCGTCGCGATCTTCGTCGGGCGGCACACCGAACGGATCGGGACAAAGCCAATCTTCCTCGTCGCCTTCGCCTTCCTCGCGGCGCGCGGCGCCTTGTACACGGTCTCGGACGCCCCCTATTGGCTCGTCGGGGTCCAGGCGCTCGACGGCATCGGCGCAGGGATCTTCGGCGCGCTGTTCCCGGTCGTGATCGCCGACCTGACCAAGGGCTCGGGCCGGTTCAACGTCAGCCAGGGTGCAGTGGCGACCACGCAGGGGCTCGGTGCGGCGCTGTCGGCGACGCTGGCGGGGTCGATCATCGTATGGGCCGGGTACAGCGTCGGCTTCCTCACGCTCGCCGCGATCGCGGCCTGCGGCTTCGTGCTCTATCTCGTCGCGATGCCCGAGACGAAGACGCACGACTGATCCCGCACCGGATCATGCACACCCCGACGCAACAGATAGGTGTCCATGATCCAGCCATGATCCGCCCGGAGCCGGGCGCGTGCGCGCGTGATCGCCGGTCCCGCCTCCACCAGCGGACCGGCGATCAGCGCCTCGTGCGGCATCCCGAGATAGGCACCCCACCAAATCGTCACGTCATCCGGCACCAGCGTGGTGAAGGCGCAGCCGCCGTCGAGCATCACCGCGAGCGTATCGATCCCGTCGGGCCAGCCTTCGTCGCGCAACCGGCGCCCCGTCGTGATTAGCACGGGCGCCGCGATGTCGTTGAGCGGGATGGCGTGCGCCGCGGTCAGCGCCTGCAGGCTGGTGATCCCCGGAATGACCCGCACGGTCAGCGCCATGCCACCCGCCCCCAGCCGCGCGGCGATGCGCAAGCTGCTGTCGTACAGCGACGGATCGCCCCAGACGAGCAACGCGACCCGCCCGCCTTCGCGGGGAAGATGCTCCCCGATCCGCGCGGTCCATACGCGCGCGATGGCATCATGCCAGCGATCGACCGCGACGCGGTAGGGCCCGGCCTCGTCGCGTTGGGGCAGGTCGAACTCGACGATCCGCGTCGATATTGGTGTCGTCAGCATCTCCGCACAGATCGCGCGGCGTAGGTCGATCAGGTCGGACTTGCGATCGCCCTTGCGCGGCAGCAGGATCAGGTCGGCGGCATTCATCGCCGCGACCGCTGCACGCGTCAGGTGATCGGGGTTGCCCGTCCCGATGCCGATCAGGTCGAGCGCGATCACGGCTCCATCAACGGCCCGTAGAGGATCAGCGCGGGTTTGCTCGACACCGTATCCCTCAGGCTTTCGGCGAGCGATGCGATCGTCGCGCGCGTCAGGCTCTGGTCGGGGTGCCCGACATTCTCCGCCATCAATGCGGGCGTGTCGGGCGCGAGCCCGTGGTCGATCAGGCTGGCGGCCAGCGCGGGAAAGGTGCGCTTGGGCATGAACACCACCGTCGTCGCATCGGCATCGGCGAGCGCGGCCATGTTGCGCTGCTCGGGCAAATGGCCGGTGACGTCGTGCCCGGTGACGAACTGGACGCGTCGCGCCGCCAGCCGCCGCGTCAGCGGGATTGCCGCTGCCGCCGCCGCCGCGCTCGCCGCGCTGACGCCGGGAATGATCTCGAACGCGATCCCTGCGTCGCGCAGCGCGAGGATTTCCTCCTCCAGCCGCCCGAAGATCCCCGCGTCGCCAGACTTGAGGCGGACCACGCGAACGCCCGTCCGCGCATAGTCGACGAGCAATTGCGAGACGTGCGCCTGGCTTGGCGACGGGCGCCCCGCGCGCTTGCCGACCGCGATCAGGTCCGCGCCCGCGCGCGCGTGGCCGAGCACCGCCCCCGATGACAGGTCGTCGAACAGCACCGCGTCCGCCGCTTGCAGCCGCGCGACCGCCTTGAGCGTCAGCAGCTCGGGGTCGCCCGGCCCCGAGCCCACGAACGAGACGAACCCGGCTGCAGGCGTATCGGAGCCCGTGGGGCTCTGCTCGGTCATCCGGCGGCTGCAATCATGTGGAAGAACGATCCCGTTGCGTGGCCACGATGCGATCCCGTCTCGGGCACCGCGGCGCCCTGCGCATCCGCGACGCGGGCAAGCGGGGCATCGGGCTGTTCGATGATCGTCGAATAGTGGAATTCATGCCCCGCGAGCAAGTCGCCCGCGGCGAACCCCGCCATCGGCGCCTGCAACGCCGCACGCCGATAGCCCAGATGCATCTTGCGCTGCGCATAGCTGGTGACGAGGCCCAACAGTCCCGCCATCCGGTGCGCGACACCGCCCGCATCGATGAGGGCCTCGCCGAGCGCCATGTAGCCGCCGCATTCGCCGTGGACCGGGCGGGTGCGGGCATGCTCGACGAGCGCGGCGCGGAAATTTCCCGCCTGCGCCAGGCGACCGGCATGGAGCTCGGGATAGCCGCCCGGCAGCCAGACGAGGTCGGCATGGCGCGCGGGCGCCTCGTCCGCGAGCGGCGAGAAGGGCAGGATCTCCGCCCCCGCATGCCGCCAGCCTTCGAGCACATGCGCATAGGTGAACGAGAATGCCGCGTCCTGCGCCAGTGCTATCCGTTGCGCAGGCGGCCGCTGCCAGACGGCGGGCATGTCGCCGGGCGTCCCGGTCGCTTGGTTCGCGACAGCCGCCGCCCGCAGCGCCGGCAGGTCGACATGCGCGCGCAGGAAGGCGGCATAGGCGTCGATCTGGACCTCGAGCTCGGGATGCTCGATCGCCTGGACGAGCCCGAGATGCCGTTCGGGCAGCTTCAGGTCGCCGCGTCGCGGCAGCGCACCGAACACGCGGATCCCCGCCGCCGCCATCCCGCTGCGCGCCAGCCGCTCGTGCCGGTCGCTGGCGACGCGGTTGAGGATCACCCCCGCGACCGTCACGCTCGGATCGTAGCGGCTGAAGCCCAGCGCGGTCGCCGCGGCGGACTGCGCCTGCCCCGACACGTCGATGACCAGCACGACCGGCCAGCCCATCCGCCGGGCGATGTCCGCGCTGGCGCCGTTGCCGACCGCGCCGGGGGTCGCGACGCCGTCGAACAGCCCCATCGACCCTTCCGCCAGCGCGAGATCCGCATCGCTGCTCCGCGCCGCGATCGTATCGAGGATCGCCGGGGGCATCGCCCAGCTGTCGAGATTGTACGACGCCCGCCTGCTCGCCGCGCGGTGAAAGCCGGGATCGATATAGTCGGGCCCGCATTTGAACGGCTGCACGACCAGCCCGTCGTCACGCAGCGCCCGCAGCAGCCCGAGCATCACGGTGGTCTTGCCCGTGCCGGAGGCGGGCGCGGCGACGAGCAGGCCGGGCGTCACGCCTCGTGCTCCGCAAACCGCGAGATCCGCCGATTGCGGGCGGAAGCGGCGGTCATAATCGACCGCGTACAGGCTGCTCTCGGCGAAATCCGTGGGGTCGAGCACGCGCCCGACGAGGATCAGCGCGGTCCGCTCCGACTGTCCCGCGACCGCGCCCTGGATCGTCGCCAGCGTAGCGCGGATGATGTGCTGGTCGGGCCAGCTCGCGCGCCAGACGACCGCGACCGGGCAATCCGCGCCATAGGCCGGGGTCAGGTCGGCGACGACCTTTGCCAGGTTATGGGCCGACAGGTGAACCGCGAGCGTCGCCCGCGTCGCGGCGAATGCCGCGAGCGTCTCCGCGGGCGGCATCGTGCTCGCGCGGCCCGGCGTCCGCGTCAGCACCACCGACTGCGCGAGTTCGGGGAGCGTCAGCTCGACCTCGAGCGCGGCGGCGGCGGCCGCGAAGGCGGGGACGCCCGGGGTGATCGTCACGGGGATGCCCAGCGCGCGCAGCCTGCGCAACTGCTCGCCCATTGCCGACCAGATCGACACATCGCCCGAATGCAATCGCGCGACATCGTGCCCGGCGTCGTGCGCGACACGGATCTCGTCGATGATCTGGTCGAGCGACAGCGACGCACTATTGATCACCCGCGCGCCCGGCGGGCAATGGTCGAGCATCGCCGCCGGGATCAGCGAGCCTGCATACAGGCACACGCGCGACGCGGCGATCCGATCGCGGCCGCGCAGCGTCAGCAGGTCGGGCGCGCCGGGTCCGGCGCCGATGAAATGAACCGTCATGCGTGGAATCCTCGGCAAGTACCCCGCGCGATGGCGCACGTCGCCATCCGGTCGGGAGAGATGTGGCGGCTGGTCAGCAACACCGCGTCCGGCCCTGCCGCGGCGAGGGCCGCCGCCTCGGCGACGCTGCCCGTCGCGCGGTGGCGGATGCTGGCGATCGACCGCGTCGGTGTCTGCACCGCCTGCAACGCGG
Organism: Sphingomonas sp. 22R3R2A-7; assembly: GCF_036856055.1. Taxonomy (NCBI): domain Bacteria; kingdom Pseudomonadati; phylum Pseudomonadota; class Alphaproteobacteria; order Sphingomonadales; family Sphingomonadaceae; genus Sphingomonas; species Sphingomonas sp. 22R3R2A-7. The sequence goes on along the minus strand of NZ_JASPFR010000001.1, from coordinate 3,426,547 downwards.
CGGGCGACACGCCAATGACGGTCAGCGGGCATCCGCGTGCTCGCGCCTCAACACAGTCGGCCGCGAGAAGGTCGGCAAGGGCCTGCACGAGCGCGATCTTGTCCTGCGGTACCGCGAGGATCTCGACCGGTGGGCATCCGTGCTGCGCAGTCGCCAGCGCCGCACGCAGCGCGTCGAGCCCCGCTGCGGCACGAAAGCCGAACCCCGCGACGATCACAGGACGACGCTCCATTGCACCACCGGATAGCGCGCCTGCCAGCCGCGCCGCGTGCCGAGCGGAACCGCCTCGGCCAGCTCGATCCGCAGCAACGTCCCGCCGTGCACCGCATGCCATTCGCCGAGCAGCGCCTCCGATTCGAGCGTCACCGCGTTGGCGACCAGCCGCGTACCAGCGGCAAGCGTCGTCCACAAAGCGGTGAGCAACGCATGCGAAAGACCACCCCCGACGAACACCGCATCCGGCGGGGCATGGCCTGCGAGCACTTCCGGCGCCCGCCCCTCGATCACCTCGAGCCGCTCGACGCCGAGCGTTGCTGCGTTCGCACGCGCACGCGCGGCGCGCACCGGATCGGCCTCGAACGCCAGCGCCTGCATCGACGGATCGGCGAGCAGCCACTCGATCCCGACCGATCCCGACCCCGCGCCGATATCCCACAGCCGCTCGCCCGGCCGGGGCGCGAGCGCGGACAGCGTCAGCGCGCGAACCGGGCGCTTGGTGATCTGGCCGTCATGCGCGAACCAGCTGTCCTCGATCCCGGACGCGCGCGGCATCACCGCCCCCGCCCCGGCAAAGACGATACCGACCGCGACCGGATGCGCGACGTCGTCGAGCCCGAACGTGGCGGCCGTCGTTTCGCGATGCCGTTCGCGCGCGCCCCCGATCGCCTCGAGGACGTGCATCCGCGACGCGCCGAACCCCAGATCGGACAGATACTCCGCCAGCGCCCGCACCGCCGCGCCATTCCGTACGAGCACGATCGCGCGTGCATCGGGCACGACATGACGTCGCAGCCTCGTCAGCGGTGCGGCGTGGAGACCCAGGCAGGTCGTCGTCTCGATGCCCCAGCCGAGCCGCGCCGCGACGAGCGTGAAGGTCGAGAGCGCGGGATGCGCCACCCATTCGTCAGGCGACAGATGCCGCGTCACCGACGTCCCTGCACCGTACCAGAACGGATCGCCCGACGCGAACAGGACCACCGCACGTCCGCGCTCGGCGAGCAGCGCGTCGATGCCGGACTCGAACGGGACCGGCCATGGTCGGCGCTCCGCCTTTCCTTCGCCGACAAGGTCGGGCATCAGCGCGAGGTGGCGTGCGGCGCCGGTCACGATGTCGGCGGCCGCGATCGCCGCCTTCGCAGCGTCGGACAGCCCCGCGGCGCCGTCTTCGCCGATCCCGACGATCGTCAGCCAGGGAGTGTCAGCCATGCCGAATATCCTGATCCTGGGCGGCACGACCGAGGCCAGCGCGCTCGCCGCACGACTGGCGATGCGCGGCGATCGTGCGGTGCTGAGCTTTGCCGGACGCACGGCCTCGCCACGGGCGCAGCCGATCCCGGTCCGCATCGGCGGGTTTGGCGGCGTCGATGGCCTTGCGACGTACCTGCGCGATCACCGCGTCACGCACATCGTCGATGCCACGCACCCCTTTGCTGCACGGATGAGCGGCAATGCCGTCACCGCCGCGGCGCGGGCCCGCGTGCCGCTGATCGCGCTGACCCGCCCCGCCTGGGCACCCGCCGCGGGCGATCGCTGGACGCGCGTGCCGGATCTCGATGCCGCCGTCGCCGCGCTCGCCGGACCGCCGCGACGCGTGATGCTGGCGCTCGGGCGGATGCATGTCGACGCGTTTTCGGCGCAGCCGCAGCACCAGTATCTGTTGCGCTTCGTCGACCAGCCGGAGCGCGCCCCCGCGCTGCCGGATCATTGCCTCGTCGTCGATCGTGGACCATTCGACGTAGCGGGCGACCGCGCGCTGATGGACGCGCAAGGCATCGACCTCGTGGTGTGCAAGAATGCCGGCGGGCCGGGCGCGGTCGCCAAACTCCACGCCGCGCGCGGGCGCGGCATCCCGGTCGTCATGATCGATCGCCCCCCGCTGCCCGCCCGACGCGCGGTGCACGGCGTTGAGGACGTCCTGCGCTGGCTCGATCACGACGCCGACCGCGGGGTATAGAGGATCGGCCCCACGGGCCGCGCGATGATGCGCGTCTGGCTTGACCCGACGATCACCATCGTCCGCATGTCCGCCATCGCGCCGCGCGCATCGGGCAGCGGCACGATGTCCAGCACCTCGTCAGGCGTCGAGACCGCGCGCGCGAACAGCACCGGACGCGCGTCGCGGCAGGTCGCCCGAAGGACCGCGAACGCATCGTCGAGCGTGTCAGGCCGCGCCTTCGACCGCGGGTTGTAGAACGCGATGGCAAAGTCCGCCTCCGCGGCGAGACGTATCCGGCGTTCGATCGTCTCCCATGGCTTCAGATTGTCCGAGAGGTTGATCACGCAGAAGTCATGCCCGAGCGGTGCGCCCACCCGCGCGCTTGCCGCGAGCATCGCGGTGATGCCGGGGAGCACGCGGATATCGAGCGTGCGCCATGCCGCCGGCCCCGCCTCCAGCGTCTCGAACACCGCCGCCGCCATCGCGAACACGCCCGGATCGCCCGACGACACGACGACGACGCGCCGCCCCTCGTCCGCCAGCCGCAGCGCGTGCGCCGCCCGGTCGAGCTCGACGCGGTTGTCGCTGGGATGCAGCGTCAGACCGTCTCGCGCCGCGACCCGCGCGACATAGGGGACATAGCCGATCACGTCGGTCGCCTGCGCCAGCGCCGCGGTCACCTCGGGCGTGACGAGGTCCGGATCGCCCGGCCCCAGCCCCGCGATCGTCAGCCACCCGGTCATGGCCGCCGCCCCTGTCCGTGAATCAGCAGGATCGAGAAATAGGGCGTCACCGCGTCCGCCTCGCCCAGCGGCGTGACCCGCTGGTCCTGCATCGCCGCGTGCTCGACCAGCCATGCCTCGTCCTCGCGCCCCGCAGCTGCCACCGCGCGGCGGAGCTTGCCCAGATGACGGCCGATCTTCATCACCACCAGCGCGTCGGTGTCGCGGATCCGCCGGACGAGATCCTCCTCGGGCAGCGTCGCCATCAGCACGGTGAGGACGTCGTCGCCCCAGGTGATCGGCGCCCCGCTCGCGGTCCATGCGCCCGACATCCCCGTGATCCCCGGCACGACGCACACCGGGGCGATCGTCTGCAACCGCGTATAGAGGTGCATGAACGATCCATAGAAGAACGGGTCGCCCTCGCAGAGGACAACGACATCCTCGCCGCCGCGCACCAGGCCCGCCAGATGGTCGATGCAGCCCGCATAGAAGGCCGAGAGGCAGTCGTTGTAGCGCGGGTCGGCGACTGCGATTTCGGTGGTGACGGGATATTCCATCGCGAATTCGGTGACGTCGTCGCGCAGCATGCCGTCGACGATCCTGCGCGCATGACCGCTGCGGCCGGCCTTGCGAAAATAGGCGATGTGGCGCGCGCCGCGGACGAGGCGGTCGGCGCGCACGCTCATCAGGTCGCACGCCCCCGGCCCGAGGCCGACGCCGTGGATCGTGCCGCATCGCACCGCAGAAGGCTGTACGGTGATCATTCCGCCGCGCTCGCCAGCGCGTTGACCGCGGCGACGGTGATCGCGCTGCCGCCCAGCCGGCCCTCGACGATCACGCAGGGCACGGGTTGCGCCGTCCACAGCGCGTCCTTCGATTCAACGGCGCCGACGAACCCGACGGGACATCCGATGATCGCCGCCGGCCGGGGACACGCGGGATCCTTGAGCATCGTGAGCAGATGGAACAGCGCGGTCGGCGCATTGCCGATCGCAACGATCGCGCCCGCCAGATGCGGCCGCCAGGCCTCCAGCGCGGCCGCCGACCGGGTCGTCGCCATCGCGGTCGCGAGCACGATCGTCTCGGGCTGGTGCAACGTGCAGATCACCGCATTCTCCGCGGGCAACCGCGCGCGCGTGATCCCTTCGCTGACCATCCGCGCATCGCACAGGATCGGCGCCCCGGCCCGCAACGCGGTGCGCGCGGCGTGGCCGAAACCGGGTGAAAAGCGGATATGCGCAGCGAGTTCGACCAGCCCGGCGGCGTGGATCATCCGCACCGCGACGGGCTCGTCGCCGGGCGCGAACCGCGCGAGATCGGCCTCGGCGCGGATCATCGCGAACGACTGGCGATAGATCGCCGCGCCATCGGTTTCATAGGCGTAGGGCATTCAGGCGGCTCCGAAATGGGCGAGGATCTGCGCGGCGTCGAGACCGGCATGCACGGGCGGCGCGCCGGCGCGCGCGTCGAAGGCGAGGTCGAACACGCCGTCGCGCGCCGTCAGCACGACATCGGCCGGCGCCGCGCGCGCGCATCCTTTCGCACAGCCCGAGACATGGAGCCGGCCACCGACATGCGGCGCCAATTGTCGCGCCAGCGCGCGCGTGGCCGCATTCGCCTGCGGACAGGCGGGTGCGCCGACACAGGCATCGGCGCGCAGCACGGGGGCGATCGGGTCGACGATCAGCGCGTCGCTGTCGGCCGGGAGCCGGATCGCCCCCGCGGCTTCGCAGAGCAGCATGCGCCAGGGCGTCACGCGTACCGCACCGATTGCCGGTTCGGCCTCCAGCCACCGCATGAACGCCGCCGCGGCGATCCGCCCGAACGGCAGCGCAACCGCCAGCCCGAGCGGATGGACGCCCGGCCGGATACGGGGCGCGGGCATCGCGGGCGACTCCTGCTCGCGCGCCCATGTCGGCAGCGCCGCGGCATGCCGTTCCATCCGGCCGCTGTCCGCGCCGCCGGTCTCGACGAACCAGCGTGCGAGCGCGACCAGCGTATCGATCTCACGCCCCTGCCCGAGCGGCGTGCCGCGGTGCCGCCCCTCCGCACGCAGGATCAACCCGGCCGACGCCCCCCGTTCTATCCGGAAGTCCGCCGGTGCATCCTGCAGCACCGGCGCGGTCCCGGCATCGATCGCGAAGCCGACCTTGCCCGGCAGCTCGGGGAGCTCGGCGATCCGCGCATACATGGCTCCCGCAAGGCGGTGCGTATCGTCGCCCGGCACGTGATCGGGCGCGACGAGAAGCGCCGCGCGCGCGTCAACGCCGGGGTGGGGATCGATCAGCCCGAGCTCGAGCAGCGCGTCGATGAGCGCGCGCCAGCTATCCTCGCGGACGCCGCGGATCTGCAGCCCGGCCCGACTGGTCACGTCGATCTCGCCATTGCCATGTCGCAGCGCTGCCCGGCACAGGCCAAGGAGCGCCGCGCGCGGCACCCGCCCGAGCCGTGGCCGGACGCGCACGAGCAAGCCATCGCCCGCCATCATCGGCCGCCACGCATCGGGGCACCAGCCCTTGACGACGAACGCGCTCAAGCGGGCATGCCGAGTTGCGCGAGAATGGAGTTGCGCCGCGTCGGCCACAGATTGGCGGCGTGCAGCGCGGCAAAGCGCGCGCGCATCGCCGCCAGTGCCGCGGGATTTGCGGCTTCGAGGAATTCCACGACCGTTTCGCGTGCCAGCGTCGCATCGAAATACAGGTCGATCAGCTCCACCGAGACCGCGTCGGCGAGGTGCGCGAACGCGCCGAGGTGATCGAGCGTCGCGGCGATCTCCGCCCCCCGCGAAACCCGTGGCGCAGCATCCCGTCGACCCAGGCGGGGTTCGCCGCGCGCGCATGGACGACGCGCGCAATCTCTTCGCGCAAGGGGCGTGCGCGCGGTCGATCCGGGTCGCGCGCATCGAGGTGGTACAGCGCGGCGCTGCCACCCGCGACCGACTGCGCCGCCGCGAATCCGGCCTCGTGCGCCGCATAATCCGCGGCGAGCAGCAGGTCGGTCTCGGGCAGGTCCTGCACATGGACGAACGCGTCGGCAGCGGCAACGCGGTCGCGGATACCGCGCGGATCGGAGACGTCGCGCCCGTCATCCCCCGCTTCGCCGTCAAGCGCATGGCTCGAGGCCGCAAGCCATGCCTCACCCGCGGCTAGGCGGGCGTCGGCGGTATAGGTCTCTGCCGCGTCCCCCATCGCCAGCCCGTAGCGACCCGGCCCCGGGCCATAGACGCGCGCGGTCGCCGCCTGTCCGACGAAGGGATTCCACGCCGCCGGCTCGTCACGTCGCCCAAGCGCGCGGACGGCTTGTCCGAACATCGCGCACAGCGTCGGGAATGCATCGCGGAACAACCCCGACACGCGCAGCGTGACGTCGATGCGTGGCCGGTCGAACTGTGCAAGCGGAAGGATCTCGATCCCCGTGACGCGGTCGGACTGCAGGTCCCACACCGGTTCCGCGCCGAGCAGGTGGAGCGCCATCGCGAATTCCTCGCCCGCCGTGCGCATCGTCGCCGACGCCCACAGATCGACCACGATCGTACGCGGATAGTCGCCATGATCCTGCAGATGCCGCCGGATCAGCTCGTCGGCGAGCGTCACGCCCTGCGCATGCGCGGTCCGCGACGGCACCGCGCGCGGATCGGTGGTGTACAGGTTCCGCCCCGTCGGCAGCACGTCCGCGCGTCCACGCCACGGCGAACCCGACGGCCCTCCCGCGACGCGCGCGCCCCGCAGCGCCGTCAGCAGCCCGGTGCGTTCCGCCTCGCCCTGCTCGCCGCGACCATAGACGTGCAGCCCGTCGCCGAACTGGCACTCCTTCACGTCGCACACGAACGCATCTATCCGCGTGATCGCGTCCGCGGACGATTGCGCGGTGTCGAGGTTCAGCGTCGCGGCAAGCCCGGTCGCGCTCGCCTCGTCGCGGATGTCGCGTTGCAGCCGGTCGCGTCGCGCCGGATCGAGCCCGTCCGCATTCGAGAATTCGTCGAGCAACGCCTCGAGCCGGCCGAGCCCTGCGCCGCTGCGCGTGCGCTCGAGCGGCGGGGGAACATGGCCGAGCGTGACCGCGCCGATCCGCCGCTTGGCCTGCGCGGCTTCGCCCGGGTCGTTGACGATGAACGGATAGATTACCGGCATGGCCCCCACCAGAACCTCGGGCCAGCACGCGTCCGACAGCGCCACCGACTTTCCCGGCAGCCATTCGAGCGTCCCGTGCGCGCCGACATGTACGAGCGCGTCGGTCCCCCGCGCCTGCAGCCAGAGGTAGAAGGCGGCATAGGCGTGGCGCGGACACCGCGACAGGTCGTGATACTCCCCGCTCCGCACGTCGCGCCGTCCCCGCTCGGGCTGCAGCGCGACCAGAACGCCGCCATGCTCGACCGCGGCGAACTCGAACGCGCCGCCCACGCACGCGGGATCGCTGTCGGGCGCCCCCCAGCTCCGCTCGAGATCATCGCGCACTTCGCGCGGCAGCCGCGCGAGCGCCGCCTGATACGCCGCGAGCGGCCACGTCATCCGCTGCGTCGCCAACGCGGACTCGGGCTTTTCGCGCGGTCCCTCGCCGAGCGCATACCCCGCCGCCGCCAGATCCTCGAGGATCGCGTCCGTCGATGCCAGCGCATCGAGGCCGACCGCATGCGCCATCTGGTACGCCTTGCCCGGATAGGTCGACAGCAGGATCGCGACCCGGCGCCCGGCCGCCGGCTTGCGCGCGAGACCGACCCAGGCCGTCACCCGCGCCGCGATTGCAGCGATCCGGGCCGGGTCGCCGCGGTGCTCGCGACGTGCATATTCGAGCGCGCGGTCGCGCGCGCCATCCTCCTTGAAGCTCGCGACGCCTGCGAAGAGTCGCCCGTCGACCTCGGGCAACACGACGTGCATCGCGAGATCGGCCGGGGACAGCCCGCGGCTCGACCCGGCCCAGGCGGCGCGATCGGAGGTCGCCAATGCGATCTGGAACACGGGCACCCCTGCACCGTCGAGCGGTGTCGCCTCGCCGGACCCCCGCGCCGAAAACGCGGTCGCGTTGACGATCGCCGCAGGTGCCAGCGCCGCGACCCAGCGCGCGAGCCACCCGGCCGCGTCGGGCGCCTTCAGCGACGGCGCGAACAGGCCCAGCACGTCGAACCCGTGTCCGGTGAGCGCGGCATGCAACGCCTCGATCGGATGCAGGTCCGCCGCCGTCAGATAGGAGCGATAGAATATCAGCAGCACGCGCGGGCGCTCGGCGGTCAGCGCGAACGCCGCGGGGCACGACACGCCCCCGCCCGGCTGCCACCCACCGACCTCGGCGATCGTCCGCACGCCCGGCACCGGCCCCGCATACAGCCCCGCCGCAAGCGCGAACTGCGCGAGTGCCGCCTGCGCCGCGACCGTGCCGCCGGTATCGCAGAGCAGCGCCAGCTGCCGGAGCGTCGATACCGGGATCGTCGATGCGGCATCGAGCCTCGGATCGATCCGCCCATCGGCCGACAGCACCGCCAGCGCGATCCCCTTCTCGCGCGCGAGCGCCTCGACCTGTTGCAGGCCATAGCTCCAATAGGCGCGGCCCCCGATCAGCCGGATCAGCACGCCCTTCGCACCCGCCAGCGTCCGCTCGACATAGGTATCGACCGAGAGCGGGTGCGCGAGCGTCGACAGGTTGGCGAGCCGGACCGACGGCAACGGGCTTCCCGCCGCATCCGCGCGCCGCCACCCCGCCGCGAATGCGCCGAGGTCGCTGTCAGAAAACGACAGGACGACAAGGTCTGCGGGGGTCTGCGCGAGGTCCTGCGGGACCGCGCTTTCCTCCAGCCCATGCGTCTCGCGAAAGACGACGTGCATCGTCGTCAGGCGTCCAGCGCGGCCTTGATCTGCACCGCGTCGATGCGATCATGCTCGGCGATGACGACCAGCTGCGTGCGCCGCAGCTCGTCCGCGCGCCACAACCGGTCATATTGCGTCCGCACGCGCGCGCCGACCGCCTGCACCAGCAATCGCATCGGCTTGCCCGCAACCGCGGCATAGCCCTTCACGCGCAGGATATCCGCGCTGCGGGCGAGCGCATCGATCCGTGCGGTCAGGGCGGCGGGGTCGGCGATCTCGCCAAGCTCGACGACGACGCTGTCGAAATCGTCATGCTCGTGATCATCCTCGCCGTCGTGATGCGAGGGGCGTGCGGCGATATCGTCCTCCGCCGCCGCGCCGAGCCCCAGGATCACGCGCGGGTCGATCACCCCGTCGGTCAGATCGATCACCGGCAGCGGCCGCGCCGACTCCGCCGCGATCACCGCACGCGCCCTGGCGACGCCCTCGGGCCCGGCCAGATCGACCTTGGTGAGCAGCACCAGATCCGCACACGCCAGCTGGTCCTCGAAAACCTCGGACAGCGGCGTCTCGTGATCGACGCTCGGATCGGCGGCGCGCTGCGCATCGAGTGCGGCGAGATCGGGCGCGAACCGCCCGGCCGCGACCGCCTCGGCATCGGCGAGCGCGATCACGCCGTCGACCGTGATCCGCGACCGGATCGCGGGCCAGTCGAACGCCTTGAGCAGCGGCTTGGGCAAAGCCAGCCCCGACGTCTCGATCAGGATATGGTCGGGCCGCGGGTCGAGCGCGAGCAGCGTCTCGACGGTCGGGATGAAATCATCCGCGACGGTGCAGCAGATGCAGCCATTGGCCAGCTCGACGACGTTCTCCGCCGGACAATCGGGGATCGCGCAACCCTTCAGGATGTCGCCATCGATTCCGAGCGTGCCGAATTCGTTGACCACCACCGCAAGCCGCCGCCCGCCCGCATTGCGGATCAGGTGGCTGATCAGCGTCGTTTTCCCCGCCCCCAGGAACCCGGTGACGATGGTGACGGGAACCTTGGCCAGGCTCGGGGGCCGGATTCGGCTGGATATCGGACATGCTTGCTCTCCACGGCGTCGGAACGACGGCCACGGACGGACGCACGTCCGCAGCCACACGCACGCACGACCTCGCGGCCGCACATGTTCGTCGCTCAGACGGGTTACCGTGCCGCGACCATCCCCTGGATCAAGGCAAGAGCGACCATAACGCTGGCAGGTCTCCTGGCTCGCGGGTCAAAGCTCGATGCACGCCTTCCCAGGTCCGCGACCCAGTGGCTGCCCCCGCGCTGGAGGGCCCGTGCGTCTCGCTCACCGCTTACAGTTGCAGGGACAGCCGCGGCATTGGGAGCAAAGCCCCCGCACCGCATTCCCATTCAAGCCCCGAAGGGCACCGGCGCGATCAACGAGGATCGGTAGAACCAATCCTCGAGGACCAACTTAGAGCAATTCGCAAAGGCTGCCAATGCACATCGCCCTCACAATCCTCCCCCTGGCGGGGGAGGATCAGCGAAGACCTTACCCCCGCACCACGTCGATCTCGTCGAACCGCTTCCACCGATAGATCGCAAAGCTCAGCACCCAGCACGCGACGAACAGCGCGATGATCGCGAACCCCAGCCCGTTGAAATTTTCCCCCAGCGCGGCAGCAGCGTCCCACACGCCGCCGCTCAGCCCCAGCTTCGACCCGATCAGCGCCAGCGTCTCGATTCCCCCGATCGCGATCGCGACGATCGCCGAGATCAGCGTGATCGTGATGTTGTAGTACAGCTTGCGGATCGGCTTCACGAACGCCCACTCGTACGCGCCGAGCATCACCACGCCGTCGGCGGTGTCGACCAGCGCCATCCCCACCGCGAACAGCACCGGCAGCACCAGCACCGTGCCGATCGACAGACCGTCCGCCGCCTGGCTCGCGGACAGCCCCAGGATCGCCACCTCGGTCGCGGTGTCGAACCCCAGCCCGAACAGGAAGCCAAGCGGCGCCATGTGCCAGCTTTGCGTCACCAGCCGGAACATCGGCCGGAACAGCCGCGCGAGCAGCCCGCGATTGCCGAGCAACAGGTCGAGATCCTCCTCGACATAGGCCCCGCCGCGCCGGACGTGCCCGAACGTCCGCCACACCGATCGCAGGATGATCAGGTTCATCGCCGCGATCGTAAAGAGGAACAGCGCGGAGATCATCGTCGCGACGACGCCGCCGACCTGCTTGAACGCCTCGAACTGCGACAGCGCATTGGCGGTCAGCGCGATCGCGACCGCGGCGATCAGGACGATCCCCGAATGCCCGATCGCAAACCAGAATCCGACCGCGATCGGCCGCTGCCCCTCCTGCATCAGCTTGCGCGTCACATTGTCGATCGCCGCGATGTGATCGGCATCGACCGCGTGACGCAGGCCAAGCCCCCAGGCGAGCAATGCGGTTCCGAGCATCAGCGGCTGTTCGTGGAACAGCGAGAACGCCCACCCCCACGCGGCGATGTTCGCGGCGACCAGCATCGCGAACATCACACCCACACGCTTGCGCACGGAGCCTCGCACCGGTCGTTCGATCGTCAAGCTCGTCATGTCTACCCCCCGGCGTCCGACGCGGGCGGGGGCCTGCCGCGCGAACGGCCGGGACGTGCGCCGGCCGGACGCCATGAGCGGCCGGCACGCGTCGCCGATGCGGCCCCAGCCACATGGTCGTCGCTCAGACGGCGCTTGCCGTGCCTCGGTCACCCCCTGGACCGGGACAAGAGCGACCAGACGCCGGCAGGTCTCCTGGCTCGCGGGTCAAGGCTCGACGCACACCTTCCCAGGCCGATGGCCCAGTGGCTGCCCTTTTTGAGGGGGCGCGTGCGTGTCGCTCGCCGCTTACAGTTGCAGGGACAGCCACGGCATTGGGGCGAACCCCGCACCGCATTCCCATTCAAGCCCCGAGGGGCACCGACGCGATCTGTACCGATCCGGGTTGCGCCCGATCAGCCAATCCAGGTTAGCGCGCTTTGCCGCGGCTGACGACAGGATTTGCATGCGGCACCGTCGCGCACCGCGATCCGCAACGTCTCGGCGGGTCGGGACGTTATCGCACCATCGCCACCCGTAACGCGGCCCGCTATCCCCGTTCGCGGGTTCATACGACCAGCCGCTTACCCCATCTGCCTCCAGCCCCCGCATCGATCCCCCCGCATCCTTTCCCACGCCTGCCCACCGGAGCCTTCATGCCCCCTCTCGTCCCCGTTGCCGAAGCCCAGGCCCGCCTTTTCGCGATGGCCGCGCGCGTTCCTGCCGAGCGCGTTCCCTTGCGCGCCGCGATCGGGCGCTGGGCGGCGGAGGATATCCTCGCGCGCCGGACCCAGCCCGCAACCGATCTTTCGGCGATGGACGGCTATGCGATCCGCTTTGCCGACATGCCGGGGCCGTGGCGCGTGATCGGCGAAAGCGCTGCGGGCCGCCCCTTTGCGGGTACCGTCGGCGCGGGCGAGGCGACGCGCATCTTCACGGGCGCGGCGATGCCCGCCGGCGCGAACACCGTGCTCGTCCAGGAAGAGGCCGCACGCGACGGCGACCGCCTGTCGCTCGACGGCGATGGCCCCGCGTACGAAGGCCGCAACACGCGCCGAAAGGGCCTCGACTTCGCCACCGGCACGCGGCTGATCGCCCAGGGTGACCGGCTGAGCCCGGCGCGCATCGCCGTCGCCGCGACCGGCGGGCATGGCGCGCTCCCCGTCGGGCGGCGCCTGCGCGTCGCGGTCGCCGCGACCGGCGACGAACTCGTCCCCCCGGTTCGACGGAGGATCCCGTCCCCCTGCCCGAATCGAACGGCATCATGCTGGCGGCGCTGCTCGCCGATCTGCCCGTCGACATCGTCGATCTCGGCATCCTGCCCGATCGTCTCGACACGCTGCGCGACGCATTTGCAGGCGTCGACGCCGACCTGCTCGTGACGACCGGTGGCGCGTCGGTCGGCGACCATGATCTCGTCCGCCCCGCGATCGAAGCGGCGGGCGGCAGCATCGACTTCTGGCGGATCGCGCTTCGCCCGGGCAAGCCGATGATGGCGGGGACGCTCGGTCGGACGATGTTGCTCGGCCTGCCCGGCAACCCCGTTTCCGCCTTCGTCACCGCGATCCTGTTCGTCCGCCCGGTCGTCGCGCATATGCTCGGCGCGCGCGATCCGCTCCCGCAGACGACGCACGCGCTGCTCGGCGAGGATCTGCCGCCGAACGAGTCGCGTACCGACTACATGCGCGCCGAACTGCGCGACGGGCGCGCCTATGCCTCGACCATCCAGGACAGCTCGATGCTCCTCACGCTCGCGCGGTCGACCTGCCTGATCGTCCGCGACGGCGACGCGCCGGCCGCGCGTGCGGGCGACTCGGCGGAAATCCTCATCATCGCCTGACGGATCGCTTGACGCCGGACATTGTGTTCCATAGAAGTTCCTCGTCTGTTCCGGACGGAGAACCGCTATGCTCACGCGCAAGCAGCACGAGCTTGTCTGCTTCATCAACGATCGCCTCGCAGAGACGGGCGTTTCGCCCTCGTTCGAGGAGATGAAGGACGCGCTCGACCTGAAATCCAAATCGGGCGTCCACCGCCTGATCAGCGCGCTCGAGGAGCGCAATTTCATCCGCCGCCTGCCGAACCGCGCGCGCGCGCTCGAGATCCTGCGGATGCCCGAGCGTCCGGACATGCCCGCGACGAAATCGGCCGCCGCGAAGCCCGCGCCCCCGGCCGCTCCGGCAAACGCCGAGCCGTCGCCCAGCGTGCGCCCGGCGCATATCCCGGTCGCCGCGAACGACGTCGTCGAGATTCCGCTGCACGGGCGGATCGCCGCAGGCGTGCCGATCGAGGCGTTCGAAGGCAGCTCGATGCTGGCCGTCCCCGCCGCCTTGCTCGGCTCGGGCGAGCATTATGCGCTCGAGGTGTCCGGCGATTCTGATGGTCGATGCGGGAATTCTCGATGGCGACTATGCGCTGATCCGCCGCACCGAGACCGCCCGCGACGGCGAGATCGTCGTCGCACTGATCGAGGACAGCGAGGCGACGCTCAAATATTTCCGCCGCGAAGGCGCGATGGTCCGGCTCGATCCCGCCAACCGCTCCTATGACCCGCAACGCTACGCGCCCGCGCAGGTCCGTGTGCAGGGCAAGCTGTCGGGCATCCTGCGGCGTTACGACTGACTATGGGGTACGCGGGAGGGAGGCGACGAAGCGGTCGACGCTTTCCTGCACCCTTTCGCCAGCTGTCAGGACCGGAAAAAAGCCTCACTCCTATTCCGGCTCTGGCTTACCCCCGTCATCCTGACGAAAGTCAGGATCCAGAGCCAAGAGCCTCGTCCCGTTAGTCCCGGATACGCAAACCGTTCAGCGCGGGCCCAGGCTCGATGCGGGAGCCGGAACTGATCCAGCCCGCACGATACAGCAAAGCCATTACCGCCAACGGTCCACCAGCCAGAAAATCCCGTCAGGAGTTAGCACGAGCGCGTTGTCATCCCGAACGTCGGTGCGCTCCGCTTACGACCAGGACCGGACCCGGCGCCCGGCCCCGTGGCCGAACCGCCCCGCGGATCGTTCGAGCGTCGGTGGCATACGCCAGGGATGCCGGTCACCAGGTTCGAGGACCGTCGCCACCCGCCCCGTCCGCAACGTCAGCGCGACACCGTCGGTATGTTGCAGCGTCGACCGGTCAAGCCTCAGCCACCGCGGTTCGCACGTCTTTGGCAGCCCCCGCTCGCTGACGACGATATCCGCCGCGCGACACGCGGCGACGAGTTCGGCGATCGGCACGCGATACATGCTGCGCGTCGCCAGCACGCGCCAGCGCCGTCCGCCTGCCACGACATCCGTCATGCACAGGTCACGGCTGCACCGCGCATCGGGCTGATCCGCCAGCAGCAACGGCTCGCCGTCGACGCCGCCATTTTCCGCCAGCGTGTCGCGCATATACGCCCCCGCCCGGTCGCGCAGCAGCGCCAGCCCCGCCGCCGTCCGCACTGCGACGTGCCGCCCGTCGCCGGTCACCAGGATATCGGGCGGCGGCGTCGTCAGCGCCCAGATCGCGCCGATCGCAAGCGGGACCGCACCCAGCCGCCGCCAGCGCGTCCGCCAGACCGCGATCCACAGCCCGCCGGTCACCATCGCCGCGAACGCCGCGTCGGGCATCGCGGGCAGCGATCGGACCGCGCCGGGCGCCGCGGCGACCCGGTGTGCCAGCCAGAGCAGTGCGTCGAGCGGCAGCTGAACGAGGGGCCAGACGATCCCGCCAACGCCGACCCCGTCGAGCAGGAGCGCCAGCGCCTCAAGCGGCATGATCACGAACGTCGTCAGCGGGATCGCGACGATATTGGCGAACGCGCCGTAAACGCCCGCCTTGTGGAAGTGATAGACGGCGATCGGCATCAGCGCGATCTCGACGACCAGCCCGGTCAGCAGCAGCGATCCGAGCCCGCGGGCGACCCGCGCCAGACGGCGCTCTTCGTGCGCACCGAAGAATTCCCGGATCGCAGGATGTTCGTGGAGCGCGATGATCGCCGTGATCGCGGCGAACGACAACTGGAAGCTCGGCCCCGCGGCGGAGTCCGGGCGCACCAGCATCACGCACATCGCCCCCGCCGCGACCAGCCGCAACGTCATCGCCTCGCGCCCCATCGCCAGCGCCGCGAGCACGAGCAGCGCGGCGACGCAGGATCGGATCGTCGGCACCTGGCTGCCCGTCAGCAACGTATAGCCGATCGCCGCGGCAGCCCCCGCCATCGCCGCGATCAGCGGCAGCCGGACGTGGCGCGCCAGCCAGGGAAACAACGCGAGCAGCCGCATCACCACCAGCATCGTCGCCGCGACCGCCGCGGTGATGTGCAGCCCGCTGACCGACAGGAGGTGTGCTAGCCCGGCGCGGCGCATCGCCTGCGAATCCGCGTCGCTGATCGCCCCGACATCGCCCGTCGCCAGCGCCGCGGCGATGCCCCCTGCACTCCCCGTCAGTCGCGATTCGATATGCTGCGACAGCGTCACGCGTATCCCCGCCCCCGGCCGCTCGGCACGATCACCCGGACCGGCGCGAATCCCCTGCCCGTCGCGCCGATCTCCGCGAACCACGCGACGCGGGCAAAGTCATAGGCGCCCGGAACGGCCGGCAGCGCGGGCGGCATCAGCCGCGCGCGCAGACCGATGACCGCACCTCGCCCGAGCAGCGTCGGCACGTCATGCTCGGCGAGGTTGACGCGGATCCGGTAGGGCAATGCCACCGGCCGCCCTTGCCCATCCGCGCCCGCGCCCTCGGGCAGCAGCGTCAGACGGACGAGGTCGCGGTCGACCAGCGGCTCGATCGATTCGACCCGCGCCCGGAACGTGGCGAAGGTCGGGCCGCCAAGCACGGGACGCGCGACGCTGTCTGACCTCAGCCAGGTCAGCCCAAGGCCGAGGCCCGCGGCCAGCGCCCCGATCGCCAGCGCCCGCGCCGCGCGCCCGCCCTGCCCGATCGCCAGTCCCGCCAGCGATATCGCCGCCAGCATCAGCAACGCGACGCGCCACGCCGCCGGACCGGGCAGCGCGAACCACAACGCGACCCCGCCCCCCGTCATCACCGGCAGCCACAAGGCGAGCTGATCGCGCTCCGCCTCCAGCCAGCGCTCGACCGCGATGCCTGCCGCCACCGCCCATTGCGGCACGCCCATTTGTCGCCGCCACGGACGCATGCTAGGGGCGGCGACGGCTGTCATGGCCATCGTTTCTCCATCGTTTCTACAGTCTGGGAGCACCCGCGGTTGGGCGCAATATCTGATACGGATGCCGTCGGTTCGGCCGCACCCGTGGTTACCCGTTTCGCTCCGTCGCCGACGGGGTTCCTGCATCTTGGCGGCGCGCGCACCGCGCTGTTCAACTGGCTGTTCGCAAAGGCGAATGGCGGCAAGTTTTTGCTCCGGATCGAGGATACCGACCGGGTCCGCTCGACCCAGCCGGCAATTGACGCCATTCTGGACGGAATGCGCTGGCTCGGGCTCGACTGGGACGGCGACGCGATCATGCAGTTCGCCCGCGCCGACCGTCACGCGCAGGTCGCGCACCAGATGGTCGAGGCGGGGCACGCCTATCGCTGCTACATGACCAACGACGAGATCGCGGCGATGCGCGCCGAGGCACAGGCAGCCAAGAAGCCGCTGCGCATCCGCAGCCCGTGGCGCGATCGCCCGGCGAGCGAGGCGCCCGATCTGCCGCATGTCGTCCGCCTGCGCGCACCGCAGGAAGGCGCGGTCACGATCGAGGACCGGGTTCAGGGCGCGGTCACCGTCCGCAACGAGGAGATCGACGACCTCGTCCTGCTCCGCTCCGACGGGACGCCGACCTACATGCTCGCGGTCGTGGTCGACGATCATGATATGGGCGTGACGCACGTCATCCGCGGCGACGATCACCTTAACAACGCGTTCCGCCAATTGCCGATCTACCGCGCGATGGACGCGATCGAGGGCGGCTGGCCCGATCCGATCTACGCACACATCCCGCTGATCCACGGGTCCGACGGCGCCAAGCTGTCGAAGCGCCACGGCGCGGTCGGGATCGAGGCGTACCGCGACGAGATGGGCATCCTTCCCGAGGCGTTCGACAATTACCTGCTCCGGCTCGGCTGGGGACATGGCGACGCGGAGATCATCAGCCGCGATCAGGCCGTCGAATGGTTTGACCTCGGCGGCGTCGGCAAGTCACCGTCGCGCTTCGATCTCAAGAAGCTCGAAAACCTCAACGGTCATTATATCCGCGAGGCCGACGACGCACGGCTCGCGCAGCTTGCGGCGGATCGTCTCGGCCATGACCTGCCGACCGGCGGACTGGACCTGCTCACGCGTGCAATGCCTGTCCTGAAGCCGCGTGCCGCCAACCTGAACGAACTGGCCGAGGGGTCGAATTTCCTCTTCAGCCAGCGTCCATTGGCGATGGACGACGCCGCGGCGAGCCTTTTGCAAGGTGAGGCGAGTGCGATTTTGGGGAACGCCCATGCTGAACTTGACGCGCTCGACCAGTGGGATACGGAGGCCCTCGAAGGCGCGGTACGGCGCGTGGCCGAAGCGCGGGGCCTCAAGCTTGGCCAGGTCGCGCAACCACTCCGCGCCGCGCTGACGGGACGCAAGACGTCACCGGGAATATTCGACGTGCTCGACCTGCTCGGGCGCGACGAGAGCCTCGGTCGGATCGCCGACCGGATGGCAAGCTGATAAGATTTCGAGGAAGGATACAAGCATGAGCGAGACCGCAAACCTCAAGGTCGATGGCAAGGAATTCGATTACCCGGTCATGTCGGGTACCGTCGGCCCCGACGTCATCGATATCCGCAAGCTGTACGCACAAACCGACAATTTCACCTATGATCCGGGCTTCACTTCGACGGCATCGTGCCAGTCGAAGCTGACCTATATCGATGGTGACGCGGGCACGCTGCTGCACCGCGGCTACACGATCGGCGAGCTCGCCGAGCAGTCGAACTTCATGGAAGTCGCCTATCTGCTGCTCAACGGCGAGCTGCCGAGCGAGGACGAGCTCGCGACCTTCTCGAACACGATCACGCGCCACACGATGGTGCACGAGCAGCTCGCGCAGTTCTTCCGCGGCTTCCGTCGCGACGCGCATCCGATGGCGATCCTGTGCGGCGTCGTCGGCGCGCTCTCGGCCTTCTATCACGATTCGACCGACATCCATGATCCGGCACAGCGCGTCATCGCGTCGCACCGCCTGATCGCCAAGATGCCGACGATCGCCGCGATGGCGTACAAATACAGCGTCGGCCAGCCGTTCGTCTATCCGGACAACACGCTGAGCTACACCGGCAACTTCCTGAAGATGACGTTCGGCGTCCCCGCCGAGAAGTACGTCGTGAACCCGATCGTCGAGAAGGCGATGGACCGCATCTTCATCCTCCACGCCGATCACGAGCAGAACGCGTCGACCTCGACCGTCCGTCTCGCCGGCTCGTCGGGCGCCAACCCGTTCGCGTGCATCGCGGCGGGCATCGCCTGCCTGTGGGGCCCCGCGCATGGCGGCGCGAACGAAGCCGCGCTCAACATGCTGCACGAGATCGGCACGGTCGATCGGATCCCCGAGTTCATCGCGCGCGCGAAGGACAAGAACGATCCGTTCCGCCTGATGGGCTTCGGTCACCGCGTCTACAAGAACTACGATCCGCGCGCGGCCGTCATGCAGACGACCGTCAAGGAAGTGCTCGGCGAACTGGGCGTCACTGACCCCGTGTTCGACGTCGCGATCGAGCTCGAGCGTCTCGCGCTCAACGATCCGTACTTCATCGAGAAGAAGCTCTTCCCGAACGTCGATTTCTATTCGGGCGTGATCCTGTCGGCGATCGGCTTCCCGACCTCGATGTTCACCGTGCTGTTCGCGCTTGCGCGCACCGTCGGCTGGGTCGCGCAGTGGAACGAGATGATCACCGATCCCGACCAGAAGATCGGCCGTCCGCGTCAGCTGTACAGCGGCCCGACGCAGCGTGACTACACGCCGATGGCATCGCGTTGATGCGCGTCCCTGCCTCGAAGATCGGGTGCTGAGATGAAGTTCAGGCCGATCCTGATTGTCATCGGCGTGGTCTGCACGCTGATGGGGTTCCTCTGGATCGGCCAGGGCCTCGGCTACGTCCATTGGCCGCAGTCGAGCTTCATGCTCGACCAGCGGCCATGGGCGGACCGCGGCGCCGCGCTCGCCGTGTTAGGGCTGCTGCTGATCCTGGTCGCGCGCCGCCTGCGTCGGTAACGTCAACACGAACCGCGCACCCTCGCCGGCCGCGCTGTCGATCGTCAGGTCGCCGCGCATCGCACGCGCAAGCCGCCGCGCGATATAGAGCCCCAGCCCGTTGCCGCCGGGCTCCGACGGATCGACCCGCTCGAATTTCTCGAAGATGCGCGTCTGATCCGCAAGCGCGACGCCCTTGCCCTCGTCCGCGACCGTCACCGTGGCGCGATCACCATGGGTGCTCGCGGTCACGACGACCGTGCCCCCCTTTGGCGAATACCGGACCGCGTTGCCGATCAGGTTGACCAGGATCTGCAGCACGCGGCGGAAGTCGCCCTGCGCGGCGATGCTCGCGTCGAACGCCGGCCGCGCGACGCCGACATCCGCGTTCGCCGCCCTGACCGACAGCAAACCCGCGGCCCGACGTGCGATGTCGGCGACGTCGATCGGCTCCGGCAGCAGCGTGAAATCGGGTCGTTCCACGGCCTGCAGATCGACCAGGTCGTCGACGAGCGCGAGCAGATGACGCCCGGCATTGGCGATGTCCGACGCATAATCCGCATAATCGTGTCGCACCGGGCCATCGGCCTGCGCATGGATGCTGTCGGCATTCGCGACGATCCGGGCCAGCGGCTTGCGGAGCGCGCGGTCGAGCCCCGCGGTGAAGGTCGGCGACAGCTGATCCGACTCCGGTTTGGCCTCGACCACCCCGCGCTCGCCGCCCGCGGTGAGATCGGTAACCACCTGAACGCCCCCCACATAGCCGGCAAAGGCGCCGTGCGCGTCATGGCGCGTCTCGGCGGATAGACGGACCCTCAGCCCCGTCCCCTGAAACCGCGCGGGCAGCATCGCGAACGCGCGCCGCTGCGACAGCGCATCGAGGATCGCCGCGCCCTCGTTCTGGTCGGCATCGAGCGCGACCATCGCCGAGATCGGCTGGCCCAGCAGCGCGAGCGGATCGAACCCGTATCTGGTCCCCGCGTCGAGCGAGACGAACGTCAGATGCAGGCTCGCATCGGTCTCCCAACGCAGATCCGCCCCGGTAGCCTGAAAGTCGAGGACCGCACGGCGTGGCGAGGCGGGCGCCCGGGACGGCTGGACCTCACGCCAGCCACTGACGGTCAGGCGGATATGGTCGCCATCGGGCTGCGCGCGGACCCACAGGTCGATATCGACATCGTCGTCGGCGATGACCGTCCCGCGCGAGACGATGATGCCGAGCCTTTGCGACAGTTTCGTGATCGCAGCGAGTTGCGGCACCGCGAGCGGCGCGCCGATCATGCCGCCCGCGCGCGTGTTCAACGCCACCAGTACCGGGTCCGCCGACAGCAGCACGCCGTCGCGCGCGACCGCGGCCTGCGCCACGGCCGGATCGTCGGCCGGGTGATGAAACGAAGCGTGCGTCGTCATTACCGGTCAGAACGCGTGAGCGCGCGCAACGCAACCCGGAAATCGCGGTGGAGCGAGAGCGGTGCGATCGCAGCCCGCGCATCCGCCTCGGTGACCGCCATGATGCCGTCCAGCGCCTCGGCGAAGCTCTCGATATCGCGTCGTGGATCCGCCTCGGACAGGGCAAGCCCGATCCGCGCGATCGTCTCGCGGTCGAGGTTGTTCGCGCGCAAGGCAAGCCAGAGCTGGTCGCCCTCGGGATCGACGACGATCGCCCGTGCCTGGTCGAAATCCATGCCCGTCGCGGAGGCCAGCACCGCGATGAACAGCGCGAGCCGGCGGTCGCCCAGCGCCTCGACGAGCAACGCGGGCAGTTCGTCGGGTCGCGCGTCGATCGCGAGCGCGAGCCGCGCGGCGACCGCCTCGAGCCGCTCGCCTTCGTCGTGCGCCGCCAGGCAGCGCAGCGCGGCATCGGTGATCGCCCGGTCGCTCTGCACCACGCCCCCGGTCGCGGACGGTACGCCCGCATCCTTCATCAGATCGTGAAGGCCCTCGCGGATCGCCGCCGCAACCCACCAGACGAGCCGGTGATGCAGTTCGGCGGGGAGTTCGCTGCGCGCGCCCGCGCCCGTCTCGTTGGCGGTACGCCGTCGGCTGTCCGCCACCAGCAGCGCGGTCGCGGCGGTCGCGACGATCGTATCCGGCACCGCGGCCAGCCGGACGAGCAGGCTGGCGGTATCGGGCCCGGAAATTGCGCTCGGCAGCGCCTGCGCGATCAGGTCGTGACGAACCCGCGCGATCAGTTCGCCCATCAGATCCCGGTCGCGCAACAGTCCGGCGCGCGTCAGCCGCAGCATCGCGCCGCCCTGCGTCAGCATCGCCTCTGCGCGCGCGGTCTCTCCCGCGGCGACGAGCAGTCGCGCCGCATGCCGTCGGATATCGGTCTCGATTCCCCCGACGACACCGCGCAGCCACTGCGCGATCAACGCACGCGCGCGGTCATCCAGCCGTGCCGGGGTATCGAGGAAAAAGTCGGCGATGGCGCCGTCGAGCCGATCCTCGCCACGCGACCGCGCGCGCTCGGCACGCGCGATGGCATGCAGGCGGGACAAAGCGGCATCACGCATCGGGTCAGGACCGACCGACATTTCGCCGGGACTAGCGGCTTGTCGTTAAAACGAGACTAAGGTTGAAGACGAAGTCGTTCGATTGCCGCGGCAAGTGTCACCGTTGCATAGGCCGCCGCGGCGACGAGGCCGGCCAGCGGAAACCCAATGAGCTCGAACAGCGTCACGACCAGCAGATACGCCGGTGCACTACCCCACCACAGCCGTCGCTCGCGTTCGACGATCGCGCGTTCGCCCAGCGCGGCGATCGCGACGAGCGCGGTCGCGACCGCCAGCATGGTGTTATCGCCGCTGTACCCGGTCGTGAAATAGGCGAACACCAGCACCGCCAGCGCGCAGACGATGCCGATGCCGCGCGTCTGGACCACGGCGACGGCTTCGTCGTCGCGTAGCCCGCTCAGCACCGCCCCCATCGCCAGCCCGATCCCCGCCACGCTCGCGAGCACGAGGCCCGTGGTCAGCCAGCCGAACCCCATCGCGACCAGCCCGACCAGCGCGACGCCCACCGCGCCGCCGCCGACCGCGGTACCCGCAACGTTCCGGTCGACCAGCATCGGCAGCGCGAGCCGCGCGATCGGCGCCAGTACATAGCGGTCGAACCAGCCGCTGCGTCCCGATACGATCGTCGCGAGCACCGCGCGGCCACGCTCCTCGAGCGTGCGTGCCTCGCGTTCGATCCCGTGGCCGCTGCGAATCGCGTCGGTCGGCAACAGGATCTGCACCGCGCGCGCCTGCACCGCCATCCGAAGCAGCGTCGATTGCAAGTCGTAATCCTGCGGCAGCCCCGCCACTTCGGCGATCCGCGCAGGGTCGAGCCGCGCAACACCCGCCCAGGCCATCTGCCCGCCGACCCGCTCGAAGCCGGGCCCCGCATCGTCCTCGGGCACGACGAGCAGCGCATCGCCGCCCTCGTTGGCGATCGCGGCCACGATGCTTTCGGTCGTCACGAGCCCGTCGCCGAGCATCAGCACGCGTGCGAGCGGATGAAGCTTTTCCATCGCCTCGCTCGCGGACCGGACCGTGTCGACGGTGATGCCACGGCGGTTGATGCGGTTGATCGCGCCGAGCAGTTCGGGCGTCAGCCGCGCAACGACGACGATCATCTGCCGTACGCCCGCGGCGATCAGCAGTCTGGCCTGATACTCGATCAGCGTCACGCCGCTGAACGGCAGGGTGGCGGCAAGACGATCGGGACGATCGTCGGCGTCATGAATAGCGAAGAGAAGCCCGGCAAGCATCTGCGGCTGTTAGGCTCCATAGCGCGAGATGCAAAGCCCGCGCAGCATGCCAATAGGACCGTTCGTCCCCGCGAGCCAGCCAAACGCCGGGCCTGATGCAGATCAATTTCGCATTATTCCGCGCGCGGATGCGACCGGGCTCGCTAGAGACGCGCTATCTCGTGATGGATCCGGCGCATCACCTCGGTATCGTGCGGCGTGCTGTCGATCGCCGCCGTCGCCGCCGCCATCAACCGCACCGCACCAAAGCTTGCCGCAAGCCCCTTCATGCGCCGCGCAGCGAGCGTCCACGCGTCTATGTCGGTCGACATCCTCATCTGCGTCAGCGCCCCCTCGACGCTGGCAATGAACGCGAGCCGCAGCTCCGCGATCAGCAGCGGTTCGTCGCCCACCGCGGCCGCGAGCGCCGCATCGATTGCTCCGGGATCATACGCCATGAGCCGACCCCTAGATGCGATAGGCTTAAGAGGAGGTTGCGCTATTCGCTTTGTCGATCGCGAAATCATGGTAAAACCCAGATCATGAACGGGGGTTCTTCCATCATCGGCCTACGTGCGGAGCCCGCACCGGACCCGTTTCGTGCGGACGTCCCACCACCGCCTTTGAAGGGACCCGCGTCCGTGTTTACCGAAGACTATAACGACCCGACCGACGACGCATGGGACCAGGGCCGCACGCTCGCGCTCGTCGCGGGTGGCGTCGTGGCGGTCTGGCTCGGCAGCATGGCGTGGATCGTTCGCGGTGCCATCGGCAGCATCGATCCGGTCACGCTCGTGCAGTTGATCGCGGCGCTGTGCGTCGTCCCCGCGCTGGTCGGCATCATCTGGCTGCTCGCGATGCGCACCAGCCGGAGCGAGACGCTGCGCTTCGGGGTGACCGCGCGCGCGATGCAGGACGAGGCGGCGCGTCTCGAGCGCACGGTTGCCGCGATCGCAGGAACGATCGACCGTAATCGTGCCGATCTCGCCGATCAGGTCGATACACTGATGACGATGGGCGACACCGCGCATCAATTCCTCGGCGCGATCGGTGCCGGGTTCGCGACCGAGATCGAACGCGCCGATGCGCACACCCGCAGCCTGGTCGCGGCCGCAGATGCGACGCAGACCTCGCTCGGCGTCCTGCTCGCCTCGCTGCCGCGTGCGCAGGCGGAGACCGAAACGATGGCGGACAATCTCCGCCAGATCGGCCTGTCGGCGAACACGCATGCCGCCGCGCTCGACGCGCAGATCGTCGCGCTCGCCGAGCGCGGACGCGAGGCGGATGCGATGGCGAGCGGTGCCGCACAGCGCCTCGCTGCGCATATCGTCCGCATGGAGGCGACCAGCGAGACCGCAGGCGCACGGCTCGAGGATGTCACCGATTCGATGTCCACCGCGGTCGATGCGCTGCTCGGCCGGACCGCCGACGCGGTCGACGAGGCGCGCAAGGGGATCGCCGCGCAGGGCGACGCGATGCTGGCGATGGTCCGCACCAACCACGCCGCGCTCGACACCGCGACGCGCGAGAGCGCGGAGGCGCTCGCCGACCAGGTCGCCAGCGTCGAGGATGCGATCGGACGCGTCGCGCAACGGCTCGACCAGCAGCGCGCATCGGGCGATGCGATCGTCGACACACTCAATTCCGGGCTCGGCGGTGTCGAGACGCGGATCGAGACGCTGCACCGCCAGGGGCTCGAGCGGACGCAGTTGCTCGCCGCATCGATCAGCGCACTTGGTGGCTCTGCCGATGCGATGACCGAGGCGCTCAAGTCGGGCGAGGCGATGGCCAACCGAACGATCGGCACGACCGAATCGCTGCTGATCGCGCTCGACGCCGCCGCGCGCGAGATCGACGAGACGCTGCCCGACGCGCTCAGCCGTCTCGATGCGCGCGTCGGGCAAAGCAAGGCGATCGTCGTCGCGGCAAAACCCGAATTGCTCGCGCTCGTCACCGCCGCCGAGAGCACGCACGACGCGATCGATGCGATTGCCGGCGTCATTGCCGAACAGCGCCACGTCCTCGACCGGCTTTCGCACACGCTGATCGAAACGCTCGCCTCGGGTCGCGCGAAGGCCGATGCGCTCGGTCAGATGGTCGACGAGACGATCGGCCGCACGAACAGCTTTGCCGAAGACGCCGCTCCGCGCCTCGTCGAGGCGCTGCTGCGTGTCCGCGAGACCGCCAGTGCCGCTGCCGACAATGCACGCGAGACGCTGGCCAAGGTCATTCCCGACGCCGCGGCCGCGCTCGAGGCTGCCAGCAGCACCGCGATGCGCCGGGTGACGAGCGATACCGTCGACCGCCAGATCCAGGCGATTGCCGAGTCAGCAGACGCCGCGGTCGATGCCGCGACGCGGGCTACCGAGCGGCTCGCGCGACAGGTTCAGGTGGTCGCCGACCAGACCGCGATCGTCGAGACGCGGATCGAGGATGCGCGCAGCGAACGCGAGACCGCCGACCGCGACACGTTCGCGCGCCGCGTTTCGCTGCTGATCGAATCGCTGAACTCCGCCTCGATCGACATCACAAAGACCTTCGCGCCCGAAGTCTCGGACAGCGCATGGGCGGCGTATCTCAAGGGGGATCGCGGCGTCTTCACGCGCCGCGCGGTCCGGATCCTCGACGCGGGAGAGGTTCGGGCGATCGCCGGGCTGTACGACGAGGATGCGGGCTTCCGCGAGATGGTGAACCGCTACATCCACGACTTCGAATCGATGCTGCGCTCGATCCTCGCGCAGCGCGATGGCTCGCCGCTGGGCGTCACGCTGCTGTCGTCGGATATGGGAAAGCTCTACGTCGCGCTCGCACAGGCGATCGAGCGGCTGCGCTGACGCCGCGCGGCGTCGTTGGCGTTTAGCGGCGGACCATGTCGCGGGTGTCGAAGAAGTCGACCATCTGCGGCGTGACCCAGCCATAGTGGTAATTGAGCTGGAAGAGCACGAACAGCGCGGTCGCGACGATCGTCACGCGCCACGCGACGCGGCCTGCGCTGAATTCGTGCGGCGCGCTTTCGGACTGGCCGGGGACATGATCGCCCCCGGCCTCGCGCGTCGTCCGCACGCCGAACGGCAGGACCAGGAACACCGAAAACGCCCAGAACAGGACGTAGATCGCAAGTGCCGAGGTCCAGCGCACGGGCTCAGCCCTCGATCAGCAGGACGTCGACGATCGGCTTCTTGCCCGTCCAGCGCGTCGAGACCTTGCGCACGGCGAGCCGGACCTGCTCGCGCAGCTTGTCGATGTCGCGCTTGCCGCCCCGCACCGCATCCGCGGTCGCCTTGACCGCATCCGCGACGAACGCCGCACGATCCTCCTCGACTGGCACGCCCTGAACGCGAACCTGTGGCTGGCCGAGCATCCGCCCGTCCTTGCCGATCGCGACCGCCACCGAGATCTGGCCGTTGATCGCAAGCTTGCGACGCTCGTTCAGCGTCGTGCCGTCGGCAGGCAGGATGACGTCGCCGTCGAGCACGAGGCGCCCCACGGTGGCGTTACCGATCTTGACCGGGCCCTTTGGCGCCAGCCGCACGATGTCGCCGTTGCTCTGCACCAGTGCGCGCGGAATGCCCTGTTCGAGCCCGAAGCGCGCATGCTCCATCATGTGGCGCATCTCGCCATGCGTCGGCACCAGTACGTCAGGCCGCAGCCAGTCGTACATCTGCGCGAGCTCGGGCTGGCCCGGATGCCCCGAAACATGGACATGCGCCTGGCGCTCGGTGATCATGCGGATGCCCTTGGCCGCCAGCGTGTTCTGGATGCGGCCGATCTGCACCTCGTTGCCCGGGATCTGCTTCGACGAGAAGATCACCGTATCGTCGGGGTCGAGCGTGATCGTGTGGCTGCCATTGGCGACCCGCGCGAGCGCCGCGCGCTCCTCGCCCTGCCCGCCGGTCGCGATGATCAACACCTTGTTCTTGGGCAGGCGCATCGCGGTGTCGGGATCGATCGTCTCGGGGAAATCCTTCAGATACCCCGTCGCGCGCGCGACCTTGATGATCCGGTCGAGCGAACGCCCGGTGACGCACAGCTTGCGCCCGGTTTCCTTGGCGACCTCACCGAACGTGTGCAGACGCGCCGCGTTCGATGCGAAGCTGGTGATCATCACCCGGCCCTTGGCCTTGCTGACCTCCTCGAACAGACCTTTGCGGACCGTGCTCTCGCTGCCCGACGCGGTGGTGTTGAAGATGTTGGTCGAGTCGCAGACGAGGACGTCGACGCCCTTGTCGCCGATCGCCATGAACCCCTCGGGCGTGGTCGGGTTGCCGATCACCGGGTTCTTGTCGAGCTTCCAGTCGCCGGTGTGGAACACGCGGCCGTAAGGCGTGTCGATCAGCAGCGCGTTCGCTTCCGGAATCGAATGCGACATCTCGACGAAGGTGAAGCCGAACGGCCCGAGCTGGAAGCTGCCCCCCATCGGGATCATCTTGAGCTTCACGCGGTTGGCGATGCCCTCTTCCTCGAGCTTGCCGCGGACGAGCCCCATCGTGAACGGCGTCGCATAGATCGGCACACCGAGGTCCTCGGCAAGATACGGCAGCGAGCCGATATGATCCTCATGCCCGTGCGTGATGACGATCCCGAGCAGGTCGTCGATCCGGTCCTCGATGAAGGACAGGTCTGGCAGGATCACGTCGACGCCCGGATATTGCGGATCGGCGAACGTGATGCCCAGATCGACCATCACCCATTTGCCCTGGCAACCATAAAGGTTGACGTTCATGCCGATCTCGCCGGAGCCACCCAGGCCACAGAAAAGAAGTTCGTTCTTCGGAGTCATTGATTACTTTCGGTATTACATGGAAATGCGGCCCGCAGGCCGGTCGGCGCGAGCCCTAGTGGCCCTTGATATGGTGGCGCGCCCACATCATCGCCAGCCCCTGGATCGTCAGGTCGGCTTCGATGACGTCGAACACGTCGGTCTGTTTTTCAAAGAGTGTGGCAAGGCCGCCCGTCGCGACGACCTTCACGGGGCGACCGATCTCGGCCTTCATCCGCGCGACCAGCCCCTCGATCATCGCGACATAGCCCCAATAGATGCCGATATGCATCTGCGAGACGGTATTGACGCCGATGACGCTGATATCGCCCGGTGCCTCGATCGCGATCCGCGGCAGCTTCGCCGCGGCGGTGACGAGCGCATCGAGCGACAGGTTGATCCCCGGCGCGATGATCCCGCCCTTGTACGCGCCGGTATAGTCGACCACGTCGAACGTCGTCGCGGTCCCGAAGTCGATGACGATCAGGTCGCCCTTGTGCAGCGCATGCGCCGCGATCGTGTTGACGGCGCGGTCCGCGCCGAGCGATGCGGGCTCGTCGACGTCGATCGCGATCCCCCATTCGACCGGCGCCTGCCCCGCAATCAGCGCCGTGGTATGGAAATATTTGGACGCCAGGACCTGAAGATTGTGCAGCGCGCGCGGCACGACGGTCGCGACGATGACACCCTCGATCGTCGAGCGGTCGTGCCCGCCAAGCTGCATCAACTGGCTCAGCCACACCGCATATTCGTCCGCGGTACGCCGCGGGTCGGTCGCGATCCGCCAACGCGCGACGATATCGCTGCCGCGCTCGGTCTGGTTGACGAGCGCGAACACGACATTGGTGTTGCCGGCATCGATGGCGAGCAGCATGGGGCCTTCAACCTTTCCGTTCGCGTCGGGCATAGGCCAGACGTCGGGCGATGGCGACTGGCGGCATCACAGCAGGAAGACGTCGGCGGCGTGAATGACGCGGCGCTCGCCCGACGCCACGCGCAGGATCAGCGCACCGTCGGCGTCCAGCCCCGCGAACAGTCCCTCGACCGTGCTGCCGTCTGGCAGATGCGCCGTCAGCGCGGTGCCGACCGGGTGCGCACAATCGACCCAGCGCTCGCGCACCGGCGCGATCCCCTCCGTGCGCCACCGCGAGACCCAGCGCGCAACGCCATCCGCCAGGATGTCGAGGAACAGGGCGGGCTCGACGACCACGCCGTGCGCCGCGAGATCGGTCGTCCGGCGATCGGGCAGATCGGGATGATGGGCAATGTTCACGCCGTAGCCGATGATGACCGCATCATCCGCGCGCTCGAGGAGGATGCCGGAAAGCTTCGCGTCCGCGAGCAGGAGGTCGTTCGGCCATTTCAGCGCGAGGACCGCGCTGGAGTCGGTGGTGCCCTGACAGATGCCGGCGACGAGGAAGGTCGAGACGGTTTCCTGCAATGCGACCGCCGCGACGAGCGCAAGGCTCGCGGCCGGCGGGTCGCCCGCGCGGAGGCGAACCAGCGTGCTCGCGTAGAGATTACCCTCGGGCGAATTCCACGCGCGTCCCATCCGCCCGCGCCCCGCCGTTTGACGAACCGCACGCAGCCACAGACCGTCCGCCGCACCGCTGCGTGCGAGCGCCATCAGGTCGGCATTGGTCGATCCTGTCTCCGCAACGGTCCTGATCGTGGTCAGAACAGCGCCCGTGCCGCAGCCATCGTCCATGCGCCGATCACCGGGATCAACAGATAGCCCGCCGGCGACACGAAGATCGCCGCCAGCGCGATCAGGCCGCCCTCGACCTTGTTGTCCATCGGCGCGAACGCCGGGGCCGGATCGTCGAAATACATCGTCTTGACGACACGCAGGTAATAATAAGCGCCGATCACCGAGGCGGCGATGCCGACCACCGCGAGCGGGAACAGCCCGGCGTCGACCGCAGCGCTGAACACCGCGAACTTCGCGTAGAAGCCGAACAGCGGCGGGATGCCGGCAAGGCTGAACATGAAGATCGCCAGCGCCGCAGCGAGACCTGGCCGCGTCCGCGACATCCCCGACAGCCTGGCGATGCTCTCGACCGGCTGGCCATCGTCGCCGCGCATCTGCAGCACGACGAGGAACGAGCCCAGCGTCATCGCGACGTAGATCGTCAGGTACATCAGCACGCCCGACACGCCCTCGGGCGTACCTGCCGCAAGACCGATCAGCGCGAAGCCGACATTGTTGATCGACGAATAGGCGAGCAGCCGCTTGACGTTGGTCTGGCCGATCGCCGCGACCGCGCCGAGGATGATCGAGGCGAGTGCCGCGAAGATCACGATCTGGCGCCACTGGTCCGTCGCCGGCCCCATCGCTTCGACCGCGACGCGCACCGACATGGCAAGCGCGGCGACCTTGGGCGCCGACGCGAAGAACGCGGTGACCGGGGTCGGTGCGCCCTCATAGACGTCGGGCGTCCACATGTGGAACGGCACCGCGCTGATCTTGAACGCGAGCCCGGCGAACACGAACACCAGGCCGAACAGCAGCCCGAGCGACGGCGTGCCGGCATAGGCATCAGCGATCCCTGCGAACACGGTCGTCCCGCTGAACCCGTAGACGAGCGAGATACCGTAGAGCAGGATGCCGCTGGCCAGCGCGCCGAGCACGAAATACTTCAGGCCCGCTTCCGCCGACCGTCCGTCGCGCCGCATGAAGCTCGCAAGGACATAGGCCGCAAGGCTCTGCAGCTCGAGGCCGACATACAGCGTCAGCATGTCGCTCGCCGATACCATGATCCCCATGCCGCACGCGGACAGCAGGATCAGCACCGGATATTCAGGACGCAGATTGTCGCCCTGGGTCCGCGCGAAGAAGCTCGGCGCCATCATGATCGCGACCGCGGAGGCTATGTAGATCAGGACCTTGGCGAACGTGCCGAACGCGTCGGCGCGGAACATGCCGTCAAAGGCATAACCACCCGACGATGCCGGGCCGGTCAACGCGATACCCGCACCGACCAGGACGAAGACGGCAGCGATCGAAATCGCGCGTGTGGCCTTCTCCCCACCCCAGGCGGCGACGAGCATGAGCGCAATCGCACCGAGCGCGAGCACGAGCTCGGGCAAGGTCATGGCGATGTTAGCGGCGTAATCCATCAGTGTGCCTCCCCGTGCGCGGCTTCAAGCACGGTGGCGGGCTTCCCCGCAGTTGGGTTCGAGTCGCTGGCGGGCTTGGCGCGGTCGACGCGGGCGAGCAGCACGCTCACGTCCTTGCGCATCGGTGCCAGGAAGCTCTCCGGATACACGCCCATCCACAGCACGACGGCCGCGATCGGTGCGAGCAACCAGAATTCGCGTGCCGACAGGTCGACCATTCCGCGAACGTCGTCCGACCTGATCTCGCCGAACACCACGCGACGGTACAGATACAGCATGTACGCAGCGCCCAGGATGATGCTCGTCGTGCACAGCAACGCCGTCCAGGTCGAGACCTGATAGGTGCCCATCAGCGACAGGAACTCGGCGACGAAGCCGCTGGTGCCCGGCAAACCGATCGACGCCATCGTGAAGAACAGGAACAGGACCGCGTAGCGCGGCATGTTGATCGCGAGACCACCATAGCGCGAGATCTCGCGGGTATGGAGCTGATCGTAGATCACGCCGACGCACAGGAACAACGCGCCCGATACCAGCCCGTGGCTCAGCATCATGATCATCGCGCCTTCGATGCCCTGCCGGTTGAACGCGAACAGGCCGATCGTGACGATCGCCATATGCGCGACCGACGAATAGGCGATCAGCTTCTTCATGTCCGACTGCACGAGTGCCACGAGCGACGTGTAGATCACCGCGACCGCCGACAGTCCGAAGATCAGCCAGGTCAGCTGGCCCGAAGCCTCGGGGAACATCGGCAGCAGGAAGCGCAGGAAACCGTATCCACCGAGCTTCAGCAGCACGCCCGCCAGGATCACCGACCCTGCGGTCGGCGCCTGCACGTGCGCGTCGGGCAACCAGGTGTGGACTGGCCACATCGGCATCTTGACCGCGAACGATGCGAAGAACGCCAGCCACAGCCATGTCTGCACATGCGCCGGGAAGTCGTAGTTCAGCAGCGCCGGGATGCTCGTCGTGCCCGCGGTCTTCGCCATGTACAACATCGCGATGAACATCAGGACCGAGCCGAGCAGCGTGTACAGGAAGAACTTGTACGACGCGTAGATCCGGTTCGCCCCGCCCCAGATGCCGATGATCAGGTACATCGGGATCAGGCCGGCTTCGAAGAACACGTAGAACAGGAACAGATCCTGCGCCGCGAACGTGCCGATCATCAGCACTTCGGTGAACAGGAACGCGGCCATGTACTCGGGCACACGGGTCGTGATCGAGCGCCAGCTGGCACCGATGCAGATCGGCATGAGGAACACGCTGAGCATGATCAGCATCAGCGCGAAGCCGTCGATGCCGAGCGACCAGCCGAACGGGCCGAAGATGCCCGGGGCATGCTCGACGAACTGCCACTGCGCGCCGCCGATGTCGTAGTTCATCCACAGCATGATGCCGAGAACGAAGTCGATCAGCGTCGCCGCCAGCGCGAGCATCCGTGCGGTGTTCGCCGAAACGAACAGGCACGCGATGGCCGCGATCATCGGGACCGCGATCAGGACGGAGAGGATAGGAAAGCCGGTCATCAATAGAGTCCGATCGCCCAGGTGACGGCTGCGGTCAGGCCGATCAGCATGACAAAGGCATAGGTGTAGAGATATCCCGTCTGGAAGCGGCCAGCGACGCGCGCGCCGATCTGGACCAGCCACGCCGACCCGTCTGGGCCGAACCGGTTGATCGTCTTCTCGTCGCCGCGGTGCCACAGGAAGCGGCCGATCGCGAAGGCGGGGCGGACGAAGATCAGGTCGTACAGCTCGTCGAAATACCACTTATGCAGCAGGAAGTCGTAGAGCACGCCGAACTGTTCGATCACCTTGCCCGGGA
The DNA here is from genome assembly GCF_036856055.1 of Sphingomonas sp. 22R3R2A-7. Lineage (NCBI taxonomy): Bacteria > Pseudomonadati > Pseudomonadota > Alphaproteobacteria > Sphingomonadales > Sphingomonadaceae > Sphingomonas > Sphingomonas sp. 22R3R2A-7. Next base: position 3,393,682 of record NZ_JASPFR010000001.1, on the reverse strand, counting down.
AGGACGGGTTCTTGATATAGGCGTACCAGGCAGTCAGCAGCCCGAGCAGCATCGCGATCGTCGCCGACAGCTTGATGAACAGAGGCACGCCGTGCATCTCGTGCATCAGATGTTCGCGGAACGCGAGTGCGCCCTTCCAGAACTCTTCGCCCGCAGACGGCTCGATGAAGTAACCGTGGAAGACGAAGCCCGCGAGCACCGCGCCGATCGACAGGACGATCAGCGGGATCAGCATCGGCAGTGGGCTTTCATGCGGGTGATACCCGCCATCGCCTTCCGCCGGTGCATGCGCTGCGTCGTGATGACCGTGCGGCGCGTGCCCTGCGTCCTCGGCCTGGGCCGGGTTCGCATGATGGTCGTCGGCATGATGCGCGTCGTGCGCATGGTCATGGCCATGGGCGTCGTGGAGCGCATGCTGGATATGATCCGATGCGGCCCAGCGCGGCTTGCCCCAGAAGGTGAGGAACATCACGCGCCACGAATAGAAGCTGGTGAGCAGCGCGACGAGCACGCCGACGAACCACACGCCCGGCTGCCCCGCAGCCCAGCTCGCCTCGATGATCGCATCCTTCGAATGGAAGCCTGCGAACCCGAACGCGGTGTTCCCGAAGATGCCGGGGATGCCGACGCCGGTGATCGCGAGCGTACCCGCCATCATGCCCCAGAACGTCACCGGGATCTTCTTACGCAGCCCGCCATAATAGCGCATGTCCTGCTCGTGGTGCATCGCATGGATCACCGAACCGGCACCCAGGAACAGCAGCGCCTTGAAGAACGCGTGCGTGAACAGGTGGAACATCGCCGCGCCGTACGCGCCGACGCCCGCTGCAAAGAACATGTAGCCGAGCTGCGAACAGGTCGAATAGGCGATCACGCGCTTGATGTCGGTCTGGACGAGACCGCAGGTGGCGGCGAACAGGCAGGTCGCGGCACCGACCGAAGTGACCACGGTCAGCGCAACCGGGCTCATCTCGAACATCGGCGACAGACGGCAGACCATGAACACGCCCGCGGTGACCATCGTCGCCGCGTGGATCAGCGCGGACACCGGCGTCGGGCCCTCCATCGCGTCCGGCAGCCAGGTGTGCAGGCCGAGCTGCGCCGACTTGCCCATCGCGCCGACGAACAAGAGCAGACAGAGCACCGTCATCGTGTCGAGGCGGTAGCCGAGGAACCCGATCGTCGATCCGGCCATGCCGGGTGCAGCCGCCAGGATCTCGGGGATCGACACCGTGCCGAACACGAGGAACGTGCCGAAGATGCCGAGCATGAAGCCCAGATCGCCGACGCGGTTGACGACGAACGCCTTGATCGCGGCGGCGCTGGCGGAAGGCTTGCGGAACCAGAACCCGATCAGGAGGTAGGACGCGAGACCCACGCCTTCCCAGCCGAAGAACATCTGGACGAGGTTATTTGCGGTCACGAGCATCAGCATCGCGAAGGTGAACAGCGACAGATACGCAAAGAAGCGCGGCTGGTCGGGATCCTCGTCCATATAGCCCCAGCTATACAGATGGACGAGCGCCGAGACCGACGTGACGACGACGAGCATCACCGCGGTCAGCGCATCGACGCGCAGCGACCACGCGACGTTCATGTCGCCCGACTGGATGAAGTCGAGCAGCGGCGCGACGGTCGCGGTGCTGGTGCCCGCCATGAAGCCGAGGAAGATCGGCCAGGACAACAGGCACGACGCGAACAACGCAGCCGTGGTGACGATTTTCGCCGGCACGTTGCCGATCGCGCGGTTGCCGAATCCGGCAACGATCGCGGCCAGTAACGGCAGGAAGACGATAAGCTGGATCAACCGTATTACCCCTTCATCCGGTTGACGTCGTCGACCGCGATGGTGCCGCGACCGCGGAAATAGATGACGAGAATGGCAAGACCGATCGCGGACTCACCCGCAGCGACGGTCAGCACGAACATCGCGAAGACCTGCCCGACGAGATCGTTCAGGAACGCCGAGAAGGCGACCAGATTGATGTTCACCGCGAGCAGGATCAGCTCGATCGCCATCAGGATGACGATCAGGTTCTTCCGGTTCAGGAAGATGCCGAGCACCCCCATCGTGAACAGGATCGCCGCGACGACCAGGTAATGGACGAGACCGATCGTCACAGTTCGACTCCCTGCCCGACGACCGGGCTCGTGTTGCGCGTGGCGTCCTGCGGACGGCGCGCGTTCTGGCGACTGATATTCTGAGTCTTGACCCCGCCACGCTGACGATGCGTCAGGACGATCGCCCCGATCATCGCGACCAGCAGGACCAGACCGGCGACTTCAAACACGAACAGATAGCGCGTGTAGAGCAGGTTACCGATCGCCTGGATGTTGGGCACGGTGTCGGAGATCGGCGCCGCACGGCGCGCGAGCTGGATCGGCCCGGTGCTCCATGCGCCGACCGCGATCATGACCTCGGCTGCGAGCGCGACGGCAAGTGCCAGACCGATCCCGAAATAGCGCGCGACGCCCGCGCGCATCTCGGTGAAGTCGATGTCGAGCATCATGACGACGAACAGGAACAGCACTGCGACCGCACCGACATAGACGATGACGAGCAGCATCGCGATGAACTCGGCGCCGACGAGGATCATGAGACCAGCGGCGTTGAAGAAGGCGAGGATCAGCCACATCACCGAGTGGACCGGATTGCGCGACGCGATGGTCATCGCACCCGACAGCACGACGACGAACGCGAACAGATAGAAGGCGAGTGCCTGGATCACGGTATCACCCTCCGCGTCACACCAGCAAAAGCTGGGGCGTTCCGGTTGCAGAGCGCGCCCTTGCGGCACGAGATCCCAGCCTGCGCTGGGATGACGGAGTTAATCTGGGTCATCGCGGCGCTCGCTTAACGGTACGGCGCATCGGCGGCAAGGTTCGCCGCGATCGCGCTTTCCCAACGGTCGCCATTATCGAGCAGCTTCGACTTGTCGTAGATCAGCTCTTCACGCGTCTCGGTCGAAAATTCGTAGTTCGGCCCCTCGACGATCGCATCGACCGGGCACGCCTCGGCGCACAGCCCGCAATAGATGCACTTGGTCATGTCGATGTCGTAGCGCGTCGTCCGGCGCGAGCCGTCGTCGCGCGGCTCGGCCTCGATGGTGATCGCCTGTGCGGGGCACACGGCCTCACACAGCTTGCACGCGATGCACCGCTCTTCGCCATTGGGATAACGACGCAGCGCATGCTCGCCGCGGAACCGCGGGCTGACCGGGTTACGCTCGTACGGATAGTTGATCGTCGCCTTTTCCTTGAAGAAATAGCGAAGCGTCAATGTGTGCGCCTTCACGAACTCCCACAGGGTGAACGACTTGATGATCTGAGCGACGCTCATGAACCCACTCCAACGCGCATCAGCATGAGATAGCCCGACACAAGGAAAACCCAGAACAGCGAGACGGGGAGGAAGATCTTCCAACCCAGCCGCATCAGCTGATCATAGCGATAGCGCGGCACGGTCGCCTTGACCCAGCTGAACAGGAAAAAGAAGAACAGGATCTTCGCAAACAGCCAGATGATCCCCGGCACGTAATAAAGCGGTGCCCAGTCGACCGGTGGCAACCAGCCGCCCCAGAACAGCGTCGCGTTGAGCGCGCTCATCATGATGACGTTGGCATATTCGCCGAGCCAGAACAGCGCGAACGCCATCGACGAATATTCGGTCTGGTACCCGGCGACGAGCTCGCTCTCCGCCTCGGTCAGATCGAACGGCGCGCGCTGCGTCTCGGCGAGGCTCGAGATGAAGAACATCACCGCCATCGGAAACAGCAGCGGGTTCAGGATGTACCCGTTGAAGAACCAGACATGCGACTTTTGCGACAGCACGATCGTCGACAGGTTGAAGCTGCCCGACCACAGCACGACCGAAATCAGGATAAAGCCGATCGCGACCTCATAGCTGACCATCTGCGCGGCCGCACGCAGCGCCGAATAGAAGGGGTATTTCGAGTTCGACGCCCAGCCCGACAGGATCACGCCGTACACGCCGAGCGACGACGCCGCGAGCACGTACAGCAGCCCGACGTTGATGTTGGCCAGCACGACGCCGGTCTGGAACGGGATCACCGCCCACACGATCAGCGCCGTGGTGAAGGTGATGATCGGCGCCAGCAGGAACAGACCGCGATTGGCCGCGGCCGGGACGATCGTCTCCTGCAGGAAGACCTTGAGGCCGTCCGCGAAGCTCTGCAGGAGGCCGAAGGGGCCGACGACGTTGGGACCGCGACGCAGCGCCATCGCCGCCCAGATCTTGCGATCGGCATAGATGATCATCGCCACCGCGAGCATCAGCGGCAGCGCGATCGCGAGGATGTCGATGATCGTCGCGATGAAATACGCCCAGCCATAGCCGAGCGCCGGTTCGAACCAGGAGATCATTCGGCGGCCTCCGCAAAGTCTTCCCCGTGGAGAAGTTCTGCCGAACAGCGCTGCATCGTCGGCGATGCGCGACAGATCGCGTTGGTCAGGTAGAAGTCCTTGATCGGATAGCCGGCGAGGACGCCGTGGGCACCCTTATTCCCGGCGTCCGTGCCCGACGGCACCGCCCAGTCGAACGTCGCGAGCGCCTGGTGACGCAGCGCAGGAACGGCAGAGAACATCTCTTCGCGCAGACCCTCGAAGCTGTCGAACGGCAGCGTGTGGCCGAGCGTTTCGGACAGCGCGCGGAAGATTGACCAGTCGTCACGTGCGTCGCCCGGCGCGAACACCGCGCGCTCGCCGCGCTGGACGCGACCCTCGAGGTTGACCCACGTTCCCGACTTCTCGGCATAGGTCACGCCCGGCAGGATGACGTCGGCAGCCGCCGCGCCCTTGTCGCCGTGATGCCCCACGAACACCTTGAAGCCAGCAAACTGGCTGAAATCGACTTCGTCGGCGCCGAGGAAGAAGCCGAGCTTCGCCCCCATCACGTCGGCGATGCCGCCCGTCTGCGCATAGCCGAGCATCAGCCCGCCCATTCGCGACGCCGCCATATGAACGACGTTGAAGCCGTTCCAGTCGTCCTTCACGAGCCCCAGCGTATCGACCAGCTTCAGCGCAGCCGCATGGCCGCCCTTCAGCGCCGCGCCACCGACGATCACCATCGGACGCTCGGCCTTGCCGAACGCCTCGGTCACTGCGTCGGGCAGATTGCCGAGCAGCGCCAGATCGTCGCCAAGCCACTCGACCTTGTACGTCAGGTCCGTCTCCGGCCCGATCGCGAAGACCTTCGCGCCCTTCTTGATCGCCTTGCGGACCCGCGTGTTCACCAGCGGCGCTTCCCAGCGCAGGTTGGTGCCCACCAGCAGGATCGCGTCGGCGCGCTCGGTGCCCGCGATCGTCGTGTTGAAATTGACCGCAGCGATGCTCGACGTGTCATAGGCCATGCCGGTCTGACGGCCCTCGAGCATCGTCGAGCCCATCTTCGCGAGCAAAGCCTTGGCGGCGTACATCGTCTCGCAGTCGACCAGGTCGCCGGCGACCGCAGCCACGCTCGACCCGGCGTCAACCGCCTTGATCGCCGCGAAGGCCTCGTCCCACGTCGCGGGCTGGAGCTTGCCGTTGACGCGGACATAGGGCTTGTCGAGACGACGACGCACGAGACCGTCGATCGCGTGGCGCGTCTTGTCGGTCGCCCACTCCTCGTTCACGTCCTCGTTGATCCGCGGGACACAGCGCAGAACCTGGCGACCACGGCTATCGAGCCGGATGTTGGTGCCGACCGCGTCCATGACGTCGATCGTCAGCGTCTTGCGCAGTTCCCACGGACGCGCCTCGAACGCATAGGGCTTCGACGTCAGCGCACCGACCGGGCAGAGGTCGACGACGTTGCCCGACAGCTCGCTCTTGACCGCGTTTTCGAGATACGAGGTGATCTGCATGTCCTCACCGCGGAAGATCGCACCGATCTCCTCGACGCCGGAGACTTCCTCGGCAAAGCGGATGCAGCGCGTGCACTGGATGCAGCGGGTCATGACCGTCTTCACGATCGGACCCATATACTTCTCGGTGACCGCGCGCTTGTTCTCGTCATAGCGCGAATGGCCGCGGCCATAGGCGACCGACTGGTCCTGCAGATCACACTCGCCGCCCTGATCGCAGATCGGGCAATCGAGCGGATGGTTGATCAGCAGGAATTCCATGATGCCCTCGCGGGCATTCTTGACCATCGGCGAGTTGGTGAAGATCTCCTGCTTGTCCGCGGCCGGCAGCGCGCACGACGCCTGCGGCTTGGGCGGACCAGGCTTCACTTCGACTAGGCACATCCGGCAATTGCCGGCGATGCTCAGACGCTCATGATAACAGAAACGCGGGATCTCCTTGCCGGCAAGCTCGCACGCCTGCAGCACGGTGGCGCCCTGCGGCACCTCGATCTCTACGCCATCGACTTTGACTGTAGGCATTACTCTGCGGCTTCCATCATCGGCGCGGTGTCGCCACCACGTTCGCGGATACGGCGCTCCATCTCTGGGCGGAAATGCTTGATCAGGCCCTGAATCGGCCACGCTGCGGCGTCGCCGAGCGCGCAGATCGAGTGACCCTCGACCTGCTTGGTGACCTGCTGGAGCATGTCGATCTCGGACAGCTCGGCGTCGCCGGTGCGCATCCGCTCCATCACACGCCACATCCAGCCGGTGCCTTCGCGGCACGGCGTGCACTGGCCGCAGCTCTCATGCTTGTAGAAGTACGAGATGCGGCTGATCGCGCGGACGATGTCGGTCGACTTGTCCATGACGATGATCGCCGCGGTGCCGAGGCCCGAGCCGACCGCCTTGAGACCGTCGAAATCCATCGCGCAGTCCATGATCTGCGCGGCGGGCACCAGCGGCACCGAGGAGCCGCCCGGGATCACCGCAAGCAGATTGTCCCAGCCACCGCGGATCCCGCCGCAATGCGTCTCGATCAGGTCGCGGAACGAGATGCTCATCTCTTCCTCGACGACGCACGGCTTGTTCACATGCCCGCTGATCTGGAATAGCTTGGTACCGCGGTTGTTCTCCGCGCCGAAGCTCGAGAACCACGCAGCGCCGCGGCGCAGGATCGTCGGCGCAACCGCGATCGACTCCACGTTGTTGACCGTCGTCGGGCAGCCATACAGCCCCGCGCCCGCCGGGAATGGAGGCTTCAGCCGCGGCTGGCCCTTCTTGCCCTCGAGGCTTTCGAGCATCGCGGTCTCTTCGCCGCAGATATAGGCGCCCGCGCCGCGGTGGACGAACACGTCGAAGTCGTAGCCCGACCCGCACGCATTCTTGCCGATGAAGCCGCGATCATAGGCCTCGGCGACCGCCGCGAACAGCGTCTCGGCCTCGCGGATATATTCGCCGCGGATGTAGATGTACGCGGCACGCGCACGCATCGCGAACCCGGCGATCAGCGCGCCCTCGATCAGCTTGTGCGGATCGTGCCGGATGATCTCGCGATCCTTGCAGCTACCTGGCTCGGATTCATCGGCGTTGATGACGAGGAAGTTCGGCCGGTCCGGCTTTGGCTCCTTGGGCATGAACGACCATTTGGTGCCGGTCGGGAACCCTGCCCCGCCACGGCCACGCAGACCAGACGCCTTCATCACGTCAATGATCGCGTCCTGGCCGAGCGCCATCAGGTCCTTGGTATTGTCCCAATCGCCGCGCATGATCGCTGCGTCGATGTTCCACGGCTGGAAACCGTAGACGTTGGTGAAGATGCGGTCCTTGTCGGCGAGCATCAGGCCCACTCCCCCGGTAATCGTGGTTCGCGTCGACCATCGCGGTGAGCGAGGTCGGGCCGCCTTCGGGGCAGCTCGCACGACGACCGAACTGCGGCCCCGGCGTCGGCGTGCCGCCATTGGCGAGCGCCTCGAGGATCTCGGTCGTCTTGTCGTAGTCGAGATCTTCGAAGTTATCGTCGTTGATCTGCACCATCGGCGCGTTCGCGCAGGTGCCAAGACACTCGACCTCGGTCAGCGTGAACATGCCGTCGGGGGTCGTGCCGCCCTTGACGAGGCCACGGTTCTTGCACGCCGCCAGAACGTCGTCCGACCCGCGCAGCATGCACGGCGTCGTGCCGCAGACCTGCACGTGATAGCGGCCGACCGGCGCGAGATTGAACATCGTGTAGAAGGTCACGACCTCGTACACGCGCATGTACGGAACGCCGATCTGACGCGCAACGAACTCGATCACCGGCACCGGCAACCAGCCCTGAGTCTGCGTTTCCGCACCCACCTGGCGCTGCGCGAGATCGAGGAACGGGATCGACGCCGACTGTTCGCGGCCCTTGGGGTAGCGCCCGAGGATCTCGTTCGCCTTCACCTGGTTCTCGTCCGTCCAGGCGAACGAGCCCCAGCGTGCGCGGGTCTCTGCCTCGTCGGGGATTTTCGGAGCTTCAGCCATCAGCGGTCACATTCACCAAAAACGATATCCATCGCGCCGAGGATCGCGGTCGTATCCGCCAGCATGTGGCCCTTCGCCATGAAGTCGAAGGCCTGGAGATGCGAGAACGCGGTCGGGCGGATCTTGCAGCGATACGGCTTGTTGCTGCCGTCGGCGACCAGATACACGCCGAACTCGCCCTTGGGGCTTTCGGTCGCGACATAGACGTCGCCGGCGGGCACGTGGAAGCCCTCCGTATACAGCTTGAAGTGATGGATCAGTGCTTCCATTGACTGCTTCATCTCGCCGCGCTTGGGCGGCACGACCTTGCGGTCGAGCGATGCGATCGGCCCCTCGGGCATGTCGCGCAGGCACTGCTTCATGATCCGTGCGGACTGACGCACTTCCTCGACGCGCACCATGAACCGGTCATAGCAGTCGCCGCGCGTGCCGACGGGCACGTCGAAGTCCATCTTGGCATAGACGTCATAGGGCTGCGACTTGCGCAGATCCCAGGCGATGCCCGAACCGCGGATCATCGGACCCGAAAAGCCCCATTTGACCGCATCGTCGCGGCTGACGACCGCGATGTCGACGTTGCGCTGCTTGAAAATGCGGTTGTCCGCGACGAGCGAGATCGCGTCCTCGAACAGCCGCGGCAGCCGCGTGTCGAGCCAGTCGCCGATGTCGGCGAGCAGCTTGAGCGGCGCATCCTGATGCACGCCGCCGGGACGGAAATAGTTGGAATGCATGCGCGCGCCGCTCACGCGCTCGAAGAAGTTCATGCAATCCTCGCGGATCTCGAACATCCAGAGGTTCGGCGTCATCGCGCCGACGTCCATGACGTGGCTGCCGAGGTTGAGCATGTGGTTCGAGATGCGCGTCAGCTCGGCGAAGAACACACGCAGATACTGCGCGCGCTCAGGGACTTCGAGGTCGAGCAGCTTCTCGACCGCGAGTACCCAGCTATGCTCCATGCACAGCGGCGAGCAGTAATCGAGACGATCGAAATAGGGCAAAGCCTGCGTGTACGTCTTGTACTCGATCAGCTTCTCGGTGCCGCGGTGGAGCAGCCCGACATGCGGATCGACGCGCTCGACGATCTCGCCGTCGAGCTCCATGACGAGGCGCAGAACGCCGTGCGCCGCGGGATGCTGCGGACCGAAGTTGATCGTGTAGTTCTGGATCGTGACGTCGCCGGTCGTGGGATCGGCTGCATCCGCCTCGCCCAGAAGCTCCTCTACGTAGAGACTCACTGGTTCTGTCCTCCACCCTTGGTCGGGATCACGTCCGACTCCACGGGCTTGTCCTGCTTCTGGTTGCCCGGATCGGGCTCTCCCGCACCGCTCTGCGATGTGTTCTGGACGTCCTTCTTCGCATAGGGCTCGCTCGGCGCGTCAGGCGCCTTGGTCGTGCTCTGCGCGGCATCCGCCTTGACGATCGTATCGGCCGAGAGCGGCGTCTGTGCGCCCTTGGCCTGCGGCAATGCGCCCTTCTCGTCACCCGGAAGGACGTATTCGGCACCTTCCCACGGGCTCATGAAGTCGAACGTGCGGAAGTCCTGCGCGAGCTGCACCGGCTCGTACACGACGCGCTTTTCCTCTTCCGAATAACGCAGCTCGACATAGCCCGTCAGCGGGAAGTCCTTGCGCTGCGGATGACCGCGGAAGCCATAATCGGTCAGGATGCGACGCAGGTCGGGGTTACCGCTGAACAGCACGCCGTACATGTCGTACACTTCGCGCTCGAGCCAGCCGGCCACTGGCCAGATGTCGGTCACCGACGGCACCGGCTTTTCCTCGTCGGTCGCGACATGCACGCGCAGGCGGTGGTTCCGCGTGAGCGACAGCATGCAATAGACGACCTCGAACCGCTCCGCGCGATCGGGATAGTCGACGCCGGCGATCTCCATGAGCTGCTGATAGGCAAGCCCCGGCGTGTCGCGCAGCGCGATCATCGCGTCGTACAGGTCTTCGCGACGGACGTGGAGGGCGACCTCGCCGACCTTGTCGACCGCGTCGAGCAGCATGCCGCCGAGCGCGGCGCGCGCTGCGTCGATGGTGCCGTCATTGGCGGCATAGGCTGGTGCGGGCGCCCTCACCGTTCGATGCTCCCGGACCGCCGGATCTTCCGCTGCAACTGCATGATGCCGTACAGCAGCGCTTCCGCGGTCGGCGGGCACCCGGGGACGTAGATGTCGACGGGCACGATCCGGTCGCAACCGCGGACGACGCTATAGCTATAATGATAATAGCCGCCGCCGTTCGCGCACGATCCCATCGAGATCACGTATTTCGGCTCCGACATCTGGTCGTAGACGCGACGCAGCGCAGGCGCCATCTTGTTGCACAGCGTGCCCGCGACGATCATCACGTCCGACTGACGCGGCGACGCGCGCGGCGCAGCGCCGAAACGCTCAAGATCATAGCGCGGCATGTTCACGTGGATCATCTCGACCGCGCAGCAGGCGAGCCCGAACGTCATCCACCACAGCGAGCCCGTGCGGGCCCACTGGAACAGTTCCTCGGTCGACGTGACCAGGAAACCCTTGTCGGTCAGTTCGCCATTGAGGCTGTCGAAAAAGCCCTGATCGGGTGGCACCAGCGAGCTGGGCGAACCGGGTGCGGGCTGAAGCTCTACTCCCAATCGAGTGCTCCCTTCTTCCATGCATAGGCGAGGCCGAGGGCCAGTTCGCCGATAAAGATCATCATCGAGATCCACGCGGTCCAGCCGAGCGTGAACACCGAGACGGCCCAGGGGAACAGAAACGCAGCCTCGAGATCAAAGATGATGAAGAGGATAGCGATCAGATAGAAACGGACGTCGAACTGGCTGCGAGGGTCTTCGAATGCGGGAAAGCCGCACTCATACTCGCTGAGCTTCTCGGGCGTCGGCTTGTGCGACCCGGTCAGGCGCGAAACGGCCATCGGCAGGAAGACGAACGTGCTCGACAGCGCGATCGCGACGCCGAGAAACAGGAGGATGGGTAGATATTGCGACAGGTCGACCAAAGGGGTTCTCGCATGTGCGAACAGATGGGGAGCCTTTAGGCCGATGGGCCCCGTGGGGCAAGGCTGGGAGCCCGTGAGAATCACTCGCAACAGCTGTATCAGCCCGTCGGGACACCTGCGTTACCCGGTATGGGCGTGGCAGCTGCAGGCGTAAAAGCGGTGTGACGTCACCGGATCCGGCCAGCAGTTCCCGTCCGGTTCCGGACCACACGGCAGGGCAAATCACCGATCCAGAGGGGACACGGAGCGGCTGATGCTGGCGGATCCGATCCTCCCCCACCAGGGGGAGGTGTCGCCGAAGGTGACGGAGGGGGAGGACACGCGACCGAGGTAATCCCCGAACGCCCGCTCGGCCAGACCAACGCCCGCCCCCCCTCGCGGGAGCGGAACCGTCGATCGGCTCAGCGCAGCGCGCCGGCCACCAGCTTATGCAGTCGCGAATGCAGCGCGTCGTTCGCGGCAAGGAACTCGTTGCGCTCCATCGCGCGGTCGCCGCCGCGGAAGTCCGTGACGTAACCGCCCGCTTCCTTGACCAGCAACATCCCCGCGGCAACGTCCCACGGCTTCAGGTTGGATTCCCAGAAGCCGTCGAACCGCCCGGCCGCAAGCCAGGCGAGATCGAGCGCCGCGGCACCGAGACGACGGATCCCCGCCACCTCGGGCGCGACTGCACCGAAGATCCGGCTCCACTGCGCAAAATCGCCGTGTCCCAGAAACGGGATCCCCGTCGCGATCAGCGATTCGGACAGGTCGCGACGCGACGACACGCGCAGCCGCTGGTCGGTCAGCCAGGCGCCGCGCCCCTTCTCCGCCCAGAAACTCTCGTCGGTCAGCGGCTGGTACACGAGCGCGGTCGTGACCTCGCGCTTGCCGTTCGCCATCGGCTCCTCGACTGCGATCGAGATGCAGAAATGCGGGATGCCGTGAAGGAAGTTCGACGTGCCATCGAGCGGGTCGACGATGAAGCGCGGCTTGTTCGGATCGCCGGCGACCTCGCCGCGCTCCTCCATCAACATGCCCCAGTCGGGACGCGCGTGGCTCAGCTCTTCGAAGATCGTCTGTTCGGCGCGCTGGTCGGCCTGGCTGACGAAGTCGGCGGGCCCCTTGCGGCTGACCTGGAGCTGCTGGACCTCGTTGAAGTCGCGACGCAGGCGCGGCGCGGCCTTGCGGGCGGCGCGCTCGATGACGGTCATGATGCCGGAATGGCTTGGCATGTCTTTTACCTTAAGCCCTCTCCCCTCCGGGGAGAGGGTTGGGAGAGGGGCTGTTCCGGGCGGTGTCTATGGGGCCGCCCCTCACCCCGACCCTCTCCCCGGCGGGGAGAGGGCAATGCGTATCAGTCGGCGCGACGTACGTAGGTCTGCTCGTACACATCGACGACGATCCGCGTACCTGCACCGATATGCGGCGGCACCATCACGCGCACGCCGTTCTCGAGCACCGCAGGCTTGTAGCTCGACGACGCGGTCTGCCCCTTCACGACCGCATCCGCCTCGACGATCAGCGCCTCGATCGTGTCGGGCAGCTGGACCGAGATCGGCCGCTCTTCCCAGAGCTCCATCACCACGTCCATGCCATCCTGCAGGAACGCCGCGGCGTCGCCCAGGATATCGGCATCGAGCGTGATCTGCTCGTAATTGACCTTGTCCATGAACGTCAGCGCGTCGCCGTCGCGGAACAGATACTGGAAATCGACCGTGTCGAGCCGGACCTTCTCGACGCTCTCGGCGGAGCGGAAGCGGGTATTGTTCTTGCGGCCGTCGATGAGGTTCTTCATCTCGACCTGCATATAGGCACCGCCCTTGCCGGGCTGCGTGTGCTGAATCTTGACGGCGCGCCAGATGCCGCCCTCATATTCAAGGATGTTGCCGGGACGAATCTCGACCGCGTTGATCTTCATGACCGATTCCTGCTGGAAAGAGCTAGGGGCCGTCCGCCAGGCAAGGCCGTGCGGAAACCCGAAGCCGCGCGCTTTAGCGGGATGCCCGGGTTCCGGCAAGCAGGGGGTACGGGTTGACGTCCTCCCCCTGCCACCAGCGGTCTTGCGGCTGCGTCCGCGTGACCGCGAAATGCAGATGGTAATTGCCCGGCCCCGCATCGCCGGTATCGCCGACATAGCCGAGGTGATCGCCAGTCTTGACCGCCATCCCCTCGCGGACCCCCGCGGCATAGCCCGCGAGATGCGCGTAATAATAGGTCCAGTGCCGGTCGTGCGAACGGACATAGAGCGTGATCCCGCCCAGCGTGCTGTCGAAAAGCTTCTCGACGCGGCCCGGCGCGGCGGCGACGACGATGGTGCCGCGCGGTGCCATGATGTCGGTGCCGCGGTGCCCCCGCGTGCCGTCACCGCGCGCATCGTCCCAGCTGTCGGCGATCGCGCCGGCACGCACGCCGATGACGGGCACCGCGAGCCTGCCCGGCGACGCGCTGGTCGAGTCCTCCGCGGGCGCCGATTCACCGGCTTCCCGCTCGACCGCCACGGGCGCGCCGCCGCTGCCGAACGACAGCATCGATGCGAACCCGCCGCCGATCACCACGATCAGTCCGAGCATGATCCAGAACGTCCTGGTCATCGGCTCAGGCCTGGAATTTCGCCTTGGTCCCCGGCTTGACCATCATCGACAAACGCGCGGCATCCCAGTTGGTCAGGCGGATACAGCCATGGCTTTCGGCGCGGCCGATCGTCTCGGGGCTTGGCGTCCCGTGGATCCCGTAATGCGGCTTGGAGAGGTCGAGCCAGACCACGCCGACCGGACCATTCGGCCCCGGCGGCAGCATCTCCTTCTGCTGGCCCTTTTTCGCATCCCAGAACAGCGCCGGGTTGAAATGGAACTTGGGGTTATAGTCCGCGCCCTTGATCGTCCACGTGCCCAGCGGCAACGGATCGTGGCTCGACCCCATCGTCGCCGAGAACTGCGCGATCAGCTTGTCGTTCTTGTCGAGCACGCGCAGCACGCTGTCCGACTTGTCGACGACGACGTGATCGGCCTGCGGCTGCGTCGCATCGACGTTGAGCATGGCGAGCGTGGCCCGCCATTCGGGCGTGAGCTTCTCGTCATAGGCGCGCGACGACGGCAGCGCATTGGGGAACACGACCTTGGTGCCCGGCGAAAGTCGCGTGCCCGGCGCATTCAGCGCCATGATGACGGCGGGCGTGGTGTGGAACATCTCGCCCAGCTTCTCCATCACCGTCCGATAGCCGAGCGACGGGAGTTCGGCCTGCTTCGCGGGATCCTTGGGCAGCGGATTGACGAACGGTCCGGCCAGCATGTCGGGCGTCAGCGCGATCGTCACCGTCGGCCGCGCGGCGCGATAGGGATAGAGCGCGCGCATCGTCTGCGGATCGGACTTGCCCGTGATCGGCAGCCCCTTCGCTTCCTGAAACCCCTTGAGCGCGGCAACCAGCGACTGTCCGCCGCGACCGTCGAGCACGCCCGGACCAAAGCCGAGATGATCGAGAATCACCTGCACATGGAGCACGTTGCGATCGATCGGCACGGGGGCCGTCGACGCCTGCTGTGCAAACGCGGGCGTTGCGGCGCCCAGCAGACAGGCGGCAAGAACCGAGGTCTTCGTCAGAAATGCTGTCGTCATGCCATGGTCCCAAACCGTTACGCCTGTGGACCAAACGGTCGGCGCGTCGGTTGTTTCCAACGGCTTGGCGCGGCATGCTGAAGGCCGGCGGCGCAGCTTCCGCACCGCCCGGCCCGCACCCGGCTCAAGCCTTGGCGAGCACCTCGCCAAACGCCTTGATCGCGGCGACTTCGTCACCGTTCCAGACCGCGCCCGACACGGCGATGAAGTCTGCGCCCGCTGCGGCAAGCGGCGCCGCGTTCTCGGGCGTGATGCCACCGATCGCGACGCAGGGCATCTCGAACAGCGTCGACCACCAGGACAGCGTCACCGGCTCCGCCATATGCTCGACCGTCTTGGTCGTCGTCGGATAGAAGGCGCCGAACGCGACATAGTCCGCGCCGGCCTCGCCCGCTTCCATCGCCAGATGGCGGCTGCCGTGGCAGGTCACGCCGATCTGCGCATTGGGGCCAAGCTGCGCGCGTGCCTCGCGCGGATCGCCGTCGCCCTGCCCGAGGTGAACGCCGTCGGCATCGAGCCGCTTGGCAAGGCCGATATCGTCGTTGACGATGAACGCGACGTCGCGCTCGGCGCAGATCGCGCGCAACGGCGCACCCAGCGCCGCGGCGGCATGCTGGTCGATGTCCTTCACGCGGAACTGGAACGCGGCCACCGGCCCGGCATCGAGCGCGCGTGCGAGCCGATCGGGAAAGTCGCCGGACACGTCGAGCGGTGAGACGAGATAGAGCTGGCACGGCGGCCGACGCATTTCGCGGCGGAAGTTTTCGGCGAAATTGGGATCGAGGGGCCCCAGCGGATCTTCTTCGGTCATATCGGCCCCCTAGCCGCTCGCACCTGCCGCGTCACCCCGGCGCAGGGCCGGGATGACGCGCAGGCCGGCTGCGGCTTATTCCTCGTTCTTGTAGATGCGGATGATGCGGTCGAGCATCGCCAGCGCCTCGTCGCGCGGACGCTGGAAGGTGTTGCGGCCGATGATCGAGCCGTTGCCGCCGCCGTCGCGAATGTCGCGCGCATCCTGGAACACCGCATCCTCGCCCTTCGACGCGCCGCCCGAGAAGACGTTGATGCGCCGTCCGGCAAAGCTCGACTGGACGACGTGCTTGACGCGATCCGCCTGCTTCGACCAGTCGGTCCCGGCGTAGAGCGACTTGCATTCCTTCTGCTCGATATGATCGGTCGGCAGCTTGGTCTTGATAATGTGCGCGCCGAGCAGCGCCGCCATGTGCGCGGCATAGGCACCGACGTCGAGCGCCAGTTCGCCATCCTTGGTCAGCTCGCCGCCGCGCGGGTAGGACCAGATCACCGTCGCGATGCCGACCGACTTGGCCTCTTCGCTCAGCTCGCGAATTTCCTCGACGAGGTCGAAGAACTGGTCCGCACCCGGATAGATCGTAAAGCCGATCGCCGCCGAGCCGAGCCGGACCGCGTCCGCCACGGTCGCGGTGACCGCCTGGTCGATCGACGTCGCCCAGCTGTTCGAGCTGTTGCACTTCAGGATCGTCGGGATCTGCCCCGCGAACGTGTCCGCGCCCGCCTCGAGCATACCGAGTGGCGCCGCATAGGCGCTGAGCCCCGCGTCGATCGCGAGCTGATAATGGTAATGCGGGTCGTACGCCGCCGGGTTGACCGAGAAGCTGCGCGCAGGGCCATGCTCGAAGCCCTGGTCGACGGGCAGGATCACGAGCTTGCCGGTGCCGCCGAGCTTGCCCTGCATCAGGATGCGCGCGAGGTTCGCCTTCACCGCCGAACTGGTGGCCTCGTACTTGTCGAGGATGGTCTTGATCTGCGGTGTGATCGTCGTGGTCATGGTTGTTCCTTCAAAGCTCGAGCCAGCGGCGCAACGCATCGTCGACGCTGGTCATGGTGGTGATGGGAATGGTGCCGACAATCTTCACGATCTCGTCGCGGGCGAGACTATCCAGCTTGTCGACCTGGATTTCGGCGGCGTCGTGAAGCCCGGTGTCCGGGGATGCCTCAAGGGGCACGCGGAACAGATTCGTATCGCTGGTGACGCAGGTCAGCGGGCAGACGGAAACCGTCGCATGCTCGGCGAAGACATCCGACTGGACGACGAGAAAAGGCCGCGGTTTTCGGGGGCGTCATCTGGCCCCGCCCCGACCACGATCATGCCACGCAAGATCCTCACGCGGACGGCGCCGAGATCAGGTAATCCCAATTCTCGTCCTGTACCGCGCGGTCGCGTGCAGCAGCCTTCATCGACTGCCGCCGCGCCTCCGCGAGAAAAGCCTCGTCGTGCCGTTCGACATAGCGTCGCACGGCTTCACGCGCGATATCGCTCTTGCTGCGCCCCTGGGTACGCGCAACCGCCGCGAGGCGTTCTTCGAGTTCGCTATCGAGCCTGACGCCGAGCATCCGAGTCTCCGTTTAACATGTTAAACATAGCTCGGATGCCGGCGTATTTCAACCGTGGAGCGCGGCGACCCCGGGAAGAGTCTTGCCTTCCATCCATTCAAGGAACGCACCACCCGCGGTCGACACGAAGGTGAATGCCCCCGCCACTCCGGCATGGTTGAGTGCGGCTACCGTATCGCCGCCCCCAGCAACTGAAACGAGCGAACCGCCCTCGGTCAACGCCGCCGCGGTGCGCGCGAGCGCAACGGTCGCGGTATCGAACGGCGGTGTTTCGAACGCGCCGAGCGGGCCGTTCCACACCAAGGTCCGGCAGTTCTTGAGCACGTCACCAAGCGACTCGACCGCCGCGGGGCCGACGTCGAGGATCATCTCGTCGGCGGCGACCTCGTGAACGTTGATCGTGCGCGTCGCAGGGTTGGGCTTGAACTCCTTCGCGACGACGACGTCGTAGGGCAGGTGGACGGTGCAGTTCGCCTTGTCGGCGGCGTCCATGATCTGTTCGCACGTGCTCGCCAGCTCATGCTCGCACAGGCTCTTGCCGACATCGACGCCCCGCGCGGCGAGGAACGTGTTGGCCATGCCACCGCCGATGATCAGGTGATCGACGCGCGTCACCAGATGCCGCAGCACGTCGAGCTTCGACGACACCTTCGCGCCGCCGACGACCGCTGCGACCGGGTGCTCGGGCTCGCCCAGCGCCTTCTGGAGCGCGTCGAGTTCGGCCTCCATCGCACGCCCGGCAAAGGCGGGCAGCACATGCGCCAGACCCTCGGTCGAGGCATGCGCGCGGTGAGCGGCGGAGAAGGCGTCGTTGACGTACAGGTCACCGAGGCTCGCGAAACGCGCGACGACGGCGGGATCGTTGGTCTCCTCGCCGCCGAAGAAGCGCGTGTTCTCGAGCACCGCGATGTCGCCGGGCTCCAGCGTCGCGACCAGATCCTCGGCACCTTCCCAATCGATGTAGCGGACTTCGCGACCCAGCACTTCGCTGTACGGTTTTACGACCTGCGACAGCGAGAAGTCGGGGCTGGGCTTGCCCTTGGGCCGCCCGAAATGCGCGAGGACGAGGACGATCGCACCCTTGTCCGCCAGTTCGCCGACCGTCGCGACGGTGGCTCGAAGGCGCGTGTCATCGGTGACGCGACCCTCGGCCATCGGCACGTTGAGGTCTTCGCGGACGAGCACGCGCTTGCCCTGGATATCACCCATATCGTCGAGAGTCTTGAAAGGCTTGGTCATGGTTTCTCGATCCTGATCTCGTCACCGACGGCGATCCTGCCGCCCATCAATACACGGGTACACGCCCCGCCCCGCCAGTCGGGCGTGAGCGCGGCGAACAATCCTGGTGCCAGCGCTTCCATCCGTTCGCATGGATCGGTGTGCCGCGTCACCTCCAGCACAACGTCCATGCCGATGCGCAGGCGCGTGCCGGCTATCTGGGGAAGGTCGAAGCCGTCGACGAGCAGGTTCGCACGACGTTCGTACCAGGGAATATCGCAGCCGACCTCGGCCATCGCGGCATCCCAGTCGACACGCTCGATCAGCGTGACCTGACGCCGCCCCTTGCCGCCGGGCTTCACATAGCCGCGAAAGTCGCCGTGCAGGCCGGCCTCGACGGTGATCTCGACATGGTCGATGACCTCCATCGGGGCTTTCGCGCGGGCGTGCCGCGCGATGCCGGCGATCGTGCCCGTCACGGCTTCAGCCATGGTCCGTTGCCCAATGGACACCCTTACTCCGTCCCAACGCCGTCACCCCAGCGGACGCTGGGGTCTCCCCATGCGCGCCCGCCGCGGCCCGAACCGGGATATCCCAGCTTTCGCTGGGATGACGGCTTGGGGCGGGATGACGGACTAGTGGAATGGAGCGCAGCGTCCGTCCGCCTTAGATGAACTTCGCCATTGCGGTGGCGGTGTCGACCATGCGGTTCGAGAAGCCCCATTCGTTGTCGTACCAGCTGACGACGCGGACGAGCTTGCCGTCGATCACCGCGGTCTCGAGGCTGTCGACCGTCGACGACGCGGGCGTATGCTGGAGATCGATCGAGACGAGCGGCTCGTCCGACCAGTCGAGCACGCCGACCAGCGGGCCGCTCTCGGACGCCGCTTTCAGCACCGCATTCACCTCTTCGCGCGTCGTGTCGCGCGACGGGGTGAAGGTCAGGTCGACCAGCGAGACGTCCGGCACCGGCACGCGGATCGCCGACCCGTCGAGCTTGCCCTTCAGTTCGGGAAGCACTTCGGCGACCGCGCGGGCAGCGCCCGTCGTGGTCGGGATCATCGACATCGCCGCGGCGCGCGCGCGGCGCAGGTCGGGATGGATCTGGTCGAGGATCTTCTGATCGTTGGTATAGGCATGGATGGTGGTCATCAGCCCACGCTCGATACCAATCGCGTCGTTCAGCACCTTGGCGACGGGCGCGAGGCAGTTGGTGGTGCACGACGCGTTCGAGACGATCGTGTGCTCGGCGGTAAGCTGGTCGTGGTTGACGCCGTACACGACGGTCAGGTCGACGCCCTTGCCCGGTGCCGAGATCAGCACCTTCTTCGCGCCCGCGTCGAGATGCTTCTGACAGCTCGCCTTGTCGGTGAAGAAGCCCGTGCATTCGAGAACGATGTCGACGCCCAGCTCGGCGTGCGGCAGGTTGGCGGGGTCGCGCTCGGCAGTGACGCGGATGCGCTTGCCGTCGACCACCAGTTCGTTGCCCTCGGCCGATACCTCGCCCGGATACTTTCCGTGGACGCTGTCGCGCTTGAACAGCCACGCATTCGACTTCGCATCGCCGAGATCGTTGATCGCCACGAGCTCGAGCGCGCTGTCAGCCTGTTCGAGCACCGCACGCGCAACGAGACGGCCGATGCGCCCGAAACCGTTGATCGCAACCTTGACCGTCATGGCTTTATCTCCGCTACGCCCGTGAGTCCGTTCCGGGCGCGCTGCCTTTGCGGGGCGGCGGGCCGCCCTGTCAACACCGTGGGTTGGTCTAAACTGTTCCAATCCAGGCTTGTCGCGCCTCCCTGCCATGCTATCTCGCATGGCATGTCAGACACACTTCCCGACGCGCCGACGGCCGTCGACCGGATCGACGCCGCGATCGGGCAGAATCGAAGCTGCGATCAACGCGCGTGCCGAGAGCGGCGCGGCGCTGGCGCGGCGCCACGCCGCGCTGAAGGCGCGCATGGCCGAGGCCGTCGCCGCGCTGGACGACGTCATCACCCGCAGCAGCGCCAACTGATGGCGCAGGTCATGCTCGATATCGGCGGCCGTCCGCACGCGGTCGCCTGTCGCGACGGGGAGGAATCGCGTGTCAGGATGCTGGGCGCGATGCTCGCCGAGCGCTGGCCGGTGGCCGATCGTGCCGCAGGCGGGCTCAGCGCCGAGCGCGCGATGCTGTTCGTCGCGCTCATGCTCGCCGACGATCTCGACGAAGCGGCGCATCGCCCGCCCGAAGGCGCCGCGGTGAGCGAGATCGCGCTGACCCGGATCGCCGATCGGCTCGAGGGCCTCGCACAGGCGCTCGAGCAAAGCCCCCTTGAGCAAAGCCCCCCAAGCGCCTAGATTGAGCATGGCGGGTTCTGCCCGGTACGAGCCTTTATTATCCCTGAGGCTATTCATCATCCATAGGGGGCTGTCCCTGTTAGGATCCTGGTCCGAAGCACATGGTCCCCACCTGACGTACCGTGCGTCAGTGGATAACCCGGCACACGGCCATGGTGGGCCCGCCACACCACCGCCTTTCGACGGCTTGCCCGCATGACCGAGAAGAGCGTGCTCAGAGCCGCGCTACGCGCCGCACGAGACGCGTGCGCCCCAGTCGCTATCCCCGTGCCCTCGGCGTTCCTGGCCCGACTGAAGCCGGGAATGACCATCGCCTCCTATGTCCCGTTCGGCGGTGAGGCCGATCCGTCCCCGTTCGCGCGCGCCGCGGTCGACGCGGGCTGCGTCATCGCGCTCCCGCACGTGGTACGTCGGTCGCTACCGATGCGCTTTCTGGCATGGGAGACCGAAGCCGCGCTGATCGCCGGCCCGTTCGGCCTCCACCAGCCCGCCGAGGACGCGGCCGAACTGGCGCCCGACATCATCCTGGCCCCGCTTGTCGGCTTCGATCGCAGCGGCAACCAGATCGGCCAGGGCGCCGGTTATTACGACCGCGCGTTCCTTGCGCACCCCGATGCGTGGCGCGTCGGGGTTGCGTTGTCAGTGCAGGAGGTCGAAATGCTGACACCCGATGCGTGGGACGTCCCGCTCCACGCCATCGCCACCGAACGCGAATGGATCACGCTATGACGCCGAGCTGGCGCAAACCCGTTGGGATGCTCGGCATCCTGCTCTTGATCATGCTGTGGTGCGTGGCGATCGTGAGCCTGTCGACCATCGTCGGCAGCTGGCACTGGCTGGCGCAGCTGGTGTTCTATCTGTTTACCGGCCTGATCTGGATCGCACCGTTGAAGCCGGTGCTGCGCTGGATGGAGATCGGGCGGTAGCCCAGCCCTACCTGCCGTCTCCCTGAGCCGAGGCGCTCCACTGCCCCCCTCCTGCCGTTCGTCCTGAGTAGCCGTCGAGTAGTCGCCGCAGGCGGCGTATCGAGAGGGCGTATCGAAGGACAGGTTGGCGCGCGGCTACGTTGCTTCGATACGAGCCCTCGATACGCTCCTGACGGAGCTACTCGGTCTCTACTCAGCACAAACGGTATGTGGGAGGGATGCTCGCGGCACGCCTAAATCTGGAAAGGAATCTCGGCCACCCCATCAAGGGTGGCGCGAGTGACGGGACTCGAACCCGCGACCTCCGGCGTGACAGGCCGGCGCTCTAACCAACTGAGCTACACCCGCATTCCCAATGACGACCCCTAGCGACCCTGGGGTCATAGCGGAAGGCTCGTCAAAACCTTAACACTCTCTCGAACCATCCAAACGATGGCGCGAGTGACGGGACTCGAACCCGCGACCTCCGGCGTGACAGGCCGGCGCTCTAACCAACTGAGCTACACCCGCTGAAACAGCGTGGAGGCGGCAACTAGGCGAGGGTTCGGATACCGTCAACCCCCCGTTTCACGTTGTTGCTCGGATGCGTCGCCGCGACGTCGATTTCGCCCCGTCTTGTTCTGTACCAGCGTGCCGTGTTCGAATAGGAACCCCGCGATATCGGGCTTCCCCGCCGCCCCCAGGACCGTCTGCAGGATGATGAGAAGCGGTACCGCGAGCAACGCGCCGAGCGTGCCCCAGACCCATCCCCAGAAGCTCAGCGATATGAGGATCAGCAACGGGGAAATCGTCAGGCGGTGACCGACGATGAACGGCGTGATCGCATTCGCCTCGACCAGATGGAGCCCGTACATCAGCGCGGGCGGCAGCATCGCCATCCAGATGTCCGAGAACGTCATCAACCCGCCCAGCCCCAGCAGGAACGCGCCGATCACCGGCCCGAAATACGGGATGTAGTTCAGCAACGCGACGATCCCGCCCCACATCGCCGGATAGGGCATACCGATCGCCCACAATGCGACCCCGGTGACGATGCCGAGCGTGACGTTGATCAGCGTGATCGTCCCCAGATAGGCGGACACGTCGTCGACGACGTCCTGGATCACGCGCGCCGTCGCCATCGCGCCGTCGAAGCTCGTCCGTCCCGTGATCGTCTGCCGCCGCATGCCGGTCCATCCCGACAGGAAGAAGAACACGATCAGGATACCGAACAGCAGCTGGACGATCACCGCCGGCGCCGAGGTCGCCGCGAATTCGAGGATCGAGCTCGGCGCGGCGACACCTGCCGTCGCCGGTTGCTTGATCGGGGTCGATGCGACCTGGCGCAGCGTCCGGTTCACATATTTTTCGAGACTCGAATACAGGTCGAGCAGGGGCGCAAGATTGCTCTGGATCCGGTCGAGCCGGGTCGGCAGCAGGCGGAAAAAGTCGGTCGCCGGGACCAGGATCGCTGCGATCGCGATGTTCGCCGCGACGAGGAACACCAGGATGCAGGCCAGCGCCGCGATCGCCGAAGGAACGCCTCGCCGCTCGAGCCATTCGAGCACCGGGATCAACGCGACCGCGATCACCAATGCCGTCGTCAGCGGCAGGAAGAATTCGGCGCCCGCCTTCAGCGCGAACGGCATGGCGATGACCAGCCCGACGCCCGCGGTCAGCGTCAGCGCGGCGAGCAACCGGTCGCGTCGCTGGGCGATCCGCATCGCGTCCTCGACGCCGACGCCGATCGGCAATCCGAACGCGCCATCCGCGCCGCTGCCCGGTGACGAACCGTCTGCCACATCCCGGTTCTGGCCAACATCGGCGGACAAGGCCGGCTCTCCGGAAGATTCGTCGTTCGTCATGTCGCCACCCTCTGCTTCCCCCTCTCCTTGTCGCAATCGCAGCGGGTTACAAGCAGGGATAGAGGCGGCGATAACAGGCGACGGTCAGTGCGTGGCGCGCGCGCCACGCTACCGCACGCCCGTCATCGTCGCCGGGGGGTGACACGCCGTCTCAGGCGCTCGCCATCGCGCGGTCGGCGAACAGCGACTGAAGATCCTTTTGAGGATCTTGCCATTGGCGTTGCGCGGCAGCGTCTCGCCAACGAAATGGATCGCGACGGGTGTCTTGAACGCAGCGAGCCGGGCGCGCACCCATGCCTGGAGTTCAGCTTCGGTCGCGTGCATGCCGGGCGCCAGATGAACCACCGCCGCGGGCTCCTCACCGAGCGTACGGTGCGGGATGCCGATCAGCGCGCAATCGGTCACCGCAGGATGCTCGTACAGGACGTTTTCGACCTCGGAGGAATAGATGTTCTCGCCGCCGCGGATGATCATGTCCTTGGCGCGGTCGACGATGTAGCAGAACCCCTCCTCGTCCAGCCGGGCAAGATCGCCGGTCCGCACCCAGCCGTCGATGAACGTCGCCGCGGTCGCGTCGGGCTTGTTCCAATACCCCTTCACGATCATCGGCCCGCGCGCCCATAATTCGCCGACCTCGCCCAGCGGCAGCACGGTGACGCCGTCCTCGGCAACGATCTTCAGGTCGACCACCGGCGCGGGCGGCCCTGCGCTGGTCGGGCGGTTAAGATAATCCTCCGCGCCGTGATGCGTCACCGTCGCCATCGTCTCGGTCATGCCCCAGCCATTGCCGGGCAGCGCGCCGAGTTCGGCATGGATCCGCTTGACCAGTTCGGGCGCGGACGGTGCCCCGCCATAGGCGACCGATTCGAGCGACGACAGGTCGTAGCGATGGCGGTCGGGATGCTCGATCAGCTGCCACGCGATCGTCGGCACCCCCGGTCACGTTCACCTTCTCGCGCTCGATGATCTCCATCGCGCGCACGGTGTCCCATTTGCGCATGAAGATCATCGTGCTGCCTGTCGCGATCACCCCCATCATCCCCGCCGAACAGGCGGTGACGTGGAACATCGGGATCACCGTCAGGCTGACGCGGGGTACCGGTTCGGGCGGCGTTTCGCCGCGGCGCAACGCCGACCGCGCCCCCGAATACCCGCCCGTCATGATGTTCGACATCATGTTGCGATGCGTCCCGAGCGCCCCCTTCGGCGCCCCCGTCGTGCCGCTGGTATAGAAGATCGTCGCGTCGTCGTCGGGCGCGATCGTCGCGTCGGGGAGCGGCTGTTCGGGCAGCGTCGCCCACGCCTGTGGCGCGCCGATGATCTGCTCGAGCGGCGACGCGATTCCACCAAGCGGCTCGACCGCGCGGCTGACGAGCACATGCTCGAGCGACGGCAGCGATGCATAGGCGGTCTCGAGCCGGTGATGCCGCTCGTCGTCGGCGATCAGTACCCGCGCACCGGAATCGGCAAGCCCATATTCAAGCTCGGCTCCCGTCCACCATGCATTGAGCGGCACCATGATCGCGCCGATCGCGGTGGCGGCAAAGAACGCGACCGGCCATTCGGGCAGGTTGCGCATCGCCAGCGCGACGCGGTCCCCGGGCCCCACCCCGAGCGCGCGCAGATGCGCCGCGAGCGTCGTGACCGCGCGCCATGTCGCCTCGTAACTGACGCGCTCGTCCTCGTAGATCGTGAACAGACGCTCGCCATGTGCGCGGGCCGCCTCGATCAGATAGCGCAGCGACGGCGGCGCGTTCTTCCAGATCCGCGTCTCCACGCCGCCTATCGTCACGACGTCCATCTCGAACTTGCTTCCGGCCGCGGTCAGCAGCCGCTCGGTCTCGGTCATGGACATGACGGGCCAGCGCGGGTCCAGGGCGATGATCGGTTCTTGTACCAAGGCCGGTCCACTCCAAATATGAATTTCGGGTTTGGCTTATCGCCCAACTGGCAGTGGGTTTAGAGTTGATTTACGCCGCGCTCAAGGCAATAGCATGAACAATGTTCGAACCGGGGGTATGGTACATCATGAGGCATGCGCGATGACCGGCACGATCCTCGGCGATCCCGAACGGCATGGCTTTGATCCTGCACGCCTTACCGCGATCGATACGCTCCTTCGCGACCGGTATGTCGCGTCGGGACGGCTTCCCAACGCGCAGCTGCTGATCGCGCGCGACGGCGAGATCGTGCATTTCTCGCATCAGGGGCTCGCCCGCGAGGGGGCGCGCCGATCGACGAAAGCTCGCTGTTCCGGATCGCGTCGATGACCAAGCCGATCACCTCGATCGCGTTCATGATGCTGGTCGAGCAGGGGCTGGTCGCGCTCGATACGCCCGTCCACCACGTCCTGCCCGAGTTCAAGGGGATCGGCGTCTACAATGGCGGCGGCGCAGGCGTGCCGTTCGCGGTGAAGCCGACCGCCGAACCGATGCGGATGATCGATCTGCTGCGCCATACCTCGGGGCTGACCTACGGGTTCCAGAACCGCTCGAACGTCGATGCCGCGTACCGCGAGGGCAAGATCGAGAACTGGCACGGCAATCTCGATCTCGACGGTTTCATCGGCGCGCTGGGGGCGCTGCCGCTCGAATTCTCGCCCGGCACGTCGTGGAACTATTCGGTCGCGACCGACGTGCTGGGGGCGGTGATCGAACGGATCGCGGGCGTGAAGCTCGACACGTTCTTCACCACGCGGATCTTCGTCCCGCTCAAGATGGACGACACGTTCTTCCAGGTCCCCGCCGACAAGGTCGATCGTCTGACCGACTGTTACACCGTCGCACCGGGCAAGGGACGGACGATGCTCGACCGCGGCGAGAAGAGCGCGTGGAGCCGTCCGCCGACATTGTTGTCGGGCGGCGGCGGGCTCGTGTCGACCGCGCTCGACTATCACCGCTTCTGCCGGATGTGCCTCAACGGCGGCACGCTCGACGGCGCGCGCATCATCGGCCGCAAGACCCTCAACCTCATGACGCAGAACCATCTGCCCGGCGGGGCGGATCTCGCGACGCTGTCGCAGTCGCTGTTCAGCGAGGCGGCCAATGCCGGCACCGGCTTCGGTCTCGGCTTTGCCATCACGATCGATCCCGCCAGGTCGATGATCGCCGGTTCGAAGGGCGAATATTACTGGGGCGGGATGTTCTCGACGGCGTTCTTCATCGATCCGGTCGAGCGGCTGTCGATGGTGTTCATGACGCAGGTTTCGCCCAGCAGTCTCTACCCGATCCGCCGCGAACTCAAGACGATGATCTATGCGGCGATGACCTGATTTGCCGCCATCCAGATATTCCGTCACCCCAGCGAACGCTGGGGTCTCCCCGTTACGAGGAGATACCAGCTTTCGCTGGCATGACGTTCAAACCGCAGGAGAGTATATGACCAGCCCGATCCGCACCGAACGCCATGACGACGTGCTCGTCATCATCTCGAACAATCCGCCGGTCAACGCACTCGGCGCCGCGGTCCGCCAGGGCCTCGAAGCCGCGATCAAGGAAGGCGTCGCCGATGCGAGCATCACCGCGATGGTGATCCGCTGCGACGGCCGGACCTTCTTCGCCGGCGCCGACATCACCGAGTTCGGCAAGCCGATGATCGAGCCCGGCCTGCCGACCGTCGTCGACATGATCGAGGCGTCGTCGAAGCCCGTGGTCGCCGCGATCCACGGCACCGCGCTCGGCGGCGGGTGCGAGGTCACGCTCGGCTGCCACTACCGCGTCGCCGTCCCCTCGGCCAAGATCGGCACCCCCGAAGTGAAGCTCGGCCTGCTCCCCGGCGCCGGCGGCACGCAGCGCATCCCGCGCATCGCCGGCGTCAAGCTCGCGCTCGAGATGACCGCGAAGGGTGATCCGATCTCCGCGAAGAGGGCGCTCGACGCCGGGCTGATCGACAAGATTGTCGGCGAGGACAGCCTCGAGGCCGACGCGATCGCCTTCGCGCGCGAGATCGCGGCCAAGCGCCCCCTGCCCCGCGCGTCGGAGAAGACCGCTGAGGCCGATCCCGACGCGGTCGCCGCGTTCAAGAAGGAAAACGCGCGCCGCTTCCGCAACTTCGACGCGCCCGCCGCCAACATCGCCTGCGTCGAGAAGGCGGCCCACGGCTCCAGCTTCGCCGAGGGTGTCGCGTTCGAACGCGAGCAGTTCATGGCGCTCATGATGGGCGTCCAGTCCGCTGCGCAACGCCACATCTTCTTCGCCGAACGCCAGGCCGCCAAGATCGACGACGTCCCCGCCGACACCAAGCTGCGCGAGATCAAACGCGTCGGCGTGATCGGCGCGGGCACGATGGGCGGCGGCATCTCGATGAACTTCCTGTCCGCGGGCATTCCCGTCACGATCGTCGAGATGCAGCAGGACGCGCTCGACCGCGGCACCGGCGTCGTCCGCAAGAACTACGAGGCGACCGCCGCCAAGGGCCGGATGAAGCCAGAGCAGGTCGAGCAGGCGATGGGCGCGCTCAAACCCACGCTCGACTTCGCCGATCTCGCCGAGTGCGACCTGATCATCGAGGCGGTGTACGAGACGATGGAGGTGAAGAAGGACATCTTCACGCGTCTCGACGCGATCGCCAAGCCCGGCGCGATCCTCGCCTCGAACACCTCCTATCTGAACATCGACGAGATCGCGGCCTGCACGAAGCGTCCCGAGGACGTCGTGGGCATGCACTTTTTCTCACCCGCCAATGTGATGAAGCTGCTCGAGGTGGTCCGCGGCGACAAGACCGCGGACGATGTGCTCGCGACCGTCATGGCGCTCGCCAAGAAGATCAAGAAGGTCGCGGTCGTCGCGGGCGTCACCTACGGCTTCATCGGCAACCGCATGCTGATGCCGCGCCAGGTCGAGGCGACTAAGCTGCTGCTCGAGGGCGCGAGCCCCGAGCAGATCGACAAGGTCCATGTCGCGTTCGGCATGCCGATGGGTCCGTTCCAGATGAGCGACCTCGCCGGCGTCGACATCGGCTGGCACCGCGACCCGAGCCGGATCGAGAATATCCGCGACGCACTCGCCGCCGAAAACCGCTGGGGCCAGAAGACCAAGGCGGGCTTCTACGATTATGACGAGAAGCGCACGCCCTCGAACAGCCCCCGCGTGGCCGAGATCATCGACGATTTCCGCGCCAAGTCCGGCGTCACCCCGCGCGAGATCAGCGACGAGGAGATCGTCGTCCGCACGCTCTACACGATGGTCAACGAAGGCGCGCTGATCCTCGAGGAGGGCAAGGCCCAGCGCGCGTCCGACGTCGATGTGGTCTGGATCTACGGCTATGGCTGGCCCGTCTATCGCGGCGGCCCAATGTTCTGGGCGCAGTCGGAAGGCTTGCCGAAGGTCGTCGCTGGGCTCGAGAAATACGGGTTCCCCGTCGCCAAGTCGCTCAAGGACGCCGCCGCCAGCGGTGGCAAGATCAAGTAACTTCTACTCCCTCTCCCCTCGGGGGAGAGGGCCGGGGTGAGGGGCCGCCAAGCAGTGCTCCGCCCCTGGCAGCCCCTCACCCCACCCTCTCCCCGCAGGGGAGTGGGAGAAAGGAAGACACGATGACCGACCTCGACACCTTCCGCACCGAAACCCGCGCCTGGCTCGCGGAGAACTGCCCGCCCGAGATGCGCAAGCCGGTGCGCTCGGAGGACGACGTCTGCTGGGGTGGTCGCCAGTTCAAGCCATCGAGCCCCGCGCAAAAACAGTGGCTGGACCGGATGGCGGCCAAGGGCTGGACCGTCCCCGACTGGCCCAAGGCCTATGGCGGCGGCGGCCTGTCGCCGGCCGAGACCAAGATCCTCCGCGAGGAGATGGCCGCCATCAAGGCCCGCAACCCGCTCAATTCGTTCGGCATCTCGATGCTCGGACCGGCGCTGCTCAAATATGGCACCGAGGAGCAGAAGCTCGATCACCTCACCAAGATTGCACGCGGCGAGATCCGCTGGTGCCAGGGCTATTCCGAACCCAATGCGGGCTCCGACCTTGCCGGGCTCGCCACCTCGGCCGAGGACAAGGGCGACCATTATCTCGTCAACGGCCAGAAGGTCTGGACCAGCTATGCCGACAAGGCGGACTGGATCTTTTGCCTCGTCCGCACCGACAAGACTTCGAAGCAGGGCGGGATCAGCTTTGTGCTGTTCGACATGGCCACCCCCGGCGTTTCGACCAAGCCGATCCTGCTGATCAGCGGCAATTCGCCGTTCTGCGAGACCTTCTTCGACAATGTCGAGGTCCCCAAGGTCAACCGCGTCTACGAGGAGAACAAGGGCTGGGACGTCGCCAAATATCTGCTCGGGCATGAGCGCGAGATGATCTCGGGGATGGGGCTCGCCTCGTCGGGCGGCAACCCGCTGATCGACGGCGCGATCGCCACTGTCGGGCTCGGCCATGACGGCCGCCTCGCCGACCCGCTGCTGCGCGCATCGATCGCGCTGTTCGAGGTGCGCGCCAAGGCGTTCGGGGCGATGTCCGAGCGGTTCATCGACGAACTGAAGGCGGGCAAGGCGCATCCCGCGCAGCCGAGCATGATGAAATATTACGGCACCGAGCTGAACAAGTCTCGCTACGAACTGATGATGGCGGCGGGCGGCTCGGACGCGCTCGAATGGGACAGCGACCGCTCGCGCGGCGGTGCGATCCCGCGGTCGTGGCTGCGCACCAAGGCGAACTCGATTGAGGGCGGGACGAGCGAGATCCAGCTCAACATCATCGCCAAGCGGATCCTCGAACTGCCGGCGTAAATTCATTCCCTCTCCCCACCGGGGAGAGGGTGCCGCAGCGAAGCGAAGGCGGGTGAGGGGCAGTGAGGCTCGGACGATCCGCCCCACCACCCCTCACCCCGCCCCTCACCCCGGCGGGGAGAGGGAGCAGAAGGAACAGAAATGCCACTCTATCTCGACGACGACCAGACAGTCCTTCAGGACACGATCCGCGACTTCGTGGCGGAACACGCCCCCGTCAGCCACATGCGCGCGCTCCGCGACGCCGAGGACGAGACCGGCTTCTCGCGCGACCTGTGGAAGCAGTTCGCGGAGATGGGCTTTACCGGCATCCTGATCGGCGAGGACCAGGGCGGACTCGGGCTCGGCCATGTCGAGGCGGGCGTCGTGCTCGAACAGATCGGCCGCAACCTGTCGCCCTCCCCGTTCCTGACCACTGCGGTCGCCGCGGTCGAGGCGCTCAAGGGCACCGGCCAGGCCGAACGCTGGTTCCCCGGCATCATCGCCGGCGAGACCGTCGCTGCGCTCGCGATCGACGAGGCTGCCAAGCACCGCGACAGCATCGCGATGACCGCCGAACGCGCAGGCAACGGCTTCAGACTGACCGGCGCCAAGCGCTTCGTCGCGCATGGCCACACCGCCGACCTGATCATCGTCGCCGCGCGTACCGCAGGCGGCGCGGACGATGCCGACGGGATCACGCTGTTCGCAGTGCCGAAAGACGCCGCCGGGCTCAGCGCGAACGCCGAACGCCTCGCGGATGCAAGCCTTGCCGCGCGGCTCGACTTCGACGGCGTGGAGGTCGATGCGGACGCCGTGATCGGCGAGGTCGATGCCGGCCGCGCCCCGCTCGACCGGCTGCTGCGCGCGGGCCGCACCGGCGCGTCGGCCGAGCTGCTCGGCGTCGGCGGCGGCGCGATGGACATGACGATCGGTTACATGAAGCAGCGCAAGCAGTTTGGCACGCTGATCGGCAGCTTCCAGGCACTCCAGCACCGTGCCGCGCATCTCTACTCCGAGATGGAGGTCGCGCGCGCCGCCGTGCTCAAGGCGCAGCAGTTGCTCGACCTGGGAAGCGACCGCGCGGACGAGGCTGTCTCGGTCGCCAAGGCGATGACCGCGCTCGCCACGACGCTCAGCGTGCAGGAAAGCGTCCAGATGCACGGCGGCATCGGCATGACCGACGAATATGACATCGGCTTCTACATGAAGCGCGCCCGCGTGCTCGCCGAGCTGTTCGGCGACGCCAACTTCCATGCCGACCGACTGGCCATCGCAGCGGGCTATTGACGCTACGTTGTACCCCCGCGAAGGCGGGGGCCCAGACTGGGCTCCCGCCTTCGCGGGAGAGCATGGAGGTCAGATACGCGTGGATACTGCCGATACGTCCCCCGAAGCCCTCGCCAAGGGCCTTGTCGACCTGCTCGAGATCGAGGAGGTCGATACCGACCTGTATGTCGGCAAGCGCCAGCCCGGCGGTGTCGGTCGCGTGTTCGGCGGTCAGGTGATCGCGCAGGCGCTGCAAGCCGCGCAGCGCTCGACCGAGGCGCCCAAGGCGGCGCATTCGCTCCACGCCTATTTCATGCGCCCGGGTAACGAGGATTATCCGATCGTCTACCGCGTGGTCCGCGACTTCGAGGGCCGCAGCTTTGCGACGCGCCGCGTGATCGCGATGCAGAAGGGGCAGCCGATCCTCAACATGGCGGCATCGTTCCAGACGCCCGAGGACGGCCTGCATCACCAGGACGTGATGCCCGACGTCGCGCCACCCGAGACGCTCCGCTCGGACCGCGACCTGCGGCTGGAGAATCTCGACGGCATCCCCGAAAAATTCCGCGCGCACATGCTCCGCTGGCGCCCGATCGAGGTCCGCCCGGTCAACCCGCGCAGCTGGATCGATCCACCCGCGCAGGCGCCGAACCATGCCAACTGGTTTCGCATCGTCGCGCCGATCGGCGACGACCCCGCGATGCACCGCGCGGTCCTGTCCTATGCCTCGGACATGGCGCTGCTGGGGACCGCGCTGCTGCCGCACGGCGTCAACTGGATCACGCCGGGGCTACAGACCGCGAGCCTCGATCACTCGCTCTGGCTGCACGAGGATTTCCGCGCCGACGACTGGCTGCTCTACACCTGCGATGCACCCTGGTCGGGCCACGCGCGGGGCTTCAACCGCGGCAAGATCTTCTCGCGCGACGGCCGGCTGGTCGCAAGCGTCGCACAGGAAGGACTGATCCGGATGCGGCGCTGAGCCGACAGCGCCCCGCCCGACCCCGGGACCGCGTCAGACCGCGGTCTTGCCATAGTCCTGACGCGTCACCGGATGGCTCGACGACAGCCCGCCATCGACGGCGATCGCCTGGCCATTCACATAGCTGGCATCGTCCGACGCGAGGAACAGCGCGACCTTGGCGAGTTCGTCGGGCTGCGCGCCGCGGTGAAGCGGATTCAACCGACCGACGCGGTGCATCTTGTCGGATTCGCGGGCATAATCAAACACCGGTTTGGTCATCCCCGTCTCGGTCAGGCCCGGGCAGATCGCGTTGACCCGGACGTTGGACCCCGACAATTGCTGTGCCGACACCGCGGCAAGGTTGATCACGCCGGCCTTGGAGGCGGAATAGGCGGGCGAACCGGCACCCGACCGGATCCCCGCGACACTCGCGGTCAGGATGATCGCCCCCTTGCCGCGCTCGCCGATCCGCGGTGCGGCATGCTTGACCGCAAGGAACGGCCCGATGAGGTTGACGCGAAGCACCTCCGTGAACAGCGCCACCTCGGTATCGAACAGGTTCGCCATCCCGCCCGAGATCCCCGCATTGGCAAACATCACGTCGAGCCCGCCAAAGCTGTCGCACGCCAGCGCCACCGTGCGGACGACATCCTCCTCGGATCCCGCGTCCATCCGGATCGCGCTTGCCGTACCCCCGCATCGGTGATCATGCGCGCCGTCTCGTCGGCGCCCTCGGTGAGATCCGCGACGACCACCCGGCCGCCCTCCGCAGCGAACAGCAATGCCGCGGCCCGACCGATGCCCGAGCCCGCGCCGGTGACGATGATCGACCGGTCCTGAAATCGCATGATGCCCTCCGTTAAATCGTGACCCCGCCGTCGAGGACCATCGTCTGTCCCGTCATGAAGCTGCTCGCGGACGATGCGAGGAACACGACCGCGCCCGCTATCTCGTGCGGCTCGCCGATCCGTCGCAGCGGCACGCGCGTATTCGCGGCCTCGATCCGGTCGGGATGCTCCCACAGCGCGCGCGCGAAATCGGTCTTGATGAGGCCGGGCGCGATGCAGTTGACGCGGACGCCCGACGGACCGAACTCGACCGCAAGATTGCGTGCGAGCTGCATATCGGCGGCCTTGCTGATGCAATAGGCGCCGATCACCGGCGAGCCGCGAAGACCGCCGATCGACGAGATGATGATGATGCTCCCGGCGCCGCGCTCGATCATCTCCGGCGCGACCATTTGGATCAGCCAGTGGTTCGAGACGATGTTGTTGTCGAGGATCTTGCGGAACTGGTCGTCGGCGATACCCGCCTGCGGCCCGTAATAGGGGTTCGAGGCCGCGTTGCAGACGAGGATGTCGATCCTGCCGAACGCCGCCTGCGTCTGGTCGACCAGCGCCTGCAATCCCGCCTTGTCGGAGATGTTGGCCGCGATCGCGATCGCGGTGCCATCGCCGTGCCGGGCATTGATCTCGCGCGCCACACTATCGCACGCGTCCTGCTTGCGGCTCGAAATGACGACCTTCGCGCCGTGCTCGGCGAGTTCGCGCGCCGACGCAAGGCCGATGCCTCGCGACGACCCAGTAACGATCGCGACCATTCCGGTCAGGTCGAATTGTGACATCTGCTTGCTCCCTGTTCCGTCGATTGACGGCGTGAACGCCTACCGCTCCTCCAAACCCGTCATCAGCGAAGACTGAGTCTCGCCAAAGGACGGGACGTCATGTCGCGCGTCTCACGCCCCCGCCTTGACCGCGAACCCCCAGGCCGCGTCCGCGAGACCGTGGATCTTTGCCACCGTCTTCTCCGCCTGCGCGCTCGACGCCGTGCCGTCGATGATCCGCCGCTTGATCCCCTGGACGATCCCCGTCAGGCGGAAGAGATTGTACGCGAAATACCAGTTGAGATCGGGAACGCCGTCGCGCCCCGTTGCCGCGCAATAGCGTTCGACGACCTGCTCGATCGTCGGGATCCCCGTCTCGTCCCCGGTCATTCCGAGCACGCCGGAGCGTCCCTCGGGCTCGGTCACCCAGCTCATTAGCAGGTAGGAGAAATCGGCGAGCGGGTCGCCGAGCGTCGACAGCTCCCAGTCGAGCACCGCGATCACCCTGGGCTCGGCGGGTGCGAAGATCATGTTGTCGATACGATAGTCGCCGTGCACGATCGACGTCCGCGTCTGCTCGGGCAGCGTGCGCGGCAGCCATTCGATCAGCCGTTCGACCGAATCCATCCGCTCGGTCTCCGCCGCGCGATATTGTTTGGTCCACCGCCCGACCTGTCGCTCGAAATAATTGCCAGGCTTGCCATAGGCGCCGAGCCCGGCCGCGACGTGATCGGTATTGTGAAGCGCGGCGAGCGTGTCGACCATCGCATCATAATGCGCCCGACGATCGGCACGCGTCGCGCCGGGCATCGAACCGTCCCAGATGGTCCGTCCTTCGACCATCTCCATCACGTAGAACGCCGCGCCGATGACGCCGGGATCCTCGCAGAGCCCATATGGCCGCGGCACCGGAAAGCCCGTCGGATGGAGGCCGGCGATCACCGTATATTCACGGTCGACCGCGTGCGCGGAGGGCAGGATCGGCCCGAACGGTTTACGTCGCAGGACATACGCCCGCCCGGGCGTGTCGAGCCGGTAGGTGGGGTTCGACTGACCGCCGGCGAACTTGGCGTATGTCAGCGGCCCGGCAAATCCGTCGACGTTCGTGTCCATCCAGGCCGTCAGCCGGTCGAGATCGAGCCGGTCCTTCTCGCCGACCGCGATCGTGCCGACCATCGTGCTGGCTGCGTCGCTGCTCATGCGAAGGTGATCACGCTGCGGGTCGTGTCGCCGCGCCGCAGTTCGTCGAACGCGTCGTTGATCCGCTCGAGCGGCATCCGGTCGGCGATGATCGTGTCGAGATCGAGCAATCCGCGCATGTAGAAATCGACGAGACGCGGAATGTCGACGGGAAACCGGTTCGACCCCATGAACCCGCCCTGCAACCGCTTGCCCGACAGCAGGTCCATCGCCGACAACCCGACCTTCTCGCCGAGCGGCATCATCCCGAGGATCGTCGCGGTCCCGCCGCGGCGCAGCACCTTGACCGCGGTCGCGGCCGATTGCGCCCGCCCGACCGCCTCGATCGCGTGATGAACGCCGCCTTTGGTGATCGCGACGACCTCGTCGGCGGCGGTATCCGACAACGCGTCGATGCTGTGCGTCGCGCCGAGCTTCTCCGCCATCGCCCGCTTTTCGGGTACGGGATCGAGCGCGATGATCTTGCCGGCGCCCGCGATCTTCGCCGCGTTCACCGCCGCGAGCCCGATGCCACCGCAGCCGACGACGCACACCGTCTCGCCCGGCGTCACGTCGGTGGTGTTGAACACCGCGCCTGCCCCGGTGGTGATCGCACAGCCCAGCAACGCGGCGCGATCCATCGGCATGTCGCGATCGATCGCGACGCACGCATGCTCGTGAACCAGCATCATCTCGGCATAGGCGGACAGGTTGAGCATCTGCGCGATCGGCCGGTCGCCGAGCATGAGCCGCGGCGCGGCGCCCTTGGGACGACGCACCGAAGCGTCGATGCAGAGCGCCATGCGCCCGGTGACGCAGAATTCGCAGTGACCGCAGAACGCCGACAGACACGTCACGACATGGTCGCCGACCTTGACCATGCCGACCTCGTCACCGATCGCCTCGACCACGCCGCAGGCTTCGTGGCCGGGGATCGTCGGCATCGCATGCGGATAGGCGCCGTCGACGAAGTGCAGGTCCGAACGGCAGACGCCCACCGCCATTGTCCGGATCAGGACCTCGCGCGGGCCCGGCTTCGAGACGGTGACGTCCTCGATGCTGAGTGGGGTATTGGCTTCGAAAAGGACGGCGGCTTTCATGGGTCGATGCGCTCCGGATCAAGACCGTCATCCTGACGAAAATCAGGACCCGGAGCCAAGGTCGTCGCGCTTGTGGCTCTGGGTCCTGGGTCGAGCCCAGGATGACGAAGGCAGACTAAGTGAAGGCGTTGCGGGCTTACCGGCTCACCCCGATATCCCCGCTCGATACGCCACCCTTGCGGAAGTCGCCGTATTTCCCGAATTCGTTGCGCGCGATCGAGCGGTTGTGGACTTCGTCCGGACCATCGGCGAACCGGAGCGTCCGCATCGCCGCCCAGTCGTGCGCCAGCCGGAAATCGCCCGATACGCCGCCGCCGCCATGCGCCTGGATCGCGTCGTCGAGGATCCTGAGCGCCATGTTCGGCGCGGCGACCTTGATCATCGAGATCTCGATCTGCGCGGACTTGTTGCCCGCCTTGTCCATCATGTCCGCCGCCTTGAGGCACAACAGCCGCGTCATCTCGATATCGATCCGCGCGGTGGCGATCCGCTCCTCCCACACCGAGAAGTCCGCGATCCGCTTGCCGAACGCGACGCGGGTCAGCAGACGCCGCGCCATCGCCTCGATCGCGGTCTCGGCCACACCGATCGTTCGCATGCAGTGGTGGATGCGGCCCGGTCCAAGCCGGCCCTGCGCGATCTCGAACCCGCGTCCCTCGCCCAGCAGCACGTTCTCGACGGGCACGCGGACATTGTCGAGCACGACCTCGCCATGCCCGTGCGGCGCATGATCATAGCCGTAGACCGACAGCATCCGCTTGATCGTCACGCCGGGCGTGTCCATCGGCACGAGGATCTGGCTCTGCTGCTGGTGACGCGAGCCCTCGAGGCTCGTCTTGCCCATCACGATCGCGATCTTGCACCGCGGATCGCCGACACCCGACGACCACCATTTGGTCCCGTTGATCACGTAATGATCGCCGTCGCGCACCATCGACGTCTCGATGTTGGTCGCATCCGACGACGCCACCGCGGGTTCGGTCATCAGGAACGCGGACCGGATCTCGCCGCGCATCAGCGGCCCCAGCCACGCCTCCTTCTGTTCGCGCGTGCCATAGCGGTGGAACACCTCCATATTGCCCGTATCGGGTGCGGAACAGTTGAAGCATTCGCTCGCCCAGCTGACCTTGCCCATCTCTTCCGCGCATAACGCATATTCGAGATTGGTCAGCTGCGTCCCTTCGAACGCGAAGGAATCATCGACATGCGTCTGGCCCGAATGCGGCGGCATGAAGAAATTCCAGAGCCCCGCGGCCTTGGCCTTCTCCTTCATCTCCTCGATGACCGGAATCACCTTCCAGCGCTCGCCCTCATGCGCCTGCGCGTCATAATCGGACTGTCGCGGACGGATGTTCTGGTCGATGAAATCCCGCACCCGGTCGCGAAAATACGTCTCTCGTTCGCTCAAGGTGAAATCCACGTGCGGCCTCCTTCGCAATCCCGTTTCATGACCCGGGTAAACCATACCGCATCTTCGGTAAAGCATCGAACGAGGCGTCAGACACGCCTTTTACAAGCCACGGCGAAAGCGCCTAAAAAGCACTGTATCTTCAAATTGAAACTGTTAGGGTGTTTCGATGAAGATTCCGGCAGCGGCAGGCGACGAGGGCGAACAGGGCACGAAGCGCTTCCGCGCGAAACGTGACGCCATACTTGCCGCAGCGGCAGAGGCGATCAACGAACAGAGCGCGAAGGGCATGACGTTTGCAGACGTCGCGCGCCGCGTCGGCCTCAACACGACGAGCGTTACCTATTATTTCAAGCGCAAGGAAGACCTTGCCGCCGCCGCGTTCGAGAACACGCTCGACTATCTCCTGCGCATGCTCGACGAGGCGATGGAGGAAGCGACGCCGCGCGAACGCGTCGCGCGCTATCTCTCGCTCAACATGGCCCGGCTCGGACGCGTCCAGCGCGGCGAGGAAAAGTCGTTCGCCGTCCTGTCCGACCTGCGCGCAACCGAGGATCCGATCCGCAGCCGGTTGATGGCGGGCTGGCGCGAGGTGTTCCGTCGCACGCGACTGTTATGGGGTCCTTCGACGGGCCGTGCGCAGACCGACATCCAGAGCGCGCGTGCGCACGTCCTGCTCGAGAACACGTTCTGGCTGCCGATCTGGCTGACGCGGTACGAGCCCGACCAATATGCGCGTGTCGAGACGCGGCTGATGGACGTATTTGCGCACGGGATCGCGGGCCCCTCCGCGCGCTGGTCCCCAAGCTGATCGACCTGAGCCACGACGATGCCGAACCGGGGCGCGAGGCCTTTCTGCTGGCGGCGACGCGGCTGATCAACGAGCTCGGCTATCGCGGCGCCTCGGTACAGAAGATCGCGTCCGAGCTGAACGTCACCAAAGGCAGCTTCTACCACCATCTCGATGCGAAGGACGATCTGGTCATCGCCTGCTACAAGCGGAGCTTCGACACGATCGCGGATGCGCAGGCACGTGGCGAGGCGCAGGGCGGCACCTATTGGAACCGGCTGTCGAGCACGCTGGCGACATTGCTCGACGTCCAGTTCGCCGAGAGCGGGCCGCTGCTGCGGACGACCGCGCTCAGCGGACTCCCGCCGCGCGTGCGCGATGCGATGGTCGAACGGTCGAACGGCATCGCGCGGCGCTATGCGGGCATGATGATGGACGGGATCGGCGAAGGGTCGATCCGTGCGGTCGACGCGCTGATCGCGGCGCAGGCGCTGATGGCGTTGCAGAATGCGGCGTTCGACATGCGCAAATGGGCAGCGACGATGCCCCGCGAAAAAGCGATCCAGCTCTACGCCTCGACGATCCTCTACGGCCTGTTCGACGACCGCATGGGCCAGGACTGACACGGCACGTCCGCAAGACCGGTAGTTTGACGCGGACCGGGCATCCGCCCGCCCCGCGCCAATCTTTCAGTGTGCGCGCGCGGCGGTCACGATGTCCTCGTCCCGCTTGAGCAGCACGCCTGCACGCCAATAGTGGAACAGCGCCCAGGGCGTCATCATGACGACGATGACCAGCGCATAGCGAAGCGAGTCTTCGCCAAAGCCGGGCTTCAGGATGTCGCTCAGCCAGCCGACGATCGTCGGGCCGAGGCCCAGCCCGATCAGGTTGATGACGAGCAGCGTGATCGCCGCCCACATCGCACGGATCCGCAAGGGGGCAAGATGCTGGATCAGCGCGAAGCTCGGTCCCAGGTAGGAATTGGCGAAGATCAGGTAGATGAAATAGCTGCCGATCGCGATCGCGGGCACGTCGATCATGTAGAAGGCCAGCGCGAACGGCAGCGCGAGTGCCTTCATCACAAGCACCACCCAGGACTGGACGTGCAAGCCGTGACGCTTGGCGAGCACGTCCGCGATCTTGCCGCCTGCCAGCGCGGAGATGGCGCCGAACAGCGCCCCCGGCAGCGCGATGTAGCGCGACACGTCGAGCATCGAGATCCCGAGCGAGCGCTGCATGAAGCTCGGCCCCCAGCCCGTCAGCGCATACCCGATCATCGACGTGAGCGTCACACCCATCACCAGATGGCGCGCCGGCGCGCTCGCCCACATCGATGCAAAGCCCTGCGCGATACTCGGCATCGCCTGTTGCTCCGCCACGCGACTGGCATCCGACAGGCCGCGGCGGGGCTCGACCATGAACAGCCGGACCACCACGGCGAGGACGATGCCGGGCAGCCCGACCGTCATCATCGCGATCCGCCAGCCATAGGCATGCGCGACGACACCCCCGATCAGCGTGCCGAACCCCGCCCCCAGGACGACGCCGAGCGAATAGACCGCCATCGCGCTGGCACGCTTTTCGGGTGGATAGAGATCCGCGATGATCGAGTGACTTGGCGGGCTCGACCCCGCCTCGCCGATCCCGACGCCGATACGGAACAACATCAACTGTGTGAAATTCTGCGCTAACCCGCACAATGCGGTCATCGCGCTCCAGATCGTCAGGCTGACCGCGATGATGTTGCGACGACTGGTCCGGTCGGCAAGCCGCGCGACGGGAATGCCGAGCGTCGCATAGAAGATCGCAAAGACGAGCCCGGATAAAAGCCCCAGCTGCGTATCCGTGAGGACGAGATCCGCCTTGATCCGCTCGAGCAGGATCGCAAGGATTTGCCGGTCCATGTAACTGAAGAAATAGGTCAGCGTGAGTAGGGTGAGCGTCAATCCGCGACGCTTCATGGCCAATGCGTCTGCGATCTCGGGGTGCGTCTTGAACGCTGTCGCCATGATCATCCTCTCAACTCGTTACTGGCCTCACGACCTGCTTGGACCATACCCGATGCAGGAAAGCGAGGCCAGGTGTCGAGAAAATCAAAATCGTTGCGACAAACCGACTTTTGCGGTGAAGCCCAGCGGCGATGCCGTGAACGGATCGTAATTCTGATCCAGTCGGGCAAAGGGCGGGGCACGATCGAAGATGTTGAGCGCGGACAGCGAGATCGTCGATCCCGTCGGCAACGCGATCCTGAGCGTTGCGTCCATCGTCTTGAACGCACCGATCTCCTTGCCCCCCGTAACCGAAGCACCAGCCAGCGCGCCGAAGTTCGGCCCGAAGATCGCCGCCCCGCGCTGGTCGGTGTAGCCGTCGATATAGTTGAACTGGAGCCGAAGGCTGGCGATGTCATAGTCGCCCTGGACGTACCAATTGCCCTTGATCTCGGGCACCGGATAGGCGGTCGTCTGGTAGTTGAGCAGGCCGACACCGTTGAACGCCGGCTGCACGACGACCCCCTCGACCGTCACGTCCTTGGTCTTGTATTCGATGACATAGGTGCCCGTCGCGCCGACGGTGACGGTCGCGAGCCCGATGTCGCCGCGATAGGTCGCCTGGACGTCGAGACCCGAGGTCGTCACGTCCGCGCTGTTGACGTACACCGTCCGCAACCGCTGCACGTTCGCGACACCACAACCCGCGCCGGTGAAGGTGAACCGCTGCTGGAGCGCCGCAAACGCCGCATTGCCGCAGTTCGCGATGCCGCTCGCGCCGAACAGCGCATTGACGATGCCTTGCGTCGGCTCCTGCTCGATCGGCCCCTTCAGGTCATAGCGGAAATAGTCGACGCTCGCGTTAAAGCCGCCGATGTCGACGATCACGCCACCGCTGTACGTCGTCGCCTTCTCGGGCGACAGATTGGGGTTGCCGTTGATATCGACCGCGCGGAACGACGTACCTATGATCTGCAGCGCGGTCAGGTTGCCCTCGAGCTGCTGCGCAGGCGGGCCGCGGAACGTCGTGCCCGCACCGCCGCGCAGCGCGAGCCACGGCGCAACCTGGACACGCAGGCGCCCCTGCGGGTTGAACGTCGATCCGAC
Source organism: Sphingomonas sp. 22R3R2A-7 (assembly GCF_036856055.1). Classification (NCBI taxonomy): domain Bacteria; kingdom Pseudomonadati; phylum Pseudomonadota; class Alphaproteobacteria; order Sphingomonadales; family Sphingomonadaceae; genus Sphingomonas; species Sphingomonas sp. 22R3R2A-7. The sequence goes on along the minus strand of NZ_JASPFR010000001.1, from coordinate 3,351,944 downwards.
CGCTCCGCCATAATCCTCATAGCGCGCCGAAAGCTGCGCGTTGACCGCCTGGAAGATCGGCAGCTGCAGTTCGGCGAACAGCGCCTTCACGTCGCCGACCGACGACGCATTGCGATTGGTCCCGAGAAAGCCGAGCGCGCCCGTCTGCGGCGTACAGGTCGCATTGGGGTTGAGCGGCGAGCCGGGGCAAGGGTTGGTCGCGAGGTTGCTGTCCGCGTTGTAGTTCACCGAATAATGATTGCGGCGATACTGGCCACCGATCGCGAAGCCGACATCGCCACCGGGAAGCCGCAGCCCGGTCCGCCCGCCAAGGACGAGGTCGCCGACGAACAGCTTGGTGTCGTAGACGGTACGCGTCGTGCGGAAGAAATTGTCGACCGTCGCAACGTCGTTGACCAGCCCGGCGCCCGGAGTCGTGCTCAGGCCGTTGGTGCCGCGCGATCCGGCATAGGCGGGATTGGCCTGACCGGTGACGGGGTTGACCGCGACCGCGGTCGAGAAGGGATTGAAGAAGGTACAGCCGTTGGTGCCCGCGAGCGCCGCGATCTGGGCAGCGCTGAGCCCTGCGCGCGAGGCGGTGGTCGCGAACGCGCAATTCGCGCCGCCAAAACCCGCGATCGCGTTCTGGAGCAGGTCGCCGAACGTGTCGGTCCCCTCATTCTCGCGATAATATTCCGAATAGGTGCCGCTGGCGGTCAGGTTGATGCGGTCCGTGACTTCCCAGGACAAATCGGCGGTGAAGCGCATCGAGTCCGACTGGCGCTTCGAAAACGCCGATCCGCGATCATTGTCGCCCCCCTGGAAGACGGGATTGCCGCCGAGCAATGCGGGCCGGAACAGGACGGGGAACGCCAGCGCAGGCGCGAGTGGCGTCCCGTTCGCCGTGAGACACCCCGCCGCAGTTCCATAGGTCTGGCAATAATCACGCAGCGCGGGCGCGTAGGTCGGCACCTGGAAGAACCCCGAACCCCCGCCGGCGGCGTTGGCCGAAGGCGGCAAGGTCGGTAGATAGGTCGGCGACGTGGTGATCCGCGTCGAGGTCGACCCGTACAGTGCACTCGCGGTGAACTGCAGCGAACTCGTCAGGTCGATCGCGAATTCGGCATAGGCCTGATAGCGATCCTCGGGCTCGACGAGATTGCCGAACTGCCCGTAATTGTTGAAGCACCGATCCGTCGGCACCGCGATCGTGCCAACCGCGGTCGGCGTCGGCGTGCTCGACCCGGGCGTGCTGCGGAATCCGCCGAGCGATTCGCACCCGAGATCGCGGATGAAGTTGACACCGTTCGACGCGCCGGTCGCGCCATAGCCGGTGAACAACCGCCCGGTTGCGGGGTCGACGAACGGCACCGTCGCGTTGAAGTCGAAATTGCCCGGGTTGCCGCCCCCGTCCAGCCGCCCTGCGGATTGTTGGCATAGGGCTGGATCGTGAAGTCGCGGTCGGTGGTCCGCAATTCCGACCGGTGCTGATACCCGAACGAGGCGAGCATGCGAAAGCCGTTGCCGCTATGGCCATAGCTGATCGCGGTGCCGTAATCACCTTTGGACCCGTCGATATAGCGATAGTCGCCGGAGACGAGGAAGCCCTTCTGGTCGGTGCGCGTGATGAAGTTGACGACGCCGGCGATCGCATCCGAGCCATAGGTCGCGGCGGCCCCGTCCTTCAGCACCTCGACCCGCCCGATCGCACCCGACGGGATCAGGTTGATGTCGACGATCGGAATGCCGCCCCCGACCGGCACCAGCCGCTTGCCGTTGAGCAGCACGAGCGTGCGCTGCGGGCCGAGCCCGCGCAGATTGACCGAAGCGACGCCCTCATTGCCCTGGCTGCGGCTGTCGAATTGGTTCGCGTCGCCCGTGACGCCGTTCGATGTCGGCAGATTCTTGAGCAGCTCGACCGCGGTGGGCGCGCCCTGTTTGGCGAGCTCGTCCCCCGAAATCACGTCGACCGGCGCGGCGGCATCCTCCGACGATCCACGGATCAGCGATCCCGTGACAATGATGTCGGGGCTGCCGTTCTGCACGGCATTCGACGACGCCGCATTCGACGAACTGCCGAGCGTCGCGTCGGCGCCCGTTTGCGCCCCGGACTGCCCCGCCGAGCCGACAGGTCGCGGATCGCCCCCGACCTGCGCCGCAGCCGGCGAAACGAGTGCACATGCGAGTACGGAAAATGCGCACGCGACGAAATAGCGCTGCTTGGCCACATCTCTCTCCCTGTCCGGCCGGAGCACTGATGGCCCGTACCGCAACTTCGAATAGATGCCTCACAGCGACGATCGTCAAGCGGTAAAAGCGTAGCAAATTGCTACGTAATATTACGGATCCAGGGCCGAACGACAGCCCGTGAAACGTCCGGGTCGGCCAAAACCGCTCTTCGAAATCCTCTGGGTGTCGATGGGTGGGACGCTGCGCCTGATCGATCCGGGAATGACGTGCATTCCGCCTGGATGTGCGACTGATGTGTGCAGGACGTTGGGAAACAGAAGGACGGCGGAAGGTCCGGCCATGCCGGCCTTCCGCCTTATCCCCTCTCCAACCTCGTTACCGGGCGCGACCTGTTGGCCTGCATGCCCCTGGAATGGCCGGACATCGATCATGTCGACGGCACATTGCCTCCGTCACTTCGCTTCGTCTACGAAACTGAAAGTCGGGTATGCGGGCTTCATGGCAGCTTTGCCGACGTGTTGCAAAGGAAGTTTCGGCAATCTCGATCATCCCCGACCAAAGTCGGGGCCGCCGCCTCGATATCGGTGACGCCTGTCCGCTGCTAGGCCTGCGCGCTGGGCCGCGCGGAGGCCCGGCGGTGCCAGTCCGTCAGATTGCCCAGCTCGCCCGGCATGGGGATGCCCACGAAGGTCGCGAAGTCGATCGTCGTCAGCAGCACGATGTCCGCGATCGTGTACCGCACGCCGTCGAGCCACGATCCGCCGCTCAGCGCGTGGTCGAACTCTGCCATCGCCGCGAGCACGCGCGGGCGCTGCGTCTCGCCGAACTCGGTATATTGCGGCTTCACGATCCGCGCGGTCCACGGATGCGTATGTTGCCAGACGAGCCCGAGCGGCGTCATCAGCCGCATCTCGACGCGGCGCGTCCACATGTCGACCTCGGCGATGTTGAGCGCCCCCTGCCCGAACAGCGGCGGGTCGGGATGCAGCGCCTCGAAATAGCGGCAGATCGCGACACTCTCGGTCAGCACGCGGCCATCGTCGAACGCGAGCGCCGGCGTCTGCCCATGCGGGTTCACCGCGAGATACGCCGCCGCCTTGTGCTCGGCCTTCGGGATCGAGACCTGCGCCATCGGCACCCGGACGTGCTTCTCGGCGAGGAATATCCGGACCCGGCGCGGATTGGGGGCCGGTGACGCGCTATCGTAGAACAGCATGGGCAAGAGCCTTCACGATTCGGGTTTTCGAACATGGCGTATGGCATTCGCGCGATAATTCGCATAGCCAGGGATCGATGACGACCGCCGCCGACATGCTCGCCACGGGCTTTGCCACGCTCCCCGATCTGATCCACGCGCATGGCCGCGAACGCGGAAACTTGCTCGCACTCGCGGATTCCCGCCATGCGATCGACTATGCGACGCTCGACCGCCTGATGGACCGGGTCGCCAGCGCGTTGCGTCGTGACGGCGTTGCCAAGGGCATGGCGGTTGCGATCGTCGCCGCGCCGTCGGTCGAGTATATGGCGGTTTTCCTCGGTGCGGTACGCGCGGGCTGCGTCGCGACGCCGATCGCGCCCTCCGCCACGCCCGATGCGATCGGCGCGATGATCGCCGACAGCGGCGCGCCGATCGTCTTCGTCGATGCCGAGCAGGCGGACGTGCTTCGGCCGATGCATGTCACCGCGCAGGTGATCCTGCTTCCGCCCCCGGCCCGACCGATGCCGATCCGCAGGTCCCGTCCGGGCCGCAGCGGTTCGAGGCGTGGCTGGCCGCGGAGGATGCGGTCGCGCCAGACGTGTCGATCGTCCCGGAGGACGCGTTCAACATCATCTACTCGTCGGGCACCACGGGGACGCCGAAGGGGATCGTCCAGAGCCACGCGATGCGCTGGGCGCATATCGCGCGCAACGCCGCGGCCGGGTTCGACACCGCGGTCACGATGATCGCGACGCCGCTCTATTCGAACACGACGCTGGTCAGCGTGCTGCCGACACTTGGCTGGGGCGGGACGGTCGTGCTGATGGGCAAGTTCGATGCGCGCACCTATCTCGTGCTTGCCGAGCGTCACCGTGCGACGCACACGATGCTCGTTCCCGTCCAGTATCAGCGGATCATGGCGCTGCCCGATTTCGCCGATTTCGACCTGTCCGCATTCCGCTTCAAGACCAGCACCAGCGCGCCCTTCTCCGCCGCTCTCAAGGCCGATGTCGTCGCACGGTGGCCCGGCCTGCTCGTCGAATTCTACGGCATGACCGAAGGCGGCGCGAGCTGCGCTTTGAACGCAAGTGCGAACCCGACGAAGCTGCACACGGTCGGCCAGCCGATGCCGGGCCACGAGATCAGGCTGATCGACGATAACGGCAACGAGGTCGCGCCGGGCGAGACCGGAGAGGTCGTCGGCCGAAGCCCCGCGATGATGAATGGCTATCATGGTCGCCACGAGGCGACGCGCGAGGCGGAATGGTATGATGCGGCGGGCAACCGCTACATCCGCCACGGCGATGTCGGGCGGTTCGACGCGGACGGCTTCCTGACTTTGCTCGACCGAAAGAAGGACCTAGTCATTTCCGGCGGCTTCAACGTCTATCCGTCCGATCTCGAGGCTATATTGGCCCGCCATCCCGACGTCGCCGACTGCGCGGTGGTGGGCATGCCGTCAGAGGCGTGGGGCGAGACGCCGGTGGCAATCATCGTTCCGCGGACGCATGACGCCGACCCCGCCGCGATCCTTGCCTGGACCAACGCGCAGCTTGGCAAGACGCAGCGTCTGGCGGGCATCCACGCCGTCGCCGAGCTGCCGCGCAGCGCGATCGGCAAGGTGCTCAAGCGCGAGCTTCGTGACCGGTTGCTGGGCGCATGACGAGTCTCGGACAGGCCATCGCGGCGCTCGAACCCGTTGACGACGGCTGGCGCGGGAGCATCCCCGAGAACTGGCTGCAGGGGCGGACGGCCTATGGGGGCTTTTCAGCCGCGCTGGCGCTGCACGTGGCGCAACGATCCGACTCCGACCTGCCACCGCTGCGTTCGGCACAGATCGCGTTCATCGGCCCCTTGTCGGGCGCGATCACGCTGCGCGCCAGCCGGTTGCGCCGCGGGCGGAATGCCGCGTTCATCCAGGTCGACGTGGAGAGTGCCGCAGGTCTCGGGCTGCGCGCGACGTTCGTGTTCATGCGCGCGATCGAGTCGGTGATCGATCACCGGACGGGCGCGACCCCCGAGTTTCCCGCGCCCGATTCTGAAACGGCGACCTATCGCGGGCATCGCGGCGTCGCCTTCTCGCAGAATTTCGACCTGGTGGACCGGCGCGACGATGGGGTCGGCGCGGCTGAATGGCTGCGTTGGGCAAGGCTTGCCGATCGTGACGGGCTCGACCCGATGGTGGAACTGATCGCGGTGGCGGATTGCCTGCCGCCCTCCGCGCTCAAGCTGCTCGGCGGCCCCGCCCCGCTCAGCTCGATGACCTGGCTGCTCAACATCCTCGGGCCGCAGCCGACGACGCGTGACGGCTGGTGGCTGCTGCGTGCGACGACCGACTATGTCCATGCCGGGAGTTCGAGCCAGACCATGGCGATCTGGAACGCCGACGGGCTGCCGATCGCCGAACAGATGCAGAGCGTCGCGATCTTCGCCTGACTTGCACACCGAGCCATCACTCCGGCGCGCACTGAACCTGCACTGGGACAAGTTGCGACACTTTGCCGACGGGGTGACATAGCCATGCGACAGCCTGAGCCCAGACGTCGGACATTCGATGGGGATCGCCCCCACCCGACCGGAGATCGCAGATGCGCAAGACCATTTTGACCCTGGCGTTTACCGCCGGCACCATCGCGGCCACCGCCTGCGCCGCGCAATCCGCCCCCGCGGCACCGAGCAGCCGCGCCGACACCGCCGCCGCCAATCGCGCCGCATTGTCGGCGACGCTCGCCACACAGACCCAGGAGACCACCGCCCCGGCTCGCCCGGAGATGATGAATCGCGGTCCGCAACGGCGCGGTGGCCCGATGCGCGCGGTGACGCGCGCCGAGGCGATCGCGGACGCCGATGCGCGGTTCGCCCGGATGGACTCGGACGGCGACGGCATCCTAACTGCGGCGGAGCGACGCAGCTTCCGCGAAGAACGGCGTGAGGCGATGCGCGAGCGCCGCGAACAGCGCAGGGCGGCGCAGGGCGGGGCTGCGGGAGCGGATCACGCCAATGCTCGTCGCGACCCCGATCGGGGCGCACGGGGCGGCATGGGCCGCGCAGATCGTCAGCGCGCCGGCGCCGGCCGCGACGACGGCGTGGTGACCCGCGCCGAGTTCAGCGACCGCGCCGCGCAACGCTTCGACCGGATGGACGCCAACCGCGATGGCCGCCTCGACGCGAGCGAACGCCCGGGTGGTCGCGCGATGCGGCGTGGTCCCGGCCGCGGTCGGCACCATGCGATGGGCGCGACCGCTTTGCCGACTCTGGACGAGGCCGATCGGGCTGACGCGGCGACGACCGGCGAATGACACCCACACGTCGGACGGAGCAAATCCGTCCGACGCTTCACATGGACACGCACCATGCTAGACGTCGCCCCCATGGGAGACATGCCGCATCTGTTGCTCGTCGACGACGAGCGTTCGATCCGTGAGCCTTTGGCTGCCTATCTGAGCAAACAGGGGTTCCGCGTCACGCAGGCGGGCGATGCGGAAAGCGCGCGGACGCGGCTGACCGCCTATGCGATCGATCTCGTCATCCTCGACATTATGATGCCGGGCGAGGACGGGCTGAGCCTGTGCCGGCACATCGCCGCGACCAGCGACGTCCCCGTCATCCTGCTGACCGCGCGCGCGGAGGAGACCGACCGGATCATCGGGCTCGAGATGGGCGCCGACGATTATGTCGTGAAGCCCTTCTCTCCGCGCGAACTCGCGACGCGCGTGAAGGTCATTCTCCGCCGTGCGACGGCAGGCGGTGCACGGCAGCACGCCCCCGAGGCCAATTCCTACGCCTTTGCCGGCTGGGTGCTGAAATCGGGCGAACGCGCGCTCGTCGATCGCGAGGGCGTCTCGGTGCCGCTGTCGACCGGCGAATACAACCTCCTGCTCGCGCTCGTCACGCGACCGCGCCAGGTCCTGACGCGCGACCAGCTGCTCGACCTGACACAGGGACGCGAGGCCGCAGCGTTCGACCGTGCGATCGACAACCAGGTCAGCCGCCTGCGCCGCAAGATCGAAGCGGATGCCAAGACGCCCGAACTGATCAAGACCGTCTGGGGCGGCGGCTATACGCTCGCCGCCGAGGTCATCCGCCTTTGAGCCGGTCCCCCGCGATCCGCACCCGCCCCTGGCCGCGCAGCCTCGCAGGCCAGATGGCGCTGCTCATCGCGATCGCGCTGTTCGTCGCGCAGGCGATCAACTTCACGCTCATCTTGCGCGACCGTGCGGAGTTTCGCCTCGCGCAGGCGACGCGTCCGGTCGCGACGCGGATTGCCGATGCGCTCGACCGCGAGGCACATGGCGGCCGCGTTCTCACCGCGGATCGTGGGCGGATCCGGCGCCTGCCCGCCAATCCGATCAGGCACGGCACGACCGAACGCCATCCGGAGGTCGCCGCGGAGCTTCGCCGTCAGCTCGCCGATCAAGGTGTCGTGGTGGGGCGGATCGATACCGGGCTGCGCCCCGAGGACGATGACTCCAACCGGTCGCGGCACCGGAACGGCCAGAAGGCATCCGATACCACGTCCGCCGATCACCGGTCCGACCGGCAGGGCAGCACGTTGCTGATCGCGGTAGAGCAGCCGGGCCATGGCTGGCTGGCGATCACCGCGCCCTGGCCGCAACCGGGTTGGCGACTTCTGATCGCCGTGCTGACGCAGACCGCGATCCTCTACGGCGTCGTTCTGCTCCCCGTGCTCTGGATCGTGCGGCGGATGTCCCGGCCGTTGCGCGACCTGCGCGAGGCGGCGGAACGCTTTCGCCCCGGCGAGCCCGGTGTGCCGCTGTCGCCGCACGGGCCTGACGACGTCGCCGCGCTGATCGTCGCGTTCAATGCGCTGCGGCTGCGCATCACGGCGATGCTCGACGAGAAGGATCGGATGCTCGGCGCGATCGGCCACGACCTTCGCACCCCGCTCGCGGCATTGCGGGTCCGCATCGAATCGGTCGACGACGATACCGATCGCGCACGGATGACCGAGACGATCGCCGAGATGAACCGCACGCTCGACGACATCCTGTCGCTCGCCCGGCTGGGTCGCCCGAGCGAGCCACCGACCGATGTCGATCTGGCCGCACTGGTCGACGCGGTGGTCGAGGATTTCCGCGATATCGGCGACGACGTGACGTTCGTCGAGGCGGACCGGCTGCGGATGCATTTGCGGCCGTCGCTGATCCGTCGCGCGGTCCGCAACCTGATCGAGAACGCGGTCAAATACGGTGGATCGGCAGAGGTCCGCGTCGAGGCGGACGCGCGTGCGGTCGCGATCGTCGTCGCTGACCAGGGGCCCGGGATCCCCGAGGACCGGATGGGCGACGTGTTCGATGCGTTCACCCGGCTCGAGACGTCGCGCAACCGCGAAACCGGGGGGATCGGGCTGGGCCTAGCGCTCGCCCGCGCCATCATCCGCGAGGCCGGCGGCGAGATCCGCCTTGTAAACCGCGTGGGCGGCGGGCTCGACGCGATCATAGAATTGCCGCGCTGAGGCGAGGCCGGGCGTGCACGCCTGCCCCGATCCGTCATCCTGGGCTCGACCCAGGATCCAGAACCACGACCGCTACGTCATTGGGCTCTGGATCCTGACTTTCGTCAGGATGACGGAGTGGGTGTGCGGGCGTCAGTCCTCGACGATCTGGCTGTTCGTCCGCGTATCCTTCATCATCAGATACACGACCAGCGACACCGCGATCATCGCGGTCACATACCAGTAGAAGCCGCGTTCGAACCCGGCATCCTTGAACTTCAGCGCGACGACCTCGGCGGTCCCGCCGAACAGCGTGTTGGCGAGCGCATAGGGCAAGGCGACGCCCAGCGCGCGGATATGCGCCGGGAACAACTCTGCCTTCACGACGGCGTTGATCGACGTATAGCCCGTCACGATCACCAGCGCCGCCATCACGAGCAACCCGGCATAGATCGGATTGGTCGCGGTCTCGAGCGCGGTGAAGATCGGATAGGTGAACAACACACCGGCGATGCCGAACGCGATCATCAGCGGCTTGCGCCCGACCCGGTCCGACAGACCGCCCGCGACCGGCTGCAACAGCATGAACACGAACAGCGTGGCCGCGTTGATCTGGCTCGCCACTTCGCGGCTGAACCCGCTGGTGTTGACCAGGAACTTCTGCATGTAGATCGAGTAGGCATAGAAGGCGAGCGTACCGCCCGCGGTCAGCAGCATCACCGTCATCGTCTCGCGCGGATGCTTGGTGACGAGCTGGAGGAAGCCCGACTTCGGCTTGCCGTCGCCCGCCTCGGACTTGGCATTCTCGAAGCTCTGCGTTTCGGCCAGCCCGCGGCGGATGTAGAACACGACCACGGCCAGGACCGCACCGATCGCGAACGGTATGCGCCAGCCCCAGGAATCGAGTGCCGCCTCGCTCATCGTCGACTGCAGCACCAGCAGTACGCAGATCGCGAGCAGCTGGCCTGAAATTAGCGTGACATACTGGAACGACGAGAAGAAGCCGCGGCGATCCTTGCCCGCCATCTCGGTCAGATACGTCGCCGACGCGCCATATTCGCCGCCGACCGACAGCCCCTGCATAAGGCGCGCGATCACCAGCATGATCGGCGCGAACACGCCGATCGTCTCGTATCCCGGCGTACACGCGATGATCAGCGAGCCTGCGCACATCAGCGTGACCGCGACCGTGAGCCCCGCCTTGCGGCCGTGGCGATCCGAATAGACCCCCATGATCCACGCGCCGATCGGCCGCATCAGGAAGCCCACCGCAAAGATCGCCGCCGCGCTCAGCAACTGCGCGGTGCGGTCCGTCGACGGGAAGAAATGCGGCGCGAAATACAGCGTGAACGCCGAATAGACATACCAGTCGAACCACTCGACGAGGTTGCCGGTCGATCCGCCGATGATCGCCTTGAGGCGTGTCTTCTGATCGGGTGCCATCAGTTTGCGCCCTTCCCGGCCTGCGTGGGATCGAAGCCCCGTTTCTTCAGCAGTGCGTTGACGTCCGGATCGCGGCCGCGGAACGCGCGATAGGCTTCGGCGCGATCGGTCTCGTTCCCCGTCGACAGCAGGATGCGCGCGAACTTGTCCGCGGTCGGCTTGTCCCACGGGCTGCCCGCTTCCTCGAACGCCGCGAACGTGTCGGCGTCCATCGTCTCGGACCACAAATAGCTGTAATAGCCCGCCGAATAGCTGTCGGACGAGAACAGATGCTGGAACTGCGGCACGCGGTGACGCATCACCAGCTGCTTGGGCATGCCGATCTCGGCAAGCGTCGCCGCCTCGAACTTGTCGGGATCGATCACGCCGTCCGCGACGGTGTGGATCTTCATGTCGACGATCGCCGACGACAGATATTCGGCGGTCGCAAACCCCTGGTTGAACGTCCGCGACTTCTCGATCTTGTCGAGCAGGTCCTGCGGCATCGCGGCCTTGGTCTGGTAATGCCGCGCATATTTGTCGAGCACGTCGCGGGTCAGCAGCCAATGCTCGTTCACCTGGCTCGGATATTCGACGAAATCACGCGGCGTGCCGGCAAGTCCCGGATATTCGACGTTCTGCAGCATCGCGTGGATCGCGTGGCCGAATTCGTGGAACAGCGTCTGCGCATCGTCGAGGCTGATCAGGATCGGCTCGCCGGGTGCGCCCTTGGCGAAGTTGTTGTTGTTCGACGACAGCACGAGCTGTGCCGGGGCAAGGCCGCGCTGGCCGCGATAGGTGTTCGCCCAGGCGCCCGACCGCTTGCCCGTCCGCGCGAAGTCGTCGCGGTAGAACAGCCCGACATCCTTGCCGGCCTTGTCCGTCACGCTCCACACGCGCATGTTCGGCTCGAACACCGGAACGGTGCCGGTGATCTCCTTGAAATTCAGACCGTAGAGCCGGTTGGCGGCGTAGAGCGACCCCTGGATGATGTTGCCGAGCTCGAAATACGGCTTCAGCTGCGCCTGATCGAGATCGTAGCGGCTCTTACGCACCTTCTCCTGATAGAAGCGGTAATCCCACGGCTCGATCGTCAGCGAAGCGCCGGCGATCTTCTGCATGTCGGCCACCTCCTCGGCGACGCGCCCCTTGGCGGCGGGCCAGACGCGCATCATCAGGTCCATCGCCGCGGCGGGCGTCTTGGCCATCGTGTCCTGCATCCGCCAGTCGGCATGCGTCTTGAACCCGAGCAGGTGCGCGCGGTCGGCACGCAGCTTGACGATCTGCGCGATCGTCGCGTTCGTGTCGTTGGCATCGCCGTTATCGCCGCGATTGACGAACGCGCGCCACACCTTCTCACGCAGCGCGCGGTCGGTGGCGTAGGTCAGCACCGGATCGACCGCGGAGCGCGTGTTGACGATCGCGTAGCCCGGCAGCTTGCGCTCGGCCGCGGCGGCCTTGGCGACCGCCTTCACGCTGTCGGGAAGCCCCGCGAGCTGCGCCTCGTCGGTGACCGAGATCGCCTTGCTCTCGTCCGCGAGCAGCTTCTCGCCGAATGTCAAGAACTGCGTCGCAAGCTGCTGGTTGTACTGCGACAGCTGCGCCTTCTGCGCATCGTTCAGCTTGGCGCCCTGACGGACATAGCTGTCGTAGATCCGCGTCACGAGCCGAATCTGCTGTGCGTTCAGCCCGCTCGAATTGCGCGCGTCGTAGATCGCCTGGATCCGCGCGAAGAGCGGCTTGTCGAACGTGATCGCATCCGACGCGGCGGAGAATTTCGGCGACCATTCGCGGTCGAGCTTCTGATACGCGGGCGTGTTCATGTTGCTGGTCATCACGCCGAACAGCGTCATCACCTGGCCATAGCGCTTGCCGACCAGCTGCATCGGCACGATCGTGTTGGCGAAACTCGGCTTGGCCGGATTGTCCGCGATCTTGCGATATTCGGCCGTGCGCTCGGCGAGCGCGGTCTCGAACGCCTGTGGGAACAGCTCGGGTCGAACCTTGTCCCAGGGCGGCACGCCGCCGGTCGGGCCCGTCCAGTCGGCGAGCAGGGGGTTGGCGGCGGGCGCGACAGGCGCCGCACCAGTTTGCGCGATCGCGGACGTAGACGCCATCAGCGCAGCTGCACTGAAGACGAGAGGTAGAAAATGCACATGGTTCTCCCGGACGATGTTGGCCGCAGCATAGCAATAAAGTTGCGTGGCGAAACCCCGTGCACCGCCCGCCTCGAAAAGTGGGCGGTGCGCGAAGTCATCGCGGCGCGGTTAATAGGGCGTCATCGAATAGGGACGCGCAGCCTTGCTCGTCGCCCATTTCACGTTGGGTTTGGCTTGCATGACGAACCGCAATTCGCCGCCGGCGAGGATTTGCGCGTGGGTGACGACGCTTTTCGCGAGCGGTTTTCCGTTCAGCGTGACGCGCCCGACATAGGCGTTGGCGGGCGTCAGTCCGTCCGCAACGATCGTGAACGTCTTGCCGCCGGGGACCGTCAACGCCGCGCGATCGACGAACGGGCGGCCGATGACATATTCGCCGGTGCCCGGCGCCACCGGATAGAAGCCAAGCGCGGTAAAGACGAGCCAGGCGGACATCTGGCCCAGATCGTCATTGCCCGACAGCCCGTCCGGCGTCGGCTTGTACTGGCTCTCGACGATCTGCTTCAACCGCTCCTGCGTCCGCCAGGGTTGTCCTGCGAAGTCATAGAGATAGGCGACGTGATGACTGGGTTCGTTGCCATGGATATATTGGCCGATCAGCCCGGCGATATCCTCGGCATGGCTGTAGTCGATCTTTGAATTGTCGAAGTCGAACATCGCATCGAGCTTGGCGACGACCTTCCTGTCGCCGCCGAGCAGGCGGAACAGCCCGCCCTGGTCGTGCGGCACGAACCAGGAATATTGCCAGGCATTGCCCTCGGTATAGTCCGATCCGTAATTGATCGCGGTCGGGTCGAACGGGACGCGAAAGCTGCCGTCGCTTTTGCGCGCGCGCAGGAACCCGGTCTTGACGTCGAAGCTGTTGCGCCAGTTGCCCGCGCGCTTCTCGAACCGCGCGGCGACGTCGTTCCGTCCCAGCGCGCGGGCCATCCGCGCGATCGTCCAGTCGTCATAGGCATATTCGACCGTCTTCGACGCCGCCTCCGGCTCCTTATCGATCGGGACATAGCCCTGCGCGATATAGTCGCCGAGCCCGCCATAGGGGGCATAGTCCGCACTCGCGACCATCGCGTCGAGCGCCGCATTGCCATCATAGCCCTGCACGCCCTTCAGATAGGCATCGGCGATGACGGGAACCGCATGATAGCCGATCATCGTCCACGTCTCGCGTCCGGCGAACTGCCATACCGGCAGGATCCCGTGCGGGCTGAACGTCCGGCTTGCGATTAGCGACCGGACGATATCGTCGCTGGTCCGTGCGGGCTGTACGAGCGTCAGCAGCGGATGCTCGGCGCGGAACGTGTCCCATAGCGAAAACGTCGATCGGACGGTGTAGCCGTCGGCCTTGTGCACCTGATCGTCCGGACCGCGGAACCGGCCATCCGCATCGCTCCAGACGCTGGGGGCGAGCAGGCTGTGGTACAGCGCGGTATAGACGTTCGTCCGCATCTTCGGCGCGGCGGCGATCGCGACCGCGTCGAGCGCCTGGGTCCAGGCGGACCGCGTCGCGGCGCGAACCGCGTCGAACCCGCCCGGTTCGCTGTCGAGATTGGCGATCGCGCCCGCCTCGTCGACCCCCGACACCGCGACGCGCACCTCGAGCGGCGCATCGAGCGGCCCGAAATCGAGCCGCGCCTCGAGCGCGCGACCGAGCAGCTCGGGAACCGCATCGGTGCCGCGCCCCGGTCCCTGGAAGCCCCTATACGGTACGTCCGTCTCTCGGTTGACGAACGCGTGCGCGGTGATCGGCTTGGAAAAGCGCATGGCGAAGAACAGCTTGCGCCCCGGCGCCCAGCCGCGGGTCTCGCGCATCCCGGTCAGCGTCCCGTCGGCGCGCAGCCGCAACGACGACCAGAGGATCTTGCCGGGGTACGCATAAAGCGAACTGCGCAGGTCGATGATCAGATGCGCGGCGGTTGCCGCGGGGAAGCGATAGCGATGCACGCCGATCCGCGTCCCGGCGGTCATCTCGGCACGCACCTTCGCGTCGTCGAGCGTGACCGCGTAATAGCCCGGCTGCGCGATCTCGCTCGCATGGCTGAACCGCGACCGGTATCCCGTCCCCGGTTTCGCCGGATCCCCCGGATCGAACGACGTCACGTCGCCCGACATCGGCATCACCAGGATGTCACCCAGATCGGAATGCCCGGCGCCCGAGAAATGCGTGTGGCTGAAACCCTGGATGGTCGGGTCGTCGTAGCGATAGCCCGCGGCGTGCGCATAGCATTTGCGGATCTCGCACCCGGTATCGGTGTCCGGGCTCAGCTGCACCATGCCGAACGGCGCGCTGGCGCCCGGGAACGTATGCCCCTCGCCGCCGGTGCCGATCATCGGGTCGACGCTGTCGTACGCCGAAGACCGCGCCGCTGGTGCGGCAGCGGCCTCCTGTCCCGCCGCTGGTGCGGCCGCAGAGACGGCGACGGCGAGCGGCACCATGCTCGCCAGGCCGCGCCAGGAGAACCGCCGCGTTCGATCCGCCTGCCGGACCGTAGCCCTCAGGCTATTCATCACCCTCGTCGTCATCGCCATCCCCCACATCGCCACCGGGGGCCATTGCAGCATCCCTGCGCTGCTTGTCGGCCATATCGGCCGCCTGGATCAAGCGCTGACCCGTTTCGCGCGCTGCCGCGGGGCTGAAGGTGATCGCCACGCCATCGGGGCCGTCCAGCGTCACTTCGCCGCTTTCCGCGGCGGCAACGCCCGGCGTGTCTTCGGATTTCATTCTATCGATCATGAGACGCTCCCGACTCGGTTTCGGCCTTGCCATACAGATAGTCCGGAACGAATTCGCCGATCTTGGCAAGCGCCGGGAAGTCAATGATGTGTCCAGCATTTGCCTTGAAAGTCAACAAGTTGCGCTCGCGAAGCATCCGCAGGACACGATTCACATGGACCCCGGTGATGCCGCAGGCCTCGGCCAGGTCCGGCTGCGTCATCGGCAGCGTGAACCGACCGTCGCTGGCCAGTCCGACCATCTGCAACCGCGTATAGATCTCGCAGAACAGGTGCGCGATGCGGCCTTCCGCGCCCAGTCGTCCGATCCGGAAGATCCATTCGCGGTGCTGTGCGGCGTCGAGCAACGTGCTGAACCACAGCATCCGCGTGAGATGCGGGTGGTTTTCGGTGATCGTCTGGAGCGTGGCATGTTCGAACAACGCGACCTTGACCGGTCCCAGCGTCGCGACGTCGTGATCGAGCCGCTTCATCGGGAAGGCGTGCAGGTCGACGAAATCGCCGGGGACGTGCACCGCGACGAGCTGCCGCAGCCCGTCACGGTCGTCCATGTAGCGGCAGATGAACCCCTCGAGCAGCAACGTGCTCGTTTCCACGGGTTCGCCTGCGCGGACGAGCCGGAACCGGCCGGGCATCGTCTTGACGTCATGGACGCTGTTTTCGAGGATCATGGCCTCGTTTTCGGTCAATTCATCCCGACCGCGACCTAGTAGAAACTTACCTGTCAGCATCCCCATCCCTTTGCGGTCGCCATCGCCCGTCCACCCTGCCTGTAAGCCGCCGGCTGTCTACGCCTGCCTGTACGAACTGAAGTATGCCGGCTGCAAGTTTTCTGACTGATCGAGGTCAACGACTCCGCTCGCAGATGAAACCTTGTGCGTCGTGGACTGTTCGGCGTCGGCATGTATCTCCCCCAGACCCAAAATGACCACCCTCTCGCCCAGGCGTTCATCGCGACGGTTCAGGCTACCGCCTTTCCGTGCGTCGGCGCCAAATCCGCGCTTGGTCGCGGGCAGATGGACATCGTCGTCGCCCGCGATGTGCGCTCGGCCTGGGACGATCTGCGGATCCTCCCGATGCTCGCCGACACGGTACGAAAATACCAGAAGGATCGCGCCATCTTCCGCACGATGGTCGTGCTGTTCGAAGGCCCCGAGCAGCTGAGCGAAGAGGAATTCGAAGCGCATCTCTGGGCGCGCGCGCAGTCGCTCAGCGACAAGGACGAATGGCTGGGCAACCGCCCCGATCCGTCGGTGAGCGCCGATCCGGATGATCCGCATTTCTCGCTGAGCTTTTCGGGCGAGGCATTTTTTGTCGTCGGCCTTCACCCCAATGCGAGCCGCCCCGCGCGCCGGTTCCAGACGCCGGCGATGGTGTTCAACCTGCACGACCAGTTCGAGGTGCTGCGCACGCAGCAACGCTATGACAAGCTGCGGACGTCGATCCTCGATCGCGATCTGCAACTGGCGGGGACGATGAACCCGATGCTCGCGCGTCACGGAGAATCGAGCGAAGCGCGGCAATATAGCGGCCGGGTCGTCGACGACTCGTGGAAATGTCCCTTCAAGCGGAGCAGCGCGCATGGTTGATACGATTGCACCGCGCTCCGGCGCCGGGTTCACGCTCGATCGCGGCCAGACTCTGACCGTCATCGATCCCGAAGGCCGTCAGGTCGCGGATCTCCTCGCGTACAGCCGTACGGACATACGCGAAGTGATCTCGTCGGGGCGTACGCTCGATTACGCCAGCCGACTGTACCTCACGACGGGGGATCGGCTCTATTCGAACCGCAGCAACGTGATGCTCGACATCATCGGCGACGACGTGGGGCGGCACGACTTCCTGCTGACGCCGTGCTCGCGTGAAACCTTCGCCATCATCTACGGCGATACCGATCCACACCGCGGATGCTTCGGCAATCTCGCCGAAGCGCTGGCGCCTTATGGCGTGGAGCCCGACGCGATCCCCACCGCGTTCAACTGTTTCATGAACGTGCCGATCGACGGGTCGACGGGCGCGTTCACGGTCGAGCCGCCACTCAGCCGCGCCGGGGATACGATCACGTTCCGCGCCGAGATGGACCTGATCATCGGACTGACCGCGTGCTCGGCGCTGCAGTCGAACGGCGGATCGTTCAAGCCGATCCAGTATTCGATCAGCTGACCAGATTTTTCGGTACAGCTATAGCAGCGCGTCCAGCAGGCCGATGAGCGGCTTGTCGGCAGGCGGCATCGGCAGGTCGTGCATGTCACGCGGATGGACCCACCGCAGCGCGTCCGCCTCGAGCGCGCGCGGAACGCCCGTCCACTTCCGCGTGACGAACAGCAGCAGCAGCAGGTGCCGGTCGCCCAGCGGCGCGCTCGCGAAGACCGCCGGCGCGAGGCACGCATGCGGCACCATGATCGCCAGTTCCTCCTCAAGTTCGCGGATCAGCGCGTCCTCGGGCGTCTCGCCCGGCTCGATTTTCCCCCGGGAAATTCCCAGAGCCCGGCAAGCGATTTGCCCGCGGGTCGCTGCTGCAACAGTACGCGACCATCCGCGTCGACCAACGCCGCCGCGACGACGGGCAACAGCGCAGTATCATTGGCCATTCGTTAAGCTCCTGACTCTATTACGACGCGGCATGAGGCCGAAACTCCGAAGCGTAAAGCCAGTCTGTGCCCGCGTCCTGCGTGTGGCCACCACGCTGCTCGGGAACCTCCGCGGGGCGACGGCGGTCGAATATGGCCTGATCCTGGCCCTCGTCGTGCTCGGCATGATGACGGGGCTTGTGATGCTCGCCGACAGCACCTCGTCCCTGTGGAACATGCTCCACACCCGGGTCGCGGCCGCCCGCTAAGCATACGAAAGATTTGCGGTTTTAAGAATTTCTCAATCGCTCGCGCCTAGGGATCGGAATTGCTGTTCCGGTCGATCCGGGCCGGCCGGGTGACTGAAGCTTTTTAACGATGGAGACCGGAATGCAGATGATCCGCAAGCTTTTCAAGGACAACAAGGGCGCGACCGCAATCGAGTACGGCCTGATCGCCGCACTGATCGCCGTCGCAGCCATCGCCGCGATGCAGGGTCTGGGCACGAGCCTGAACAAGACCTTCAACAACGTCAGCAGCAAGATGACGGCTGGTTGATCCTCCGCGATCCTTTACCGGATTGCACAGCGAATGGGCGGCGGATCACAGGATCCGCCGCCCATTTTCGTTTGGACGCCCTGCCCGGCAGGAACGCTCAGAGGCGTCCCATCTTGAGGAACTTCGCCTGACGCTCCTTGCGCAGATCCCCCGCCGATAGCGGCACGAGCTCGTCGAGCGCGGCCGAGATCGCGGTGCCGAGCGCGTCGATCGCCGTTGCCGAATCGCGGTGGGCACCCCCGAGCGGTTCCGCGACGACGGTGTCGATCACGCCGAACGTCTTCAGGTCCTGCGCGGTGATCCGCATCGCCTCGGCCGCCTCGGGTGCCTTGTCCGCGGTCCGCCACAGGATCGACGCGCAGCCCTCGGGGCTGATCACCGAATACACGGCATGTTCGAACATCAGCACGCGATTACCCGCGGCCAGCGCGACCGCGCCGCCCGACCCGCCCTCGCCGACGATCGCCGAAACGATCGGGACGCCGGCGTTGAGGCACGCCTCGGTCGAGCGCGCGATGGCCTCGGCCTGGCCGCGTTCTTCGGCCTGGATCCCGGGGAACGCGCCCGAGGTGTCGACCAGCGTCACGATCGGCAATCCGAAGCGGTTCGCCAGCTCGACCAGACGGATCGCCTTGCGATAGCCCTCGGGCTTGCCCATGCCGAAATTGTGGCGGAGACGGCTGGCGGTATCGTCGCCCTTCTCGTGCCCCAGCACCATGATCCTGCGCCCGCGGAACGTCGCGAACCCGCCCAGGATCGCCTGGTCGTCACCGAACGCCCGGTCGCCCGCGAGCGGGATGAACTCGTCGAAAAGCGCGGCGACGTAATCCTTGAAGTGCGGACGCTCTGGATGACGCGCGACCTGCGTCTTCTGCCACGGCGTCAGCCGGGCGAACGTATCCTTCAGGAGCTTGTCCGATTTGGCCTGCAGACGGGCGATGTCGGCGGACAGATCGACGCTGCCGTCGGTCGCGGTGTCACGGAGTTCGTCGATCCGCCCCTGCAGTTCGGCGATCGGTTTCTCGAAGTCGAGGAAGCTTGGCATCCGCGCCGGTTACGGCTCGCGGACTTGAACGTCAACGCGGGGCGGGTTCGCGGCGTCGTTCAGCGGGTGGCGCGTATTGACCAGTTCGACCAGTTTGCTCGCTTCGACATGCGTATAGATCTCGGTGGTGGCGATATCGGCATGGCCCAGCATCGCCTGCAGCGCGCGCAGATCGGCCCCGCCGGCAAGCAGGTGCGTGGCAAAGGCGTGGCGCAGCACGTGCGGGCTCACGCGGTCGGGCGGCACCCCTGCCTCGGCAGCGAGTGCCTTGACCAGCTGGTACAGGCGGATGCGCGACAGATGCCGCTTGCCCGAGGGGAACAGCCAAGGTGAATCGACGGGGACATGCGCGCGCCAGAGCGCGACGGCGGCGCGCGCGCGATCGGATATGGGCACCAGCCGCTCGCGCCCGCCCTTGCCGCGCAGGATGACGAACGGTCGATCGGGGTGCACCGCATTGCGCGGCAGGCTGATCAGCTCGGTCGCGCGCAGGCCGGAGCCGTAGAGCAGCTCGATCAGCGACGACAGTCGTACATCGCGCGGGTCGGGTGGATCGCGCCCGATTCGCGCGACGATCGCCGCGAACAGCCGGTCGACGTCGTCATGCCCCAGGATCTTGGGGAGCGACCGGGCCGTTCCGGGCCGGGGCAGCGCCTTGCCCGGATCGTCCTCCCGGTGCCCCTCGTCGGCAAGAAATCCGTAGAACCGCCGCAGTGCGGCCGATTTCCGGCTGATCGTCGCGCGTGACAGGTCACGCCACGTCGCCGAGAGCCGGACGAGCGCCTCGCCATCCGCGGTCGCCAGATCGCCATCGAGCATCTTGGACGCCAGCGACAGGTCGCTGCGATAGGCGGCGATCGTGTTCGCCGCCGACCCTGCCTGCGCCGCCATCATCTCGAGAAACCGGTCGATCAGCGCACGGTCGGCGAGGTCCGCGCTCCTCCCCGACGCAAGCGTGTCGGCGGAGACGCCGTCGTCGTCGCCGTCATGCATCACGAGGCCCTCGCGCACGCGGTCGGGCCGGCGCCGCGGTCACGCGCGCGCGATCGCTTCGGCGGCCAGCATCCGCGCCTCGCCCTCGAGCCCCACGGCCCGCAGCGCGGCGACGATCCGGTACAGCGCCTCGGGCGGGACACCATGCCAGCGTGCCGTCTGCAGACCGGTTGCGGCAAGAAGCGCGACGGTTCCGGGCTGTCCCGCGCGCGCCGCGCGGTCGAGCGCGCGCGTCCAGGCATTTTCCGTCCCGATCGGCACGCCGAGCGCTTGTGCCGCCCGCTCGATATCGCCCGCACTCAGCCTGCCGAGCCCCGCGAGCCCCGCGAACAGCATCCGCTGCTTCAGCGCCGAATCGCCGGGTCCGCCCGAATAGGAGGCGAGATCGCCATAGCTCAACCGGGCCCCCGGATTGGGGTCGGCGAGCACGAGCATCGCCCACGCGTCCCCGCCGCGATCGACGACGCCGAGCCAGCGTGACGCGCTGTGGTCCAGCCCCGCGGACAGCATCGACGCGACCAGCCGGTCGGCATCTCCCTTGCCCAGCGCCGCCGGGATCCGCACCGCGGCCCGCGCCGTCAGTACCAGTCGCGCATAGGCGGGTGCGGCATCCGTGCTCGCCCCCCAGATCGATCGCAGCGCGGTCAGCCGTGCCTCTGCGTTGCGATCGGCATAGGCGGTGCGCAGGTCCTGCGCGGTCGCGGTTGCCGCACTCTGGACGCTGTCGTCACCATCGGCTGCCCCGTACAGGTCGACCAGCGCGGCATTCGACAGCACACCCTGCGCCGCTGCCGCCTCGGCCGCCGCCAACCGGTTGCCGATCGTCAGCCCGGGAGACAAGGCGCGCCAATAGGTCGCTTGCGGTCCGACCGTGGCGAACAACGGATCGGGAACGACCACCCCCGTCGCCATCGCCAGCCCGAGCCGCCATGTCGTCAGCTGATCGACGCCGTCCCACTCGATCGTCACCGCCTGGCGGCCCTGCCCGCCGGCGCCGACGACCTTCTGCGCCAGCAGCATGTCGACGCCGCTGGCGACGTTGCGCCGCCGCGCCGCGGTGATCAGCGTTCCCGCCCGCGACGGTTCGCCCGACAGGCCCGCGCACATCGCCTGCGCCAGCGTCCAGCTTCGCGCCGGCACGCGCTGTATTGCGCCGTCGACCAGCGGACACAGACCGCCGGGATCGCCCGTCGCCAGCGCGGTGTTCATCGCCACCTGATAGAGTTTGGGCGTGTAGTTGGCGGTGTCGACGCCCTGCACGACCGCGCGCGCTGCAACCGATCTCGCCCATCCGCAGCAACAGCCAGCCGCGCTCGGCGGCGAAATCCGCGCCGTTGACGCCTGCCGGTGTCTCGACGCGCGATACCAGCACGCGCCGCAGCAGGATCGACATCCACCGCGACGGCAGCGGCGCGGTCAGCCGGCGCATCAGCGTCTGGAGATACGGGCCATCGGCCGCACCGAAGGCGTCTGCCGCAAGGCCGCCTTCGGTCTGGCCGATCGCGCCGACCCGATCGAGCGAGCGGCGCGCGAAGGCCGGCATTTCATATTGCGCGACGACCGCGGGATCGATCGGCGCCGGTGTGCCGACCGGGGGCACGATCGGCGCCCCGTCCGGCCCCGTCGGAGGCGACGAGGGCGGCAGCGGCTGGATCGTCGCCAGACCGCCTGGTGGCGCCGGAACGGGTGCGACCGGTTGTGCGGGGGCTCCGGGCTGGCCGGACGGAGCCGGCCGGGCGGGCTGGGCCGGTGCGCCTGAGGACGGTGCCCGCGGGGTCGGTGCCGGCGCCGGCGTCGTGTCACCGAACCCGGGGGCAGGATCGATTCGGGACGATCCTGCCCGATCGCCGGCGCCAGCGCCGCGAGCGCGCAGGTCGCGGCCAGCGCCGCCAGCGTGACCTTAGGAAAGGTTCGCAAGCGTCACGGCCTTCTCGACTTGCGTCTGGGGGCGTTCGGTGGCGCGCCCTGCGAGCAGGAACAGCCCGCCGATGACCACGACCAGAACGACGACGACCGAGACTATCAGGCGGGACATACGCAAAACCTTGTTGAGACGGATACGAAGAAGGCGAACAGAGCAATTACGCACGTGGTTGGCGTTTCCCCCGCGCAGCGTCGCTGTATAGCGCGGCCCGCGATGTTGCAAAGCCACAACCCGATTGCCCCCTGGAGCGGCCGCCCCCTCGTCCTCGTCGGATTGATGGGCGTGGGCAAGACGACGGTCGGCCGCCGCCTCGCGCAACGCCTCCGCCTGCCGTTCGTCGATGCCGATCACGAGATCGAGGCGGCGTCGGGAATGACCGTCAGCGAGATCTTCGAAAAATACGGCGAAGCGTATTTTCGCGACGGCGAACGCCGCGTGATCGCGCGACTGATCGACGGCAAGCCCAAGGTCATCGCGACCGGCGGGGGTGCGTTCATCAACGAGGAAACGCGCAGCCTGATCCTCGCGGAAGCGACCGCGATCTGGCTCAGCGCGCATCCCGACATTCTCGTCGAGCGGGTCGGCCGGCGCAACACGCGGCCGCTGCTGCGCAACCGGGACGCGGGCCAGGTGCTCGCCGAACTCGCGCGCATCCGCAACCCGATCTACGCCAAGGCGCATATCCACATCGCGAGCAACAAGGCCCCGCATGAAGCGACCGTTGCGTCCATCCTGAAAGCCATCGGACTATGACGACGATCACCGTGAACCTCGGCGCCCGGAGCTATCCGATCCATATCGAGGCCGGATCGCTCGCCGCCGCCGGGGCGCGTCTCGCGCCGCTCGCGCGCGGGCGGACGATGGCCATCGTCACCGATGCGAACCTGACCGGTCATCTCGCGACGCTCCAAGCCTCGCTGACGCAGAACGGCGTCGCGAGCGAGGCGATCGTGCTGCCCCCCGGCGAGGGATCGAAAAGCTGGGCGACGCTCGAGACGCTGTGCGACCGGCTGCTCGACCTCGGCATCGAACGCGGCGATCACGTCGTCGCTTTGGGTGGTGGCGTGATCGGCGATCTCGTCGGATTCGCCTGTGCGATCCTCAAGCGCGGGTGCCAGTTCGTCCAGATCCCGACGTCGCTGCTGGCACAGGTCGACAGCTCGGTCGGCGGCAAGACCGCAATCAACACGCGCGCGGGCAAGAACCTGATCGGCGCCTTCCACCAGCCCGCGATGGTGCTGATCGATCCACAACTGCTCGACACCTTGCCGATACGCGAGCTGCGCGCGGGCTATGCCGAGGTCGTGAAATACGGCCTGATCGACGATTTCGCGTTCTTCGAATGGTGCGAGGCGAACGGCGCTGCCTTGCTCGCGGGCGATGTCGCGCTGCGCACCCACGCGATCGCGCACAGCGTTGCCGCCAAGGCGCGGATCGTGGCCGCTGACGAGCATGAGACGACCGGGACACGCGCATTGCTCAACCTCGGCCATACTTTCGGCCACGCGCTGGAGGCCGAGACGGGCTTTTCGCAGGCGCTGATACACGGTGAAGGCGTGGCCGCAGGATGCGCGCTCGCCTTCCGCTTTTCCGCGGCGCAGGGCATCTGCCCGGGCCAGGACGCGACGCGCGTCGCGGCGCATTGGCGTGCCGTCGGGCTGCCCGATGGCCTCGCCGCCGCCGGGATATCGGCGACCGGTGCCCGGCTCGTCGATCATATGCGCCATGACAAGAAGATGGCGGCAGGCACGCTGCCGTTCCTGCTCGCGCGGGGCATCGGCCAGACCTATCTCGACAAGACCGTGAACCTGTCGACCGTCGCGGGCTTCCTCGACGCGGAGGCGCGATAATGCCCAACGGCGTCGCCAAGCAGAACCTGCCGACCAAGATCTGCCCGGCTTGCGAGCGTCCGTTCACGTGGCGCAAGAAATGGGCGCGCGATTGGGACAATGTCACCTATTGCTCGGACGCCTGTCGCAAGAAGCGCTAAACGCGCCGCGCGGGCCCCTCAGCCCCGCGCGCTCCACGCCAGCCAGAGCCAGCCAGCGATGAGCAGGACGCCGCCGATCGGCGTGACCGCGCCCAGCCACCGCGGCGCCCCGAGCGCCATCGCATAGAGCGTCACCGCGAAGATCGCCGCGCCGCCGACGAACAGCCAGGCCGGCCCGCGCGCTTCCATCCGTATCGCCACCAGCGCAGCGACGACATGGATCAGCTGATATTGGGCGCCGGTCTTGAGCCATTCGACCGCCGCCCCGCTCGCACCATGCGCACCGAACGCCCCCGCCGCGACGGCGATCGCACCGGACAGCGCAGCGGCGATCACGAGGAATGAAACGGGTATCATCGCGGATCATTCCCCCATGGAAAGCGCTGCGCGGTCTCTGCCCGCGCCGCGCCGATGTCGGACGCGGCGACCTGGATCCGCAACCGTTCCTTGTCGCGCGACCGGTACCGCTCCTCCGCCCGGTCGATCTCGGCGGGCGTGACCCCCAGCCCGCGCAGCGCCAGCCGCGCCATCTTCACCGCCGATTCGAGGACCTCGCGCACGACATAGTCGGCTGCCGACGTCTTGAGCTTGACCAGCGCGCGGCGGTCATAGGCGCGCACGTAGAGCGCCGCCTTCGGGAACGCCTGATGGATCGTGTCGAGCATCTCGGCATCGAGCTGGTCGCCGTCCATGCAAAAGCAGATGAGTTCCGCCTCCGCCGCGCCCGCCTGTCGCAACAGGTCGAGCCGCGTGCCATCGCCATAATAGACCTTTGCGCCGAACTCGCCGGCGATATCGATCATCTCGATATCGGTATCGATCAGCGTGACGGGGATGTCCTGCGCCAGCAGCATCTGCCCGACCGTCTGCCCGAACCGGCCATAGCCGACGATGATCGCGTTCGATCCGTCCGCCGTCGGACCATCGCGGTCGCCACCCGCCGCAATCGGCTCGGCGCGGAACCGGCGCGTGATCCCCATCAGGAACGGCGTCGTCGCCATCGACAGGGTGATGATCGCGCCGAACAGGCTTGCCGCCTCGGGATCGATCAGCAGCCCGGCCTGCGCCTGCGCGAACAGCACGAACCCGAACTCGCCGCCCTGGCTGAGCAACAGGCCGAGCGCAAACGCCTGTCGCCAGGTCATCTTGAACGCCAGCCCGATCGCCATGATCACGCCGGTCTTGGTGGCGATCAACGCGATCGCCATCGCCAGCACGAAGAAGGGCCGCTCGGCGATCGCGCCGAGATCAAGCAGCATGCCGACCGCGAGGAAGAACAGCCCGAGCAGGATCGAACGGAACGGCTCGACATCGGCCTCGAGCTCGTGCCGGTACGGGCTGTCCGCCAGCATCACGCCCGCGATGAACGCGCCGAGCGCGGTCGACAGCCCGAGCCATTCCATCACCGCCGCGCTCGCGATCACCGTGAACAATCCGGCGAACACGAACATCTCGCGCTCGCCCAGATTGCCGATCAGCCGGAAAAACGGCCGCAGCAGAAAGCGCCCCGCGATGATCAGTCCGCCTACGGCCACGACGGTGTAGATCGCGAGCAGCCATCCCGGCGGCGCGTTGGCGTCGGCGGGGTTGCGGCTCATCGCTGCGACGATCGTGATCAGCGGCACGATCGACAGATCCTGGAACAGCAGGATCGAGAAGGCACGTTCGCCGAAGGGCGTCCGCATCCGGCCCGACGACTGGAGCATCGGCAGCACCTGCGCGGTCGACGACAGCGCGAGCGGCAATCCGAGCGCGAGCGCGGCAGGCAGCGAGAAATGCGCGAAGAGCCACACGATCGCGGTGATCGCCAAGCCGCACGCGACCACCTGCATCAGCCCGAGCCCGAAGATCTCGTGCTTCATCCGCCACAATCGCGTCGGGTTGAGCTCGAGGCCGACGATGAACAGCAGCAGCGTGATACCGAGTTCGGCGATGCCAAGCTTGGCCTCCGCATCGCCGACCAGCCCGAGGACATGCGGCCCGACCACCGCGCCGGCGACGAGATACCCGAGCGTCGCGCCGAGCCCGATCCGCCGGAACAGCAGCACGAAGACCAGCCCGAATCCGAGCAGGACCACCCCGTCGCGAAGCAGTGACGGCGTCGTGCCGTCGTGCATCAGACGTCGGCCCCGGCGGAGGCGGTCGCCGATCGCTGGTCGGCATCCGCTCGCGAACCGCTCTGCTTCGCAGCGGCGGCAGCGGCGTCGGCAGCCGCTTCGAACGCGAGCCGGATCGAGGGATGTCGCGCGGTATAGTCGAGCGCGGGAACGAAGATGTCGAGCCCCGGCCATTCCGGCAGATCGCCCTCGCGCGCGAGCCATGCGGTCAGCGAGATCGCGGATCGCGCCGAGTTCGGCGGCATCGCGCCCGACGATGTTCGCCGCCAGCAGCGACGACGACGCCTGCCCCAGCGCACAGGCGCGGACCAGCAATCCGACCGTGTCGACCCGGCCATCGGCGTCGACGGTCACGTCGACCGTCACCCGGCTCCCGCAGATTGGCGAGCGTCGCTCGGCGGTCGCCATCGGCTCTGACAGCCGCTCGTTGTGCGGGATCGACGCGGCGAGGCGCAGGATCTCGGCATTGTACAGCGTGGCACTCATGACGTTGGCTCACTTGCGTTTTCAGAGGGCGATGCCGGCGTTCGCGCGCCGAACACCGGTTTGCCGCGACGACGACGGTCGACGAAGTCGGCGATGCTGGCGCTCGTCGCATTCAGCAGCGGATAGGTCCGCGACCCCGTCATCCACGATGGCCGCCGCGCGGGCCCGCCGCCCATCGTGTCGATGACCAGCGTCGCCAGCAGGAACACGAGGCTGGCGAGGATCAGGCCCTTGAGCGCCCCGAACCCGAACCCCAGCGCACGGTCGACGGGCCCCAGGATCGATGTCCGCGTCCGCGCGCCGATCGCGTTGGCGACCAGCCGTCCACCGATATAGGTCAGCCCGGTGATGATCGCGAACGCCAGCACGGCCGCCCCGCTCACCGTCCCCACGAGGGGGTCAGCGCGGCGGCGACCGGGATGTGGAACAGCTTGAGCATCGCCACCATCGCGACCCAGGCGAACATCGACAGCACTTCGGTGACGAACCCGCGCAACAGGCCGAGAACAGCCGAACCGGCAACGGCGAGCAGGACGATCACGTCGAGGGCGGACAGGTTCATGGCTCTGGAATAGGGACGTGCGCGGGCATCCGCTAGTGCGGCGATGCGGCTTGTCGCCGCCAGCGCCGTCAGCCGCGCCCGAGCATGTGGTCGACGAACGCGGCCAGCGTCTTGAATCCCGACAGCTTCATCCCGCTCTTCTCCCCCGTCATCGATGCCGGGACGAGCGCGCAATCGAACCCGAGCTTGCTGGCCTCCTTCAGGCGCAGCGGACCGTGCGCGACCGGGCGGATCTCGCCCGACAGCGCAACCTCACCGAAGACGACCGCATCGACGGGCACCGGCCGCTCCGCCATTGCCGAGATCAGCGCCGCCGCGACCGCGAGATCGGCGGCGGGATCCTGGACGCGGTATCCCCCGGCAATGTTGAGATAGACTTCGGCGGTCGAGAAGCTCAGCCCGCACCGCGCCTCGAGCACTGCGAGGATCATCGCCAGTCGCCCCGAATCCCATCCGACCACCGCGCGCCGCGGAGTCGCGCCCGATGCCAGTCGCACCGTCAGTGCCTGGATCTCGACGAGCACCGGCCGCGTCCCCTCCAGCGCCGGGAACACCGTCGCGCCGGTCATCGCGTCGTCGCGGTGCGTCAGGAACAGCGACGACGGGTTGCCGACCTCGGCCAGCCCCTCGGTCTGCATCGAGAAGACGCCGATCTCGTCGGTTCCGCCAAAGCGGTTCTTGATCGCGCGCAGGATGCGGTACTGATGGCTGCGCTCGCCCTCGAAGCTCAGCACCGTGTCGACCATATGCTCGAGCACGCGGGGCCCCGCGATCGAGCCGTCCTTGGTGACGTGCCCGACCAGCACCACCGCGGTGCCGCGCTCCTTGGCGAAGCGGATCAGCTCCTGCGCCGACGCGCGGACCTGGCTGACCGTGCCGGGCGCCCCCTCGATCAGGTCCGAATGCATCGTTTGGATCGAATCGATCACCAGCAGCGCGGGGGTCGCGTCTGGAGCGTCGTCAGGATGTCTCGCGTCGAGGTCGCCGCCGCGAGCTGGACGGGCGCATTGCCGAGCCCCAGCCGTCGCGCGCGCAGCCGGACCTGATCGGCCGCCTCCTCGCCCGAGACATAGGCGACCGACTGGCCCGCGAGCGCCATCTTCGCCGCGGCCTGCAGCAACAGCGTCGACTTGCCGATCCCGGGATCGCCGCCGATCAGCGTCGCCGACCCCTCGACGAACCCGCCGCCCAGCGCGCGGTCGAGCTCGGCGATCCCGGTCGCCATCCGGTCGGGCAGCTTGATCTCGGCATCGAGCCCGACGAGCTGGATCGCACGGCCACCGCTTTGGAGGTTGTGCTTCGAATGGAACGGCGTCGCGGCGGTGTTCGCCTCCTCGACCAGCGTGTTCCACTCGTGGCAGTCCGCGCACTGCCCCGCCCAGCGCGAGGCGACCGAACCGCAGGCCTGACACACGTAACGCTTCTGGATCTTTGCCATGCCGGCGGTCTAGCCCAACAGGAACGATAAGGGAACATCGTTCGCCCCGATGCGACCCGGCGGCGCTTCGCGGCCGGATTGTCTGGCGCTTGCGGGCGGGCGACGCTATCCGCCCGGGTGATGCAGCCGACCGATCTCCGCGTGGCCCTCTTCAGCGGCAATTACAATTACGTCCGCGATGGCGCGAACCAGTCGTTGAACCTGCTCGTCGGACATCTCCTCTCGCGCGGCGTCAAGGTCCGCGTCTATTCGCCGACCGTCGCCAAGCCCGCCTTTCCCGCGATCGGCGATCTGGTCGACGTCCCCGCGATCCCGCTCGTCGGCGGGCGCGGCGAATATCGCGCTGCGCTCGGGATCACGCCGCGCGTCCGCCGCGACATCGACGCGTTTGCGCCCAATATCGTCCATGTCTCCGCGCCCGAGTTTCTCGGCCACGCGGCGGTCGCCTATGCACGCAAGCGCGACATCGCGACGGTCGCCTCGTTCCACACCCGGTTCGAGACCTATTTCCGCTATTACAAGATGGGGTTCCTCGAGCCGCTCGCGAAAAAGCGCCTGACCCGCTTCTACAATCTGGTCGACGAGGTCGTCGTGCCCGGGCCGAGCATGGCCGACCTGCTGCGGCACTGGGGCGTCAAGTCGTCGATCGGCATCTGGTCGCGCGGGATCAATCATGACCGGTTCGCTCCCGAACGACGCGATCTGGCGTGGCGCCGCTCGCTCGGGATTGCCGATGACGAGATGGTCGTCGGGTTTCTTGGCCGGCTGGTGAAGGAAAAGGGGCTCGACGTCTTTGCCGACGTGCTGACCGAACTGCGTCGCCGCGACGTCCGCCACCGCGTCGTCGTGGTCGGCGAGGGCCCGGCGCGCGACTGGTTTGCAGGGCGTGTCCCGGAAGCGGTGTTCACCGGGTTCCAGTCGGGTGACGCACTTGGCCGCGCGGTCGCGTCGATGGACGTGTTCTTCAATCCCAGCGTGACCGAGACGTTCGGCAACGTCACGCTCGAGGCGATGGCGGCGAGCGTTCCGGTCGTCGCGGCGCGTGCGACTGGCGCAGTCGACCTGATCGACGACGGCAGCACCGGGTTCCTGGTGCCGCCGACCGACATCGCCGGCTATGCCGACGCGATCGGCCGGATCGTCGCCGAGCCGGGCCTGCGCCACGCGATGGGCGATGCCGGGCATGCCAAAGCGGCGGGCTATCGCTGGGACGTGATCAACCAGACCGTGCTCGACACCTATCTCGCGGTGATGGCGCGTCGCGGGCGCGCCTGATCGACCACGGTCAGCGGACCGGTCAGCGTCAGACGGTCACCCAGTCGAACGTCAGCGGCGCCTCGCGGAAGGCGAAGCGATCGAGGTGGCTCGACACCACGCCGCGCATCCGTCCGACATCCTCGCCGTCCGGCACCGTCAGCGCGACGTCGAGCGTCTCGCCGTCCGCGCGCATCTCGAGCACCACACCGTTCGGGAAGGCGATACGGCCCTCCTCTTCCGACATCGTGACGTCCATCTTGTGGCCCCAGTGCTTGGCAAGCTGCTGAAGATACCTGCTCGCCGAATGCGTCGGCACGCGTGCGACCGAGACGCTCACTTCAGACGCTCGATCTTCTGCGCCGCCTCGTCGATCAGCGCCGCGACATCGTGCAGCGTATCCTCGTTGACGTCCTCGCGCATCAGCCGGTGCTGGAGCACCTGCCGAAGATTGCCCATTGCCCGCCGGATCGGCGCGCCGTCGGTCCGCTCCGATTCCGCGCCCACCGCCGCCAGCCGCGCGAACAGCGCATCGACGACCGCGCTGTTCTCGGCGAGATGCGTGCGACCCTCGTCGCTTGCCGCAAAGCGCTTCTTGGCGCCCTCCGATTGCTGCTCCTCGATCAGCCCCATCTCGTCGAGCATGCTGAGCGTCGGATAGACGACCCCCGGGCTCGGCGCATAGCCGCCGCCGGTCAGCCCCTCGATCTCGCGGATCAGGTCGTAGCCGTGGCGCGGCGCGTCCGCGATCAGCTTCAGCATGACAAGCTTCAGCTCGCCGCCATCGAACAGCCGGCGCCGACCGCCAGGGCCTCCGCGATGCCCGTGCCGTCCATGCCCGTCATGCCCGCCGCGACCGCGCGTTTCGCCGTCGCCACGCGGGCCACCGGTCCAAGCACCATATCCCATACCAAAACGCATTTGAGTGTTCTCCGATATATCTTCATTCATGAACTGAGATATATCGCAGACTGTTTCGCGTTCAAGGGGCGTGCGGGAAATCCTGCCGACTTTCGATCGTCGGTTTCCTCGGAGGACCATCACGTATTGGTGCGGAGCGGCGCGCATGGATGGGCAAACCGCCCCCCGCCCCTATCTCTGCCGCATGGCCGACCTCTTCGCGGGCTTCGAACCCGCCGCCCCTACCGAAACGCCCCCCGAGAACGCGCCACTCGCGGATCGCCTGCGACCGCGCACGCTCGACGAGGTGGTCGGGCAGGACCACATTACCGGCCCCGAGGGTGCGATCGGCAGGATGGTGTCGGCGGGACGACTGTCCTCGATCATCCTGTGGGGCCCGCCCGGCACCGGCAAGACCACCATCGCGCGGCTGCTCGCGGACGCGGTCGACCTGCGGTTCGTCGCGATCTCGGCGGTGTTCTCGGGTGTGGCCGAGCTGAAGAAGTCGTTCGCCGAGGCGCGCGAGCACGCCAGGATGGGCAAGCGCACCTTGTTGTTCGTGGACGAGATCCACCGCTTCAACCGCGCGCAGCAGGACGGCTTCCTGCCCTATGTCGAGGACGGCACCGTCACGCTGGTCGGCGCGACCACGGAGAACCCGTCGTTCGAACTCAATGCCGCGTTGCTCAGCCGCGCGCAGGTGCTGATCCTCGAACGGCTCGGCCGCGGTGCGCTCGAACAGCTGCTCGACCGTGCCGAGGTGGTGATGGAGCGCCCCCTACCCGTCACGCCGCCCGCCAAGGACGCGCTGATCGCGAGCGCGGACGGCGATGGCCGGTTCCTGCTCAACCAGGCGGAGACGCTGTTCTCGGTCAACCTGCCCGAACCGCTCGATCCGGCGGGGCTGTCGAACTTCCTGCAACGCCGCGTCGCGGTGTACGACAAGGATCGCGAGGGGCATTACAACCTCATCTCCGCGCTCCACAAATCGATCCGCGGCAGCGATCCGCAGGCGGCGCTCTATTATCTCGCGCGGATGCTGACCGCGGGCGAGGAGCCGCTGTTCCTGCTGCGCCGCCTGACCCGCGCCGCGGTCGAGGATATCGGGCTCGCGGATCCGCAGGCGCTGGTCCAATGCATCGCGGCGAAAGACACCTACGATTTTCTCGGCAGCCCGGAGGGCGAGCTCGCGATCGCGCAGGCCTGCGTCTATCTGGCGACCGCGCCCAAATCGAACGCGGTGTACAAGGCGCAGAAGGCGGCGTGGAAATCGGCGCGCGAGACGGGCTCGCTGATGCCCCCCGCCGCGATCCGCAACGCCCCGACCAAGCTCATGCGCGATATCGGCTACGGCAAGGGCTATGCCTACGACCATGATGCCGAGGATGCATTTTCGGGGTCGAACTACTGGCCCGACGAGATGGCGCCGCAAAGCTTCTACGTGCCGACCGATCGCGGCTTCGAGAAACGTCTTGCCGAGCGGCTCGCCTGGTGGGACGACCGGCGCCATGCGAAAGACAGCTAGCCGCGCGCTCGTCCCCCTCCTCGTCCTGACAGCCCCGCTCGCGACGGCGACGGCGACAGCGACGGCGACGGCGCAGCAGATCCCGGCCGCCGCCGCGACGACGCACGACCGGGCGATCGCGGCGGGGTACAAGGCGGCGATGTATTGTGCGGGGATGTTCAACGCAGGCCGGACCGCGGGCCAGATCGACCGGGACGAGCTTCGCGGCATCTACCCGCAATATGACGCGATCGTGCCGACGCTGACGGCGCAGGTCGACCGGGCGCGCAGCGTGGTGACGGTCGCCTATGATCCGGCGATGCCCCCGCGCAGGGTCAGCTGGACTGCCGCGAACGGCTGCACCACCGCGCCGATCGGCAGCGTCGCGGGTCGCAGCGCAACTCCGGCGGCGGCGCCCCGCCCCGCCGCTGCCGACCCCCGCCCCTGGCCGCTCGGCGACGCCGGGATCACGCCCTCGACGATTCAGCCGCTCCACGCGGCCGTCGCGACGGCGTTCGACCGTGCGACCTATGGCGCGGAGTCGGAAACGGTCGGCGTCGTCGTGGTCAAGGACGGCAAGGTCGTCGCCGAGCGCTACCGCGACGGGTTCGGGCCGTTCGTCTCGAACCGGACTTGGTCGGTCGGCAAGAGCATCGCCGGCACGCTGCTCGGGATCGCGCTCCACGACGCGAAGCTGACGCCCGGCGCGCGCACGACGAACTGGCCGCTGGCGGGCGATCCGCGGGGCGCGATCACCTATGACCAGCTGCTGCGCATGGCGAGCGGGCTGCACAGCGACACCGCGGGCAACCGCACCGACGCGATCTATTTCGGCGGGACGACCGTGACCGAGCAGGCGACGGCCTGGCCGCTCGAGGCGAGGCCCGGCACGCGCTTCCGCTATGCGAACAACGACATCTTGCTCGCGGTGCACAGCCTGCGCGGCGTCATGCGCGACCGCTATCGCGGCTTCCCGCAGCGCGCGCTCTTTGCCCCGCTGGGCATGACGCACAGCGTCGCCGAGACCGACTGGCAGGGCAATTACATCCTCTCCAGCCAGGTCTGGAGCACCGCGCGCGATCTGGCGCGGCTCGGCCAGCTGTGGCTCGACGATGGCGTCTGGAACGGCACGCGCCTGCTGCCTGCGGGGTGGATGACGTACATGACCACGCCGAGCGGCCCGCAACCCGCAACGGGCCCCGGCTATGGCGCGACCATGTGGCTGTTCGGCGAAAAGCAGGGCCTGCCCGCCGGGAGCTACGCCGCGCAGGGCAATCGCGGGCAATATGTCATGGTCGTCCCGTCCGAGCGTCTGGTGGTGGTCCGGCGTGGCGAGGATCCCGGTGCGGCCCGGTTCGACGTTGCCGGGTTCACCGCTGCGATCCTTGCGGCGACGCGTGCGAGCAGCCGCTGAGGGTGATCGCTACACCCGCGCATTTCCAGCAGTTTGCGGTGATCGACTGGTCCGGTGCAAAGGGCAGACGCCACAAGGGGATCGCCGTCGCGCTGTGCGAGCAGGGATCCGCGGCACCCGTGCTGGTCCCCGCGCCCGACGGCGTCTGGTCGCGGACCGCCGTTCTCGACTGGCTCCTCACGAAGCGCGATGCGCCATTGCTCGTCGGGTTCGATTTCAGCTTTTCCGCGCCGTTCGTCGAACGGGGCGCACACCTTCCCGGTGACGCCGCGACTTCGGATGCGCGGGCATTGTGGGCGAGCGTCGACGCGGAGAGCGACGACGCCGACCTGGGCGCCGCTTCGTTCATCGAACGGCGACGCGGCACACATTTCTACCTGGGCGCAGCGGACGGTACCAAGGCCAATTTCCTGTACTGGCGGCGCTGCGAGATCGCGAGCGACGGGGGACGAAAACCGTCGACGGTCTACGACGCGATCGGCGCCGCGCAGGTCGCCAAGGCGAGCTTTGCGGGCATGCGCCTGCTCCACCGTCTCGATCGGGCGATACCCGTCTGGCCGTTCGATCCGCCGTCGGCGTCCAGAGCGACGATCGTCGAAATCTACACGAGCATCGCCGCGCGCGCCGCGGGAGTGCCCGCGGGACGCAGCAAGATCCGTGACCCCGGCGCGCTCGATGCCGCGCTCGCGGCGTTCGGTTCGGCGGCGCACGCCCCGCTTCGCCAGTATGACGATCACTCGACCGATGCGATCGTCGGCGCGGCATGGCTTCGTCGGCACGCGTGTACGGAAAAATTCTGGCACCCGCCTGCAATGACAGCGCATATTGCGGCCACCGAAGGCTGGACCTTCGGCGTCACCTGACGCATGAGGCGATTCAGGCCGGTTTAGCTCAGTTGGTAGAGCGCCAGTTTTGTAAACTGGATGTCGCGGGTTCGATTCCTGCAACCGGCACCATCATCTCGATCCAGGCACCCGCCGCCGGACTTCCCGATGGCTTCGCGCGAAGACGGTGCCCGCGTCTGCACGGTCGATCCGGCTATTTCCGTGTCAGCCCCGATCCCTCGTCCTCCGCCAGCGGGTCGTCCTCGAGCCCTTCGAGCGGCGTGCGGGCGACATAGGTTGCGCGCCCGAGCAGCTGCGCTCCCAGCGGCAGCGTCACCAGCAGGAAGATGATCGTCAGCAACCCCGATTGCGGGCGTGCGACTTCACCCGTGAGCATCGCGCCGAGGATCACCAGCGCGGTTCCCAATGTCCCTGCCTTGGTCGCGCTGTGCATCCGCTGCAGCGCATCGGGCAGCCGCACCAGTCCGATCGCGGCGACCAGCAGGAACAGGACGCCCGCCCCCATGAGGATCAGCCCGAGCACCGTCATGAGCGCGTCTTTCGTTCGAGGAAGAGCGCAAACGCGGCGGTCGCGACGAAGTTGACCAGCGACAGCACGAGCGCGACGTCGAGAAACCCGCTCCTGCCCGACGCCACCGCGATCAACGCGGAGAACGCGACCGCGACCGCGGTGAGCATGTCGAACGCGACGAACCGATCCGCGGACGTCGGACCGCGGAGCATCCGCCACGCCGCCAAGCCGGTGACGAGGCACAGCATCGCCATCATCCCCCAGACGATCGCGGAAAGGTCGAACGCCATCATGCCTCCAGTACCTTGACCCAGCGTTCGTAGAGGCGCCGGAACCGCGCGATCGTGGCGGCCGGATCGCGCGCATCGAGGACGTGCAGATACAATGTGCGCCGGTCGTCGGAGACATGAAGGCATGTCGAACCGGGGGTCAGCGACGTCAGATAGGCGAGCAGCGCGACCGCCCATGGGCGTCGCAGGTCGGTGACCAGAACCAGGATCGCGGGATGAGTCCGTACCGGCCTGCCGAGCACGATCGCGGCGACGCGGAATGACGAGACGACGAGATCCCAGAGAAAGACGAGGAGCAGTGCGGGCACGGCGACGAAACGGCGGATAGCCTTCATTGGCCGAGCTCCATCAGCGCATGCGCGGACGCCTTTGCAACGATCCAGAGCGGTTGCGGGAACAGCCCGATCGCGATCGTCGCAATCGACAGCACCGCCATCCCCGCGCGCATCGCATGCGGTATCGCGCGCGCCTGGCGTTTGATCGGGCTGGCCTTCCAGCAGGCCTCCGCCCACAGATTGGCGACCGACACGATGGTCAGCATCGCGGCGATCAGCGCGACGAGTGCCATCCAGCCCATTCCGCCGGCGACCGCCGCACGCAGAATGAAGAGCTTCGCCCAGAAACCGGACAGCGGGGGGATCCCTGCCAGTGACAGCATCGGAACCGCGAACAGGAACACGAACATCGGATCGGAGCGGACCATGCCGCCCGCGCGCTTCAGGTCCCAGCTGCCCGTCGCACGCCGGATCGCGCCGATGCCGAGGAACAGATTGGCCTGCACGATCATCGAATGCACCATGTAGAAGGTCGCCGCCGCGAGCCCGGCCGCCGAACCGATCGCAAGCCCCGCCGCCATATACCCGACCTGCGCCACCACATGGTAACCGATCAGGCGGCGCATGTCGGATTGCGCCAGCGTCGCGAGCGCGCACAGCAGCATCGTCGCCGCCGCGAGGATCGCGATGACGGGCGACAATTGCGCCGCGCCCGCGCCGAAAACGCCGGCCATGACCAGCAGCAGCGCGTAGAATCCCATCTTGGTCATCAACGCCGCGAACACCGCGGCCACCGTCAGCGGCGCGGATGCGTAGGAGGCAGGCAGCCAGACGTGAAATGGCGCGAGGCCCGATTTCAGCGCGAAGCCCGACAGCAGAAGCGCGGCCGCGACGCTCGTCGCGACGCTTGGCGGTTGCGTCTTGAGGATCGCGGCGAGGCTCGCAAGGTCGAGCGTTCCGGTGGCGCCGTAGAGAAGCCCGATCCCCGCAAGGATCGCGGTTGCGCCAACCATGCCGAACACCGCGTACCGCGTCGCGCCGCCGACCTGATGACGCCGCCGGTCGAGCAGGATCAGGCCCAGCGCCGCGACCAGCGCAAGCTCGAACCACACGTAGAGATTGAACAGGTCGGTGGTCAGAAGCGCACCGTTCACCGCGCCGACAAGCGCGAGCATCAGGGCGTCATAGCCCGCCCGCCGGCGACGTGCGCCGATATCGGCGATCGCGAAGATCGCCGCCGCGGTTGCGACCAGCGCGACGACGACGACAAGCACGGCGCCCGGAAGCCAGGCCGCAAAGCCGATGCCGATGCCTTGCGGCCAGCCGCCAAAGACGACGATCGCGAGCGGCGCCGGATCGATCGCGCGCGCCAGCAACGCTCCCGCTGCCAGCAGCGTGAGCACGGTCATCAGCCCCGACCAGGCCCTGCACAACGACGCGTGGTTCCGCAGCAGCGCCGCGATCGCAGCACCCGATAACGGCACGGCGACCGGCGCCAGCAGCGTGACGGCGTCGTTCATGACGCTGGCCCGATGGATTCGGCGTCGCGCTGTTGCTCGGTGGCTTCGAGGTCGCGCGCGTCGAGCGACCCTGTCGAACGCCACCCGCGCAGCACGATCGTCGCCAGCACGATCGTCAGCGCAAAGCCGATGACGATCGCGGTGAGGATCAGCGCCTGGCTGGTCGGGTCCGCGGATGGCCCAAGGACCTGCTCGCCATCGCGTATCAGCGGCGGCTGTCGCACACCGTTTCCGCCGACGACGAACAGCATCACGTTCACCCCCGTCGCCATCAGCGCGAGGCCGAGCAGGATACGCACGAGGTTGCGCGACAGGATCATGTACAGCGCGCAGGCGATGATGACCGCCGCTGCCAGCGCATCGAGAAGGATCATCGCGCCGCCTCCCGCTGGAGCCCGAACAGATAGGTCAATACAGCCCCCAGGACGACGAGATAGACGCCGACATCGAACACGATGGTGGTACCCATCTTGGGCAGCCAGTTGTCCGGCTCCCACCACAGATGCGTGAGGTAGGCGTCCCCCGCCAACATCCCCGCCAGCCCGCTCCCGATCGTCAGAAGCAGCCCGGCACCCACCAGCGTGATCGGCGAAACGCGCAACGTGCCCGCTGCCGCGACGGGACCGCGGGCGAGCGACAGCACGGCAAAGGCGAGCGACCCGACCAGACCTCCGATAAAGCCGCCGCCCGGCTGATCATGCCCGCGCCACAGGATCACGAGCGACGCGGCGATGAGCA
Organism: Sphingomonas sp. 22R3R2A-7; assembly: GCF_036856055.1. Classification (NCBI taxonomy): domain Bacteria; kingdom Pseudomonadati; phylum Pseudomonadota; class Alphaproteobacteria; order Sphingomonadales; family Sphingomonadaceae; genus Sphingomonas; species Sphingomonas sp. 22R3R2A-7. Next base: position 3,313,874 of record NZ_JASPFR010000001.1, on the reverse strand, counting down.
GGATGAAGAGGGGTTTGGCGGTGGTCGAGAAACTGAAATGGACATCGTGCCGCGCATCGCCGTCATTGGCATCGACGCCCCGGAGCAACGCCGCCCCCAATATCGCTGCGGCGGCGATGACCACGGTTTCGCCCAGCGTATCGAACGCGCGGAAGTCGACGAGGATGACGTTGACGACGTTATGCCCCCGCCCTGCGATATAGCTCATTTGGCCGAAGAAGTCGGACGCAAGCGCAGGATGGTCGATCGCCGCGGCGTCGAGCGTCGCGACGAACAGGATCGTCCCCAGTGCCGCCCCAAGAAGCGCGTCGACGCCGCGTTGCGACACCGTTCGCGTGCGCGATGCGACGAGCGGCAGCGTCGCGAGCATCGCGGTCAGCATGACGACCAGCAATGCCTCGACCGCAAACTGCGTGATCGCGAGATCGGGTGCGCCGCCGGCCATGAACAGGATCGCGGCCGCAAAGCCCGTCAGGCCGACCCCCAGCATCGTCGTCAGCAGGTTTGCCGACCGCGCGGCCACGACCGCACCGGCGACCGCGATGAGCGCGATGAGGATATCGGCGAGATGGGGCGCAGCACCCGGGGAGATCCGAAGCGGCCCCGCGCCGGCAACGATCGCCCACCCGGCGATCCCCGTGATCGTGGCGATGACCACTCCCAGCAGCACGCGGAGGTCGCCATGTTCGGTCCACGCCACCGTCCGGGCGCTGAATGCCATCATCGCGCGCTGACTGCGTTCCCAGAACTGCTCGATACCGAATTGCTCGAACCGGTCGCTGCCGCGCAGCATCGTGTGGATCGGCGCCCAGAATACCGCGATGACGACGCCCACCAGCACGACGAGGCCGCTAAGCATGAGCATCGGCGTGATCCCGTGCCACACCGCGACATCGACATCGATCGGCCGGCGATACACGGCAGCGACGGCAGGCCGTATCACCACGCGCTCCATCCAGCTCGGATCGAGACTGAGCAACAGCCCGAGCATCGCCAGCAGCAGCGGCGGCACACCCAGCGAGATGCTCTCGCGGTGGCGCATCTCGACGGGTTCGGCCGATGCGAGGAAGAACGGTCGCAGCGTCACCACCGCCGCGACGCCCACCATCACGGCGTTGACCAAGAACCGCGATCGCGATCGGGACGCTTTCCCAGCTGCTTTCGATCTGCGCCTGGAACAGGAATTCCTTGGTGATGAAGCCGAAAAAGGGCGGGATCCCTGCCATCGACAGGCTGGCCCCCGTGCACGCGATCGCGGTCATCGGCATCCGGCGCGCAAGCCCGCCGAGCGAGCGGAGCGACCCTTGCCCCGTCAAGTGCAGCACCGAGCCTGCACAGAAGAACAACGCGGCCTTGTACAGCGCGTGCGCAATCAGGAAGCCGATCATCGCGACCGTCGCGGTCGGCCCGTCGAGCCCGATCAGCAATACCAGGATGCCGAGCGAGGCAATCGTCGAATAGGCGAGCGCGGCCTTGAAACTCTCCGCCCGCAGCGCCTGGACCGCAGCGATCACCATGGTCACGCATGCGACGACGATCATGACCGTGCGGCCCCACCCGGTTGCGGCGATCAGCGGCTCGAAGCGCGCGAGAAGGTAGATGCCGAGCTTCACCATCGTCGCCGAATGCAGGAAGGCGGATGCCGGCGTCGGCGCCTGCATCGCGTTGGGTAGCCAGAAGTGAAACGGAAACTGCGCCGACTTGGTGAAGCCTGCGACCAGCACCGCGATGACGATCGGCGTCGCCCAGGGCGATGCAGCGAGTTCGCCACTGCGATTGACCGCCTCGGCAAGCGAATAGCTTCCGAGGACATGGCCGATCATCACGACCGCCGCGACCAGCGCCAGCCCGCCACCCGCGGTTACCTGCAATGCCATCACCGCCGCACGACGCGCGCGGGCGGAGCGGCTGTCGAACCCGATCAGCAGGAACGACAGGATGCTCGTCGCCTCCCACATCGTCGCCATCAACAGCAGGTTGTCGGCGAGCACGGTCCCGAGCATCGCGGTCATGAACAGCAGGATCAGCGTGAAGAACCGGGAACGCTGCCGCTGTGGCTTGCCCGTCAGATAGCCGCCCGAATAGGCCATCACCAACGTGCCGATCCCGGTGATCAGCAGGCAGAAGAGAAACGAGAAGCCGTCGAGGCGCAATGTCAGGTCGAACCCGATCTCCGGCGACCAGCTGCGCTGCTCGGTGCGCACCCAGCCGCGTTCGACGATGTCGGACATCCGGACGAACGCGACGAACAGCCCGAGCGGAAACAGCGCGACGACAAGCCCCGCTCCGCGCGTCATCACCCGCGCGATGAGGGGAAGCAGGCAACTTCCGATAAGCGAGACGGCGAGAAGTACGAGCATGGGATTGCCATGCAGCACGCTGCCCCGGTGCGCAAATCCGACGCTTGATTACGACGCTGACCACCACCCCCGCCAGCGGATCGCGCGGTACACGAAGCAAGCATAGCCCGGAAGGTTGTTGGTCCCCGGGCGGCAAGTCTAAGAGTTGATTTGCGCCTGTCGACGAATTGCGCCGCGGCATCGCCGAGAGCATCCATCGGCGACGAGCATTCACCTTGCGTAATACTGTGACGCTCCAAGGATTTGCGATGGCAGCCGTAGAGCCTGCACAATCTCCGACGCGCGCGGTCGTCCCGGATATTTTCCTATTGATCGATATCAACAACGCCTGCGATCATGGATGAGATGTGTCATCGGCGCGGTGAGTAGAACGCGCACCGAACGCGCCGCGTCGCCTCATCGCGCGTTGACCGCCTGACATTGTTACAGGAGATCGGGCATGGCATCCGCTGACGTCACAAAGGCCGCTCAGCATGGCGACGACGCGCCACCGACCACGTGGAAGCATGGCGGCGGCACCGAAGTCGCCGGCTTCGTCACGGGAGAGGGCGAATCCTTCGTCGGACGCGCGGTGACGATCAACCGTCCGGTTAGTGACGTGTTCGCCTATTTTCGCGATTTCTCGAATCTTCCCAGTTTCATGGAAAATGTCGAGCGCGTCGATCTGCTCGACGACAAGCGCTCGCACTGGGTCGTCAAGGCGCCCGCCGGCAAGACGGTGGAGTGGACCTCGCAGATTACCGACGAGGCCCCGGACGGCTTCATCGCGTGGCGATCTGAAGACGGCGCCGACGTCGCCAATAGCGGCCGCGTCGAGTTCCGCGACGCCGGCGCGCGCGGCACCGTCGTCACCGTTTCGATCCTGTACGACCCACCCGCCGGTGTCGTGGGAAAGCTCATCGCCAAGATGTTCCAGCGCGAACCCGCGATCCAGGCACGCCGCGACCTGCGGCGGTTCAAGCAATTGATGGAAACCGGCGAGATCGCGACCGCCGCGATGAACCGCAAGCAGCATGAAGAGGAGACCGCCTGATGCGCGCGCTGGCCTGGCACGGCAAACACGACGTCCGCGTCGATACCGTCGACGATCCCGAAATCGTCAATCCGCGCGACTGCATCATCAAGGTTACCGCGACCGCGATCTGCGGATCCGATCTGCATCTCTACGACAACTACATTCCGACGATGCAGGCCGGCGACATCCTCGGCCACGAGTTCATGGGCGAGGTCGTCGAGGTCGGCGCGAAGTCGACGTTGAAGAAGGGTCAGAAGGTCGTCGTTCCGTTCACGATCGCGTGCGGCAGCTGCTATCACTGCGGCAAGCATCAATATTCGGCGTGCGACAACGGCCTGCCTGCCGACAACCAGGACATCGCGCAGGAACTGTACGGCCAGCCCATGGCGGGGCTGTTCGGCTACAGCCACATGACGGGCGGCTATGCGGGCGGTCAGGCGGAATATGTCCGCGTGCCGTTCAGCGACGTCGGCCCGATCGTGATTCCCGACGGCGTCGACGACGAGAAGGTTCTGTTCCTCTCGGACATCCTGCCGACCGGCTGGATGGCGGCGGAGAATGCGCAGATCGAGCCCGGCGACACGGTCGCGGTCTGGGGCTGCGGCCCGGTGGGTCTGTTCGCGGTCCAGTCGGCGTTCCTGATGGGCGCCGAGCGCGTCATCGCGATCGACCATTTTCCTCGCCGTCTCGAACTCGCCAAGCGGTTCGGCGCGGAGACGATCAATTACGAGGAGAGCGCGGTCTACGAGGCGCTGATGGTGATGACCGGCGGGATCGGCCCCGACGCGGTGATCGACAGCGTCGGGCTGGAGGCGCACGGGTTCTTCGTCGACAACGTGCTCGACCAGATCAAGGCGTCGACCTTCCTCGGCACCGATCGCGCGCATTCGATCCGCCAGGCGATCATCGCCTGCCGCAAGGGCGGGCGCGTGTCGATGCCCGCGGTCTATGGCGGGTTCATCGACAAGTTCCCGCTCGGCGCGCTCATGGAAAAGGGCCTCACGCTCAAGACCGGGCAGACGCATGTCCAGCATTACATGCCCGCGCTGCTCAACGCGATCATGGAAGGCAAGATCGACACGACCTTCCTGATCTCGCACCGGATGGACCTGGAGGACGCGCCCAAGGGCTATGACATGTTCAAGAACAATCAGAACGAAGTGACAAAAGTCGTGCTGAAACCCGGCTTCAATTGAGAGGATACGAGACCATGGCCGATAAATTCGCAATCATCACCGGTGCCTCGACGGGCATCGGCTTCGAACTCGCGACGCTTGCCGCAAAGGACGGTTACGACATCCTCGTCGTCGCCAACGAAGCGCTGATCCAGTCCGCCGCCGCCGACTTCAAGCAGTTCGGCACCGAGGTGACCGCGGTCGAAGCGGACCTTTCGACGATCGAGGGCGTCGACGCGCTGCTCGCCGCGACCAATGGCCGCAAGGTCGACGTGCTGTGCGCGAACGCCGGCCAAGGTCTCGGCCACGGCTTCCTCGACCAGACGCTCGCCGACTGGCGCAACGTGGTGGATACCAACATCACCGGCACGCTCTACCTCATCCAGAAGGTGCTGCCCGCGATGGTCGCGCGCAACGACGGCAAGGTGCTCGTGACCGGGTCGGTCGCAGGCTATATCCCCGGCGCGTTCCAGGCGGTCTATAACGGCTCGAAGGCGTTCATCGACAGCTTCACCGAGGCGCTCCGCAACGAGATCAAGGAGGCGGACGGCGTCACGCTGACGACGCTGATGCCCGGCCCGGTCGATACCGAATTCTTCGATCGCGCCGACATGAACGATACCGACGTGGGCACCGATCCGAACAAGAGCGACCCCGCCGACGTGGCAAAGGATGGCTGGGACGCGCTGATGGGTGGCAAGCCGTCAATCTTCTCGGGCTGGAAGACGAAGATCCAGGGTGTTCTTGCCAATGTCACACCGGGTTCGGTGCTCGCGGAACAGCATCGCAAGATGGCGGAACCGGGCAGCGCCAAGGACTGAGCTTTCGCCCGGATCACGAACGATATCGATTGGCCCCGCCATGCTTGACGGGGCCAATCCTGTTTTGGACCAGCGTTCGCGCGGAGACTTCGGCGCCTCGCACAACACCGCCAACCGTTTCACATGTCTATGTCGTGATGCCGCAGGATGTCCGCTGGTCGTTCAGCGAGCGAGTCACGGCGCCACGAGGACATCCTGCCTTCCCCTTTTCGACATGATCGGGCGGCACGGCTCTGCCGCCCGATCGAGGTATCAACGACGCGGCGCCGCTGCGAATGCCGCCTTCAGCCGTGCTACGGCAAGGTCGTTCGCATCCTTGGCGCCACGCACGACCTTGGCCATGCCGAAGAACTCGTGCGTCACACCCGGGAACGTCTTCTGTTCGACCTTCACGCCCGCGGTCCGCATCGCGGTCGCCAGAGTCTCGCCATCGGACCGCAGCGGGTCGATCTGCGCGTTGATGATCGTCGTCGGCGGCAGCCCCCGCAGGTTTGCCGCAACCAGGTTCAGACGCGGATCCTGCGCATCCGCCGGGCTCGTCTGGTAATAATGGCCGAACCAGTTCAGCATCGCACCGTTCAGCGGCTTGGCATTGGCTGAATCGCGGCGTGACGGCAGCGTCTTGCTGCTGTTCGCGATCGGATAGACCGAGACGATGTGCCGCGGCAGGGTCAATCGGTTGGCGCGCGCGTAGATCGCGGTGGCGACCGCGAGGTTGCCGCCGGCGCTCTCCCCTGCGACCGCGATCTTCGCGGGATCGGCACCCCAGCTCGCGGCATTCTGCAGCGTCCAGCGATAGGCTGCCGCCGCATCGTCGTGCTGTGCCGGGAATTTGAACTCGGGTGCGTGGCGATACTCGACCGACACGACGACCGCATTCAGCGCCTGTGCCATCGCCCGCGGTGCCGCGTCATAGGTGCCGACGTCCGCGATCACCCAGCCGCCGCCGTGATAATAGACGATCACCGGCATCGGTGCGCCACCGGCGGGCGCCGCGGCAGGCTTGTAGATGCGGGCGAACTGCTTCGGGTCCGAGCCATAGGGCACGTCCTTCGTCGTCACGGCGGTATCGGGCGTCGTCGGCATGCCCTTCTTCGCCATCACCGCCTTCGCGCCGTCGGCAGCGGACGGCTGCATCCGGGCTTCGGCGGGGGTGAGCGTCTCGATCGGCTTGCCGCCCAGACCCGCCAGCGCGTCGAGCACCATCTGCATGTCGGGCGCGGCCTTGGGAGGCTGTGTCGCGGTTGCCGGCGGCGGCGGCGGGGGTGGTGCGCTGGGCTGGCGAGCGGACTGTGCGAGCACGCCCGCCGACGCGGTGAGCAGGCTTGCCAGGACGACCGCGCGAGCGGACGAACGCTTTGAAATATTGAACATATCTTACTCCTGTTGTGCAGCATGAACAAACGGGAGGTGTCCACGTTTCTGTACGGAACCGTGCCAATCAGTCGCGCCGGTAATCAGCGGAGACGGCGTTGCCACCGATTGTCAGCCTTCAGCACACGATGTTTGCAGGGGAATCCCCGCGGTTCGAAGGCCGGTCGAACAACCGGCTTCTGGCCAGCCTGTCCGATGCCGACTTCGCGCTGTTGATGCCCCATCTCGAGCCGGTCTGCTTTGCCGCGGGCGATTTCGTCACGCGCGCGGGCGATCCGATCGAGAGCATCTGTTTGCTGGAACAGGGCATTGCCGGGGTGCTGGAAACGCTCGACGGCGATCGTAGCTATGCGATTGGCCTGGTCGGGGTCGAAGGGTTCATCGGCTGGCCACGCCTCCTCGGCACCGACCGGTCACCCTATGACGTCACGGTGCGGGCCGAGACCGGCCATGCGCTGCGCGTGTCGTCGAAAGCATTGATGGCGGCGGTCGATCACAGTGCGACGCTGCGCGCGGCGCTGCTCCGCTTCGTACACGTGTTCATGCTGCAGATGGGGCGCACGATCGTATCGTCGCTCGCCCATTCGATCGAACGTCGCATGGCGCGGTGGATATTGCTGTATCACGATCGCGTGCAGGGCGACGAGATCTGCATGACGCACGAGGAATTCCGGCTGATGCTCGGCGTTCGCCGCAGCAGCGTGACGGACGCGTTGCACCGGCTCGAGGAGGAACGCGCGATCCGCGCCATCCGGGCGCGGGTCGTCGTACAGGATCGGGCAAAACTCATTGCGCTCGCGGGCGGGACCTATGGGCGCCCCGAGCAGGAATATTCACGGCTGTTCAGCGTGTAGCGATCGGTAATGCGGGTGCGGGGCACGCGGTTAGGTCACCGGCTTCGACGCGTTCGGGACCGTCTTCACGAGGGACTGAGGCATGACCCTTGCCTCGCCCGACACCCGGTTCCGCCCCGCCGCCTTGGCACGGTACAGCGCGCGATCGGCGCGTTCGATCAGGTCGGTGGCGAGCAGATCGGTGGTCAGCCGCTCCGAGCCGAGCGACGCATAGCCCGCGCTCACCGTCAGCACCGCTTTCGACGGATCGGGATGCTCGACCTGCAGCGCCTCGATCGCGGCGCGTATATTTTCCGCGACGATCGCGGCCGTACGCGTGGTTGCGTTGGGCAACAGCACGGCAAACTCCTCGCCGCCAAAGCGCGCGACCAGATCGCTGGCCCGCCGCACGACGCCGCGGATCGCATTGGCGACAGCCTTCAGGCACGCATCGCCCTGCTGATGGCCATAGGTGTCGTTGAAGGTCTTGAAATAGTCGATGTCGACGAGGATCAGCGACAGGTCATTCCCTGTCCTTGCCGCCCGGCGGATTTCGTCGACCAGCGTCATGTTGAACCGCCGCCGATTGGCAACCGCGGTCAGCGCGTCCGAAAACGCATGGCGCGTGGTCTCGTTGTGGAGCTCGACGGATTCGGTGATGTCGGTCGCGATCTTGACGATCCGGGTGGGCTTGCCGTTCGCGTCCAGGATCGGGTTATAGCTCGCCTGCAGCCAGATCGGCCGGCCGTCGCTGCCGATTCGGCGAAATTCCGAACGGATGAACTCGCCACGGCGAAGCCGCTCCCAGAACCGGTCGTAGCTCGGATCATGCGCGTCTTCGGGGGTGAGGAACATGCGGTGGTGACGGCCGCGGATGGCGAACTCGGTATAGCCCGTGATCGCCAGATAATGTGCGTTGGCGGACAATATCGTGCCGTCGAGCGCGAATTCGATGATCGCCGTCGACCGCGAAATCGCCTCGAGCATGCTCTGATGATCGGCGGCATGTTCGCGCGCGTTCGTCACGTCCTGCGCGATCTTCAGGATCTCGCGCGGCTCACCAACGGGGTCGCCGATCGTCATGTAGGTCGCCTGGAGCCAGACCTCCCGACCGTCCTTTCCGACCCGGCAGAACTCGGACTGCATCGACCGCCCGGTTCGCAACGTATTCCAGAACATCGCATATCCGGCGCTCGCCGCTTCGTGCGGACGGATGAAGACGCTGTGATGCCGACCGATGACATCGACCGCGTCCATACCGAATATGTTCAGATAGCGATCGTTCGCGAACAGCACGGTCCCGTCCAGCCCGAACCGGATGATCGGCATCGTTCGCGCGATGGCGTCGACGACGTGTCGGGACTCGGTCATGTCCCAGCAAGTCTCTGTACCGGTAAGGTTATCGATCGCGCTCATGCCGACACTCATGGAAATGGGCTTCAAGACCCCCGCCCCACCTCCTTTATAGACTGCACGCGCACCAAGTCGGCGTCATCGCCATCTTTCAATGCTCGTGGCGCTGCAATCGCGTGGCGAATGCGTATGCCGCAAGCATGCACAGAATCGCGCCGCAACCGATAAGCGCCCCCGGCAGAAAGATCATCGCCGCTGCAATATGCGGCATGTTCTTGTACAAAAGATAATAGGGTCTGTCGGATATGTACAAATACAGACCGCTCAGAATAAGCGCTGCAGACAAACATATGATAGATGCCGGCATCGCGACATCCCATCTTTTCTGCATGGCAACCGCCTCGTCACCCTCGCCTTCGGAAATGACGGATAGCGCATATGTCGCTGCGAATCCGAATACTATTCCTACAATAAGTATAACGACAGGCATATCCAGAATGAGCGAGCAGGCCAGTACAAAGCCGGTCGGAACCATGATCCCGAGTGCAGTGCACAATATAATTGTGAGAAACCTCATTTTCATCGCTCGTCATGTAGCATGTGCCTGATCCATCAGACTGTTGATGTAGATATACGCACGGCAAATAGTCGCAACTGTTAGTTTGTAATGACTTTCATTTTCAGGAAGCCTGCCAGGCAGCTTGCGCGCCCGACGCCGCGATCACCCCGTCTGTGCAAACCCACGCAGCGCCACTGCGCGTCTTGTTGGGCGTGCGCGCCATGGGGTGACCGCAAGCGCCGCGATATCGGCGGCCCGCGACCTTGCACTTGCCGGGTTCGTCGGCTATGCGCGCCAGCTTCCAACATCCGATGGTGGAACCTGCGGGAGGCGCGCGTCGTACGCGAGCCGTCATTACCGCTAGACTCGAAACCGGGCGGAACGCGATCGTGTTCGCAGCCCCTATCAAGAGAGTGACATGGCTAAAAAGATTACCGGATACATCAAGCTGCAGGTCCCTGCAGGCGAGGCAAAGCCCGCGCCGCCGATCGGGCCTGCGCTGGGTCAGCGCGGCGTGAACATCATGGAGTTCTGCAAGGCGTTCAACGCCGGCACGGGCGAACTGAAGAAGGGCATGCCGATCCCGACCGTCATCACGGTCTATGCGGATCGCTCGTTCTCGTTCGAGACGAAGACCCCGCCGGCATCGTACCTGATCAAGGAGGCCGCCGGTCTAAAGTCGGGTTCGAAGGAGCCGGGCAAGGTCGTCGCAGGCAAGATCAAGCGCAGCCAGCTGAGCGAGATCGCCACGACGAAGATGAAGGACCTCAACGCCAACGATATCGACGCCGCGACGAAGATCATCGAAGGCAGCGCCCGCGCAATGGGCCTCGAAGTGGTGGAGGGCTGATATCATGGCAAAGCTGACCAAGAAGCAGAAGGCCGTCACGGTCGACACCGTCAAGCTGCACGCCATCGACGAGGCGATCGCGCTGGCACGTTCGGGCGCCACGTCGAAGTTCGACGAGACGATCGAAGTCGCGCTGAACCTCGGCGTCGATCCGCGTCATGCCGACCAGATGGTCCGCGGCGTGGTGACGCTGCCCAAGGGCACCGGCAAGACCGTCCGCGTCGGCGTGTTCGCCCGCGGCGCGAAGGCTGAAGAGGCTCTCGCAGCAGGCGCAGACGTCGTCGGTGCGGAAGACCTGATGGAGACCATCCAGGGTGGCACGATCGATTTCGATCGCTGCATCGCAACCCCGGACATGATGGGCATCGTCGGTCGTCTCGGTAAGGTGCTGGGTCCCAAGGGCCTGATGCCGAACCCGAAGCTCGGCACGGTGACGATGAACGTCGCGCAGGCGGTCAAGGACGCCAAGGGCGGCCAGATCGAATACCGCGTCGAGAAGGCCGGCATCATCCATTCGGGTATCGGCAAGGCGTCGTTCCCGGCCGAAGACCTGCGCGTGAACTTCGACGCGCTGGTCGACGCCGTGGTCAAGGCCAAGCCGTCGGGCGCCAAGGGCAAGTACGTCCGCAAGGTCGCGATCTCGTCGACCATGGGTGCAGGCATCAAGGTCGACACGACCGAAGTGGCTGGCGCCTGAGCCTGAGCCGCACGTGGCTGGCCTGAGCCAGCCACGTGCGGTGAAAGGCCGGCCGGCGCGGTTCCACCGCGACCGACGAGGACGGGATTTACGCCCGCCCTGCTTCAGACATGAGAAAGGGCCGGGAGCGATCCCGGCCCTTTTCTTTGTCTGGAGCTATTGGCCCCGCGCATCGAGCGGCGCTTATTCCGGGAAGTCGGCACCGAGGCTCACGTCCCGCGCGCGCTCGATCGCCTCGAGCCGCTCCTTCAGCTTGGCGGTGATCGCGTCATAGCCCCATTTGCCGAGCACCAGATGCCGCGGGGGGTTTTCCTGCTCGACCGCCGCAATGATCGCCTCGCCCGCGCGGACGGGGTCGCCGGCTTGCGTGCCGCTGACCTGCTTGGTCCCCTCCATCCGCGCCTTTGCGGTGTCGGCATAGTCGGCGATCCGGCTTGGCGTCTGACGCAGCGATCGCCCTGCCCAGTCGGTGCGGAACGGCCCCGGCTCGACGCAGGTCACGCCGATCCCGAGTGGCCCCACCTCCGCGAGCAGCGCGTCGGACCAGCCCTCGACCGCGTGCTTCGATGCCGCATAATAGCCCGATCCCGGAAACCCGATGAGCCCGGCGACCGAGGTGAAGTTGACGATGTTGCCGCTGCCCTGCGCGCGCATGATCGGCAGGACCGCGCGGGTGATCGCGAACAGCCCGAACACGTTGGTGTCGAACTGGGCGCGGATCTCAGCCTCGTCGCCCTCTTCGGCGGTCGCCTGATAGCCATAGCCAGCATTGTTCACGAGCACGTCGATCTGGCCGAACTTCGCGTTGGCCGCGGCAACCGCCGCGTCGACCTGCGCCTGGTCGTTGACGTCGAGCGCGAGCGCGAGCGCGGTCTCGTCATGCCCCTCGACGAGATCGGCGACCCGGTCGGCGTCACGCGCGGTGACGACGGCACGCCAGCCGCGATCGAGGACCAGCCTGGCGAGATCGCGGCCGAAGCCGGTGGAGCAACCCGTGATGAACCAGACGGGCGATGCGGGGAGAGTCATGGTCGAACCTTTCCGGAGACGCGGGATGCGCGTTCGGGACAGGTAACGCCGGACGCGGGGGACGGGTCCGTGACAGGACCCGCCCCCTGCCCTGCTTACAGCCCGATGATGCCGCCATCGTTCTTTGTGATGACGATCGTCGACGAGCGCGGACGCGACGGGGTCGCGACTGCACCGGCCTGGTTCGCGGGCCAGCTGCTGGTGATGTTGGTGGGACCACCATTCTCGCCGGGATGCTGGATGTTGACGAACAGCGAGCGGCCGTCCGGGGTCGAGTGGATGCCCGTGATCTCGCACTCCTTCGGCCCGACCAGGAAGCGGCGCAGCGTCGTGGCCGGTGCCTTGCCGATCCGCGTCGTCACGGTGTTGCTGGTCCCGCCGAGCGTGCTCGTCACGGCGCGCGTGCCGCCGTCGCCGACACGGCCCGGGATCGCCGCGAGCAGCATGCAGTTGGTGACGTCGGTATAGGCGCCGTCATCGGTCTCGATCCACATCACCGGCGTGACATTGCCGGTCGGATTGCTCGGCAGGCCGAACCACAGGCCATCGGGCGACGAGAAGTCGTTGGTCGCGTCGAGCCCCGACAGGTTGATGTTGGTCGCGTCGAGATCGCTGCCCGCACCGAATGCGTAGATGTCCCAGGTGAAGGCGGTCGCCTCCGACGTGTCGCCGGTCTCGCGCAGGCGGATGACATGGCCGTTGGCGTTGCCGGTGGTCTGGCCGCCGGTGGTCTTGGGGTCGGTATAGGCGCGCGGGTTGGACGCATCGACATTGCCCGCGGTGCGCGACGAGTTGTTGGTCAGCGTGCAGTACATCTCGCCCGTCGCGGGGTTCACCGCGGTCCATTCGGGACGATCCATCTTGGTCGCGCCCAGCACGTCGCCCGCCAGACGCGCGTTGATCAGCACATCGGCCTGATCCGCAAACGGATAGGTCGTATTGGCGCTGGTCAGCACCCCCTGCCCGAACACCAGCGGCAGCCACTGGCCCGACCCGTCGGCGTTGAGCTTGGCGACGTAGAGCGTCCCCGAGTCGAGATATTTGTCGCCGATCGCGAGCCGGTTGGTCGCGGTCGCGTCTGCCGCCGACCAGGGCGTGGCGGACACGAACTTGTAGATATATTCGTTCTGCGCATCGTCGCCCATGTAGAAGGCCGGCTTGACGCCCGCGATCGTCCGGCCGATCTCGCAACCCTCATGGTTCATGCGGCCGAGCGCGGTGCGCTTGCGCGGGGTCGAGGCGGGATCGAACGGATCGATCTCGACCACCCAGCCATATTGGAACGCCTCGTTGCGGAAATCGCCGGTGGCATCGGTCGCGGCGGTCGTGGTGACGTTCCAGCGCGCATAGAGCGTGTTGGCAGCGTCAGCGGGTACGACCGAGGCCCAGCCGTAATTGCCGTTGAAGGTGGTGGCGTTGGCGGTCTCGCGGATGCCGTAGCGGGCGAGCGAGACATTCTGCTTGGCGGTCGACCCGCCGCGTGCGGCGACGTCACCGAACTGGCGACGGAAATAGCCCGCCCAATTCTCCTCGTTGGTCAGATAGGTGTGCCACGGCATCGTGCCGTTCGCGCAATTGTTGATCGTCCCGCGACCCGCCGTGCCGTCGGTCGAATAGCGCGTCTTGAGCAGTGCGTTGCCGCGGACAGGACCGCTGAAGCTCATCGGCGTCAGCGGCGTGATACGGCGGTTAAGCGCCGAGGCGGGGACATAGCTCCAGGCGGTGGCCGAGCGGCTGATCTCGATCACCGAGACGCCGTGGCATTCCATCTCCTTCAGCGCCTCGGACTCGGGGCGGACACCGCCCGCACCTATCGCGCCGCCAGTGCTGGTCGCGCCGTTGGGGTGCAGATAGGCCTGGGTGATATTCTCGTGGTTGAGCACGAGCAGGCCGCGCGTGTTGCCGTTGGCGTCGGGGGTGCTGCCGGTCGCGGCCAGCCCGAAATAGCTCATGCCGTCATGATGGTCGCCCGCACGGCGTGCGAAGTTCGTGTCGCTGCCGTCATTGGCATAGGCGCCGACGCCGCTCGCGATCGGATCGCCCAGGCGGTAGAGGACGGTGACGCTGTAGCCGGCCGGCACCGCGACGACATCGGCAAGGCTCTTGGGAACCGCGGTGAAGTCGAGCCGCGCCGGGCTGACCGTGACGCTGGTCGAGGTCTCGCTGCGGATGCCGTCGGTGCTGGTGCCGGTGAAGGTGAAGGTGAGCGTGGTGTCGGCAGCGACGCTGGGCGCGGTGAAGGTCGCGGTCGCGGTGTTCGCGTTGGCGAGCGTCACGGCCGGGCCGCCGGTCTGGGCCCAGGCGACGCCCGTCGCGCTGCCCGACGCTACCGTGCCTGTCAGCGTGACCGTCTTGCCTGCCGAGGTCGCGCCCGATGCACCGGCCTGCACGGTAACCGCACGCCGCGGGTCATCCTCGTCGCAACCGGCGAGCAGCATGCCGCCGAACACCGCGGCGGTCGCGGCGGACAGGCCGCCCATCAGCGTCTGGCGACGGGAATAGCGCACCGCGATCAGATCGTTCAGATGCGGATTGGCGCTGGTGTTCGTGTCGATATCGCCATCGTGATAGGCCATCGTCATGTTCGTCGGAATTTTCATACGTCCCCCCGGATCGGCCGATCTGACCGCTGCGGGGAGCTTTGGCCGGGTAAAGCGGCAGTGCGGTGAAGGAACGGAGACACCTTCGCGTCAGTCGCGTGACGGTTCCGCGACACCCGCCGGACCGCATCTGGGCGGTTGACTTCGCGACCGATTCGGCTATGCGGCGGCTTCGTTCGGCGGGTCCGCCTGCCGAACTCCGTCCGAGACAGTGGGTGCACCGGGTTTGCCGGCGCTTAATCTCCCACCTAGACGGGGAATGAGATTTTGCGGAGCGCTTCCGGCGCCTGCCCTCTCCCATGCCCCATCGACGAGACACCCGGAAGCGCGGGCTTGTCTGCGCCTCCGGTTAGTAACCGGGTCCACCGTGCAAATGGTGAACCTGAAAACGTGGAGAATGGCATGGATCGTGATCAAAAGACCGCGGCCGTAGCCGAGCTGAACCGCACCTTCTCCGAGGTCGGCGTCGTCGTTGTGACGCGCAACCTCGGCCTGACCGTCGCACAGTCCACTGTGCTGCGGAACAAGATGCGCGACGCCGGCGCGACCTACAAGGTCTCGAAGAACAAGCTTGCCAAGATCGCAATGGACGGCACCGACTACAGCTCGCTGGGCGACATGCTCACGGGTCCGGTCGGTCTGGCCAGCTCCATCGATCCCGTCGCGGCCGCCAAGGTGGCCGTGGAATTCGCGAAGACGAACGACAAGTTCGAAATCGTGGGTGGGGCGATGGGCGCGACGACCCTCGACGTCGACGGTGTGAAGGCGCTCGCAACGCTGCCCTCGCTGGATGAACTGCGTGCCAAGATCCTCGGCCTCATCGTGGCACCTGCCACGAAGCTGGCGACGATCACGCAGGCTCCGGCAGCGCAGCTCGCGCGCGTGCTTTCCGCCTACGCGGAGAAGGAAGCCGCCTGATCTTGCAGGCTCTTTCGTTACTTTTTGAACTGATGGGGCACATGCCCCGAGATGGAGATTTATCATGGCAGACCTGAACGCGCTCGTTGAGAGCCTGAGCGAACTGACCGTTCTCGAAGCAGCTGAGCTTTCGAAGCTGCTCGAAGAGAAGTGGGGCGTTTCGGCCGCAGCAGCGGTTGCAGCACCGGCAGCTGGCGGCGGCGCAGCCGCACCGGCCGCTGAAGAGCAGACCGAATTCGACGTCATCCTGACCGGCGACGGTGGCAAGAAGATCAACGTCATCAAGGAAGTCCGCGCGATCACGTCGCTCGGCCTGACCGAAGCAAAGACGCTGGTCGAGTCGGCTCCCAAGGCCGTCAAGGAAGGCGTGTCGAAGGACGAAGCCGCCAAGATCAAGGCACAGCTCGAAGCAGCTGGCGCGACCGTCGAGGTCAAGTAAGCCGCAGCGGGAGAGACGCTTCAGCCACGCTGAAGCGCACTCCCCGCAAGGCCGGCCGGCGGTGCAGCGCACCGACCGACGAAGCAGGGGCTTTGCCCCTGCTGGTCGCAGCTACAGAAAAGGGCGGCCCCAGCGATGGGGTCGCCCTTTTTCTATTGCAGCCGTGACGGGTCCCGCGAGGGCCGCCTGGCCGGGCCGAAGCCCGACGGTGCAGCCGACCTCAGCGATCGACGGCAACCGCATGCGGACGTGCGGCGATGTTATCGTACATCCGCGCGGGCGCATCGAGCCAGAACGGCGCGAGCTTGGCCGAGTCGACGCGCTCGACCCCGATCGCCCAGGCGCGCGCGGTCTGCGCCGGACCGTCGCCACGGTCGTACAGGATGTTGACCGCGACGATCGGCACGAACATGGGCCGGTTCGCCGCGGTCATGCCGTGGATGGCATCGCGCGGTATCGCCGAGACCGTGCGCACCACGCGGCTCTCGCCCGCGGCGAGCGCGAAGGGCGCGGTCGCCGGTCGTGTCACCGGCGCCGCATTGATCGCTGCGAGATCCGCATCCTGCCCGGCATGCGCGGTCAGCAGGCTGGCGTGAATGCGAATGCCGCTTGCGGGCTCGACCCCAGTGTTGGTGACGACGATCTGGCATTCGGCCGTCGCGCTGAGCAGGTTGAGACCGGCCCGGAGCGGGCGAAGCTCGACCGAAAGTCGCGCGCGTGCCCGCGTCGGTGCACGCGGTTCGAGAAAGCGTGGCGCGGCCGGCTCGGCTGCGGCTGCGGCTGCGGCTGGTGGAATCGCGACAGCGGCTGGCATCGCAGGCGTGACGGGCCGGGGCGACGGCCGCGTGTCAGCAACGCCCGCTCCGATGTCTGCGGCCGGCTGGACGATCGAAGCGTCCGGCGCTGGATCAGCCGTTTCCCGCACGTCCGCCCGATGATCTTCGAGCTTTGCGGTTCGGGGGCGGCGCTGCAGCAGCCAGACGACGCCGCACACCAGCGGGATCACCGCGAGCCATAGCCAGAACGGCATCGACCGCCCGGTTTCGGGGGCCGCGATGGAGGTCTGCGACGAAGCCGCCGGCTCTGCGGCGGGCGCGACGGGCGCCGGCACCGGTGCAACTTGGGTCTGCGGTTCCGATGCCGAGCCGGGTGTCGGCGCGGTCGCAGGCACCGACGCGGGCACGCGCGCTTCGTCGGGCTGGCGGACGTCCTGCTCGACCCGCGCTGGCTGTGACGCAGGCCGCGCGACGGGCGCAGGCCTGGCGCGGTCGCTACCCGTGCCGGGACGCGGTTCGCGCGCCGCTGGCGCCGGTTCGGATCCGCGCTGCCGCCGATCGGTCGGCGACGCTTGCGTGGCCTGCCGTGGCTGGCGCTGGGCCCCGGGGTCGCGCGCCGGCCGCGCCGCACTGGGCAGGACGAGTGTCGGCGTATCGGGGACCGGGATCGGCGTGTTGGCATTCGCCTGCAGCGCTTCGAGGCCCCGCACGGGTTCGGTCGTGGTCGGCGACGTGGTCTGTGCGCTGCTTGCGCTCGCCAAGGTCAGCAGAAGCATGGCCGGCGGGATCAGCCCTGCCCCACCCGGTTTGGTCAACATCGTCGGAATTCCCTCACGCAAGACTGCGCGGGGACCCGGAACCCGGGACGACGGCAAGCCGGCATGCGATGAGTTGCACGGCACGAACGACCAGACGATCCGCCTCTCCGCCGCTCAATAGGGCCGGATATGCGCGAACGTCCCTGCCGGCATCGGCCGCCCCCAGTAAAAGCCCTGCGCGAGCGTTGCGCCCAGCCGTCTGGCGACGACGAGATGCTCTTCGGTCTCGATCCCTTCGATCACGGTCTGGACACCGCGTTGCCGACACGACCGGATCACCTGCTCGAGAATGCCAAGACGATCGGGATGTTCGAGACATTGCCGGAAAAAGCCCCGGTCGATCTTCACTTCCGAGATCGGCAGGTTGAAGACACGATCGAAGTTCGTCGCGCCCTTGCCGAAGTCGTCGAGCGAAAACCGGATCCCGGCCTCGCGCAGCGTCGTCATGTCGGTGACCAGGGCAGCGATCGGCACGGGCCGGGCGTCCTCGGTGATCTCGATGAGCAATACGCCGACCGGCACCGCGCGGTCGCGGACCTCGCGCTGCAGCGCCTCCTGGAATCCCGGATCGGCGAGGACCGCCTGGCTGCAGTTCACGGCGACCGCCGCCGATCGCTGTTCGATGGCGAGCGCACGCCACAGGGTAAGCGCGGCCCGCACCGCACAGAGCGTCGCCGCGATCTCGAGCGGCAGGTCCATGACCGCGGTGAACAGGATCTCCGGGTTGATCGACGGGAGGTTGCGCAGCCTTGCCAGCGCCTCATAACCGGCGATCGTGTCGCGGCGGAGATCGATCTTGGGCAGGAAGTCATAGTAGAGATTGTCGAGCAGGCAGCGTCCGTCAGCCAGCGCATCGAGCATCGCGCGCTCGAGCACCGCCGCGTCGCGCCGCTGCGGCGTGACGGCCGTCAGCATCTCCGTCAGCGCGTCCATCTTGTAGGCCTGGTCGAGCACACCGAGCACGAGATGCGATCCGCCCGCGGGGCGCCGATCGGGCGATCGCCCGACAGGGCCCGCCGGCTTGATGACAACCATCGGGCACGTGCCACCCAAGGCGGCCAGGAGCTCGTCGATACGCCCGCCGAGCGCGGCACGGTCACCGACGACCACGTCCGGTCCAAAGGCAACGCCCGCCGCGATCTCCTCGCCGCGGCCGATCCACGCGACCGGATAACCGATGCCGCGAAGCTCCACCTGGGTCTGACGCGAAACGGGATCGTAATCATGGACGAACAGGATGCGCGGCAGGCCGCTCGCATACGGCACGACGTATCCCGGCGCCGTCCGGCCATCGCTCGAGAGTGGCGATAGCCGGGCGGGCATCGGCGGCAAGGGCTTCGGGAATTTCTCGTGGATCACCGGCATGCCCCCTGCTGCGCGAGTATCGCTGTCGCGCTGTGGCGCATGGTTTTGGGAGAGGTCACAAACGTCGTGCTCGTCGCGGCAACGGGCCAGTCCCGGTACACCCTTCCCACCTACTGATCCGAATTAGTACTGTCATCCCTTCTCCTCGGTTGCGAGGCGAATGTCGGAACGGGCGATGAGCAAAACGTTGCCGAATAACCCCTTTTATTTTTACAATTCGGCCGCGCGGTCCCGATGGCCGGGATGCGTCCGCGCCGCACCGTCGATGGGAGCGGCCCGTGACACTGCAGCACGAGGCTTTTGACAGCGCGGTTCGCATCACCTATATGGGTCCCTCACCACAGCATCCGGGAAATGACACGCCGTCGCGCAGCATGTCGATCGTATTGGATGCCGGGGTTTCATACGCCGAAAGCCGCCGCACCTGATGCGCGCGGCCTTTTGTCGTTAATGCACGTCCCGTCCGGGGGTTCCCGGGCACGAAATTACGGCTGACCCGTCAGTTTATTGAGGGCAAATAACCTATGGCTTCCAAGGCGATCAACGAAGGCGGCACGGCCAAGCGCCGCATCCGCAAGGTTTTCGGCAACATCCACGAAGTCGTGCAGATGCCGAACCTGATCGAGGTCCAGCGCGAGAGCTACGAGCAGTTCCTGCGTTCGGACAAGTCGATCGGCCATGTCTCGGGTCTCGAGAAGACGCTGCGCAGCGTGTTCCCGATCCAGGATTTCGCCGGCACCGCCTATCTCGATTTCGACGATTACGTCCTTGAGCCGCCGAAGTTCGACGTCGAGGAATGCCGCCAGCGCGGGATCACCTACGCCGCGCCGATGCGCGTCACGCTGCGTCTGACCGCGTTCGAGGTCGATCCCGATACCGAGGCCAAGTCGGTCATCGATATCAAGGAGCAGGACGTGTACATGGGCGACATGCCGCTCATGACCGAGAACGGCACGTTCTTCATCAATGGCACCGAGCGCGTCATCGTCAGCCAGATGCACCGTTCGCCGGGCGTGCTGTTCGATCACGATCGCGGCAAGACGCACGCGTCGGGCAAGTATCTGTTCGCCGCGCGCGTCATTCCGTATCGCGGTTCGTGGCTCGATTTCGAATTTGACGCGAAGGACATCGTCAACGTCCGCATCGATCGCAAGCGCAAGCTGCCCGTGACGGCTTTGCTCTACGCGCTCGGCATGACGTCGGAAGAGATCCTCAACTATTTCTACAACCGCGTGACGTTCGTCCGCGGCCAGGGTGGCTGGATCGTTCCGTTCCAGGCCGAGAACTGGCGTGGCCAGAAGCCGATGTTCGACATCGTCGATCTGAAGACCGGCGAAGTCGTGTTCCCGAACGGGCAGAAGATTTCGCCCCGCGCGGCGAACAAGGCGTTCAAGGACGGCCTCACCGACCTGCTGATCCCGACCGAGGAAATCTTCGGCCGCTATTCGGCATACGACCTGATCGACGAGTCGACCGGCCGCATCTACATCGAAGCCGGTGACGAAGTGACCGCCGAGAACCTCGAACTGCTCGACCAGGCAGGTATCGAGCGTCTCGAGCTGCTCGACATCGATCACGTCGCGACCGGCCCGTGGATCCGCAACACGCTCAAGGTCGACAAGGCCGAAGAGCGCGAGCAGGCACTGTCCGACATCTACCGCGTGATGCGCCCTGGCGAGCCGCCGACGCTCGAGACCGCCGAGGCGCTGTTCTCGGGTCTGTTCTTCGATCCGGATCGCTACGACCTGTCGGCCGTCGGCCGCGTGAAGCTCAACATGCGTCTCGACCTCGACGTCGAGGACACGGTCACGACGCTGCGCACCGAGGACATTCTCGAGGTCATCAAGACGCTCGTGAACCTCAAGGACGGCAAGGGCGAGATCGACGATATCGACAATCTCGGTAACCGTCGTGTCCGTTCGGTCGGCGAGCTGCTCGAGAACCAGTACCGCGTCGGCCTGCTCCGCATGGAGCGCGCCGTGAAGGAGCGCATGTCGTCGGTCGACGTCTCGACCGTCATGCCGAACGACCTGATCAATGCGAAGCCTGCGGTTGCCGCGGTCCGCGAATTCTTCGGCTCGTCGCAGCTGTCGCAGTTTATGGATCAGACCAACCCGCTGTCGGAAGTTACCCACAAGCGTCGCGTGTCGGCACTTGGACCGGGTGGTCTGACGCGTGAGCGCGCAGGCTTCGAAGTCCGCGACGTTCACCCGACGCATTACGGCCGCATCTGCCCGATCGAGACGCCGGAAGGCCCGAACATCGGTCTGATCAACAGCCTCGCGTCGTTCAGCCGCGTCAACAAGTACGGCTTCATCGAGACTCCGTACCGCAAGGTCGTGGACCACAAGGTGACCGACGACGTCGTGTACCTGTCTGCAATGGAAGAGGCCAAGCACACGATCGCGCAGGCCAACGCCGAGCTGACGTCGGACGGCGGCTTCACCGAGGAGCTCGTGTCGTCGCGTCAGGCGGGCGAATTCCTGATGGCGCTGCCCGACAACATCACGCTGATGGACGTCAGCCCCAAGCAGCTGGTCTCGGTCGCCGCATCGCTCATCCCGTTCCTGGAAAACGATGACGCCAACCGCGCGCTGATGGGCTCGAACATGCAGCGTCAGGCGGTTCCGCTCGTCCAGGCCGAGGCGCCGTTCGTCGGCACCGGCATGGAAGAGACGGTCGCGCGTGACTCGGGCGCCGCCATTTCGGCCAAGCGTGCGGGCATCGTCGACCAGGTCGACGCGGCACGTATCGTCATCCGGGCAACCGGCGAGATCGATGCCGGCAAGTCGGGCGTCGACATCTACACGCTGATGAAGTTCCAGCGCTCGAACCAGTCGACCTGCATCAACCAGCGTCCGCTGGTGAAGGTGGGCGACGTGGTGAAGGCCGGCGACGTGCTCGCCGACGGTCCGTCGACCGAGTTCGGCGAGCTGGCGCTGGGTCGCAACAGCCTCGTCGCGTTCATGCCGTGGAACGGTTACAACTACGAAGATTCGATCCTGATCTCCGAGCGGATCGTGAAGGACGACGTGTTCACGTCGATCCATATCGACGAGTTCGAGGTGATGGCCCGCGATACGAAGCTCGGGCCTGAGGACATCACGCGCGACATCCCGAACGTCGGCGAGGAAGCGCTTCGCAACCTCGACGAGGCGGGCATCGTGTACATCGGTGCAGAGGTCGAGCCGGGCGATATCCTCGCGGGCAAGATCACGCCCAAGGGTGAATCGCCGATGACGCCGGAGGAGAAGCTTCTCCGCGCGATCTTCGGCGAGAAGGCCAGCGACGTGCGCGATACGTCGCTTCGCCTGCCGCCGGGCGTGTCGGGTACGGTCGTCGACGTTCGCGTCTTCAACCGTCACGGCATCGACAAGGACGAGCGCGCGATGGCGATCGAGCGCGAGGAGATCGAGCGGCTGAAGAAGGATTCGGACGACGAGCGTTCGATCCTGAACCGTGCGACCTGGTCGCGTCTCCGCGAGATGCTGCTCGACCAGACGGCCACCTCGGCGCCCAAGGGCGTCAAGAAGGGCGTCGTGATCGACATGGATCTGCTCGACAGCGTCGACCGCCACGAGTGGTGGAAGTTCGCGGTCGCCGACGACAAGATCCAGAGCGATCTGGAAGCGGTCAAGATCCAGTATGACGATGCCGCCAAGCTGATCACCGACAAGTTCCACGATCGTCGCGAGAAGCTGGAGCGTGGTGACGAGCTGTCGCCGGGCGTGCTGAAGATGGTCAAGGTGTTCGTCGCGGTGAAGCGCAAGCTGCAGCCGGGCGACAAGATGGCCGGCCGTCACGGGAACAAGGGCGTCATCAGCCGCATCCTGCCGGCGGAGGACATGCCGTTCCTCGCCGACGGTACGCCGGTCGATATCGTGCTCAACCCGCTGGGCGTGCCGAGCCGCATGAACGTCGGGCAGATCTTCGAGACGCATCTGGGCTGGGCCGCACGCGGCCTGGGTCAGTCGATCACCGCGGCGCTCGAGACGTGGCGCGAGGAGAATCCCGAGGCCAAGGCCGGCGCGATGCCGGAAGCGGTCCGCGATCGCCTCAAGACCGTCTATGGCGAGCAGTATCACGACGAAATCGACGCCCGTTCGGGTGACGAGATCATCGAGCTGGCCAAGAACCTGAAGGGTGGCGTGCCGATGGCGACGCCGGTGTTCGACGGCGCGCGCGAGGCGGACGTGTCGGCGATGCTGGAACTGGCGGGTCTCGATCCGTCGGGCCAGTCGGACCTGTTCGACGGACGTACCGGCGACAAGTTCGATCGCAAGGTGACGGTTGGGTATATCTACATGCTCAAGCTCCACCATCTGGTCGACGACAAGATCCACGCACGCTCGATCGGGCCGTACTCGCTCGTCACGCAGCAGCCGCTGGGTGGTAAGGCGCAGTTCGGCGGTCAGCGCTTCGGCGAGATGGAGGTCTGGGCCCTCCAGGCCTACGGCGCGGCGTATACCTTGCAGGAAATGCTGACGGTGAAGTCGGACGACGTGGTCGGCCGCACCAAGGTCTACGAGGCGATCGTCAAGGGCGACGACACGTTCGAGGCCGGCATCCCGGAGAGCTTCAACGTTCTCGTCAAGGAAATGCGCTCGCTCGGCCTGAATGTGGACCTGAAGCAGTCGGAACCCGGCTTCGACAGCGACGGCATCCAGATCGCGGCGGAGTAAATCCTTTGCCCTCCCCTCCCGCTCGCGGGAGGGGACCGAGGGTGGGCTCCCGGCCGGCAGCGAAACGCGACGTCGATGCCGGGCGCCCACCCCCTCCCAGCCTGAAGAGGCTGGGCCCCTCCCCTCCCGCACGCGGTAGGGGGGAAGATTCTTCCTAAGGACAGCTCATGAACGAGATGACCCCCTTCGCCAATCCGGTCGCCAAGACCGAGACGTTCGACCAGATCCAGATCGGCATCGCGTCCCCGGACAAGATCCGCTCGTGGTCGTTCGGCGAGATCAAGAAGCCCGAGACCATCAACTATCGCACGTTCAAGCCCGAGCGTGACGGCCTGTTCTGCGCGCGCATCTTCGGTCCGATCAAGGATTACGAGTGCCTGTGCGGCAAGTACAAGCGCATGAAGTACAAGGGCATCGTCTGCGAGAAGTGCGGCGTCGAGGTTACCGTCTCGAAGGTCCGCCGCGAGCGGATGGGCCATATCGAGCTCGCCGCCCCGGTTGCGCACATCTGGTTCCTGAAGTCGCTGCCGTCGCGCATCGGCCTGCTGCTCGACATGCAGTTGAAGCAGCTCGAGCGCGTGCTGTACTTTGAGGCGTATATCGTCATCGAGCCGGGCCTGACTCCGCTCGAAAAGTACCAGCTGATGACCGAGGACGAACTCCTCGACGCGCAGGACCAGTATGGCGAGGACGCGTTCTCGGCCGGTATCGGTGCCGAGGCGGTCCGCATCATGCTCGAATCGCTCGATCTCGAGGGTGAGCGTACCACGCTGCTCGAAGAGCTCGCGGTCACCAAGTCCGAGCTGAAGCCCAAGAAGATCATCAAGCGGCTGAAGGTCGTCGAGAGCTTCATCGATCTCGGGCAACCGCCCCGAGTGGATGATCCTCGAGGTCGTGCCGGTCATCCCGCCCGAGCTGCGCCCGCTGGTGCCGCTGGACGGTGGTCGTTTCGCGACGTCGGATCTTAACGATCTGTATCGCCGCGTGATCAACCGCAACAATCGTCTCAAGCGCCTGATGGAGCTCCGCGCGCCGGACATCATCGTCCGCAACGAGAAGCGCATGCTCCAGGAGGCCGTCGACGCATTGTTCGATAACGGCCGCCGCGGTCGCACGATCACGGGCGCCAACAAGCGTCCGCTCAAGTCGCTGTCCGACATGCTCAAGGGCAAGCAGGGCCGCTTCCGCCAGAATCTTCTCGGCAAGCGCGTCGACTATTCGGGTCGTTCGGTCATCGTGACCGGGCCTGAGTTGAAGCTGCACCAGTGCGGCCTGCCGAAGAAGATGGCGCTCGAGCTGTTCAAGCCGTTCATCTACGCGCGTCTCGATGCAAAGGGTCTGTCGATGACCCTGAAGCAGGCGAAGAAGTGGGTCGAGAAGGAGCGCAAGGAAGTCTGGGACATCCTGGACGAGGTGATCCGCGAGCATCCGGTCATGCTGAACCGTGCGCCGACGCTTCACCGTCTGGGCATCCAGGCTTTCGAGCCGGTGCTGATCGAGGGCAAGGCGATCCAGCTTCACCCGCTGGTCTGCTCCGCGTTCAACGCCGATTTCGACGGCGATCAGATGGCCGTGCACGTCCCGCTGAGCCTCGAGGCCCAGCTCGAAGCGCGCGTCCTGATGATGTCGACGAACAACATCCTGTCGCCCGCCAACGGCAAGCCGATCATCGTTCCGTCGCAGGACATGGTCCTCGGTCTCTATTATCTGTCGATGATGAAGGAGAACGAGCCGGGTCAGGGCATGATGATTTCCGACATGTCGGAAGTCCATCAGGCACTGAACGCGCAGTCGGTCACGCTGCACACCAAGATCATCAGCCGCGTCCCGCAGACCGATGAGAAGGGCAAGCAGTACCTCAAGCGCTACGAGACGACCCCGGGCCGCATGCTGCTGGGCGAGTGCCTGCCGCACAGCCACAAGGTGCCGTTCGACACCGTCAACCGCCTTCTGACGAAGAAGGACGTGGGCGACGTGATCGACGAGGTCTATCGTCACACGGGCCAGAAGGAGACCGTGCTGTTCGCCGATGCGATCATGACGCTCGGCTTCCGCCACGCCTTCCGCGCCGGCATCTCGTTCGGCAAGGACGACATGATCATTCCGGACGCCAAGGTGGGTCTGGTCGACGACACCAAGGCGCTCGTGAAGGACTTCGAGCAGCAGTATCAGGATGGTCTGATCACGCAGCAGGAGAAGTACAACAAGGTGATCGACGCCTGGAGCCGTTGCGGCGACCAGGTCGCGAACGCCATGATGGACGAGATCCGTGCGGTGAAGGTCGACAAGGAGACCGGCCGTGAAAAGCCGATCAACTCGATCTACATGATGGCCCATTCGGGTGCTCGTGGTTCGCAGGCGCAGATCAAGCAGCTTGCCGGTATGCGTGGCCTGATGGCCAAGCCGTCGGGCGAGATCATCGAGACGCCGATCATCTCGAACTTCAAGGAAGGCCTGACCGTCCTTGAGTACTTCAACTCGACCCACGGCGCGCGTAAGGGCCTCGCGGATACGGCGTTGAAGACGGCGAACTCGGGGTACCTCACGCGTCGTCTGGTCGATGTGTCGCAGGATTGCGTCATCATCGAACCCGATTGCGGCACGACGCGCGCACTCGAAATGAAGGCGATCCTTCAGGGTGGTTCGACGATCGCAAGCCTCGGCGAGCGCATCCTCGGTCGTACGACCGCGGAGGACATCGTCGATCCGAAGACCGGCAAGGTCATCATCCCGTCGGGCACGCTGCTCGACGAGCCGATGATCACGACGATCGAGGGCCTCGGCACGCAGTCGTGCAAGATCCGCAGCCCGCTGGTCTGCGAGTCGAAGATCGGCGTCTGCGGCAAGTGCTACGGGCGCGATCTCGCCCGCGGTACGCCGGTGAACATCGGTGAAGCTGTCGGCGTCATCGCCGCGCAGTCGATCGGTGAGCCGGGCACGCAGCTGACGATGCGT
Source organism: Sphingomonas sp. 22R3R2A-7 (assembly GCF_036856055.1). Lineage (NCBI taxonomy): Bacteria > Pseudomonadati > Pseudomonadota > Alphaproteobacteria > Sphingomonadales > Sphingomonadaceae > Sphingomonas > Sphingomonas sp. 22R3R2A-7. The sequence continues at coordinate 3,287,255 of NZ_JASPFR010000001.1, read as the reverse complement.
ACGTTCCACATCGGTGGTGCAGCGCAGCTCAACGAAACGTCGAACCTCGAGGCGCATGCCGACGGTACGGTGCAGTTCCGCGATCTGCGTATCATCGTCGACCAGCGTGGCCGTCGCGTGGTGCTCAGCCGCTCGGGCGAAATCGCGATCGTCGACATGGACGGCCGCGAGCTCTCGGTCGATCGTATCCCGTACGGCGCCTATGTGCTGTTCGACGATGGCCACATCGTGTCGCGCGGCGACCGGATGGCCGAGTGGGATCCGTTCACCATGCCGGTGATCACGGAGAACCCGGGCACGATCAAATATGTCGACCTGATCGAGGGCAAGACGCTCACCGAGCAGACCGACGAAGCCACGGGTATCGCCCAGCGCGTCGTGATCGAATATCGTGCGGCGACCAAGTCGAAGGAGGATCTGCGTCCGCGCATGACCCTGCTCGACGAGACGTCGGGCGAAACCGGCCGCTACATGCTGGCGATCGGTGCGACCTTGTCGGTCGAGGATGGCGCACAGGTGTTCGGCGGCGACGTCGTGGCCCGTGTCAGCCGCGAGAGCGCCAAGACGCGCGACATCACCGGTGGTCTGCCGCGCGTTGCCGAGCTGTTCGAGGCGCGTATCCCCAAGGACTCGGCGATCATCGCCAAGATCTCGGGCCGCGTCGTGTTCGGCAAGGATTACAAGGCGAAGCGCAAGATCGGCATCCAGCCCGAGGATGGCGGCGACGTCGTCGAGTATCTGGTGCCCAAGTCGAAGGTCATCGACGTGCAGGAAGGCGATTACGTCAAGCGCGGCGACAACCTGATCGGCGGCTCGCCCGATCCGCACGACATCCTCGAGACGATGGGTATCGAACCCCTCGCCGAGTATCTCGTGTCGGAAATCCAGGAGGTCTATCGTCTCCAGGGCGTGAAGATCAACGACAAGCACATCGAGACGATCGTTCGTCAGATGCTGCAGAAGGTCGAGATCACCGACGGCGGCGACACCACGCTGCTGAAGGGCGAGCAGGTCGATCGCGAGGAAATGGACGCGACCAACGACAAGCTCGACAAGAAGCAGGCGCGTGCGCAGGGCAAGCCCATCCTGCTCGGTATCACCAAGGCGTCGCTGCAGACCCGCAGCTTCATCTCGGCGGCATCGTTCCAGGAGACCACGCGCGTCCTCACCGAAGCGGCTGTCCAGGGTAAGCAGGACATGCTGATGGGCCTGAAGGAAAACGTCATCGTCGGCAGGCTCATCCCGGCAGGCACCGGCGCTGGCCTCAACCGCCTGCGGGTCGTGGCGAACAGCCGCGACGCGTCGATGCGCGTCGCGCAGCGCAAGATGGCCGAAGCCTCGATCATCGCGCCGAAGTCGGCGAAGGAAGAGCATGACGCCGAGCTGGCCCGCTCGCCGCGCGACTCCGGCGGCGCGGGTGAAGACCCGCTCGCAACCGTCGTCACGTCGGGCACCGGCACCGATGCGGATGCCGGCGACTATCTGAACACGCCCGAGTAATCGGGCGCGTCAGACGCTGACGGCAAAAAGGCCGCCGTCCGGGAAACCGGGCGGCGGCCTTTTTCATGGTCCCGGTCGCAGCGGACGCGGACTAGGCGGGGATCGTGTCCAGCGTCCGCGGGATCGTTTCGAACGAACCGCCGGTGATGCGGATTTCGTTGAACGCCGCGGGGCTGCCGCGAGTCCGCTTCGACAACGTCCCGGCGCCGATCATGCGGACGGTCCGACCGCTCCGCTCGACGGGCACGTCGAAGGGATCATGGACGTGTCCCGACAGCACCGCATGCGCGCCCGCATCGGCCAGTGCGGTCAGCGCGACGTCGCCGTTGCGCGTCTTGCCCGTGGCGCTGGTCCCGCCCTCGATCAACGGATGATGCGCGGCGACGAAGATCAGATTGCCCGCGGGCACCTGTCCCATCAGCGTGAGCGCGCGCGACAGGGATCCCGAGCCGACGCGGCCCTTTGACCAGTTCCACCGCCATTGTGCGCGCGCGGTCGTCTTGAGCGGGACGATGGTTATCCCGGGCAGTTCGAGGGGCCGCTCGATCATCGTCTCGACTGCCGCATAACGCTGATAGGGGGCGAACAGGCGACGGAACGGGTCCCAGTAATATGGGATGTCGTGGTTGCCGACTTCGAGCGTCACGGGCACGCCGAGGCTTCGCAGCCAGTCGCCGCCCTGCTGGAACTCCGCCTTGGTCGCGCGCATCGTCAGGTCGCCCGTCATGATCACCGCATCGGGACGCTCAGCCTTCACGCACGCGGAGAACCACGCGATCGCCGCGGGGTCCTCCGCACCGAAATGCACGTCGCTGACATGAAACAGCGTCAGGCCGCGACCACCCTGCCCCGCCTGGTCAGGCAATTTCGGACATCCGCGACGGCTCATGGATCGGGCAGCCGTTGAACGAGCCGCGGAAATCCGCCGACAGTTCGTAGGTTTCCTTGCGCGCGCGGTTGATGCCGCCGAGCGGCTGGTGATCGGTGACGCCGTGCCAGACGCTGTACGACAGCGCGTCCTCGGTCTTTTCGCTCGCGCCGTTTTCCCACGACAGCTGCGGTTCGACGGTCAGCTTGCCGACCGTCACGAACGGACTTTGCGCCTGGTCCCATTCCACCGACGCATCCTCGATCGGCATCGTCTCGAGATCGGTGTTGAGCTGCACACGCAATTCCCACGTGCCGCCATGCTCGATCAACTCCTCGCGCACGACTTCGCGCAGCGCATCGGGACGCGCGGTGATGTCGACGATGTCACCCGTCAGCCGCGTCAGTTCCGGGGCGACCGGGAACAGCGCGAATTTGGCGATATACGCGCCGTAGCGGAACGGCGTCTGCGAGAAATAGGTCTCACCGAGCGGATGGACGGGCTTGGCGCCTCCCATCGTCTTCAGCGTCGCCGATTCCGTGCCCACGGCTTCCAGCGCGGATTCGACGACGCGCAGCGTGGCCGACATCGCCTTCTTCAGACCGTCGAGCCGATCCGTCGTCTTCGACAAAAGCTTGAGGTTCTTCGAGAATGCCTTGGCATCGGGCGCGGCAAACGCCGGTCCGTTGACCATGATGAAGTCCTGCGTGGTCGCGTTCTCCGCGCCCGGCAGCCGGCTTCCCTCGACGTCGAGGATCTTCAGCGCGATGCCACGCGGCAGGCTCACGCTGTCGTCGAGGATATCGCCCGCGTTGGTCGAAATGCGCAGGATCGCGTCGTGCGTGCCCGGCGTCGCGAAGATTCCCTGCGCGAGGACCGGGGGCAATCCCTCGGCGACGGTGAACACGCCCCGGACGATGCCGTGCGCCTTGGCATGCACTGCGCGGACCGCATGGCCATAATCCTTCGACGTCGTGTCGAGGATCTCGCGGAAGCTGTCCTTGAGCGATGCAAGCGTCTCCGCCTCGTCGTCGGCGATCGTCTCGACCGAGGGGTCAAAACGTACGGGCTGTGTGGCCATGGCGAATCTCCTATCGTTACCTAGCCGTAACCCTCCGCCCTATCACGGCGTTCCCGTTCAACGCGTTGCGTACGGTCGCGCACCGTTACCGTCTCTGGCGGGCGATGCCCTGGAGGACGGGCCTGCCACAGCGTTGCAATGCCGGGCCGCGCGGTCCAACGCGCTCCGACCCGAGCCCGGGCTATCGGAGGAGAACCAGATGCAGTGTCCCGTTGTCACCGCCCCCACGATCGGAATCGCCGGCGCGACCGATCGCTTTCCCGTCCGCAGGATCTTCTGCGTGGGTCAGAACTATGCCGATCACGCGCGCGAGATGGGCTCCGATCCGGAGCGGCAGGAGCCGTTCTTCTTCACCAAGCCCGCGGATGCGGTCGTGCCGGGCGGCGGCACGCTGCCCTATCCCAGCATGACGCAGGACCTGCATCACGAGGTCGAGCTCGTCGTCGCGCTCGGTGCGGGCGGAAAGGACATCGCTGTCGATGACGCGCTCGCGACGGTCTTCGGCCATGCCGTCGGCATCGACCTGACGCGGCGCGACCTGCAGGGCGCTGCGAAAAAGGCAGGGCGCCCGTGGGACATGGCAAAGGGGTTCGACCGGTCCGCCCCGATCGCGGCACTGACGCGCGGTACGCCGCCCGCGGCAGGACCGATCGCGCTGACGATCGACGGCGAGCCCCGGCAGGCCGGCGATCTGTCGATGATGATCTGGTCGGTAGCCGAGGTGATCGCCGCGCTGTCGCGCTTCGTCGAGCTCGCGCCGGGCGACCTGATCTTCACCGGGACACCCGCGGGCGTCGGCCCGATCACGCCCGGCCAGCACGTTCGCGCAACCATCGCCGACCTCGAGCCACTCGAGATCCGGTTCGCCGACTGATCGTCGCGGCGCATGCGATTGTCCCGGGCCGAGACCTAAGTCGGGTTTCTTTTCGTACAATCCGCCCGCATGGGTGATCGCAATAACTAAAGGATGATGATCATGGCGGATGGATTGACCGGGGGCCTGCTCGACCGGGCACGCACGGTGGCGAGGCCAGGCTTCAATCGCTGGCTGGTCCCGCCCTGTGCGCTCGCCATCCATCTGTGCATCGGCATGGCCTATGGCTTCAGCGTCTTCTGGCTGCCGCTGTCGCGCGCGATCGGGATGACCGATCCCGTCGTCTGCGAGAACATGACGCTCGTGCAGGCGCTGACGACCACGACGTGCGACTGGCGGGTCAGCGATCTTGTCTGGACCTATACGCTGTTCTTCGTCGTGCTCGGCGCGGCCGCCGCGATCTGGGGTGGCTGGCTCGAGCGCGCGGGTCCGCGCAAGGCTGGCGTGGTCGCGGCCTTTTGCTGGTGCGGCGGCATGGGGATCGGCGCGATCGGCGTGTCGATGCACCAATTATGGCTGATCTGGCTCGGCTCGGGCGTGATCGGCGGCATCGGCCTCGGTCTCGGCTATATCTCGCCCGTCTCGACGCTCATCAAATGGTTTCCCGATCGCCGCGGGATGGCGACGGGCATGGCGATCATGGGCTTTGGCGGCGGCGCGATGATCGGCAGCCCGCTCGCCAACGCGCTGATGAAGTATTTCGCGAGCCCCACGGGCGTCGGCGTCTGGCAGACGTTCCTCGTCCTCGCGGTCATCTATTTCGTGTTCATGATGGCCGGTGCGCTCGGATATCGTGTGCCCGCCGATGGGTGGAAGCCCGCAGGCTGGACGGCGCCAACGGATGCGAAGGCCGCGATCAGCCGCTTCAATGTCCATCTGAAGGACGCGCACAAGACGCCGCAATTCTGGCTCATCTGGGTCGTGCTGCTGCTCAACGTCTCGGCGTCGATCGGTATCATTGGCGTTGCCTCGCCGATGCTGCAGGAGATATTCGGCGGGCGGCTGATCGATGCACCCGGCGTCATCTTCACCGCGTTTTCGGAAAGCCAGAAGGTCGCAGCCGCCGCAGTCGGCGCCGGTTTCGTCGGTGCGATCAGCCTGTTCAACATCGGTGGCCGCTTCTTCTGGGCATGGTTCTCCGACCGGCTGGGGCGCAAGCCGCTCTACGCGGTCATCCTCGCGATCGGTGCCGTGCTCTACGGTATCGCGGCACCCGCACTGGCGGGCAGCAGCCTCGGCCTGTTCATCCTCGTCTTCTGCATCCTCGCCTCCACCTATGGCGGCGGCTTTGCGACGGTGCCTGCCTATCTCGCGGACATATTCGGGACCAAGTTCGTCGGCGCGATCCATGGCCGCCTGCTGACCGCATGGTCGACGGCCGGCGTGGTCGGGCCGCTGCTGGTCGCCAACATGCGGGACGGCCGGATCGCCGCAGGGATTCCGCGCGATCAGGTCTATCAGCCGATCTTCCTGATGCTGGCCGCGATGCTCGTCGTGGGGTTCGTCGCGAACCTGTTCGTCAAGCCGGTCGCCGACCGTTTCCACATGCCGGCGGACGAGACCCCCGCCCCCATCACCATCGACGGGTCGACGTCCGCAGCCGAAGCGCTCGAGGCGAAGACCGCATCGAGCCCCATGGTCGTGTTTGCCTGGGTCGCGGTCGGGATCCCCATCCTGTGGGGCATCTACATGACCGTGTCGAAGGCGGTCATCCTGTTCGAATAAGCTATCCCGGGCGCCGTCTCACCCAGGCGGCGCCCGTCTTTCGCAGACGCGTTTAGAGAACGCCCTGCGGCCCAAAGTTCCAGATCTCGGGGTTTTTGTCGCAACGACTGGAGCGGGTGAAGGGAATCGAACCCTCGTCACTTGCTTGGGAAGCAAAAGCTCTACCATTGAGCTACACCCGCATGCCGTATTCGCGCTGGTCGATCGACCAGCCGAACCGCATCGCACTGCGATGGCGAGCGTCTATCGGCTCGGCGCGGACGGCGCAAGATGCTTCTGAGCGATCGATACCGCGATCCACGTCCCGAACGACACGGGTGACGACCGCGTCACCGAACTGTCACCGCCACGTCACCCAGATGCCATCCGCGTCCCATAGGCACCCCCGCAGGCCAGCCGACCAGCTGGACCACTGGGGGAAGTATCATGATCATCGGCCTGTCGCACCGCTCACGCGGTCCCGTTCTCCTGCGCGCGCTGTTGCTCGGCTGTGCGGTGATGCCGCTCGCATCGGGCATTGCGCGCGCCGAGACGAAAGCCGACCCCGCCGGAGCGCCGCGCGCGAGCGGCAGCATCACCGGCGTCGTGTCGCAGCAGGGTAGCGGCGACTATCTCGATGGCGCGTCGGTATCGATCCCCGCGCTGGGCCTCGCCACCGCCGCCGACCGGACGGGGCGGTTCTCGCTGACCGGCGTCCCCGCAGGCACGCACGATGTCGTGATCCGCTATGTCGGCTTCCCCGACGTCACGCGCAGCGTGACGGTCGCGGACGCCGCAGTGCCGCTCGACGTCGCGATGACGGCGTCGGCGCCTGACGCCGATGCGGAGATCGTGGTTTCGGGTTCGCGGCCGATCGCCGAGTCCGAAGCCGCAGCACTTCAGATCCAGCGGACCAGCCCGTCGCTCGTCTCGGTCATCGCGTCGGACTCGATCGGGCGCCTGCCCGACCAGAACGTCGCGCAGGCGGTCAGCCGGCTGCCCGGCGTCGGCGTCCAGCGTGACCAGGGCCAGGCGCGGTACATCACGCTGCGCGGCGCGCCGATCAACTGGACCACGCTGTCGTTCGACGGGATCAACGTCGTCAGCCCGGAGGGCCGCGATGCGCGCTTCGACTCGATCCCCTCGGCGATCGCGTCGCAGATCATCGTCCGCAAGGCGGTGACCCCCGACATGACCGGCGAGACGATCGCGGGCAATGTCGACATCATCACGCGCTCGGCCTTCGACTATCCAGGGCTGAAGGTGCAGGCCAAGGGCGGGGCGGGCCATGTCGAACTGGGCAAGAAGACGGAATATGAAGGCTCGCTCGTCGTGTCCGACCGGATCGACACGGGAATCGGCGAGTTCGGCATCGTCTCGTCCGCCAGCCTGTATCGGCGCGGCATGGTCACCGACAATTTCGAGACCGATTTCGAGGCGGTCGATCGCGACCTCCGCCCGGGCTATCAGACGCGCAACTGGGCGCGCGAGACCGAGAACAAGCTCTACCGGCTGACGCGCAAGAACTATTCGCTGTCGACCCGGCTCGACTGGCGCCCTGCCCCCGGTCACAAGCTGTTCGCCGAAACCATCTATTCGGCGTTTCAGGACGACGAGCAGCGCAACAACTACATCTTCGATCTCGACGACCAGCAATCGCGCACACCCAATGGCACCGCCGCCTGTTCGGTGAACGCGCGTCCCGCCTCGGGGACCACCGGCTATGCCGACGTCTGCACGGGCAACACGCCGCTGCTCGGCACGGTGTACGGCGTCGATCTCAATTCGAACTTCACGGTGCGCAAGTACAAGCAGTCGGTGTTCACCAACACGCTGGGCGGCGATCACGAGCTGGGCGACTGGAAGGTCGCATGGCGCGGCAACTTCACGCGCTCGATCGACGACCGGTCGCAGCCCGCGCAGCTGAACTATGACAGCCCCTCGTTCGGGACCAACGGCGCAAACGCCGCCAACCGGCTGACCGTCGGCTACGACCTGACCGATCCGCAGCTCGCGAAGGTCGAGCTGTACCGCACGATCCGCAACCCAGACGGCACCTTCTCGCGCGGCGACCGGGTGACCGCGATCGAGGATTTCCCGCGCACCCTCTCGCGCCTGCGCTCGCTCAAGGCGCAGGACGTCACCGAGGCCTATACCGCAAAGCTCGACATCAGCCGTGCGGCGACGGTGTTCGGGGCCTCGACGGTGTTCGCGGCCGGCATCCGCTATGACGACCGCACCAAGATCTCGAACGAATATCTGCTCGACCTGAGCACGCCCGCGCAGTTCGCCGCGGCCGGCATTCCGACCAACTATGCGGCGATCGCCAAGCCCGGCGGGTTCCAGGGCGAGATCCCGCTCGGCTACACCTTCCAGTATTTCGACCGCGACAAGGTCCTCGGGCTTGTCGACCAGGCACAGGCCGTCGGCAGCTATGTGCGTACCGATGCCAATTTCTACGACGTCGGCGAGCAGGTCTATGCGGGCTATGCGATGGCGACCGCGACAACCAACTGGGGCAGCGTGATCGGCGGCGCGCGCGTCGAGCATATCCGCAACGATGCGCAGGCCTTCTCGACCGTCGGGTTGCTCGACGTGAAATCGAGCCAGACGCTCGTCTATCCGAGCCTTCACCTCAACTGGGACGTCAACGACCGGATGAAGGCGCGGTTGTCGTTCAACACCGGCGCCGCACGCCCCGATTACGACCAGCTTCGCCCCAACCTGTCTTATGACGACGCGAACCGGACGATCAGCGGCGGCAACCCGGACGCGAAGCCCGAAAAGGCCAAGGGTGTCGATCTCTACGTCGAATATTACACGATGCCGCGCGGCTTCCTGTCGATCGGCGCCTATTACAAGGACGTCACCGACGTCCTGTTCGACTCGACGCAGAGCTTTGGCCGGTCGATCCTGAACACCAACGGGGTCGATCGCTCGGATTATGTCTTCTCGACCGTCGTCAACGGCGGCAGCGGCTATATCATGGGGATCGAAGGCGCGATCCAGCAGCAGCTCGATCCGTTCGTCGCCGATCTCGGCCTGCCCGAATGGATGGGCGGGTTCGGCGTCCAGCTCAACGCGACGATCAACAAGAGCCGCGCCGAAACCCCCGGCACCGCCGCGCTGCCGTCGCGCAAGGTCCCGCTTCCCGGCGCCTCCGACGCGATCTACAACCTGATCGCCTATTACGAGAAATACGGCTTTTCGGCGCGTGTCTCGTATCAGAACCGGTCGGCATGGCTCGATGCGATCGGTGGCACCGCCAATATCTCGGGCCTCGTCCGCGGGATCGACGGCGGCGATTTCTATTGGGCCAAGGACAATGAACTCGACGCGAGCGTACGTTATGCGATCAACGGAAACGTCGAGATCTACGGCGATTTCGCGAACCTGCTGAACGGTCCCGGTCGCCGCTATGCCGGATCGTCGGCCTACACGATCGAGCACGAGACGTTCGGACGCCGCTACACCGGCGGCGTGCGAGTGACGTTCTGATGCGCGCGTTTCCCCTTGCCGCGCTCCTGCTGTGCGGCTGCGTGACGCAGACGACGATGACGCCAGCCGCCGTGCCAACGGTGGCGGCGACGGTGGCGGCGACGGCCGAGACCGATCCGGTGGACAGCGTGTCGGATGCGGCCGACGATCCCGCGATCTGGCGCAACGCGGCCGATCCCGCGAAAAGCCTCGTGATCGGGACGGACAAGCAGGTGGGGATTCATGTCTACAGCCTTGCCGGCAAGCGGCTGAGCTTCACCCCCGCCGCGCGATTGAATAATGTCGACATTCGCACGTCGGGCGGGCGCGTGATCGCCGCCGCGAGCGACCGTGCGGAGCTGGCGACGGCGCACGTCGCGCTGTTCGTGCTCGACACGGCTGCGGCACGACTGGTGCCGCTCGGCCGGTTTCCCGTCGGTCCCGGCGAAGCCTATGGCATGTGCCTGTGGACCCGCGCACGCGACAAGGCGCTGTTCGGCTTTGTCGTCCTGAAGGACGGCCGGATCGACCAGGTCGCGATCGACCTCTCGGCTGCCGCCCCCAAAGTCACGACGGTGCGCTCGATGAAGCTTGCCAGCCAGGCCGAAGGCTGCGTCGTCGACGACCGGACCGGGCTGCTCTACGTCGCTGAGGAGGATGTCGGGCTCTGGCGGTTCGACGCGGAGCCTGCGGCCGCGCCGACCGCGACGCCGATCGCGAAGGTCGACGGCAAGACGCTCGTCGCGGATGCCGAAGGGGTTGCGCTCGCCCCGTCGGGCCGGACCGGCGGCTATCTCGTGGCCTCGAGTCAGGGTGACAATGCCTACACGCTTTACCGACTGCCCGGCGCGACTTTTGCGGGGCGGTTCCGTATCGGTGGCGGCGCGATCGACGGCACGAGCGAGACCGACGGGATCGAACTCGCGCTCGGCAATTTCGGGCCGGACTATCCGACGGGGCTGTTCGTCGCGCAGGACGGCGACAATGCGCCCGACACGCAGAATTTCAAGTTCGTCAGCTGGTCGAGAATACGGCGCGCGCTCAAACGCTGAGATGCGCGCGGCGTTCGACAGCGCGGCCACGGAACGTCCGCCCCGGTCCCGCGCTATAGCGGCATGCGCGCGGTCCGATGATCGGATCGCGCGACCGCGAGGACGATGATGACCGAACCCCGTACCGCCACGCTGCACCGGATGGTGCTCCCCGACCATGTCTGCCCGTTCGGCATCCGTGCGAAGCAGTTGCTGCAGGCGGAAGGCTATGACATAGATGACCGCATCCTGCGCGACCGCGACGCGGTCGAGGCGTTCAAGGCCGAGCACGGCATCGCGACGACGCCCTTGATCGTGATCGACGGCGAGACGATCGGCGGCTGTGACGATCTCGAACGCTATCTCGCGGCGCGCTGAGTCATGGCGCACCCCCTCCCCGCTACCGATGCCGCGGACGATGCGGTCAACTCGGGCGGCCCCGCGCTGTCACGCGCCGCGTCTGCGCTCATCATCGTCGCGGTGCTCGGCGTGAGTGCGGCGATCGGGCGACGCAACGCGCCCGATCCGTCGCACCCCGCGACCCGGCGCTGGTACAAGCGGCTCGACAAGCCGTCCTTCACGCCGCCCGATGCGGTCTTCGGTGCGGTCTGGCCCGTGCTCGAGACCGGGCTCGCGGTGGGCGGCTATCGCCTGCTCCGTCAGCCCGCCAGCACGATGCGTACGGGCGCTGTCGGACTCTGGCTGCTCAACACCGCGATGGTCGGCGGCTGGACCGAGATGTTCTTCCGCAAGCATGCACTGCGATCGAGCGCCGCCGTCGCCGGCGCGATGGTCGCGACCGGCGGCGCTTACGTCGCGACCGCGGCAAAGGTCGACCGCCCGGCGGCACTGCTCGGCGTTCCGTTTGTCGGCTGGCTGGGTTTTGCGACGGTGCTTGCAGCGCGGATCAGCGCGACCAACACGGATCGCGCCCGATGACCCGCCTGACCGTCTGGCATGACGGCGACTGTCCGCTATGCCGACGGGAAATTGCGATCATGCGACGCCTCGATCGGCGCGGTGCGATCGAATTCATCGATGCGACCAGCCCCGACGCGACGTGTCCGATCGACCGGCGCGCGCTGCTGGCGCGGTTTCATGCCCGCGAGGACGGCATGCTGCTATCCGGCGCCGCCGCGTTCGCCGCAATGTGGCGCGCGATCCCGGTGCTGCGGCCGCTCGGCATGCTCGCCCGCAACCCGCTGGCGTTGCGGCTCATGGAACGCGCCTATCTCGGCTTCCTCGTCGTCCGCCCCCGTTTGCAGACGCTGCTCGGGGGCGGGACGCGGTCTGACGCTAGAGGCCGGCGCTGCGACGCGCGACGAGCCCGACCGCTGCCCAGTCGACGTCTGGACCGTCCTGCGCGATTGCCGCGCGGAGGTGATCGCGAACCACGCCGAGGACGGGCATCGGCGTGCGAAGCGTCCCTGCGGCGGCATCGACGAGGTTCATGTCCTTGAGCCCCAGCGGCGCGGCAAAGCCTGCCGGCGTGAAGCGGTCCTCGACGAGGATCTCGCCATAGGTCTTGTAGACCGGTGCCCCGAACAGCGTCCCCGTCAGCACTTCGAGCAGCATCGCGCGGTCGACCCCGCCCTTCTCCGCCAGCGTCATCGCCTCGGCCATCGACTCGATCGCCGCCATGATCATGAAATTGCCGCTGAGCTTGACGAGATTTGCCGCCGACGGTGCATCGCCGACGCGAAAGACGCGCTGGCCGATCGCCGCAAACAGTTCGTCGCACCGATCGATGCGCTCATCCGCCCCCGCCGCGACGACGAACAACGCCCCCGCCGCAGCGGCCGGTGGCCGTCCGAACACCGGCGCCGATACGAATCCCCCATCATTCCCCTGATCCGCCGTCAGCCGCTCGGCGAGCGCGACGCTGATCGTGCTGTGCGACACATGCAAGGCGGGGCAGCCGATAATGCCTCGCTCGCCGTATACGACCGTCTCCAGCGCGGCATCGTCGGCGAGCATCGTCATCACCACCTCGCCTTGCGCCGCGTCAGCCGGCGTCGCCGCCAGCGTCGCGCCGCGTGCCAGCAGCGGGTCAGCCTTTGCCGCCGACCGGTTCCACACGGTGACGTCATGTCCCGCGTCGATCAGGTTGGTCGCCATTGCGATCCCCATCTGGCCCAAGCCGATGAATCCGATCTTCATATGCCGTTGTCCTTGTCTCACCACGATGGCGGCGACCGCCACCTGTCCGTGCCAAAGCGACCAAGCCCTGCTCGCGTTCCGTCACGGCCAGCACGGGGCCGCCGCCCCGCGCGCCGGCACGTCCGGCAAACCCCGTGCGATCACTGGACGTTTTCCGCACCGGGCCTATATACCAAGCGGTATGAATAGGATTTGCGCATTCACCGCCCCGAAGGGCCGCCCTCGGGAGTTCGATCTCGATCAGGCGCTTGCGGCGGCTTTGCGCGTGTTCTGGCGGAACGGCTACGAAGCGGCATCGATGGCCGAGCTGACCGCCGAGATGAAGATCACCAAGCCAAGCCTGTATGCCGCGTTCGGCAACAAGGAAGCGCTGTTCCACAAGGCGCTCGACCTCTACGAGCGCGAGAAACTGGCCTATATGACGTCCGCGCTCGATGCACCCAGCGCGCGCGCGGTGGCCGAGCGGTTGCTGATGGGCGCGTTGCAGATGCAGACGAGCAGCTGCGATCCCAAGGGCTGTCTCGGCGTCATCAGTTCGGTCGCTTGCGGTGCCGAGGCCGAGCCGATCAAGACCGAGGTCGTCAAGCGGCGCGCATCCTCCGAGGCCGCGCTCATCCGCCGTTTCGACCAGGCCAAGGCTGCAGGCGAGTTTCCCCCCGGGCTCGAGTCGCCCGCGTTGGCGCGGTACCTGTTCGCGATCATGCAGGGGCTGGCTATCCAGGGAGGTTCGGGCGCGACGTGCGACGAACTGAAGCAACTCGTCGCGACGAGCATGATGGTCTGGCCGACGCGCTGAGACCGGTCGACATCTGCCGGCGACAGCGACGCGGTATGCGACCCGCTTAAATTACCGGCCAGTACAGAATGTGATTGACGCCTCTGCGTCCACTTAATATACCGACTGGTATTGAAGCTTCGACCGGGACCGGTTGACGTCTTCAGGGCCAGCTTCGGCGGCCCGACGGGAATTGGCACTACACGCCTCGATACAGACGAGCCTGCGATTGGACGCGTGCGTCACGCTTGCCGGCAGTGTCGATGCGCGATCACGGGACAAGGGGATTCAGCATGGCATATCTCGACCTCGACAACATGTTCGCCGCGCCCTCAGGGTGCCGCGCAGCCTCCGCCGCCGCCGCGCCGACGGGGTTCTCCGCGATCGAATGGAGCGTCATCGCGATGGCGAAGCGCGACACGTTGCGAAGCCTGACGACCCCCGGCCGTGTTTCGCGCGCGATGGGCAGCCTGTTTGGTCTGGGCGCTGCGTCGCGCCTCGCCGACCCGCGTCTCGAAGCGCTCCGCCGTCTTGCGGTCTATGCCTGGCGCCGCGGCTTCGCGCTGCCGACGGGCGAGATCGCCCGGTTCCTCGACGCGGGCTATACCGAAGCTCAGATCGAGACGCTCGTCATCAGCGTCACCGGCATGCGCGTCGGTTCGCAGTCAGCGCGCGCGGCGGCTTGACGCCAAATCCTGTTCAGGCTGCCGTCAGTCGATCGGCCGACCCGAACGGACCGGGCGCAACGCAACGAAGGCGAGCGCCAAGATCGGCAACGCGGCAATACATCCAATGATCGTCAGCATTACATTGCTCGCAGTCATACAGCCTCTCCATTATTTTTTGAGAAGCTAGACCGAGATCGCAACGCCATGCAAGCGCGTTGCGTGATCCGCGAACATCGCCGCGAGCGCGCGACACCGTCGCCCGGAGGCGGCTAGATCCCGTCGGGTGCGACCACCCGCCCCGCGGCCTCGAGATCGCGGACGAGATCGGCGATGCACCGGTCGACGAGGTCCGTGTCGGCGCTGCGCACCACGAAATTGGCGCCCGTCCGCCCGTCGCGGAAGAAGGGATAGCTGCCGATCGCAACGCCTTCATGCGCCTTTTCCGCATCGCGCAGCAGGTCGGCGACCTCGCTCTCGGCAACCCAGCAGCCGATCGTCCTCGACACCACGGGGCGACCGCCCTCGAGCGTCCCCGTCAGTGCGTCGAGCATGCCCGCGGTGATATGCGGGACACCCGCCATGATGAAGATGTTGCCGATCCGGATACCCGGCGCGCCCGATACCTTGTTGTCGATCAGTTCGGCCCCCGCAGGCGTCCGCGCCATCCGCGCGCGCGCTTCGCTCAGCCCGCCGCGGGTCGCGTAATAGCGCTCGAGGATCGCCATCGCGCGGGGATGATGCTCGACCGCAACACCGAGCGCCTCGGCGATCGCATCGACGGTGATATCGTCATGCGTCGGCCCGATCCCGCCGGTCGTGAACAGATAATCGTTGCGCGCGCGGAGCGTGTTGACCGCCTCGACGATCGCCTCCGTTCTGTCGGCGACCACACGCACTTCCGCCAGACGGATGCCCTGCACGTTGAGCCACGCCGCGATCTGCGCGACGTTCTTGTCCTGCGTCCGGCCCGACAGGATTTCGTCGCCGATGATCGTCAGCGCGGCCGTCCAGATGCGTTCCTGTCCCATGGCCTTTGCATAGCCTCGCAAAAGCTCCGCCGCCACGCTATATCCTTCACCATGACCGAATATGTAACCGTCACGTCCGACGCTCCCGAGGCACGCACCGGCGCCATCAAGCTTCATGGTCCCGCCGCGTTCGAGGGCATGATGAAGGCCGGCCGGCTTGCGGCCGAGACGCTCGACATGATCGTGCCGCACATGGTGCCAGGCGTAACCACGGCCGAGATCGACCGGCTGATCTACGACTTCGTGACCGCTGCGGGCGCCGTGCCAGCGACGCTCGGATATCGCGGCTACACCCACAGCGTCTGCATTTCGATCAACCATGTCGTCTGCCACGGCATTCCGAGCGAGAAGACGCTGAAATCGGGCGATATCGTCAACGTCGACGTCACCCCGCTGCTCGACGGCTGGCATGGCGACACGAGCCGGATGTACCTGATCGGCGACGTGCCGATCAAGGCGAAGCGGCTGGTCGAGGTCACGTATGAGTGCCTGATGCTGGGTATCGAGCAGGCGAAGCCCGGCAACCGCATGGGTGACGTCGCCAACGCGATCCAGCGTCATGCCGAAAAGCATCGCTACGGCGTGGTCCGGGATTTCTGCGGCCACGGCGTCGGCCGACTGTTCCACGACGCACCCGAGGTCGTCCATGTCGGCAAGCCCGGCACCGGCCCCGAACTGCGCCCCGGCATGATCTTCACGATCGAACCGATGATCAACATCGGTCGCCCCGACGTGAAGCTGCTCGACGACGGCTGGACGGCCGTGACGCGCGACCGCTCGCTGTCCGCCCAGTTCGAACATTCGATCGGGATCACCGAGACCGGCTGCGAGATTTTCACGCTCAGCCCCAAGGGCTACACGCAGCCGCCGTACGGCTGATTAGACCGGGCGCGCGGGCAATCGCCCCGCCCGTCATCGTGACGAAAGTCAGGATCCAAGGTAACCGAATGCTGCACTCTGTGGCTCTGGATCCTGACTTTCGTCAGGATGACGGGGTTTTCGACAAACGCCGGAGCCGCATAAATCCACCCTGCGCGCAATTTGTCGGGGCGCGCACAGGTGACGGGCGCGCCCTACCCCGCTAAAGCCCGCCCCATGACCGAGATCACGCCCCAGATCGTCGCCGACCACGGCCTGTCCCCCGAAGAATATGAGCGCGTCCTGCACGCGATCGGCCGCGAGCCCAATCTCGTCGAGCTCGGCATCTTCTCGGTGATGTGGTCCGAGCATTGCAGCTACAAGTCGAGCAAGATCCACCTGATGAAGCTGCCCACCAAGGGCGAGCGCGTCATCTGCGGCCCGGGCGAGAATGCCGGCGTCGTCGATATCGGCGACAACCAGGCGGCGATCTTCAAGATGGAGAGCCACAACCACCCGTCGTATATCGAGCCGTACCAAGGCGCGGCGACCGGCGTCGGCGGCATCCTGCGCGACGTCTTCACGATGGGCGCGCGGCCGATCGCCAATTTGAACGCGCTGCGCTTCGGCCGGCCCGATCATCCCAAGATGCGCCACCTGATCTCGGGCGTCGTCCACGGCATCGGCGGCTACGGCAATTGCGTCGGCGTGCCGACGGTCGGCGGCGAGGTGAACTTCCACAGTGCCTATGACGGCAACATCCTGGTCAACGCGATGACCGTCGGGATCGCCGATCAGGACAAGATCTTCTATTCGGCCGCCAGCGGCATCGGCAATCCGATCGTCTATGTCGGCTCCAAGACCGGTCGCGACGGCATCCACGGCGCGACGATGGCGAGCGCGGACTTCGGCGAGGATCTCGGATGCCAAGCGCCCGACCGTCCAGGTCGGCGATCCCTTCACCGAAAAGCTGCTGATCGAGGCCTGCCTCGAACTCATGGCGACCGACGTTATCGTCGCGATCCAGGACATGGGCGCAGCCGGCCTCACCTCCTCGTCAGTCGAGATGGCGTCGAAGGGCGGCGTCGGCATCGAACTCGTCATGGACGACGTGCCGCAGCGCGAAACCGGCATGACGCCGTACGAGATGATGCTGAGCGAGAGCCAGGAGCGCATGCTCATGGTCGTCAAGCCCGGTCGCGAGGCCGAGGCCGAGGCGATCTTCAAGAAGTGGGAGCTCGATTTCGCGGTGATCGGCCGCGTCACCGACACCGGCCGCATGGTGCTGACGTTCAAGGGCGAGACGGTCTGCGACATTCCGCTCGGGCCGCTCGCCGACGAGGCGCCGCTCTACGATCGCCCGCACGTGCCGACGCCCAAGCCCGCGCCGCTCAAGAACGCGCCGCACAGCAACGACATCGCCGCCGATCTGGTGACGCTGATGGGCTCGCCCGACATCGCCTCGCGCCGCTGGATCTGGGAGCAGTATGACCACATGGTCGGTGCCGACACGGTGCAGCGCCCCGGTGGCGACGCCGCGGTCGTCCGCGTCCACGGCACGCAGAAGGCGCTGGCGATGACCACCGACTGCACGCCGCGCTATTGCTTCGCCGATCCCGTCGAGGGCGGCAAGCAGGCGGTCGCCGAAGCATGGCGCAACCTCACCGCGGTCGGCGCGCTGCCGCTGGCGGTGACGAACTGCCTCAACTTCGCCAACCCGCAGCGGCCCGAGATCATGGGGCAGATCGTCGGCTGCCTCGAGGGGATGAGCGACGCGTGCATCGCGCTCGACTTCCCGATCGTCTCGGGCAACGTCTCGCTCTACAATGAATCCAAGGCGACCGGCGGCGGCTCGGCGATCCTGCCGACGCCCGCGATCGGCGCGATCGGCCTGCTCGCCGACTGGCAGAAGAATGCGACGATCGCGTTCAAGGGCTCGGGCGACATCATTCTCGCGGTCGGCACGCGCGGCGGGCATCTCGGTCAGTCGCTGTGGCTGCGCGAATGCCATGGTCGCGAACAGCGCGACGCCGGCCCACCGCCGCCCGTCGATCTCGCCGCCGAGCGCCGTGTAGGCGACCTGATCCGCGAGGCGATCAGCCTCGGCCAGCTGACCGCGGTCCACGACGTCTCGGACGGCGGCATCGCGGTAACGCTTGCCGAGATGGCGCTCGCGGGCGGCATTGGCGCGATGATCGACCGCAAGCAGCCGTTCGACTGCGCGCGCGCGTTCTTCGCCGAGGACCAGGGCGTCTACATCGTCACGGTCGAAGATCATGCGTTGCTCGACTTCCTCGGTGCGGCGCATGCTGCCGACGTCGAAGCCGAGCCACTCGGCCGCACGGGCGGCAAGCGCCTGATCTTCGAACGCCCCGACCGCGACGACGTCATCACGCTGGATACGCTTCGAACTGCACACGAAGGCTTCTTCCCCAAGCTCATGGGGACGGACGCAGCGCTGGCCTGAGTCAATCGATCCGGCGTGGCAGTGCCCCCACGCCGGACACCAGGCTTGTTGCGAATTAAACGCAAAAGCGCTTGCGACTGGTTCGCATTATCGCTAGATCATGCGCCTCATAGAGGAGCATTCATGGTCGTCTGCGTTTGCAATGCCATACGAGAATCCGATGTCCGCAGCTGCGCGCGGGGCGGATGCACCACGCCATGCCAGGCGTTTCGTTCACTCGGTCGTCGGCCGAAATGTGGGCAATGCACGTCGGTCGCGCGCGCGATCATCGAAGACGAACGCGCTGCTGCATAGCGTTTGCATCTAATAACTCTCGGAAATCGGCCAGTATCCGGGCTTGCCGTCTGGTCTGTCACCCCGCTACATGATCGCCAGAGGTGACGGAGATATGGCCATGCGCGGCGACCCCCAAGTAATCGACCTGCTCAACGAGGCGCTCAAGAACGAGCTGACCGCGGTGAACCAATATTGGCTCCACTACCGGATGCTCGAACATTGGGGGGTCTACAAGCTCGCCCAATATGAGCGCATGGAATCGATCGACGAGATGAAGCATGCCGACTGGCTGTCGGAGCGCATCCTGTTTCTCGATGGCCTTCCCAACTTCCAGCTGCTCGGCCGCCTGCGGATCGGCGAGACGGTCGAGGAGGTGCTGAAGTCGGACCTCGCGCTCGAGGTCGAGGCGACGGTCCAGCTGAAGGGCGCCATCGCCTATTGCGAGAGCGTGAAGGATTATATCAGCCGCGACCTGTTCGCGCGGATCCTCGCCAGCGAGGAAGAGCATGTCGACACGCTAGAGCGCCAGTTCGAGATGATCGCCCGGATGGGCATCCACAACTACATCCAGCTCAACTCGATTTCCGAGCACGACTCGCCCAAAGCCGGCGCAGCGCCCTATCTGAAGGCGTGAGCGACGCGGTATCCGCTGACCACGATCGCGAGCGATCGGGGTCAGCGGGCCGCGCGTCTTACAAGAACGATCGCGGCCTGACGGCGCGTTTATTCGGTGCCGAAACCGGTGGGTACGGCACGACGCCCGAAGCCACCGCCGACCGGACGGCGCGCGACCACCGGGTTGGCTTCGCGCTCGAGCAACGTCAGTGTTTCGCCGAACAGCGGGCGCAGCCGTGCGACATGCTCAAGCGCGGCCTCAGGCGTATCATGCACTTCAATACAGTCCCGCGCGATCGTCTCGATCGTTTCGGCGAGATCGGCGAGCGGCTCTGCGCCGAACTGGCGCGCCTCCCCCTTCAGCGTATGCGCGGGAATGATCAGCGCCGCCGCACTGCCCGCACGCATCGCCGCCTCGATCGCCGCGACGGACTTGACGCCATCCTCGCGGAAATAGCCGAGGATGCGGATGAACCCGCCCCCCAGTTCGCTGCGGGCCTGCTGAAACGCAGGCCAGTTGACCAGAGTGCTTCCCTCGAACGACACCGACACCTTCTCCCGTTCGGCTGGACTGCCATGAAGGACGTTCGCGACCTTATGGCGATTGTGTAAAGACAGTGTTGCCGACCGGCCGGCGTGTCACGACAAAAGTTGGCGCAACTGCATCCGTATTGATCGACATATCGGCGCCAGCCGCCGCGGCGACCAGCGCCAGCTCGGCAGGCGCCTGCGGATCGTCGGCAGCGATCGTCACCGCGTCCGCACCCTGCCGCAGCGCCTTGGCAAGCCGCACGGCGGGCCAGGGGCAGCGCAGTCCCCTGGCATCGATATGCATCATCCGCCGCCCCGCTTACTTGTCCTCGTCGTACGGGTTCTTCGGCGCGCGGAACATCAGCCGCACGGGCACCGCGCCGAAGCCCAGATCCTTGCGCATCGAGTTCACCAGATAGCGCTCATAGCTCGCGGGCAGCTGATCGACACGCGTGCCGAAGATGACGAAGCTCGGCGGACGCGACTTCACCTGCGTGACGTAGCGCATCTTGATCCGCTTGCCGCCCGGCGCGGGGGCGGCGTCGCCTCGATCGCGCGTTCGAACCAGCGGTTGAGCTCGCCCGTACCGACGCGCTTCGACCAGGCCTCGCGCGTGTCGAAGCACGCCTGAAGAAGCTGGTCGATCCCCTTGCCGGTCGCGCCCGACACGGTCATCACGGTCACGCCCTTGACCTGGCTCAGCCCGTCCTCAAGCGCGCGCTTGACGCCGTTGAACAGCGACGACGGGCTTTCCGCGACATCCCATTTGTTGAGCGCGATCACGAGCGCGCGCCCCTCCTGCAGGACCTTGTCCGCGATGCGCAGATCCTGCGCCTCGAGGCCCAGCGTGGCATCGAGCAACAAGACCACCACCTCGGCAAAGTCGACCGCGTGGAGCGCGTCCTCGACCGACATCTTCTCGAGCTTGTCCTGCACCTTGGCGCGCTTGCGCATGCCCGCGGTGTCGATCAGCCGGACCTTGCGCGCTTCGCCGCCGGTCGGATGCCAGTCATAGTCGACGCTGATCGAGTCGCGCGTGATCCCCGCTTCGGGCCCCGTGATCATCCGGTCCTCGCCGAGGATACGGTTGACCAGCGTGGACTTGCCCGCGTTCGGACGCCCCACGATCGCGAGCTTGAGCGGCCCCTCATATTCGTTGTCGGGCTGTTCCTCGGGAAGCTCGTCCTTGCCCTCGAGCAGCGGCAGCAGCGCCTCGAAAAGATCGCCCATCCCCTCGCCATGCTCGGCGGAGAGCTGGACGGGATCGCCGAAACCCAGCGCGAGCGACTCGAGGATACCGTCCTCGCCCGCGCGTCCCTCGGCCTTGTTCGCCGCCAGGATCACGGGAACGTCGGCGGTGCGCAGCCAGCGGGCGATCTCTTCGTCGAGCGGTACGATCCCCGCACGCGCGTCGAACAGGAACAGCGCGACATCGGCCTGGTTGACCGCCGCCTCGGTCTGCTGGCGCATCCGGCCCGGCAGCGTCTGCGCGTCGTGATCCTCGTATCCGGCGGTGTCGATGATGCGGAATTCAAGCCCGATCAGCGACGCGTCGCCCTCGCGACGATCGCGCGTGACGCCGGGGCGGTCGTCGACCAGCGCAAGCTTCTTGCCGACGAGGCGGTTGAAAAGGGTCGACTTGCCGACATTGGGGCGGCCGACGATTGCGACCACGGGGAGTTTGGACATGGCCCGCCCTTAGCGTGCGAAGCGGCCGTCGTCACCTGTTACCCCTCTCCCCCACGGGAGAGGGGCGCCGGGTTTAGCGATAGGCGGTGATCTTGCCCTTCTGGTCGAGCGTGTAGAGCGTCGAATTGGCCACGATCGGCGGCAGCGTGAACGGCGTCTTGGTCTCGATCGTGTTGGCGACCTTGCCGTCGCCGGGGTTGACCGAGACGATCTCGCCGCGGGAATTGGTGAGCAGCAGCCGCTCACCCGCGAGCACCGGACCGTACCAGGTCACGGGGCCCTTCTTCTTCTTCTCGTTGTCGAAGCGCTGGAGCTGCGCGATCCAGCGCGCCTTGCCGTTCGATCGCGAAAGGCAGACCAGCCGCGCGTCATCGGTCACGACGAACAGCCATTCGCCCGCGATCCACGGCGTCGAGATACCCGCGAAATTCTGCTCCCAAAGCCGCTGCCCGGTTGCCAGCTCGAGCGCCACCATGCGACCGCCCTGCCCGACCGCATAGACGCGCCCGCCGTCGATCACCGGCGCCGCATCGATGTCCGACAGGCTCGATACCGACGTCGTGATCGACGTGCGCGACAGTGCGTCCTGCCAGAGGATGCGGCCGTTCTCGTACCGGTACGCGCTGAGTTCGCCGCTCGAGAAGCCCGAGACGACCGTGCCCTGGCTGACCGCAGGCGCCGCGACGCCGAACACGCCCTGCGTTTCGAGCGTGCCCGACTGGACCCACTGGATCTTGCCGTCGCCCTGGTTGATGGAGAAGATCTGGTTGTCCTGCGTCAGGACATAGACCGCGCCGTTTGCAACCGTCGGCGAGCCGCGCAGCGGACCGCCCGGCTTCGCGCGCCACAGGATGGCGCCGTCCGAGGCGTTCATCGCGACGACGTCGCCGACGCCGTCGGTGGCGTAGACCTTGCCGTCGTCATAGCTCGCGCCGCCGCCGAAGCGCGCGGACTGGTTGGTCTTGCCCTCGGTGATCGACACCGTCCAGAGCGCGGCCCCGGTATCCGCGGCATAGGCATGGACCATGCCGCCGACGTCCATCGCGAACAGCTTGTTCTCGCCGACGACCGGCGATGCCGCCATGCGCTCGCGGTTCGAACCACCGTTGATCGTCGCCTGCCACGCACGGTTGAGCTGCGCGCCAAGCGCCAGCTGGCCCATCGACTTGGCCGGGTTGCCGCCGGGCTGCGCCCAGGCGTCGTTGACCGCCGGCGCGGGCAGCAGGACCTGGACGTCGGCGATCGTCGCGTCCGTCTCGACGCCGTTTTCCGAGGTCAGGATCGACACGCGGTCGCCGACCGTCGGTGTCTTCTTCACGCTACCCTTGAAGATACCGCAGCCGCTCAGTGCCATGAGCGCAGCCACTGCGACCGTCACCCGATAAGACTTCGTCATTGCGCTTTGGTATCCTCGTTAGAAGCAGTCCCGGTGTTCGATGCGGTTGGCGCTGCGCCGCTGGCTTTCGACGCCGCCGTATCGACCACGGCATCGACGCCCAGTACACCGGCCATCTGAACCGCGCGTTGACGGATCGTTTCCGGCACGCCCGCGTCGCGCGCGATCTGGCCGAACATGGCCCCCGCCTGCGGACGCTGGCCCTGTCGCAGATAGGCGACCGCGACCATTTCGCCCGCGCTCCCGAACCACGGATTGCCCGTGACCGCGAGGCGACGCAGCCGCTCGACGACGACCTGCGGCTTGAGCGTGTCATACTCCGCCGACGTCTGGCAGAATCAGGGCGAGATCACGGAACGGCTGGGCAACCGACGTGTCGGCGGCGATCGCCGCGAGCTTGGCCGCGCCGCCCTTCATATCTTCTTTCTGCAGCAGGATGTCGGCTTCGGTGAACCGCGCGAGTGCGCTGTATCCGGCAGTGTCCGACGTCGCCAACGGGGTCAGCGTCTTGCTCGCCTCGGCGACCTTGTCGGCGGACAGCGCGTCATAGGCGATCTGAAGCTGCTCGCCCTCGACACCCGCGGTGGTCTCGCGGCGGTGCTGCCAGTACATGTACCCCGCGAGCGCGACGAGTGCCGCGACAACGGCGACGGCGACCCACTTGCCCCAGGTCGTCCAGAACCCGGCGAGCTGGTCGCGGCGCAGCTCCTCGTCGACCTCACGGAGAAAGGCTTGATCGGTTTTCGGCGGCAGGGCCAAGGGTAACTCCGGAAACTATGGAGGGAACAAAACCGGGAATGGCTGTGAAGAGGCGGGACCTTAGCGGCCACTCGGACGAAACGGAAGCCGGATCGATCCTGCCCCCGCGCCCGCCCCTCCTGCGCGCATCAGTCCTTTGGTGCGTAGGTCTGATCGGGTCCGGGAAACGCGCGCGACCGGACATCGGCGGCATAGGTTTCCGCCGCGCCCGAAATCTTCGAGGCAAGATCCTCGAACCGCTTCACGAACCGCGCGGTCCGGTCGAACAGGCCAAGCATGTCCTCGGCGACAAGGACCTGTCCGTCGCACAGGGCGGATGCACCGATGCCGATCGTCGGACAGGCGACGGTGCGGGTGATCTCGATCGCGATAGGTTCGACGACGCCCTCGATGACGAGCGCGAACGCACCCGCCTCGGCGACCGCCTGCGCATCGGCGACGATCTTCGCAGCCTCTTCGGGCGTCCGCCCGCGCGCGCCGTAGCCGCCCAGGATATTCACCGCCTGCGGCGTCAGCCCGACATGGCCCATGACCGGGATCCCGCGCTCGGTCAGGAACTTGACGGTCGGCGCCATCGCCGTGCCGCCTTCGAGCTTCACCGCGGCGGCACCCGTCTGCTTGAGCAGCCAGGCGGCGCTCTCGAACGCCTTTTCGGGCGATGCCTCATAGCTGCCGAACGGCATGTCGATCACGACCACCGCGTGATAGCTGCCCCGGACCACCGCGGCACCATGCGCCGCCATCATCTCCAGCGTCACCGGCACGGTCGACGGCAGCCCGTAGATGACCTGCCCCAGGCTGTCGCCGACGAGCAGCATGTCACAGTGTGGATCGAGCAGCTGCGCATTGCGGACGGTGTACGCGGTCAGCATCACCAGCGGGGTCGCCCCCTTCTGGCGGCGGATCGCCGGGATCGTCAGCCGCTTGAGCGGGGCCGGGGTCGGGTTCGCGCGACTCGTCGCGGTATCGAGGGTGTAGGTCGTTGACATGCCGCTATCCTAGCGTCCGCAACGCCGCTCGCCCAGACCACGTCCCGTTCGCGTCGCAAGCCCGCGTCAGACCGTCCAGCTGTTGCGCCGCGCATGCGTCGCGAGCCGGATCGCCGCGAGCGCGATCAGGGCGATCATGAGGGGGACCGCCAGCGTCTCGGCCATCCCCTTTTGCGCCACGATATCGGTCGCCGTGAAAAGCCAGCCGAACTGGACGACGATGGCGAGCAGCGAGGCGATGAGAAAGGGGCGGGCCGCGGCGCGGCGCATGAACAGCAGGATCGCACCGACCAGCCCGGTCAGCACCGCCGTGGCGAACACCGGATCATACCAGCCGGGCAACGCCGCATACAGCGCCCGGTCGTAATCGGTCGCGGCGCCCATCGCGTCCGCGCCCAGTCGCATTTGCTGGATACAGCTGAAGCAGCCGATCAGCGCCCACAGGACCAGCAGGACGGTAGCGATCCTGAACCACATCGGCCCCCGCCTCACGAAGATCATTCCCGTCTGCCCTGTCCCACTGCACCCGATGGCGCCCTGTTAATTCAGGTTAACAGACTGCGCCGGACTGGCGGGATAGGCAAGCGCGACGCTCAGACGATCTCGACGCCTTTCCAGAAAGCATAGCGTCCCTTGATCGGCGCGGCCTTGGCGGAGGGCTCGGGGTAATACCATGCCGCGTCGACGTTGCGCTTGCCGTCGACAACCAGCGTCTTGTAGCTCGCCACTCCCTTCCACGGGCAATTCGACTGGGTCGGGCTGTCTTCGAGCAGCGCGGCATCCACGCTGTCGGCGGGGAAATAGTGATTGCCCTCGACGACGACCGTATCGTCCGAGCTCGCGATCACGCGACCGTTCCACTGTGCTTTTGGCATCGACTCGATCCTCAGTTGTTTCCCAGCCCCGCCGCCTCATAGCGCTCGGGCTTGAACCCGAACAGCAGCGTGGCACCGGTGTCGAGCACGGGACGCTTGATCGTCGAGGGCTGCGCGATCATCAGCGCGACCGCCTTATCGGTGTCGAGATCGGCCCGATCGCCCTCGGGCAGCTTGCGGAACGTCGTCGACGCGCGGTTCAGCACGGCATCGAGGCCGGCACGGTCGATCCAGTCCATGAGATGTCCGGCATCGATCCCGGCGGTCTTAAAATCGTGGAATGCATGGGCGACACCCTGTGTATCGAGCCACGTCCGTGCCTTCCGAACCGTGTCGCACTGCTTGATTCCGAACATCGTGATCGTCAAAACACCCCTCCCTTTCGACGCCTGAAGCATCGGTGCGGCCGCACCAAGGCGCCTCGCGTCATAGCGACCCGGCCCCGCCTTTCCCATCGTCAATGCGGGCCCGAGCGCGCAGCCTGCCCGCCAGCGCAGACACCGCCGCGGCGGGGATGGCGAGGATACACAGGATCATCATCCCGCCGATCATCAGCGCGCCGGGTTGCGCATGCACGGCCATCACCAGCAGTTGCGCGACGGTGACGACCGCCCCGGCGAGTCCCCAGCGCGATCGCAGCACAAAACCCGCGACCGCCGACAATGCCAACGAAACGGGATACCAGAGCCGCCAATAGCCACCCGCATCCCAGGGCTCCGCCACGCCGGACCACTGACCCACCAGCTGCCAGTACAACGCGCTCACGAACAAAAGCGCGAAAAGCCGGATCGAGCGGGTCTTCATGCCCCCCGCCT
Organism: Sphingomonas sp. 22R3R2A-7; assembly: GCF_036856055.1. Classification (NCBI taxonomy): domain Bacteria; kingdom Pseudomonadati; phylum Pseudomonadota; class Alphaproteobacteria; order Sphingomonadales; family Sphingomonadaceae; genus Sphingomonas; species Sphingomonas sp. 22R3R2A-7. Next base: position 3,260,819 of record NZ_JASPFR010000001.1, on the reverse strand, counting down.
TCTCACGATATGCCGCGCGGCGCCACTGTGTGCACAGCGACTGCGGTGCGCCGCGGTCCTTTTTCGCAAGCCTCCGCCCTTTTTCGCAAGCCGGTGGCGTGGCGCGCCGGGGGCGTTTATCGGAGGCGCATGACGCATCCATTCTACGCGATCCATAGCCACGGGCTGATCCGGGTTGCCGCAGCGACCCCGCGGGCTTCGGTGGGCGATACCGCCGCCAACGCCGCAGCGACGATCGCGCTCGCGCAGGAGGCGGATGACCGCGGCGTCGACCTCGTCGTGTTCCCCGAACTCAACCTCACTTCCTATGCGATCGACGATCTCCACCTCCAGACCGCACAGCAACGCGCGACGCTCTCGGCGATCGCTACGGTCGTTGCGGCGAGCGCGACGCTGCGGCCGGTATTGCTCGTCGGTGCGGCGCTGGTGCGTGGCGGGCGGCTCTACAATTGTGCGCTGGCGATCGCGCGCGGGCGCGTTCTCGGCGTGGTGCCGAAGTCGTTCCTGCCCAATTACCGCGAATTCTACGAAAAGCGCTGGTTCGCGAGCGGCGCGGGGCTGGCCGGCCTGACGATCGAGCTTGGCGGTGAAACCGTGCCGTTCGGGACCGACCTGACCTTCGCCGCGCGCGATCTGCCGGGTTTCGTCTTCCATGCCGAGATCTGCGAGGATTACTGGGCGCCCACTCCGCCCTCGACCATGGGCGCGCTCGCCGGCGCGCTGATCTGCTGCAACCTGTCCGCCTCGAACATCGTCATCGGCAAGGCGCGCGAACGGGCGATGCTGGCCGCGGCACAGTCGGCGCGCGCGGTGTGCGCCTATGTCTATGCCGCCGCGGGACCGGGCGAGAGCACGACCGAAGTCGCGTGGGACGGCCAGGGACTGATCCACGAGCTTGGCGAACAGCTCGCCGAGTCGAAGCGGTTTGCGACCGAGCCGGAGCTTGTCGTCGCGGACGTGGATTGCGAGCGGATCACGCAGGAACGCCTGCGCTTCGGCACGTTCAACGACGCCGCGGTCCTCGCCGGCCACCCCGAAACGCGCATGCGACGGATCGCGTTCGATCACGCACCGGGCCACGACGACACCTCGTTCGCCCGCACGGTGCGCCGCTTTCCGTTCGTCCCTAACGACCCGGCGCGGCGTGACGAGGACTGTTACGAGGCGTTCAACATCCAGGTCGAGGCGCTGTCGAAACGGCTGGTGGCGGCGCATGCCGAGACGATCGTGATCGGTGTCTCGGGCGGGCTCGACTCGACGCACGCGCTGATCGTCGCGGCCAAGGCGATGGACCGGCTCGGCCGCCCGCGCACGAACATCCTCGGCTTCACGATGCCCGGTTTCGCGACCGGCGAAGGCACGAAGGCCAATGCCTGGGCGCTCATGCGCGCGCTCGGCATCACCGCGGAGGAGATCGACATCCGCCCCGCCGCGCAGCGCATGCTGGAGGATATCGGCCACCCCTTCAGCGACGGCGAACCCGTCTACGACATCACCTTCGAGAATGTGCAGGCGGGGTTGCGCACCGATTACCTCTTCCGCCTGGCGAACCAGCGCCGTGGGATCGTGCTCGGCACGGGCGATCTCAGCGAGATGGCGCTCGGCTGGTGCACCTACGGCGTCGGCGACCAGATGAGTCATTATGCGGTCAACAGCGGCGTGCCCAAGACGCTGATCCAGTTCCTGATCCGCTGGTGCATCCGGACCGACCAGTATGACGCGACGACCGACGCGATCCTGTCGACGATCCTCGCGCAGGAAATCTCGCCTGAGCTCGTGCCCGCCGGTGCGGACGGCGCGTTGCAGAGCACCGAGTCGATGATCGGGCCCTATGCGCTCAACGACTTCTTCGCGCATTACGTGATCCGCCACGGCCTCGCGCCGTCGAAGATCGCGTTTCTGGCGTGGCACGCATGGCGCGACGCGTCGGTGGGCGCATGGCCCGCGGACCTCCCCGTCACGGCCCGCGTCGCATATGACCTGCCGACGATCCGGCACTGGCTCGAGAAGTTCCTGCACCGCTTCTTCACGACCAGCCAGTTCAAGCGCTCGGCCATGCCCAACGGCCCGAAGGTCTCCGCGGGCGGCGCGCTGTCGCCGCGCGGGGACTGGCGCGCACCGTCCGACGGAAACGCCACGCTATGGATCGAAGAATTGCGGTCAGGCGTTCCAACGGGTTAACCGCGCCATCTTGCATAAGTCTCAAGCGGCGCGCATTATGAAAATCCTATGACAGTGGCTCCACCGGATGGATCGCGCGATCGCCGGATCGAGATCCCATCTAACCTTTGGCTGATTCACCCGGCAGGCCGCGCGCTTTTGCCGATCGCGCTCGCGCGTCGCGTGTCGGCCAACGCGGTGTCGATAGCCGGGCTCTGCCTCGGCGGCCTCGCTGCCTTTTCGTACATGCAGTGGGATCGACCGGCCTTTGCGGTGCTGGGTCTCGTGCTTTCCGTGGGCTGGTTGATCGCCGACGGTCTGGACGGGATGGTCGCACGCGCCACCAAGACCGCGAGCCCCCTAGGACGCATGCTCGACGGGCTTTGCGATCACGGCGTCTTCGCGCTGATCTATGTCGCGCTGGCGGTGACGGCCGGCACCGCGGAGGGGTGGGTCCTCGCCTTTGCCGCCGGTGGCGCGCATGCGGTGCAGTCCAATCTGTATGAAGGCGAGCGCTCGCGGTTCCATCGCCGGATCAAGGGAGTGGCGCTTGCCGCGCCGCCCGTCCCGACGGGCAATGCGCTGGTCCGCTTCTATGATGGCGTCGCCAGCCGCATCGACCGGATCGCGATGCCGTTCGAACGCGCGCTGGGCCAGGCGGCCGATCCGGTCGAGCTCGGTCATCGCTACGCGGTCCGCGCCGTCGCGCCGCTGCGCTTCATGGCCTTGCTTACCGCGAATGTCCGGGTATGGGCGATCTTCGTCGCCTGCTTCGCCGGCAACCCACGCATCTTCTGGTGGTTCGAGATCGTCCCTCTGACGCTCGTCGCCATCGTCGGGCTCGTCTGGCACCGTCGTGTCGAGCGCGCTTTCGTTCGTAATACCACAACGCCGCGACCAAAGACCGCGTCGCGCATGCATCTTTCTTAAGGAACAGGGTCAATAATGAATAGCATTCGGATCGCCGTGGTCGGCATCGGCAACTGCGCGAGCTCGCTCGTGCAGGGTCTCGAGCATTATCGCGAGGGGGCCAACGACCAGGTCGGCCTGATGCATTTCGACATGGGCGGCTACAAGCCGAGCGACATCAAGGTCGTCGCGGCCTGGGATGTCGATCGTCGCAAGGTGGGCAAGGACGTCGCCGAGGCGATCTTCGCCAAGCCCAACTGCACCGCGGTGTTCGCACCCAATGTCGGCAACACCGGCACGATCGTGAAGATGGGCAAGACGCTGGACGGCGTCGCCGACCACATGGCCGACTTCAAGGACGACCGCACGTTCCTCCTCGCCGACGCCGCAGAGCCGACGCGTGAGCAGGTCATCGCGGATCTGAAGGCGTCGGGCGCCGACGTTCTGATGAACTACCTGCCCGTCGGTTCGCAGGAAGCGACCGAATTCTACGCCGAGTGCGCGATCGAGGCGGGCGTTGCGTTCGTCAACAACATCCCCGTCTTCATCGCATCGAACCCCGTCTGGGCGAAGAAGTTCGAGGACGCCGGCGTCGCGATCATCGGCGACGACATCAAGGCACAGCTTGGCGCGACGATCGTCCACCGCGTGCTCACCGACCTGTTCGCCAAGCGCGGCGTGAAGCTGGATCGCACCTACCAGCTCAACACCGGCGGCAACACCGACTTCCTCAACATGTCGAACCATCGCCGTCTCGAGTCGAAGAAGATTTCGAAGACCGAAGCCGTCCAGTCGGTCGCGGCCGAGCGCATGGACGACGACAACGTCCATATCGGCCCGTCGGATTACGTGCCGTGGCAGAACGACAACAAGGTCTGCTTCCTGCGCATGGAAGGCCAGCTGTTCGGCGGCGTGCCGATGAACCTCGAGCTGCGCCTCTCGGTCGAGGACAGCCCCAACTCGGCGGGTGTCGCGATCGACATGATCCGCTGCGCCAAGATCGCCAAGGACCGCGGCATCGCCGGCGTGATCGATCCCGCCTCGGCCTATTTCTGCAAGCACCCGCGCACGCAGATGACCGACGATCTCGCGCAGATCGAAGTCGAGCGGTTCATCAAGGCCGCCTGACATGATCGAGACGGCTGTCATCCTCGCCGCCGGGGAAGGCAGCCGCCTTCGTTCCTCCGCCCCGTACAAGCCGCTCTGCGCGGTGGCGGGGCGGCCGCTGATCGCGCACGCGCTTGAGGGACTGGCTGCTGCCGGCATCAAGCGCGCATTCGTGACGGTCAGCTATGGCCGCGACGCGATCGAGGCGTATCTTGCCAGCCATAACTGGCCGCTGATCGTCGAAACGATCGCCGCCGACCATCGTCAGCCCAACGGCGTTTCCGTCCTGGCTGCCGGCACCGCGCTCCAGGGCGAGGAGGCCGTGCTTGCGATGTGCGACCACCTCGTCGTCCCAACGCTCTATGCGCGGATGGCGAAGGCGGGCGCGGGGGACGGACTGCGGCTCGGCATCGACCGCCGGCTCGGCCATCCCTGGGTCGATCCCGAAGACGTCACCTGCGTCGCGACCGATGGCAGCATGATCACTGCGATCGGCAAGGGCCTCGAACCGCACGATGCCTATGACACGGGCGTGTTCGCGATCGGGCCAGCACTGATCGCCGCGCTGGCGACGCTCAAGGCGCCGTCGCTGACCGAGGGCGTCCGTATCCTCGCCGCCCGCGGCACCGCGCGGGTCGTCGATTGCAGCGACCTCGACTGGATCGACGTCGACGACGCACCGGCGCTGGCCAAGGCCGAACAGTGGATGACCCAGGCGGCCTGAACCGCCCGAAGCACGACTTCCCTCACCCCAGCGGCTCGTCGATCGACTGTGGTGGCGTGCTGAACCAGCGTGGGCCGGCATCGGTCATGTGGAAACAATCCTCGATCCGGATGCCGTAGCGGCCGGGGCTGTAGATCCCCGGCTCGTCGCTGAAGCACATGCCCGCCGCGAGCCGCGTCGTCTCGCCGCGGACGAGGTTGACCGGCTCGTGCCCATCCATGCCGATCCCGTGGCCCGTCCGGTGCGACAGGCCCGGCAATACATAGCCGGGGCCGTAGCCGAGCGTCTCGTAATAGCGGCGGACCGCATCGTCGACGCTCCCCGCGGTGGCCCCGATCCGCGCCGCAGCAAAGGCGACCTGCTGGCCGCGTGCGACCTGATCCCATACCTTGCGCTGGTCGGCCGACGCGGCACCGTGGACCCAGCTGCGCGAGATGTCGGACTGATAGCCCTGCACCGTGCAGCCGCAGTCCATCAGCACCACCTGTCCGTCCGCAATGCGGTGAACCTCCCGGCTGCCATGGGGATAGGCCGACGCCTCGCCGATCAGCGCCAGCGCGAATTCGGGCGCGCCGCCGAGTTTCCTGGTCGCCGCCGTCATCAGCGCGCCGATTTCGGCACCGGTCATGCCCGTCTCGACTCGCGGCTTTGTCCAGCGATAGGCGGCGAGCGTCACGTCGGTCGCGATCTGCATCAGCGCGATCTCGGCGGGCGTCTTGATCATCCGACAGCCACGGACGACCGGATTGGCGGAGACGATCGTCACCCCCGGCAGCGCGCGTGTCAGCCCGTCCGAGGCGAAGAAGCGGACCGTCTCCTCAACCGCGACCGGTCGCCCTGCCAGCTTGCGATCGCGCAGGAACCCCGCCACCACAGCCAGCGGATTCTGGTCCTCCTGCCACACGCGCACTTCGGCCGGCACCGGAAGCGTCTCGCGCACCGACGGTTCCTCGAAGAACGGCGTGACGATGCACGGCTCGCCCTCGACCGGCAGGATCGCCGCGGTCAGCCGTTCGCTGCGCCCCCAGCGTACGCCGGTGAAATAGATCATCGACGATCCCGGCTCGATCAGCACCGCGCCGATGCCCGCCGCCTTCATCAGCATCTGCGCGCGCGCCAGCCGGGCCGCGCGTTCGGCGGCATCGATCGGCCTGGCCGCGCCGGTGATATCGGACAGCGCCGACAGGTCGGGCTCGGCCGCGCGCAGGACCGCGCCGAACGACAGCAGCGGGAGCGCGGCCGCGGCACCGAGCAGGTGACGACGGGTGGGGAAATTGGACGGGATCGACATCGCCGGACGATAGGGTCCTTGACCCGGGCGCCGCAATCCCCTTCCCTCGCCGGCGAGTTTCGGGAGCGATTAATGGCCAAGCGGCTTACCTATTACATATTGTTCGGGCTGGTCGCGGGCATGGCCGTCGGCTGGATCCTGAACGCGTCGATCGACGACGGCACGGCGCAGTCCGCGGCGCAACTGAAGGACATCGCGGGCTATTTCTCGATCGTGACGTCGCTGTTCCTGCGGCTGATCAAGATGATCATCGCCCCGCTGGTCTTCTCGACGCTCGTCGTCGGCATCGCGCATATGGGCGATACCGGCGCGCTTGGCCGCGTGGGCCTGCGCAGTCTCGGCTGGTTCATCTGCGCAAGCCTGTTGTCGCTGACGCTCGGCATGATCCTCGTGAACGTGCTCCAGCCGGGTGTCGGGCTTGCGCTTGCGATTCCGCCCGCGACCGCCTCCAGCGGAGTCGATGCCGCGGCGTTCGATCTGGCGAAGTTCATCTCGCACATCGTCCCCGACTCGATGATCGCGGCGATGGCGAGCAACGAGATCCTTCAGATCGTCGTGTTCTCGGTGTTCGTCGGCGTGGCGATCACCGCGGTCGGCGAGAAGGCCGCCCCGCTCGTCAAGGCGATCGAGGCGCTCGTCGCGGTCATGCTGCAGATCACCAATTATGTGATGCGGTTCGCACCGTTCGCGGTCTTCGCCGCCGTCACCGCGACGCTTGCCGAACGGGGCCCGAGCATCCTCGGCGATCTCGGCTATTTCATGCTGACCTTCTATCTCGGGCTCGCGCTGCTCTGGGTGATGCTGATCGGGATCGCCTTCGTGCTGATCGGCCCGCGCACGCGGCTGTTGGTGCGCTATATCCGCGATCCGCTGATCCTCGCCTTCTCCGCGGCGTCGTCGGAGGCTGCGTATCCGCGGACGCTCGAGGCGCTCGACCGGTTCGGCGTGCCGCCGCGGATCGCCAGCTTCGTGCTGCCGCTCGGCTATTCTTTCAACCTCGACGGGTCGATGATGTACATGACGTTCGCGTCGCTGTTCATCGCGCAGGCTTACGGCATCGACATGCCGATCGGGCAGCAGATCGCGATGCTGCTCGTGCTGATGGTGACGTCGAAGGGGATTGCCGGCGTGCCGCGCGCGTCGCTCGTGGTCATCGCGGGCACGCTGTCGATGTTCAAGATCCCCGAGGCGGGCATCCTGCTGATCCTCGCGGTCGACCATTTCCTCGACATGGGCCGCTCGGCGACGAACGTCATCGGCAATGCGGTCGCAGCGACGGTGGTCGCGAAATGGGAGGGCGGGCTCGACGAACGCGAACCCGCCGATCGCGATCCGCCCGCGGCACCGACCGGCCACGGGCCTAAGGTGAATATCGACAGCTACGACAAGATCGGACCGGGACAGGCCTGAACATCGCGGGGCCGTGCGTCAGGCGTAGGCGTACGGCCCACCCTTGGCGAGCGCCGCCTGATATGCGGGCCGCGCATGGATCTTGCTCAGCCACGCCATCGTCGCGGGCCGCGTCTCGTTCAGACCGCCCCGGCTCCGCGCGGCCTCGAGCGGGAAGCTCATCATGATGTCCGCGGCGGTCATCTGGTCCCCCGCGAACCACGGCCGCTGCGACAGTTCGGACTCGACATAATCGAGATGCACGTCGATCATCGGCTGGATCTTCTTCACCGCGATCTTCCCCATGACCGGAATCCGCGCGAGCACCAGCTTCAACAGCAGCGGGGGCATCATCGAGCCTTCCGCATAATGGAGGAAGAAGCGGTAGCGCAGCGCCGCGGCGCGCTTCGACGGCGCGCCGAGCCGACCATCCGCCTTGTCGACCAGATATTCGACGATCGCCCCCGTCTCGGCGATCACCAGCCCGCCATCGGCGTCGCGGTCGTCGATCACGGGGGACTTGCCGAGCGGATGCACCGCCTTCAACTCCGGCGGCGCGAGCATCGTCTCCTTGTTCCGCTCATAGCGCTTGATGTCATAGGGAAGACCAAGCTCCTCGAGCATCCAGAGAATACGTTGCGAGCGGGAGTTTTCGAGATGGTGAACGATGATCATGACGTCGTGCTTTCACAAGGGGCGACGGGCTTGTGTGCCGTCCATATCCAGGCCGCCGCAGGAAATTCCACCACGTCGCCAACACGGTAACGCTCGCAGGCCGTGACAAGATGCGCGATCCTCGCGGCGCGCTCGTCGTCGGGCGCATCGCGGATCCACGATGCGGCGGGACCGATACGGCGAAAATACGCCACCGCGTCCGCAACCGGATCGGGGCCCTCGCCCGCACGATAGGCGAACTCGACATAGTGCGGCGATGTCGTCTGCCAGCCCGCACGCGTCAGGATGGCATCGACATGCCCCGGATCGGCGAACGCGAACGGTCCGGGCGCAGTCGATACGGGCGCCCCGGATGCCCCGTCGTCGTCGCCGCCCGTCGCGGTCGTCTCCGTCGCCCAGCGATTTGCGGCGCGGTCAGCAAAGCACGAAAAGATCAGGGTCGCCCCCGGCGCTGCCGCGCGCGCGAGCGCTGCAAAACTGGCGACGGGGTCGGCGAAGAACATGACACCGTGGCGCGACATATAGAGTTCGACCGGCGCCCAGTCGTCGATTGCCGCGGTGACGTCCCCGCAGGTGAAGACAAGCCGGCCGGAGTCGGCTTCCGCGGGCACGCGCGACCGGGCAATCTCTATCAGCCGTGACGACAGGTCTATGCCAACGATACGCGCGCGCGGGACCGCGGTGCGGATCGCGCGCGCGATCGCGAGCGACGTCCCGCCTGCGCCGCATCCGATATCGACGATCGTTCGGGTATCTTTGCTGGTCGCGGCGATGACGGCAGCGTCGAGATGTCGCGACAGGCCGGCAAAGCTCCGGTCGGTGCGCACCCACTCGCTTGCCCAGATATCGCCTACGCGGTTGGTCCAGTCATACGCCTCGGTCATGCCTCGTCATAGACCGCGCCGCATCCCAAGACGAGGCGATACGTCATCGTCGATCATGGCGGATCGATCGGCCGATACGCAGTGCCAGCGCCAGATCTCGCCGTCGATCCGCCCGACGATACCGAGACGCTGACAACCGCGCGGCGCACCTATCCCGGCGCAATTACGGTGCTCGCCATCTCTCACGCAAAAAGGCCCGCCGTTGCCGACGGGCCTTTCCAAATCCGGTCAGTCCGGTGCCGGCGATCAGACGTCGTCGTCGGCTTCGGGACCTGCCATCATCTCTTCCGCGACCTTCTCGGTGCGTGCACGGATCGCCTTCTCGAGACGATCCGCGGTCTCGGGATTGTCCTTGAGGAACGTCTTCGAGTTTTCGCGGCCCTGGCCGAGACGGACGCTGTCGTAGCTGAACCAGGCACCCGATTTCTCGACGAGACCGGCCTTCACGCCGAGATCGAGAATCTCGCCGAGCTTCGAGACGCCCTGCCCGTACATGATGTCGAATTCGACCTGCTTGAACGGCGGCGCGACCTTGTTCTTCACGACCTTCACGCGGGTCTGGTTGCCCGTGACTTCCTCGCCGGTCTTGATCGCACCCGTGCGACGGATATCGAGCCGCACCGACGCATAGAATTTCAGCGCGTTGCCGCCCGTCGTCGTTTCGGGGTTCCCGTACATCACGCCGATCTTCATCCGCAGCTGGTTGATGAAGATGACCATGCAGCGCGAACGGCTGATCGACCCCGTCAGCTTGCGCAGCGATTGCGACATCAGGCGCGCCTGGAGGCCGACATGGCTATCGCCCATCTCGCCCTCGATTTCCGCACGCGGCACGAGTGCTGCGACCGAGTCGACGACGAGCACGTCGATCGCGTTCGAGCGGACCAGCGTGTCGACGATCTCGAGCGCCTGCTCACCGGTGTCGGGCTGCGACACGATCAGTTCGTCGATATTGACGCCCAGCTTCTTGGCATAGACCGGATCGAGCGCATGCTCGGCGTCGACGAATGCAGCCGTCCCGCCCGTCTTCTGCGCCTCGGCAATCACGTGCAGTGCAAGCGTCGTCTTGCCCGAGCTTTCCGGGCCGTAGATCTCGATCACGCGCCCGCGCGGCAGGCCACCGACGCCAAGCGCGATGTCGAGCCCGAGCGACCCCGTCGAGATGACCTCGACCTGCATCGTTTCCTTCGAACCCAGGCGCATCGCCGAGCCCTTGCCGAACGCACGGTCGATCTGCGCGAGAGCGGCGTCGAGCGCCTTCTGGCGGTCGTTGGTTGCGGTTGCCATGCCGGTGTTGATCACTTTCAAATTAGCGGCCATCGAAGAAGCTCCCATCGCTAAACCAAGCGCGCATGCCATTCAACGCGTCAAACGCAATGTATTCCATTTGTTCTCCAAGAACAAGAGCGGAACATGATACATCCCGCACGTTTGGCGCCCCGAGGTCGGTCGACATCGGTCCGATCGCGTTCGCGGGTCACACCAGCGTCGTCGCCAGCGTCCACCACCCCCGGGCCGCTGCCCCAGCGGCGGCGGCATCGCGCGCCGCGATCGTATCGAACACGGCAAAGCAGGTCGCGCCCGAGCCCGACATCCGCGCCAACACCACGCCGTCAGCGGCGTCGAGAAAGGACCGCACCTCTGCGATCACCGGTGCGAGCGCGACCGCGGGTGGCTCGAGGTCGTTGCGGCTTGCACGCGCACGCGAAAGCAGATCGCCTTCGGGGATCGGTCCGCGATCGAGCCCGTCCCAGGCGCCGAAGACCGTCGCGGTAGACACCGCGACGCCGGGATTGACCAGCAGCAAGGGTGTTCCGGCCAGCCCGGCGAGTTCGACCAGGACCTCGCCCTTGCCGACGCCAAGCGTCGTACGGCTGACAAGGCAGGCCGGCACGTCCGCACCGAGGCGGGCGGCGATCTGGTGAAGGCGCGGGTCGGTTGCCGCAATACCGTGAAGCCGGGCGAGCGCGCGAAGCGCCGCCGCCGCATCCGCCGAGCCGCCACCGATTCCCGAAGCGATCGGAAGATGCTTGTCGAGGATGATCGCGTGGCGCGCGTCGATGGCGAACATGGCGCCGAACGCGTCGGCGGCCGCAGTGACGAGGTTCCCGTGCCAAGGGGCGTTCCCGGACGTTTCCCGGGCAGCGGCGTGCGCGTGCGTTTCGTGGACGTCCGACCCGCCAGACGGGAGAAGCGCCGCGGCAAACGGGCCGACGATCGTGAAGCTGTTGGTCTGCGCGATCTCGACGGTTACGCGATCACCGTCCGCGGCGAAGGCGAACAGCGTCTCGAGTTCGTGATAGCCATCGGGCCGGCGCGCGCGGACGTGGAGCGCGAGGTTGATCTTGGCGGGCGCGGGTTCGGCGATCATGGTCATCGCCGCGCCGCTCCGGGCAGGCCATTCGCGATCTTGTCGGCGATCCGCGGCATGTCCTTGGCCTCCGCGGTCAGGCTGGCCGCGCGCCAGGCATAGCGTGCCTCGTATCGCCGTCCGACGGTCCAATAGGCATCGCCGAGATGATCGCTGATCTCCATGCTGGTCGGTTCGGCCTGTGCGGCCCGTTCGAGCAGCGGGAGCGCGCGCGGGGTCCTGCCCGACAGGTGATACGCCCATCCGAGCGAGTCGGTGATCGACGCATTTTGCGGATCGAGCCGGCTGGCACGCTCGAGCATGCCGGTCGACGCGGCGATGTCGTCGCCATGCTCGATCTGCGCAAACCCCAGATAATTCAGCGCGAGCGGTTCGGTCGGCGCCTGCGCGACCGCCCTGGCGAGCGCAACGCGGGCCTCGGGCCACCGCCCCGCCTGATCGAGCGCGCCACCATATTGCAGCCACGCGCTCCACGTCGCGTCGTTCGCCGCGACCACCTTGCCGTACCACCGCGCCGCCGCGACGGGATCGTTCGTCGTCACAAGCAGGTCGGCATAGCGTTGCCAGTCCGCGACCGCCGCCGTCTTCGCCTCCGCGCGCGCCGACGCCAGTGCCAGCGCTTCGGGTTCGCGGTCCGCATTCAGCAGGATATCGATCCGCTGGTTCATCGCGGCATCGGCGAACGCCCCTTTCGGATCGACGCCGTCGAGCACCGCGAGCGCGCGATCGACGATCGCGTTCCGCGCAAGCCCCGCCGCCAGAGACGACGCGGTTGCGATCGAAACCGGGATCGGCGAGCAAGGCCGCCTGCGCCAGCGCGACGGACAGCGGCGAGGGTTCGCCGCCAACGAGATCCCCCGCCAGGCGTCCCAGCAGCCGCGAGACGCCGATCGCAAGCGCCTGCTTGCGAGGCGCGTTGGCGAGCAGCGCGCGCGTTTCGGCAGCAAAACGGTTGGCGACCGGGTCCCTTGCCGCGGTCGCCAGGGCGGGCGTCGGATCCTGCCCCTCCGCGTGCGCGATCCACCCGTAGAGCGAGGGCGCGAGCACGACGAGCGGTCCCTTGGCCAGCGTAGCGACCGCTGCGCTTGCGGCGCTGGCATTGCCTTTGCGCGCCGCCTCCGCGAGCGGGAACAGCGCGGCGTCGGCAGGCGCGACCCCGGCCGCATTCAGAACGCGCGCCGCGCGGTCCACCAGCGCCATGTCGCCCGCCTCGATCCCCTCGCGATACGCGCGGATCGCGAGAACCGGATCAGCGGGATCCGCCGCGAGCGCCTGTGCATAGGCCGCCACCGCGACATCGACCCGGCCATCGGCATCGGCGGCACGCGCCTGGAGATAGGCCGACAAGTCGCTCGTCCCCGCCATGGCGGCGCTGGGCGCCATGCCGATGACGAGACCGAGCAACAGGCGTTTACATATTGGGATAGTTCGGGCCTCCACCGCCTTCGGGGACCACCCAGTTGATGTTCTGGGTGGGGTCCTTGATGTCGCAGGTCTTGCAGTGGACGCAATTCTGCGCGTTGATGACGAACTTGGGGTCACCGGTCTCTTCGCCCACCACCTCGTAAACGCCAGCCGGGCAATAGCGTTGCGCCGGCTCGTCGTACAACGGAAGGTTGTACGCGATCGGAACCGACGGGTCCTTCAGCGTCAGATGGACCGGCTGGTCCTCCTCGTGATTGGTGTTCGAGATGAACACCGAGGACAGGCGATCGAAGGTCAGCACGCCGTCCGCCTTGGGATAGACGATCGGCTTGACCAGGTCCTTGCGCCACAGGCTCTCGTGGTCGGGATGGTGATGCAGCGTGAACGGCACCTTCAAGCCCCAATGCTCGAGCCACATCGTCACGCCCGCCAGCCCCGACCCGAGGAAGTCCCCGAACTTCTTGACGAGCGGCACGACGTTGCGGACGACCGACAGCTCCTTCTTGACCCAGCTCTGCTCGAACGCCTGCGGATACGCCGCCAGCTCGTCATGACCACGCTGCGACACGATCGCATCGACCGCCGCCTCGGCCGCCATCATGCCCGACTTCATCGCGGTGTGCGTGCCCTTGATGCGCGGCACGTTGAGGAAGCCCGCGCTGTCGCCGATCAGCGCGGCGCCGGGCATCACGAGCTTGGGGATCGACTGCAGCCCGCCATCGCTGATCGCACGCGCGCCGTAGCTGACTCGCTTGGCGCCCTTGAGCAGCGCGGCGATCTCGGGGTGCGTCTTCCAGCGCTGCATCTCGTGGAACGGCGAGAGATGCGGGTTGGTGTAATTCAGCCACGTCACGAACCCAATCGAGACCTGACCGTTCGCCTGGTGATAGATCCAGCCGCCGCCGTTCGAGCCGTCGGTCTCGGTCAGCGGCCAGCCCTGCGTGTGGATGACGCGGCCGGGCGAATGAAGCGCGGGATCGATGTCCCACAGCTCCTTGATGCCGAGGCCGTAGACCTGCGGGTCGCTGTCCTTGGCGAGATCGAACTTCGCGATCAGCTGCTTGGTCAGGTGCCCGCGGCAGCCCTCGGAGAAGAAGGTGTATTTGGCGTGGAGTTCGAGCCCCGGGGTATAATCGCCCTTGTGCGTGCCGTCGCGCGCGACGCCCATGTCGCCGGTCGCGACGCCCTTCACCGATCCGTCGTCGTTGAACAGGATCTCGGCGGCGGCGAACCCTGGGAAGATCTCGACGCCGAGCTCCTCCGCCTTGCCCGCCATCCAGCGGCACAGGTTGCCGAGGCTGCCGGTATAGGTGCCCTTGTTGTGCATGAACGACGGCGTGACGAAGTGCGGCATCTCGCTCTTCTTCGTCTTGCTGAGGATCCAGTGATGGTTCTCGGTCACCGGCACTTCCGCCAGCGGGCAGCCGTCCTCGCGCCAGTCGGGGAGCAGTTCGTCGAGGCTTTTCGGGTCGATGACCGCGCCCGAGAGGATGTGCGCGCCGACCTCCGAGCCCTTTTCGAGCACACAGACCGAGATGTCCGCGTCCTTCTCGGCTGCCAGCTGTTTCAGACGGATCGCTGCCGAGAGGCCGGCCGGACCAGCGCCGACGATCACCACGTCGTAGGGCATCGATTCACGTGTCGTCATCATCGTCTCCCGGGGGATTTCCCCTGATTGCCCGGCATCCTGGCCGTCGCGCTCGTTCGGGCTCGGGCCGGCACCGTCTTGTCCATGTCTTCTTCGTTTAGGCGATTGCGCGAGTTGACCGCCACGTCAACTCCACAGCATAGGGTAAATGGTGGGGGCGGACCAAAACTTCGACTGGCAAAATGCCGTGCTGAGCACCCTCGACTGGTGGCAGGAGGCAGGTGTCGACACGCTCGTCGACGATGCGCCGCGCGACTGGTTCGCCGCACCGCAGGCCCCGACGCCAGCGATACCGGCGGCTGCGGTTCCCGTCGTTGCGCCATCGTCGATGCCGCACGCGCTCGCCGATTTCCTGACATGGCGAAATGGTCCGGACGTTCCCGAGGCGAGCTGGGGCGGCATATCGCTGACCGCGGCAGGCCCCGCTGACGCTACGGTCATGGTGCTTGTCGACTGCCCCGATCGCGACGATTGCGACGAGACGGGGGGCGGCGCGCTGTTGAGCGGGGCGTCCGGCCGGCTGCTCGACCGGATGCTCGCGGCCATCGGGCTGACCCGTTCGGAGGTCCATCTCGCGTCGGTCTGCGCCAAGCGCCCGACCGCCGGACGGATCCAGCGCGAGGTCGAGGATCGGCTTGCCGAGATCGCCAAGCATCATATCCAGCTGATCGCGCCCCCCGGCTGCTCCTGCTGGGGAATGCGGCGAGCCGTGCCATCCTCGGGATGGAATTGCAGGCAGCGCGTGGGCGTTTGCACGACTTTAACCATAAGACCGGAGAGACGGGGGTCGTTGCCAGCTTTCATCCGCGCTTCCTGATGGAAAAGCCGGCGGCAAAGGCAGAAGCCTGGAAGGACTTACAGATGCTGATGGCGGCAAAAGCGGCATGACCCGTACATTTGCAGCAGTGCTGCGCCATGGCGCGCTGCTCGGCGGTGTCGCGCTGACGATCCCGGCCTGGACCGCGCCAGCGACGGCCGCCCCCGCGGCGGTCGCCCCCGTCGATACCGGCGCGGCCGATGCCGGTGCCGACTCGCGGCTGGTCGGTGCGCCGACGCTCGAACAGATTCCCGACCAGCTCGATGCCGAGCAGCGCGGCGCCTATCGCCAGGTCTTCGCCGCGATCCGCGACGGCAAGTGGACCGATGCGCAGATCCAGCTCGACACGATGAAGCCCGGTCCGCTGCACGCGATTGCGCGTGCCGAGATGTACACCGCCAAGGGCTCCCCCAGGGTCGAGCTCGAGCCGCTGGTCGCGCTGCTCAACGAAGCGCCCGAATTGCCCGAGGCCGAGCAGGTCGCACGTCTCGCCTCGCTGCGGGGCGCGGTCGGCCTCCCCCTGCCCGTCGCACAGCGATTGATCTGGCAGGACGGTGCGCCGCGCCGCGTCCGCGCGAAGAGCCTCAAGGGCGACCTGATCGCAGCCGATCTCGCGCTCAAGATGCAGCCTTACGTCAAGGCGGACATGGGCCGCGAGGCACAGTCGCTGCTCGACAGCACGGTCGGGCTTACGCCGGAGGCGCTGACCGAGTGGCAGCAGAAGATCTCGTGGATCTATTTCCTGCAGGGTGACGATGCCAATGCGCGCGTCATGGCTGCCAAGGCGCAGGACGGCGTCGGCGAATGGGCCGTGCAGGCCCGCTGGGTCGGCGCGTTGTCCGCTTGGCGCCAGAATGACTGCGCGAGCGCCGGCGCGGGATTCGAAGGCGTCGCAGCGCGCGCGGGCGATGTCGATCTGCGCGCCGCCGCGCTCTACTGGACGGCGCGGTCGGACATGGTCTGCGGACGGCCCGACAAGATCGAGGGCCGGCTGAAGACCGCGGCGCAGTTCAGCGAAAGCTTCTACGGGCAGCTCGCGCGCCAGCAACTCGCGATGAAGGACAAGGGCACCCGCGTCGGCGGCGTCGTTGCCAGCGACTGGAACGTCGTCGGCAAGCGCCCCAATGTCCGGGTCGCCGCGGCACTGGTCGAGGTCGGCGAGACCGACCTGGCGGACACCGTCATCCGCCAGCAGGCAAAGATCGGCGATCCGCGCGAGTTCGCGCATCTGGTCCGCGTCGCCGAGGCGTTGAGCCTGCCGGCGACGACGGTGTGGCTCGCCCATAACTGCCCGCAAGGGGTCACCTCGACCGCCGAAGCACGCTACCCCACCCCGAACTGGACGCCCGACAGCGGCTGGCGCGTCGAGAAGGCGCTGGTCTATGCGCACACGCTCGAGGAATCGCGCTTCCGCAACTCGGTGCGCAGCCCGGCCGGTGCATATGGACTCATGCAGATCATGCCCGCCGCCGCGACCGACTTCGCGCGCGAACGCGGCACGTCGATCGACCTCAAGGCGCTGACCAAGCCGTCGACCAACATGGATATCGGCCAGCGCCATCTCGAGCGCCTCCGCGATATGGCAGGCGTCACCGGCGGCCTGCTGCCCAAGGTGATCGCCGCGTATAACGCCGGGCCGCGACCCGTCGGCGACTGGAACGCGATCGTCCACGATAATGGCGATCCGCTGCTCTATATCGAGAGCATTCCCTATTGGGAGACGCGCGGATACGTGACGACGGTGCTGCGCAATTACTGGATGTACGAGGCGCAAGGCGGCAAGAAAGCGTCGACCAGCCGGACCGCGCTGTCGCAGGGCATGTGGCCACGCTTTCCCGGCCTGCCCGGCGCGGTCGCGATACGCATGAATGCCACGCCGAACCGCCGCGCGAGCGCAAGCACTGCCACTTTGGGCAACGCCATACAGCCGAACATCGCGGTCAACGCGCGCGTCGGGATGCAGTCGACCACCGTCACGCGGGCTGACTGAACGCCATGCCGATCGACGAAAGCCGGACCTTCCTCCCGGTCCGCATCGCCGTGCTGACCGTATCGGATACGCGCGGGCTGGCCGAAGACCGCTCCGGCGACACGCTGGTCGCGCGCCTTGCCGAGGCGGGTCACATCCTCGCCGACCGCCGGATCGAGAAGGACGATGTCGACACGATCGTCGCGCGGCTCCATGCCTGGATCGAGGATCCCGAGGTCGACTGCGTCATCACGACCGGCGGCACGGGCGTCACCGGGCGCGACGTCACGCCCGAGGCGGTCGAACGGGTCGCGGAGAAAATGATCCCGGGCTTTGGCGAGCTCTTCCGCATGTTGAGCTACAAGACGATCGGCACCTCGACCGTCCAGTCGCGCGCCTGCGCATGCGTTGCGCACGGAACCTACATCTTCGCCC
The DNA here is from genome assembly GCF_036856055.1 of Sphingomonas sp. 22R3R2A-7. Taxonomy (NCBI): domain Bacteria; kingdom Pseudomonadati; phylum Pseudomonadota; class Alphaproteobacteria; order Sphingomonadales; family Sphingomonadaceae; genus Sphingomonas; species Sphingomonas sp. 22R3R2A-7. The sequence continues at coordinate 3,243,015 of NZ_JASPFR010000001.1, read as the reverse complement.
TGCCCGGATCGACGGGAGCGGTGAAGGATGGATGGGACGGTATCCTGCGCGATCAGCTCGACAGCCGCCACCGGCCCTGCAACTTCGTCGAACTGATGCCGCGCCTGCTCGAACGCTAGATCGCGGTCACGCCGGATCGCTCGGTTTTGCCGCGCGGATCAGGTCGGTCAGCTGGCGGTTGATCGAGGCGCCGTGGAGATGGAGGTGCACCGCCTCATAGCCCTCGCGCCGAAGCCGCTGGCGCAGCGCGTTGATCGACTCGCACTCGCCCGATCGCGCCAGTTCGAACGCCCGTTCCATCGTCGTCATGTTTTCCGCCATGGCCTCGCCTACGCGCAATCATGGCGGAGTGCGAGCATGCAAAGGGCCGGTACGGCACAGATTGATGCAAAGCCCTGATTATTGGCGTTAACGTCGTATCAGGATTAACGCAGGATAGGTGACCCGAGACGGTCCTGCCATGGGGGACGGACCGGACGGGAAATCACTGTCATGCGCACCATTCACCTGCTCGCCCTGTTGACCGCCGGAACGCTCGCGGCACCGGTTGCCGCGCAGTCCTATGACGGCGTTCCACTCGATTCGCGCGGCAATCCGGCGAGCCTGGTATCGGGGCTGCGCGTCGAGCCGCGGATCGGATATGAACGGGTCATCGCCGAGTTGAACACCGAAACGGCCACCGATTCGAACAGCGTCCGCGAGGCGAAGAGCGGCGTAACCTATGGCGGCGAGGTCGGGTACGACGCGCAGGTCGGCAGCGACACCGTATTGGGCGTCTATGCCGGCATCGAGGGATCGAGCGCGAAAACCTGTGCGAGCGACCTGTTCTTTCCCGACAACGGCGATCGTACCTGCCTCGCGACCGATCGCAACCTGACGGTCGGCGCACGCGGCGGCTATCTGTTGTCGCAGACGACCTTCCTGTACATCAAGGGCGGGTTTTCGCGCGGACGTCTCGAGCTGCGCAACACCAACGCGGCCGTTCCCGCGAATAACTTTTCCGAGAAGGATTCGCTCAGCGGCTTCCACGCCGGCGCCGGAATGCAGACCAGCTTCTCGCCGCGCTTCTATGGCAAGGTCGAATATGTCTACACCGACTATAACGGCTATGAGACGTTCGACGGCGTGACCAAGACCAGCCTCGACTTCAGCCGCCACCAGGTGAACGCAGGCTTCGGCGTCCGCTTCTGATCCACGGGACGAGGCGGGCGGCGTCGATGCCGCCCGCCTTGTTCTTTATTTGTTCCGGGCGGTCTGCTATCATCCCGGGATGACCAAACCGCGTCCCGTCCGCGGTGCGACGCTCAACGGCGAAAGCACGCGCTTCAATCTGCCGCAGACCGAGGCCGATGGCGACTGGCTGGATGCGCGCACGGACATCGACGGGGTCGTTCCGCGATTGCGCACGACGGTGACCGTGGAGCGCGCGCGGACGATCATATCGCGCAACGCCTCCCCCGACGTACCGTTCGACCGCTCGATCAATCCCTATCGCGGCTGCGAGCATGGCTGCATCTATTGTTTCGCGCGACCCAGTCATGCGTTCCACGATTTGTCGCCGGGACTCGATTTCGAAACACGGTTGTTTGCCAAACCCGACGCGGCCGACCTGCTGCGTGTCGAGCTCGGCAAGCCGGGCTATACGGCGCGGCCGATGGCGCTCGGGACCAATACCGATCCGTATCAACCGATCGAGGCGGATTGGCGGATCACGCGGAGCATTCTCGAAGTGCTCGCGGAGACCGATCACCCGGTGACGATCACGACCAAATCGGATCGCGTGGTTCGCGACATCGATCTGCTCGCACCGATGGCCGCCAAGCGTCTCGCGACGGTGGCGATGTCGATTACCTCGCTCGACCCCGGGATCGCCGCGACGATCGAGACGCGCGCTCCGCATCCCGAACGTCGGCTGAAGGCCGTGCGAACGCTCGCCGATGCCGGGATTCCGGTGTTCGTGTCGATATCGCCCGTCATCCCCGCGATCACCGATCACGAAATCGAGCATCTGCTGGCGCGTGCGGCCGAGGCAGGCGCGACGTTCGCCTTCTTCATCCCCGTACGGCTGCCGTGGGAAGTCGCGCCGCTGTTTCGCGCATGGCTCGACGAGCATTTTCCCGATCGTGCGGGCAAGGTGATGGCGACGATCCAGTCGATCCGCGGCGGGCGCGACAATGACCCGGGCTTCGGCACGCGGATGAAGGGCCAGGGACCCTGGGCGGATCTGCTACAGACCCGGTTCGCGATCGCCTGCCGCAAGCACGGGCTCAATACCGATAGGATCGGATTGCGCAGCGACCTGTTCCGTCCACCCCGCGGGCCGCAGGGCGACCTGTTCGCATAACCAGGCCGCGACGATACGACGCGTGCTTATATGTGCGTCACGAGCCTGAGACCGTCGGGGGCGATGTCGACCCCAAGGCCGCGGTAATCGACGACACTGGGATATTCCGCGGCGACGGTGGATGCGGCGCCGTGCGTCGCGGTGATAGCGAGCACGTCGGAGCCCGCCGCCGTCGCCGCCGTGAAACCCGCCGCCGCGTCTTCGAACACCAGGCAATCCGCCGGTGCAACGCCGAGCCTTTGCGCGCCAAGCATGAAACAGTCCGGTGCCGGTTTGCCGGTCGTGACGTCTTCCGCCGCGATCATCCCCGTCGGGACCGACAGACCGGCGGCGCGCAGGCGACACTCGGCAAGCGCACGTGGGGCCGACGTCACGATCGTCCAGCGTTCGGACGGCAGCCGCGCGAGGAACGCCGCGGCGCCCGCGATCGGCGAGATATCCGCCACGTCCTCCATCTCCGCCGCGGTGATCGCCGCTGCCTCTGCGACGGGATCGACGCCCGGCAGGTTCAGTCGCCTGATCGTCTCGACCGACCGGACACCGTGGATCGTTGGCAGAAACGTGGCGACGTCGAGCCCGTGCGCGATCGCCCAACGCGTCCAGCACCGCTCCGCCGAGGCGATCGACGTCAGGATGGTACCATCCATGTCGAACATAAACGCCTGGTACTGTCGCGTGGGGATCATGGGGACGCTCATATGCGAAAAGACCGATAGGGCACAAAGAAAAGGCCGTCCCGGTTTCCCGGAACGGCCTGTATTCACGTATCAGGTGAAGCTTAGATGTCGTCGCCGAGTGCGCCCTTGACGCTGCCCTTGACATTCTGTGCAGTACCCTTGGCCTGCTGTGCTTCGCCCTCGGCGACCAGACGGTCGTTGTCGGTCGCCTTGCCGACGGCTTCCTTGACGTTGCCTGCGACCTTGTTGCCTGCTGCTGCGACCTTGTCGGTGAACTCGCCCATCAGAGCCTCCATCTGTTTCGCGACACGCCAGTCGTGCCGCTCTGAACTTGTGAAGGTATAACGGTCATGTTTACCGGCGGTTCCGTGACGTCTGCGTCATGAGGTCGCCATCAGATCAGCCCGGCCAGCGGGCTCGACGGATCGGCATAGCGCCGCTGCCCCATCCGGCCGGCACGATAGGCGAGCCGCCCGGACTCGACCGCGGCCTTCATCGCCGCCGCCATCATCAGCGGATCCTTCGCCTCGGCGATCGCGGTGTTCATCAGCACGCCGTCGCAGCCAAGCTCCATCGCCACCGCCGCATCCGACGCGGTGCCGACGCCCGCATCGACGAGCACGGGCACCCCTGCCCCTCGACGATCAGCCGGATCGTCACGCGGTTCTGGATCCCCAGCCCCGAGCCGATCGGCGCGCCCAGCGGCATGATCGCGACCGCGCCGGCATTCTCCAGACGCTTCGTCGCGATCGGATCATCGACGCAATAGACCATCGGCTTGAAACCCTCGTTGGCGAGCGCTTCGGTCGCGCGCAGCGTCTCGACCATGTCGGGGTAGAGCGTCTTCGCCTCGCCGAGCACCTCGAGCTTCACGAGCTCCCAGCCCCCCGCCTCACGCGCCAGCCGCAGCGTGCGGATCGCCGATTCGGCATCGAAGCAGCCCGCGGTGTTGGGCAGATAGGTGACCTTCTTCGGGTCGATGAAGTCGGTCAGCATCGGCGCGTTGCGATCCGACACGTTGACGCGGCGGACGGCGACGGTGACGATCTCCGCGCCCGACGCCTCGACGGCAGCCGCGTTCTGCGCGAAATCCTTGTACTTGCCGGTCCCGACGATCAGCCGCGAACGGAATGTCTGCCCGGCGACCGTCCAGCGATCCGCGTCGATCGCTGCGACATGATCGCCGCCGCCGACGAAATGCACGATCTCCAGATCGTCGCCATCCTCGACCATCACCTCGGCCAGCGTCGAGCGCGGCACGACTTCCATGTTGCGTTCGACCGCGATCTTTTCGGGAATGAGTCCCAGTTCGGTCGCCAGCCCGGCAAGGCTGAGGCCGGCGGAGACCCGCTTGTGCTCGCCGTTCACGGTGATCGAGACGGTGCCGTCGGAGTGGGGCATGCAGAGTTTTCCGTTCGTTTCGACCGAAGTCGGGAAACCACCCGTCCGCTGCCGGTCTCATGTCTCGACTTCGCTCGACACGAACGGGTAAGGGAGGTGCATATAGGGGGTGGTTCGATGCCCCTGCAACCAGGAGCAGCCCTTGCCCGCGACAGTCTTCGTCCTGAACGGCCCCAACCTCAACCTGCTGGGCACGCGCGAACCGGAGATCTACGGCGACGAGACGCTCGACGACATTGCCGGCCAGCTTGAGGATCGCGCGCGCGAGCTCGACCTGACGATCGACATGCGCCAGTCGAATCACGAAGGGCATCTCGTCGACTGGATCCAGGAAGCGCAGGCGCGCGGCGCGAAGGCCGTCATCCTCAACGCCGGCGCGTTCACGCACACCTCGGTCGCGGTCCATGACGCGATCAAGGGCGTGAAGACGCCGGTGATCGAAGTGCATCTTTCCAATCCCCACGCACGTGAATCGTTCAGGCATGTAAGCCTGGTCGGGCAGGCGTCGAAGGGTACGATCGCGGGTTTCGGCGCGCTTTCGTATCTGCTCGCGCTTGAAGCCGTCGCACGGTTCTGACAGGAGGCCCCGCCATGACCGATACACCAGAAACCACAGGCGCAATGCAGGTCGACGTGACCCTGGTGCGCCAGCTCGCCGAACTGCTCGACACCACGCAGCTGACCGAGATCGAAGTCGAGGACGGCTCGCGCCGGATCCGCGTCGCGCGCAAGGCCGCACAGGCTGCGCCCGTTGCGCATTACGCGCCCGCCCCCGCCGCGCCCGCCGTCTCCGCACCGCTGGCGATCCCCCAGGCCGAGGTCGGCGCCTCCGCCCCGGCAATCAGCGCGAGCGCGGTCAAGTCGCCGATGGTCGGCACCGTCTATCTCGCCGCCAACCCGGAGGCGAAACCGTTCTCGACCGTCGGCCAGAAGGTCAATGCGGGCGACACGCTGCTGATCATCGAGGCGATGAAGGTGATGAACACGATCGTCGCGCCCTCGGCCGGCACCGTCACCGCGATCCTCGTCGAGAACGGCCAGCCGGTCGAATTCGACCAGCCGCTGGTCGTGGTCGAATAATGAAGCAAATCAAGAAGCTGCTCATTGCGAACCGCGGCGAGATCGCGCTGCGGATCCACCGTGCCTGCCATGAGATGGGCATCAAGACGGTGGCGGTCCATTCGACTGCCGACGCCGACGCGATGCACGTCCGGCTCGCGGACGAGGCGATCTGCATCGGACCGCCATCGGCCACCGACAGCTATCTGAACATCCCCAACATCATCTCCGCCGCCGAGATCAGCGGCGCGGACGCGATCCATCCGGGCTACGGCTTTCTCAGCGAGAACGCGCAGTTCGCCGAGATCGTCGAACTGCACAACATCCTGTTCGTCGGGCCCAAGCCCGAGCACATCCGCACGATGGGCGACAAGGTCCAGGCCAAGCGCACCGCAGGCGCGCTCGGGCTGCCGCTCGTCCCCGGCTCGGACGGCGCGATCAGCGACATCGCCGAGGCGAAGCGGATCGCCGACGAGATCGGCTATCCGGTGATCATCAAGGCCGCGTCGGGCGGCGGCGGCCGCGGGATGAAGGTCGTCAGCGACGCCGAAGACCTCGAGACGCAGATGCAGCAGGCCGGCAGCGAGGCGAAGGCCGCGTTCGGCGACGCCACCGTCTACATGGAAAAATATCTCGGCAATCCGCGGCATATCGAATTCCAGATCTTCGGCGACGGCGAGGGCAACGCGATCCATCTCGGCGAGCGCGACTGCTCGCTCCAGCGCCGCCACCAGAAGGTGCTCGAGGAAGCGCCTTCGCCGATCATCACCGCGGAAGAGCGCGAGCGGATGGGCGGGATCGTCGCCAAGGCGATGGCCGACATGGGCTATCGCGGCGCGGGGACGATCGAGTTCCTGTGGGAAGCGGGGGAATTCTACTTCATCGAGATGAACACCCGGCTTCAAGTCGAGCATCCGGTGACCGAGATGATCACCGGCCTCGATCTCGTGCGCGAACAGATCCGCATCGCCGAGGGGCATCCGCTGACGCTGCGCCAGGAAGATGTGCAGTTCCGCGGGCATGCGATCGAATGCCGCATCAACGCCGAGGATCCGCGCACTTTCGCGCCGTCGCCGGGGCTGGTGAAGCTCTATCATGCGCCGGGCGGGATGCATGTCCGCGTCGATAGCGGGCTTTATGCCGGCTACCGCGTGCCGCCTTATTACGACTCGATGGTCGCCAAGCTGATCGTCTACGGCGCGACGCGTCAGGGCGCGCTGCGGCGGTTGCGGCGTGCGCTCGAGGAAATGGTGATCGAGGGCGTCACGACGACGATTCCCCTGCACCGTGCACTGCTCGACGATCCCGAGTTCCAGGAAGGCGCTTACACGATCAAGTGGCTGGAAGAGTGGCTCGCCAAGCAGGGGGCTTAAGCGTCCCTGCTTCCACCCCAGCCGTCATCCCAGCGCACGCTGGGATCTCCCGCTTGGTTTGCGGTAAGATCCCAACGGGGAGATCCCAGCTTGCGCCGGGATGACGAGGGTCAACAATGACGACGGAGCATTCGTGAAGGCGACGATCTACCACAACCCACGCTGCTCAAAGTCTCGGGAGGCGCTCGCGCTGCTGCAGGATGCCGGCGCGGACGTCACGATCGTCGAATATCTGAAGACTCCCCGTCGCGCGCAGAACTTGTCCGGCTCTACGACCGCGCGGGGCTGACGCCGCGCCAGGGCCTGCGCATGGCGGAAGACGGCGCCAAGGCGGTCAAGCACGGCGATGCCGAGGCGATCCTCGACGCGATGATGATCGATCCGCTGCTGATCGAGCGTCCGCTGGTCGAGACCGAAAAGGGCGTCCGCCTCGGACGGCCCATCGCGCGGCTGCACGAAATCCTGTGACCGCTGCCCCTGCATCGTGCACATCCGTTCCGGATGCTGTATTTTCGGGCAGGGTTTCCAGATGAATCGGTCGTTGCCCGAGGCGGCGGCGACTGGCACGCTTGGTGCAAGGCGCCCTGTAGGGCGTTGGTTTCAACGACAATCGGGGGCGTACCTGTGAAAAAGATCGAAGCCATCATCAAGCCGTTCAAGCTTGATGAGGTGAAGGAAGCGCTGCACGAGATCGGCGTGAGCGGCATTACCGTGACCGAGGCGAAGGGCTTCGGCCGGCAGAAGGGCCATACCGAGCTGTATCGCGGCGCCGAATATGTCGTCGACTTCCTGCCCAAGGTGAAACTCGAGGTCGTCGTCGAGGACGGTCTGGCCCAGCGCGTCGTCGAGGCGATCGCCGCGGCCGCGCAGACCGGCCGGATCGGAGACGGCAAGATCTTCGTGATCCCGGTCGAGAGCGCGCTGCGCATCCGTACCGGCGAGCGCGACGACGACGCGATCTAACCGCTTCCCTGACACCGACTTCATTTGACGCGGCGCAACAATCTGTGGAAATAGCGCGCTGCGCCGCACTATCATTTCCGGCATATCTGCCGACCTATCGAGCAAAGAGGGCTTAGCATCATGGCAAATTCGGCCAACGACGTCCTGAAGATGATCAAGGACCAGGAGATCGAGTGGGTCGATCTGCGCTTCACCGATCCCAAGGGGAAGTGGCAGCATCTGACGATGGTCGCCAGCCTGATCGGCGAAGACGAGCTGACTGACGGCCTGATGTTCGACGGCTCGTCGATCGAGGGCTGGAAGGCGATCAACGAGAGCGACATGACGCTCAAGCCCGATCTCGACGCGGTCTATGTCGATCCGTTCTCGGCGACGCCGATGATGATCCTGATCTGCGACATCAGCGATCCGTCGACGGGCGAGCTGTACGCGCGCGATCCGCGCTCGACCGCCAAGCGCGCCGAGGCGTATCTGCTGACGACCGGCGTCGGCGACACCGTCTATGTCGGCCCCGAAGCCGAATTCTTCATGTTCGACGACGTCCGCTTCGAGAACAGCTATTCGACCAGCTATTACAAGATCGACGACATCGAGCTGCCGGGCAATTCCGGCCGCGAATATGAGGGCGGCAACCTCGGCCACCGTCCGCGCGCCAAGGGCGGCTATTTCCCGGTCGCCCCGGTCGACAGCGCCGTCGACATCCGCGGCGAGATGGTCTCGACGATGATCGAGATGGGCCTGCCCTGCGACAAGCATCACCACGAAGTCGCGGCCGCACAGCATGAGCTGGGCCTGACCTTCGGTACGCTGACGCAGACCGCGGATCGCATGCAGATCTACAAGTACGTCGTCCACCAGGTCGCGCATGCGTACGGCAAGACGGCGACGTTCATGCCCAAGCCGATCAAGGAGGACAACGGTTCGGGGATGCACACGCACTTCTCGATCTGGGACGGCAAGACGCCGCTGTTCGCCGGTAACGGCTATGCGGGCCTCAGCGACATGTGCCTGTATTTCATCGGCGGCATCATCAAGCACGCCAAGGCGGTCAATGCGTTCACCAACCCGTCGACCAACAGCTACAAGCGTCTCGTCCCCGGTTACGAAGCGCCGGTGCTGCTCGCCTATTCGGCCCGCAACCGCTCGGCATCGTGCCGCATTCCATACGGCACGGGCCCCAAGGCGAAGCGCGTCGAAGTGCGGTTCCCCGATGCGCTGGCCAACCCGTATCTCGCTTATGCGGCGCTGATGATGGCGGGCATGGACGGTATCCTGAACAAGATCCATCCGGGCGAGGCGATGGACAAGAACCTGTACGACCTGCCGCCGGCAGAGCTCGCACAGGTCCCGACCGTCGCGGGTTCGCTCCGCGAGGCGCTCGAATGCCTGCTCGCGGATCACGACTTCCTGCTCAAGGGCGACGTGTTCTCGAAGGACCAGATTGAGAGCTATGTCGAGATCAAGTATGCCGAGGTCGCGCGGTGGGAAATGACGCCGAGCCCCGTCGAGTATGACATGTACTACAGCGGCTAAGCTGCCGCGTCGGCAGCTTAGCCGCTGTCGGCCGGCGTCGCGTAGAGCGACGACCGACGACGTGGCTTCGCCACGGCGCTGACAGAGAAAAGGGCGCCCGGAGCAATCCGGGCGCCCTTTTTCGTTAGCGTATCTCGCAAGCTCTTCCCTGCACGGTCATCAAACGGCTCTCCGCTCGATAACCGTGTTTCCCCGCGAAGGCGGGGACCCAGTCTGGGCTCCCGCCTTCGCGGGAGAACAGGATTGCAGCGCGCTCAGGCCAGCAGCACGCTGCTCCCGAACGTCTCCCCCGCCTCGAGCGCCCGGTGCGCCTCGGCAGCCTCCTCCAGCGCGAAGGTCTGGCCGATCTCGGGCTTGAACGCGCCTTGTGCGAGCATCGCGAACACCCGGTCGACCATCGCCTGCCGTTGCTCGGCATAATCGAACAGCGTCGGGCGCGTCACGAACAGCGACCCCTTGGCCGCGAGCACGCCCAGATTGACGCCGTCCACCACGCCCCCCGCATTGCCATAGCTGACGATCAGCCCGCGCTTCGCCGCGCTGTCGAGCGATGCGGTCCACGTCGCGCCACCGACGCCGTCGAGCACCACGGGGACGCCCTTCCCGCCGGCGATCTCGCGCACCCGCGCGGCGATGTCCTCGGACCGGTGGAGGATGACGTGATCGGCCCCCGCCTTGCGCGTCCGCTCGGCCTTTGCCTCGCTCCCGACGCTCGCAATCACGGTGGCGCCGATCGCCTTCAGCCAGCCGACCAGGATATGCCCAACCCCGCCCGCGGCGGCATGGACGAGCACCGTCTGCCCCGCCTCGACGCGGGCGCAGCGTTCGATCAGGAACTCCGCGGTGCAGCCCTTGAGCAGGATCGCCGCCGCGGTGCGGTCGTCCAGTGTGTCAGGCAAATGGAAGAGCTCGGCCGCGGGCACGTTGCGCTCGCTGGCATAGGCCCCGCGCGTCGGGCCGAAGGTGCCGACGCGGTCGCCCGCAGCGAATCCCGTGACGCCCGCGCCCACCGCCATCACCACGCCGACCGCCTCGCTGCCGAGTCCCGAGGGCAGCGACACCGGATAGACGCCGCTGCGGTGATAGGTGTCGATATAGTTCAGCCCGACCGCGGTGTTGCGCATCCACACCTCGCCCTTGCCCGGCGCGGGCAGCTCGACGTCATCCCACCGGATCACCTCGGGCCCGCCGGTCGTCCTGATTGTCGCTACGCGTGCCATGCCCGTCTCCCGTTGATCCTGGCCCCTAACTAGGCGCCGCGTTTCGGGTTGCAACCGCCCGGCCCGACGCCCATTCCTTCACCAAACACGATGCGGAGAGGCATGATGAAGAGCTATCTGAAGCAGTATATCGACGGCGCGTGGGTCGACAGCGACGGCGGTCGCACCCATCAGGTCATCGACCCCTCGACCGAACAGCCCTGTACCGAGATCACGCTCGGCACCGCGGCCGATGTCGACAAGGCGGTCGCAGCCGCGCGTGCCGCGTTCGACAGCTGGAGCCAGACGAGCGTGCAGGAGCGGCTCGACGTGCTCGGCCGGATCATGACCGAATACAAGGCACGGATGCCCGATCTGGCCAAGGCGATGTCACAGGAGATGGGCGCACCGATGGCGCTCGCGTCGATGGCGCAGGCCCCGACCGGCCTCGCGCATTTCTCCGCGACCGCCAAGGCGCTGGCCGCGTTCGAATTCTCCGAAGTCATCGGCAAGGCGACCGTCGTGCACGAGCCGCTCGGCGTCGTCGCGATGATCACGCCGTGGAACTGGCCGCTCAACCAGATCTGCGCAAAGGTCGCGCCCGCGCTGGCGGCGGGCGACACGATGATCCTGAAGCCGTCGGAAGAGGCGCCGTCCTGCGCGATCATCCTCGCCGAGATCATGGATGCGGCCGGCGTCCCCGCGGGGGTGTTCAACCTCGTCAACGGCGATGGTCCGGGCGTCGGCGCGGCGCTGTCGAGCCACCGCGACGTCGACATGGTCAGCTTCACCGGCTCGACGCGCGCGGGCATCGCGGTGGCCCAGGCCGCCGCACCGACGGTCAAGCGCGTCCATCAGGAACTAGGCGGCAAGGCGGCGAACCTCGTGCTCGAGGGCGCCGACCTCGCCAGCGTGCTGCCGCCGACGGTGGCGGGTGTGCTCGCGAATTCGGGGCAGAGCTGCATCGCGCCGACGCGGCTGCTCGTCCATGCCAGCCAGGTCGCCGAGGCCACCGCGATCGTGAAGGCGATGATGGAGCAGACCAGGGTCGGCGACCCCGCCGAAATGGGCCAGCATATCGGCCCCGTCGTCAACAAGGCGCAGTTCGACAAGATCCAGGGGCTGATCCAGTCCGCGATCGACGAGGGTGCGACGCTGGTGACCGGCGGCGTGGGGCGTCCCGACGGGCGCAACGCGGGCTATTACATCCAGCCGACCTTGTTCGCCGATGTCCGCCCCGACATGCGGATCGCGCAGGAGGAGACGTTCGGCCCGGTCGCGACGATCACCGCCTATGCCGACCAGGACGAGGGCATCCGCATCGCCAACGCGACCGAATACGGGCTGTCCGCGACGATCTCGGGTGATCCCGCCGCCGCCGCGAAGGTCGCGCCGAAACTGCGCGCCGGGCTCGTCACGATCAATTCTTGGAGCCCCGACATCGGCGCGCCGTTCGGCGGCTACAAGCAATCAGGCAATGGTCGCGAGAACGGGCGCTACGGGCTGACCGACTTCATGGAGGTCAAGACCGTCGTCGGCCTGCCGGGCTGACATCCGTGCCGTGAAGCGCCTGCCCCGCTCCGGGGCGCGCTTCACGGGCAGCGAGCGCAGCGGTCAATAGTCGCGTGACACGCGCACGTTCGCGCTCTGCCGGCCGAGTGTCGAGATGCTCGACAGAAGCGAGAGCCAGCGCGTGACCTGGAACTCCACCTGGGTGGCGCTGTACCCCTGCCCATCGGTCACGATCTCCGCATAGAGCCGTCGCGTGACGTATTTGCCCGCGGCGATCGACGTCCCCTGCCCGGTCTGCGGATCGGCCGGCAGGATGCGCAGACGGTCGAGCCCGGCGGCGCGCCGGACCGCGTTGATCGGATTGATGCCATTGCCACCGTCCTGCAACGCCGCCACCGCGGCGGCGAGCTGCAAGGCCTCGGGCGCCGACAGGTTGGTGATCGACGTGCCGAACAACAGCCGTGACAGTAGTTCGTCCTGCGGCAAGGCGGGGGTGCTGGTAAACCCGATCTCGGGTTTGAGCGCATAGCCCGTCACCCGGATGGACGCGTTCAGTCCGGTGGAATCCGCATTGGCCTCGATATCGAGCGCGGGATTGGCGGGCACGCCGCCGTCGAAGCGGATCACCCCGCGCGCGAGCTCGAATTCGCGGCCGGCGAATTCATAGTCCCCCGGATCAGCGTCGCCCGCCCGGTGATCGCCGGGTTCTGCGGCTGGCCCGCAATCTGCAGGTTGGCGGACCATTCGCTCGTCAGACCGAGGCCACTGACCATCACCTGGTTGGGCGCGCGCGCCTTGATCGCCAGCGTCCAGGGCTGGGTTGGGGCCGCGACCTCCTCACCGCCATCGGGAAGGTTGATCTCGCGGATGTTGAGCTGTGGCACCGCGCTCGCCGCGGTCGCCTGCCCGAGCCGGTAGCGGCTCTTGTTCATGACCACGTCTCCGGCGATTACCCCGCCGCGGCCGTCGGACGTGAAGGTCAGCGGTCCGCTGACGGTCGCGCCGATATCGTCGCGGTTGATCATCACCGCATTGTCGGCCAGCAACCGCAGATCGATGCCAAGGCCGTTTCTGGCGGCGAAGTCGAATCCGCCCGTGCCCGTCACGCGCCCGCCCTTGCCCGCATCGGCCGCAAAGCGATCGATGACCAGGCGCGAGCCGCCGAACCGTCCCGTCGCCTGCACGTTCGACAGGATCGTCCCCGTCGTACCGCTCTCGATCCTCGCATTGGTCGCGCGAACGACGCCGCGAATGACGGGATTGTCGAGCGTACCGGCGACGTCCGCGCCGATCGCGACCGGTCCCGACAGATCGAACAGCTCGACCCCCGTCAGCCGCCAGAGCGTATCGGCGGGGCCGCTGTAGCGCACCTGCCCGAACAGCCGCGCCGCGCTGATCCGCGTCGCCAGATCGCCCGGACCGAGCGGCGACAACTGCGCCTGCGCACGCCCGATCGTCTTGCCGGCGGATGCGACGACGGCGCGCAACCCCAGCTTGTCGGGCGAGAGCAGCGCGGCGATGCCGACGTCGATCGGCTGCGACGACAGCACAAGCCCCGCGCGGCTCAACCCGCGGATCGTCAGGTCGGCCTTGCCGGTCGGTGCCGCACCATTTGCGGTGACGATGCTGAAACTGCCCGAGGCGAGCCCGCCAAGGCCCAGCCCCGGATAGCCGATATCCATGATCGCCAGCGGCATTCGCGTCAGGCTCGCATCGATTGCGGTCGTCGCGGCAGTAAATCGTCCCCCGACCATCGCCTCCCCGCCCGAAAAGCTCAGCCGGGTCGGTGCAAGCCGCCACCCGTCGCCGTCGCGTGTCACGATCGCCGGCGACAGAAGTTTGAGCGGGCGGCGATCGAGCGTTCCCTGTGCGGCGATGCTGTAGCTGTCCGCCGTCACCTGCGTGACGCTCTGGATGTCGAAACCGCGACCACGCGACCCCGCGATCGATGCCCTGATCTGTCCGACGCCCCCGCGCAGCGACGCGGTGCCGCCGAGCCGCGCGATGCTCAGCTTGCCCCGCCGCAGCCCTTGTGCGGTCACCTTCGCCTCGATCGACGTTCCCGCGGGATCGAGCACCGTCACGAGGTCGAGGTGACCGCGACTGAGCGTCCAGCCCGCGAGCGCGCCGGTACGGGCATCGAGATGCGCCTCGATCCGCTGATCGTCGCCGACCGGACGGAACAGCAATTCGCCGGACAGGCCGCCACCGCTGACCGCGAGCCGGCCGTTGAAGCCGCCAGCGACGATCGCCAGGTTGCCGGTAGCGCGGGTCCCGCTGACGTCGAGCGCGCCGATCGCGATCGTCGCTCCGGCGCCGCGTGGCAGCAGGATCGCGCCATTCGCGGTGAACGGTCCGAGTCGCGACCCGCCCGCCGCATTGAACGCATAGCCCTGGGCGGTCGGATCAAGATGCGCGCGGACGTTCGACAGGCCGAGCGTCGCATTGGGCTGAGCGAAGACGAGATCGAGCGTCGGCCGATCGATCCTGCCGTCGAGCGTCAGCGTCACCGCGCCATAGGTCTGCTGGCGCCCGCCGCCTTCGAAATGGAAGCTGCCGTCGCGACGCCGGTATCCGTTGCCGCGAAGCTGGATCTGCGGGGCCACGAGAACGAGATCGGTGAAGTGGAGGATGCCGTCGGCTGTCCGCTCGAGCTTCGCGGTAAGCCGCGGAAGGCCCCCGCCAGGCTCCGGAAAAAGGCGTTGTCGAGGCGTATCATCTGCGCCGATCCCTGTCCGACGACGCGCGTGCCCCTGCCATTGGGGCCGGGCACCACGCGCAGGTCGGACTTGACGTCGACGATGCCGAGCCCCGGGATCAGATACCGCCCGAGCGTTCCGTTCACCCCGACCTCGAACCGTCCGGTCCGCAGGTCCAGTTGCAGGTTGATCCGTCCGTTGAGCTTGTCGGATCGCAGCACGAGGTCGTCGCCGGTGAGCAGCGCGGGGGTGATCCGGAAGCGTCCATCGACCGACAGGTTGCGCAGGATGCCGCCCGCGACATCGCCGACCCCCGTCACGCGCGCCGCGGTAAAGCGGATCGGGACGATCACGGGCGCGGCGGACAACCGCCCCTTGCCCGCCGCGCGCGCGCGCTCGAATCCGGTCTTGTCGAAGGCGATACGCTCGGCGTCGATGCGATAATCGAAGCTGGCGGTCGCGAACGGACCGTCGAGGATCGTCCGGACTTCGATCGCACGTCCACTCATCGTTCCGATCAGCGCCGATGGCTGCAGCAGCCGCGCCTTGATCCGCACGTCGCGGAACGCATTCGCGCCGAGATCGACAATGCCCGTCGTGTCGATCGCCAGCGCGCGCGACCGCACCGAAAGCTGTCCATCGATCCGCCGCCGTTCGAAGGTGGCCGCACCGTTCACCCGAATGCGTGGCGCGGTCAGGCGCTGGAGCCGCCCGGTCAGTATCGCGGACGGGGCGAGCGTACCCGACAAGCCATAGCGGCCGCGGGTCTGCTCGAGCGCGAGGTCGATGACATCGGTACCACCCGCCCGCCCCTGGCGCGTCCGGTCCAGCGTGCCCAGCTGCCGTCACCGGTCACGTCGAGGACGACGCTGCGCCGGACGCCTGCCATGCGGGCGAGAACACCGTCGGCGGCGCCCTGCGCCGATACGTCGATGTCGAAGCGATCGCGCGCGGGTTCCGCGTCGATCCGCAACTTCACCCGATCGCTCCCGGCAACGCGTGCCGCGAGATCGACCAGCGCGCGCCCGGACCGGATGTCGGCGCGCCCATCGAGCCGCGCGACGCGCCGGGTGCCGAGCACGCCACGCGCGAGGGTCAGCTGCCCCACCGAAAGCCGGGCGATGCGGATATCGAAATCGGGCAGGATCGGTGTGTGCGTGCGCGACGGGCGCGTCCGCGGCGTGTGCAGCAGCGCCGCCCGATCGATCGCCAGACGATCGATATCGAGCGTGTTGGAGAACCAGCGGAACGGGGACCAGTCGAGCGCGACACGCGGCGCCTCGAACACCAGCCCGTCGAGATCGTAGACGCGGAGGTCGACCAGCCGCGTGTTCGAATAGAGCGAGCCGTCGATCCGGCCGACGGTGAACCGCAGCCCGTTCGCGGTGCGGATGTCGCCGATCCGGTTCGCGACATAGCGATGCCCGATATCCGTATCGACGACGAGCAGCGCGGTCGCGACGATCGCCAGCAGCGCGATGATCGCCCCGACCAGCCACCGCCACCAGCGGATGCCGCGCGTGCGCGACGTCGCCGGGGGTGGCGTTTCGACCTGATCCTGCGCGTCCATCAGAATGCCTGACCGAGCGACACGTAGACGGCTATCCGGCTGTCACCAGGCTGCGGATTGATCGGCGTCCCGACATCGAGCCTGATCGGTCCGAAGTTCGAATAATAGCGCACGCCGATCCCGGTGCCATATTGCAGGCCGGTGAATTTGGGCAGCGGCGAGGTATAGATATTGCCGGCGTCGAGGAACGGCACGACGCCGAAATTGCCGAACGCCTTGACGCGTGCCTCGATCGAGAATTCGGTCAGGCTGCGGCCTCCGATCGGGTCGTTGTTGGGGTCGCGTGGGCCGATCGACTGATAGCCATAGCCGCGGACCGATGCGCCGCCGCCCGCGTAGAAGCGCCGCGACGGCGCCACCTCGTCGCGCGGTGCCCCCACGATCGTCCCGAGGCGCGTGCGCCCGGCGATGACGATTCCGTCCCGCACCGTATGGTACACGCTGGCATCGACCTGCGTCCGGGCATAGCCGAACACCGAGCCCTGGAACGATGCCTCGGGACTGAGCCGGCCACCAAGCCGGAACCCGCGCGTCGGATTGAGCAGGTCGTTGGACCCGTCATAGTTCAGGCTGGTCGGGAGCGCGCCGATGAAGAAGGTCCGCCGCCTCGGGTCGCCCGTCGTGACGATCACGTCGCGCTCGTCAGAGGCGACGAGTTCGGCACCGAGCGACCAGGTCCAGGTTTTCTGAAAGAAGATGTTCGTCTGCCGCTCGACGCTGCCGGCGAGCGTGAAGGTGCGCGCGTCGAAGGCGTCGCGATTGATGTGCACCGCCGAGACCTGCGCGGTCAGCACGCGGTCGCGCGCATGGAAATTGTTGCGGCGATAGACGATCGACCCGAGTTGCTCCTGCGTGCCGATCACGCTGCGCAGCGTCAGTGCACCCTCGGGCCGAAACAGGTTGCGGTGCGTCCAGCTGACCTCCGCCCGCGCGCCCTCCCCCGTGCCGTAGCCCAGTTCACCGGCGATCGTATGCGGGGGCGCGGGGTCCAGCTTGACGCCGATATCGACGCTGTCCGCGGTCGCGCCGGCGATCGGCCTGACCTCGACCGAGGATACCAGGCTCGTCTGCACCAGCGCACGACGCAGGTCGTCGAGGTCGTTCGCATCATAGGGCTGGCCGGGCGAGAAGCGCGCGATCTCCTGGACATGACCGGCGTCGAACACGCGGTTCCCGGGCAACGCGACGATCCGGCCGAACCGCTTGGCACCGCCGGGAACCACCGACAGGTCGAGCGTTGCGGTCCTGGTGGCATGGTCGACCACGATCGCCGAGTCGCCGACCTTGGCGAACGGAAAGCCCTCGCGCCCGATCTGCGTCGTCAGTTGCGCCTCGCCGGCCACGATCGCGTCCGAATTGACCGGGTCATCGGCCTTGACCCCGAACGCCTTGGCGAGTGCCGGTGCCTTGTCCCCGGCCGCCGCGAGCCCGTCGATCGTGACGCCCTTGAAGACATAGCGCGTACCGGGTTCCGCGGAGACGATCACGAGCGGCTTGGCGCCGGGTTCGACCCGCGTCGACACGCGCGCATCGTAATAGCCTTCCGCGCGAAGCAGGCTGTTGAGCAGATCGGCGTCCTCATGCGCCCGCCGGTCGATCTGTGCGGCATTCGCGACCTCGCCGTCATTGGCGTTGAGCGTCGACAATTGCCTGAAGCGCAGTTTCAACAGCGTGTTGTCGATGCCGTCGATACCGTCGAGTCGCCACACATAGCGCGCCTCGGCCACCGCATCGGTGGTCGTCGCGATCGTCACCGGATCCGCAGGCGACGCCGCGAGGTCGGGCCACGCCACGCCGATATCGGGCATCGCGTCGAGCGGCGCATTCGGATCGAGCGCAACCTGTCCGGCCGGATCCTGCACCCGTGCGGTGCCGGCGGGCGTGCCCGTGGCCGGTACCGCGTCGCGCGCCGACGCCGCTGTCTGCGCGACCGCAACGGACGTCGCGGTGAAACCGGGTACGACAAGGATGGCGGTGGCCGTGCCGAGCCGGACCCACCCGAAGCGGAACACCATGACCGCGTCCTAGCCGGGCTTCCGTCCGCGCGACAGTCATTCGTGACGCATTTTCGCCACGTTTCATCATGGAGCTTCGGAAACTTGGCGGGCGATCAATCGATTAGGACAGCTGCGCCGGGTTGCGTGCCGCCAGCCCCCCGGCCGAGTCCCCCGTCACGTCGATAGCAAGCTGGTATCGCGCACGATGTCGTGGCAGGCACAGCCTATGTCTGAAAAACGTCCCAGTGCCGCCGGCGGCGCCCTCATTGCGCTCGGTATTCTCGCAGGTGCCGCGATCGGATTCGCGATCGGGCAGGCGACACCCGGGCTGCTGATCGGCACCGCGATCGGTGTCGCCGCGGCGGTCGTGATCTGGATGCGGGACCGCCGCTAGTCGGGCTCGCGCATCTGCCAGACGACACGGCCGATCACGACGACGTCACCGGCGGGCACCGCGTCTGCATCCGGATTGTCGCTCGTCACCGTCAGCGTGCCCCGCGATGTCGCGACACGTTTGACCATCACGAGATCGCCGATCCTGACGACATAGGGAGCCCCGCGTGATCGTGGTGCCCGGTCGGCCGTGTCGACGACGATATGGTCGCCGTCGCGAAACCCCGGCTCCATCGAGCTTCCCCTGACGCGGATGATCGCGGCCTTGCCGTCGCGCAGGCCGAGCCGGCGCGCGAGAGCGCGATCGATCACGTCGGTGCCGACGACGACCTCTTCGTCGACGAGGGTACCGGGTCCGGCCGACGCCCGCACCGCCAGCCGCGCGATGCGGAACCCCGTCGCCTCGACGGCATCGCCCCCCAGGATGGCCTCGGCCACGCCGAAATATTGCGCGAGTGTCCGGCGATCGCCCTCCGCCAGTCGCCGTGGCGACCCGCGCTTCACGAACTGTTGCAGATAGGCCGCGTTGCGCCCGAGCATCGACGACAAGGCTGCAAGGCTGTCGCCGCGCGCCTCGGCGAGGACCGCCAACGTCTCCCGGGGATCTGCGTTCGGCATGCCCGACCATAGCATAGGAAAAATCCTAGACAAGCCGCGCGCAAAAGAACAAAGGAAGAACACGGCGAATCCAGCGGGGATCGCGTCGAAAACCGGAGGGCAGGCGGATGGATGTGCTGACGAAAATAGACGAGTATCTCGCAGAGGCCGGAATGCCGCCCACCACGTTCGGACGGCTGGCTGCGCGCGATCCAGGGCTGGTCCGGGATCTGCGTCGCGGTCGCAGGCCGCGCCCGCCGATGATGGCGCGCCTGCATGGTTTCTTGAACCGCCATCACGCCGGCCATCAGGCATGAGGATGGAGGAGATCCGCCGCCCCGATGCCGCGACGCTGTTCACGCGGGCGCTTCGCAGCGAGGCGACCACCGCGGGCCATGCGATCGACCTCACGGAGATCGCGAGCCGGTGCTGGTCGAGCGCGACGTTCACGGGGGACCAGATCCTGCTCAGGATCGTCGTCGCGTCGGCAACGCAGGATGGCATACCCGGTATTCTATCCTGGCTGTCGACGCTTCCCGAAGCCGCTTTCTGCCTGCGCGGGCATATCGTCGCCGATCTGGCAATCGACTCATCCGCGGTGATCGGCGCGGAAGTGCACGCAACCATCGCCGTGCTCACACTGATCGACGTCTAAACGCCCGCGTGGGGCTGGACTTTCGACCGCCGAACCACGAAGTCGGCGGTCAACGAAGGAGATGACGATGGCCGGGATGGGCAAGTTCGACTGGGCAGATCCGTTCCTGCTCGACGATCAGTTGAGCGAGGACGAGCGCATGATCCGCGACACCGCGCGCGCCTATGCGGAGGACAAGCTGGCGCCGCGGATCATCGACGCGTTCCAGCACGAGCATACCGATCCCGCGATTTTCCGCGAGATGGGGGATCTCGGGTTGCTCGGGCCTACCATTCCGGAAGAATATGGCGGCGTCGGCGCGTCCTATGTCGCCTATGGCCTCGTCGCACGCGAGGTGGAGCGGATCGACTCGGGCTATCGCTCGATGATGTCGGTGCAGTCGAGCCTCGTCATGTATCCGATCAACGCGTTCGGCTCCGAGTCGCAGAAGAAGAAATATCTGCCCAAGCTCGCGACGGGCGAGTGGATCGGCTGTTTCGGGCTGACCGAGCCCGATGCCGGCTCCGATCCCGGCGGGATGACGACGCGCGCGAAGAAGACGGCCAATGGCTATGTCATCTCGGGCGCCAAGACGTGGATCTCGAACTCGCCGATCGCCGACGTGTTCGTCATCTGGGCAAAGTCCGACGAGCATGGCGGCGGCATCCGCGGCTTCATCCTCGAACGCGGCATGAAGGGGCTCGAGACGCCCAAGATCGAGGGCAAGCTGTCGCTCCGCGCATCGATCACCGGCATGGTGATGATGGACGAGGTCGAGGTCGGCGAGGATGCGCTGCTGCCCGACGTGCAGGGGTTGAAGGGGCCGTTCGGCTGCCTCAACCGCGCACGCTACGGGATTTCGTGGGGCGCACTCGGTGCCGCCGAATTCTGTTTCCACGCCGCGCGCCAATATGGCCTCGATCGCAACCAGTTCGGCACGCCGCTCGCCGGACGCCAGCTGTTCCAGAAGAAGCTGGCGGACATGGAGACCGAGATCGCGCTCGGGCTGCAGGCAAGCTTGCGCGTCGGGCGGTTGATGGACGAGGGCCGGTTCGCGCCCGAGATGGTCTCGATCGTCAAGCGCAACAACGTCGGCAAGGCGCTGGATATCGCGCGGATGAGCCGCGACATGCACGGCGGCAACGGCATTTCGGGCGAGTATCAGGTGATGCGCCACCTGATGAACCTCGAGACGGTCAACACGTACGAGGGCGCGCACGACGTCCACGCGCTGATCCTCGGCCGCGCGATCACGGGTATCGCGGCGTTTTGAGAGCGGCACACCTGCGGTCTTACCACCCCGGCGAAGGCCGGGGCCCAATTGGGGGACGCACCTTGGCTAATGTTGCGCCCAGTTACTTCCACCTTCCCAATTGGGCCCCGGCCTTCGCCGGGGTGGTGGTGGTGTGATCGTGGAAGCCAAACCCACCCCCTCGCCGGCCTCAAAGTCGTCGAACTCGCGCGCATTCTTGCCGGTCCGTGGGCGGGGCAGGTGCTCGCCGATCTCGGCGCCGACGTCGTCAAGATCGAGAGCCCCGCCGGCGACGACACGCGCAGCTGGGGCCCGCCGTTCATCGACAACCCCGACGGAACCCGCGACGCCGCCTATTTCCACGCCGCCAACCGCGGGAAGCGCTCGGTCGTCGCCGACTTCACCACCCCCGAAGGCCACGCGCTCGTCCGCGACCTGATCGCCGACGCAGACGTCGTCATCGAGAATTTCAAGGTCGGCGGGCTCGCCAAATACGGGCTCGACTATGCCACGCTGTCGGCGATCAACCCCCGCCTCGTCTATTGCTCGATCACCGGCTTCGGCCAGGACGGCCCCTATGCCCCCCGCGCCGGCTACGACTTCATCGTCCAGGGCATGAGCGGGATCATGGACCTGACCGGCGAGCCCGAGGGGGCGCCGCAGAAGATCGGCGTCGCCTTCGCCGACATCCTGACCGGGTTATATTCGGTGATCGCGATCCAGGCCGCGCTCGCGATGCGCGAGCGGACCGGCGAGGGTCAGCAGATCGACATGGCGCTGCTCGACACGATGACCGGGGTGCTCGCCAATCAGGCGATGAACTGGTTCGCCAGCGGCGTCTCGCCAACGCGCGTCGGCAACGCGCACATGAACGTGTGCCCCTATGCCGTCTTCCCGACGAGCGACGGCTGGTTCATCCTCGCGGTCGGCAATGACGGGCAGTTCCGGCGGTTCTGCGACGCGATGGCGCTGCCCGAGATGCGCGACGATCCGCGGTTCGCGACGAATGCCGGCCGGCTCGCCTTCAAGGACATATTGTTCGCCGGCATCGAGACGGCGACCTCGCAGGTGCCCAAGCTGGAATTGCTCGCGCGGCTGGAGGCGGTCGGCGTGCCCGCCGGGCCGATCAACACCGTCGCGCAGGCGTTCGACGATCCGCAGGTGATCGCGCGCGGGATGCGGATCGATGCCGAGCGAGCGGATGGCTCGACCATCCCCGGCCTCCGCACGCCGATCCGCTTCTCCGACGCCGACCTCGCGACCGGCCGCGCCGCGCCGCCCCTTCCGCGTCCGTCATCCTGACGAAAGTCAGGATCCAGAGCCACGAGCGTCATCCGGCGTGGCTCTGGATCCTAGGTCGAGCCCAGGATGACGCGGGAGGGTTCAGGCGACCGCTTCAGTCACCGGCTTCCGCGCATACAGCCCATAGGCCAGGATCAGCGCGTAGCAGATCGCCGGGAGCAGCAGCGCGAAGTGCAGGCTGCCCGACGTATCGGCCAGCATCCCCGTCAGATACGGAATGATCGCGCCACCGACGATCGCGGTGGCGATCACGCCCGACCCTTCGGCCGCACGCTTGCCGAGACCTTCGGACGCCAGCGCGAAGATCGTCGGGAACATCACCGCGTTCATCAGACCGATCGCCAGCAGCGCCCAACCAGACGTCGCGCCTTCGGTGTTCGCCGAGATCAGGATCAGCGCCAGCGTCCCCGTCGCGACGCCCGCGAGCACCTTGCCCGGCGACACCTTGTTCAGCACATACGCGCCGATGAACCGGCCGACGAGCGCGCCGCCCCAGTAGAACGGCACGTGCTTGCCCGCCGCGACGTCGCTCAGCTCCATCACGCTCGGCTGCATCAGATAGTTGACGATCAGCGAGCCGACCGCGACCTCGGCACCGACATACAGGAAGATGCACGCCGTCCCCATCGCGAAGCGCGGGCGCTTGAGCAGCGTGAAGGCGTGGAAGATGCTGCCCGTCTGCTCCTGCTCTTCGTTGAGCCGGTTGCGCCTCGTCCATACGACCGCGGCGACGACCAGCAGCGCGATCGCGAGGCCGATATAGGTGTGGACCACCGTCCGCGACGATTCCGTCCGGTACGCGTCGAGCACGGCACCGGTGAGCTTGGACGAGATCGACCGTGGCCAGCCCGCCGAGGATCAGCGCAGAGCCGACATAGGGGAAGATGGTGGTGCCGAGCGAGTTGAACGCCTGCGCGAACGTCAGCCGGCTCGACGCGGACTTGGGATGACCGAGTGCGGAGATCAGCGGGTTCGCCACGACCTGCACCACGGTGATGCCGGCGCCGAGCACGAACAACGCGAACAGGAACATGCCGAAGCTCGCCTGCCCAGCGGCGGGAATGAACAACAGGCACCCCGCGGTCATCGTCACGAGACCGATCGACGCGGTGCGCATATAGCCTGCTTTCCGCACGATCGCCGCGGCGGGGATCGAGAACAGCGCATAGGCGAGGAAGAACGCCGACTGGACCAGCATCGCGGTCGCGTGGTCGAGCGTGAACAGCTCCTTCATCTTCGGAATGATGATGTCGTTCAGCGAAGTGATGCCGCCGAAGATGAAGAACAGCGCGAACACGAACACGCGCAGATCGGGCGCATCATAGCCGTGGCTGGCATCGCCGTCGGCGGCATGGCCATGCGCCGAGGCGGTGGAATGGGTATCGACGTGCATGATCTGGGGCGCCCTCTCGCGTACTTTGGCCGCGGCATAAGCCGTGGCGGCGGGGCGTGGCAATGCCGAACGGCAATTGCCGGGGTTTGAGGGTTCGGGTATGCTGCACCGGACAAAAAGATTGGGAGAGCATCCGATGGCGACCGCAGTCCTGCGCAATTCGACGGTCTCGACTGCGGAATGGGAGGCGCGCCAACAACTTGCCGCCTGCTACCGCGTGTTCGACATGCTGGGCTGGTCGGAGATGATCTACAACCACATCACGCTCAAGATCCCGGGCGAGGACGGCGCGTTCCTGATCAACCCGTTCGGGCTGCATTTCAGCGAGGTCACCGCATCGAGCCTCGTCAAGATCGACATCGACGGCAACAAGCTCGACGACAATCCCTATCCGGTCAATCTTGCGGGCTTCACGCAGCACGCCCTGTTCCACAAGCATTTGCCCGACGCACATTGCATCATGCACACGCATACCACCGCGGGCATGGCGGTCAGCGCGGTCGAGGGCGGGCTTCAGCCGACCAATTTCTATGCGTGCAACTTCATCGGCCAGATCGCCTATCATGATTTCGAGGGCGTCACCGTCCGCTCCGAAGAAGGCGAACGGCTGATCGAGCATCTCGGCGACAAGCGCGTCATGCTGCTGCGCAACCACGGCATCCTCGTCATGGGGCGGACGCTGCCCGAGGCGTTCATCAAGCACTGGTCGCTGCAGCGCGCCTGCGAGATCCAGGTCGCGACCGCGTCGATGGGGACGCCGATCCTGATCCCCGACGACGTCGTCAGGGTCCACCAGCGCGATCTTGGTAAGGTGTCGCTGCCCGGTGGGGCCGGCAAGGCCGATTTCGACGCGATGGTCCGCCTTGTCGACAAGCAGGATACGGGCTGGCGGCAATAGCCCCTTTCCGCCGGCCTCGGCGATGCGCTAGCGCACGCCGATGACCCGTTTCACCGTCAACAACCAGGCGATCGAATACCGGCTCGATCCGGCCACGCCGCTGCTCTGGGCGCTGCGTGACGCGTCGAACCTGACGGGTACCAAATATGGCTGCGGCACGGGGCAATGCGGCGCCTGCACCGTGGATATCGATGGCCGTGCCCGGCGCAGTTGCCAGGTCCCGATCGGATCGATCGAGGGGAGCTATGTGACGACGATCGAGGGACTGTCGCACGAGCGCAATCATCCGGTGCAGCTCGCCTTCATTGCCGAGGCCGTCCCGCAGTGCGGCTTCTGCATTCCCGGCATAATCATGGCCGCCGCCGCGTTGCTGCACGCCAATGCGAATCCGAGCGAGGCGGACATTCGCACGCACATCACCAATCTGTGCCGCTGCGGCGTGTATCCCCGCGTCATCGAGGCGATCCAGCGCGCCGGTCGGGCAACGCGCGGCGAGGAGGTGCTGCCCGCGGGCCCGCGCCCCGGAATCGACCCCGCGGATTCGGCCCGGCTCGTCCCCGCGCTGGTGCCGCCGCCGGCCCGATAGCATCGGGTGGCCGTCGATTCCTGTCGGATCGCTGACGAACCAATTCAGCTTGGCCTCACGGAGGCACGGGTAGACCGGGGTCACCATAGGAGCCGGCTCGTGCGCCGGCAGTCGAGGACGACCGCGATGACGCGTAGGTTTCTGAAGATGTTGCTCGTTGCATCCGTGCTCGTACCGGTCGCCGCACAGGCGCAGCGTTTCGGTGCCGACGCTCAGGTCAGCGGCGAGGCACGCGGCGATCGCGGCGAACGGCCTGATCGCGGCCAGCGCTTCCAGCGGGCCGATCCTGCTGCCGGGGCTGATCCTGCACAGTCGTTTCGCAGGCAGCGTCCCGCCTTCGACCGCGATCCCGGCGGGGACCGCCCACAACGTCCGGCGTTCGAGCGTGACGGCGCGCGTCCCGACTGGAATGGCCGGCCGCGGGCTGATCGCCAGCCGGTCGATCGTGCGCAGATCGACCGCCAGCAAGCCGCGCGCCCCGAATCGGATCGTCAGGCCGATCAGGTCCGCGACGCCTGGATCCGGAATTCGGCGGATCGTCGCGGCGATGGTCGAGGCTCCGAGCGCGGTGGCTTCCGGAATGATCGCGGCCCGGGCTTCGACCGCGGCCCCGGCTCAGATCGCAATCCCGCGTTTGATCGCGGCCCCGGTTTTGGTCGCGATGGGCGCGGCGACCGCAACGATCGGTTCGATCGCAACGATCAGTTCGGACGCGACGGTCGCTTTGCGCGCGATGATCAGCGCGGACGGGGCTATCAGAACCGGCAGCAGTTCGGCGGCTTCGCGAATGCGCCGGGCTATGGACGTGGCGGCTACGAGACGCGTCGGATCGATCAGCGCGGAACGTGGAACCGCGGTTGGCGCAGCGACAACCGTTATGGCTGGAGCAATTACCGCGCGGCCAACCGGGGCGCCTACCGCCTGCCGCGCTACTATGCGCCAAGCGGGTGGGGCTATGGCTATCGCCGCTTCAACATCGGCTTTTCGCTCAACAGCATCCTGTACAACCAGAATTACTGGATCCAGGATCCCTATACCTATCGTCTTCCCGAGGCATATGGGCCCTATCGCTGGGTCCGCTATTACAATGACGCGCTGCTCGTCGACCTCGACAGCGGACGCGTCGTGGACACGGTGTACGACATCTTCTGGTGACCGAGACGGAGCGTGGCCGAGCTTTCAGTCTTGGTCACGCTCCGCCAGGCCAGCAATGCGCCCTCGTTATCGGGCGTGAGACGATCCCGCGCCGATCCCAGTCCCCGTCCCTCTTGCGTTTCACCGCACCACTGCGCAGATTCAGACGCATGGGCTTCTTCTCCAAAGCAAAACCACAGGATCCGATGGCGACGGTCCGTCAGGCCGCTGGCGCGAGCGTGGCCGCACGGCTCGACGCCAACCCGAAGGTCGAGCGCGTTGCGATCGACGGCGTGCAATTCTACCACCACGCCGATTTCGCCGATGCGGCGACCTGCAAGAAGCTCGTCGCGCTGATCGATTCGAAGCGCCGCCCCTCGACGCTCCTGTCCGATCGCCCCAACAGCAGCTTCCGAACCTCCGAAAGCTGCGACATGGATCGCTGGTCCGCCGACGTGCAACCGACCGATGAGGCGATCGCGCAACTGCTCGGCATCGACCTGCCGCATGGCGAGACGATGCAGGGACAGCGCTATGCCCCCGGCCAGCAATTCCGCGCGCATCACGATTATTTCCATGCCAGCGAAAGCTATTGGGAGCGTATGCAGCAACAGGGCGGTCAGCGGACCTGGACCGCGATGCTCTACCTCAACGACGTGGCCGAAGGCGGCGCGACGTGGTTCCCGCACGCCGGAATCAAGGTCGCGCCGAAACGCGGGCTGCTGCTCGCCTGGAACAACATGAGTGCCGACGGCAGCCCGAACGCGCTGACGCTGCACGAAGGCATGCCCGTCGTCGACGGCGTCAAATATATCGTCACCAAATGGTTTCGCGAACGGCCGTGGATCAAGTGACCTAGGCGCGCCACGGCACCGCCTTTGTCCGGCCCGCTTTGCCGGACACCCCGTTTGCGTCGAGCCGACGCCTGCCGCTGGTGCGCCCACGGTCGAAAGCGAATGCGTCGTGCCCGGGTCGCATGCAGCGCACGCAGGCCGCTCGACAATCGCCCGGCAGCCACTACGTCCGACGCATGACAGTTCTCGGCGTAACCTCGTCCATCCTTGGCCAGCCCTGGCGCTGGCGCGCGCTTGCCGCAGACGGCCGCGACGGCTTCACGGGCGACGATCTCGTCACCCAGCTGCTCCTCGCCCGCGGCTGCCCGCGCGAGGGGCTCGACGCGCACCGCTCGCCGTCGATCCGCGCGTTCATGCCCGACCCGTCGATCTTCCGCGACATGGACCGCGCCGCCGACCGGCTCGCCGATGCGGTTCAGGCGGGCGAACAGGTCGCGATCTTTGGCGACTATGACGTCGATGGGGCGACGTCCGCCGCGCTGATGGTGCTCGTGCTGCGCGCCCTCGGCATCGAGGCGCGGACCTATATCCCCGACCGGCTGCTCGAAGGCTATGGCCCATCGGGCGAAACCATGGTCCGGCTCGCGGGCGAAGGCGCGTCGCTGATCGTGACCGTCGATTGCGGCGCGCAGGCGTTCGACGCGCTGGACGCCGCGCGCGATGCGCCGGTCGACGTCATCGTCATCGATCATCACAAATGCTCGACGACGTTGCCACACGCGCTGGCGGTCGTGAACCCGAACCGGCTCGACGAGGACGAAGGCGCCGCGCACGGCCACCTCGCCGCGGTCGGGATGTGCTTCCTCACCGCCGCCGCGCTCGTCCGCACCTTGCGCACGCGCGGCTTCTTCGCCGATCGGGCCGAGCCGAAGCTGATCGACCTGCTCGACATCGTCGCCCTGGGGACGGTCGCCGATGTCGCGCAGCTGCGCGGGCTGAACCGTGCGTTCGTCGCGCAGGGCCTGAAGGTGATGGGTGCGCGTCGCAACATCGGCGTCGCCGCGCTCATCGAGGCATCGCGGCTGACGCGCAACCCGACCTGTACCGATCTCGGCTTTGCACTGGGCCCGCGGATCAACGCGGGCGGCCGTGTCGGGCGTGCCGACCTCGGCGTCCGCCTGCTCACGACGCTAGACCCCGACGAGGCGCGGACGATCGCGGCTGAACTCGATCGCCTCAACGAGGAACGCCGGGCGATCGAGACGGGCGTGCAGGAGGCGGCCGACCTGCTCGCCAGTCGCGATCGCGCTGTTGCCGTCGTGGCGGGGCATGGCTGGCATCCCGGCGTCATCGGCATCGTCGCAGGCCGGCTCAAGGAAAAGCTTGGCCGGCCCGCGATCGTGATCGCGATCGACGAGCACGGCGTCGGCAAGGGATCGGGACGCTCGATCCCCGGCGTCGATCTTGGCGCGGCGATCATGGCGGCCCGCGAGCACGGCCTGCTGAGCGCAGGCGGCGGGCATGCGATGGCCGCAGGACTCACCATCACCGCGTCCGCAATCCCCGCCTTCACCGACTTCCTCGAGGAGCGGCTCGCGGCCGCCGTCGAGCGATCCAATGGCGACCGGGCGCTCCTCCTCGATGCGGTGCTCGCGCCCGGCGGCGTCAATCCGGGCCTTGTCGACTCGCTCGAGGTGGGCGGACCGTACGGCATGGGCTGGCCAGCGCCCCGCGTGGCGATGGGTCCCGTCCGGGTCATCAGGGCGGACGTCGTCGGCAATGGCCATGTCCGGACCGTCGTCGCGGGCGACGATGGTCGCAGCATCAAGGCGATGGCGTTCCGCGCCGCCGACAGCGCGCTGGGCCAGGCACTGCTCGGCGCCGCACCGCACCGCAAGCTCTGGCTCGCCGGCCGCGCGAAGATCGACGACTGGTCCTCGCGTCCATCGGCGGAATTACACGTCGAAGATGCAGCCTGGGCCGATTGAGGGGTTGACGCCTCGCCGCCTTCCTTTTAGGCGCCTCCCACCACGCAGGCCCCTTCGTCTAGCGGTTAGGACGCGGCCCTTTCACGGCTGAAGCACGGGTTCGATTCCCGTAGGGGTCACCATCTCATCGCTAAGCAGCGGAGATCGGCGGACAAGCAGTAAATCAACGTTTTCGTCGGCGCCTAGTGCTACAAATGGGATGTCGCATTCCGTCAAGCGCGGCAATTTCTGCTTAGGCTAGCGGCATTTGCCTCGGTTAGACGTCAATCTTGTGGTTTTCCCGCCCGTAAGTGCGAAGTCCGAGTAGCATCCGTAACCGGGGGTTCAGCCCCTGCGTCATCGTCTCAACGGACGGCTGCTTCTCGCAATCGTTGCCCAAAAACTGCTGGTCCGCTTCCCACCAACAGCGAAAGTGGGGAAGCAATTCGGACGCCATCGGCGCGTCAAAATTGCAGCGTTAGATCAAGCCCCCTCCGCCATGCGTCGACCAGGGCGTCAGCTGCACGCGGTCGTCGTGGCGGCCTGTGATCAGCAGCCCGCTGACGCCACCGATCACCGCACCGGCAAGGACGTCGTGGACATAATGCTTGTCCGCCTGGACCCGCGCGAGCCCGACGAAACTCGCCACCGCCAGCGCGGGAAGCCCCGCCTGCCAGCCATAGCGCTTCTCAAGCGTCGCCGCCGCGGCGAACGATATCGACGTGTGGCCCGACGGAAAACTCCGGTCGTCGCTGCGGTCGGGCCGGCGCTCGTGAATCAGCTCCTTCAGCACGAACGTCGTGCCCCCCGCCGCGACCAAGCTGCCCGCAGCCTCGAGATCGCCGCGCCAGTCGCCCTGCACCGCGGGCACCCCCAGCGCCGCGCCGACGAGCAGCGTGCGGCCGATGCTGCTCGCCTTGCCCCAGCCATGCGCGCTCGCCTGCGCGGACGACGGGCTGGCGATGGCGACCGCCGCAGCGATGACGGCGAACGGGAACCGGGTCATGCAGATACCTCCGTGTCGACAGGATCGGCCCCGCCGACGAACCGGCGATACAGGCTCGGGAGCAGGAACAGCGTCAATATGGTCGAGGTGACGATCCCGCCGATCACCACGGTCGCGAGCGGTCGTTGCACCTCCGCGCCCGCACCGCTCGCGATCGCCATCGGCACGAACCCGATCGCGGCGACCAGCGCGGTCGACAGCACCGGGCGCAACCGGTCACGCGCGCCGTGGCGGACCGCATCGTCGACCAGGAGCGGATCGCCTTCGCGGCCGTCGCGCAGCGCATTGATATGGTCGACCAGCACCAGCCCGTTGAGCATCGCGATCCCCGACAGCGCGATGAAGCCGATCGCCGCGGTGATCGAGAACGGCATGCCGCGCAGCCACAGCGCCAGCACGCCGCCAGTCACCGCGAACGGGATGCCGGTATAGACGATCGCCGCCTCCTTGATGCTCCCGAGCGCGGCATAGACCAGCAGGAAGATCAGCAGCAACGCCGCGGGGACGACGATCGACAGCCGCTTCTGCGCCGCCTCGAGCTGATGGAACTGGCCGCCGAACTCGATCCTGTAGCCGGGCGGCAGCTTGACCTGGCTGCTGACGGCGGCGCGGGCGCGTGCGACATAGCCGGCAAGGTCGCTCGTCTTGAGATTGACCATCAGCGCGGCGCGACGCTTGCCGCTGTCGTGCAGGATCGGCTCGACGGTACGCGTCTCGCGCAGCGTTGCGACGCGCGACAGCGGCACCATCCCGTATTCGCCGACGCGCAGCGGCAGCGCGAGGATCGCGGACGGATCCGCGCGCAACCCTTCGGCCATGCGGATGACGATCGCGTGGCGCGCCTCGTTGTGCGGGATGAAGCCGACCTCCGCCCCCGCGACCGCGTCGGTGATCGCCTTGTTCACCTCCGCGGTGCCAAGGCCCAGCCGCAGCATCGCTGCATGGTCGAGCGCGACGACGATGCTCTTCGGCCGGCCCGCGGTCTCGAACTCGACGCTTTCGGTGCCGTCCTGCTTCTCGAGGACCGTCTTGGCCTGCCGCGCCGCGCGTTCGAGCACGTCGTAATCCTCGCCGAATATCTTGACCGAGACGTCAGCGCGGACGCCCTCGAGCATCTCGTTGAACCGCATCTCGATCGGCTGCGCGAATTCGAAACTCTGCCCGCGATAGACCTGCTCGCCGACCTTGCGGATACCCTCGACCAGCTCGTCCTTCGTCCGCGGTTTCCCGTCACCCGTCGGCCAGTCCTTTTCGGGGGCATAAAAGACGTAGAGGTCGTTCTCGTTGGGCGGCATCGGGTCGGTCGCGACCTCGCTCGTGCCGATCCGCGAGAAGGTGTGCGTCACCTGCGGGAAATGGCGGCGGATCTGGCGCTCGGTCTCCTGCTCGATCGCGAGGCTCCGTTCGAGCGACATGCCGACCGGGCGATAGACCATCGCGGTGATCGCGCCCTCGTCGAGCTGCGGCGTGAATTGCGAGCCGAGCGTCCTGAACACCCCGGCCGTCGCGGCGAGCAGCAGCAGCGCGCCGATCACCAGCAGCCAGGGATGCGCGATCGCCCGCTCGAGCGCGGGCGCATAGCCGCGCTCCGCATAGCCGATCAGCCCGGTGCGGCGCCCGTCCTCCTGCGCGCTCGCCGGGGCGCGCAACAGCCACGCGGACAGCATCGGCACGATCGTGAAGGTCCAGACCAGCCCGGCGAAGATCGCGAGCATGACCGCCTGCGCCATTGGCTGGAACAGCTTGCCCTCGACTCCGCCGAGGCTGAGGACGGGGACATAGACCAGCGCGATGATCGCGATGCCGAACATTGTCGGGCGCGCGACCATTCGCGCGGCATCCGCCACCGCCGCACGCCGTTCCTCGTCGGTCAGGTCCTCGCCCTTGTCGCGCCGCCGGTTCGCTAGCAGCCGCAAACTATTCTCGACCACCACGATCGCGCCATCGACGATCAGACCGAAATCGAGCGCGCCCAGGCTCATCAGATTGCCCGACACGCCGATCGCGTTCATCCCGGTCACCGTGACGAGGAAGGCGAGCGGGATGACGAGCGCGACGATCAGCGCCGCACGCCAGTTTCCCATCACCACCAGCAGGACGAGCGCGACGAGCAACGCCCCCTCGCCCAAGTTGCGCTCGACGGTCGAGATCGTCCGGTCGACCAGGTCGGCGCGACTATATTGCTCGTCGATCACCATCCCCTTGGGGAGCGCCGCCTGCACCGCGGGCAGCGTGTCGCGGACTCGCAACGCGACTTCGCGGCTGTTCTCGCCGACCAGCATCATCGCAGTGCCCAGCACCGTCTCGCGCGCGCTCTGCGTCGCGGCGCCCTGGCGCGGTGCCGCACCGATGACGACGTTGGCGAGGTCGCGCACCTGGAGCGGCAGAACGCCGCCCGCGAACTTGACGGGGATCGCACCGATCTCGGCGGCGGTCCGGACGCGGCCGTTGGTCAGAACGGTGAACCGCTCCGCCCCGCGCGCGATGATCCCGCCGCCGGCATTCTCGACGTTCCGGCCGACCGCCTCCGCCAGCTCGGCCGCGGTCACGCCGTGCAGCGTCAGCCGCGCGGGGTCGGGCTCGACGACATATTGCTCCTCGAGCCCGCCATTGGTGTTGACGTCGGCAACCCCGCTCACCGCGCGCAGCATCGGCCGGACGGTATATTCCTGCGCCTCGTACAGATCCATCAGCTGGCGCTGCGTCGTCATCCCGCGCGGCGGCCGCTTCCATTCGAGCGTATAGTAATAGATCTCGCCCAGACCCGTGGTGATCGGCGCGAGCTGCGGCGTGGCGCCGGGCGGCAACTGGTCGCGCACCGCGTTCAGCCGCTCGGTCACAAGCTGGCGCGCGCGCATCTGGTCGGTGCCGTCCGCATAAATCAGCGTGACCTGCGCAAGCCCGGTCTTGGTCAGCGCGCGCGTCTCGACCAGCCCGGGCTGCCCCGCCATCGCGCGTTCGATCGGCAGCGTCGCGAGCCGCTCGATCTCCTCGGGCGCGAGCGACGGCACCATCGTGTTGACCTGCACCTGGACCCCGGTGATGTCGGGGATCGCATCGATCCGCAGCGTCGCGAACGCCCACAGGCCGATCGCCGCGATGACCGCGCTGACCGCGGCGACGACGAGCCGGTGGCGCGTGACGAGATCGAGCAGCCCGCGGATCATCGGACGAGCGCGTCGCCGCCGTTGAGCGCGCGCAGCCGGAGCAACGCCTCGAGCGCCTCGCGCCGCGTGTCGAGCACCGCATTGGTCGCCTCGACATAGGATTGCTGCATCTGCATGTAGGTGGTCAGCGGGATCGCCCCCAACCGGTAATTGCGGTCCGCATCGTCGGCCGCCCCGGCAAAGCCCTGCGCCGACGCGCCGTCCCATTTCGCCAGCGCCTGGCGCTTCGCGTCATATTGCGCGGCCTGGTCGAACACGTCGCGCGCGATCCGCCGTTCCGCCTCGATCAGCGTCGCGTTCGCCTGTGCCTGCCGCCCCTGCTCGACCGCGACCTCGCCCGCCTGGCGGTTCCACAGCGGGATCGTCGTCGACAGCCGGACGCCGTAATTGGTCTCGCGGATGTCCGACCGCGCGCGGTCGTAATAGGGGCCGACGCCGAGGATCGGGACCCGCGCCTTGCGCGCCAGATCGACGCGCAGCCCCTGCTGCTCGAATTGCGCCCGCAGCGCCTTCAGTTCGAAATTGTTCGCGCTGGCGCGGTCCGCGAGCGCCTGTCCCGATGCGAGGTCGGGCAGGCCCATGTCGGGACGGACGATCCGGATCCGCGCGGCAAACGGCGCGCCGCGGAGCTGGTTGAGTTCGTACAAAGCCGAATTCGCGTCGGCATCGGCGATCGCGGCGGTGCGCTCCGCGCTGATCGCGCCGCCCTGCAGCGACGCCGCCTCGAGCCGCGGTGCGGGCCCGGCGGGATCGCGTGAGACGATGACGCGCGACAATTCGCGCATCCGCTGCGCGACCGTGCGCGCGACCGCCGCCTTCTCGTCGGCGGCGAACAGCGTGTAGCCCAGCGTCCGCGCGCGCGCCGCCAGCGTCGCATCGAACTGCCGGAGCCCCATCTGCGCCAGCTCGACCTGCCGGTCGGCGATCGCCCGCCTGAGCGCGATCCGCCCGCCAAACTCGATCGGCTGGACGACCGAGACGGCATAGGTCGTGCCCTCGCCCAGCGCGGCATCGGTGGTGCGATCGCTCGCCTGACGCTGGCCGAACTCGACTACCGCCTCGGGATCGGCCCAGCGCCCCGCCGCGCTGCGCTCGGTCCCCGCGGTCTCGATCTGCCGCTGGTAATATTGCCGCTCGGGATTGTTGGCGATGACGTCCTGCACCAGCCGGTCGAGCGACATGCCGGTCTGTGCTGAGGCTTGGGCAGCGACCGGCTGCGCCAGGGCCATCACGGGCAGCGCGGCCAACATCAGCGCGGAAACGGCAATTCGCATGGTGGAAAGTCCTGGTAACGAAGGACTTCCGCTATGCGCGCGGGTGGCCCGCCGTCGACTAAATCCGGGTTCAGAGTCTGAACTGCTATTCAGTTGACGCGGTCGGCCGCGCATGGCGAAGCAGGCGGGTGACGCATATCCTGCTCCTCGAAGACGACGCGGGCACCGCGAACGAGATCGCGCTCGAGCTCGGCGCGCAGGGCTATGCGGTGACGCATCATCTGCGCGTGGCCGACGGGCTGGCGGCGGCGCGCGGCGACGATGTCGACCTGCTGATCGTCGATCGCCAGCTGCCCGATGGCGAGGGGCTCGACCTGATCGAGCGGATCCGCGCCGAGGGCCGCCGCACCCCCGCGCTCGTGCTCAGCGCGCTCGGCAGCCTCGATGACCGGGTCCGCGGACTGCGCGCGGGCGGCGACGACTATCTCGCCAAGCCGTTCGCGCTGGTCGAGCTCGTCGCGCGCGTCCAGGCACTGCTCCGACGCCCCAACGAGACGCGCGACACGCGGCTGATCGTCGGGCCGCTCGATCTCGACCTGCTCGGCGGCACGGGCCGCCGCGCCGGCCGCCCGCTCGACCTCCTCCCGCGCGAGCTCAAGCTGCTCGATTATCTCGTCCGCCGGCCGGGACGGATCGTCACCCGGTCGATGCTGCTCCAGGACGTGTGGGGCTATAGTTTCGAGCCCAACAGCAACGTCGTCGACGTGCATATGGGCCGCCTGCGCCGCAAGGTGGACGCCGAGGGCGAGACGCAGCTGATCCGCAACGTCCGGGGCAGAGGCTATGTCTTCGATCCGGCGGTCTGACCCGCGCACCCGCGCGACGTGGCGGTGGGGCGGTGCGATCGCGGCGCTGCTCGTCGTCCAGTCGATCATGCTCGCCGGCCTGTTCTGGCTGCTCGCCAATGGCAGCCATCGCCGTGATGCGGAGCGCGGCTTTGCCGAGGATTGCCGTTCGCTCGCGACGCTTTCGCCGGAGGTTCGCCGTGTCGAACTGCGCGAGATGCTGGCGCACGACATCCACCGCGACCGGTTCCTCGCGCTGTTCGCCGCTGACGGGACGCGGATCGACGGCAATGTCGCCCGGCTGCCGCCGGATGCGCTGCGGGCCGGCTCGACCGTCGCAACGATCACACCGACCGAACTGCCGGGCAAGACCAGCGACGTCGCGCGGTTGCGGACCTGCGCGATGCCCGACGGCACCCGGCTGCTGACCGGGGTCGACCTTGACAATGCCGAGGGCGCATTGCGGATCATCGAGCGGTCGCTCGCGTTCGGGCTGATCCCGGGCCTTTTGCTCGCGATCGGCTTCGGGCTCGTCGCGGGGCGCCGTGCCGCGACTCAGGTCGATGCGGTGCGCGGCCTGACCGAGCGGATCGTCGCGGGCGATCTCGACCAGCGGCTGCCCGTCGGCGAGCGCCCCGACAGCTTCCGGCTGCTCTGCGCGCACATCAACCTGATGCTCGACCGCATCCAGTCGCTGGTGATCGACGTGCGCGGCGTCGGCGACGACATCGCGCATCAGCTCCGCACCCCGCTGACGCGGCTTCGCGCCCGGCTCGAGCGCGGGCTGCGCGAGGCGGGCGACGTCGCCGCATTCCAGGCCAGCGCCGACGCCGCGCTTGACGAGATCGACCAGCTGCTCGGCATCGTCGCCGCGCTGCTGCGTGTCCGCGAGCTCGAGGACCATGCCCGCCGCAGCCGCTTCGCGCCGGTCGATCTTGCGCGGCTGGCCGAGGATGCGTGCGAGCTCCACCGGCCGACCGCGGAGGATCGCGGGATCGTTCTCAGCTGCGACATCGACCCGGTCGCGCCGATCGAGGGCGATGCGAGCCTGTTGATCGAGGCGATGTCGAACCTGATCGACAATGCGATGAAGTTCGGCCCCGCCGGCGGCCATGTCGCGCTGCTGCTGCGACAGGAGGAGCGCGCGGTCGTCATCACCGTCACCGACCAGGGCGCGGGCGTCCCCGCCGCCGAACGGCCGCTGGTCACGCAGCGTTTCTACCGCGGCCGGCACGACCGCGAGGGTGCGGGGCTGGGGCTGAGCCTGGTCAAGGCGATCGCCGATCTCCACGGCTTCACGCTGCGCTTCGCCGAGACGGGCAGCGCGGTCTCGCTCGTCGGGCCCGGCTGATATCGGCGCCTATAGTCCGATCGCGAGCCTGAGCGTGATCGTCCGGGGCCGCACCGGGACGCTTTGCATCGTCGTGTCGAGCGTGAAGGGATTGCCGAAGCCGAAACTGTTGCCGCGACTGTCGAGCAGGTTGGCGACGTCGATCGACCAGTGCCGCGCGCCCGCGTCGAGCGATACGCCGGTGTCGAGCGTCGCATAGTTGCCGGCCGGCCGGTCGAGCACGGGGTCGAAGCTCAGCCGGCTGCTGCCGACATAACGCGCCTGCGCATAGATCTGCGCGGGCAGCCCGTGCACCACGAAGCGGCGCGCCGCAGCCAGTCGCGCGGACAGGTCGGGGACGACCGGCAGGCGGCGATCGTCGTCCTCGATCGTCGCGCGGCCGGACGGCGCGGTCAGCCGGGCGCGCTGCACCGTCGCCCCGAAGTCGATCGCGACCGGCGCCAGCTCCCATCGCCCGCCGACCTCGAGCCCGACATTGGTCGCATTGCCCGCGTCGATCGTCCCGAGCAGCCCATCCGCGCCGACCGTGTCGCTCCGCAGATGCTCCCAGGTCGAGCCATACAGCGCACCGTGGATGCTCAGCCGGTCACCGCCCAGGCGGATCCGCCACCCCAGCTCGAGGCTCTGCAATTCGTCGCCGGGAATGCGGCGGCCGGCGACGGGCGCGGTTCGGCTGATCCCGGCCGGGCGGACCGCGCTCGCATAGCGCAGCCAGACGAGCCCGAGATCGTCGCGGTGCCAGCTCAGCGTGCCGCTCGGCGTCACCCCCAGCCGGTGCACGCGCTCGCGTTCGGGCCCCTGCTGCTCGAGATGGCTCGTCGTCGAGAAGGCGCGCAGCCCGAGCTTGAAATCGAGCCGCTCGCTGAGCCTTTGCGTTCCCTCGGCGAACAGCGCGGCGTCGGTGACGTTCTCCTCGTCGCGGCGCGCGGTGATCGCGGCCGCGGGCGCAGCCGTGCCGACCGCGAGGAAGCGGCCGTCGAGCCGGCTCGTCGAATGAAGGATCGTCACGCCGACGATCCACGGATGGCGCGCGGTCGGGTCGCTGACGCGCAGCTCCTGCGACAAAAGCTGTGCCGAACGATCCTCGACATAGGAAAGCGGCGCTTGCGCCCCGAGCGCGGGTGCGAGGACGGTCGCATCGTAGGTGCTGCCGAATTCCTGGTCGACGACCGCGGTCGTTGCCCGCGCGTCGAGCTTGCCGATCGGCCCTTGGAGCGTGAGCGTCGCCGCGGTGAAGTCGTTGTCCTGCGGCTCGGCGATGAGCGTCGCGCGCGACAGGCCGCGGGTCGCATATTGGCTGTCGCGCGCATCGATCCGCTGCGCGACGCCGGCGAGCGTCGCATGCCAGTCGCCCAGCGCCCAGCGCAGCGCGGCCCGCGCGCCGTTCCGCCGTGTCCGGTTGACGTCGCGGCGGTCGCGCCCGCTATCGTCGATCCAGCCGGGCATCGTCTCGCTCCAGCCCGAGACGCGCAGCGCGAGCGTACCCGGCCTTATCGGGAGGTTCACGATCCCCTCGACCGCGCCGCCAAGCGCCCCGTTGGTGATGCCCGTCCCCTCGACCGCGACGCTGCCGGCAAAGCGGTCGAGATCGGGCGCGACGGTCGCGATCCGGACCACCCCGCCCAGCGCGCCGGTGCCGTAGAGCGTGCCCTGCGGTCCGCGCAGCACCTCGACGCGATCGACATCGACGAGGCGCAGATCGGGATCGGGCGCGGCATAGCCGATCCGCGCATCGTCGAGATACAGGCTAACGAGCGACTGGCTCGTACCATTGAATGCGCTGTCGGCGACCCCGCGCAGGAAGATCCGGTCACGGCCGGGACCGAGATTGGTCGAAAACGCGCCATCGGTCGTCGCCATCACATCGACCAGCCCGCGCCGTCCCGCCAGCCGCCCCAGCCCCTGCCCGCCGACGATGCTGATGGAGGCGGGCAGATCGGAAAGCCGTTCGTCGCGCTTGCTGGCGGTTACGATGATGTCCCCCGCGGCGAGCTCGGGCGGCGGGCGCGGGATGAGCTTGCGCAGTCGCCGCGTGGGCGCGAGCGGTTCGATCCGCCACGTCGTCGCATCGATGCGGACTGCGTGAAGCGTGCTGCCCGCGAGCATCCTGCGCAGCGCATCGCCGACGTCGCGCGCGTGCTCGATCCGCCTGACGCGCAGATCGGGCAGCGCGCCCGCCATGCCGATCGATATCCCGCTCTGCCGTGCAAGCGCGTCGAGCGCCGAACGCAGCGTTCCCGCCGGAATTGTGAGCGCCGGTCGCTGCGCGTCAACCGCCGCCGCGAGCGTCCAGATGCACGACGCCGCCGACAGCGCGAGCGCGTATCGGCAGGACCGCGCGAAGTTGATCGACGAGCCGCGATCCGTCACCAATCGTCAATACCCCGGAAAAGCGTAGGTCCGCCGCCGATGGGTCGACCATCAGCGGGCGATCAGCATATCGCGATATATCCGCCGCAACCAGCGCGAGCGGTGCGCCGTCATATTCGAGCCGGCCATCGGCCCAGTCCGCGACGCGTGCCGGATCGATGCTCCGGCGCGCCGCGATCTGCTTGGCGGGCGTGATGTCCAGCGCCTGCCCCGCGTGGAGCGTCGTCATGTCTGCCGACTCGCCGCCAATCGGCCTCACCCCGACCATGCCTTGCGCAACGGTCACCGCCACACGCCCATGCGCGCTGACGACGTCGAACCGCGTGCCGATGTCGCGCACCTCGTAACCCCCGGCGCGGACCGTCAGCACGCGCGAGGGATCGTGCCGCACGGCAAAGCTCGCCGCGCCCTGCGCGATCTCGATCACCGGGCTGCGCGCGCCGCTGACCGTCACGCGCGAGCCGCGGTCGATCTGCATCCGGCTGCCATCGGCGAGCGTCACCGCGCGCGTCTCGCTGCGACCGGTCGTGTAGATCTGCGCCGCGGTCTCGGCCGACGGCACCACCAGCAGCAGCGCGAGGCCGGCCGCCAGCGCGCCGCCGCCGCCGAGCGCGGCCAGCCGCCAGCGCGCGGGACGCATCGCGGCGGCAGGCGCGACGGTATCGACGTCGTTCGCCGGCAGCCGCGCGGCAATCGCCGGCGCCGCGTCCGCGATCTCCGCATCGAGCAGCGCGATCGACTCATAGGCGCGGCGATGCTCGGCATCGGCCTCGAGCCACGCGCCGAACCGCGCCCAGTCCATGTCGGGGGACTCGAGCTGCGCATGCCAGGCGGCAGCGGCATCGATTGCTGTCCGTGTGCCCGTCTCCGTATCCGTCATGCCGCCCTCCTTTCCATGCTCAACCATTAGACGCCACCGCGCCCACCGAACCGCAGGTCGCCCACCCGATCACTCATCCAGCGCCTTTCTGAGATGCCGGAGAGCAACCGCGACATGCTTTTCCACCGCGCTGCGCGTGATGCCGAGTTCGGCTGCGATCTCGGCATGTGACGCGCCGTCGATACGGTGCCGCCGAAACACGCGCATCGCGCCCTCGGGCGGGCCCGCGAGGGCGGCGGCGAGGCGGGCGACACGCTCGCGACCGACGACCGCGTCGAACGCGGACGGCCGGTCGTCGATCGCCTCCGCCCCCAGCACCGACGTCGTCGCATCGACATAGCCCGCATCGCGCCGCTGCCGCCGCCCACGCGCGCGGGCCCGGTCGAGCACGATGTTCAGGCCCACCCGGTGGAGGTAGCCGAGCGGATTTCCGATCGGCCCCGCCAGGGGCTCCGCGATGTGAAGCCAGATCTCCTGGACGACATCCTCCGCCTCGGCCGCACTACCCGTTCGCCCGGTAAAGAACCGGACGAGTTGCGGGCGGTGGGCCGCGAGCACCGCAGACAGGCCGTCGATGGGGCCTGCGGGCGAAAGAGTGTCGGCGTCGGTTACGGCACGGCTCCGCGGTCAGGCACCGAGCTTGGCGTTCACCTTGGCGAGCAGTTGCTGCACGTCACCCCG
Organism: Sphingomonas sp. 22R3R2A-7; assembly: GCF_036856055.1. Taxonomy (NCBI): domain Bacteria; kingdom Pseudomonadati; phylum Pseudomonadota; class Alphaproteobacteria; order Sphingomonadales; family Sphingomonadaceae; genus Sphingomonas; species Sphingomonas sp. 22R3R2A-7. Next base: position 3,202,224 of record NZ_JASPFR010000001.1, on the reverse strand, counting down.
GCGCCCCGCATCGGCGATTTCGCGTCCCGGGCGCGCCGGCGCAGCGAGCGCCGTCCGCAGCGCCTTGGCCGCATCGGCATATTGCCCCTGCGCGAACAGGAAGTCGCCCCAGAAATAATTCGCGTCGATATCGCGCGGCGTGATCTTCAGCCCCGCAAGCAATTCGCTGCGCGCCTTGTCCTTGCTTCCGAAGCCGATCGGCCAGCCGGGCACCTGATAATACAGCGCGCCGAGGCTGGTATGCGCCATCGCGCCCGCCGTGCCATTGTCGAGCTTGCTCGCCCGTTCGAGCATCGTCCGCAGATCCTTGGCGAGCGACAGGCCGCCAATCCCGCCCTTCAGGCCGGCGAGCGACGACGTGACGATACCGTCCCACGCCAGCGCCTCCGCGCGATTGGGTGCAGCCTGCGCCAGTGCGTCCGCCTGCGTCTTGAGCTTCGTCATCGCGCCGAGCTTCTGCGCGGCGGGCACGCGGTAATGGACCTGCGCCCAGGTGCGGGCGATGTCGTCCGCACGGTCGGTCACCGGGTCGGCCAGCGCGGCAGTCGTCAACGCCGCGCCGAGTATGACGGTGAGGACGGCGGGGACGCTGTTCTTGATACGGAATCGCATGATCTTCTCCATCAGATGAAAAGGGCGGCGGCCTTGCGGTCGTTCGCGGCAAGCGCCTGGTCGACCACGCGCGGCATCAGCGCGTTGACGCGGACGAACAGGCTTTCGGGGAACCCGATCACGACGTTGCGGCTCCGCGCGACGATCGCCGCGACGATCCGGTCGGCGACGTGCTCGGGGCTGTCCATCGCCATTCCGGTCGCGTCGGCGAAGGCGAGCACCTTGGGCGAATTGAGCGCGGTGCGCACCGCCCGCGGCGCGACATGCGTGATGCTGACGTCGGTCCCGGCATATTCACGGCGCAGCGCGTCGCTGAAGCCCTTGAGCCCCGCCTTCGCGCTCGAATAGGTCACGAAATGCGCGAACGGGATCGCGCCGAAGACCGACCCGATATTGACGATGCGGCCCGTCCCGCGCGTCTTGAACCGCGGCATCAGCGCACGCGTCAGCATCGCCGGCGCGACGAGGTTGATGATGTACCCCGCCCAGATCGCGTCGGGCGACTGGTCCGCGAACGGCCCGAAATACTGGATGCCCGCCAGGTTGATCAGCCCGTCGACCTCGCGCGCGGCAAGTTCGTCGGCGATCTGTGTGAGCCCCTCGAAGCTGCCGAGATCCGCGACCAGCATATCGTCCGCAAGATCGGAGGCGACCCGGTCGACGCCGATCACCTTTGCACCCGCCGCGCGCAGCCGGGCTGCGACCAGCGTGCCGATGCCGCCGGCGATCCCGGTCAGGACGATGCGTTCGCCGTCAAGCCGCGACATCGATCGCCTCCATCGGAATCGCCGCGAACATCCCGCCGAACAACCCGAACATCGCCTTCGCCATCGCGACGATCGCGATGCGGTCGGCGGGGTCGTCAATCCGGTTCATCAGCCCCTCGAAGAACACCATATGCTCCTGGTCGAGCGCACCGTGCGAGGTGAGATAACGGAATGCCGCGGGCGGCAGGCCGAGGCTCGCCTGCACCGCCTCGGCCCCCTGCTGCGCAAAGGCGATGCTCGTCCCCTCGAGCACGAACACCATGCCGAAGAACGCGGCCGGATTGCCGTGGCGGATCGTGTCATAGGCAGACGCGATCATCGCCGCGGTCGCATCGGACGGCCCCGCCGCGATCGCCGCCGCGCGGTCGCCGCCCGCCGCGGCGATGTCGTCGAGGATCCACGCCTCGTGCCCGGTTTCCTCCGCGATATATTCGTCGAGTGCCGCGACCAGCATCGGGTTATGGCCTAGCCGCATCCGCGCCTCGTGCATCAGCGGCACGGTATGGCTGACGTGATGATAGGCCTGGGTCAGATAGGCGATATAGGTCGCGCGATCGATCCGCCCGGTCAGCCCCGCCTGGAGCTGGGGCGTGCGCAACATCGCCGCGCGCGCCGCGGCGGTCTGATCGACGAGCTGGTCAAAGAACGGCATGGCAGTCTCCCGGTGAAGAATGGCGCTGCGGCGAAGCCGACCATTGGCGGTCAGCGTGCCGTCGGCGGGGGTGAAGGCGCGGACGCTCCGCCAGCCGGCGATCCGTGCATAGGAAGGCAGCGACCGGTTCGCAGCGGCGACCACTGTCGCGATGTCGGCCTCCGGGGCAGACGTCACGATGAAGGCGGACAGCGCCGCGTCGCCATCGCCGTACACGCACGCCTGCGCGACGCCGGGCTGCGCTCGCAGCGCGTCCTCGACCCATTCGGGTGCGACGTTGCGGCCGAAACCGGTGACGAGCATCGACGATTTGCGCCCGACGATCGTCAGCCGCCCGGCGCTGTCGAGCGCGCCGATATCGCCGGTCGCCAGCGGTCCGCCGCCTGGCCGCGGGGCGTCGATCGTGCCGAGATGACCGACCCCGTCGACCAGGATCTCCCCGTCGTCGGCGAGCGTGACGTGGACATGACCGAGCGGCAGCCCGGTGGTGCCGCGCACGCGTTCGCCCAGCGCCTCGATCGCCACCACCGACCCGCACTCTGTCAGGCCATAGCCCTGCACCACGGGCAGCCCCAGCGCGGCGGCGCGATCGAGCAGCGCGACGGGCACGCGCGCGCCGCCAACCGCGACCAGCCGCAGCGCGGGCAAGCGGCGCCCGGATGCCTCGAGCACCGCGACGATGCCGCCGAGCAGTTCGGGTACCAGGATCAGGCTGGTCGCGCGCGTCGCCGCGATCGCCTCGACCATCTGCGGAAGATCGGGGCGAAACGGCTGTGCGAGCCCGATCGCCGCCGCACCGCGTGGTGCATAGGTGCCGCCCGCGAGCAGGCTGGCATAAAGCCCCGCTACGTTTTCGAGCAACACGGCAAGCGGCAGCAGCAGCAGGTGCGTCCCCGCCATGTCCGCGCCGAACCGCGCGACGATCGCCGTGGCGGTGGCGAGCATCAGCGTATCGGGCAGGCAGATGCCCTTGGGCGCGCCGGTCGAACCCGAGGTATAGCTGATCTTCGCGGTACCTGCGGGGACCGCGCGCCGCGCAAGGTCGAGCCGCCGGATCGACCGCGCATCGATGATCGCGCACGCCCCCGCGTCGCGCAGCACCGCGTCGGCGTGTGCGGGCGTGAAGAAGGCCGGGATCGGTACGCAGGCGACGCCGAGCGACAGCAGCGCAAGATCGGCGAGAATCCAGTCGATGTCGTTGTCGCTCGCCAGCCCGACGGGTGCCGCCGTGCCGTCCAGCACCCGCCCGAGCGTGTCCGCGATCGTCGCGACGCGCGGGGGAGCGCGGCATAGCTGATGCGCTCCCGGCCATCGTCGACCGCGATCCGGTCCGGGACCTGCGCCGCCCGCGCCACGATCGAGTCGTACAGCGCGCTCATGCCGCCGCCGTCCGCAACGCGACATAGCGGCCGAGACCCGCGACGCCGTCGGCGATCACGCCGACGCACACGCGCGGATCGTCGTCGTAATAGCTGCCCCAGCGCGCGGCATCGGCAAGCCGGCCGGGGTCCGCGCGCGCGATCTCGACCAGCGGCACCCCCGCCCGCCCGAGCAGCCGTCGGACCGTCGCGGTGACCGTCGCGACGACGAGCGCGTGACCCGCGCCCAGCGCGGTAGCGGTGTCGTGCCACAGGTGAATCAGCGCGACCGGCGACGTGCTGGCGAGACAGCCGATCTCGACGATCTCCGCACGATCGACCGCGCGCCCCAGCCGCTCCGAAACCGCCTGTTCGATCGGGCGGTCGAGATAGGCTTCGAGGAACAGGCGCTGGTCCGCTGCCGACCGATAGCCGAGCGCGGCCGCATCCGACGCCCCGCGCCCGCTGGCGCCGCGAACCTGCCAGGCGGGATAGGCGGGGTCCGCCGTCGCCCCGAACGCCTGGTCGAAGCGCGTGCTCACGAACCGCCTGATCTCGTCCTCCCGCATCCGCCCGTCTCCTTCGAGGAGGTGACGCCGCCGCCGCGCGCGCACCGCAGTCCGCGCCCGCCGGCGATGACGATTTTTTTATTCCAGCCCCCGCGCCCACAGCGCGTCGCACACCCGGATGACCAGGACCGCGATCGCCAGCACCGCGCCGATCGCGAGGGCAAGATAGAAATCCGGCGCCGCCCAGGCGGTGCGCGCCGTAGCCCGGGGCCTTGCGAGACGCCCGTCCCCGCTGAAATCAGAGGGGTCCGCATCCTCGACGATCGCGGCGGGTGCCGGGTCGACGGCGGCGGGGTGCGCGACGGCGATGGCGATGGCGATGGCGGTCATGACCGTGTTCCTTCCCGGATCGCAGGCGCAAGCCCCGCATAGAGCGAGAGCAGCGCGTCGAAATGATCGTCCATCGTCCGGACGGACCGGACCGCGCGCCGCACGGGCGCTGTCCGTGCGACCGCACGGATCGCCGCGGCGGCGCTGTGCGCATCGCCCGAGCGATAGGTGACGCCGCCGCCTGCGCGCGCGAGGTCGGCGGCACCGCCGCGATCGGGCGCGATCAGCGTACAGCCCGACGCGACCGCCTCCGCCGCGGCAAAGCAGAACGTCTCCGCCTCGCAGCCATGGATCACCGCATCCGCGCTCGCCATCATCCGCGCCAGCGCCGCGCGGTCGCGGGTCGGTTCGATCAGGCGGACGTGCGGATTGCCCGCGATCGCATCGACCACCGCGCGCTGGCGCGATCCGCCGCCGATGATGACCAGCCCGGCCGGCACCTGCGCGCCCGCCAGCGTTGTCGCCTGCGCGACCATCGGCCAGCGCTTCTCGGGCGCATGCCGCCCCACCCCGATCAGCAGCAACGCGGTCTCGGGCAGCCCGCACAGCCCGAGCATCGCGCGCCGCGCATCGGCGTCGCGAAGCGTGGGGGAGAACAGTCCCGGCTCGACCCCCATCGGATCGGTCACGACCTTGCGCAGCCCGCCGTCGCGCAACCGCCCGGTCAGGCTGTCGCTTGCGCTCACCACCATGTCGAACCGCTGGTCGAGCCGGCGCAGATGCCGCCAATACCAGCCGAACGCACGATCGACCGTCTGCGTCGATGCGACCTGTTCGAACCAGCGATACGCATAGGCGGACAGCGGGTCGGCATGCGCAACCAGCGCGAGCCGCGCGCGACTGCGGCGCTCGGCGCGCCAGTCGGCGACGATCGAGGCGCTGCGCCACGGTGACGACACCTCGACCAGGTCCGCATCCTCTTCGTCGAGCACGCGGTACAAGGCGGGGCGGTCGGCGAAATAGCGATAGGCGCGGTCGAGCGGGAACCGGGGCGACCGCAACCAGCGGATTCGCGCGCGCGGTCCACGGCGTTCCTCCGCATCGCGCGCGCCGGGTGCGACGACGACGACCTCGTGCCCCCGCGCCGCGAGCGCGACGAGCTTGCGGTCGACATAGGTGCGCACCCCGCCGCCGCTCGGCGTGTAGAAGGCGCAGACATCGACGATCTTCATGCCGCCGCTCCGTCCTGGGGGAGAAGATCGGCATAGCGCGCGACCGTCCGTCGTGCCGCGAGCGTCCCGATGGTCTGCGCGATGCTCGTCATCAGCGATGCCTTGGTGACGTCGCCCGGATGCACCGCGACCCGTAAGGTCGGCAGCCAGTCGGGCAGCGCGCGCGCGGCGGCGGCAACCGCGAGCGAACTCGCGGTCCGCGCCGCCGACCGGCTCGCCCAGGTCACCACCGGCCCGCGCGCGACGATTGCCTCGGTCGCCGGCTGCCACACGCGGACATGATCCTCCGCAAGCGCGAAATCGCAGGCCTTCAGCGCCGCCCTCGCCCCTGCGCCATAAAGCCAGGCGGGGGCGATGAATCCCGCGACCGGACGACCGATCGCGTCCTCGACGACCGCGCGCCCACGCCGCATGCGATCCTCGGCCTCGTCCGCGCCGAGCCCCAGGAACTCGCCCTCGCCCGCGGTCATGTACCGGGCCTTCATCGCGGCGGCGGCGGTCGGGTGGTCGCTTCCGTCACGGTGGAACCAGCCGTGCAGGAACATTTCGACTCCCGCATCGGCCCAGTGCCGCAACCGGCGCGCGAACGCCGGCGAACGGTCGAGCGGGGCACGGCCCCAATGATCGGGCACGACGAGCATCGCAAAGCGCGGCCCGCCAAGGATCGCGCCGATCGTCTCGGCCAGCTGCTCGATCGGATCGGCAAAGGCGGGCGAGACATCGTGGATCGACACCACCAGTCGCCGGTTCGCCGCAGCACCATCCCGCCGGGGATCACCGATCATCATGTCGTCATTCCCGTCACCTCTCGCCGCTGCATGCCGGGTGACGGCACCACGCCACCCGATCCGCAGCTCCCCGCGGACACCAGGCGGCAATTTTTTCCGCCCCCACCGCGCACCAAGCTGCGGATCACGCAGCCCCGCGGCGTCGAGGGGCCATGACCGAACCAGGATCGTCCGCCGCCGCCCCCGCCCCCGCTCTGCCCGCACTACCCGCCTTGCCGCTCACACCCATCGCGGTGCATCAGGGTATCGTCGCACGCTGGCTGACGCCGGCGCTGTCCGCGGCGATCCTTGTCGCTGCGCTGTGGCAGCTGCGGCATCTCGACGTGCGCGGCGTGATCGCGATGCTGCCGCGGTCGCCGCGGTTCTGGCTGGTGTTCGCCGCGGGCTATCTGGCGATGCCGGCGAGCGAATGGGTCATCTACCGCCAGCTCTGGGCGCTGCCGGCCAGGGGGTTTCTCGCGCTGCTGCGCAAGCGGATCAGCAACGAGATCGTCGCGGGCTATTCGGGCGAGCTCTATTTCTATGCCTGGGCGCGGCGGCACGCGACGCTGATCGGGACGCCGTTCGGCGCGATCAAGGACGTGTCGATCCTGTCCGCGGTGGTCGCCAATGGCTGCACGCTCGCGCTCGCCGCGGTAAGCTGGCGCGCGCTGCTCGCGCTCAACCTCGGGACCGATGCCAAGGTGATGCTGGTGTCCGCCGCGAGCATCGCGCTGCCCTCGCTCGTCACGCTCGCGCTGCGCAAACGGCTGTTCACGCTGCCGGGGACCGCACTCCGCCGCATCGCGCTGATCCACCTCCTCCGCATCGCCGCCACGACGACGCTCGCGGCGATGCTGTGGGCGGTGACGCTGCCCGCCGCGCCGCTCGCCTGGTGGCTCGTGCTCGCGGCGCTGCGCATGCTCGTCTCGCGTCTGCCGCTTTTGCCCAACAAGGACATCGTCTTTGCCGGGCTCGTCGCCTTCACCATCGGCCAGGCGTCGCAGGTAACCGAAATGCTGACGATGATCGCCGCGCTCTGGCTCGTCACGCACCTGCTGCTCGGCGCGATCCTCGCCGCGGTCGAGCTTGCCCAGCCGGAGGCCGGGCGATGATCCTCCGCTCGTCGCCCTGCTCGTAGCCGCACGAAAGCGAGCCCCCATCCTCGTGACGGTCGACGGGTTGAAGGATCGCACGGGACGGCTGCGCGCCAAGATCTACGCGGCAACGACCGGCGACTTTCTCGCCGACGACAAGGTCTCTGGTCGCGCGGGAGGCCTTAAAGACACTCGCGCTTGTCCGAACGCAGGTCTCCAATCTCTGGCTCACGGGTTGGCACCGCCTCGATTCACAGAGCAGCGCCGTCGGCTGGACGAACCTGAGCACCGCCAATGCGGGCGGTGCACAAGATTAAAGACTATCGCCGGTGATGGCGCTCGGCGGACCGGTCTTATCGAGCGCATTGCTGCTCGCCGCACCCGACCACGACGACAGGGTCGGCACGCGCACCGCCACCATCGACCTGACGCCGGCCGCGCTCGAGTGTGATGTCGAACCTGGCTGGCCCACCGCCCTCGGTCTCAGCCGGTCCCTGCGTCCTTGCATCGCACGCGGTCAACGCCAGCCACATCGACGGTGTCCACGACACTGCAGGCTTTGCCACGCTGGTGCTGCGATAATCCGAACGTTCCGGGCTCGCTCGCCGCCCGCTGTCGCGGCAGCGTACGAGTAGGGCAACCACGACCATCGGACCTGCCGCGCCTGAATACCTCCCCGCGAACGACGACGCACGTCGAAGGGCGAACCAACATTAGAGGTCAGTCATCCTTGACCTGCTGTTGGTAGCCGGTTGATCCGCAGGTATCGTGCGTTTGCCCCTCGTGAACGAGCGCCGGCAGATTGGACGAGATAGACCTTACGGGAAGGGTGTGACGGTTTTAGCCATGCAGCGAATTGTCTGACCGTTCTGCACTTCTGGGGGTAGCCGGATCGGCCAGTTCCGGGCGGGAATTCGCCCCCCGGTCGGCGCAAACCACCGCCCGCAGACTCGACGAAGCGTGCAAATTGGGCGCCCGGAACGTCTGAATTGCCTGCTGGTTCCCGCTCAAAACGAAAATCCGACGTGCCCGTTCATCTGCCGTCAATCTTCGGAAGGGCTTTGGGGCGGAACGGTTTCGGGATGATCCGTCCACAGAAAAAACACCGGATTACTCGCACTTACCGTGAACTTCAGGGAACCAAGCGCTGTACGGGGATAACCGTGCGTCGTCCGGGACGGGGAACAGAGCATGTTACGCGACGCGACTATCGGAAATGAGATTTTTCTGCAGGGTCAGTATCTGAGCCTGGGTATCAACGGCAGCGGCACGCTCGGGACGCGCGCGACCGCACCCGTCGGGTTCGTCACCGATGCGGTCAACGGCTATATCCGCCTGGGGCTCGTTGGCGACACGGATGGCTTCGGCAAGGGTGCGGCACCGACGCGCGACGCGATGCTCGCGGGAACGCCCGTCGAGAGCTTTTCGATCGGCTACGACATCGGCGCCAAGCATTACTCCAGCGTCAACAGCGAGCGAAACGGTAAGAGCGAAGTCGCCGGCGGGGTCTCCTCCGATCTGTCGAGCAACGGCGTCGGCAAGGCCGGCTGGACCGGCGCGACGACCGAGGGCGTCAAGGTCGCGCAGACGATGTCGCTCGCCGATGGTGCGAAATACATCAAGGTCGACGTCACGCTGACCAACACGACGGGCAAGGCCGTCGCCGATCTGCATTACATGCGCTCGATCGACCCCGACCACGGTGCAGGCTTCGATACCGTCAACACGGTGATCGAGCAGGGTGGCGACGGCGCTAACGGCGCGCTGATCGCGGCCTATGCGTCCAGCGGCAAGACGCCGCTATTCTACTACACGGCCGATGATCGTGCGAAGGTCTCCACCTTCAAGGGCTATGTCAACGAGAACCCCGACGCGGCCGCGACCTTCGATACCGCGCCGGCCGAGGGCTATTCGCTCAAGGGCGACAACGCGATCAACATCAATTTCGGTCTCGGCACGCTCGCCGCGGGCCGATCGACGACGTTCACCTTCTACATGGGTATCACCGATGATCTGAACGCGACCGTCGCCGCGATCAAGTCCGGTGCGGGCGCGCCCCGGTGCCCGCCAACATCGCTCCTGTCGCAGTCGACGACTCGTTCGCGATCGTCGCGGGCAAGAGCGAGACCGGCAACGTCCTGACCAACGACCGCGACGGCGATGGCGACGCGCTCACCGCCAGCCTCGTCAAGGGTCCGACGCATGGTTCGTTGCTGTTCAACGCCAATGGCGGTTTCACCTATGTCGCGGACAAGGGCTATGTCGGCAGCGACAGCTTCACCTACGCGGCAAGCGACGGGAAGGTCTCCGACAATGGCGTCGTATCGATCGCGGTGACGGCGCCACCGGTCACTCCCCCCGTCAGCAAGCCAACGATCCAGGACGGCAGCAGTTCGGCATCGCAGACGCTCACGGGGACGTCGGGCAACGACATGTTCTTCTTCGACATTGCGAAGAACAGCGGCACCGATACGATCAAGAACTTCAGCCACGAAGACGTGCTCGCCACCACCGCCAAGCTTTTTGACGGCAATGGCGACGGCATCATCAAGTTCGCCGCCAACAGCCTGTCGCTGGATGCGCCCAAGAGCGATGATTACGCCGTCATCGAAGGCGTTTCGGCGCTCCGCCTGATGGGCACCGATGCCGCAGGGCGGTATATCTACGCGGATGCGAGCGTCCGCCCCCAGGGGGCAGAGGAAGGCACGCTCGCCAACGACAAATTGTCGGGCGATTCGACCGAGAAGACGGCCAGCCAGTTCTTTTTCGATACCGCGCTCGGGCGTGATCTCGGTCACGACACGCTGTCGAATTTCGGCAACAAGGATGTGCTGGTGACCACGGTCGCGCTGCCCGACGACGGCACCGGCCACGTCAAGCTTGGCGCCAAGGGCGTACTCGACCTGGGCAGCAACGCGGGCGTCGATCTGGGCGACGTCACGATCGGTGGCCTGAAGGGCGCGTCCGTTTCCACGCTCGAATTCGACGGCGCGGTCTCGCACGACGGCACGACCTATTATGTCTACAGCCTCGACGGGTCGGCTGCCGGAACCGCAGCGCTGCAGTTCTGAGCGGAAGATCATGCCGGGCGACTCCAGTCGCCCGGCATGCTCTTCAAGCACGCAGGGCACGCGATATTTCAAACCGTGCCCTGTCCAATGGTTTCACCACACCCCCACAGGTATAGCGGACCCGGAGTTATCTGCGCTTCGACTCGTGCAGGGGCGTGTCGTCTGTCACTGTTCCGTGACGTCCAATGGCAGGATCGCGCTGCCATCGTGACCGCAAGTAACCACTGAGCAGCAGGCTTTATTCCGCCCGTCTTCAGCGTCGCCGAAAGCTGCCTCGCGAAGGTGGGCACTCTGTCTGGGATAGATGCCGGCAAGCCGGTCAACTCGAAATCTGGGTACGTCACAGAAAAATGCCGGTGGTCAGCGTGCCGGAAAAAATGCTGATAAAAACCGGCACGCTGACCACCTGCAGGATACCAATCAAAAGCTTAAGATTGGCCGCACGCACTGTGACGCCCGCTACATACGACCGGCAGTTTGACTGTCCTAGTTCGCAATCGATTAACCTGAATCAATTTGTAAAGAACAACCGCCCTGCCGCGGCGAACCACCCCGGTCCTGCCCGAGGCGCGAGTCGTGGGTCACACCGCGATATCGATGGTGTCGACATTTGAGACGATCAATCCGGGCGAGACATTGGAACGAGCGAACTTCGCCATCGACGACGTCTGCCGATTTGTATGCATAGTGACCGCGGAATCGATTGCATCTTCGGCGCCAAGTGCATGCGATCCCCGCAATATAACCTTCCCGGATTTTCGATATGATTGGTATTGTTTTGATACTGCGAACGTGACAGCATGTGCTTGTCCGATGGGTCCGGATGGTACTGCCGAACAATGTCAGCAAGTCACGGGGCGCCAGATCCCGATGAACGAGCAGCATAAGGTTCATCGACTGCGTCCGAACAGGGTCGGAAGGCAGTCGACAGCGCGCGGCATCATCCATGTGACCCGATCGGCGACACAGGGGGGCTAGAATGATGGTGTTAAAGGGGTTGATGGCCACGACATGTTGCGTGGCTGCGTTGATGGCATTGCCGGCACAGGCACAGGTCCAGTCGCCGGATAGCGGCATGCCGGAGCCGCAGGCAGCGGATGCAGGCGGCACGGGAAGTGCCAGCGGAAATACCGGCGCGCAGGATGGCCAGGTCGCGATCGGCGATCCCGTCGCCTCCGCCAAGCTCGCCGCAGATACGCAGCGCACCGGCGAACCGCGGGATGGGTCGGACATCGTCGTCACCGGCACGCGCATCGCTCGCCCGAACAACCGCTCCGCCGCACCGATCGTCACGACGACCGCCGCGGAAATCGCGGCACAGGGCGCGACGACGATCGAGGAGGTGCTGAACCGTCTGCCGCAGGTCCAGGTGAACTCGGAACAGAATTTCAGCGATTCCGAAGGTCGCCAGCGCATCAAGCTGCGCAGCCTGGGCTATGAGCGCACGCTGACGCTGATCGACGGCCTGCGCATGGGCCTCGCCAACACGGTCGACGTCGGCATCATCCCCAACGCGCTGGTCGAGCGGATCGACGTGCTGACCGGCGGCGCCTCGTCCGTCTACGGGTCCGACGCGGTGTCGGGCGTCGTCAACTTCGTTCTGAAGAAGAATTTCGAAGGCATCCGGCTCGACGCGAACTACAGCTTCTACAACCACGACAATGGCAGCAACGCGGTCACCGATGCGGCCGGTCGCGCGGGTTTCGCCGCCAAGCGCGGATTGACCAATGACGGGGGCCGTTCGGACGTCAGCCTGGCGGCCGGCACCAATCTGTTCAACGACCGCGTGAACCTCACCGGGTTCATCAACTACCGCCAGTCCAACCCGATCGAGCTGGTCGATCGCTCCTATTCGGTCTGCGAGGCAGTCCAGCCGACCAACACGTCGCCGCTCGGCTGTTCGCGGGCGAGCTTCACGCCCGCCGGCACGATCGTCCCGCAGTCGGGGCCGCGCGCGGGGCAGATCCTGGTCAACAATCCCAACGGCAACGGGACCTTCATTCCGATCAACAGCGGGCCGCAGGGCTCGTCCGCCAACCCCTATGACAATTGGGCGGTCCAGCGTGCGTTCAATCGCGTCAACCTTGGCGGCTTCCTGACCGCCAAGATCACGGACGACATCGAGCTCTACGGCAACGGGCTGTTCTACCGCGACAAGTCCTACAACACCCAGCTCAACCGCACCTTCAACTTCGGGGCGTACGGCTCGGACCCGTTCCGCGTGAATTGCGACAACGCATTCCTGTCGGCGTCGCAGGCACAGGATCTGTGCGGGGCCAATGCCGGGGTCGCCGGGCAATATGCGCCGATCGACGTCCGTTACCGCTTCGACGGGCTGCCACTGGTGCGGCAGCGCTTCACCAACGAGGGCTATCGTATCGTCGCGGGGCTGCGCGGGCGCGGCTTTGACGACGTGTGGTCGTACGATGTCGCAGGCATGATCTCGCGCGCGCGTCTCGACACGATCGACGTGCCGATCGCGCGCTTCGACAACATCAACCGTTCGCTCGACGTCGTGCGCGTCAACGGCACGCCGACCTGTCGTGCGGTGGTCAACGGGACCGACCCGTCCTGCGTGCCGTTCAACGCGTTCGCGCCGTTCAATCAGGATGCGGCGCTCAACCAGTATCTCTACGGTGGCGCGACCGGCGGGATCAGCACGCGCATTCCGCGCCTGTTGCAGTTCGTCGGCACCGTCAGCGGCGATCTGGGCCGATACGGCATTACCTCGCCGCTCGCCGAGCAGGGTATCGCGATCGCGCTGGGCGCGGAATATCGCGAGGAAATGGAACGGACGATCGTCAACGAGATCTTCCAGCAGAACAATGGCGGCGAGAACCAGCGCTTCACGCAGAGCATCCTCGAAGCCAATGCGGAAGTGCAGGCGCCGCTGATCGAACATCGCCGGTTCGCCGAGCTGTTGCAGGTCAATGCGGGCTACCGCGTGTCGCAGTACAACCGGCTCGACGGCAAGTTCGATACCTGGAAGGTCGAGGGGCTCTGGTCGCCTGTGGCGGACATCACGCTGCGCGCCTCGTACAACAAGTCCCAGGCCGCGCCGGGCGTCAGCACCGCGCAGGGTGCCGCGAACATCTTCTGGAACCAGGGTTTCTATGCCGATCCCTGCGCGCCGCGGATCGATCCGTCGAACCCCAACGGCGCGCGACTGGCGCCGTCCGCGACGTTGCAGCAGTGCCGCAACACCGGCCTTGCCGACAATCTCTATGGCAGCGCCTCGCTGATCTGCCCTGACGATCGGTGCACCGTGCGCGAGGGCGGATTCAACCTGACGCCTGAAAGCGCCTTCACCAAGACGTTCGGCGTCGTGCTGCGCCCACGCTTCATACCGGGCCTGACGGTGTCGATCGACCGCTGGCTGATCGATCTGAAGGACCAGCTCGACTTCCTCCAGCCGCAGAACATCATCGGCGAGTGCTTGGCCACCGGGAACGACTATTTCTGCCGCGGCATCGTCCGCAACCCCGGCACCGGCACGCTGTCCAGTTCGCCCGCGACCAGCCCGGCGACGGGTTGGGTGGCGCGCGGCTCGGCCAATGGCTACAAGTCGCAGTCGCACGGCTGGGATTTCCAGGGGCAGTATAATGTCGGTCTGGGCGGCGTCGGCCGGCTTGACATGAGCTTCAACGGAACGCTGATGACGCGCGTCGGCTCGCAATCCTCGCCGACGATCGAACCGCGCGACTGCGTGGGGTATTTCGGCAATCTCTGCGGCGAGAGCATGCCGCGCTGGGCGCACCAGCTCCGCACCACCTGGACCGCACCCGACCGCACGACCAGCCTGTCGGTCAACTGGCGTCACCGCGGCGCGATGCCGCTCGACATCTATGCACCCGAGGACACCGGCATCCCCGCGCAGGACGCAAGCGCCCGTCGCGATCAATATCCCGGTGTCGGTTCGTACAACTGGATCGACGTCGCGCTGAGCTTCGACATCAACAAGCAGATGACGTTCCGGCTGGCCGCCAACAATATCTTCGACCGCGATCCGCCGCTCGTTCCGGACAGCCGTTCGCGGATCGGTCTGCTGCGCGGCAATACGGTGATGGGCTACGATCTGCTCGGCCGGCAGCTCGTCGCGGGTGTGTCGCTGCGGCTGTGATCATGATCTGCCGGCATGGGTCAGCACTGCGCTGCCAGACCCATGCCGGCAGGATCGGCCTGCGATCGGTTCCGTACGCGTGCCCCCTCCCGGTCAGCCAGCCGGCAGCGCATCCAGCGTCCGCGTCACGCGGCGCCGCAATCCCGGGTCACGCGTGATCTCCAGCATCGCGCCAAGACTGCCACGCGCCGCCGCGACGTCGTGATCGACCAGCTCGAGCCGCGCGCGTTCCCACCAGGCGTGCGGATAGGCGGGCGCCATGGTCGTCATGCGCACATAGAGATCGAGCGCGCGTCGCCCCCTCCCCGCCTGTTCGGCCCGCGACGCGAGGTTCTGCAGCAGCCTGACGAGCACCGCCCGGTTGGGCATCGCTGCGACATGAGTCGCCGCCCGGCCAGACCCGGCGTGTCGCTCGACCAGCGCGGCAAGCCCTGCCGCATCGACACGCACGCCGCCGGCGAACGGGTCGACGATGACCGGCGCAGCCTCCGCACCGACGACAACGAGAACATGGCCGGGGACGTCGAGCACGTTCGCGCTCCAGCCCAGCCGCCTGGCCATCGCAACCCAGAGTATCGAAAGGCTCACCGGCAGGCCGCGACGCCGATCGAGGACGGTGATGAAGTCGGCATTGGCGGGATCGTCATAGTTTTCGGAATCGCCCGTGAACCCGAACGCGTCCGCAAGCACCGACGCGAGGGCACTGGCACGTTCGCCCGGCGTCTCGGCATCACCTGCGACGGTGGAAAGCTGCGTCTCGATGGCGTTCAGAAGCGTGTGGGAGGGGGCGAGATCGATGCCGGGTCGGTCGAGACGTGCAAGCGACAGCGCGGCCTCGTCGAGGACGATGTCCTCGTCGTCGATCAGGCCCAGGCGGGTAAGGTCTTCGGTCATCACGCCAACATGGGGAGGCCGCGCGGCAATGGGAACGCGCGATCGTAAGACCGGCGGGTGCCAAAGTCGGTCCCGAGCGTTCGTGACGGCATGAGGGATACCAATGGCGCTACGTGAGCAGGCCCGGCGCGACATCGTCCGACATGTCCGGGGGATGTTCAACGATACGGCACGCGGGGAACAGCCCGTGATCCGTAGCAACGACGCGCTTTTCTCCCCCGATTCGATGATCTGGCGCGTCCATGGCGACGTCGCCAGCATGATGGTCGGTGGCGTGTCCGCGCTGTTGCTCCAGATGTTGCGCCCTGCGGTCCTTGCCGGGGTCTGGGATCATTCGAACTTTCGCACCGACATGCTCGGCCGGCTGCGGCGAACCGCGCGTTTCATCGCCGTCACCACCTATGGCGCGCGCGACGATGCCCAAAGCGCCATCGCCCGTGTCCGCTCGGTCCATCAACATATCGGCGGCACCCTACCCGATGGAACGCCGTATCGCGCCGACGATCCCGCCCTCCTTGCCTGGGTCCATATCTCGGAGGCGTGGTGCTTCCTCGCCGCCTGGCAGCGTTACGGAAATAACCGCCTCTCGCCCGCACAGGCCGACCAGTATTTCGACGAGTTCGCCGACATCGGGCTGGCGCTTGGTGCCGGGATAGTGCCGCGTGACCGGCTCGCGACACAGCAGGCGCTGCACATGGCGCGGCCGCATCTCGTCGTCAGCGACCGCACGACCGAGGTCGCACGCCTCGTGTTAGAGCATCCGCCGGCGAACCCGCTATCGATCCCCGTCCAGCGGCTCGTGATGCAAGCCGCGATCGACCTGCTTCCGACATGGGCGAGAGAGATGCATCATTTGCCGGAATCGCCGCGGCTCATGGGTCCGCTTGTCGTATCGGGGACGCGGCAGTTGGCAAGAACGCTCCGCTGGGCGTTCGCGGACCGCTGAAAGCGTGACCTGCAAGGCGCAGCGTCCACATCCCGACCCCATCTACTGGACCAAGTGTTTCGTCGTCCGGAGCACCGGGCGGCAGCCATAAATTTGTCTGGCGCCACAAACCATCCGCGCGCGGCCCCCTCTATAATCAATCTAGCCTTGATGCGCGGTTCCCCGAATCCTCGACGAGCAGGATATTCGAGAGCCGCACAACGGTGCGTGATCGCTGCGTGATTTCAAGATCGGTCTACATGGTGCACAACAAAGGAACCCGTTGATGTTGGCGAATATCCTTGGCGGCGTCTCATCAGACGTCATAACGTCTGAACTCGCTCGCCTCGAGAGCATGTTTGCCGATGGCGACCTTTCGCAGCGGGCGAATACGTCGCTTGCCAATGCGCAAACCCAGGGCGTTCTTTGCGCGGTCAACCAGATGCTCGACCGGGCGCTTCGTCCCGTCGGCCAGCTGAACGCGCGTATCGAAGAATGGAGCGCAGACCATGACAAGGGCGACATCGACGCCGCCTTGCCGGTCGAGGAG
This sequence comes from Sphingomonas sp. 22R3R2A-7, assembly GCF_036856055.1. Lineage (NCBI taxonomy): Bacteria > Pseudomonadati > Pseudomonadota > Alphaproteobacteria > Sphingomonadales > Sphingomonadaceae > Sphingomonas > Sphingomonas sp. 22R3R2A-7. Next base: position 3,185,340 of record NZ_JASPFR010000001.1, on the reverse strand, counting down.
TTCCGCGGTGTCTACGCCGCCATCGCCAAGCGGCTGAACCTCCTGGTCGGCAGCCACATCACCGTCAAGAAAACCGCGATGGCCTGCGTCAGGGAATTCAGCGTCGGCAATTTCGCTGCCCCCCTCAAGCGATTTCCCGGCAAGAAGGCGTTCATCAACGAGACGATCGAGACGCTGCGCGCAAACCTGCAGGGGTTGATCAGCGAGCTGAACCACATGTCCTCCGAGCACGACAAGGGGGACATCGACGTCACCGTCGCAGCCGAGAAATTCGGTGGCGACTTCGGTGTCATGGCGCGCGGCGTCAACACCATGGTCGCCAACCACATCGCGGTGAAGAAGAAGGCGATGGCGTGCATCAAGGAATTTGGCGAAGGCAATTTCGACGCCCCGCTTGAAGCATTCCCCGGCAAGAAGGCGTTCATCAACGACACCGTCGAGGCGCTGCGACGCAACCTGCGCGACATCATCGGCGAGGTGCAGCGGCTGATCAAGGCCTCGACCGCGGGCGAGCTTGGCGAGCGTGGCGACGACAGGCGCTTCGTCGGCGATTTCGCGGGCCTGATCGCCGGGATCAACGCCATGCTCGATGCGACGCTGCTGCCGATCGAGGAAGGCAACCGCGTCCTCAACCTCGCCAGCGTGGGCGATCTGCGCGAAATGGTCGAGATCGCCTGCGCGGGCGATCACCGCCGGATGAAGGATTCGATCAACGCGCTGATCGACAATCTGCGGGTGAGCGCCAGTCTGGCGGACAAGATCGCCGACGGGGATCTGAGCTTTGCGCACCAGCCGCTCTCGGACCGCGATATGCTCGGTCAGGCGATCGTGCGGATGGTCGACAATCTTCGCGTGAGCGCCGACCTGGCCGACAAGATCGCCGATGGCGACCTCGCAGTGTCGCACCAGCCCTTGTCCGACAAGGATGTGCTCGGCCAGGCCTTGGTGCGGATGATCGAGCAGCTGCGCAACGTCGTCGGCAATGCCAGCGCCGCCGCCGACAATGTCTCGGCGGGAAGCCAGGAGCTGTCGGCGAGTTCCGAGCAGGTCTCGCAAGGCGCGACCGAGCAAGCCGCCGCCGCCGAAGAGGCGTCCTCGGCGATGGAAGAGATCGCCGCCAACATCAAGCAGAGCGCGGACAATGCCTCGCAGACCGAGAAGATCGCACGCCAGTCGGCCAAGGATGCCGAACTGAGCGGGATCGCGGTGCAACGCGCGGTCAATGCGATGCGGACGATCGCGGAAAAGATCGGCATCGTGCAGGAAATTGCCCGGCAAACCGATCTTCTCGCGCTCAACGCGGCGGTCGAAGCGGCTCGCGCCGGTGAACATGGCCGCGGCTTTGCCGTCGTCGCGTCCGAGGTGCGCAAACTCGCCGAACGCAGTCAGGTCGCGGCGGCCGAGATCGGATCCGTCTCCTCGCAGACCGTGGCCGCGGCGACCGAAGCCGGCGAGATGCTGACCAAGCTGGTCCCCGACATCAGCCGCACCGCCGAACTCGTCGCCGAGATCAGCGCGGCCTGCCGCGAACAGGATATCGGCGCTGCGCAGATCAACGAGGCGATCCAGCAGCTCGACCTGATCAGCCAGCAAAATGCGGGTGCGTCCGAGCAGATCACCGCAACGTCGGAAGAGCTGGCATCGCAGGCCGAGGAATTGCAGGCCAGCATCGCCTTTTTCAGGATCGGCGACGGCGCGGACAATGCCCATCGCCGGCCGGTGACCGCCGCCCACCGCAAACCCGCTGCGCGCAGCCCGGTCGCCGCGCGGCCGGCCGCCAAGGCCAAACGCGTCAAACCCAATTCGATCGCCGACCAGAAAGCGCGCGTAAATGGCTTCGCGCTCGACCTGATCAAGGGCGGCACCGATGCGGAAGATGACAATTTCGGCGCGCAGGCGGCCTGAACGCCGATCGACGCGGCGTGCAGGGGTTCGGGGATACCTGGCCTGAGCGACTGATCCGGCCGGCAAGGCATGTTGCAGCCCCCCGTGCGATCGCGCCCACCCCGGCGCGATCGCCGTCCTGCGTTTCGGCGGCATTGAACGGGAGCGTGTCCCGGCGCCGTCCCAGCCGCATCAACGTCGGGCCGCCCGGTCTCCGCAGCACGCTTTTGCACGCCGATGACAGCCGCCCGCCAAAATAAGCGAGGCTTCGGGAACGGACGTCTGTCCGCCCTCTATAATGAATCGAGTGAACCCCGGCGCGAGGACGACCACGCCACCAGCCGGAGAGAGAGGGAACGCATGGCACAGATCGTCCTTGTCCCGGCAATCGTCACGACCGCGTCGGTCTTGCCGTTCGCCGCGGAACTCGCGTCGCAGCTCGAGCGGAACGACGCGATCGAACTCGATCTCGCCGCCGTCACCGACGCCGATGTCAGCTTCCTGCAGCTCGTCTGCGCGGCGCGCCGTCAGGCCGAGCACGACGGCAAGACCCTGCGCCTCGCCCACCCCGTCCATGCCGAACTCACGGCGCTGCTCGAGCGCGCCGGCTTCCTCACCGATATCCCCTCAGCCGATCAGACTTTCTGGTTTCACGGAGACCTGCCGCGATGACCGCATCCATCCTTATCGTCGATGATTCCAACAGCGTCCGGATGGCGATCCGCATGGCGCTGACCGGGGCCGGCTATGCCGTCACCGAAGCCGCCGATGGCGCCCAGGGTCTGAGCAAGGCCAATGGCGGTCGCTTCGACATGATCATCACCGATCTCAACATGCCCAACATGGACGGGCTGTCGATGATCCGCGCGCTGCGCAAGAACCCGGCGCAGTGCGGCACGCCGATCCTGTTCCTGACGACCGAGTCCGAGGACGCGATGAAGCAGCAGGCCAAGGCCGCCGGTGCGACCGGCTGGCTGGTCAAGCCGTTCGTCCCCGAGCAGCTGACCAAGGTCGTGCGCAAGGTTCTTGGACGGTGACCGAGACCGATCCCGTCGCCGCGTTCCGCGTGGAGGCGGGCGAAGTCCTCGAGCAGGTCGAGCAGGGCCTGCTCGATCTCGGCCATCGGCTCGACGATCATGACCTGATCGATGCGGTGTTCCGCGGGCTGCATACGCTCAAGGGCTCGGGCGCGATGTTCGGGTTCGACGCGCTGGCCAGCTTCACGCATCACTGCGAGACCGCCTTCGACCGCGTGCGCAAGAACCTGACGCCCGCGACGCCGCAGCTGATCGCGGTGATCCTGTCGGCGCAGGACCACATGCGCGCGCTGATCGACGGCGACGGCACCGAGCGCAAGGCGGAAGGCGACGCGATTCTCGCCAAGCTGCAGGCGGCGCTCGACGGCGCGCCCGCGCCGACACCGGCGCCCGCGCCTGCCGAGCAGGGCTGGCGCCTGTCGCTCCGCCTGCCGCCCGACGCGATGCAGAACGGCATCAACCCGCTCACTTTGCTCGACGAGTTGCGCACGCTCGGCGACTGCCGCGTCGTCGCCCGAACCGAGCAGGTTCCGTTGCTCGGCGACCTGGTGCCGACGCACTGCATGATCGGCTGGGACGTCGAATTGCGCGGCGCGGTGGCGAGAGCCGACATCGATGACGTCTTCATCTTCGTGATGGACGACATGGATCTGCAGATCGAGCAGATCGGACCTGCGCTTTGCGACGACGCGCACGACGCCGCCGCGACGCCTGCCCCGTTTGCGTCCTCGTCCCCATCTGCGTCAGCGCCTGCGTCTTTGCCCGCGCCAACCGACGATCCCCGGCCCGCCAATACGCAGGAACCGGCGGTCGCACCGACTGGTCGCGGCGCGCCGAAGACCGGCGAAAGCGTCCGCGTCCCCGCCGAAAGGCTCGACCTGCTGATGGACCGGGTCGGCGAACTCGTCATCGTTCAGAGCCGATTGTCGCAGCTCGCGCATAGCAGCGCAGCAGACGTCGCGCTCCACTCGATCTCGGAGGAGATCGAGCGGCTGGCGAGCGAATTGCGCGACACGGTGATGGTGCTGCGCATGGTCCCCGTCGCCACGCTGTTCGGCCGCTTCCGCCGTCTCGTCCACGACATCGCACGCGATACCGGCAAGACGATCGAGCTTTCAACCGATGGCGAGACCACCGAAGTCGACAAGACCGTGATCGAACGGCTGGCCGATCCGCTGATCCACCTGATCCGCAACGCGTGCGACCACGGGGTCGAGCATCCCGAGCAGCGTCTCGCCGCGGGGAAGCCCGTCGCCGGGCATGTGCGGCTGTCGGCGCGTCAGGAGGGGGCGAGGTCGTCATCACGATCCGCGACGACGGTCACGGGATCGACCGCGATCGCGTCCGCGCCAAGGCGGAGTCGCACGGGCTGATCCAGCCCGCGCAGGTCGTGAGCGACCAGGAGTTGCTCCAGATGATCTTCCATCCCGGCTTCTCGACCGCACCACAGATCACCAGCCTGTCGGGCCGCGGCGTCGGGATGGACGTCGTCAAGCGCACGATCGAGAGCCTGCGCGGCACGATCGACGTCGAAAGCGTCCTGGGCCAGGGATCGACGGTCTCGCTGCGGATTCCGCTGACGCTCGCGATCATCGACGGTCTGCTGATCCGCGTCGGCGACGGTCGCTACGTCATCCCGCTCGGCGTGGTCGAGGAATGTATCGAGCTCAGCCTCGAGGAGGATCTGCGCTCGCGCGGTCGCAGCTTCATCACGCTGCGCGACCGGCTCGTGCCGTTCGTCCGCCTGCGCGAGATGTTCGTGACGGGGACCAAACCAAGCGTCCACCAGAAGATCGTCATCATCGCGACCGGCACCGAGCGCGTCGGGCTGGTGGTCGACCAGATCATCGGCAGCCACCAGACGGTGATCAAGCCGATGTCGCCGGTCCACTGCAACGTCCCGACCTTCGCCGGCGCGACGATCCTCGGCGACGGCGGGGTCGCGCTGATCCTCGACGTCGTCCAGCTCGTCGCGCTCGGCCAGCACCAGGAGGAGCGGCTTCGCGCCGTCGCATGACCATGGAAGAAACATCGCAGACCGAGTGGGACGAAGACGGTCGGCTCGAAGTGCTCACGTTCGACCTGCAGACCGAGAAGTTCGCGGTCGAGGCCGTGCTCGTCCGCGAGATCCTCGACCTGCTGCCCGAGACGATCGTGCCGGGCGCAGACCGGCTCGTCGCCAGCGTCGCGAACTTTCGCGGCAAGATCATCCCGATCGCGGACCTTCGGCTCGCGTTCGGCCTGCCCTCCGCAGACTCGACGATGGACAGCCGGATCGTGGTCGTCGAACTCGACGTCGACGGCGTCCAGACCCAGATCGGCATCCGCACCGACAAGGTGCACGAGGTGACGACGCTCCACCGCGACGCGAGCGAGACACCGCCGACCGTCGGCCTGCGCTGGCGCCGCGATTATATCCGCGAGCTGGTGCGCACGCCGCAGGGCGTCATCGTCCTCGCCAACCTCGCGCGAATATTCGACCCGCTGCTGGGCGGTCGCGGCACGACCCCCGTGCTCGCACCCGCACTCCTCTAGGCTGGAAGGGCAGACATGACCGTGCCAATCGGACGACGCTTCGCAGACACCTCGGATCAGCCCCGCTTGTCCGGATGGCGCAGGGCTGGATCGCGCCCGACCGTCATGCGGTCGCTCCCCCGCATCGCAGCCTTTGCACGGCGCGCGGCATGAGCGTCGCGGGAGAATTGCAGGCCGTGACCTTCGGTCTGGGCGCCGAGACCTTCGCGGTACCCGTGACGCTGGTGCGCGAGATCCTCGACTGGAGCGAGACCTTTCACATTCCGAACGGGCCCGATTATCTGCTGGGTCTGACCGATCTGCGCGGCGAGGGCGTGACGACGATCGACTTGCGCCGTCGCCTAGGCCTACCGCCTGTCGCGCCGACACCGAGTACGCGGATCCTCGTGATCGACGTCCCCGTCGACGGGCGCGACCTCGTCCTCGGCCTCGTCGTCGACCGCGTCCTGGAGGTCAGCACGTTCGACCGCGGCCAGATCGGGGCCGCCCCCGACATCGGGATCAGCTGGCCGTCCCGATACATCGCCGGGGTCGTCAAGCGAGCCGAGGGTTTCGTCGTGCTGGTCGACGTCGCGCAGATCTTCTCCAGTGCGGACGTCAGCGCGTTGCGCGCCTGCGCCGCATGACGGCGTCGCATCAGTCCTATTGAAACCAACCCCGCTGGTTCCGTTTCCGACGGTCCATCGCCTTATTGGAGCTGGCTCCCGTGACCCTTGCCCCCCGATCCTGAAAGCCCCGGCGAGCGCCACCGACCAGATCGGGTCGCGCGATTTCGCGCAGCTGGCCGACTATATCTTCGAATATGCGGGCATCCGGATGCCGCCGAGCAAGCGAACGATGCTCGAAGGGCGCTTGCGCCGCCGCCAGCGCGCGCTGGGGCTCGACACGCTGGAGGCCTATTGCCGCCATGTCCTGACGGGCAACAATCTCGATCGCGAAGGCGTGCACCTGATCAATGCGGTGACGACCAACAAGACGGACTTCTTCCGCGAACCCGTCCATTTCGATTTTCTGCGCGACGTCGCGCTTCCGGCGCTCGAAGCAAATTATCTGCGGAAGATCCGCGCGTGGAGCGTCGCCTGCTCGACCGGGCCTGAACCCTATACGATGGCGATGCTGCTCGACGAATTTGCCAGCGCACGCCGCGGTGTCACCTACTCGGTTCTGGCGACCGATCTCGACACCGAGGTTCTCGAGATCGCCCGGCTGGGTATCTACCCGTCCGATCTCGCAGCGCCGGTGCCCGCCGCGTCGCGCAAGAAATACCTGATGGAATCGCGCGATCCGGCGCGCGGCGAAGTCCGCATGGTGCCCGAGCTCCGCCGTGCGATCGCATTCGCGCGGCTCAACCTCATGGACGAATGCTATCCGGTGGGCGAACCGATGCACCTGATCTTCTGCCGCAACGTCCTGATCTATTTCGACAAGCCGACGCAGCACAGCGTCGTTTCCAAACTCGTCGGCAAGCTGGCCCCGGGGGGCTATCTCTTCCTCGGCCATTCGGAGTCGATCGCGGGGCTCGACCTGCCGCTCGTCCCGGTCGCCCACACCGTTTTCCAGCGGAGCTGAACCATGGCCGTCCGAGGGAAAATCCGCGTGCTCATCGTCGACGACTCCGCGGTCGCACGGCACGCGCTGGCGGCGATCCTGGAGGAGGATCCGGACATCACAATCATGGGCACCGCCGCCGACCCGTTCAGCGCGGCGCGTCGGATCCAGGAAGAAGTGCCCGACGTGATCATGCTCGACGTCGAGATGCCGCGGATGGACGGCATCACCTTCCTCAAGAAGCTGATGGCGCAATGCCCCCTGCCCGTGGTGATGTGCTCGTCGGTGACCGAGAAAGGGTCCGACGCGATGCTGCAGGCGCTCGAAGCCGGAGCGGTCGACGTCATCGTGAAGCCCCGTGCCGGGCTCGCGGAGCATCTCGCCGATCACAATCTCCAGATCCGCGACGTGATCAAGGCCGCGGCGAAGGTGCGGGTCGCGCTGCGTACCTCGAATGGCAGCCGTCCGGGCCGTCTCGAGCAGAAGCTGACCGCGGACGCGGTCCTGCCCCCCGAGCGGTCGGGGGGTGAACCGTGCGACGGAGCGCGTGGTGTGCCTTGGTGCATCGACCGGAGGAACCGAGGCGCTGCGCGAGGTGCTCGAGGCGCTGCCCGCGACCGCGCCGGGCGTCGTCGTGGTCCAGCACATGCCCGAGAACTTCACGCGCGCGTTCGCCAATCGGCTCAACACGCTGTGCGTCGTGAACGTCAAGGAAGCCGAGGATGGCGACCCCGTCCTGCCCGGCAATGTCCTGATCGCACCCGGCGGCAAGCACATGATGATCGAGCGACGCGGTACGCGCTATTTCGTCGCGGTCCGCGAGGGGCCGCTCGTCTCGCGCCACCGGCCGTCGGTCGACGTGCTGTTCCGCTCGGCGGCGACCGCGGCGGGCGCGAACGCGATCGGCGTCATCATGACGGGGATGGGGGATGATGGCGCGCGCGGTCTTCTCGAGATGAAGCAGGCGGGTGGTCGCACATTCGCACAGGACGAGTCGTCGTCGATCGTCTTCGGCATGCCCAAGGAAGCGATCGCGCTGGGCGGCGTCGACAAGGTCATCCCGCTGAAGCACATCGCCCGCGACGTCTTGCACGCAACGGTACAATAGGGGCCAGGACGATGGGATGCGTCGAACACAAGGCTTTCGAGGCCGACCAAGGCATCGCGCAGGCGCCCGCGTGGCGCGTGCTCGAAGCCGAGCTCGCAAGCGTCGCGAGCGGGCTCGACCAGCGCTTCGTCGATGCCGGACACTCGCTGGAACGCGCCTATGACACCGTCGGCAGGCTGATCGGCAGTCTCGAAAGCGTCACCAATGCGCTCGACCGCGACGCCGCCGATCGCGCGGTCGCGACGATGCGCGCCAATGCCGACCGGCTCGCCAGCCTGCCCGCGCGGCAGAAGAAGCGACAGCAGTCGCTCGACGTCCTCCAGCAGGCGAGCGGCGCGGTGCAGAAGGAGATCGTGCGCGTCGACCGGACGCTCGACCTGCTAAAGATCTGCGGTCAGTATCTCAAAGTCGCTGCGGCGGGCGCGCACGGATTTGCCGAGTTCGCCGACGCGATGGTCTCGGAGCTCGATGTCAGCGAGCGCGAGATCCACGAGATCAGCAAGGACGTCGGCCAATTGTCGTCGACGGTTCCCTGCGTGATCGAGATCAACCGGGTGCTCGATTCCGAATGCGCGCGGCTGTGCCCGCATGTTCCCGACAAACTGAGCGCGGACGCGATCGGCCTCCAGCAGAACCAGATCGATGCCGCGAAACGCGCGGAGTCGATCGCGACGATCGCCCGCGACATCCGCGCCAAGCTGTCGGCTGCGCACGGCGCGATGCAGATCGGCGACATCACCCGGCAGCGGCTCGAACATGCCGCGCAGGCCTGCCGTTTCCTCGGCACGGCACTCGAGGAATTCGATCGCGTCGACGCTTCAGCGGCCAAGGCGCTCGAAGGTCAGGTCATGGCGTTGCTCGCGGCTCAGGTCGCCGATGCGACTGCGGATCTGCAAAGGGAAACGCGGGCGCTCGGCGCCAGCTTCAGGGGCATCGCCACGCAGGTCGCCTCGATGCTCGCGCCGCACGAACCCCGCGCCGTCGACGCCGCGAGCGACGGCGTGTTCCTGCAACTGCTCGAAGACAGCGTTGCCGAGGTCGATGCGGTCACCGCACACCTGCGCGACGCCGATACGCGATCGACGCAGCTCGGGTCCGAAGCCTCCGCCACGGTCAGACGGCTCGGCGAACGCCTGACGACGATCCACCGCGTGACCGGCGGTGTGCGCATCATGGCGTGGAATTCCGATCTTCGTTCGTATCGGATGGGCCGTGCGGGTGACGGCCTTGCGCGTATCGCGGCGGAGATCCGCTGCTCGGTCAACACATTGGAGATGGTGTCGGGGGCGGTTGCCAGCGCATTCGAACGGTTGAGCCATGCAGCGGAGGCAATCGGATCGGCCCCGGACTGCGACGAAGACACGAATGATTCGCTGCCGGAGGCACTTGCCGTCATTCGCGCGGGCGCCTTGCTCACGCGTCAGGGCATGTCGGGTCTCGACCGCGATGCCGGCGCGATCCACGACATCGTCGCGGAAATGACCAGCGCAGTGGACTGCGAGACCGCCTTCGCCGAACCATTGTCGCGCATCAACGCGCAGCTCGAAGCGCTGGCGATGCCCGTGGTCGACGCAAGCCAGACCATGACACCCACCAGCGAGCAAGTCTTTCACGCCATAAACGCGATCTACACGATGGCGCAGGAACGGCATGTCCACCGCCGTTTCCTTCCGGGCGACGATCAACCCGATGTGCAGGCTTCGACAGCAATGGCGGACGCCGACGACTTCGACGGCCTGTTCTGACCCCCGGATAAGGAATGGGGCTCGGTAGTCGAGGACTGCCGAACAACGTTGCGAAATCCCGGGCAGCGCGATCGCAGGCTGGTCTTCAGCCTATCCGGCAGAGCATCGCCCGGCCCTTATCACACGTGCCGCGGCGGCCAGAATGCGTCGACGAGCGGGACCATGTGGCTGTATCCGATCCCGCCGATCGCTGCGGCCGGCGCACGGCCAAGAGCTTTTGAGTGCCTTGGCGCCATTGTCCCCGTAAAGGGCTGACCATGATCCGCTACGTCCTGACCCCCGCCGTGCTGATCGCGTCGCCGATCGCAGCACAGATCGTCACCTCGCCCGTCAAGCTGACCGATAACAGCCCCAACACGCCGGGGATCATCATCGTGAACGCCAAGACGACGCCGCCAGTAAAAAAGGGGACCACCGTTTTCCCGTGCCTTGGCGGTCCGCCCTGGCGGTACAGCGTTGCGACACCATGCGCTGCCCCGGCGGCGCCACCTGTCGCGAAGATCGCCGCAGCGCGTCCCGCGGGCGCCTGCAAGGATCTGGGCGCGTCGGCGCAGTGGACCTATGCCAGCAAGGGTGGAACCTATGGCAACACCTGCATCATGCGCGCGATGGATGCCGTGCCGCTTGACGGCGCGCTCGACGAGCCCCGCGTGTTTCAGGATATCACGATCGCAAGTTCGCGCCATTTCCTCACGCAGCGGACGACCAAATGGCGCCCGTTCGCGAACGTCACGGTACAGCGCGTCGACATTACCGCCCGCAAGCGTGGCATCTTCATCCGCGGTGGATCGCACGACTGGCTGATCCAGGATTTCCGCATCACCGGCTCGGGCGTCAACACGTCGCCGGGGGATATTCCCGTGGGGATCGGTATGCACGGCGCCACCAACATCGTCATTCGGCGCGGTGAGATCAGCGGGTTCAAGACGGTGCTGGCGAACCCCAAGAAATATGCCAACGCCGATTGCATCAGCGCCGAGCGCGGCGACAGCTTCACGGCGACCGACGTCTACGCACATGACTGCTCCGACGGCATCATCGACACCAAGGCGACGACGAAACTCGATCGTATCCGCGCGGCGAACGCCGGCCACTACAGCTATCGGTTCTGGGCCAAAGCGGATGCCGGCACGCTGACCTCGGAGAACCCGGGCTATGCGCATGTCCAATTGGCCGCGGCATCCGCCGACGTGCATATCGTGAAGCTCGTTGCGATCGGTGGCGGCACCCTCGTCAAGGTCGACAAGCCGGGCGGCAAGCTGGTCATCGACGCGTGCGACCTGACGAAATGGACCGGTACCGATCTGGTCGCCGGGGCGAAGGCATCTGTGTCTCTGGGCAAGGGGTGCCGGAAGTAGAAAGACGTAGCTTCCACGATTGCCGCCATGCCCCTTTTTGGGACAGCCGCGCGCCATAAGCCACTAGCTACTAGCCACTAGCCACTAGCCGCTAGCCGCTAGCCGCTAGCCGCTAGCCGCTAGCCGCTAGCTTAACTCACCGCGGACCGCCCAGGAATATCCGAAGGGATTTCACGTCTACGGGGGTAACGAAGTGTCAGCAGCGAATTTTGCCCTGACAATTTCTGCCCAATCGTTGCGGACGGACTCATTCGTTATCGTGACGCGCATCATTTGACGGCAACCTACGCGCTCACGTTCGCTGACAGGTTGGAGCAGGTGATATTCCCTGCAATGCTTCGTCAATGAGTTACGCTCATTGAACTGCAGCAGCAGTAATACGGCAATCTATTGCCTGCCTATTTGAAAAAGCTTGGTGGCGGGGGCATCGTCGCCAAAGGGGGAGCGAAATCAACGAGTACTGACAGCAGTCGATCGCAGATATATTCGATCCAAGCGCTTCGCGGCCTAGCCGCGCTGGCGGTTGTGATCGCCCATGCCTTCGAACACGGCAAGCTGGGGGGCATTCCAGCGCTTTTTGCGGGCAGGTTCGGGGTAGAAGTCTTTTTCGTCATCAGCGGCTTCGTTATCACGCTTGCCGCCGGCACGGGGCAATTCGATCCGAAGGACTTTGCGATCCGGCGGTTCCTGCGGGTTGCGCCCCTCTACTGGGCAACGACATTCTTGGTTGCGGGCCTGGCTTTTGCGCTGCCCGCTGTGTTCAAGACTACCGTCTTCGATCTGGAATATTTCCTGAAGTCGATCTTCTTCATACCCGAGCCATTGCCCGGTACGCGCGACTGGCGTCCGTTGTTCAAACTGGGCTGGACGCTCAATTACGAAATATTCTTTTACATGCTCGTCGGTGCGTTCTTCTGGTGCCGAAGCGGCTTGATGCGTTCGGCATTGCTCATGGTTGTGATGACGGCGCTCCTGGCCTTGTCGTTTGGCGTTTTGCCGCGCAGCGGGATCGTGGCTTTCTATGCCAACTTGAACCTCATGCCATTCATGGCTGGCGTGGTCATTTGTGAACTCACGCGGCAGCGCCCTGGCATCCTGTCGTCGATGGCTTCGTATGCACCGCTATTGCTGGCCGCAGCGCTTGCCGCGATCATTTGGGCTCTGACCTTCACGCATGAGGAATATCGCGCGCTTCCCGGTCACGTGGCGTTGAGCACGGCCGCGGCAGCCGTCGTCGTCGCTGCGCTCTCTCTCGAACGCGTTTTTCGGCGCTCGTCGACGATCTGGTCCTGGTTGGGCAACATCTCCTACTCGCTCTATCTGCTGCATCTTTTCGTCGTCGGCGTGGGCTGGGCCGTGGTCAGGCGCCTCGGTGGTGGCGGGTACGACAGCGTCGTGACGTTCGTTGGTATCGGAGCGATGATCGTCGCCAGCCTTATCGCTGCAACGCTCGGCTATCGCTTGTTCGAGGTGCCGCTCGCCAAATTTGCGAAGCGGTTGACAGCACCCCGGCGTCGTGTCGCGACAATGGTCGATCCCGGCGTCCAGCCCGTCTGATCCGCGCCGCGCACAGGGCGAACACGCGGAAAGATAACGTCCGCCGATCCGGGAAACAGGCGGTGGTGGGGCCAGGATCTGCGGACGCACCCCCGCCGCCACCGGGACTGCGCGTACGGGCGGCCCGCTGACGCCGCCGCCCGCGTGCGTCACACCATGTGCACGGTCTTCGAGACGAGATGCGCCGCGACGCCTTCGGGGCCGTCTTCCGAGCCGTGCCCGCTGTCCTTCATCCCGCCGAACGGGCTGTCGGGCGCGCTGAGCTTCACCGTGTTGATTCCGATCATGCCGGCCTCGATCGCGTCGCCGAGCATGTTCTGCCGGCGTCCGTTTTCGGTAAAGCAATAGGCGGCCAGCCCGAACGGCAGGCGATTGGCCTGCTCGACCGCGTCCTCGACCGTTTCGAACGGCCGGATGAGCGCGATCGGACCGAACGGCTCCTCGTTCATCGCACGCGCGTCGAGCGGCACGTCGGCGAGCACCGTCGGCGTGAAGAAGAAACCGCCGCCCGACTCCTCGAGGCGACCGCCGCCCGCGAGCAGGCGCGCGCCCGCCGTACGCGCGTCGTCGACCAGGTCCGCCATCGCCTGAGGGCGCCGGGCGTTCGCCATCGGACCCATCTGCGTCCCGGACGCCATGCCGCTGCCGACCTTCAGCGCCCTGGTCCGCTCGGCAAAGCCCGCGGCGAAGCGGTCGTAGATACCCTGCTGCACATGGAACCGCGTCGGCGCGACGCAGACCTGGCCGGCGTTCCGGAACTTGTGCGCGACCAGGATGTCGAGCGTCTTGTCGAGATCGCAGTCGTCGAACACGAGGACCGGGCCATGCCCGCCGAGCTCCATCGTCGTCTTCATCATCGTGTCCGCGGCGAGCTTCATCAGATGCTTGCCGACCGGCACCGACCCCGTGAAGCTCAGCTTGCGCGTGATCGGTGACGCCAGCAACTGGCGTGATACCATGTCGGGCACGCCGAACACGCACTGCGCCACGTCCCCGGGCAGCCCGGCATCCTGGAAACAGCGCAGCACCTCGACGGCGGATCCCGCGGTCTCTTCGCTGGGCTTGATGATGATCGAGCATCCCGCGGCGAGCGCGGGGGCGATCTTGCGCACCACGTTCATGATCGGGAAGTTCCACGCGCAGAACGCCGCGACGGGGCCGACCGGCTGCTGGAGAACGAGACTGCGCGTGCCCTGCGGACGCGGCAGGACGCGCCCGTAGATCCGCTGCGCCTCGCCGGCGTGGAATTCGAGCAGGCTTGCGGCGAACGCGACCTCGCCTTTCGCCTCGGCCTGGATCTTGCCCTGTTCGAGCGTGGCGATCCGCGCGAGGTGGTCGGCGCGTTCGCGAAGCAGGGCTGCGGTCTTGATGAGGATGGCGGCACGCGCCTCGGGCGCGGTGGCGCGCCACAGCACGAAGCCGCGCTGTGCCGCCTCGAGCGCGGCGTCGAGATCGGCGGGCGTCGCCAGCGGCAGCGCCGCCTGCCCGGCTCCGGTCGCGGGGTTCAGTACGTCCTGCGTCTCGCGTCCGTCGCCCGTCAGCCACTCTCCGCCGATATACAGGCCTAGCCGAGCGTCATAATCCGCAACCATCATCGTCTCCTTCGGGCCGACGCGATCGCGCGCGGCATGTCGATCGACTCAACGCACGCGTGACCCTGTCCGACGCCCGATATGCCGCAGCCGGTGAAGCGGTGCCCGTAAAAAACCATCCGTCTGCCGCGAAAATGATGGGCGCACCCAATTGGAACGTCCGGGCGTTCCCGCGGCATGAGCCAATCAGAATCCCCACGCTATGCCTATCGTCCGATCATCGATCGCCCGGATTACGACTGGCCCGGGGGTCGTCGCCTCGCGCTGTATTTCGGTATCAACTACGAGGTCTTCGACTTTGGCGGCGGGCTCGGTGCCGAGCTTGCACCTGCAAAGTCCCAGCCCGACGTCATGAATTATGCATGGCGCGACTATGGCAATCGGGTCGGCGCGTGGCGGCTGTTCGACCTGTTCGACCGGCTGCAACTGCGCACGACCGCGCTGCTCAACGCGGACGTGATCGATCGCTGTCCCGGTCTTGCCGAAGCATGTCGCGACCGCGGCGACGAGATCGCCGCGCATGGCAGCACGAATGCGCAGGCACAGGGCACGCTGACGAAGCGCGAGGAACGCAAGATCATCGCCAGCGTCACCGACCGGCTTGCCGCGATCGGCGCGCGTCCGACCGGATGGCTGGGCCCGTGGATTTCCGAGAGCGACCACACGCCGGACCTGCTCGCCGAGGCGGGCTATCGCTACGTACTCGACTGGGCGCATGATGACCAGCCGACGCGGTTGGCGACCAGGACGGGCTCGCTCCTGTCGGTGCCCTATTCGCAGGAGATCAACGACATTCCGGCCGTGATCGCGCGCAAGCAGGAGGCGCACGGGTTCGCGACGATGCTTCAGGACGCGGTCACCCAGCTATTGTCCGAATGCGATCGCCGCCCGGTCGTGCTCGGGGTCGCGCTGCATCCGTACATCGTGGGCCAGCCGCACCGCGTGCCTGCGCTGGCCAAGGTGCTGCAGACGCTGCGCGATGCGGACGATCCGCGGATCTGGTGGACGACCGCCGGCGCGATCGCCGACCATGTCGAGCAAACGGGCGTGGCTGTCTAGACGGTCTTGACGCGCCCTTGCTCAGGGCTTTGCGCGGGCATGGAGCGCCCGGATGGGGTCGGCGAATTCGGCCACGGGTCCTTCGACCTCGGCCTTCGCGATGACCGCGGTGATCGGCAACAGCTCGATGCCGAGCGGCGGCCGGCCGAGTTCGTGCATCCAGACGCCGAGCTGCTGAGTCGAGGTGGCGTAGACGATCCGGCCAAGCCCGACGAGGCCGTGGGCCGCCGCGCACATCGCGCAATGCTCGCCAGACGTGTAGGTCACCGCTGCGCGGCGCTCGTCGGGCGTCAGGTGCTCCGCGGCCCACCGCGCGATCGCGAATTCTGGATGCCGCGTCGCATCGCCCTGCCCGGTCCGGTTGCGATCCTCGAACAGAACCTCGCCGGCGCCCGAGACCAGGACCGACCCGAAGGGCGAGTCGCCCGCATCGGTCGCGATCGTGGCCAGTTCGACGCAGCGTCGCAGATGTTCGAGATCGTCTGGGGTCATTGCTAACGGTCCATCGTGGCGGGTATCTTAGATGCCGCGGAACGCCTTTTGGTTCCGCATGGGGCCGTGCCGCCCGATGCCCCGCCGCCGGGGGCACGGTGTCGCGACGTCCCCGCACAGAGTGGGAACTGCATGTCCGTCTTTCAGCCTATCCTCGCGGGCGCCACGCTGCCCGACCGCCTGATCGCGTGTATCGGCGCGGCGATCGGCATCGCGCTGACGATCATCGTCTGCGGCGCGTTGCCGCTGTCGACGGTCGACCTCCCGATCATCGTCGCGCCGCTCGGTGCATCGGCAGTCCTAGTCTTTGCGGTGCCGTCGAGCCCGCTGGCAAAGCCCTGGCCGGTGATCGGCGGAAACATCCTGTCCACGCTGGTCGGCGTCGCGGCATTCCGTCTCGTGCCCGGTACCGCACTGGCCGCGGGCGCTGCGGTCGGCGGCGCGATCCTCGTCATGTCCATCGCGCGGTGCCTCCACCCGCCCGGCGGAGCGGCGGCGCTCACCGCGGTGATCGGGAGTGAGGGGATCCATACCGCGGGCTATGGCTTCGCGCTGACCCCGGTGGGGATCAATTCGGTGGCGCTCGTGCTGGTCGCGCTGCTGTTTCGCCACGTCGTGGCATCCCGGCCCGCCGCCGCGCCGCGCCCTCGGCGCCACCGCCGGTTCGACTGCACGATAGTGATATCGACGCGGCACTCGCCGACATGCATACCAGTTTCGACATCAGCCGCGACGATCTCGACACGCTGCTGCGCCATGCCGAACGCCATGCGGCCACGCGGTTGAAATCTTGAGCGCGTGCTGCGCGGGTTCGGTCAGCAGCGGAGCGGCAGCGGCCTAGCCATCGCGCCACGTGCCCGGCGCCACACCGTCGACGGTCCATTCGCCGATGCTCCACCGTATCAGCCGCAGGGTCGGATACCCTATCGCCGCCGTCATGCGGCGCACCTGCCGGTTACGTCCCTCGCGGATCGTCAGCGTGATCCAGCTGTCCGGAATGCTCGCGCGGACGCGGATCGGCGGGTCACGCAGCCACAGCCCGGGATCGGCGATCCGCTCGGCGACGGCTGGACGTGTCGGCCCATCCTTCAGCACCACGCCGTCACGCAACCGGTCGAGCGCCGCGTCGTCGGGTACGCCCTCGACCTGCACGAGATAGGTCTTGGGCAGCTTGAATCTGGGATCCGAAATCCGCGCCTGCAGACGACCGTCGTCGGTCAGCAGCAACAACCCCTCGCTGTCGCGGTCGAGCCGTCCCGCCGGATACACGCCGGGCAGGTCGATAAACGCCGAGAGCGTCTTTCGCACGCCGTCGCTGCCGCGATCGGTGAACTGGCTGAGCACGTCATAGGGCTTGTTGAAGAGGATCAGTCGCGACATCCGCCCGCTCCTAGCCGCTCGGGTCGCGTCGCGGTAGGCGGGTGCGACGGCGGCGTTACGGCGTCGTCGACAATCCCGCCGTCGCCTGCGCCATCCGCGCCCTGCGCCGCTCCATCATCTGGTGCGTGGACACGACGCTCTTCGCGCCTGCCATCTTCGACTGCATCTTGGGCTTGTGGTCCTCCAGCACGCCGAGCGTGATGATCGCGCCGAACGCCATCACGGCCAGGCCGCAGGTAATGACATTCATCCGCCGATCGGCCTGTTGCTGTTCGCTGGTCATTCGATCAATCCTCCCGCTTCCACGCTTCTGCGACGGGGACAGCGAAGGCTGAACCCGTGAACACGCGATGAGATCCGCCAGCCGTCGCCACGCCAGCCGTCACCACATCAGCCGTCACCACGCCATCGTCACCGACACCGTCGCCAGCGGTACGATCGTATCCGTCGTGCCGCCGGGCGCATCGAGCCGGCGCAACCCGTCGTCGCGGACCAGCGCCAGCACTTCGGCCTGGACCGATGCCGATGCCCCGCCGATGCGGACCGGCTTCGCCAGCGTCAGCCCGGTGCTGCCATAGACACGGTCGCCTGCGCCCGCCGCATAGAAGCCCTGCCACCCTACCCCGACCGTCGCCGGCAGCGTCAGCGTCGCGGCCGACTCCCCGTCGCCGAGCGCGAATTGCGGCGCGATGCCGAGGATCGTGTAGACGCCGCCATTGCCTTTCGTACGTCGCGTGACCGCGACCCGCGGCGCGAGCGCACCGATCGCGTCCTTCGCGGAATACAGAAAGCTCAGGCTCGCCTCATGCGTCGTGGCGGCGATCCCGTTCGGACTCGTCTTGATCGCATAGGCCGCCGCCGTCGTCACGCCTTCGACCGGGCGCCATGCCAGTCCGACGATCGTGTTGCTTTCATACCAGGCCCGCGGCCGCACACGCTCCTCGGCACTGGGCGCGTGGAACCCGTTCGAGCTCTGGCCGACGACGAACACGCTTCCCCGGCCATCGGCATCGCGCCGGAGCACGGCGGCACCGCCGATGGCGATATGCACGGGCACGCGTCCCAGCCCTGCGGCGTCGTCGTCGAGCGCGCCGCGCGCATAGTCGCCGTTGCGGACGTCGAAGGACAGGATCGGATGCACATCGCCCTCACCGACGTCGATCCCGGACAGCGTCGCGTCCTCGGTATCGAGGAACGGGACCGACTGCGCCGATGCAGCGGACGCGGACACCGCGATCGAAGCGGCGACGAGCGACGCGCCCGCCGCCCGCCGAAAACGCCGGGTCACGACGAGCGTCGCACCATCCAGACGGTGTCACCGGCGTCGTCGACCACGAACACCGCGCCGTCCTCGCGGGTCTGGACGCTGACGGGGCGGCCATAGACCTCGCCCTTCTTTTCGTCCGCGACGAACCCGGTCAGGAACGGCCGCGGCGCCGCGGTCGGACGTCCGGCTGCAAACGGCACCGACAGCACGTCATAGCCGATGAAGCTCGACCGGTTCCACGATCCGTGCCGCGCGACATAGGCGGTCTGCTGCGTCGTCGGCGTCCCCTTGGCGAACGCCAGCCCCAACGCCGCCGCATGCGGCCCGACCGCGACATCGGGCATCAAGGTCGTCGCCAGCAATTCGCGCTTCTCGTTGGCATGCCGGGGATCCTGCTTGCCGTAATAGCTGTATGGCCAGCCATAGAAGCCACCCGGCTTCACGCCGACCAGATAGTCGGGCGAGATGTCGTCGCCCAGTTCGTCGCGTTCGTTGACCGCGGCCCACAACACCGGCGAACCGGGCGCCCACGCCATCCCCACCGGATTGCGCAGGCCCGAGGCGTACAGCGTCTCGCGGCCGCTGCTCAGGTCGATCGCCAGGATCGCGGCGCGACGCTTTTCCTCGTCCATGCCGTGCTCGCCAACGTTCGAGGCCGATCCGACCGAGACGTAGAGCGTGCGCTGATCGGGACTGATCAGCAGGTTGCGCGTCCAGTGGTTGTTGTACCCGCCCGCGGGAAGCGCGACGAGCGGCTTGGGCGCTGCATCGATCCGCGTCTGGCCCGGCGTGAACGGGAAGCTGACCACGCCGTCGGTGTTTGCGACATAGAGCCGGCCATTGGTATACTGCATCCCGAACGGCTGGTTGAGCCCGTCGCGCAGGACGAAACGCTGCTCCGCCACGCCATCGCGGTTCGTATCGCGCAACAGCGTGATGCGGTTGGCGCTGAACCCGGTCGTCTTCGACAAGGCCTGTCCCCGCTGGACTTCGGGATCGGCATCGAGCTTCGGCTTGGTCCGCGCCTCGGCGACGAGCACGTCGCCATTGGGCAGCAGCAGAGCCTGGCGCGGATAGTCGAGCCCGCCGGCGAATCTGGTCACCGCGAACCCCTGCGGTGCGACCGGCTTGCGCCCCTCGGGCCATCCGATCGTCCTGGGGTGATTGATCACCGACTTGGTGTCGTAAGGCGCCGGCTGCGATTTCAGGCCGATGACCGGCTGTGCGCCGGCTTTGGCATCCCCCGGCACCTGCGCACCCGCGGATGTCGCCAGCCCGATCAGGCTGGCGGCGACAAGGATCGTTTTCATATTGGCTCCCGGCAACAGATATTGCCTTAACTGTCTGAAGAGCCTCGGTATCCTCCTGCGCGCGAAATCCTGCTGTTTCGTTGCATCATCGTGAACAACCGATGCCGCCGCCCGTTGTGCAGACGTGCAGCCCCTTCCCTCTTCACCGCGTCCGGAGGCTGCCGGATGGCGTCCGCGGCGCCTCCTGATCACGCGGTCGGCACGCGGTTTCGCGCACGGGCGATCGATCGTCGACCGGGCGGCGGCGCTCGGCGTCGAAATCGTCGAATTGCCCGGCGATCGGCTCAACCTCGACTTCGCCGACGACCCCCGTCGCGCCTATGTCGATGCGAAGGCGACGCTCGCGGTCGTCGTCGCGCCGCCGTCGAAGCGCAAATTCCAACCGATCGCGCCCAGTGCGGACTGGCGGGTCGACCTTGCCGAGGGCTGCCCCGCGCATTGCAGCTATTGCTATCTGGCGGGGTCGCTCAAGGGGCCGCCGATCACGCGCGTCTATGCCAATCTTGACGAGATCCTCGACGCGCTCCCCGCCTATCTCGGCCAAGGCATGATCACCACGCGCAGCGCGCACCGCGCGCACGAGGGCACGACGTTCGAGGCGTCCTGCTATACCGATCCGCTTGCACTCGAACCGCTGACCGGGTCGCTGTCGACGATGATCGCGGCGTTTGGGCGCTGGGACGTCGACGCGCAGTTGCGGTTCACGACCAAGTTCGCCGACGTCGCCCCGCTCCTCTCGCTCGATCACGGCGGCCGGACGCGGATGCGCGCCTCGCTCAACCCGAAGGCCTTTGCGCGGTTCGAAGGCGGCACCGCGCCCGTCGGTCGGCGTCTGCAGGCGTTGCGGCAGATGGCGGAGGCCGGCTATCCGATCGGACTGACGATCGCCCCGATCATCGCCGCGCCGGGTTGGGAGGATGCCTATGCGGGCCTCATCGACGACGTCGCCACCGCACTGCACGGGCTGCCCGAGCTCGACCTGACGGTCGAATTGATCACGCACCGGTACAATCCCGGGTCGAAGGCCGTGCTCGACAGCTGGTATCCCGGATCGGCGCTCGACATGACGGGCGCCAACCGCGTGACGAAGCGGACCAAGTTCGGGACCGAGAAGCAGGTTTACGACGCCGCGACGATGCGTGCGCTGCGCACCTGCTTCGAACGCGCGATCGCCGACCGGCTTCCGCATGCGCGGATCCTGTACTGGACCTAGCCGCCGTTGCCGCGGGGAGGCCGGGACCCGGCGTTGCCGCCGCCGATCCCGACCGTCCTGCAACCGCGAACCGCCTAGTAGTGAATCGCGCGGCCATAGGCGGCGAGGACGCTCTCGTGCATCATCTCGCTGAGCGTCGGGTGTGCGAACACCGTTTCCATCAGCTCGGCCTCGGTCGTCTCGAGCTGGCGCGCGACGACATAGCCCTGGATCAGCTCGGTCACTTCCGCACCGACCATGTGCGCGCCGAGCAGCTCGCCAGTCTTCGCGTCGAACACCGTCTTCACGAACCCCTCGGCCTCGCCGAGCGCGATCGCCTTGCCGTTGCCGATGAACGGGAACTTGCCGACCTTGAGCTCATAGCCGGCTTCCTTGGCCTTGGCCTCGGTCATGCCGACGCTCGCGACCTGCGGGCGCGAATAGGTGCAGCCGGGGATGTTGGCCTTGTCCATCTGGTGCGGCGAACCGCCGGCGATCTTCTCGACCGCGATGATCCCCTCATGGCTGGCCTTGTGCGCGAGCCACGGCGCGCCGGTGACGTCGCCGATCGCCCAGATGCCGTCGACATTGGTGCGGCCATAACCGTCGGTCTTGATGTGCCCGCGGTCGGTCTCGACGCCCAAAGCCTCCAGCCCGATATTCTCGGTGTTGGGGACGATGCCGATCGCGACGATCGCGTGGCTGAACGTCTCCTCGACGACCTTGCCGTCCTTGTGCTTGATCTTCGCGGTGACGCCGCTGCCCGATGGCGCGAGGCCTTCGAGGCCGGTGCCGGTCAGGAGCGTGATGCCCTGCTTGGTCAGCGCCTTGTCCATGAACGCGGAGACCTCCTCGTCCTCGACCGGCAGGATCCGCGGGAGCATCTCGACGATCGTCACGTCGGCGCCCATGTCGTTGTAGAAGCTGGCGAACTCGACGCCGATCGCGCCCGATCCGATGACCAGAAGCTTGGTCGGCATTTCGGTCGGCACCATCGCGTGACGATAGGTCCAGATGGTCTTCCCGTCGGCCTTGGCGAACGGCAGGTCGCGCGCGCGCGCGCCGGTGGCGACGATGATGTTCTTGGCCTCCAGCTCGACGGTCTTGTCGCCCTGCTTGACGCTCAGCTTGCCTTTTGCGGTCACGGTGCCGACGCCTTCCACGACGGTCACCTTGTTCTTCTTCATCAGGCCCTTCACGCCCGCGTTCAGCTGGCCCGCGACCTTGCGGCTGCGGTCGACGACCTTGGCGAGGTCGAACCCGACATTGTCCGCTTTCAGGCCATAGCTCTCGGCGTTCTGCATGTAGTGATAGATTTCCGACGTGCGCAGCAGCGCCTTGGTCGGGATGCAGCCCCAGTTGAGGCAGATGCCGCCCAGGCGCTCGCGCTCGACGATCGCGACCTTGAGGCCGAGCTGGCTCGCGCGGATTGCCGCGACATATCCGCCCGGGCCCGAACCCAGGATGACCAGATCAAAGGTGTCAGCCATGAATAGAGTCCTTCATTGAATCAGGAATTTGCCGGCGGCACGGGCCGCGGTTTGCGGTCGTCGCCGACCGCCACGAAAATGAAACGCGCCTGCGTGACCTTGCAGCTGTCGTTGCTGTGGCGCGCACGGCGCCAGGCCTCGACCTCGATCGTCATCGACGTACGGCCGACCGCGATTAGCTCCGCGTAGACCGATACCTCGTCGCCGACGATGACGGGCATGTGGAACTTCATCGCGTCCGCCGCGATCGTCACCGCACGACCACCGCTGCGTCGCGACGCGACCGATCCGGCGGCAAGATCCATCTGCCCCATCAGCCATCCGCCGAAGATGTCGCCGTACGGATTGGCGTCGGCGGGCATCGCGGTGACGCGGATCGTCGGCGCCTTCTCGGGTGGCAGCTCGCTCACGCCTCGCTCCTGTCTACCTGCCTGTCGCGCAGGCGGGCCTGCCGCAGCGGCCCGATCCCCATGATCACCGTCACGACCATCGCCGCCGCGCCGCACCACCAGATCACGTCCTGCCCGAGCGGATAGGACCACGCCGCCGCCCATGTGATCGCGACCGCGACCGCCAGCCCGGCGAGGATGTGCAGGATCTCGATGGCCGTCCTGGTCATGACGCGCGCCGGCCCAATCCCGTTCGTGCCGAGCGAAGTCGAGGCACATGGGACTCATGCCCTTCGACTTCGCTCAGGGCGAACGGGAGAGGGGCCACAGCGGTCACGGTCTTACGCCAGCATGCCCAGCGGGTTCTCGACCAGATGCTTGAACGCCTTCATGAACTGCGCACCGTCCGCGCCGTCGATCGCACGGTGATCGAAGCTGCCGGTCGCCGACATCACGGTCGCCACGGTAAGCTCGTCGCCGACGACGTACGGACGCTTCTCGCCCGCCCCGACCGCGAGGATCATCGCCTGCGGCGGGTTGATGACCGCATCGAACTGCGTGATGCCGAACATGCCCATGTTGCTGATCGAGGCGGTGCCGCCCTGATATTCCTCGGGCTTCAGCTTGCCGTCGCGTGCGCGCGCGGCGAGGTCCTTCATCTGCGTCGAGATCGACGACAGCGAGGCGGTGTCCGCGCCGACGATGATCGGCGTTATCAGCCCCGACGGCGTGCTCACCGCGACCGAGATGTCGGCACGCTGGAACGAGATCAGCTGGTCGGGCGTGAACATCACGTTGCACGTCGGGACCTGCATCAGTGCGACGGCCTGCGCCTTGATCAGCAGATCGTTGACCGACAGCTTCACGCCGCGCGATTCGAGGCTCGTGTTCAGCTCGCCGCGCAGCTTGAGCAGCGCGTCGAGACGGATGTTCACGGTCAGGTAGATGTGCGGAACGGTCTGCTTCGACTCGGTCAGGCGCCGCGCGATCGTCTTGCGCACGTTGCTGAGCTTGGTCGCCTCGTGCGGGATGTCCGGCACGGTCGCAGGCCTGGCGGCAGGCGCCGGGGCGGCAGCGGACGCGGCCGGCGCAGCGGCTTCGGTCTTCGCGGCGGGCGCTGCGCCCGGCTTCGCGCTGTCGACGTCGGCCTTGACGATGCGACCCTTCGGCCCCGAACCGGACACCGCGCCAAGGTCGATGCCCTTGTCGGCGGCAAGGCGACGCGCGAGCGGGCTCGCCTTCACACGATCACCGCTGGCAGCAGCGGGCGCGGGCGTGGGCGCAGGTGCGGCACCAGCATCGGCTGGGCGCCCATGATCCTCCGCCGTCTCCGCCGTCCGCGACACGGGCTTTGCCTCGCTGCCGGTATCGTTCGGATCCTTGGGATCGGGCTTGCTCTCGGATTCCTTGGCGGCGGGCGCAGGCGTTTCGCTCTTGGTCGGCGCCTCGATCGACGATGCGTCCTCGCCTTCCTCGGCGAGGATCGCGATGACGGTGCCGACCTTCACGTTGTCGCTTGCCTCGGCGACGAGGATCTTCGCGATCACGCCTTCATCGACCGCCTCGAACTCCATCGTGGCCTTGTCGGTCTCGATCTCGGCCATGATGTCGCCGGACTTCACGGTGTCGCCTTCCTTCACCAGCCATTTGGCGAGGGTGCCCTCCTCCATGGTCGGCGACAGGGCAGGCATTTTGATCTCGATCGACATGGATTTCCCCAGGGCGTTACGTAACGGCACGCCTACTCGCGCCCCCGCCCCTCCGGGTCAACCCCGCGGCGGTGTGATCCCCTTGCGCGAACCGCATCCGCACGTCACCAAGAGCGCGAAAACGGGAGGGGAAACGAGATGCGCGTCTATCTGGTGGTGATCGACGAATCGCCCGAAGCGGGGATCGCATTGCGCTTCGCCGCGCGCCGTGCGGTGAAGACCGGCGGCGGCGTCGAGATCCTCACGCTGATCCCGCCGCAGGAATTCATCGCCTTTGGCGGCGTCCAGGCGACGATCGAGGAGGAGGCGCGGCTGCATGCCGAGGGTCTCGTCGCGGCTGCGGCAGGGACGCTGATCGAGGAATCCGACCTGCGGCCGTCGATCACCGTCCGCGAGGGCGAAGGCCCCAAGATCATCCGCGAGATGATCGCCGCCAACCCGGACATCGCCGCACTCGTCCTCGGTGCGGCCGCGAGCGGTGCACCGGGCGACCTGATCGCGCATTTCTCGGGTACCGACGCGGGTGCGCTGCCGGTGCCGGTGATGATCATCCCGGGATCGCTGACGAGCGAGGCGATCGACCGGCTGAGCTGACGACCTCCGGCGAGCCCGTATGGCCGAGCGCCCTTCATATGGCCGAGCGCTCCCGTCATCCTGACGAAAGTCAGGACCCAGAGCCACTGGCGGCACGCTTGAAACCCTGGGTCCTGACTTTCGTCAGGATGACGGAGAAGCGAGATGGCGGAGGTGAAGCGCTAAACTCCTCAAATCCAACACTCCCCGCTTGAGCTCCCCGGCCGAAGCCGCCACGATGGCGGCGATGCCAATTCTTGCCCTCCCGCTGCTCGCCGCAGCCGCCGCCGCGCTTCCCGCGCCCTCCGCCACCCGCCTCAAGGCCGATGTGACCGCGATGGTCGGGTTCGGCACGCGCCACACCGCCTCCACGACCACCGATCCGAAGCGGGGCATCGGTGCCGCGCGCCGCTGGGCCGCGGCGCGCTTTACCGAGATCGGTCGCGGCTGTGGCGGCTGCATCACCGTCGAGCGGATCGGGCGCACCGTCTCGGGTCCGCGCGCACCGACCGGCGTCTATGTCGAGGACGTGCTCGGCATCCAGAAGGGCCGCGATCCGAACCGCGTCATCATCGTCGGCGCGCATATCGACAGCCGCGTGACCGACGTCATGAACGTGACGAGCGATGCGCCGGGTGCGAACGACAATGCCTCGGGCGTCGCGCTGGTGCTCGAGGCGGCACGCGCGCTGTCGACGCGCACGTTCGACGCGACGATCGTCTACGCGGTCTTCTCGGGTGAGGAGCAGGGGCTGTGGGGCGCCGAACTGCTCGCCGATACCGCCAAGGCGCGCGGCTGGGCGGTCAGCGCGATGCTCAACAACGACATCGTCGGCAACACGGTCGGCCAGGGCGGCGTGCGCATGGCGTCGAGCGTCCGGGTGTTCTCCGAGGGCATCCGCGCCTCCGAGGATCTCGCCGCACAGATCGGCCGCCGGGCCGAGGGTGGCGAGGACGACGGCCCCAGCCGCGCACTCGCCAAGACGATCGACGGCATCGCGCAGACGATCCCCGGCGGGCTCGACGTGATGCTCGACCGTCGCCCCGACCGGTTCGGCCGCGGCGGCGATCACGAGCCGTTTCTCAAGCTCGGCTATCCGGCCGTGCGCTTCTCCGTCGCCGCCGAGAACTGGGATCGCCAGCACCAGGATCTGCGCACCGAGAACGAGGTCGAGTATGGCGACACGATCGCCGCGATGGATTTCCCGTATCTCGCCAAGGTCACCGCGATCAACGTCGCGACGCTCGCGCGCCTCGCGGCCGCGCCCGCCGCGCCCGCCGACGTGACGATCGCCGGCGCGCTGTCGCGCGACACGCAGGTGAAATGGGCCGCAGTGCCGGGTGCTGCAGGCTATCGCGTCCGCTGGCGGCGTAACGATACGCAGGACTGGAAGGACATGCGGGATGTCACCGCCACCGAGACGCTGCTCAAACAGACCCCCGTCGACGATCACTTCGTCGGTGTGTCTGCCTTGAGCGCGGACGGCAGCGAGAGCACCGTGACCTTCGCCGGCCGCGAACGCCGCCGCTAATCGCGGTCGAGCGTCCCCGCGCGCCGCCTATCTGGTGGCGCGCGACTTCACGTACCGCGTCTTGGTGCGTGTCGTGCGTGGGCCATGCGTCGTGTAGCGGACCGGCTCGGTGATGTATTCGGTCGTCGTCGTGGTCGTCGTGACCGGCGCCGACTGGATCACCACCGTCGTCGACGACCCGCCCGGATAACTCCGGACCGAGGGATAGGCCCCCCCGTCGTCGTCACGGTCGTCATGCCGTCGGGCGACACCCAACGCCCGCCCGCGAGGCCTGCCCGGCCATCGACATAAACCGGGCGGTCTTCGTAGCCCGGATCGTCATAAACGGGCCCGTCATAGCGCGGATCGTCATAGTCACGCCCGTCGAAATACCGATCGCTGTCGCGCGGGCCGTCGTAGCCGGGATCTTCATACCGGGGATCATCGTACCGGGGACCATCGTATCGGGGGCCGTCAAAGCCGCGCCCGCCGTCCACGGCACCGGCATAGACCCGACCGGCATCCCGGTCGCGATAGTCCGGACCACCACGTCGCGGCGGCAAGGGCGGCGGCGCGGGACGGCCCCGGTCCTCGGCCTTGTCGATGGCATAGCCCGCCGCCGCGCCGACGCCCGCGCCGATCAGCGTCCCGCCCAGCCGGTTGCCACGTCCTGCGATGACGTTGCCGGCCAGACCACCCACCGCGGCGCCCGCGACGGCGCCGCCTGCGCCCGTGTCACGCCGCGGCGACGGGGACATCGTGACGCGGTCGTCGCCCTGCAGCCCGCGTGGGGCCGCGATGCGTGGCGCGGGATAGGCCGGCCGGGCGGTGACCAAGGTCGTCCGGTCGACCTGCGCATAGTCGACACCGGGACGCACGGGCCGGTCGACCCGGTCCCAGTCCAGCCCACCCATCGTATCGTACACTGATCCGCGACTGTCGATGAGGACCGCATCGTCGTAATAGCGGGTCCAGGCATAGCCTTGCGGTGGTTGCGGCAACGCATAGCTGGACCAGTCGTTAACCGCGAACCGCGGCGCGATCCAATAGGGCGGCAACGCCGAACCACGCGTTGGCCGGCGGTAGCTGTTCCAGCCGCCAGGGGCATTGGCCCCGGCCCACCAGCGCCCGCCGACCTTGCTGCCCCAGCGCGCACGGCGCGGCGTTGTGGCGGTCGGCGTCGCGGAATGGACCAGGCGCGGCGCGGCAGCCGGGCGGGTGCCGGCAGGCGGCGCAACCGGGCGGGCCACGGCCGCGGGCCTCGCACCCGGCGCGCGATAGGTCGTCCCGGGCGGTTGCTGGGCCACGGCGAGGCTGCCCGTCGCGGCGAACGCCAGTCCGACGCCTGCAATCACCCTGTTCCGCATCGTCTCGCTCTCCCTGCGCCCGTCACCCCCGCCGCATCTCAGCCACGCGGTCTGCGCTGGATACCAAAGCGGTGACCGACCTGCCAGCAACGACACAGTCCCGATTCGGAGCACCGCGCGGTGCTCCAACCGGCTCAGGCCATCCGCGACGCCAGCAGCGCGACGAGCTTTTCACAGCCTGCCGCATCCTCGCGATCGAACCGCGCCGGCTCGGGACTGTCGAGATCGAGCACGCCGATCAGTCGCCCGTCGGTGACGATCGGCACCACCAGTTCGGACCGGCTCGCCGCGTCGCAGGCAATGTGCCCGGGGAACGCGTGCACATCCTCGACCAGTTGCGTCGTGCGCTCCGCCGCAGCGGTGCCGCACACGCCCTTGCCCATCGCGATCCGGATGCACGCGACCTTGCCCTGAAACGGCCCCAGCACCAGTTCGCCGTCGACCGCGCGGTAGAACCCGGCCCAGTTCAGGTCGGGCAGATATTCCCAGATCAGCGCCGCGGCATTCGCCATGTTCGCAACCGCATCGCGCTCGTCATGCGTCAACGCGTCGAGCGCGGCGAGCAGGTCACGGTACAATTCGGCCTTCGAGCCACCGGAAATATCGAACTGGTACATGATCGCCTTTCAATCACCGCGTCCTGTGGATGCGCATCTAGAGCGGGGCGACCGCCGCGCCAACCGGTGCCCGCGGAAACGATGCTTTGCAAAAGGCCGTGGAACCCGACCGGTCGGTGCACGCACACCGATCAATCGCAGCGGTCAGCCAGATACCGGCTCAATCCTCGCGGACGCGGCCCCGCCCCGCCTTGACCGAGCTGCGCACCTTCTTCGTATCCACCCGCCGGGCCTTGGCCGCCTTGGACGGCTTGGTCTTCACGCGCCGCGCCTCGCGCTGCTCCGCCTGTGCGATCAACTCGAGCACCCGCTCGCGCGCGTCGGCGCGGTTGGCCTCCTGCGTGCGGAAGCGCCGCGCGGTCACGACCAGGACGCCGCTCGCGGTCATTCGGCTGCCCGCCGCGATCTTCAGCCGGCGGTACGTCTCGGGATGCAGCCCGAGCGCGAAGACGTCGACGCGCAGCTGGCACGCGGTCGCAACCTTGTTGACGTTCTGCCCGCCAGGCCCGGACGCCGCCAGGAACCGCTCCTCGATCGCCCCCTCGAACAGGGAAGCGCCGGGCAATTCAGCCATTGTCGGATTCGGCGTCGGTCTCCGCGACGACCGGAGCGGGTGCGTCGGGTGACTCCGGCTCGGCATCGAACCCGGCGACCGCGAACCGCTCGGGCAACGGCGCCACGCCGATGACGTCGGGCTTGCCGGCGCGCGGCACGACGAGCTTCTGCGCGTGGAGCATCATGCCCAGCGGGTCCTTGCGGCCATAGACGGGATCGCCGACCACCGCGGCGCCCAGGCCCAGCGCTGCGTGAACGCGGATCTGGTGAGTCCGCCCCGTCTGCGGGATGAACTCGACCAGCGATCGCCCGTCGCGACTCGCCAGCACGCGCCAGCCCGTCCGCGCCGCCTTGCCCTTGGGATCCTCGACCATCCGCCAGCCCTCCGCGGCGGTGCTCACCTTGCCGAGCGGAATGTCGATCAGACCGCTCTCCTCTGCGGGCACGCCGTCGAGCACCGCGAGATAGCGTTTCGATACCAGCCCCTGCTCGAACGCCTGCTGCAACCGCGCATGCGCCTTGGGATTGCGCGACAGGAGCAGACAGCCGCTCGTGTCACGATCGAGGCGGTGGACCGCCATCGGCCAGCGCTGAAAGCCGAACTTCAGGCTTTCGAGATGGTTTTCGAGGCTGAGCGAGCCGTCACGAGGGGATCGACCGGCAGCCCTGCGGGCTTGTCGATCACCAGGGCCTCGCCGTCGAGGAAGAGTACGCGTTCACCATGCATTGCCCGCCCTTGCCAGTATCGGCGCCCGCATGCCAGAGCCTGCATCATGTTGCGTTGCACACTCCTGCTGGCGGCGCTCGTCGTTCCAGCCGCCGCCGAGGCGCAGCTTTGCGCCGGACAAAGCGCCGCGATCGCCGCCGACGGGCGCGCCTTCGGGCATCTTCCCTACGGGGACGCGCCGCTCGACGAACTCGTCGCGACTCCGGCCGAGTTCACGATCGGGCAACCATGCATCGTGCGTCGCGACATCCTGCCCGACCTGCTCCGCCTCATCGCAGCGGCGCAGAACGATCCCGCCGTCATGGGCCAGATCCGCGGACTGTCCTGCCAGCGCTCGATCGCCCGGCAGCGCAGCGTCTTTTGTCGCGAGTCGGGCGCCGATGCCTCCGACCGTGCGATCTCGGTCGCGCCGCCCGGCTATAGCGAGCATTCGACGGGCTATGCGCTCGACTTTGCCGTGCGTCCCGCCAATGGCTGCCCGGATGCCGAGGCGTGCATGGCCGCCACCCCGGCCGCGCGCTGGCTTCGGGCCAACGCGCCCCGCTTCGGGTTCGAGCAGAGCTTTCCCGGCGGCAACAAGCAGAACGTCAAATGGGAGCCGTGGCACTGGCGCTGGGTTGGGACCAGCGGCGACGCGCCGGGAGCCGCCAGGGCGCGTTTCGTTTTCGCCAAGGCCCGCAGCCTCTATCCGGCCGACCCCGGCATCCAGCCAATCGTCGTCCGTTTCACCGCGCCGCCGCCGATTCCCGTGATTGCGGCCCCGGCGATCGATTCAAGAAAAAGCGCCGCAGACGCTGAACGCGGCTGCGGCGCTTTCGCCATGGGTCCGTCGGGCCCGTCTTACTTGAGCTTGGCGGCCGTCTCGGCGATCCGCTTGCCCTGATAGCGCGCACCGTCGAGCTCGACGCTGCTCGGCATGCGGCTGCCGTCGCCATCAGAGATCGTCGTCGCGCCGTACGGCGAGCCGCCCTTGACCTCGTCGACGCCCATCTGCGCCTGGAAGCCGTAATCGAGCCCGACGATCGTCATGCCGTGATGGAGCAGATTGGTCAGGATCGAGAACAGCGTCGTCTCCTGCCCGCCATGCTGGCTCGCGGTCGAGGTGAACGCGCCGCCGACCTTGCCGACCAGTGCGCCCGAGAACCACAGCCCGCCGGTCGTATCCCAGAACGATGCCATCTGCGCGGGCATCCGGCCGAACCGCGTGGGCGCGCCAACGATGATCGCGTCATAGTCCTTCAGCGCGTCGGGGCCCTCGATTTCGGCATGCGCGGTGTCGGTCTTGAAATGCGCGGACTCGACGACGGCCTTCGGCGCGGTTTCCGCCACGCGACGGATATCGACGTCGGCCCCGCCGGAGCGGGCACCCTCGGCGACGGCATCCGCCATCTGCTCGATATGGCCGTAGGACGAGTAATAGAGGACGAGAACCTTGGTCATGCAGACTATCCTTCGCGTGAGATGCCCTTCCGCGTTTGGAAGGGCGGAGTGTTATTCCGAGTCCACCAGAACGATCTCGGCGTCGTCTTGAGCCGTGATCGTCACCGTCTGGCCGCCCGAAAGCGCCGCGCCATCGCGCGCGGCATAGCGTTCGTCGTCGATCGTGATCGCGCCCGTCGCAGGCACCAGATAGACGTGGCGTCCGTCGCCGATCGCATAATCGACGCTGTCGCCGGCCTTGAGCGTCGCCGCGAGCACCCGCGCGTTCGCACGGATCGGCAGCGCGTCGGCATCGTCGGCAAAGCCGCTGGCCAGCGTCACGAACTGCCCCGACCGCTCGCCCTTCGGGAAGGGCTTGGCGCCCCAGCTCGGCGAACCGCCCTTGCGGCTTGGTTCGATCCAGATCTGGAAGATCGTCGTCGTCTCTGGCTCGAGATTATACTCGGCATGCCGCACGCCCGATCCGGCGCTCATCACCTGGACGTCGCCCGCCTCGGTACGCCCCTTGTTGCCGAGCGAGATCCTGGTGCGTGATCGCGCCGCTGCGGACATAGGTGATGATCTCCATGTCCTGGTGCGGATGCGGCGGAAAACCCGACTGCGCGCCGATCTCGTCGTCGTTCCAGACGCGGATCGCGCCCCAGCCCATCCGGGCGGGGTCGTAGTAGTTCGCGAACGAAAAGTGATGCCGCGCCTTGAGCCAGCCGTGATCGGCGTGGCCAAGACTTTCGAACGCGCGACGCTCCGCCTTGACGGGGGCGGTCGCGCGGGAAGTGCCGAGAGTCGTGGTCATTGCATGTCTCCACCTGTTGGCACCAAGATAGGCGATGCGATCACGCCGTAAATAGAAACGCTGGAAACCGATCGTTTCCCCCGCTAGCTATAGCGCTTTGCTGCGGAGAGCCCGTCCATGCGCCTGCCCGATCTCGAAGCCTGGGCGATTTTCGCCAGCGTCGTCGAGCATCGTTCGTTCAGCGCCGCCGCCGATGCGATCGGGTTGAGCAAGGCGACGGTGTCCAAGGCGATCACGCGTCTCGAGGCGCATCTGGGCCAGTCGCTGTTCCATCGCACGTCGCGCCGCCTCGCGCTGACGGAAGCGGGCAAGCCGCTTGCCGAGCATGCCGCACGCATCCTCGCCGAAGCCCGGCTTGCCGAGGAATCGGCGAACGATGCCGCCACCGCGCCGACGGGGCGCGTACGGCTGGCCGCACCGATGAGCTTCGGCATCACCAACGTCGCGCCGCTGCTCGCGGAATTCCTGCTCGCGCATCCCGGGATCGAGATCGACCTGCATCTGTCCGATGCGCGCGTCGACATCGTCGCGGAGGGGTTCGACGTCGCGCTCCGCATCGCCGAACTGCCCGACAGTTCGCTGCGCGCGCGACGATTGTGCACGATCCAGACGCACATCGTCGCAGCACCCGCCTATCTCGCCACCAACGGAACGCCGACGCACCCGGGGCAACTCGGCGAGCACCGGCTGATCGGCTATTCGAACGTCGTTGGGCCGTGGCGCTTTCATGGCCCGGGCGGTGCCGACGTGTCGGTGCGTCTGCAGGGACCGCTGACCGCGAACAGCGGAGAGGCGGTGGTCCCGGCGCTGATCGCGGGGCTTGGCATTGCGCGCCTGCCCGATTTCATCATCGACGCGCATCTCGCGTCGGGGGCATTGGTGACGATCCTCGACGACTGGGCGCCCGCGCCGATTGGCCTCCATCTGCTCACCCCGCCCAGCCCCTTGCGTCCTGCGCGCGTCGAGACGCTGATCGCATTTCTCGGCGCGAAGCTGCGCGACCCGGGCTGATCCGCCGGGCGATCGTTCGTGGAGATGCGATCGGCTGGCTGGGGAACAATGCGGCGTGCCGGGCACTTGCAACATAGATCGTGAAAGGAAACCGATGCCCGTACAGCCGCTGTTCCGGACCGTGACCGCATGACCGTACCGATAGCCCCTGCCCCGCCGACGACGCTCGTGATCTTCGGCGCGATGGGAGACCTGACGCGCCGCCTCCTGATGCCCGCGCTGACCAACATGACCCGGCTGGGCATGCTGGGGGCGGACTTTTCCGTACTGGGGATCGGCATCGAGCCCGGCGATGACGCCGCGTTGCGTGGCGCGCTCAGCGATTTCCGCCAGCAGGCCGGCAGCCATGCCACGCCCGACCAGGACGAAGCATGGTCGAAGCTGCAACAGCACATCCATTATATTCAGGGCGATTTCACGCAGGACGCGGTCTACGACCAGATCAAGGCGCGCGTGTCGGGCAATGCCGCGTTCTATCTGGCGGTCCCGGCCAAGTTCTTCGGCGACATCGTCGACAAGCTCGCCGATCACGACCTGACCAGGGAGCAGCGCAACGCGTTCCGCCGTATCGCGATCGAGAAGCCGTTCGGCCACGATCTCGCATCCGCGCAGGCGCTCAACGCGCGCATCCTCGCCAAGGTCGCCGAGACGCAGGTGTACCGGATCGACCATTTCCTCGGCAAGGAAACCGTCCAGAACATCATGACCGCGCGCTTTGCGAACATGATGATCGAGCGTGTCTGGAACGCGGACTGTATCGCCCATGTCCAGATCACCGCCGCCGAGACCGTCGACGTCGGCACGCGCGGCCGCTTCTACGATGCCACGGGTGCGCTGCGCGACATGGTGCCCAACCACCTGTTCCAGCTGCTGGCGATGGTTGCGATGGAACCGCCCGCGAGCTTCGACGCCGAAGCGGTGCGCAACGAGAAGGGCAAGGTGCTGAAGGCGGTCCGGCGTTACACGCCGACCAAGGCCCGCCGCAACGGCGTCCGGGGTGTCTATACGCATGGGCGGATCGGCGAGCGCGACGTCGCCGGCTTTACCGAGTCGCCCGATATCGCCACCGACAGCACGACCGAAACCTATGTCGCACTCAAGCTCATGGTCGACACATGGCGCTGGGCGGGTGTGCCCTTCTACCTGCGGACGGGCAAGGCGATGGCGATTCGCGACACCGAGGTCGTCATCACGTTCAAGCCCGTTCCCTTCGCGCAGTTCCACAAGACCGCTGCCGAAATGCTGCCCCCCAACCGGCTGATCATCCAGATCCAGCCCGACGAGGGACTGAGCATGGACATCAACATCAAGCGCCCCGGGCTAGAAGTCGACACCGCGCCGATCGCGCTCGATTTCCGCTATGCGGATCGGTTCGATATCGGCGCGATGACCGGATATGAATCGCTGATCCACGATCTGTTCGCCGGCGACCAGACACTGTTCCAGCGCGCCGACGCGATCGAGGCAGGCTGGGCCGCGGTGCAGCCGTTCCTCGACATATGGGCAGAAGAGGGCGCGCCCGACCCGTATCCCGCGGGAAGCCTGGGTCCGGACTCCGCGGACGCCCTGCTCGAACGCGACGGATTTCACTGGCATTCCCTCGCGCCTGCCGGAAATACTACGCCGTGATGGTCCATAAATCGGCGCGAAGTCTTTACGTGCAGGTCGCGCGCTTCCGCGCGAAACTTGTCGTATTCGTCCAAAAACATAGCGTCCTTACGCACTTAAGTCGAAATTAACCTTTTGCCTTCAGATGTTGTTTGGTTAATGAATCAAGGCGAATAGCGGAGCAGGGGCTGTCGCGTTCGTAAACGGGGAACGACCCATGCGCGTGCTGTTGATCGAGGACGAACCGACCACCGCCAAGGCGATCGAGCTCATGCTCACGACCGAAGGATTCAACGTCTACATCACCGACCTCGGTGAAGAAGGCCTCGATCTGGGCAAACTATATGATTACGACATCATCCTGCTCGACCTGAATTTGCCGGACATGCACGGCTACGACGTTCTGAAGCGCCTGCGCGTCGCGCGTGTCGCGACCCCGGTGCTGATCCTGTCGGGCGTCAACGAGATGGACTCGAAGGTCCGCAGCTTCGGGTTCGGTGCCGACGATTACGTCACCAAGCCGTTCCACCGCGAGGAACTGATCGCGCGCATCCACGCCGTCGTCCGTCGTTCGAAGGGGCACAGCCAGTCGGTCATCCGCACGGGCAAGCTCGCGGTCAATCTCGACGCCAAGACGGTCGAGGTC
This sequence comes from Sphingomonas sp. 22R3R2A-7, assembly GCF_036856055.1. Classification (NCBI taxonomy): domain Bacteria; kingdom Pseudomonadati; phylum Pseudomonadota; class Alphaproteobacteria; order Sphingomonadales; family Sphingomonadaceae; genus Sphingomonas; species Sphingomonas sp. 22R3R2A-7. The sequence goes on along the minus strand of NZ_JASPFR010000001.1, from coordinate 3,149,841 downwards.
GACGGCAGCCGCGTCCACCTGACCGGCAAGGAATATGCGATGCTGGAGCTGCTTTCGCTGCGCAAGGGCACGACGCTCACCAAGGAAATGTTCCTCAACCACCTGTATGGCGGGATGGACGAGCCCGAACTGAAGATCATCGACGTCTTCATCTGCAAGCTGCGCAAGAAGCTCAGCCTGGCCTGCGACGGCGAGAACTATATCGAGACCGTCTGGGGCCGCGGCTATGTCCTGCGCGAGCCCGACGAGCTGGTCGAAACCCAGGTCGCCTGACACGCCATCGACGGACAATAAAAAGGACCGCGGAGCCAGGGGCGCCGCGGTCCTTTTCATGTCGATGGTCTCAGGCCCCGATGCCGGCGGCGCGCTGCGACGCACCGCCCCCGTCCGGCAGTGGCGCTGCGCCTATTTGCGCTCCCACATCTTCTCGCCGCCGATCCAGGTCTGTTCGACCTTGGTCGTCCGCAGGTCGGTGGGCGACGCGAGCGTTGGATCACGATCGACGATGATGAAGTCCGCACGCTGCCCCGGTGCCAGCGCACCGAACTTGGTTTCCGCAAACCCCGCATAGGCGGCGGCCCCGGTCATCGCCCACCATGCCTGCTCGCGCGTGATCAGTTCCTGCGGCTGCCATCCGCCCTGCGGCTGGCCATCCGCATCCTGCCGCGTGAACGCCGCGGCCCATGTCGCGAACGGGTCGGGCTTCTCGACCGGGAAGTCGGTCCCGAATGCGAGCTTCGACCCATTGGCCAGCATCGACTTCCACGCATACGCGCCCGTCAGGCGGTTCGGCCCAAGCCGTGCCTCGGCCATTGCGCGGTCGCTCGTCTGGTGCGTCGGCTGCATCGACGCGATCGTGCCGAACTTGCCGAAACGCGGAAGGTCGGCGGGATCGACGATCTGCGCATGCTCGACACGCCAGCGCCGGTCGCCGGTGTAGGTCTCGCTCTCGACCTGGATCGCGTCGAGCACCTGCTGATCGGCCTTGTCGCCGATCGCGTGCACCGCGACCTGGAACCCGTCCATCGCCGCGCGGCTCATCTGGTTCTGCAGTTGCGCATCGGTCAGGAACCCCAGACCCGTCTGCCCCGGCGCATCCGCATAGGGCTTGAGCAGCCATGCGCCGCGCGACCCCAGCGCGCCGTCGGCGTACAGCTTCACGCCGCCCATCCGGAGATGGTCGGCATACAGCCACGGCGTCGGTCCCTTGCCGCCGATCCGCCCCGCGGTCTCGACGCCCAGCGCATAGCTCATGATCCGCACCCGGAGCCCGCCCAGATCCGCCATCCGGCGATAGGTCAGCCAGTCGTCGAGCGTCGTCCCCATGTCCGCGACCGCGGTGACGCCATATTCCAGCAGGATCCGTTGCGCGGTCAGGAACGCGGCGTCGCGCTCCTTGGGGAGGGGTTGCGGCACCACCTTCTCGATCAGCCCCTGCGCGGCGTCGACGAACACGCCCGACGGGGCGCCGCCGCTTTTCTCGATACGCCCGCCAGCAGGGGCAAGCGTCGCACCGGTGATCCCCGCTTCGCGCATCGCGACGCTGTTCGCCCAGCCCGCATGACCGTCCGCGCGCGACAGCCAGATCGGATGCCCGCCCGCCACCGAGTCGAGATCCGCGGCGGTCGGAAAGCGTCCCAGCCCCCAGGTCTCCTGGTTCCAGCCGCGTCCGAGTACCCATTTGCGGTCAGGGTTGGCGGCGACATACGCCGCAATCAGCGACTTCGCCTCGCCCAGCGACTTGGCCGACGACAGATCAAGCGACAGCGCGCCGAAGCCGAGCTCGAGGACATGGCCATGCGCGTCGACGAACCCCGGCAACGCGGTCTTGCCGCGCATGTCGATCCGCCAGTCGTACAACGGCTTGCCCGCGTTCTTCTTCAATTCCTTGCGGCTGAGCTTGGGCGGTTCCTCGCCCGGCGGGACCAGCCGCGTGACGCGACCGTCCTTGTCGACGAGGATCGCCTTGAACCGGATGAGCTTGCCGCCCTCGGCCACCGTGATGCCGTTGACGTTGTCGACGATCCCGTCGGCAAAGGCGGGACCGGCGAGCAGCGACGCTGCCGCCGTCGAAATCAGAAAACGCTTCACTTGGGCAATCTCCGCACCAACGCGCTCGTATCCTGGCGAGCACCGCCCATCGCCTGGACATCGGCATAGAATTGATCGACGAGCGCCGCGACCGGCAGCACCGCACCATTGCGTCTCGCCTCGTCGAGCGCGAGCCCCAGGTCCTTGCGCATCCAGTCGACCGCGAAGCCGAAGTCGAACTCCTCCCTCGCCATCGTCGGCCAGCGATTGACCATCTGCCAGCTCTGCGCCGCGCCGCCCGAGATCGCCTCGAGCACCTTGTCGAGATCGAGCCCCGACATCTGCGCGAACCGCAGCGACTCGGCGACGCCCTGGATCACGCCGGCGATCGCAATCTGGTTGCACATCTTCGTCGTCTGCCCGGCGCCCGCGTCGCCGACGTGAACGATCCGTGCTGCATAGGCCTGCATGAAGGGTTCGGCCTTCGCCATCGCCGCCGCCGAGCCGCCGCACATGATCGACAGCTTGCCGCTCTCGGCGCCCGCCTGTCCGCCCGAAACCGGCGCATCGACGACCAGCGCACGCTCCGCCGCAAGCCGCCGTGCGATCGCTGCGGATACCGTCGTGTGATCGACGAACACCGCATCGTCGCGCATCGCCGCGAACGCGCCGTCCTCGCCGAGCGTCACCGATGCCAGATCGTCGTCATTGCCGACGCACGCGAACATCGCATCCGCCCCCGTCGCGGCTGCCGCGGGAGTCTCGGCGACGGTCCCGCCATATTTCTCGGCCCAGGCCCGCGCCTTGGCCTGCGTGCGGTTATAGACGACGACGTCGTGCCCGGCGGCGACGAGATGCCCCGCCATCGGCGCGCCCATCACGCCGGTCCCGATGAATGCCAGTTTTGCCATGCCCCAAGCGCATAAGCGGTGTTTCCCCTGCGCGCCAGATGGTCTAGCGCATCGCGCATGGCTACCCTCGCTGCCGTAGCGGCACCCACCCTTCCCGTGTCCATCGACGACGTCCGCGCCGCGCATGACCGCATCCGCGCCTCGATCGTCCGCACGCCGACGCTGATCAGCCGGACGCTGAGCCAGATGACCGGCGCGACGGTCTATCTGAAGTTCGAGAATCTTCAGTTCACCGCGGCGTACAAGGAACGCGGCGCGCTCAACACGCTGTTGCAGCTGTCGCCCGAGGCGTGCGCGAAGGGCGTCATCGCGGCCTCGGCGGGCAATCACGCGCAGGGCCTCGCCTATCACGCCAACCGGCTCGGCATCCCCGCGACGATCGTCATGCCGACCAACACGCCGACCGTGAAGGTCACGCAGACCGAGGGCCATGGTGCCAAGGTCGTGCTGCACGGCGACACGTTCGACGCCGCCTATGCGCATGCGCGCGTGCTCGAGGGTGAGTGCGGCTTCACCTTCGTCCACCCGTTCGACGACCCGCGCGTCATCGCCGGGCAGGGCACGACCGCGATCGAGATGCTGCAGGACGTGCCCGACATCGACCTGATGGTCGTGCCGATCGGCGGCGGCGGGCTGATCTCGGGCGTTGCCACGGTGACGCGCGCCGCGACGCAGGAGGGCGGCCATCCGATCGAGGTCGTCGGCGTCGAGGCCGAGCTGTTCCCGTCGATGTACAACCGCATCAACGGGACGACGATGCCGTGCGCGGGCGATACGCTGGCCGAAGGCATCGCGGTCAAGGAACCCGGCGGCATCACGTCGAAGATGGTCGCCGAACTGGTCGACGACATCGTCCTCGTCAGCGAGCGCAGCCTCGAAATGGCGGTCAGCCTGTTGCTCCAGATCGAGAAGACGGTCGTCGAGGGTGCGGGTGCCGCAGGCCTCGCCGCGCTGCTCCAGCATCCCGAGCGGTTCAAGGGCCGCACCGTCGGCATCGTGCTGTGCGGCGGCAACATCGACACGCGGCTCCTCGCCAACGTGCTGCTGCGCGATCTCGCCCGCTCGGGCCGGCTCGCACGCCTGCGTATCCGGCTTCAGGACCAGCCTGGCGCGCTCTACAACGTCGCGCGGATCTTCGACCAGGAACGCGTCAACATCATCGAGGTCTATCACCAGCGCGTCTTCACGACGTTGCCGGCAAAGGGCTGATCACCGACATCGAGTGCGAGGCGCGCGACCGTGCGCATCTCGACCGGCTGGTCGCCGCGCTCAAGGCGGCGGGATACGAGACGAGCACCGTCGAACTGGCCTGATCACCGGGTAACCCCCGCGCTGCCGCACGCGACGAAGTTTTTACTGCGTCGCGTGCGCCCGCTTTTCATCGCGCCGCATACTATTCATATACCTCTGCCGCCTAAGATCGCGGTGGAGCCGGAGGGGGCAATTCCAGATGACTGCACCGTTCCGCTTTCCCCGCTTCTTCGTGACGAGTCCCGGCCCCTGCCCGTACCTGCCGGGGCGGCAGGAACGGAAGGTCTTCACCGAACTCACGGGCCCGCACGCCAACGACCTCAACGACGCGCTCGGCCGGATCGGGTTCCGACGCAGCCAGGGGGTCGCCTATCGGCCGAGCTGCGCGGGGTGTGTCGCCTGCGTGTCGGTGCGCATCGTCACCCCGGAATTCGCCCCGAACGCGACTCAGCGCAAGCTGCTCAAGCGCCACGCGGACATCGAGGCGCGCGTCTGCAAGGCCTGGGCGACCGACGAACAGTTCCAGCTTCTCCGCCGCTATCTGTCGACGCGCCACCCCGGCGGCGGCATGGCCGGCATGGACGAGGACGATTATGCCGACATGGTCGAGCATTCGCCCGTCGAGTCGCTGATCGTCGAATATCGCGAACCGAGCGCCAACGGCGTACCAGGTGCGCTCATCGGCGCCTGCCTGACCGACCGGCATGCCGATGGTCTTTCGATGATCTACAGCTTCTTTGCCGCCGACGATGCGACCCGGCCGGGGCTCGGCAACTACATCATCCTCGACCACATCTTCCGCGCGCGCGATGCCGGCCTGCCCTATGTCTATCTGGGCTATTGGGTGAAGGGATCGAGCCGGATGGAATACAAGATCCGCTATCGCCCGATCGAGCGGCTTGGTCCCGCAGGCTGGCGACTTCTCACCGACGCGGACATCGCCGAACCGCTGCCGCCGCAGCCCGTCGAGCAACCGCCCCTCGCCTGAATCGCTACTGCGTGTTGCGGGGAAGATCGTCGCCGTCGCTCGAGACCACCACGTCGACGTCGAGCCGTTCACCCCCTCCCCCAGCCGCGAGCCCGCGACCGGCGCCGCGCCCGCCGCATCGAGCGCGACCGCCATGCGGACATGCTCCTCCTCGGGACAGGCGCCGACAAACGGATCGAAGCCGATCCAGCCAAGCCCGTCGACATGAGCCTCTGCCCAGCCATGCGGCGTCGGCCGGTGATCGTCGTCGCGATCGGTGAACAGATAGCCGGACACGTAGCGGGCGGGTACGCCGAGCGCGCGTGCGCCGACGATGAACACCTGCGCCATGTCCCGCGACGTGCCGCTGTCGAGGCGGAATGCCGCGGCCGCGTCGAGGTCCGGCTTGGGCCGCCCCAGGTCCGGCGCCAGGCGCGCGTGGACCGCGTCGTTCAGCCGGTGGAGCGCGCCGATGCGACCGCTCGCCCCCGACGCCGCATTCTCCGCAAAGCGCGCGATCGCACCGTCTTGCGGTGTCGTCGGCGTCGACCGCAGGAACAGCGCAGGCGGAAGCACCTCGTGCGCGCCGTGGACGACACCGTCCGAATGGCTCGTCAGCACGTCGCCGGTGACGCTGATCTCGATCCCGTCGATCGGACCGTCGATATACAGCATGGTGATGACGTTGCCGAAGCCGTCGCGCCCCTGACGCAGCCGCGCGTCGCAGTCGACGTCGATCCGCCAGCGCGCGACGGTCTGGTCATGCGTATTCTGCGGCGTCATGCGGAGCATCTGGACGAGCCGGCTTTGCGGCGTTGTGAAGCGATAGATCGTGCGGTGATCGACCGACAGACGCATCAAAGGAACTTGAACTGCCGGCCGATTGCGCTGTGGAGCATCGCGTTTTCCTGGATGAAGGCCTGAAGATACTGGTGCAGGCCCGATGCGATCACCTCGCCCGATCGGGTCCGGCTCAACCGCGACGCGCGCAATCGCGCCATCCGGTCGGCCTCGCCATGCTGTCCGGTGCGTTTCGCAAGCAGGTTCAACACGTCGACGGTCTCCTCGACAGAGGCGGCAAGGCTGCGCGGCAGTTCCGCTCGCGCCAGCAAGAGGTCGATCACGTCGGCCGGACGAAGTCCATCGTTATACAGCCAGCGATAGGCGGTCACCGCCGATACGGTCTGCAGGATCGTCGTCCACTGGTCACGGTCGATCGCGCCGCCAAGCTGCTGCCCCTCGGGTAACAGGATGTGGTATTTGACGTCGAGCAGCCGCGCGGTGTTGTCGGCGCGTTCGACCGCCTGCCCCAGCCGGATGAACCACGTCGTCTGATTGCGCAGCATCCGGTGGATCGCACCCTCGAAGCCGCGCGTCTCGTTCTTGACCGCCTCGACCAGATTGAGCTGCGCGGTGGTGCTGCCCGGCGTCGCGCGGTTCTCGAACAGCAGCCATGCCCGGTTGATCGCGGTCCATGCTTCGCGCGTCAGCGCGGTACGCACCGCCTTGGCGTTGTTCCGCGCCATGTCGAGACACCGCACGATCGATCCCGGATGGCTCGCGTCGAGCGTCAGGAAGCGCACGACGTCGCGCTGCGCGACGGGCACCCCGGTCCGGGCGAACGCCTCGTCGGTTTCGGTGACCGCCAGCGCGGACGCCCAGGCGTCCTCGCCCGCGGGTTGCGGGGACAGCACGTCGAGGCGCACCGTCGCCTCGACCAGCCGCGCGATGAAGTCCGCACGCTCGAAATAGCGACCGAGCCAGTAGAGTGACGAAGCGGTACGCGACAGCATCAGGACTGCACCTCGGGCTGCGACGGAACAGTGCCGAGCGTCTGCGACATCCCGCCCATCATCTGCGTCATGCCGCCTGCCGCCATGCGCTGCGACTGATCCGCCATCAGCACGAAACTGTCCTTCGTTCCGCCGCCCTGGCTCGAGTTCACGACCAGCGAGCCCTCCTTCAGCGCGACGCGCGTCAGCCCGCCGGGCACGACCTGCACCCCCTTCGATCCGGTCAGCACGAACGGCCGGAAGTCGACGTGGCGCGGGCACAGCCCCGCCTCCGCCATCGTCGGCACGGTCGACAGCGCCAGCGTCGGTTGCGCGATGTAGCGGTGCGGCTCGGCGATCAGCGCGGCACGGAAATCCTCGATCTCCTGCTTCGTCGCGGTCGGCCCGACCAGCATGCCGTACCCGCCCGAGCCATCGACGAGCTTGACGACGACGTCCTCGAGATTGTCGAGCACGTATTGGAGCGCCTGCGGTTCGCGGCAGCGCCATGTCTCGACATTGGGAAGCTTGCACGTGCCGCCCGAATAGAATTTCACGATATCGGGCATGTAGCTGTAGATCGCCTTGTCGTCGGCGATCCCGTTGCCCGGCGCGTTGATGATCGCGACATTGCCCGCGGCATATGCAGCGATCAGTCCGGGCACGCCCAGCGCGCTGTCGGGGCGGAAGACGAGCGGGTCGAGATAGTCATCGTCGATCCGGCGATAGATGACGTCGACCTTCACGCGTCCGGCGATCGTCCGCATCCAGACGATGTCGTCGTCGACCACGAGATCCGCCGCCTCGACGAGCTCGACCCCCATCGAGTCCGCAAGGAAGCTGTGCTCGTAATAGGCCGAATTATAATGGCCGGGCGTCAGCACGACGCAGGTCGGCGCACTGACGCCGTGCGGCGCGACCGATTTCATCGTCTCGAGCAGCCGATCGGGATAGCTGTCGACCGCGGCCACGCGGAATTCGCGGAACAGCTCGGGGCAAAGCCGCAGCATCGCCTCGCGATTTTCGAGCATGTAGCTGACACCCGACGGCGTCCGCGCATTGTCCTCGAGCACGAAGAAGTCGTCCGGCCCCGTGCGGACCAGATCGATCCCGCAGATATGCGCCCAGATCCCGTGAGGCGGGCGCATGCCTGCGATTTCCGGTCGGAACTGCGCATTGCCCATGACCAGATCCTCGGGGAGGATGCCCTCCTTGAGGATGCGACGCTCGCCATAGATATCGTCGAGGAACGCGTTGATCGCCTCGACGCGCTGGATCAGTCCCTCGGACAGGCGCGTCCATTCGTCATGCAGGAAGACGCGGGGGACGATGTCGAACGGGATGATACGCTCGGCGGCTTCGTTCTCTCCGTAGACCGCAAAGGTGATGCCGAGTTGCCGGAACGTCGTCTCCGCCGCCTGCTGACGTCGCCGCAGCTCTCCGTCGGGCGTGTCCTCGATCCAGCGTCCCAATGCCGCAAGTTCGGGGCGAACGGTATTATCGTCCGACGCCCCCATGATTTCATCAAACGCTCGTTTCCCCATCGGAACGGTAAATTCCCCATCAAGCGTTACGGTTCCATGCTGCATCGCATCGCTGCGCCGCACAAGCGTCGAATGTTCGTGAGCGACCGCGATGCTCCAGCGTAGCCGGGGCGGGTCGCGCGTAGGAATGCAGCACCTCTCCCCCTCCCGTCATCGTGACGAAAGTCAGGATCCAGGGCCATGGAGCGCACGCTCGGTGACGCTGAACCCTGCCTTCCGCCACGACGATGGAGTGGAAATCAGCGCCCCAGCGCTTGCAGCAGACCGGGCGTCAGGACCTGCGGCAGGACAGTCGGCTCGGCGGCGCCGGGGGCGTAATAGAGGTAGAGCGGGACGCCGGCGCGGTTATGCGCCTGGATGAAGCGGCCCATCACCGGGTCGCCGTCGGTCCAGTCACCGATGAGCGCCGCGACATTGTTCCTCGCGAACGCATCGCGCACGCCCGCGGTGTCGATCGCCGCCTTTTCATTGACCTTGCACGTCAGGCACCAGTCGGCGGTGAAATACACGAATACCGGGCGCTTCTCCGAGCGCAGCGACGCGAGCCGGGCCTCGGTGAAACCCTCGTCGCCAGCCGCCGCGACCTTTGCCGATGCGGGTGGCGCGCGCGCGATGAGCACCGCGCTTCCGACGAAGACCACGGCCAGCGCGACCTGTGCCGCGGCACCGAATGCCTTGCCCTTGCGTTGGCGCGACCCGCCGATCCAGAGCACCGCGCCCACCGCCAGCACCGCGATCAGCGCGAGCGTCAGCGTATCCACGCCGGTCTGCCGCCCCAGCACCCAGCCGAGCGCGATCGCGGTAAGGAACATCGGCACCGACAGGATATGGCGGAACGTCTCCATCCATACGCCGGGTTTGGGCAGCCAGCGCCGCCATGCGGGCACGAACCCGATCGCGAGGAACGGCAGCGACAGGCCGATCCCGAGCCCGCCGAACACTGCGAGCGCCGCCGGCCACGGCAGGACGAGCGCCGCGCCGAGCGCCGCGCCCATGAACGGGCCCGTGCACGGCGTCGCGATGAACGCCGCGAGCGCCCCCGTTGCGAACGCGCCGCTCGCACCGCTTTCGCCCGCAAAGCGCGGCGTCGGCACCTCGAACAGCCCGGCAAGGTTGAACGCGATCGCCGCGCTCAGCAGGAGCAGGACGACGATTGCCGCGGGATGCTGCAACTGGAACGCCCAGCCGACTGCGGAACCGCCTGCACGCAGCGCGAGGATCGCCGCCCCGAGCCCGAGGCAGACGAGCACGACGCCCGCGGTATAGGCAAGCGCCTCGCCGCGCGCGTCCTTCTCGCTCGCCCCGCCGCGCGCAAGGCTGAGTGCCTTGAGGCTGAGGATCGGGAACACGCACGGCATGATGTTGAGGATCAATCCGCCGAGCACCGCGCCCGCGAACGCGACCAGTGCGGTCAGCCAGACATTCTCGGCGGTCGCCGTGCCCGATCCGCTGTCGGCCACCACGCCGGGCGTCGCCTTGACGCTCAGTCCCTGCGCGTCGCCGATCCGCAACACGCCCTCGACCGGCCCGCCGCTCTTTGCGTTCGCCGCAAGCTTCGTCTCGATCGTCAGCCGGTCGCCATCGCGCGTGACGTTCTGTCGAGCGCCATTGTCGATCACGCCGGTGGTGACGGGGAAGAAATACGCCGCGTCGGCCTTGGCGCTTGCAGGGAACGGCACCGCGATCCGCATCGTCCCGTTGCTCGCGGCATAGGTCGCGCCGGAATCGAGTGGCTTGGGGATGGCGCGCCGCCAGTCGGCAAAGGCCGCCGTCTGTGCGGGCGCGCCGTCGCCGATCGTCAGGTCAAGCGACAGCGCCTGCTCCTCGGGAACGCAGATCGTCGCCGAGCAGACGAGATAGCTCGTCTTCAACCGGATCGGCAACTTGGTCCCCGCCGCAAGGCCCGCGGGAATCTGGATCGTCACGAGCGGCGCATAGGGCGCCTCGTAGACATAGTTCATCAGGCCCGCGATCAGCAGGGTCGTCGGCACCGGCCATTCGGGTTCGCCCGCCTTGGCACCCGCGGGCAGCGTCCAGTCGAACGTCGCCGGAAATCCCGCATCGCCGGGGTTGCGCCAATAGCCGTGCCAGCCCTTTTCGGGCGTCGTCGCAAGCGCGATCGTCAGCGGCGCGCCGGCCTTCGGGCGATCGCTTTCGGCGACCAGCCGCATCGACAGGTGCTGGCTCGATCCGTTGAGCGATTCCGCGAACGCAGGCGACAGGCCGCACAGCGCCAGCAAAACCGTCATCACGACGCAACGTAAACTGCGCATGGCCATCCTTGTGTCGTTCATCGCGCAAAGCCATAGCGGTGGCGATGTCGTATTGCACTTCAAAGCGACGGCTGCTCCCGTGGTCGCCGCTTGCTAAAGGACTGTTCGTGAAAGCACTTATCGCCGCGCTGCTGCTGACCTCGGCCGCTTCGGCATCCGCCCAGACCGCACCGCCGGCCCCGACGCCCGCCGCGGCCCCGTCGACGCCGCCGAAACTGATCGTCGCGATCTCGGTCGATCAGTTCGCCGCCGATCTTTTCCAGCAATATCGCAACCGGTACACCGGCGGTTTCGCGCGACTGCTCGGCGGCGTCGTGTTCCCGAGCGGGTATCAGAGCCACGCCGCGACCGAGACCTGCCCCGGCCATTCGACGATCCTGACGGGCATGCGGCCAGCGCACACCGGGATCATCGCGAACAACTGGGTCGACCAGCGCGCGGGGCGGCCCGACAAGATCGTCTACTGCTCGGAGGACGAGCGCGTTACCGGCAGCACGCACGACAGCTACACCGTGTCGGACATGCACCTGCAGGTGCCGACGCTTGGCGAGATGATGAAGGCACGCGATCCGCGGACGCGCTCGGTGTCGGTCGCGGGCAAGGATCGCGCGGCGGTGATGATGGGCGGTCACAAGGTCGACGAGCTCTGGTGGTGGGACGGCAAGACCTATGTCTCCTATGCGGGCCGCGCGGTGCCGCCCGCGGTGCAGCGCACGCGCGACGCGGTCGCCAAGCTGATCGCGCTGCCACAGGCGGCACTGCCGCTGCCGGGCTATTGCGCGGGCGTGGACCATCCGATCGTGATCGCGGGCAAGACCTATGGCCAGGGCCGGTTCGAACGCGAGGCGGGCGACGCCAAGGGCTTCCGCGTGTCGCCGGCGTCCGATGCCGCGGTGTTCGCGATGGCGGCAGCGCTCGTCCAGGACATGAAGCTCGGCCAAGGACCGCAGACCGACATCATCGACATCGGCGCGTCGGCGACCGACTATATCGGCCACTCCTACGGCACGCAGGGGTCGGAGATGTGCATCCAGATGGCCGAGCTCGATCGGACGCTGGGCGGGTTCTTCGCGGTGCTGGACGAGACCGGCGTCGATTACGAGGTGGTGCTGACCGCCGACCACGGCGCGCACGACGCGACCGAGCGCCAGCAGCAGCGCGCGATGCCGATGGAAGCGCATATGGACGAGAACGTGCTGGCCAAGCAGGTCGGCACCGCGATCGCCAGGGACCTGGGGCTGAAGGGCAGCGTGCTGCTCGGCACCGAGGGCGACGTCTATATCGACGATACCCTGCCGGCCAAGACGCAGGCGAAGGTGCTCGCCGAGGCGCTCCGTCGCTATCGTGCCTTGCCGCAGGTTGCCGCTGCCTTCTCGGCCGCCGAGATCATGGCGACGCCGATGGCGAAGACGCCGCCCGAGACCTGGACGCTGATCGAGCGCGCGCGCGCCTCGTACAGCGAGGGGCGCTCGGGCCAGCTCGTCACGCTGCTCAAGCCGCGCGTGACGACGATCGTGTCGCCAGCCGGCGGCTATGTCGAGACGCACGGGAGCCCCTGGGATTACGACCGCCGCGTGCCGATCCTGTTCTGGCGCAAGGGGATGACCGGGTTCGAACAGCCGCTGTCGGTGGAGACGGTGGACATCGTCCCGACGCTCGCGGCGACGATCGGGCTACCGGTCTCGGGGCTCGACGGCCGGTGCCTCGATCTCGATCCGGGCGCAGCGAGCACCTGCCCGAGCTGAGGCGCGCTCACGCACGCCCGAAGTGCTGTTCTCCCGCCTTCGCGGGTGAACAGTCGCGGTGGATGCTGCGGCCTCCAACGCCCGGCCCTCCGTCATCCCAGCGAAAGCTGGGATCTTCCCGCACCGGCCACTCGCTGTCCCAACAGGGAGACCCCGGCTTTCGCTGGGGTGACGGGGTTTCAGGCGCCAGCGCCACCGACCCGCTCGACTTCGAACGCGGTGGCCCAACTACCGCGTCTCGAACGCCCGCAACCCAGTCCCCAGCCGGTTCGCCCCCAGCGCCAGCCGGTCATGGCTGTAATCCGCAAGGAACGCAGGGCTGCTCGTGTCCCCCGGTGACAGCCGCGCGTCATTGTCCTCGACGCGCAGGCCGGTCGAGCGATAGGTCTTCGCCTCCGCCGCGACGACGATCAGCCCGGTGTGGTTCTCCTTCTGCTTGCCCTGCACGAAGGTGTTGCGCGCGATCAGCCCGGTTGCGCCCTCGGGCAGGTCGATCATGTAGTTGGTCTTGCGGCCCGCGCTGTCGTCGAAGCTGTTGTCGGTGATCGACACGGTCGGCACGCGCAGCTTGACGTAATGACCGCCGGTGCCGCGCTCGAACCGAGACCGGGTGATCGTCACGCTGCCTTTGTTCGCGAGATAGATGGCGTGCGCACAGCTCGGCGACTGGTCGCACTGGCCGAGCCCCGAAAAGGTCGACTGATCGATCGTGATCCGCTGTCCGTTCGGCTCGCCCCCGAGAATGCCCTCCTGGCTGTCGAGGAACATCGCGTTGACGACGCGCAGGTCGCCCATCTCGGTCCGGATGCCCGCGCCATTGCCGTCCGCGACGCTATAGCCGCGAAAGACGAGGCCATCGACGACCGAGCCCTGGCCGCGCAACACCAGCGCGGCCTTGTCCTCGCACGCGACGCGCTCGAAGATCGCGGTGCCCGGCTCCACCGCCTTGAAGGTGATCCGCCCGCCCGCCTGCACCGCGCATTCGCGGTAGATGCCCGGCGCGATCAGGATCGTCGCGGTGCCCAGACGGATCGACGACACCGCCTCCTGCAGCGTCGCGAACCCCTGCCCGTCGACCGTAAAAGGCGCAGCGCGGCGTACCGGCGCCTGCGCCGAGGCGGACGCCGCGACCATCGAAAGCAGCAGGAGAGATCGGTTCACGCAAGGCACTCCTGATCCGGCACCATCATCGTGCAGGCATGCGCCATCCTTAGCGGTTCGCGTGTGCTTGCCGATAGCGGGTGGCCTGTCGCGCGTCCCGCAATGACGCACCTGATGGATTGGTCGAGTCCGGTGCGATCGGGTCGCCGCATATTGCCCCCGCCACCCCGGCGGCATACCACGGTCCCACGAGACAGCCGGCGGGGGGGCCCGACCGCGCGCAGGGGGATTGCATGCACGCCATGACGCCGACGGAGGTCTTCCTCCTCGCGATGCTGATCATTTTCACGGTGCCCTATCTCGTGTGGCGGCTCGGCCGGACGGATTACTGGGCACCACTGGTGGTCGTGCAGATCTTCGGCGGCATCCTGCTCGGACCGGGCGTGCTGGGGGCGATCTTCCCCGAATATTACGCGACGATCTTCACCCCCGTCACGCTCGGCTCGCTCAACGGCGTCGCCTGGTGGGCGGTGATGATGTTCGTCTGGGTCGCCGGTATCGAGCTCGATCTCGGCGAAGCGTGGCAGCGGCGGCGCGAGACCGGGGTCACTGCCGGGCTCGCGCTCGCGGTGCCGCTCGTCACGGGCAGCATCGCCGCGGCGGTCATGCTGCGCTATCCGGGCTGGGCAGGTCCGTCAGGCGCGCGCTGGCAGGTGATACTCGGCATCGGCATGGCCTGCGCGGTCACCGCGCTGCCGATCCTCGTGCTGTTCCTCGAAAAGCTCGAGGTGCTGCGCGAGCCGATCGGCCAGCGCATCCTGCGCTATGCCAGCCTCGACGACATCGCGATCTGGGGCGTGCTCGCGCTGATCCTGCTCGATTGGGAACGCGTCGGGCGGCAGGGCGCGTTCCTCGTCGGCTTCGCGCTCGCCACCGTGCTCGTCCGCCGTCTGATGGCGCGGATTCCAGAGCGCGATCGCTGGTATGTCAGCCTGATCTGGCTTGCCGGCTGTGGGTTCGCCGCGGACTGGGCGGGGCTGCATTTCATGGTCGGCGCGTTCCTGTCGGGCGCGGTGCTCGACGCGAAATGGTTCGACCAGAAGCGGATGGACGATTTCCGCCACTTCGTCCTGCTCGCGGTGATGCCGGTTTTCTTCCTGTCGACCGGGCTGAAGACGCAATGGGCGGTCGGCGGGGTCGCGGTGTTCGCCGCCGCCGCGCTGCTGCTGCTGGCCTCGGTCGGTGGCAAGCTCGCCGGCGTCCATGCCGCCGGCCGGCTGCTCAAATGGCGCCCGGGTGAAGCCTCGGTGATCGGCTGGCTGCTTCAGACCAAGGCGCTGATCATGATCATCTTCGTCAACATCCTGCTCGACAAGGCGATCATCACGAACGAGACCTTCACCGCGCTGCTGCTGATGGCGCTGGCCAGCACGATGCTGACCGTGCCGATGGTCGCACCGAAGCTGAAGAAACTGGCGGGGCTGGTCGGGCGTAGCGCCTGACACACCGTGTTCACCCGCGGGGGCGCGTGAACACTCCTCTAGTCGAGGTTCGGCCGCAGCCAGCGTTCCGCGGTCGGCAAGTCGACACCGCGGCGCGCTGCATAGTCCTCGAGCTGGTCGCGGCCGACGCGCGCGACACCGAAATACTCCGCCTGCGGATGGCCGAAATAGAAGCCCGATACGGCGGCGGTCGGGAACATCGCGAAGCTCTCGGTCAGTTCGAGCCCGGTCGCGGTCTCGGCATCGAGCAGGTCGAACAGGATCGGCTTGAGGCTGTGATCGGGGCATGCGGGATAGCCCGGCGCAGGGCGGATGCCGCGATACTGTTCCTTGATCAGCGCGTCGTTGGTCAGCTGCTCCTCGGGCGCATAGCCCCACAGCTCCTGACGGACATGCTTGTGCAGCCGTTCGGCAAAGGCCTCGGCGAAGCGATCGGCGAGCGCCTTGAGCAGGATGTCGTTGTAATCATCATGCCCCGCCTTGAACCGCGCGATGTGCGCGTCGATCCCGTGGATGCCGACCGCGAACCCGCCAAACCAGTCTTCCTGCGTGTCGACGAAATCGGCGAGGCACATGTTCGCGCGACCCTCGCGCTTGGCGATCTGCTGGCGAAGCATGGGCAATCTGACGTCCCTCTGCTCCCTCTCCCCTGCGGGGAGAGGGTCGGGGTGAGGGGCTGTCCCGGGCGCAGCATTGCTTGGCTGCCCCTCACCCCAGCCCTCTCCCCACAGGGGAGAGGGAGCAGTGACCACCACATCGTCCCCCTCGCGCCGCGCCGGCCACAACCCGACGACCCCGCGCGGCGTCAGCCACTTCTCCGCAATGATCGTGTCGAGCATCGCCTGCGCGTCTGCGTACAGCGAGGTCGCGCTCTCGCCGACGACCTCGTCGGTCAGGATCGCCGGAAAATTGCCCGCCAGCTCCCACGCGCGGAAGAACGGCGTCCAGTCGATATAGTCGCGCAGGTCGGTCAGGTCCCAGTCCGCGAACACGTGCACGCCGGGCTTCGCCGGCGCCCCCGGCTTCATCGCGAAGTCCGCGACGAACCCGCGCGCGCGTGCCGTTTCCAGCGGCAGCAGCTCGCTCTGCCCCTTGTTCGCGCGCGCCAATCGGACGGCCTCATACTCGTCGGCGGTCTTCGTCACGAACTCGTCGCGGATCGTGTCCGACACGAGCGTCGAGGCGACGCCGACCGCACGGCTCGCGTCGAGCACGTGCACCACCGGACCGTCATACGCTGGCGCGATGCGCAGCGCGGTGTGGACCTTCGACGTCGTCGCGCCACCGATCAGCAGCGGCATCGTCATGCCTGCACGCTTCATCTCCTCGGCGACCGTCACCATCTCGTCGAGGCTCGGGGTGATCAGGCCCGACAGCCCGATCATATCCGCGTCGTTCTCGTTCGCTGCCTCGAGGATCTTCGACCACGGCACCATCACGCCCAGATCGACCACGTCGAAGCCGTTGCACTGGAGCACGACGCCGACGATGTTCTTGCCGATATCATGCACGTCGCCCTTGACGGTCGCCATGATGATCTTGCCCTTGCCGCGCGCGCCGGGCTCCTTGGCCGCCTCGATGTACGGCAGCAGATGCGCGACCGCCTTCTTCATCACGCGCGCCGATTTGACGACCTGCGGCAGGAACATCTTGCCGCTGCCGAACAGGTCGCCGACGACGTTCATGCCGTCCATCAGCGGACCCTCGATCACCTCGATCGGGCGACCGCCATTGCCGTCGATGATCTGGCGCGCTTCCTCGGTATCCTCGACGACGTGGAGGTCGATGCCCTTGACCAGCGCATATTCGAGCCGCTTGTTGACGTCGAGCGAGCGCCACTCGGCCGCCGCCTTCTCCGCGACGACATCGGTGCCGCGATAGCGTTCGGCGAGCTGGACGAGCCGCTCACCCGCTTCGGGATCCGTGTTGAGCACGACATCCTCGACCGCCTGCCGCAGTTCGGGGTCGATATCGTCATAGATGTCGAGCTGCCCGGCGTTGACGATCGCCATGTCCATGCCCGCGGGGATCGCATAATACAGGAACACGCTGTGCATCGCGCGGCGCACCGGCTCGTTGCCGCGGAACGAGAAGCTGAAGTTCGACAGTCCGCCCGAGATATGGACGTGCGGGCAGCGCGCCTTGATCTCGCGGCACGCCTCGATGAAGTCGACGCCGTAATTGTCATGCTCCTCGATCCCCGTCGCGACCGCGAAGACGTTGGGATCGAAGATGATGTCCTCAGGCGGAAAGCCGATCCCGACGAGCAGCTTGTACGCGCGCTCGCAAATCTCGACCTTGCGGTCCTTGGTGTCCGCCTGCCCGACCTCGTCGAACGCCATCACGACCACCGCGGCGCCGTAGGCCATGCACTTCTTGGCCTGGGCCAGGAACTGCTCCTCGCCCTCCTTCATGCTGATCGAGTTGACGATCGGCTTGCCGCTGACGCATTTCAGCCCCGCCTCGATCACGCTCCATTTCGAGCTGTCGACCATGAACGGGATCCGCGCGATATCGGGCTCCGCGGCGATCAGCTTCAGGAACGTCCTCATCGCGTGGTGCGCGTCGAGCAGCCCCTCGTCCATGTTGACGTCGAGCACCTGCGCGCCGCTCTCGACCTGCTGGCGCGCGACCTCGACCGCGGCGGGATAATCGCCCGCCATGATCAGCTTCTTGAAGCGCGCCGAGCCGGTGACGTTGGTGCGCTCGCCGATGTTGACGAAGGAGGTGGAGGAAGTGGTGGTCATTGTCTGTTCTTCAAAAAGCCCTCTCCCCTCCGGGGAGAGGGTTGGGAGAGGGGCTGTGTCTCACCGAGAGCGGCACTGCTGGGCAGCCCCTCTCCCCGACCCTCTCCCCGCAGGGGAGAGGGAGCAGCGGCCTCAGGCCGCCATCGTGAACGGTTCGAGGCCGGCGAGCTTGGTCCGAACCTCCGGGCTCGCGACCGCGCGCGGTTCGAGCCCGCGCACGCCGTCCGCCATCGCCTTGATATGCGCCGGCGTCGAGCCGCAGCAGCCGCCGAGCACGTTGACCTGCTTGGCCACCGCCCACTCGCCGACCAGCCCGGCGGTCGTCGCGGGCATCTCGTCATACTCGCCGAGTTCGTTGGGCAGCCCGGCGTTCGGGTAGATCATGATCAGCGTGTCGGCGATTCCCGACAACGTCTTCACATGCGGCCGCAACTGCTCCGCGCCGAACGAGCAATTCAGCCCGATCGTGATCGGCCTGGCATGCCGCACCGCGTGCCAGAACGCCTCGACCGTGTGCCCCGACAGGTTGCGCCCCGACAGATCGGTCAGCGTCATCGACAGCATGATCGGCACGTCGCGCCCGAGATCGTCGCCCGCCTCGATCGCGGCCATGATCCCGGCCTTGGCGTTGAGCGTATCGAACACCGTCTCGATCAGGATGAAGTCGACGCCGACCCCCTCGCCGCCTTCGAGCAGCGCGTCGATCTGCTCGCGGTAGACGCCCTTGAGATAATCGAAGTCGATCTCGCGAAAGCCCGGATCGTTGACGTCGGGCGACAGCGACAGCGTCTTGTTGGTCGGCCCAATCGCGCCCGCCACGAACCGCGGCCGGCCGTCCTTCGCTTCATATTCGGTTACGAGGCGGCGGGCGATCTTCGCGCTCTCGACGTTGATCGCGCGCACCAGATGCTCGGCGCCGTAATCCGCCTGGCTGATGATGTTCGCGCTGAACGTGTTGGTCGACACGATGTCCGACCCAGCCTCCAGATATTCGCGCGTGATCGTCTCGGGGACTTCCGGCCTGGTGATCGCCAGGATGTCGTTGTTGCCTTTCTGGTCGTGGCTGAGCTTCAGGTCGCCCGCATAGGCCGCTTCGTCGAGCTTCCAGTTCTGGATCTCGGTGCCGAACGCGCCGTCGGTGATTAGGATGCGCTTGGCGGCTTCGGCGTTGAAACGGTCACGTACATTCATCAGTTTCACTCCGTCATCCCGGACTCGATCCGGGATCCAGGACAACAAAGAGCACCGCTTGGCGCTCTGGATCCCGGATCAGGTCCGGGATGACGACGGGGTCTATGCCGCGGCGACCGTTTCGGCCGACTTGGCGCGCACGCCGAGCATATGGCAGATAGCATAGGCGAGTTCGGCGCGGTTGAGCGTGTAGAAGTGGAAATCCTTCACCCCGCCCGCATAGAGCCGCCGACACATCTCGGCCGCGATCGTCGCCGCGACGAGCTGCCGCGCGGCGGGATGATCGTCGAGACCTTCGAACAGCCGGTCCATCCAGGCCGGGATCTCCGCGCCACAAAGCCCTGCGAACTTGCGCGTCTGCGCGACGTTCGACACCGGCAGGATACCCGGCAGGATCTGCGCGGTGATGCCCGCCGCCGCAACCCGGTCACGGAACCGGAAATAGGCCTCGGGCGAGAAGAAGAACTGTGTGATCGCACGGCTTGCGCCCGCGTCGAGCTTGCGCTTCAGATTGTCGATGTCGGCGTTGGCATCACCCGATTCCGGATGGGATTCAGGATAGGCGGCGACCGAGATCTCGAACGGATGCAGCTTGCGCAGGCCCGCGACCAGCGCCGCCGCATTCTCATATCCGCCCGGATGCGCCTGATAGGGCTGGCCGAGCGTCGGCATGTCGCCGCGCAATGCGACGATGTGACGCACGCCTGCCGCCCAATATTCCTCGGCGACCTGGTCGATCTCGGCCTTGGTCGCCTCGACGCAGGTGAGATGCGCCGCCGCGTTCATCGACGTCTCGCGCTGGATCCGTGCGACGGTGGCGTGCGTCCGCTCGCGCGTCGACCCGCCCGCGCCGTACGTTACCGACACGAAATCGGGACCGAGCGGCTCGAGCGTGCGGATCGCGTCCCAGAGCTGCGCGTCCATCTTCTCCGTCTTGGGCGGGAAGAACTCGAAGCTGATGCCGACATCGCCCGCCAGATCCGCAAACAGCGGCTCTTCGAGTGCGCGACGGGCTTCCGCCAATTGGGGGACCGAAATGTTCGTCATGCCGCCTTCACCTCACGCAGGCTCGCGCCGACCTTTCGGCCGAGCCATAATTTCACCGTCAACTCGCCGCCCTCGAGCGTCTCGACACGCGCCGTCTGGAGCCCTGCCGCGTCAAACCACGCCGCCATCTGATCGTCCGCGAACCCGAGCCGCGTATGCGCGTCGCGGGTCCGGAGATCCTCGCGATCGTGGCTGGCAAAATCCGCGATCAGCAACCGTCCACCCGGTTTCAGCACGCGGGCGGCTTCGCCCACCGCGGCCCCGGGCTGCTGCGCGAAATGAAGGACATGATGCAGGATCGCGACGTCGGCGGCGGCATCGGCCAGAGGCAGCGCGTAGAGATCCGCCTGGCGAAGTTCCGCATGCGCCATGTCGTGGAGCTTCGCGCGCGCCAGTCGCAGCATCTCCGAGCTGCGATCGATGCCGAGCGCGACCTTTGCCCGGTTGCCGAACAGTTCGAGCATGCGTCCCGTACCCGTGCCGATGTCGATCAGCGTTCCCATCGCGGCGTCCCCCAGCATCGCCGCCATCGCCGCCTCGACTTCGCTCTCGGCGATATGCATCGACCGGATCGCATCCCATTCGCCGGCATGACCCTCGAACCATGCCGCGGCACTCGCCGCCCGGTCCGCACGCACCGCAGCAAGGCGCGCGACGTCGGCCACCGCCCAATGGTCGGGCTCCGCCTTGTCCCACTGGTCGAGCGCCGCGGCGATCGGTTCGATGATGTCCGCCCGGCCGAGCGCCACGAAGACCCAGCTCCCTTCCTTGCGCCGCTCGGCCAGCCCTGCATCGCAGAGGATCTTCACATGCCGGGATACGCGCGGCTGGCTCTGACCCAACACCTGTGCAAGCTCGCCCACCGACAGCTCCATCCGCCGCAGCAATGCGAGAATCCGAAGCCGGGTCGCGTCCGCCATCGCACGGAAGATTTCGAGCGCCATCGTCATGCAGCAACATATAAAGAATTCTTTATATGCGGTCAACGCAGCCCGTGGCATTCTTCGCGGCGTGCCGTCGAACGACATCCTGTCGCATCCGACGGATCATATCGGCACGACCCGCGTTCGAGTGCGCTATGGGCTAATGAACCTAGCTCACAGGGACATATCCCCCCGGACCAACACCCGGGTTCCTCGATGGGAGTGATTGCACATGAAGAAGTTCCTTATTCCTGCACTGGCCCTCGCCGCTGGTCTTTCGGCCTGCAGCAACAATGCACAGAACGAGACCGCCGAGGCCGCAAACGCGATCGCCACGGATGCGACCGCGACGACCGAGAATGCCGTCAACGACGTCGAAGCCGCCAGCGACCGCGCGCTCGGTTCGGCAGAAGCCTCGCTCGACAACGCTGGTGCGCGCCTCGACCGCGCGGGTGACCGCCTCGACGCGTCGACCGACCGCGCCGGCGATCGCATCGAAGCCAATGCCGATCGCGCTGGTGCTTCGATCAACAACGGCGCAGACCGCGCAGCAGACGCGACGGGCAATGCGCTGACCCGCGCAGGCAACGCGATCAAGGACTGACCCGATGCGCCCTCACTTGCCCGTTTTCGGATTGCTGGTGGGGGCGCTTCTGGCGTCGTCGGCGTGTTCACGGTCCGACGCGCCACCGGGCGCCGTCACGGCAGACGAGGCGCAGCAACTCAACGACGCGGCGGCGATGCTCGACAAGAACAGCGTCGATCTCGATCAGATCAACGCCGAGATCGCACCGAATTCCGTAACAAACCAAGGTGACCCGCCCCGATGACTCAGCGCCGCCTCGGCTCGACCGACCTGAAGATCGCCCCGCTGGTCCTGGGCGGCAACGTCTTTGGCTGGACGGCCGACCGTACTGCCAGCTTTGCCGTCCTCGACGCGTTCGTCGCCGGCGGCGGCACGATGATCGACACCGCGGACGTCTATTCCGCATGGATCGACGGGCATTCCGGTGGCGAGTCGGAGAGCATGATCGGCGAATGGCTGAGGACGTCCGGCAAGCGTGACGCGGTGCTGCTCGCGACGAAAGTCGGCATGCTCGCGGGCGATGGCGGCGAAAAGCTCGCACCGGCGCGTATCGCGGCGGCGGCCGAAGCTTCGCTCAAGCGTCTCGGCACCGATCGCATCGATCTCTATTACGCGCACCAGGACGACGAGCAGGTCGCGCAGGACGATGTCCTCGAGGCATTCGGCAAGCTTGTCGACGCAGGCAAGATCCGCGTCATCGGCGCGTCCAATTTCCATGCGGCGCGGCTCAAGTCGGCGGTCGACATCGCGAAGGCGTCGGGCCTGCCGCGCTATCATGTCCTTCAGCCCGAATATAACCTCGTAAGCCGCGAGAAGTTCGAAGGCGAGCTGCAGGATTACTGCGTTACGGAGAACATCGGCGTGCTGCCCTATTACGGGCTGGCATCGGGGTTCCTCACGGGCAAATACCGGACGCGCGACGATCTCGACCAGAGCGTGCGTGGGCGCGGGATGGGAAAATTGCTCGAAGGCAGGAGCAAGGACGTTCTGGACGCGCTGGACGGCGTGGTCGAGGAGACCAGGGCGACGCATGCGCAGGTCGCGCTGGCCTGGCTGATGGCACAGCCGGGCGTCACCGCACCGATCGCAAGCGCGACCACCGTCAAGCAGGTCGAGGACCTGTTGCCGGCGATGACGCTGACGCTGTCTGACGATCAGCGCGACCGCCTCACCATGGCGGGGGCCTGATCGTTACCGGAGTTCGTCGACGATCGCCGAATACTCATACGGCTTCTGGAAGAACGCGACATCGTCGGGAAGCCGATCGACCGCGCGCGGCTTCCCGCCGGACGTAACCACGACCCGGATATCGGGCCAGCGCTCGCGCACCACCATCGCGAGCGCCAGTCCGTCCATGGTCCCGGGCATGTCGATATCGGTAAAGACCGTGCGCACGTCGTTGCGTGTCGCGAGGATCTGCAGCGCCTCATCGGCGTCGTTCGCGACGAGCGTCGCCATCCCGGCATCCTCGATCTGCGCGGTCGCGGTGATCTGCACCAGCAGATGATCTTCGACGATCAGAACAACACCCGCTTCGGGGTCCCTGATGGGTGGAAACATGTTCAAGGTGGACGCCCCGTGGAAAAAACTCGACCGTAACGTGCCAGATTGCCTCGTGAAATCAGAGGGATTGGCTTGGTCCCACCATAAACGACCAGATTGGGATTTGGCCTCGCATCGGTTCAAATATTCTCATGACCAAGGCGTCAATCAGGATCAGTCCCCCGCAAAGGTCAACGCCGACGTCCGGCGCTCCCGCTCGTTGACGATCAGCGCGCGCCCCGCGGGGGCCGCCGAGCGCTGCGGGCAATCGCCGCGGAAACAGGCGCGGCAGCCAAGGCCGATCGGCATCGCCGCCCCGGCCAGGTCGATGCCGCTTGCCGCGACCAGCCCGGTGGCAAGCGACGCCTGCACGCCGAGCCCGATCGAGAATTCCGCGCGTACGGCGCCGAACCGTCGCCCCTGCGGCGTCACGGTCCGTGCCATCGTCAGCCACCGCGCACCATCCTCGAGCTCCACGAGCTGCACCGCCAGACTTCCCGGCCGATCAAACGCGTGGTGCAACTGCCAGAGCGGACAACGCCCCTCCCCTCGACCAGCGCCGCGCCGCTCGCGCCAGGATAGCGTTTCGAGGCCTGCCCGGCGCGATCGATCCGGATCATGAAGAACGGCAGACCGCGCGCGCCGACGCGCTGCAGCGTCGTCAAACGGTGCGCGACCTGCTCGAATCCGGCGCCGAACCGTCGCTGCAGAAGCTCGATATCATAACCGGTGGCCTCGCACCCGCGCAGGAACCGCGCATAGGGCATCATCACGCCCGCCGCGAAATAGCTGAGCAGATGCCGCCGATACAGGCGTTCCGCCGCGCGATCCGAAAACGCCGCGCCCTTCGCCAGCGAATCGATCTCCGCGCGCGCCTCGATCTGGCCAAGCTGGAATGCGACGGCAAACGTGCGCGATGCGGGATCGAGCACCTCGCTCAGCTGCAGCTGCCGGGCGTGAAGATCGAGGCGGCGCAGCGTATCGGGCAACACGTCGGCGGGGAGCACTCGGATCGTGATCCCGTGCTTGGCGCGAAGCCGCTCGGCGATCGCGCCGTACAGATCCCCCGCGCCGAGGCGCAGTTCGTCGGCGAGCTCCTCCGCGGCGGCGTCGAGGTCGGCGAAATGGTTACGCCAGCGTTCGATCTCGCGCCGGACCAGCCCGACGGGATCATCCGGCACTGCCGCGTCACCCGCGCTTCCGATCCGGTCGAAGACGCGCGCGAATGCCTCTGCCCCGCCGGGCGCGCTCGCAAGCCATTCCTCGACCTCGTTGCGATCGATTTCGAGATCGGCGAACATCGGATCGGCGAGGCGTCTGCGGATCGCGTCCGCGCCGCCGCCCGGCTCGCCGGCCGCCAACGCGCGCGGATCGAAATCAAAGCTCTCGGCGAGCTTTACGAGCAGCGCGGCCGAGATCGGTCGCTGGTTGCGCTCGACCAGATTGAGGTAGCTCGGACTGATCGCCATCATGTCCGCCATCGCGGCCTGCGTCAGCCCGGCGCCGCGCCGCAACCGCCGGATCGCATGCCCCGCCAACAATTTTCGATCCGCCATACGGCTCTCCGTTCTGTCACGAACTTTACAGAACCACACGAAGCACGCAACCCGGGGCGACAGCCCGACGCCGTGCCGTGATGGTCCACTCTGTCCACGTCCTGGTTTGTCAGGCTTTACAGTTGCATTGCCGCTTCGCGTACACGATCGAGTGTAAAGGAAGCGACAAAGACAAACACGACGGAGGAAACCCATGACGAACGAACCCGCCCGCGCTCGCGCCGTTTTCTCGACGGAGGATTTCGCGCTGCTCAAGGAAGCGATCGGCGAACTGATCCCCAAGGTCGCGGTCGACGACAGGAAGATGAGCCGGCTCAGCGCGCTGTATCACCGCCTCGGTCGCCTGGGCTGATCCGTCCCTAACCCACTGGAAAGAAAAGCCCGTCGATGGACTATCCATCGGCGGGCTTTCTCGTATGGAACCGGCTTTCGCACCCGCGCAGGATTCCCGATGACCGACGGACTGATCACGAGAATCAAGGACGACATCGTCCTGTACGGCGCGCTCGCCGCCAATGTCGGGATTGCCGTCGCGAAGTTCGTTGCCGCCGGGATCACCGGCTCGTCCTCGATGCTCACCGAGGGCGTGCATTCGCTCGTCGACAGCGGCAACCAGGTCCTGCTGCTCTATGGCCAGTCGCGTGCCAAGCGTGCGGCGGATACCGCGCATCCGTTCGGCTATGGTCGCGAGCTGTATTTCTGGGCGTTCGTCGTCGCCATCCTGATCTTCGCGGTCGGCGCGGGCGTATCGATCTACGAAGGTTATCGGCACATCATCGCGCCCGAGCCGCTCAGCGATCCGCTCATCAACTATGTCGTCCTCGGCGTCTCGGCGCTGCTCGAGGGGACGAGCTGGACGATCGCGGTGCGCGAATTCTCGCGCGCGAAGGGCGACCTCGGCTGGTGGCAAGCAGTCCATCAGTCGAAGGATCCCGCGGGTTTCATCGTCCTGTTCGAGGATTCGGCGGCGCTCGCCGGACTGGTGATCGCCGCGCTGGGCGTCTGGGCGAGCCACGCGTTCGGCGATCCGCGGATCGATGGTGCGGCATCGATCGCAATCGGCCTGATCCTGGCACTGGTCGCGGTCCTGCTCGCGCGCGAATCGAAGGGGCTTCTGATCGGCGAGCGTGCAGACCCTGCGATCATCGCGTCGATCCGCGAGATCGTGCAGGCGCATCCCGCGATCCTCGCGGTCAACCATGTCCGCACGATCCACACCGCTCCCGACAGCATCTTCGCAGCGATCAGCGCCGATTTCGACGACTCGGTGACGATGGGTGAAGGCGAGGCGATCATCGAGGTGCTGGAGACACGCCTCCGCGACGCCGTACCGACGCTCGCATCGATCTACATACGTCCGGAAAACAGCGCGGCAGCGGCGGCCGCCGCCGTATCGCAGAGCGCTCCCCATCCCTGAACCGCAGCATGGCTGCGCGATGTTGCACAGCGCCCACAACCGGCGCTAGCATCCGATATCATGAGACTTATCAAGCAGTTCGCCGCGCTCCTCCTTCTCCTGTTCGTCGCGCAGCCTGCCCAAGCGGCGGTGACGATCACGTTCTGGAGCCATGAACTCGGCAACAGCTTTCCCCACGCGTTCGTGACGCTACGCGGCGTACCCGACGCCGGCGGTGCGCCGGTGGACGTCAATTACGGCTTCACCGCAAGGACGCTGAGCCCGGCGCTGCTGTTCGGTCCGGTCGCGGGTGCGCTCGACGTGGCGACGCCGTCGTACATCAAGGGCAGCAACGCGCAGTTCTCGGTCGTGATGACGGATGCGCAATACGCGGCGATCGTCGCGCTGGCCGCCGAATGGAGCGGCGCCACGGGCAGCAGCGAATACCGGCTCGGCGATCGCAACTGTGTCCATTTCGTTCAGGAAGCCGCCCGGCGTGTCGGCCTGACCGGGCTTCAGCATCCCAAGCTGATGAAAAAGCCCCGTTCGTTCCTCAAGGCGGTCGCGTCGGCGAACACCGGGCACGTCACGCTGATCAATCAGCACGGCAAGGCGCATCTGGAGACGCTGCCGCCACTGACACGCGCGCCCGCCGCCTTGTCGACCGCAACCGCCGGCACGCCGTCATCCCGGCAAGCAGCCGGGTCGGCGACGAACGCCGCGCGGCCCACGCGACCGGCGGCGCAGGCCACGGCTCAATAGGCACGGCCGATCAGGACGCGCTCGACCGAAGGCTCGCCGGTGAAGATGCACGGACCGTCATCCTGCCCGGTCTGTCCCATCGGCGCATTGCGGATCGTGAGCTTCAGCGCCTTCAGCCGCTCGACGACCTTGTCGAGCGCGGCGCCGGTGGGCTTGGACCAGCGGACGTCGACCCAGCCCGGGTTCTTGATGCCGTCCGCGAAGTGCGTCTCGAGCGCGGCGAAATCGTCGACGGGGACGATGTTGGCCTTCAGGCGGTTCATCGACTCGACGTGGAGCGCCGCCTGCACGTCGTGCAGCATGCCCGAGACCTCGGCGACGAAGTCGGCGCGGGCGACCGCATTGCTGTCGAGCTTGCCGTCCTCACGATACAGGCGATCGCGGCGAATGACCGAGACGTTGCCGCCCGCCATGTCGCGCCCGCCGACCTCGATGATGATCGGCGCACCCTTCTTGACCCAGCCCCAGCGCTTGGTCGCGGCCTTGGCAGGCTTGAGATCGAGCAGCGCACGGACGGGCTCGCCCAGCGCGGACTGCTTGGCGAGCTCCGCCTGGAGCGACTTGCAATAGTCGACGATCGCCGCGTCGTCGGGATTGTCGCGGAGCATCGGCACGATCACCACCTGCCACGGCGCGATCATCGGCGGCACGCGCAGCCCGTCATCGTCGCCGTGCACCATGATGACGCCGCCGATCATCCGCGTCGACACGCCCCAGCTCGTCGTGTTGGCGAGCTCGAACTCGCCGGCTGCGTTCTGGAAGCGGATGTTCTGCGCCGACGCGAAATTGGTGCCGAGGAAATGCGAAGTGCCCGCCTGGAGCGCCTTGCCGTCCTGCATCATCGCCTCGATCGAATAGGTCGCGACCGCGCCCGGAAAGCGCTCGTTCTCGGGCTTCTCGCCGGCGATCACGTGGAGGCCGAGGCACTCCTCGGCGAAATCGCGGTAGACTTCGAGCATCTTGAGCGTCTCGTCGCGCGCCTCCTGCGTGGTGGCGTGCGCGGTATGCCCCTCCTGCCACAGGAACTCGCTCGTGCGCAGGAACATGCGCGTGCGCATTTCCCAGCGGACGACGTTCGCCCACTGGTTGATCAGCACGGGCAGGTCGCGCCATGACTGGACCCAGCGCGCGAACGCCGCGCCGATGACCATCTCGGACGTGGGGCGCACGACCAGCGGCTCCTCGAGCTTGGCGTCGGGATCGGGGACGAGCCGGCCATAGCCGTCGGCCTTCAACCGGTGATGCGTGACGACCGCCATTTCCTTGGCGAACCCGTCGACATGCTCGGCCTCCTTCTCGAAATAGGAGAGCGGAATGAAGAGCGGGAAATAGCAATTCTCATGCCCCGTCGCCTTGATCCGGTCGTCGAGCAGCCGCTGGATGCGCTCCCAGATGCCATAGCCCCAGGGGCGGATGACCATGCACCCGCGGACGCCCGATTCCTCGGCGAGGTCGGCTTCCGAAATGACGGCCTGGTACCAGGCGGAGAAATCCGCCTCGC
Source organism: Sphingomonas sp. 22R3R2A-7 (assembly GCF_036856055.1). NCBI lineage: Bacteria > Pseudomonadati > Pseudomonadota > Alphaproteobacteria > Sphingomonadales > Sphingomonadaceae > Sphingomonas > Sphingomonas sp. 22R3R2A-7. Next base: position 3,121,493 of record NZ_JASPFR010000001.1, on the reverse strand, counting down.
GGGTGACGGGGAGTGCGCGCTTTATCATGGCGTCGCGGATAGCGGCTGCGGCTGGGTTCGTCACTATGCGTTGCGAGCGGCGTCCCGCCCCGCCCGTCATCCTGACGAAAGTCAGGATCCAGAGCCAAGAGCGGCACGTGTGGTACCCTGGATCCTGACTTTCGTCAGGATGACGGGAGTTTCGGGTGGGATCGCGGGCGTCCTTTGCGTAGGTGCAGGCAATGTCCTCAGACCGCATCCTTCCCGCCATCGGCATGAGGCTGCTGTCGGTCGTGATCTTCGCGCTGATGAACACCGCGATCAAGCTGGCCGAACGCCACGGCGCGAGCGTGTCGGAGATCCTGTTCTTCCGCCAGTTCGGCGCGTGCCTGCTGGTGTCGGCCGTCATCGCCGCCGGCCCCGGCCTCCCCTCGATCGCGACGCAGCGGCTGCCCGCGCACATCATCCGCGCGGTCGTCGGACTGTCGGCGATGGCGTTCACGTTCAACGGGATCGTCGCGCTGCCGCTGGCGGAGGCGACGACGATCGGCTTCACCGTACCGATCTTCGCGACGATTCTCGGTGCGCTCGTGCTGCGCGAGCCGACCGGCTGGCATCGCTGGGGCGCGGTGGCGGCGGGGTTTGCCGGCGTGCTGATCGTCGCGCAGCCGGGCGGCGATCAATTTCCGCTATGGGGCGCAAGTTGTGCGCTGGCAGGCGCGTTCGGGACGGCGAGCGTGTCGATCCTGCTCCGGCAGATCGGCAAGACCGAGAGCGCGCTGACGACGGTGTTCTGGTTCTCCGCGCTGTCGTTGATCCCGTTGTCGGTATTCTACGAACAGGCCGCGCAGCCGCACGACGCCATCACCTGGGCGTGTCTCGCGACCGTCGGGATTGCGGGGGCCTCGCGCAGATCGCGATGACGACGTCGCTGCGGCTCGGGCCGGTGTCGGTGGTGGTGCCGATGGATTATTCGAGCCTGTTGTGGGCAACATTGCTCGGCTGGCTGGTGTTCGACACGCTGCCTGCCGAGGCGACGTGGTTCGGCGCACCGGTCATCGTCGCGAGCGGGCTGTATATCGTCTGGCGCGAGCATGTCCGCCGGCAGGACGAGACGGATCGCGTGATCGCTTGAAGGCTCCCCGTCCACTGACAAGCCCGTCATCGTGACGAAAGTCAGGATCCAGGGTTACACAGCACCGCCCTGTGCGGCTCTGGATCCTGACTTTCGTCAGGATGACGGAGTGGGCAGGACCCGCGCGGTTTCGAGCATCCGTTTCGCACGCAGGTACATCTCGATTCTGTTGCATGGTGAGCAGGCCGAGCGCGAGCGCGACCAGCATGTCGGTGACCGCAAACGGGTCGAGGTGCAGTGCCTGCCCGTCACCGATCACCGCGCGCGCGCCGGTGCGGATCGCGACGATCGCGACGAGGAACAGGACCGCGGCGGGCGACGACGTCGTGTTGAGCGCATGGCTGTCGGGATCGATCGTGATCCGCATCATCTTGCCGCGCTGCCAGCCGAGCGCCGCGCCCATGACGAGCGCGATCGCGCAGAACAGCCAGGCGAGACCGTGCGGCGGATACATCACCGCCATGTAGAGTGCGACCGCAGCGTACAGCGCCGGGAAGACCCAGAGCCGCTCGAGCTTGAGCGGCTTGACCACGCTCATCCGCCGCCACCGGACCGCGAAGACCACCGCGATGACGACCGCCGTGATCGCGTAGCTGATCCAGCCCTGGACATCGTTCGCCTGCATCGATTCCCCCTGCGACCTTACCCCTTGCGGTGTAGTATGGTCACAACACAGCGGGAGTAAAGGGGGCGTACGGCAAAGCCCCTCCCCGGCGGCGGCCGGGGAGGAGTCCGTCCTACTCCGCCGCCTGCGCGAGCGGCGCTGGGTCCTTCCAGACCAGCACAGGCTTGCGTGCCGCGACCGTCTCGTCGAGGCGCGCGCGGGGGGCGAAGTGCGGCGCGGTCTTGAGGCTGGGATCGCCCGCCTTGGCGCGTTCGGCGACCGAGCGGAGCGCGGCGATGAACTGGTCGAGCGCCGCCTTCGATTCGGTCTCGGTCGGCTCGACCAGCATCGCACCGTGAACGACGAGCGGGAAGTACATCGTCATCGGGTGGAAGCCCTCGTCGATCAGCCCCTTGGCGATGTCGATCGTCGAGAAACCGGCGGCGAGGCCCGAATCCGAGAACAGCGCCTCGTGCATGCAAGGACCCGACGGGCCGAACGGCGCGTCGAGCGTGTCGTCGAGGCTGCGCAGGATGTAGTTCGCGTTGAGCACCGCATCCTCGGACACCTGGCGCAGGCCATCGGCGCCGTGGCTGAGGATGTACGTCAGCGCACGCGTGAACATGCCCATCTGGCCGTGGAACGCGACCATCCGGCCGAAGCTGCCGGCGTGATGCTCGCCGGCATTCTCTTCTTCGATCAGGACGAACTGCCCACCCTGCTTTTCCACGAAGGGAAGTGGTGCGTAGGGGGTCAATGCCGCCGAGAACACCACCGGACCCGAACCCGGACCGCCGCCGCCATGCGGGGTCGAGAAGGTCTTGTGCAGGTTGATGTGCATCGCGTCGATGCCGAGATCGCCCGGGCGGACGCGGCCGACGATCGCGTTGAAGTTCGCGCCGTCGCAATAGACGAAGCCGCCCGCCGCATGCACCGCGTCCGAAATCTCGCGCATGTCGCGCTCGAACAGGCCGCAGGTATTGGGGTTGGTGATCATCACGCCCGCGACGTCGGGGCCGAGGCGTGCCTTCAGCGCGCCGGTGTCGACGCGGCCCTCGGCGGTGGCGGGAATATCCTCGACGCTGTAACCCGCGAACGCGGCGGTCGCGGGGTTGGTGCCGTGCGCGCTCTCGGGGACGAGGATGATCTTGCGATGCCCCTCACCCTTGGCTTCGAGCGCGGCGCGGATCGCGAGGACGCCGCACAGCTCGCCATGCGCGCCCGCCTTGGGGCTCATCGCGACCGAGGTCATGCCGGTGAGCGTGACGAGCCAGTGCGCGAGCTGGTGGATGACCTCGAGCGCGCCCTGCACCGTGTCGACCGGCTGGAGCGGGTGGACGTCGGAGAAACCGGGCAACCGCGCCATCTTCTCGTTGAGGCGCGGATTGTGCTTCATCGTGCAACTGCCGAGCGGGAAGAAGCCGAGATCGATGCCGTAATTCTGGCGCGACAGGCGCGTGTAATGGCGGACAGTCTCGGGCTCCGACAGACCGGGGAGGCCGATCGGGTTGGCGCGAGCGAGGTTGCCGAGACGTGATAGGCCTCTCCCCTCCGGGGAGAGGGTTGGGTGAGGGGCCGTTCCGGGCGCAGCATTGCTGGGCTGCCCCTCACCCCGGCCCTCTCCCCGGAGGGGAGAGGGAGAAGAAGCGAAATCGACACCGGTGGTGTGGCTGTCGCCGATCTCGAAGATCAGCGCTTCCTCGAGCATCAGCGCCTTGTTGCCGGTGACGCTGGCGGGGACGTTACCCTTGCCCTGCTCGGGCGCGGTCGGGCGCCAGCCGCTCTGGTTGATGCTCATGCCAGTATCTCCCAAACCATTCCGTTCGTCTCGAGTAGGCATCGAGCGTGTCGAGATGCCGTATCGAGAGACAGGTGCCTCGATACGAGTCCTCGACAGGCTCGGTCTCTACTCGGCACGAACGGGAATAAACGATCGCTCATGCCAGTATCTCCTGGAATGCGGACGCAAGCGTTTCGACGTCCTCCGCGGTGGTCGTTTCGGTCACGGCGACGACGAGGCCGTTCGCGAGATCGTCCTTGCCGGGATAGAGACGCCCGAGCGAGACACCCGCGAGGATGCCGCGATCGGCGAGCGTACGGACGACGGGGCGCGCCTCGACGGGCAGCTTCAGCGTGAATTCATTGAAGAAGCTGTCGTTGATCAGTTCGACGCCGGGGATCTGCGACAGGCGCTCGGCGGCGGCCACGGCACCCGCATGGTTCTCCTCAGCGAGCTGGCGGAGGCCCGCTTCGCCGAGCAGCGTCATGTGGATCGAGAAGGCCAGCGCGCAGAGGCCGGAGTTGGTGCAGATGTTCGACGTCGCCTTTTCGCGGCGGATATGCTGCTCGCGCGTCGACAGAGTCAGCACGAAGCCGCGACGGCCATCGGCGTCGACGGTCTCGCCGCAGAGTCGGCCGGGCATCTGGCGGACATATTTGTCCTTGCAGCCGAACAGGCCGACATAGGGCCCGCCAAACTGGAGGCCGACGCCGAGCGACTGGCCTTCGCCAACGACGATGTCCGCGTCCATCTCACCGGGCGAGGTGATCGCGCCGAGCGCGACGGGCTCGGTGACGACCGCGATCAGCAGCGCCTTCTTCGCGTGGCACGCATCCGCGAGCGGACGCAGATCGGCGATGCGGCCGAGGATGTCGGGATACTGGACGACCACGCACGAGGTATCGTCGTCGATCTTCGCAATCAGCCGGTCGATGTCCATCTCGGGCACCAGCCGCGGATCGGTCGTGTCGAGCACGTCGCCGGTGAACTTGGCCATCGTGTTCGACACCGACACGTAATGCGGGTGAAGCCCCGCCGACAGGATCGCCTTGCCGCGCTTGGTGATGCGGCGTGCCATCACGATCGCTTCCCAGCACGCGGTCGAGCCGTCGTACATCGACGCGTTGGCGACGTCGGTGCCGAGCAGCCGCGCGACCTGCGTCTGGAACTCGAACAGCATCTGCAGCGTGCCCTGCGCTATCTCGGGCTGGTACGGCGTGTAGGCGGTCAGGAACTCGCCGCGCTGGATCAGGTGATCGACACTGGCGGGGACATGATGCTTGTACGCGCCGCAGCCGAGGAAGAACGGCGCTTCGCCCGCGGTGAGGTTCTTCTTGGCGAGCGCCGACATGTGGCGTTCGACCGCCATTTCGGAGGCGTGCATCGGCAGGTCGCGGACGGGGCCGTCGAGGCGGGCGGCCTCGGGAACGTCGGTGAAGAGATCATCGATCGTCGCGGCACCGATGACGGCGAGCATCGCCTCGCGGTCGGGCTGGGTCAGGGGAAGGTAGCGCATGGGATGTCTCCTTGCCCCTCCCCTTCAGGGGAGGGGTTGGGGGTGGGGCGTGTCCGCAGGCGGCGCGTCTGTCGCGCTGCCCCACCCCAACCCCTCCCCTGAAGGGGAGGGGCTTTGACGGTTACAGGCCTTCGACGAACGCCGCGTAGGCGGCTTCGTCCATGAGGCTGTCGAGCTCGCTCGGATCGCTGAGCGTCAGCTTGAAGAACCAGCCTGCCGCTTCGGCATCCGAATTCACCAGGCTCGAATCGTCGGCGAGCGCAGCGTTGCCCTCGATGACGGTGCCCGACACCGGCGAATAGACGTCCGACGCGGCCTTGACCGATCTCGACGACTGCGGCATCGGCGCCCTTGGCCAGCTGCTTGCCGGCCTCGGGGACCTCGACGAACACGACGTCGCCGAGCTGGCTCTGCGCATATTCGCTGATTCCGACGGTGCCGACATCACCCTCGACGTCGACCCATTCATGATCTTGCGTGAAGAAACGGCTCATATCACTTGGCTCCTGCGCGGACGTAGCGGTGGGGAATGAAGGGCATCGCGGTGACGGTCGCGGTATGGACCTTGCCGCGCTGCGCGATCTCGATGCGGGTACCGGGGGTCGCCAGCGCGAGCGGCACATAGGCCATCGCGATCGGCTTCCCGAGCGTCGGCGCGAACCCGCCGCTGGTGAGGCGACCGATCGTTGCCCCGGAGTCGTCGATCACCTCTGACCCTTCGCGCGCAGGCTGGCGGCCCTCGACGATCAGGCCGACTCGCCTGGTGGCGGGACCATGCTCGCGCTGGGTGAGGATACGCTCGGCGCCGGGGAAATCGGCGGCTTCGCGGCGGCGCTTGGACAGCGCGAAACCGAGATCGGCCATCACCGGCGTGGTTTCGGGATCGAGGTCATGCCCGTACAGCGGCAAACCGGCTTCGAGACGCAGCGAGTCGCGCGCGCCGAGGCCGATCGGCTTGATCTCGGGGAGTGCCAGCAGCGCGTCGGCGAACGCGACGGCATGCTCGGCGGGGAGCGAGATCTCGACGCCGTCCTCGCCGGTATAGCCCGATCGGCTGATCCAGAGCGGCACGTCGTTCCAGTGGAACGCGCCCGCGGTCATGAACACGAGGCCGTCGATGCCGGGGACAATCTGAGCAACCGCCGCGACTGCCTTGGGGCCCTGCACCGCGAGCAGCGCCTGGTCCTCGAGGATGTTGATCGTGACGTCGTCGGGCAGATGCTCGATCAGATAGCTGACATCGTCATATTTGGTCGCGCCGTTGACGACGACATAGAAGCTGCCGCTCGCGGTCGGCGACGGGTGGAGCGGGTCGTACGCCTCGGGCTCGACGTCCTGCGCCGAGAAGGGCGAGGGCTGATCGTCGGGCAGGCGCGTCGCCATCAGGTCGTCGAGGATGCCGCCATCCTGCGCGAGCAGCAGCGAATAGCGCATCTTGCCCTCGCTCAAGCCTGCGATGTCGCCCGGCAACACGGTTTCGAGCGCATGCGCGACGCCTTCGCCCGAGAAGACGAGCTGGCCCATGTGGCTGACGTCGAACAGGCCGGCCGACTCGCGCGTCCAGGCGTGCTCGGCCATGATGCCGTCATACTGGATCGGCATCTGATAGCCGGCGAACTCGACCATCCGTGCACCGTTCGCGCGGTGCCAGGCGTCGAGCGGCAACGGCAGTACCTCGGGCTCGACGTAATCGTCGGCCTCATCGATGATGCTGGCATAGTCGCGAATGTCGGCGTCGCTCATGTCGGTCTCCGTCGAAGGGGCGCGCGGCACCCTGTGGTGCTGCGATCCGACCCCCTCTGTCACGGAACCTGAGAGCTTTCACCGCCTGATTGGCGGCTTACCCCTTCGGTGGCCCTCGGCGCGGACGCCAGGACGCTTTCCAGAGTGTCGATCAGCCCCGCGCGGTCTCTGGTGCCTGAGAGATTCCGGGGTGGTTGCTCCTTCGGCGGCTCCGTCAGCCCTGAAAGGACCGGAAACGCTCTCCCGCGCGGTGCCATGCCGGTTGCCCGACATCGACGCGCCAAGCTGTGACGCGCCGCACAATCTTAGTCAATCGGGCTTGGTGTTCGTGGCCCGAGATTGTCGAAACTCCCGTTCTTCCGCGCGCGCGGAAGAACGAATCGTCTGCGACAAGCCGGGTCCGCAGGCGGCGTCAGCGGGTGGCGTTGTACTTCAGCTGCGCATCAGTGAGCTGGAAGCCGACCAGGGCTTCGAACGTCGCGCGCTGGACGGCCTGGCGCACCTCGGGGGTGCTGAGCGGATCGACGGCGGCGTCCTCGTCGCCCGCCTTGCGCTTGCGCGTCAGCCGCTCGCGCACTTCGGGCGGCAGCGTGGCGGCGGCGCGCGTTATCGTCGCCGTGCCCTGGCCATCGGCCTGTGCGCGCGCCTGTCCGGCATCGAAATGCAGCGAGACGCGGCCGACGCGCTTGGCGACCACCGCGCTGCCGCCGCGGACGACCGTCACGAAGTACGGCACCGTCACGTCGCGTGCCGCCTCGGTCCGCACGCGCCGCGCCTGCACCGTGAAGGTGACGGTTGTCAGGATCGGATCGGTCGCGTCGGCGCAGGTCGAGCGGACGTTGGTCATCAGCGCGGTGACGTCGATCGCCGACTGGTCGCGGCTGGTGACCGGGTCGAACATGGTGATGTCCCCGGTCGCGGCCGGAACCGCCACGGTCGGGCAGGCCGAGCGAATGGCGGAGATGCCACCGGTCGCGTCGATTTCACCCTTCGACGCACAGCCGCCCAAGGTGAGCGCGAGGATCGAAGCGGCAAGGATGGGGGCTTTCACGGGGACGCGTACCTTCTCGAACGAGCGAAAGGGCCTGCGCAATCGCACCGGCCCCTGTCGCCGCGCACCATAGGAACCGGCTTTCGTCCAGGCAAGCAATCGCGTAGAGCCCGACGACTATGAGCATCCCCGCAGAGTCCGCCGCAGACCCCGCAACCGTTCCCGCGACGACGCGCGGCGACAAACCCGCGCTCGAACTGCTGATCGCGGCACCACGCGGCTTCTGCGCCGGCGTCGACCGTGCGATCCGCATCGTCGAGCTGGCGATCGAGAAGCATGGCGCACCCGTCTATGTCCGTCACGAGATCGTCCACAACAAGTTCGTCGTCGACACACTCAAGGCGCAGGGCGCGGTGTTCGTCGAGGATCTGAGCGAGGTGCCCGACGATGCGCCGGTCGTGTTCTCCGCGCACGGCGTTCCCAAATCGGTACCGCTCGATGCGCAGGCGCGCGGGCTCGAATATCTCGATGCGACGTGTCCGCTGGTATCCAAGGTGCACCGCCAGGCCGAACGGCTGGTCGCGCAGGGGCGGCATATCGTGTTCATCGGTCACGCCGGGCATCCCGAGGTGATCGGCACGTTCGGCCAGGTCCCTGACGGCGCAATGTCGCTGATCGAGACGGTCGAGGATGCCGAGGGCTTCACCCTGCCGACCCTGCCAACCTCGCCTTCCTCACGCAGACCACGCTGTCCGTCGACGACACCGCCGCGGTCGTCGCGACGTTGCAGCGCCGCTTCCCCGAGATGCAGCCGCCGCGCGGCGAGGACATCTGCTACGCGACCTCGAACCGCCAGGCGGCGGTCAAGGCGATCGCGCATGGCTGCGACGCGATGCTGGTGATCGGTGCACCCAACTCGTCCAACTCGGTCCGGCTCGTCGAGGTCGCGCTGCGCGAAGGCACGCCCGCGATGCTCATCCAGCGCGCGAGCGAACTCGACTGGGACTTCCTCGCGGGCGTCGGAACGCTCGGGATCACCGCTGGCGCATCGGCCCTCGAATTGCTCGTGCGCGAGCTGGTCGACCGGCTGTCGGAGCGGTTCGAGGTCTCGGAGCGCGAGGTCGAGACCACGCGCGAGACGATCGCGTTCAAGCTGCCCCGCGGACTCGAAGCCGCGGCCTGACGCGTGGCGGTCTATACGCACGTCTCGGCCGAAGCGCTTGGCGACTTCCTCGCGCGGTTCGATCGCGGCGAGCTGCTGTCGGCAAAGGGGATCGCCGAGGGCGTCCAGAACAGCAACTATCTGGTCGAAACGACCGCCGACCGCTTCATCCTGACGCTGTACGAGGAATGGACGTCGACCGACGACCTGCCCTTTTTCCTGGCGATGCTCGACCATCTGGCGGCCGCGGGCAATCCGGTCCCGCGCGCGCTGCCGGACCGCCACGGCGTCGCGATCCAGCAGCTCGCCGGCCGGGCCGCGTGCCTGATCGAGTTCCTGACGGGCGTCTCGGTCTCGCACCCCACGCCGCGACAGGCGCACGCCGCGGGCGCGGCGATGGGCCGCATCCATACCGACCTCGCCGACTTCGCGCAGGCGAGGCCCAACCCGCTCGGTGCGGACACATGGCGTCCGCTTCTCGAACGGTGCGGGCGCGGGGTGGAGACGATCGAGCCGGGGCTGTACGACCGGGTCGACACCGCCCTGGGCGCGGTCCTTGCCGACTGGCCGCGCGATTTGCCGGTCGCGGCGATCCATTCCGACCTGTTTCCCGACAATGTCCTGATGCTCGGCGACCGGGTGACGGGGATCATCGACTTCTATTTCGCGTGCACCGACATCCGCGCCTATGATCTCGCGGTGATGCACACCGCCTGGTCGTTCGACGCCGAGGGCCGGCGTTTCGACCCGGCGATCGGCCGCGCGCTGATCGACGGATATACCAGCGTCGCGCCGTTGTCGGTGGCCGAGCGCGCGGCGTTGCCGACGCTCGCGCAGGGTGCCTGCCTGCGATTCCTGCTCACGCGGGCATGGGACTGGGTCAACACACCGGCGGATGCGCTGGTGACGCGCAAGGATCCGCTGGCCTATTGGCGGCGACTCGACGCGTATCGCAAGGACGATCTGTTTGCATGACTGACGACGTGATGACGAAGGTGGAGATTTTCACCGACGGCGCCTGCAAGGGCAATCCCGGCCCCGGCGGCTGGGGCGCGGTGATCCGGATGGGCGTGCACGAGAAGGAATTGTCGGGCGGCGATGCGCAGACGACGAACAACCGCATGGAGATGACCGCGGCGATCGAGGCGCTCAACATCCTGACGCGGCCCTGCGCGGTGACGCTATACACCGACAGCAAGTACGTCATGGACGGGCTGACCAAGTGGGTGAAGGGCTGGCAGCGCAACGGCTGGAAGACCGCCGACAAGAAGCCCGTCAAGAACGCCGAACTCTGGCACGCGCTGCTGGCTGCGGTGGCGCGGCACAAGATCGAGTGGCAATGGGTCAAGGGCCATGCCGGCCACCCCGAGAACGAGCGCGCCGACAAGCTCGCCAGCGATGCCGCGGTCGCGTCGATCGCACCCGGAGCAGCGCGGCGCCGCTGACCGCATGCTGCCAGACGCCGCCGCGATCAGTCGGCGTCGAACCGGCCGGGCGCATAGCGCCCCGCATCGATGTTCGCGACGATCGCATCCGGCGCGCGCTTGAGCAGCAACGCCGCTGCCAGGCGCGCGGCGGCGGGCGCGGTCTGGATCCCGAACCCGCCCTGTCCCGCGCACCAGAAAAACGCGGGATTGCGCGGATCGAACCCGTATACCGGGTGACGATCCGGCGCGAACGTCCGCAGCCCCGCCCAGCGGCGCTCGACCTGCTCCACGCGCCAGTCGACCGCCTGCTCGAGCCGGTCGATCGCGATCGCGACGTCGATCTCCTCGGGCGCGGCATCGCAGGGATCGGTGGGCGTCTCGTCGTGCGGGCTGAGCCATAACCGACCGCCGGGTTCGGGCTTGAAATAGAAGCCCCCCGCGATATCGGCGACATGCGGCAGACCCGGCGCGACGGGCGGATCGGTGCGAAGCTGTACCATCGTCCGCCGGTAGGGGCGCATGCCGAGCGGACGAACCCCCGCGCGCATCGCCACCATATCGGCCCAGGCGCCCGCGGCATCGACCAGCATGTCGGCCCGGAACGTGCCGCCGCTTGTTTCGATCGTCCATTGCCCGCCGGCATGGGTCGCCGCCTCCAACGTCGCATGCGTGACGATCTCCGCGCCCGCGCGTCTGGCGGTGGCCAATTCATGCGCGTGCAGCCCCGCGACATCGATATAGGCACAGCTCGGCTCGGCCACGCCGAGCGTCCATTCGGGCCGCAGACCCGGCACGATCGTCGCCGGATCGACACGGTCGAGCACCACCGCGCTTTCGGCGAATTCGGCGATGAACCGGTCGACCGCGTGCGCATCGCCGGCGCGACCGATATGGAGCGACCCGAGCGGCTGGAGAAATCCGCCGGCCTGCAGGACCGGACCCGACGCGGTCGTCAGTGGCTGGATTCCCGGCCCGCCATAGGTTTCCGACCAGAAGGCGGCCGAACGCCCCGTCGCGTGATAGCCGGGGGCATCCTCCCCCTCGATCACCAGCACGCGCGCTTCCGGAGCGATGGCGGCGGCCAGGCTGGTCCCAGCCATCCCGCCGCCGACGATCGCGACGTCGTAGCGCGTCGTCATGCCGGCACCACGTCGTCGAGAAACCCGTCCATCACCGATAGCGCACGGTCGCGCACCGCATCCGATTCGCGCAGGATCTCGTGTGCCGATTCGGGCCCGAACCGCACCAGGCTCGCATTGGGCAGGCGCGCCGCGACTCGGGCAGCGGCACGCGGGTCGACCAGCCGGTCGGCGTCCGCCACGAGCATCAGCACGGGCACCGCAATCGCCTCGACGCGCCGATCCCGCACGAGCGCTGCGCAGCCGTCGAACGCCTGCGACAGCCACGACCAGCTCGGCGGACCGAGTTGCAGGCCCGGGCTGGCGTCGTGCCACCAGCGTTCGTCGCGATAGCGCTCGATGTCGTGCGTCAGCAACCGCTGGCGGGATGCGACGGGGCCCGGCCGTTCATTCTGCCGCCACGCCGCGCGCATGGGCAGCCGGCGCGCCATATAGCGCGCGATCCGTCCCGACATCTCCGCACCGAGCGGCGACCGCAACCCCAGCATCGGCGCGACGAGGATCGCGGCGGCAGGATCGATCGTCCCCGCCGCGAGCGCGCGCATCACGAGCAGGCCGCCCATCGAATGGCCGAGGATCGCCGCCGGGCCCTCGCCCCCGTCCTCGCTGCGCCACTGTTGCCAGAAAGCGGCCAGATCAGCGTCATAGACCCCGAAGTCGGTGACGTGACCGACATAGGGATCGGGCGACAGACGGCCCGACCCGCCCTGCCCGCGCCAGTCGAGCGAGGTGACCGACCACCCCGCGAGGTGCAGATGCGCGATGGTTTCGAGATACTTCTCGAAGCTGTCGCCACGTCCCGCCTGGAACAGGAATCGACCACGCGGGCGCTCGGCAGGCCAGTCGAATCGCCGCAGCATCCAGCCATCGGGTGCTTCCCAGACCCCCACCTGCGCCGCCGCGGGAATCGCGCGACGTGCGTCGGCAGCGAGCGTGAACGATCGCCGCGAAGGCGCCGGTCGGGCCGGCTTTTCGCTTACCAAGCTACTAATTTCGCAGGGAAAATGATCGACTTTGGCGGGGGCGGTATCGGGCATTGGCGTGACGGTTACTTTTTTGAAAGCCATAGGAATTAAGACCTAACGCATGGGGTCGGATTTTACGCTTTCATTTCTGCTTTTCGCGCTGGCGGGCATGCTCGTCCTGGCCGCGATCGAGGATGCGCGCGTGCGTGAGATCGCCAACTGGAAGACCGGTGCGATCGCACTGCTGGCGCCTTTGTGGTGGTTTGCCAGTGGGATGGCGCCCTGGCCCGACATGGCGATCCAGTTGGGCATCGCGGTCGCGGTGTTCGCGATCTTCTGCGTCGTCTTCCATTTCGGGATGATGGGCGGCGGCGACGTCAAGCTGATCGTCGCGCTGTCGCTGTGGCTGCCGATCGGGGCGTTCCTGGTGATGCTGGTGGTGATGTCGGTCGCGGGCGGGGTGTTGACCGCAGGGATGCTGATCGACCGCCGGATTCTGCCGGAAGCCCGGACCGCAAAGCCCCCCGATCGAAGTTCCCTACGGCATCGCGATCGCGTTCGCGGGCCTGTTCGTGCTGCACGAACCACTCCTTAACACCCTCTGGTAGATACTTAATGTTGGATCAACCAACCGGCGCCCGAAAGGCACGATGAGACATGGATAGTCGCAAGGTCATATTGCTGGTGGGCGCGTTGTTCGTCGCGGCGATCACGGCATTCTTTGCCCGGTCGCTGATCGCGGGCAGCGCAACGCCGCAGGCGACGGCAGTGTCGATGCAGCCCGTTGCGATCGACGGGCCCGAGGTTCTCGTCGCCACGCGTGCGCTGCCGGTGGGGACGATCCTCGACGCGTCCGCGCTGAAGTTTCAGCCCTGGCCCAAGGAGCTCGTCGACAACGCCTATTACCTGAAGGACAAGACCGACCTGAAGGCGCTGCAGGGCACGGTCGTCCGCAACATCATCACCGCGGGCCAGCCGGTCACGCAGGGTGCGCTGGTGAAGCCCGGGGATCGCGGGTTCCTGGCGGCGGCGCTCGGGCCGGGCATGCGCGCGGTGACGGTGCCGGTGTCGGCGCAGGCGTCGGTCGCGGGCTTCGTGTTCCCGGGCGACCGCATCGACCTCGTGCTGACGCAGGCGGTCGCCGGCGGGGGCGACGGCGATCCGCTGAAGGTGTCCGAGACGATCCTGCGCAACGTCCGCGTGCTGGCGACCGACCAGCGTACCGACAACAAGGTCGGCGAGGACGGCAAGACGGTCGTGAGCACCTTTTCCAACGTGACGGTCGAGGCGACGCCGCGGATGGCCGAGCAGATCGCGGTCGCGCAGACGGTCGGCACGCTGTCGCTGTCGCTCCGCTCGATCGCGGACAATGCGAGCGAACTCGAGGAAGCGATCGCATCGGGCAGCATCAAGGTGCCCGCAGGCACCGACCCCAAGGCGGAGCGCGCGATGATGGCACGGCTCGCCAGCCAGCCTTCGGGCGGCGCGGCGAGCTATGCCACGGGTGCAGACGTATCGCGCTATCAGCGCAGCACGGTGCCGGGTCGCCCGCCGGTCGCCGCGAACGGCAATGCGGCGTCGGGGATGCCGTCCCCCGCGACCGCGCCGGGGCAGCCGGGCCAGGCCATTACCGGCCCCGTGATCCGCGTCGCACGCGGCAACAGCATGACGATCGTTCCGGTCGGGGGAAGAATTAAGATGCGTATCCGCATGACAGGTTTGCGCGCGCCGCTGGGATGGCCGCTTGCGGCGATCCTCGCAGCGGCAGGCACGGCGCCCTCCGCGATCGCCGACGCGCAGAGCAACTCCCCGCGGACGATGCGCGCCGCGGTGCAGGCGCCCCCTCCGGGCTGGTCCAGGTCAACACCGGTCGCGGCCGGCTGGTGACGCTGTCGCGGCCGATGAGCGACCTGTTCGTCGCCGACGACACGATCGCCGATGTCCAGGTCCGGTCGCCGACCCAGCTCTACATCTTCGGCAAGAAGACGGGCGAGACGACGATTTCGGCCACCGCGAAGGGTGGCGCGATCGTCTACAGCTCGACCGTCCGCGTCGGCAACAACCTCGATTCGGTCCAGCAGATGCTCGGGCTGGCGATGCCCGAGGCGCAGGTCGTCGCGACGTCGATGAACGGCCTCGTGCTGCTGACCGGAACCGTCGCGGCACCCGAGGACGCCGCCGAGGCGGAACGGCTGGTCCAGGCGTTCGTTGGCGATCAGACCAAGGTCCTGTCACGCCTCAAGACCGCGACCCCGCTGCAGGTCAATCTGCAGGTGCGCGTCGCCGAGGTGTCACGCAGCTTCGTCAAGACGATCGGCGTCAACCTGACGAGCCGCGGATCGGGCAATTTCCTGTTCAACATCGCGCAGGGCGGGCGACAGGGCGCGATCACCACCGTCCCCGGAGTCATCGGCGCACCGGGCACGCCGATCGACGCGAACGGCGCGTTCCCCGGCAGCACCTTGTTCGGTTTTCCGGCCAAGGCCGACAACGCGACCTCGCTGGGGCTGGCCGGACGGCTGCTCGGACTCGACCTGCTCGCGGCGATCGATCTCGGCGAGCAGACGGGACAGGTCTCGACGCTCGCCAACCCGAACCTGACCGCGCTGTCGGGCGAGACGGGCACGTTCCTCGCCGGCGGCGAGGTGCCCGTGCCGATCGCGCAGGCGCTGGGAACGGTGACGGTCGAGTATAAGCAATACGGCGTCAGCCTGGCCTATACGCCGACGGTGCTGTCCGACGGCCGCATCTCGCTGCGCGTCCGTCCCGAGGTGTCGCAGCTCGATTATTCCAACGCGGTGACGCTGAACAACACGCGCGTCCCCGGCCTCACCACGCGGCGGACCGAGACGACGGTCGAGCTCGGTTCGGGGCAGAGCATGATGATCAGCGGGCTGCTGTCGAACGCGCACAACAACACGTACGACAAGACGCCGGGGCTTGCGAGCCTGCCGGTGATCGGCGCGCTGTTCCGCTCGAACAGCTTCCAGCGCAACGAGACCGAGCTGGTGATCATCATCACGCCGTATCTGGTGAAGCCGGTCAACAACCCGTCCGACATCGCGCTGCCGACCGACGGCTACAAGGCGCCGACCGATGCCGGTCGCGTCCTGCTGGGCGAACTCGGCAACGGCACGACGGGCGAGCGGCGCCCCGTCCCGACGGTCGCGCCAACGGGCTATGCGACCCCGGCGATCGGTGCGACCGCCCCCGTCGGTCCGCTGTCCCGTCCCGACCGTCAGAACCCCGTGGCGGATACCCGCTCGCTGCCTGCGGCGGCGCCGGCCAGATCGGGCAAGGGCATTGTCCCGATGCCCGGCTTCTCCCGCTGACCCCGCGCACCGTGTCCAAAGGATTTCACGCAATGACGACACATCCGCTCCTGCTGGCGACGCTCGGATCCGCGCTGCTGCTCGGTGGCTGCATGGGTACGCAGAATCGCGGCCTCGAATCGGTCCACCAGCCGGTGGTCAGCCGCGCCGACTATGCGCTCGACCTCGGCACTGCGGGCGATGGGCTGGCTCCGGGCGAGGCGCGCCGGCTCGCGGGCTGGATGAACACGATGCGGATCGCCTATGGCGACCGCGTCGCGATCGACGACCCGGCGGGCGAGACGCCCGCGGCGCGCGCGCAGGTCGCCGACGTCGTCGCGGGCTATGGCCTGCTGCTGTCGGACGACACGCCGGTGACGCAGGCGCCGGTCAGTCCCGGCGCGATCCGCGTCGTCGTCAGCCGGATGCGCGCGGAAGTGCGCGGGTGCCCCGACTGGTCGCGCAACGCCAGCAACGAGATCGCAAGCCATACGTCGGCCAATTACGGCTGCGCGGTGAACAGCAACCTCGCGGCGATGATCGCGCGACCGGAGGACCTGGTCCGCGGATCCGCGGTCAGCGAGACCTATGACCCCGCCTCGTCCTTCAAGGCGATCGACACGTACCGTAAGGCGGTCCCGACCGGCGCCGGCAATGCGCTCAAGTCTGAAACCGTGGGAGGGAAGTAATGAACGCCCCCTGGAAACCCGGCGGCATCGCGCACCGCGAGCCCTTCGCCGCCTATGTCTGCGACGAGATCACCGCCGAGGCGCTCCGGCCGATCGCCGCCGAGCTTGGCTGGTCGGTCGACAAGGTCAACAAGGGTGGCCTGCGCAACGCGATCCAGTCGCTGTCGGTATCCGCATCGCCGCAGATCCTGTTCGTTGACCTCGCCGAGTCGGGCGATCCGCTCAACGACATCAACGCTTTGGCCGAAGTCTGCGAACCCGGCACGATCGTGATCGCCGCGGGACAGGTCAACGACGTCCGGCTGTACCGCGACCTCGTCGCCAGCGGGATCCACGACTATCTGCTCAAGCCGCTTCACCCCGACATGCTGCGCGACACGTTCGGCCATGCGCAGACGATCCTGAACGCGCCCAAGCACGTCGAGACCTCCACCGATCGTGCGCACTGCTCGATCGCGGTGATCGGTACGCGCGGCGGCGTCGGTGCGTCGACGATCGCGACGTCGATCGCGTGGCTGATCGCCGACCGCGAGAGCCGGTCGACCGCACTGCTCGACCTCGACGTCCATTTCGGCACCGGCGCGCTGTCGCTGGATATCGAGCCCGGTCGCGGCCTGACCGACGCGATCGAGAATCCGAGCCGTATCGACGGGCTGTTCATCGAACGTGCGATGGTCAAGGCGTCGGAACGGCTGTCCGTGCTGAGCGCGGAGGCGCCGATCAACGCGCCGCTGATGACCGATGGCGCCGCCTTCTACCAGTTGCAGGAGGAGATGAGCGCGGCGTTCGAATGCACCGTCGTCGACCTGCCGCGCGCGATGCTGGTGCAGCACCCGCATCTGATCAACGACGTGAACACCGTCGTCGTCGTCACCGAACTGACGCTGGCCGCCGCGCGCGACACGATCCGCATCCTGTCCTGGCTCAAATCGAACGCGCCGCAGGGCAAGGTCGTCGTGCTCGCCAACCGGATGCACGCGGGCGGGCAGCTCGAGATCACGCGCAAGGATTTCGAGGGCTCGATCGAACGCAAGATCGATTACGTCGTGACCTTCGACCAGAAGCTCGCATCGCAGGCGGCCAAGCTCGGCAAGCCGATCGTCGAGGCGGGCAAGGCATCGAAGACGATCGCGCCGATCGTCGCGATGGTGAACGAGATGATCGCGAACATGGACGCGGGCGACGACGCGGTGAACGGCGCGTCGGGCAAGGGCGGCTCGCTGCTCGGCAAGTTCGGCGGGCTCAAGGGTCTGATGGCGAAGCGGCCGGCGAAGAAGAAGTGACGGTGATGCCGACCAACATCCCGCAATCCGCGCGCAGGGAGGCCTAGGCCGTCATGGACATGATGCCGTTCGTGATGGTGATGCTCGGCGCGACGCTGGTGATCGGGATGATCGTGTTTGCGTTCGCCGGGCCGTCGACGGGCCGTGCGCAGACGCGGCGGATCGCATCGCTGCGCGAGCGGCACGGCGAAGGCGCGGTGATCGCCGAGGCGCAGATGCGCCGGATCGCGAACGCGCGCGACACGCGGATGGATCTGGCGGTCGGCCGGATCCTCCCCAACCCCGCCGAACTCGCCAAGCGGCTGGCGATGACGGGCAAGGACTGGACCGTCGGGCAGTACGGGATCGCGACCGCGGTCATCGCGCTGGTGGTGGCCACGCTGATGCTGTTGAAGGGGCTGCCGATCCTGCTCGCGCTCTTCGTCGGGCTGTTCATCGGTGTCGGCCTGCCGCACCTCGTGGTCGGCAAGGTCATCGCGCGGCGCGTCGGCAAGTTCACGCAGAAATTTCCCGACGCGATCGAGCTTCTGGTCCGCGGCCTGCGGTCGGGTCTGCCGATCAGCGAGACGATCGGCGTCGTCGGCAGCGAACTCGACGGCCCGGTCGGCGAAGAATTCCGCTCGGTGAGCGACAAGATGAAGATCGGCCGGACGATGGATGTCGCGCTGCAGGAGACTGCGGACCGGCTGGGCACGCCCGAATTCCAGTTCTTCGTGATCACGATCGCGATCCAGCGCGAGACCGGCGGCAACCTGGCCGAGACGCTCGCCAATCTTGCCAACGTGCTGCGGATGCGCGCGCAGATGAAGCTGAAGATCAAGGCGATGTCGTCCGAGTCCAAGGCGTCGGCCTATATCATCGGCGCGCTGCCGTTCATCGTGTTCGGGCTGATCTGGTTCATCAACGGCACGTACATGCAACGTTTCTTCATCGACGAGCGGCTGATCGTGATCGGGCTCGGCGGGCTGTGCTGGATGGCGATCGGGTCGTTCATCATGTCCAAGATGATCAGTTTCGAGATTTAGGACCTAGACGATGGGCGAGACCGCCGGACCTACGCTGCTCGGGATCGACGTGATCACCGCCGCGACCATCCTGTCGGGGATCGCGGCGTTTGCGGTGATGATCGCGATCTATGCGGTCACCACCGTCAGCGACCCGATGACCAAGCGCGTCAAGGCGCTGAACGACCGGCGCGAACAGCTGAAGGCAGGCATCACCGCCTCGACCAAGCGGCGCGCCAAGCTGGTCCAGCGCAACGACACCGCCGACCGGATGCGCGGCTGGCTCTCGTCGATGAAGGTGCTGCAGGACAGCCAGGTCAAGGCGGTCCAGGTCAAGCTCGCGCAGGCGGGGATCCGGTCGAAGGAATGGGCGCCCGCGGTCATTTTCGGCCGGCTGGTCTTGCCGATCGTGATCGGCGGCGCGATGCTTATATGGGTTTACGGCACCGACGGGTTCGCGACCTGGGGCCCGCTCAAGAAATACGGGCTCGTCGCGATGAGCTTCATCCTGAGCTACAAGGCGCCCGATCTCTATCTCGACAACAAGATCAAGAAGCGCACCGATGCGATCCGCAAGGGCCTTCCCGATGCGCTCGACCTGCTCGTGATCTGCGCCGAGGCGGGGCTGACGATCGACGCCGCGTTCCACCGCGTCGCGCGCGAACTGGGGCGCGCGTATCCCGAGCTGGGCGAGGAATTCACGCTGACCGCGATCGAGCTGGGCTTCCTCACCGACCGGCGCAGCGCGTTCGAGAATCTGGCGAACCGGGTAAAGCTCGATGCGGTCAAGGGCGTCGTCACGACGATGGTGCAGACCGAGAAATACGGGACGCCGCTCGCGTCTGCGCTGCGCGTGCTGTCGGGCGAGTTCCGCAACGAGCGGATGATGCGTGCCGAGGAAAAGGCGGCGCGGCTGCCGGCGATCATGACGGTGCCGCTGATCCTGTTCATCCTGCCCGTGCTGTTCGTCGTCATCCTTGGCCCGGCGGCCTGCTCGATCTCGGATGCACTCCTCAAGGGCTGAGGCAACCGCAGCCGCGGCGGATCGTTGAGCCCCCGTAACAGGAGGGTTTCACGATGCCGTTGTTTTCCACACCGACGCAGTTCGCCGCACTGGGGCTGGTCTTGATCGCGGGCTGGCTGCTGGGTCTTGCGAGCCATCCGGGGGGCAAGAAGTGGAAGGCGCGCTATCTCGCCGAACGCGATGCGCATGGCGCCGCCAAGAAGGACGCCGATGCCCGTGCAACCGCCGCCGAGAAGCGCGCGGTCGAGGCCGAGCATGAGAATGCACGGCTGGTGAAGGCAGCCGCCGCCGCACCGGTCGCCGCGCCTGCCGCTGCACCCGGTTTCGTGTCGGCACCGGTGACGACGGACACGCGCGTTGCCGCACCGATTGCGCAGCGCAGTGCAGTCGCGAGCCAGAGCGCCCGCCCGGCATTCGCCGCCGATGGGGCCAAGCGCGGCTGGTTCGACTTCAACCCGCGTCGCTGAGGTTCGGCGACGGGAGAACCGTTTCCCCCGCTATGTGTTCTCCCGCGAAGACAGGAGCCCAGTCTGGGTCCCCGCCTTCGCGGGGAAACAGTCTTTCTCGAGTATCTCCCACCCCGGCGTAGGCCCGGAGCCCAATCGGTATGTCTGAAGTAACTCAGGACGTTCCCTAGTTACTCAGCATCCCCGATTGGGCCCCGGCTTTCGCCGGGGTGGGGTCGTATTTTCTTACTTCTCGGTCAGCGCTGCCTGCGCCGCCGCGAGGCGGGCGATGGGCACGCGGTACGGGCTGGCCGAGACGTAATCGAGCCCGACTTTCTCGCAGAACGCGATGCTCGCCGGGTCGCCGCCATGCTCGCCGCAGATGCCAAGCTTGATGTCGGACCGGGTCTTGCGGCCACGCTCGGCGGCGATCTCGATCAGTTCGCCGACGCCCTCGACGTCGATGCTGACGAACGGGTCCTTCGCGTAGATGCCCTGCTCGACATAGGCCCCGAGGAACCGCGACGCGTCGTCGCGGCTGACGCCCAGAGTCGTCTGCGTCAGGTCGTTGGTGCCGAACGAGAAGAACTCGCCGACTTCCGCGATCTCGCCGGCGCGGAGTGCTGCGCGGGGGAGCTCGATCATCGTGCCGACGAGATACTCGATCGTGCGGCCCTTGTCGGCGAACACCGCCCGCGCGGCCTTGTCGACGACCGCCTTCATCAGCTCAAGCTCGCGGCGGGTCGCCACCAGCGGGATCATGACCTCGGGGATCGGCGCCGCGCCCGATTTCTCCGCGACGTCGACCGCCGCCTCGAAGATCGCACGTGCCTGCATCTCGTAGATCTCGGGATAGGTCACGCCGAGACGGCAGCCGCGATGGCCGAGCATCGGGTTGAACTCGTGCAGCTCCGCCGCACGGCGCTTGAGCGTGTCGACGTCGATCCCCGCCGCGTTTGCGACCTCGGCGAATTCCGCTTCCTCATGGGGCAAGAATTCGTGGAGCGGCGGATCGAGCAGGCGGATCGTCACCGGCAGCCCGGCCATCACCTCGAGGATCTCGGTGAAGTCCTTGCGCTGTTCGGGGAGCAGCTTCTCGAGCGCGACGCGGCGCCCCTTCTCGTCGGTCGCGAGGATCATCTGGCGGACGTTGGTGATGCGGCTGGTCTCGAAGAACATGTGCTCGGTCCGGCACAGCCCAACGCCCTCGGCACCGAACTCGCGCGCGACGCGGCAATCTTCCGGAGTCTCGGCATTCGCGCGGACCTTGAGGCGGCGGACCTCGTCGGCCCACACCATCAGCGACGCGAAATCGCCCGACAATTCCGGCTGCACGGTCGCGACCGCGCCGATCATCACCTCGCCGGTAGTGCCGTCGATGGTGAGCAGGTCGCCCTCCTTCACCTCACGACCGCCGCAGCGCATGATCTTCGCCTTGGCATCGATCGACAGCGTCCCCGCGCCCGAGACGCACGGCCGTCCCATGCCGCGAGCGACGACGGCGGCGTGGCTAGTCATCCCACCGCGTGCGGTCAGGATGCCCTTGGCCGCGTGCATGCCGTGAATGTCTTCAGGGCTGGTCTCGGTGCGGACGAGGATGACCGCGACGCCGTCGGCGGCCTTCTTCTCCGCGGTGTCGGCGTCGAACACGACCGTGCCCGAAGCCGCGCCCGGCGATGCGGGCAGGCCCTTGGTCAGCACATCGCGCGTCGCGTTGGGATCGAGCGTCGGGTGGAGCAGCTGGTCGAGCGCCATCGGATCGACGCGCTGGATCGCCTCCTCGCGCGTGATCAGGCCCTCGTTGGCCATGTCGACCGCGATCTTGAGCGCGGCCTTGGCGGTCCGCTTGCCCGCGCGCGTCTGCAGCATCCAGAGCTTGGTCTTCTCGACCGTGAACTCGATGTCCTGCATGTCGCGGTAATGGTTTTCGAGCGTGTCGAACACGTCGGCGAGCTGGCCGTAGACCTCGGGCATCGCCTCTTCCATCGAGGCGGGCTTGGCACCGGCGTCTTCGCGCGCAGTCTTGGTGAGATATTGCGGGGTGCGGATGCCGGCGACGACGTCTTCGCCTTGGGCATTGATCAGGAACTCGCCATAATAAGCGCGGTCGCCCTTGGACGGGTCGCGCGTGAACGCGACGCCGGTCGCCGACGTCTCGCCCATGTTGCCGAACACCATCGCCTGGATGTTGACCGCGGTGCCCCAGGCGGCGGGAATGTCGTTGAGACGGCGATAGACCTTCGCGCGCTCGGACTGCCACGAACCGAAGACCGCGCCGACCGCGCCCCAGAGCTGGTCGTGGACGTCCTGCGGGAAGGGCTTGCCCCACTGCTTTTCGACGAGGCCCTTATATTCGGCGACCAAAGCGCGCAGGTCGTCGGCGCTCAGTTCGGTGTCGAGCGTGAAGCCCTGGTCTTCCTTGGCGATCTCGAGCGCTTCCTCGAACGCGCCGTGATCGAGCTCGAGGACGACGTCGGCGTACATCTGGATGAAGCGGCGATAGCTGTCCCAGGCGAAGCGCGCGTCTTCGGACTTGGCGGCGAGGCCCTCGACGGTCTGGTCGTTGAGGCCGAGATTGAGGACGGTATCCATCATCCCCGGCATCGACGCGCGCGCGCCGCTCCGGACGGAGACGAGCAGCGGGTCGGCGGCGTCGCCGAACTTTTTCCCCGTGACGCCCTCGATATGCGCGAGGCCGGTCGCGACCTCGTCGCGCAGGCCCTGCGGGAATTGGCCGCCCTCGTCGTAATAGACCGCGCAGAACTCGGTCGAGATCGTGAAGCCCGGCGGGACCGGCAGGCCGATCGACGCCATCTCGGCGAGGTTCGCACCCTTGCCGCCGAGCAGGTTCCGGTCGCCCTTGCCGCCGTCCGAAACACCGCCGCCGAAGCGGTACACATATTGGGTCATCACAGGTCCTCTAGGTGTTGTTGCGCACAAGGCGGCAGTGAAAGTCTATGCAGGCGGGGCGGATCAGCCCTCGATCTTCGAAAAGTCCGCGACGTTGTGCACTGCGGCGCGAACGCGCTCAAGTAGCGCGAGACGGGCAGAGCGCTTCGCAGGGTCGGGATCGTTGACGATAACGCTATCGAAAAACGCATCGATCGGTGCACGCAGCGACGCCAGCGCGGCCATCGCCGCGGCGAAATCCTCCGCAGCGATTGCTGCGGTCGCGCGGGGTTCGGCGGAGTCGAGCGCGGCCTGAAGCGCGGCCTCTGCCGGTTCGGGCGCATACTGCTCCCTCTCCCCTGCGGGGAGAGGGTCGGGGAGAGGGGTAGTACCGGGCGCTGCACTGCTTGGCAGCCCCTCACCCCGGCCCTCTCCGCGCCCCTCTCCTTTGGGGGAGAGGGAGCAGAAGGGGCTTCCTTCTTGAGGATATTGGCGGCGCGCTTGTAGCCGGCGAGCAGGTTCCTGCCGTCCTCGGTCGATATGAAATTGGCAAGAGCTTTAGCCCGCGCTTCGACCCGATCGACCCGGTCGTCGCTTCCAGTGCCCCAGCCGGTGGAAGCCTGGACGTAGTCATAACGGATGCCAGCTTCACGCAGCTGAACGCCGAGGCGATCATGCAGAAAGTCGGAGAGTACGATACCGAGCGCGGCATTCTCTTCGCCAGACCACGCGCGCGCTGCAGCGTCGATCTTGAACTTGAGATTGGCCGCCTGGATCGTACGCAGGACTCCCAGCGCTGCTCTTCGCAATGCGAATGGGTCCTTGGACCCAGTCGGAAACATCTCGACGGCAAAGAACGAGAAGAGCGTATCAAGCTTGTCCGCCAACCCGACCGCCACCGTCACAGGATCGGTAGGGACGTCGTCGCCCTGCCCGACCGGCTTGTAATGGTCGCGGATCGCGGCGGCGATGGCGGGGTGTTCGCCTTGGGCTGCGGCATAGTAGCCGCCCATCAGGCCCTGCAATTCGGGGAACTCGCCGACCATGCCGGTGACGAGATCCGCCTTGGCGAGACGTGCGGCGCGCTCTGCGAGGTCGGCGAGCTGCTCCCTCTCCCCGTCGGGGAGAGGGTTGGGGTGAGGGGCTGTTCCGGGCGTGGCGCTGCTCGGCAGCCCCTCACCCCGGCCCTCTCCCCGCAAGGGAGAGGGAGCAGGAGTGACGATACCCTCTTCGACCAGCCAGCGGGCGAGTTTCGCGACGCGGTCGACCTTGTCGGCCACCGTGCCGAGCTTTTCGTGGAAGACGATCTTCTCGAGCTTCTCCGCCTGCTCGGCGAGCGGCACCTTCAAGTCGGTGTCGTAGAAGAATTTCGCATCCGACAGACGCGCGGCGAGGACCTTGCGGTTGCCCTCGACGATCTTCGCGCCGCCATCGTGCGCAGCGATGTTAGCGGTACAGACGAACGCGTTCGCCAGCGTCCCGTCGGCGCTGCGGCAGACGAAATATTTCTGGTTCACGCGCGCGGTGAGCTGGATCACCTCGGGCGGCACGTCGAGAAACGCGGGGTCGAACTGGCCGAGCAGCGGAATCGGCCATTCGGTGAGCCCGGCATTCTCGGCAACGAGGCCCTCGTCGTCGATCAGTTCGAGCCCGGCCTGCATCGCGGCCTCGCGGGCGTGATCGCGGATCAGCGTCGCGCGCTCCTCGTGATCGACGATGACATGGCAGGCGCGCAGCTTCTCGACATAGTCGTGCGCGCCGCCGATCGTGATCTGGTACGGGTGGTGGAAGCGGTGGCCGAGCGTGGCGGCGCCGCTGGCGATCCCGGCGATCTCGAACGGTACGATCTCTTCGCCGAGCAACGCGACGATGCCTTGCAGCGGGCGGACCCAGCGCAGGCTTTCGGTGCTGGCGGACGCGTCGCCCCAGCGCATCGACTTGGGCCACGGGAACGCGCGGACGAGTCCGGGGATCGCCTCGGCGAGCACGGCGGCGGTGGCGCGGCCGGGCTTTTCGGTGACCGCAAACAGCGTGCCGCCGCGATCGACCAGCTGCTCGCGCGTGAGACCGGTCTTGCGCAGGAAGCCTTCGAGCGCCTGCGGGGGGCGGACGTCTTGGGGCCCTTCACCTCTTCGGAGACGGCGGCGGTCTCGAGCGGCAGGTCGCGCGCGATCAGCGTGAGGCGGCGCGGCGTCGCATAGGTGACGAGCGCGCTGGTGGCGATGCCGGCCTTGGCGAGTTCGGCGGTGAAGAGCTTGGCGAGATCTTCACGCGCCTTGGCCTGCATGCGGGCGGGAATTTCTTCGGAGCGGAGCTCTAGGAGGAAGTCGGTCATTTGGGTTCGCACGCGAAGAAGGGAGAATTTTGTTCACGCGGAGACGCGGAGACGCGGAGCAGAAGTGGAGAAGAAAGGTCTGGGGCGCTGCGCGCGGCTGTTCGACGCCGGAAGCGTCTCTCACCATGCTGGATGCTAGGCGCGAGACTGCCGAAGCGCCAAACGTCGCCTACCTTCCTCTCCGCGGCTCCGCGTCTCCGCGTGAACCAATCTTCTACCAAGCGCATCACGCTGCCCATCCGTGCTTGTCCATCCAGGCGGCGCAGGCGCCTTTGGCAAGGTCGCGGACTCGGCCCATATAGGCCTGGCGTTCGGCGACCGAGATGACGCCGCGCGCCTGCAGCAGGTTGAAGATGTGGCTGGCCTTGATCGCCTGCTCATAGGCTGGGATCGGCAGCGTGTGGTTCAGGCTGTTCTCGCATTCGGCGACGTGCTTGCGGAACTGGTCGAACAGCGAGTCCGTGTCGGCGACCTCGAAGTTCCACTTCGACATCTCCTGCTCGTTCTCGAGGAACACCTCGCCATAGGTGACGCCGGCGTCGTTGAACGCGAGGTCGTAGACCGAGTCCTTGTCCTGGATGTACATCGCCAGCCGCTCGAGCCCGTAGGTCAGCTCGCCCGCGACGGGCTTCATGTCGAAGCCGCCCATCTGCTGGAAATAGGTAAACTGCGTCACCTCCATGCCGTCGCACCAGACCTCCCAGCCAAGCCCCCACGCGCCGAGCGTCGGGCTTTCCCAATCGTCCTCGACGAAGCGGATGTCGTGCTTCAGCATGTCGATGCCGATCGCCGCGAGCGACCCCAGATACAGCTCCTGGAGGTTGGCGGGCGAAGGCTTCAGGATCACCTGATACTGGTAATAATGCTGGAGCCGGTTGGGGTTCTCACCATAGCGGCCATCGGTCGGGCGGCGGCAGGGCTGCACGAACGCGGCGTTCCACGGTTTCGGCCCGAGCGCGCGCAGCGTCGTGGCGGTGTGGAAGGTGCCCGCGCCCATTTCCATGTCGTAGGGCTGCAGGATCAGGCACCCGTGCTCGCTCCAATAGTCATGGAGCGTGAGGATCATGCGCTGGAAGCTGAGAGGCTTTTTCAGGGGCTGGGTCACGCGCGGGCTTTGGCGGATGGGGCGCGATCTAGCAAGCCGGTCTCGCGGGCACGACCGTCGGGTTTGTATTGAAGCGTCGACCGCAATACCCGACATACCCTGCACAACCACAAAGGACGTTCGTTGAAGCTTGCACCGTTGCGCGCCGCGCTGTCCGCATTCGCCCTGTCCCTCGCCCTCCCCGCCTGCGCGCAGGTCGCGCCGAAGCCGGCGCAGGCCGCCAACGATGCCGATCCGGCCTTGTGGGTGGTCAAGGACAAGGACACGACGATCTATCTGTTCGGGACGATCCATGTGCTCAAACCCGGCATGACGTGGTTCGACGAGGCGGTGAAGACCGCGTTCGACCGGTCGCAGCAGGTCGTGCTCGAGCTGGTGATGCCCGATCCGGCGAAGATGCAGACGCTGGTGATGGCGACCGGCGTCGCGAAGGACGGCCCGACGCTGACCGAACAGCTGCCCGCGGACAAGCGCGCGGCCTATGCGAAGGCGGTCACCGATCTGGGGTTGCCGGCGAACGCGTTCGATCGGTTCAAGCCGTGGCTGGCGGCGACCAACCTGTCGATCGCGCCGCTGTCCAAGCTTGGCTATGACGCGGCGAACGGGCCCGAGCAGGTGATCACCGCGGCGGCGAAGGCGGCGGGCAAGCCGGTCACGGGTCTGGAGACCGCGGAGCAGCAGCTGGGGTATTTCGGCGGGCTGTCGCAAAAGGCGCAGCTGCAGTTCCTCGGCAGCACGATCGACGAGCTGCCCAAGCTCGAGACGACGATGGCGACGATGGTCGACGAATGGGCGAAGGGCGATCCCGAGGCACTCGCGAAGGAGATGAACGAGAGCCTGAAGGATTCTGCCCGAGGTGGCGAAGGTGCTGCTGGTCGATCGCAACGCGCGCTGGGCGGAATGGGTCGCGAACCGGATGAAGACGCCGGGGACGGTGTTCGTCGCGGTCGGTGCGGGGCATCTGGCGGGACAGGACAGCGTGCAGGCGCAGCTGGCCAAGCTCGGCGTGAAGGCCGAGCGGGTTCGGTATTGAGCGGCTTTCCCTCTCCCCTCGGGGGAGAGGGAGGGAGGAGCCGGAGGCGACGGAAGGGTGAGGGCACGCGGTTGGGGCAGACCATGCCCTCACCCTCCCACTGCTTCGCAGCGGGCCCCTCCCTCTCCCCCGAGGGGAGAGGGGTAGAATTGCTTTTCCCCCTCACTTCCGCTATGCGCCCGCGCTTCCGGTCCATGGTCATCCCTGGAGGCGTGGGCGGGAAGGACAACAAACGAGTTTCGGAGAATATCGATGAGCGAACAGTTGACGCTCGCAGCCGAGACGCGTGACCGGGTTGGCAAGGGAGCCTCCCGGGCGCTGCGTCGTGATGGCCGCGTGCCTGCCGTGATCTACGGCCAGAACCAGGAACCGACGTCGGTTCACCTCGAGGAAAAGGCGCTGATGAAGGCGCTGATGACCGGCCACTTCATGAATTCGGTCGTGATGGTCAACGGCATCCGCACGCTGCCGAAGGACGTCTCGTTCCACCCGGTCAGCGATCGCCCGATCCATGTCGACTTCCTGCGCATCGGTGCGCATTCGACGGTGACGGTTGCCGTGCCGGTCGTGTTCACCGACGAGGACGAGGCACCGGGCATCAAGCGCGGCAACGGCGTGCTCAACATCACGCGCCACGAGATCGAGCTGGTCGTCGACGCATCGGACATCCCGGGCGAGATCACGATTTCGCTCGCCGGCAAGGAAATCGGCGATTCGATCCACATCAGCGACGTGACGCTGCCCAAGGGCGCGACGCCTGCGATCGACGACCGCGACTTCGCGATCGCCACGATCGTGCCGCCGACCGTGCCGACCGTCGAGGACGAGCAGCTCGAGGCTGAAGTCGCCGAGGCGCAGGCCGCCGAGGCTGCTGCCGAGGAAGAGACCCCGGTCGAGCCGAACGACGATAACAACGACGACGACAAGATCACGCCGCAGAAGAAGGACTAATCTCCTCCATCTTCGGATGATGGTTCTGACGTGATCGGGCGGGCGGGAAAGCTAGGGCTTTCCCGCCCGTTTCATTTTGTAAGCCATTCCGCCCACCCAAAAAAACCGTCATTCCCGCGCAGGCGGGGATCCAGACCCTCAGACCTTCCTATGGAATCGAGAGGCTTGCCATTATGGGTTCCCGCCTGCGCGGGAATGACGGCTTGGGGCGCGGGCAACGATCGTTTTTGGAGAATAGTAACGTGCAGATCTGGGCGGGACTCGGCAATCCGGGGGCGCAATATGCGATGCACCGGCACAATGTCGGGTTCATGGTCGCCGACGCGATCGCCGCGGTGCACGGCTTCGGCGCGGTTAAGAAGCAGTTTCAGGGATGGACGCAGGAGGGGCGGATCGGATCGGAGAAGATCCTGCTGCTGAAGCCCGCGACCTTCATGAACGAAAGCGGCCGCGCGATCGGCGAGGCGCTGCGCTTCTACAAGCTCGACGTCGACGCACTGACGGTGTTCCACGACGAACTCGATATCGCCCCCTTCCGCGTCAAGGTGAAGACCGGCGGCGGGACCGCGGGGCATAACGGGCTGCGCTCGACCGACCAGCATCTGGGCCCCGATTTCCGCCGCGTACGGCTCGGCATCGGGCATCCGGGTCACAAGGACCGGGTCACCGGCTATGTGCTCGGCAATTACGCCAAGACCGAGATCGAGCCGCTGTCCGACATGCTCGGCGCGATCGCTGCGGAGGCGGCGTGGCTGGCGGCGGGCGACGACGTCCGCTTCA
The DNA here is from genome assembly GCF_036856055.1 of Sphingomonas sp. 22R3R2A-7. Taxonomy (NCBI): domain Bacteria; kingdom Pseudomonadati; phylum Pseudomonadota; class Alphaproteobacteria; order Sphingomonadales; family Sphingomonadaceae; genus Sphingomonas; species Sphingomonas sp. 22R3R2A-7. The sequence continues at coordinate 3,092,202 of NZ_JASPFR010000001.1, read as the reverse complement.
TGAATGATGTCGCTGTGAGGATGCAACCATGACCACCCGTTCGCTGTTTGCCACGCGGTTCTACGAGGCCGATCTCGGTGACGACGCTCTGGTCGAGGAGCTCGAGGACGCCGCGCTCGAACTGTCCAAGGCCGATCGTGCAGGTGTCGCCTGGTCGAAGGCGCATGGCTATCGCGGGTATACGTCGTACGCCTCGCTGAACGACCTGCCGCTGCGCGATCCGCGGTTCGGCGATCTGGTGCGGTTGCTCAACAAGCATGTCGCGGCGTTCGCCAAGGATTGCGCGTTCGATCTGGGTGGGCGGAAACTGAAGCTCGACAGCCTTTGGGTGAACGTCCTGAAGCCCGGCGGCGCGCATTCGGGGCATATTCATCCGCACAGCGTCGTGTCGGGGACGATGTACGTGACGATTCCCGAAGGCGCGGGCGCACTGAAGCTGGAGGATCCGCGGCTGCCGATGATGATGGCCGCGCCGACGCGGCTCGACGATGCGCCGGAGGATCTGCGGACGTTCGTCTATGCGGTGCCGAAGCCGGGGAGCGTGTTTCTCTGGGAGAGCTGGCTGCGGCATGAGGTCGTGCCGAATGCTGCCAAGGGCGAGCGGATCAGCATCAGTTTCAATTATCGGTGGTGAGGCAGGGGGCCCCCGTCATCCTGACGAAAGTCAGGACCCAGAGCCAAGAGCGTTAGCACCCGTAACCCTGGATCCTGACTTTCGTCAGGATGACGGGGAAAGAGGGCAGCACGCACCGCGCGCCGCCCCTTCCCGATCAGGCCGTCGGCATCGACGCCATGTCGATGACGAAGCGGTACTTCACGTCGCTCTTGACCATGCGGTCATACGCGGGCTCGATCTCGTCCATGCGGATCATCTCGATGTCCGACACCAGCCCGTGCTCGTTGCAGAAATCGAGCATTTCCTGCGTCTCCGCGATCCCGCCGATCAGCGAGCCCGCCAGCTGGCGGCGGCGGAAGATCAGGTTGCCGACCGAGGGCGACGGATGCGGCTCGGCGGGCACGCCGACCAAGGTCATCGTCCCGTCGCGCTTCAGCAGCTCGAGGAACGGGTCGAGATTGTGCGGTGCGGCGACGGTGTTCAGGATGAAGTCGAAGCTGTTCATATGCTCCGCCATCGCATCGGCATCCTTCGACACGATCAGGTCCTTGGCGCCGAGACGCTTGGCGTCGTCGCGCTTGTTCGGCGAGGTCGAGAAGACATAAACCTCGGCGCCCATCGCGTTGGCGATCTTGACGCCCATGTGACCGAGACCGCCGAGACCGACGATGCCGACCTTCTGGCCGGGGCCGACCTTCCAATGCTTCAGCGGCGAATAGGTGGTGATGCCGGCGCACAGCAGCGGCGCGACCGCGGCGAGATCGGCCTCGGGATGCGAGACCTTGAGCACGAAGCCCTCGTCGACGACGATGTGATCCGAATAGCCGCCGAACGTGTGGCCGCCGAGCACGGGATCGGGGCCGTTATACGTGCCGACGAAACCGGTCGTCTCGCAATATTGCTCCTCGCCGTCGGTGCACGACGGGCACTGCCCGCAGCTGTCGACCATGCAGCCGACGCCGGCGATGTCGCCGACCTTGAACTTGGTGACGTCATCGCCGACCGCGGTGACGCGTCCGACGATCTCGTGGCCGGGGACGCAGGGGTACAGCGTGCCTTCCCATTCGCCCTTGGCGGTGTGGAGATCCGAGTGGCAGACGCCGCAGAACGCGATGTCGATCGCGACGTCGGTCTTGCCCGGCGCGCGGCGCTCGAAGCTGAACGGCGCGAGCGGCGTTGCGGGGGATTGCGCGGCAAAGCCGTTGGCGGTGGTGGTCATGCTATTCCTAAATCTGACTGGCAGAGCGCGATATACGCACGGCGATCCCGATATCTACCGACCGGTATGATAATTTTGCTGCATTGCGGCAATCGGTTACGTCGATCAGTCGGGCACTCCGTCATCCTGACGAAAGTCAGGATCCAGAGTTACGGATGGTGCCCCATGCGACCCTGGATCCTGACCTTCGTCAGGATGACGGGAGAGTTAGGGCGAAGGCTCAGGCCTGATGCTGGCGTTCCGTGGCGCCCTGCCCTAAAGCGCGGCGCACATTCTTATACCAAGGGCATATCATGGGTTTTCGCTGCGGCATCGTGGGGCTGCCGAACGTCGGCAAGTCCACCCTCTTCAACGCGCTGACGCAGACGGCCGCGGCGCAGGCGGCGAACTATCCGTTCTGCACGATCGAGCCCAACGTCGGTAACGTGGGCGTGCCCGACAAGCGGCTCGACTCGCTGGCGAAGATCGCGGGCTCGCAGAAGATCATCGAGACTCAGCTCGGCTTCGTCGACATCGCCGGCCTCGTGCGCGGCGCGTCGAAGGGCGAAGGGCTCGGCAACCAGTTCCTCGGCAACATCCGTGAGGTCGACGCGATCGTCCACGTGCTGCGCTGTTTCGAGAATGGCGACGTGACTCATGTCGACAACAAGGTCGACCCGATCGCCGATGCCGAGACCGTCGAAACGGAACTCATGCTCAGCGATCTCGAAAGCCTCGAGAAGCGCGTCCCCAACCTCGCCAAGAAGGGGATGCAGGGCGACAAGGAGGCGAAGATCGGCGCGGCCGTGCTCGGCCAGGCACTCGAGCTGCTGCGCGAAGGCAAGCCCGCGCGGCTGACGGTACCCAAGGACGAGGACGAGGCGCGCGTGTTCGCACAGGCGCAGCTGCTGACCGCCAAGCCCGTGCTGTACGTGTGCAACGTCGACGAGGGCGATGCCGCGAACGGCAATGCGCTGTCGGCGCGCGTGTTCGAAAAGGCCGCGGCCGAGGGCGCCGAGGCGGTCGTCGTGTCGGCGGCGATCGAGGCGGAGATCGCGACGATGCCCGCCGAGGATCGCGGCGAGTTCCTGGGCGAGCTGGGGCTGGAAGAGACCGGCCTCGCGCGCGTCATCACCGCGGGGTACAAGCTGCTCCAGCTGCTGACCTTCTTCACGGTCGGCCCGAAGGAGGCGCGCGCCTGGACCGTCCATGCGGGCGCGACCGCGCCGCAGGCTGCGGGCGAGATCCACGGCGATTTCGAAAAGGGCTTCATCCGCGCCGAGACGATCGCGTATGACGACTTCATCGCGCTGGGCGGGGAATCGAAGGCCCGCGAGGCAGGCAAGCTGCGCGCCGAGGGCAAGGCGTATGTCGTCCATGACGGCGACGTGATGCACTTCCTGCACAGCTGAGGCGCGACCCGCGCGGATGGCTAACCGACGTCGCGTTGGCCATTTCGCAGCGTGAGATACACGCTGTCGCTCCACGCGCCGCCGATGTTCCAGGTGCGGGAGGCACGCCCCGTCTCCTCGAACCCGGCGCCGTGCAACAGCCGAAGCGAAGCCGCGTTGCGCGGGTCCACGTCCGCCTCGATGCACGCCAGACCATGCACCGAAAAGGCGCGGTCGAGCACGGGGGTGAGCGCTTCGCGTGCATAGCCGCGCCCCCAGGTGTCGCGGTGCAGGATAAAGCCGATCTCGGGAAACTGAAACAGCCCCAGCTTCCCGATCACCCGCCCGTCCCGCTCGATGACGAAGTCCTCGCCGCTCCCCGGACTGATCGCCATCATCGCGGCAACCCAGTCGTGGGTTTCCGCTTCGTCCTGGTGCGGGGGCGTCGACCAGAACTGCATGGCTGCAGCATCGCTAAGGATACCGTGGAACGCGGGCACGTCATCCATCGATGCGGGCCTCAGCAGAAGTCTCTCCGTGCGTATCTCAACCATGCGTTCGCTTCTCGTCATCGCCGCGACGGTCGGCACGTGGGGGCCCCGACGCTGCGCCCCCTCGCACCGGGTCTCTACACGCCTCTATTTCGACGGGACGCCGCGCGAGTCGCCGATTTCCAGCCAATAGCCGTCGGGATCCTGCACGTAGATCTGCCGGACGCCGTCGAAGCGGAGTTGCATCATCCGCTGTGTCCCTGCGAGGTCGGTCCACACGAGATGGCGCTGGTCGAGCCATGCGGTCACCGTGGCCAGGTCGTCGACGTGGAGCGCCAGATGCTCGTTCCGGTTCGACGGCTTGGGCGCCGTGCGTCCGTCGAGAATGTGCAGGGCGAGCCCGTTTCCGAGGTCGAGCCATCGCCGGTTCTTCAGCGGCGTCGGGATGACGCGCAGCCCGAACGCCTCGTGATAGAAGGTGGCGCTGCGATCGATGTCCGCGGCCTGGATCGCGACGTGCTCCGCCTGCGCGGGCTTCGTCGGCGCCGCCTGCGCGGGCATCGCGGCCGCCGCCTGTGGTGCCGCGGCAAGGGCAAGCAGGACTGGAAACAAGATCATGAACGAGTCACTCCGGAACGATGGATGCACAGGCTAGAGCAATCGCGGTCAATCGCCAGCGTCGCGATCGGGCGCGGCGAGCGCGCGCCGTGCCCCGGTGCGGCCCGCGGCGGCGACGACGACGGCGGTCGACAGGAGGATTGCGGAGACCAGAGCGCCGGCCGACAGCATGCCCGCGGTCGTGACCGACGCATCGAGCGTCGCGCGCTTGCCAAACCGGATCGAAATCCTGGCGGCGTTGTGGGTACGCGCTTCGGGTCGTCCGGACTGGTCTGCGATCGTCATCGGCGGAGGCTGGACGCTTTGCGGCGGTCCGGCAAGCCCGCGACCCCGCAGCAGGCATGACCGTGGCCCGACCGTCGCCGCCGTCCCTGCCATTGGCTCCGGGAGGCTCGAAGGTTGTGGTGGGTCGCACGGGGCCCTAAAGCGACGCCATGATCGCGCGCCTGATCCTGGCCCTCCTCCTTGCTGCGTTTGCGTTTCCTGCGGTCGCGCCCGCAGCGTGCCATGACGCGCCTGCACCGCGCGGGCATGCCGCGGCGATGGACATGGCCGGCATGGCCAAGGCCGCGACGCACGTCATGACCGACGCAGGCCCGGATCATGAGGCGCCCGAGCGCAAGGCGACCGCACTGCATGGGTGCATCGGGTGCGTGCCGCCGTCGAACTGGAATGGCGCGCGGATCGAGGGCACGCCGATGCACGAGCGGCCGCTGCTGATCGAGCAGGCCGCCGTGCTCGATCTGGGGGCGGGCGTCGCGCCGGCCTTGCGGCCTCCGCGGGAGGGCTGATCGCCGGGTGCCGACGCACACCGACTTTCAAGCTTTTCCAAGGATTTCTGATGATTGTTCGATCGAGGTTGCTCGCGGCTGGTGCCGCGAGGACGATGCTGCTTGTCGGCGGTGCAGGATTCGCCGCGATGCCAATGGACGCGCTGGCGCAGCATGCCATGCCGATGGGGGGCATGACGATGCCCGATGCCAAGCCGAAACAGAGCCCGTCCGAGACGGCGAAGCCGCACACGATGCCGGATCGTCCCGCGACGCACGCGGCGGAGTCGGGCGAGACGGTCGATCATGCGACCATGGACCATGGCGCGATGGAGCATGCCGCACAGGCGTCGGCTGCGACGCCCGACCCGATGACCGGCATGGACCATTCGCAAATGGATCATGGCGCGATGCCCGGCATGGCGGCGGAGCACGCGTCGATGGCGCATGCAGCGATGGGCCATGCGATGATCGCGGACCCGGCGTATCGCGCGGCGTCCGATGCGGCGTCGGCGAAGATGCCCGCGGGCTCGGCGATGGCGGGGATGGCGATGGGGACGTCCGCCGGATTCTATGGCCAGGGGAGCGGGACGTCGCGGCTGCCGACTGCCGAGGGGCCTATGCGCGGCTATATGACACAGGCCGGCGAGTGGATGCTGATGGCGCACGGCTATGCCTGGGGCGTCGCGACCGACCAGGGCGGCCCGCGCGGCCGAAGCGAGGCGTTCGTGCAGTCGATGGCGATGGTGATGGCGGATCGCGATCTGGGCGAGCGGTTCCATATTCAGCTGCGCGCGATGAACAGCCTCGAACCGTTGATGGGCGCGCGCGGCTATACGAACCTGTTCGCCACGGGCGAACTCGCGAACGCACGCCCGCTGGTCGATCGCCAGCATCCGCACGACCTGTTCATGGAGCTGGCCGCAAAGCTCGATTACCGGCTGGGCAACGGCGCGACCGTCTTCGTCTATGGCGGGCCGGTGGGCGAGCCTGCGCTGGGGCCGAGCGCGTTCATGCACCGCGGATCGGCACGCTATCAGCCGATGTCGCCGATCACGCATCACTGGTTTGATTCGACGCACATCACCTATGGCGTGGTGACCGCCGGCTATGCAACGCCGGCATTCCAGCTGGAGGCGTCGGCATTCAAGGGACGCGAACCCGACGAGCGTCGCTGGGGTATCGAGACGCCGCGGCTCGATTCGTGGAGCATCCGCGGCACCTGGACCCCCTCCCCTTATTGGGCGGTGCAGGCCAGCCACGGTCGGCTGAAGGAACCCGAGGCGCAGCATCCGGGCGAGGATGAGAATCGTTCGACCGCGAGCGTCCAATATGCGCGCGCGGGGCTGTCGACGACCTTCGCCTACAGCCTGAAGGACCGCGTGCCGGGCGAGAAGCTGAGCGCGTTCCTAGCGGAGGCGACCTACGAGCTGACGCCGCGGCACGCCGTCTTCGGGCGCGTCGAGAACGTCGCCAATGACGAGCTTTTCCCCGATCACGACGATCCGCTTCACGACGTCAAGTTCCGCGTGACGAAGGCGGAGGCAGGCTATGCCTATCGCCTGCCGATCATCGGGCCGCTCGGACTGGCGCTGGGCGGGACCGTCGCGGTCTACGACAAGCCCGCCGCGCTGAAGGCGGCGTACGGGGCCAGGCCGGTCAGCTGGACGCTGTTCGGCAAGTTCGCGGTCGGCCTGTAGCCCACGGCGAGGATCTCGACGAGATTCCAGGGGATTGGAAGGTGACGGGCGCGCGCGTCGCGGTTAGGGCCGGTCACCTTCCCCACAGGACGAATGGCCATGAGAATCATCCTGCTCTCGGCACTCGCGCTGACGCTTGCCGGGTGCGCCTATCCCGGCACGCCCCCTGCCCTCGCGCCGATCACGACCGCCGCCGCTGCGCCCCGGGTGCCGCCGGACAGACATCGTCCGTCGCGCAGCGCAGCGATGACGCGCGGGCGCCGGTCACGATCCTCGTGTCGATCGACGGCTTCCGCCCCGACTATCTGGATCGCGGCGTGACGCCCAATCTCAACCGGCTACGTGCGGGCGGCGTCTTTGCCAGCATGCGACCGTCGTTTCCGAGCGTCACCTTTCCCAATCACTGGACACTCGTGACCGGGCTGCGCCCCGATCGCAGCGGGATCGTCGGCAACAAGATGCAGGACGCGGCGCGTCCGGGCGAGACCTTCACGATGGCGAGCGACGATCCGTTCTGGTGGAGCGAGAGCACGCCGATCTGGGTCGATGCGGAACGCGCGGGCATTCGGACCGCGACGATGTTCTGGCCCGGCGCCAATGTCGCGGTCGGCGGCACCGCCAAGCCCGACAGCCACGGCGCGATCGCGGGGGGCACGCGCCCGCAGGACTGGCAGCAGTTCAACCAGCAGGTATCGGGCACGCAGCGCGTCAACGCGGTACTCGACTGGCTGCGGCGTCCGGCCGCGATTCGACCGAAGCTGGTGACGCTGTATTTCGACACGGTCGACAGCGTCGCCCATGCCAACGGCCCCGACGCCGCCACGACGATCCAGGCGGTCGCCGATGTCGACGCGAGCATCGGCATGCTCGTCGACGGACTTGCGGGTCTCGGCCAGACCGCCAATCTGGTGATCGTCGCGGATCACGGCATGGCGGCGACGAGCAGCACACGCGTCGTCGCGCTCGACCGGATCGCCGACGCGGCGGATTACAAGACGGTCGAAACGGGCGCCTATGCCAGCCTGAACGCGGTGCCCGGACATGAAGCGTCGCTCGAGGCGCGGCTGCTCAAGCCGCACGATCACCTGCAATGCTGGCGCAAGGCGGAGATCCCGGCGCGGTTCCATTATGGCCGGAATCCGCGTGTGCCGCGCTATCTGTGTCTCGCCGAGACGGGATGGCGCGTCGAGCAGAGCGTGCCGACCAAGGTGTCGAGCGGCGGATCGCATGGCTTCGACCCGTTCGCGCCCGAGATGCGCGCGGTGTTCATCGCCAACGGGCCCGGCTTCGCGCGTGGCAAGACGCTGGCGAGCTTCGACAATGTCGCGGTCGCGCCGCTGCTCCGCGATCTCGTCGGACTGCCCGCGAAGCAGGGGCTGGACGGCAGCAGCCTGCGCTTTCACAACGTGCGGAAGCGGTGAGGAGCGGCGGCATGCAGTATTTCGAGGATATCTCGGTCGGCGCGACCGCGTCGTTCGGCCATTATGCGGTGACGCGCGAGGAGGTCACCGCCTTCGCCGCGAAATATGATCCGCAGCCCTTTCACCTGTCCGACGAGGCGGCGGCGCAGACGCATTTCGGGCGGCTGTCGGCGAGCGGATGGCACACCTGCGCGATGGTGATGGCGATGGTGGTCGAGAATCTGAAGGCGAACCGGCAGGCGGGGCTCGGCTCGCCCGGGATCGACATGCTCAAATGGCTCAAGCCGGTCTATCCGGGCGACACGCTGCGCTGTGAAACCGAGATCCTCGAAAAGCGCGTGTCCGCCAGCCGGCCCGACATGGGAATCTACAAAAGCCTGATGCGCGTGTTCAACCAGGACGACGTGATGGTTATGACGTTCGTGTCGAACGGGCTGGTGCAGACGCGCCCCGCGGACGCGTCTGCAGGCTAAATCGTCTGGGACTTATTTGGGCGTGCGAATGCCCTCATAGGGGTTGCCGCCACCCCCGCGCCCACCGCCACGATAGCCATTGAAGCGCGGCGCGCTGCCGCGGTTCTGGCGATATTCGCGGCGATCCTGTCGCGCTTCTCCGCGATACGCCTGGCGTGCGCCACGACGCTCTGCGCGGTACTGGTCGGGCGTGATCTGGCCGCTGCGTACCTGGCCGCGGTCCTCACGCCGGTCGCGACGAAAATCGCGGTTGGCCTCACGCCGATCACCGCGATATTCGCGCGCCGCCGGGCCGTTGCCCCGGGCGAAGCCGCCCCAGTTGCCGTTGCCGCGATAGTCGCCGCGACGCCCCTGCCAATAGCGCTGCTGCGCGCCGTTCCAGCGATGGGGGCGACGGTACCGATCATAGACGAAGGCACCCGACCCCGGATAATAATAGCCGTTGGACCAGCCGTAATAGGAGCCGAGTCCGACGCCGGCATAGCCTGCGCCATACCCGCCGCCGTACCCGCCGCCAAAGCCGCCGAACCCGTCGTCATAGCCGTAATAGGGATCGCTGGCGTACCCGATACCGCCGCCGCCATATCCATAGCCATCCGTGCAGCCGGCGACGCCCAGTCCGAGTCCGATGGTCAGGCTGACCAGGCCTATGCGTTTGAAGAACATGAGAAATCTCCCATACGTGGAGAGCGGACCCAACGCGCCGCCATTCGTCGTATAACCCTGTCGGCATACCGCAGGTTCCATGAACCGGTGCTGACGGGCGTCGGGGGCGGGGGTGCGATGGGCTTGGTGGGGGGTGTGATTTCGGTCGGTCATGTGCGGTCGTGAGCATGCGTTCGGGAGCATTTGGAATCCGAACCCGCCCTCCTCCGTCCGTCATCCTGACGAAAGTCAGGATCCAGGATCACGGGCGGCGGCGCTGCTGGACCCTGGATCCTGACTTTCGTCAGGATGACGGCGTGGGGGTGGGATTGGCTCCCTGAGCGCATAGGGCGCTTCTGACCCGGCATCAGGGCGGGTGTCGCGATCGAGTATCGCCCCTGTGACACTGATTGGCGGGAGCCCGCCGCCTAGCGCGATTCGGCGTTCACAAGGCCCGCACAGCAGAACGGCGGACCCGGCCTTGCCGGATCCGCCGTTCGAACCTTGGTTCAGAAATCACCCGACCCGCACGACGGCGGGCCGTGCGATCAATGTTTCACGTCGCGCCAGACGTTCTGGTACGCGCCCCAGGCGAGGCCGCAGAAGATCAGGATGAAGATGATCGACGCGAACCCGGCGGCATGGCGAGCCTCGAGATTGGGCTCGGCGGTCCAGGTCAGGAAGGCCGACACGTCGGTCGACATCTGATCCACGGTCGGCTTCGTCCCGTCCGCATAGGTCACCTGACCATCCGACGTCAGCGGCGGCGGCATCGCGATGTTGAGGTTCGCGAAATACGGGTTGTAGTGCAGTCCCTCGGGCGTCTTGGCATCCGGGAACTCCTGGAGCAGCTTGGCGGGCTGCGCCTGATAGCCGGTCAGCAGCGAATGGACATAGGCACCGCCGTCGTGACGCGCCTTGGTCATCAGCGAGAGATCAGGCGGCAGCGCATTGTTGTTCGCGGCGCGCGCGGCGACCTCGTTGGCGAACGGCGACGGGAAACGATCCGACGGGATGTTCTTGCGCGTTGCCGCCTCGCCCGTCTCGGGGTTGATCGACGGCTGTTCGATCACCCACTGGCTGGCGATCGCCTTAACCTCGGGCTCGGTATAGCCGATCTTCTGCAGGTCGCGGAACGCCACCAGCCGCAGCGAGTGACAGGCCGCGCAGACCTCCTTGTAGACCTGGAACCCGCGCTGGAGCTGACGGCGGTCGAAGCGACCGAACACGCCGTTCGACGCGATGTCGAGCTCCTTGGGGTGGTGGTGATATTCACTCTCGGCCGTCGGGGCCGCCGGATCCGTGATGGCCCCGGAGACGCTGCCGAACAGCGCGATACCGAGCACCAGGACGAAGGCCGCGCCGACGAGGGATGCGATGAGACGAACCATGTGTGTGTCCTCTAGTCCGTTTCAGTTCGCGGGGTTCGTCGCGAGCGCGGTGTGGGCAGGGCTGGTGCCGCCACGCTTGTTCAGAACCGCCTCGGTGATCGAGTTGGGAAGCGGCCGGGGCCGCTCCGACCGCGAGATCAGCGGCAGGATGATCAGGAAATGCGCGAAGTAATAGGCTGCGCAGATCTGGCTGAGGATCACGTAGAACGCCGTCGCCGGTGCGCCGCCGCAATAGCCGAGCACCAGGATGTCGACGACCAGCACCCAGAACGCGATCCGCGCCTTGGGCCGGTAGTTGTTCGACCGCACCGGCGAATTGTCGAGCCAGGGCAGGAAGAACAGCAGCAGGATCGAGCCGAACATCGCCAGCACGCCCCACAGCTTCGCCGGCAAGATGAAGTCCGCGGTGAAGGCGCGCAGGATCGCGTAGAACGGCCAGAAATACCATTCGGGGACGATGTGCGCGGGCGTCGAGAGCGGGTTTGCCGGGATATAATTGTCCGGGTGGCCGAGATAGTTCGGGAAGAAGAACAGCAGGCCGGCGAACACGAGCAGGAAGATGCCGAGCCCGAAGCCGTCCTTCGCGGTGTAATAGGGGTGGAACGGGACGGTGTCCTGCTCGCCCTTCACGTCGACGCCGGTCGGGTTGTTCGAGCCCGGGATGTGCAGCGCCCAGATGTGCAGGATGATGACGCCCGCGATCACGAACGGCAGCAGATAATGCAGCGAGAAGAAGCGGTTGAGCGCGGCGTTGTCCGGCGCGAATCCGCCGAGCAGCCAGATTCTGATGGTGTCGCCGACGAGCGGGATCGCCGAGAAGAACCCGGTGATGACCTGCGCGCCCCAGAAGCTCATCTGCCCCCAGGGAAGCACATAGCCCATGAACGCGGTCGCCATCATCAGCAGGAAGATCGTGACGCCGAGCAGCCAGACCATCTCGCGCGGGGCCTTGTACGAGCCGTAATAGAGCCCGCGGAAGATGTGCGTGTAGACGACGATGAAGAACATCGACGCGCCGTTGGCGTGCGCATAGCGCAGGAACCAGCCCGCATTGACGTCGCGCATGATGCTTTCGACCGAGTCGAACGCGACCGTGCCGTTGGCGGCATAATGCATCGCGAGCACGATGCCCGTGACGATCTGGATCGCCAGCGCGGCGCCGGCGAGGACGCCGAAGTTCCAGAAATAATTGAGGTTGCGCGGAACGGGATAACCGCCGCCGAGCGAGTTGTAGACGAGCCGGGGAACGGGAAGCCGCTCATCCAGCCACCGCGTCAGCGGCAGCTTCGGTTCGTATTGCTTGGCCCAGGGAAAGCTCATGTCGTTTTCCTCAGCCTACCGTGACGACGGTGTCGGAGTTGAAGGCATAGTCCGGCACGTGGAGGTTGGTCGGTGCAGGGCCTTTGCGGATGCGCGCGGCGGTGTCGTAGGCCGAGCCGTGGCACGGGCAGAAATAGCCGCCGAACGGGCCCTTGTTCTCGCCCTCGCCCGCGCCGAGCGGGACGCAGCCGAGATGCGTGCAGACGCCCAGCGTGATCAGCCAGTTCTTCTTGCCCGCCTTGGTGCGCTCCTCGAGCGTCTGCGGATCGCGCAGCGTCGAGACGTCGACCGCATCGGCCTCGGTGATTTCCTTCGGCGTCAGGTTGCGCACGAATAGCGGCTGCTTGCGGAACGACGTCTTGATCGCCTGGCCGGGCAGGATCTTCGACAGGTCGATCTCGGTGGTCGACTGCGCGAGCACGTCCGCGGACGGGTTCATCTGGTTGATGAGCGGCAGGACGATCGCGACCGCACCGACGCCGGCAAAGGAGACCGCGGCAATGTTGATAAAATCACGACGGCGTGGGTCGTGAGCCGCCTCTTCGAAGGGTTCTGGCGTTTCGCCTGGAGGAACCATGTCGTCGACTGCAGCCATTCATCTCGCCCTATACGTTCTTATATCGTGGGCACCGCGGGCAACGCGTTCGTTCGAACCGTGTGCCCACCATGCCTGACCGTCCCCACGGAGGCAGGGGCGGTGATAGACGGCGCAAGCCCGCTTTGCCAACAGCATTTTGACCCGGCGGGGTTTCCCGCTAGTGACCCGGCCATGCGTATCGCCCTCTACCAGCCTGATATCGCCGGCAATGTCGGCGCAATTCTGCGGACCGCCGCGTGCCTCGGATTGGGGGTCGACCTGATCGAACCGATGGGATTCACGTGGAGCGAAAAGGCGGTCGCGCGGTCCGGGATGGATTATGTCGGCGCGGTCGACGTCGTCCGGCACGTCGACTGGGACGCGTTCCTGGGACAGGTCAGCGGGCGGATCGTGCTGCTGACGACCAAGGGTGCGGTGCGGCTCGACGCGGCGGCGTTCCGTGCGGACGACGTCCTGCTGATGGGCAGCGAAGGCAAGGGCGTCCCCGACGACGTGCATGCGCGCGCCGACGTCCGCGTGGTGATCCCGATGCGGCCGGGGCTTCGCTCGATGAACATCTCGGTGGCGACCGCGATCGTCGCGGCAGAGGCCTTGCGCCAGACGGGCGGCTGGCCGGCCTAGGGGGTGGTTCCCGCCCCCGTCATCCTGACGAAAGTCAGGACCCAGGGTAACGCGCGCCGCCGTTTGTGGTTCTGGGTCCTGACTTTCGTCAGGATGACGGGGCTCTGTGATGAGCGCCGTTTGCCTATTAACGGCCCCCTCCCCGCCCCGTTCCGGATCGGGTAGGGATGGCGCCATGATCGAACTCGACCCCCAGCAAGCCGCCGCCCGTCACTGGTTCGAATCGCTGCGCGACCGCATCTGCGCGGCGTTCGAGGCGATCGAGCGCGAGGCGGGCTCCGATGCCGCGTTCGCCTATACGCCGTGGGACCGGGTCGATCCGTCGGGCGGGCCGGGCGGCGGCGGCGTGATGGGCGTAATGAAGGGGCGCGTGTTCGAGAAGGTCGGCGTGAACGTCTCGACCGTCGGCGGCACGTTCGAGGGCGAGTTCGCCAAGTCGATCCACGGCGCGGGCGACGACCCGCGTTTCTTCGCGACCGGGATCAGCCTGGTCGCGCATATGGCGAACCCGCACGTGCCCGCGGTGCACATGAACTGCCGCTTCCTCAACACCACCAAGCGCTGGTTCGGCGGCGGCGGCGACCTCAACCCGCCGTTGCCGATCGCCGAGGACACCGCCGATTTCCACGCGACGATGAAGGCGGCGTGCGACGCGCACGACCCCGCATATTATCCGCGGTTCAGGGACTGGGCCGAAACCTATTTCTACATCCCGCATCGCAAGGTCGGACGCGGTGCCGGCGGGATCTTCTTCGATCATCTCGATGGCGATTTCGACGCGAATTTCGCATTCACGCGCGATGTCGGCGAGGCGTTTCTCGACGCCTATCCGCGGATCGTGCGGCGGCGGATGGCAACGCCCTTCACCCCGGCGGAAGAGGCCGCGATGCTCGAGTGGCGCGGGCGCTATGCCGAATTCAACCTGGTCTATGACCGCGGGACGCTGTTCGGGCTGAAGACGGGCGGCAATATCGACGCGATCCTGATGAGCCTGCCGCCGCGCGCGACATGGTCGTGACGGGCGCCTGACGCGGTGGCGCTGATCCCCGTCGCGAACGACGTGCTGGCGACGATCGTCACCACGCTCGAGATGCGGCACAGGCCGCCGCTTCGGCCGATCCCGGGGTCGCGCTTCCGGCTGGTGCGCTGGGAGCGCCCGGCGATCGACCGCTATCGCACGCTGTTCGCGCGCGTCGGCGCGCCGTGGCTGTGGTTCTCCCGGCTGGTGATGGCCGAACCGGCGCTGTCGGCGATCCTGGGTGACCCGCTGATCCAGGTCCACGCGGTGACCGATCCGGCGGGGATCGAGGTCGGGATGGTCGAACTCGATTTCCGCCAGCCCGCCGTGTGCGAGATTTCGTATTTCGGGCTGGTGCCCGAGCTTGCCGGCCAGGGCCATGGCCGGTGGCTGATGGCCGAAACGCTGGCGCGCGCGTGGAACAGGGGCGTCGAGCGGGTGTGGCTGCACACCTGTACGCTCGACCACCCCGGCGCGCTCGGCTTCTACCGGGCGCAGGGGTTCGTCGCGGTCAAGCGGACGATCGAGACGTTCCCCGATCCGCGCACCAGCGGCGTCCTGCCGCGCGACGCCGCGCCGCAGATCCCGCTGCTCGCCTAACGATACAGCCGGCGATAGACCGACACGGCGATCAGTGCGGTCGCGATCCCCGACGCGGTCGCCGCGACCGCCGCCCCTGCATCGACCAGCGCGATCGCGACGGGATTACCCTGCCCGCTCGCGCGCATCGCCCGGTCGAGCGCCATGAAGGGCGCGCCGAGCAGCCAGCCGCTGAGATAGCTGAACGCCGAGAGCGACATGAGCTGCAGCCCGGCGCCACGCGTCAGCGACAGGCTGCGACGGATCGCGGCGAACGCGCCGATCGGCCCCTCGCTGACCAGCACGGGCCCGGTCAGCATCGTCCGCCCGAGAATATACAGGCCGGGCAGCGCATAGAGCAGCAACCCCGCCCCCGCGGGCAGCGAGACGAGGATCATCGCCAGCAGATAGCGCGGCAGGATCGCACCGCACCGCTTGAGGGCGGTCAGCACGTCGACGCGGTCGCGGTCGAGATACAGCGCGTAGACGAGCGCCATCCCGAAGAAGCTCAGCGCATAGGCCAGGCAATACCAGCCGCCGTTCGTCCCGGCCCAGTCGGTGACGGCCTCGGCCCAGGCCAAGGCCTGCGTCTCGTCGCCGCGCGCATCCGCTTCGGGCATGGGCGGGTCGGGAACCACCAGCGCCAGCGCGAAGGCCGGCAGGAACAGGAACGGTCCGACGATCCGCACCAGCAGATCGCGGTCCCGCTTGAACAGGGTCCAGGCGTCCTTCAGGACCCCGGCAAAGTCGATTTTCATTCGGCGGTCGGCTTCTCTCGTGTGGCGACATACAGTTGGGCGGTGAAGACATAGGCGAGCGCCATCAACGCTGCACTGACGAATGCGCCCGCAATGCCAGCAAGGAAAAGTGCGGTCGCGACCTGTTCACCGCCAAGGATCAGCCGGAACACGAGGCCGACGACCGCCTGCGCGGCGAAGGTCGCGACGCCGAACACGATCGCGAACAGCAGCAGGACGCCGACAAGCCGCCATGTCAGCCCCCGGCTGAGCGCGATCGCGCGACGGATCGCGCCAAGGCCGAGCCGCTCGTTGAGCACCACGGCGGTGACGAGCATCAGACGCGCACTGGCCCAGAAGGCGAGAATGATCAGCGCGAGCCCGTACAGGACGATGAAGATCGCCACGCCCGGCGCGAGCGACGGCATCGACTGCGGCGTGTTGGCGTTCGCCGCGTCCGACGCGGCGGCGAAGTCGAACCCGGTCGCGGCGAGCGCGATGACGATCGGCGCCATCAGCAGCAGCGCGATGACGCCGATTTCCAGCGAGACGCCGATCGTCGGCAGCAGCCGCGCGGTCGCCTGTCGATAGGCGGAGGAGCGATCCGTCGACGGGTGCGTCGCCAGCGCCAGGATCGCGAGCGATCCCCAGATCGAGAGGACCGCCGACGCGATCCCGACCACGAACGTCAGCAGCTGCGCCGCGGGCGGCTGGGGCGCTAGCAGCACCAGGGCGCCGTTGACGATCGGGGGCAGCACCAGTGTCAGAAACGCGACCGACGCGATCACGCCGCTGCGCCCGCTGAGCACCTCGGTCGTCCGGTCCCAGACCCGTTCGATCGTCACCCGCCGTCCCGTCGTTCCGTCTGTCGCCATCTGCCTGATCCCCCGCACGATCCGAACCCAAGGCCCGAACCCCAAGGCCCGGCCCCCAGCCCCGAGCAAAAGCCCCGGGCCATCCTCATGCCGACCTGTCCGCGGTCGCCGCGGGTCGATCGACCATAAGCGCGGAGGACTAGCCGAACCTCCCGACCTTGACCACCGGTGTCGATCGAGGACGCGCTGCACCGGAAACCGGGCTCGCTTGCATCGCGCACCTCGAATGCGCAGATGGGCCTGGTGACGATATTTCCCACCCCGGCACTGCCCCCGGCTCGCCCGATGCGTCCCAGCCCCCGGCCATACCCGGTTCGCCGCCCCTGCCGGGCGATATCGAATGGCGGACGAGCGCAGGGTTAAGCCCCTACGCCGCGTCGCTGGCGGAGATGGAGGCCCGCGCGGCCGCGGTGACCGGGGGGACGCACGCGAGCTGATCTGGCTGCTCGAGCATCCCCCGGTCTACACCGCGGGGACCAGCGCGGATCCGGTCGATCTGGTCGATCCGCGCTTTCCGGTGTTCGATACGGGGCGCGGCGGCAAATATACCTATCACGGCCCCGGTCAGCGGATCGGCTATCTCGTGCTCGACCTCGGCCGGCGGGGGCGCGACGTCCGCCGGTTCGTCCACGCGCTCGAGGACTGGGTGATCGCGGCGCTCGGCGAACTCGGCGTGGACGCGTTCTCCGTCGAGGGTCGGGTCGGAATCTGGACGCGCGACCCGTCGCTTGGCGGCCGCGAAGCCAAGATCGGCGCGATCGGCGTACGCGTCAAACGCTGGGTCACGCTGCATGGCTTTGCCGTCAACATCGACCCCGATCTCTCGCATTTCGGCGGAATCGTCCCCTGCGGACTCGCCGAATTTCCCGTGACGAGCCTGAAAGCGCTCGGCATTCGTGGCGATATGGCAACTTTTGATGCCGCCCTGGCGTTGACGCGCAGCACGTTCCTTGAAACACTTTCTTTGGCTCAAGAAAACGAGGCTTGAGGGCCAGGCCTTAACAGATTAATGTCCACCACGATTTGGGTATATACCTGGCCTTCAGGGCTACCAAATCCTCTATCTAGGGAGCTTCCAATGCGTTCACTCATCTCCAAGGTTCTGACCGGCTCGCTGATCGCCAGCGCAGCACTCGCCGTTTCGGCATGCGGTCCGAAGACCGAGACGACCGACAACACGATGGTCACCGACATGAATGCCACCGAGGGCATGGACACGATGACCGACAACATGACCGCCGTTGACGGTGCGATGAACGACGGCATGATGGCCAACGACACCATGATGGCGAACGACACGATGATGTCGAACGACACCATGATGACCAACAACATGATGTAATTTCCGGTTTCGGAAATTGACGTGATGCGGAGGGCCGCCCGGGAAACCGGGCGGCCCTTTGTCATTCCGGCGATCGGACCGGACATCCGCGACCGCGGCTCGTTTCGGTTGCGACGAAAAAGCGACGCGGCAGGCGCCACGAAGCGCCTGTCGAAAGGTTCCAACCCCTCGAAAACAGTTGGGAGTTGCCGCGAAACGCTCTAGAATCGCTGGCAGCGAATGCCCGGGGAGTTGGGAATGAAGATGGTGCGTACTGCGCTGGCGCTTTGCGCGGCGACGGGGGGAATGGCGCTGGCACAGCCCGCTTCCGCCCAGTTTTTTCTGCAGTCCCGTGATTTTTCGGCACCCGCCGTCACGGGCGACGAGGCGGATCTCGGCCAGGCGATGCCCGACGCGACCCCCGCCGAACGCCGTGCGGCGATGGTCTGGCACATGCGCGCCGCGCTGAACGTCGCGGCGCTGCAATGCCAGTTCGAGCCGACGCTGCTGACCGTGTCGAACTATAACGCGATCCTCGACGACCATGACGTCGAGCTCAAGACAGCGTTCGACACGATCAGCAAATACTTCCTGCGCGTCAACAAGGCCAAGGGCGTCAAGGCCGGACAGGCCGCGCTCGACCAGTTCGGGACGCGGACCTATTCGAACTTCGCGACCGTCGCGGCGCAATATGGCTTTTGCCAGACGACCGCGTCGATCGGCCGCGACGCGCTGTTCACGCCGCGCGGCCAGTTCGGCGACCTGACGCTGGCGCGCACGCGCGAGCTGCGCAACAGCCTGATCCCATGGGGCGAGCAGCGTTTCCCGCGCTATATCGGGCGCGACCGCGTCAAGATGCCGCGGCTCGACGCGATCTGCTGGAACAAGAAGGCCGAATGGGTCGCCAAGAAGTGCGGTGCACAGGACTGGCCGCCCGCCGTGGGCGTGGGCATCGCCAACCGCTGAGCATGACGCCCCCCGGTCCTGATAGGCCGGGGGTTTTTATTGCTCCTGACGTTCTTCGGGAGCACGCGACGCGCGAGCGCGGGTCTAGCGCAGACCCAGCATCTTGTGCGTCTGGAGCGACAGCCGCCATTGCGGGCGCTCCATCACCAGCGCGACGCACGCGTCGCGGTTCGCATCCGCTTGCGGGTCGTCGAGCGGCTGGAGCAGCAGGTTGGCGAAGTCCCAGCGCTCCACGTCGGCGATGTCGGTGCCGGGCTGCGGCCAGACCAGCTTCAACTCGTCGCCGCTGCGCTGGACGACGATGCTGCCCGCCTTGGGGCTGATGCAGACCCAGTCGATCCCGGGGTGGACCGGGAGCGTCCCGTTGCTCTCGATCGCGATCCTGAAGCCCGCGGCGTGGAGCGCGTCGACGATCGTATCGTCGATCTGGAGCATCGGCTCGCCCCCGGTCAGCACGACGAAGCGGTCCTGCTCGCCTGCGCCCCAGAAGCCCGCGACCGCATCGGCAAGCCCCTGCGCATCGGCAAACTTGCCGCCGCCCAGACCGTCGGTGCCGACGAAATCGGTGTCGCAGAATTTGCACACCGCGGTGCTGCGATCCTGTTCGCGACCCGACCAGAGGTTGCAGCCGGCAAAGCGTACGAACACCGCACGACGCCCGGCATTCACGCCCTCGCCCTGCAGCGTCAGGAACATCTCCTTGACCGCGTAACTCATGTCAGACGGGCTTCACGGCGTAGACGGTGGGATCGGCGATCCCGGCCTCGTCGAAGCCGCGCGAGCGGAGCCGGCAGCTGTCGCATTCGCCGCAATGCTTGCCGTCGGGGGTCGGATCGTAGCACGACCAGCTGAGCCCGAGATCGAGCCCGAGCCGCGTGCCTTCGCGGACGATATCCGCCTTGGTCATGTGCTGGAGCGGCGCCTGGATGCGGAACGGGTCGCCCTCGACGCCGGCCTTGGTCGCGAGCTCGGCGAGGCCTTCGAACGCGGCGATGAATTCCGGACGGCAATCGGGATAGCCCGAATAATCGAGCGCGTTGACGCCGATATAGATGTCGCGCGCGCCCGCCGCCTCGGCCCAGCCGAGCGCGAGGCTGAGGAAGATCGTGTTGCGCGCAGGCACGTACGTGACGGGGATGCCGCCGCCGTCCTCGGCGCCGAGGCCGTCCTTGGGCACGGCGATATCGGCGGTCAGCGCCGAACCGCCAAACGCGGACAGGTCCATCGGCAGGACGATATGGCGTTCGGCGCCGAGCGCGGTGGCGACGTTGCGGGCGGCATCGAGCTCGATACGGTGACGCTGATTGTAATCGAACGACAGCGCGAGGAGGCGGCGCCCGGAGTCGCGCAGCATCGCTGCGGAAACCATCGAGTCGAGGCCGCCCGAGACGAGGGCGACCGCTAGGGGAGCAGGAGATGTCATGATGCGCGACGCGCTAGGCCAGACCGCGGCAAAAGAAAGGGCCGCCCGAAGGCGGCCCTGAGGTTGGCGCTTGCAGCGCCTCAAGGGAGAAACGTGCTGAAACCTGTAAAGCACGAGGAGACCGATACCGCCGCAAGGTGAAGGCCGCGTTAACGAGGCCGCGTTTCAGGCATCGACCGGGACCGGAAATTTCTTCGCGCAGAACGCACAGTCGACCTGGATGAAGCCGGTTTCGTCCGCCATCGACTGGCGCTCGTCGAGCGGGAACTTCGCAATCACGCCCTTGATATAGTCGGGATCGCAGCGGCAGCCGCGCATGATCGGGATGTCCGCGAGAATGCGGACATCCTCCTCCTCGTTGAACAGCCGCCACACGAGCGTCTCGAGCGGGAGCACCGCGTCGGTCAGCTCGTCCGCGCCCATCGTGCCCCCGAGCGTGGCGACATGCTCCCATTCGGGATGGTCGAGCTTGGTATGCAGCCGCTCGCGCCCGTCCTCGCCTTCGGGAAGGTGCTGGAGGAACAGCCCGCCCGCGACGCAGCGACCGTCGGGGCCCTTGGCCATGCCGGTGCGGACCATCGTCGGAATCTGTTCGGACTGCGTGAAATAGCTCTGCGCCGCCTGCGACAGCGTGTCGCCGTCGAGCGGGACGATGCCCTGGTAGCGCTCGTTGCTGCTCGCCATGTCGAACGTGATCGCGAGATAGCCCGCGCCGAACAGCGCGAACAGGCTCGGGTCGGCGGGGACTTCGGCGAGCTTGGCGGCGTCATATTCGATGTACCCGCGGACTTCGCCGCCGCGGTAATCGCAGACCAGCAGCTGGACGACGCCATTGTCGGTGCGCGTCTGCATCGTCAGCTGGCCGCTCGAGATCCTTCAGCGTCGAGCCGATCAGCGCGGCGAGCGTCAGCGCTTCGGCGAGCAGCTTCTCGATCGCGGGCGGATAGGCGTGCGCCGCGAGCACCTCGTCGAGTGCGGTGCCGAGGCGGACGACGCGGCCGCGTGCGCTGCGGGCGGGAATCGCGAACGCCAGCGCGCGGTCGAGATCGGTCATGTTGGGGTCGTTCACCATCATTCCTTCGTCATTCCCCACGCCGTCGTCATCCCCGCGCACGCGGGGATCCAGAGCGGCAAGCGCTCATGGGCTGACCGTGAGCTCGGAGTTCCTGGATTCCCGCCTCCGCGGGAATGACGGAAATGGGGGCGCGCAGGCGCTCGATCAACCGATCGGGCGACCGCCCGGTCTCGCCCCCAACCGTCACCCCAGCGATAGCTGGGGTGACGGTTGGGACGGGGTTCAGTCTAGCCGATCTGCCCGAAGCACCAGCGCAGCACCGATTTCTGCGCGTGGAGGCGGTTTTCGGCCTCCTGCCAGATCAGCGACTGCGGGCCGTCGATCACCTCGGACGTGACCTCCTCGCCGCGATGCGCGGGGAGGCAGTGGAGGAACTTCGCGTCGGGCTTGGCCAGCGCCATCAGCGCGGCGTCGACCTGATACGGCGTCAGCGCCTTCAGCTTCGTCTCGGCATGTGCCTGCCCCATCGAGATCCAGGTGTCGGTGACGATGATGTCCGCCCCCTCGACCGCCTCTTGCGGCGACGCGACGACACGCGCGCGGCCCTTGCCGAGCGCGACGTCCGTGTCGGTCGGCTGATACCCTCGCGGACACGCGGCGACGACGTCGAACTGCATCAGCCCCGCCGCCTCGACGATCGAGGCGAGCACGTTGTTGCCGTCGCCGAGCCACGCGACCTTGAGCCCGGGCAGCGCCTTGCCGCACTCGATGATCGTCAGCAGGTCGGCCATGATCTGGCACGGATGCGACGCGTCGGTCAGGCCGTTGATGACGGGGACGCTGGCATAATGCGCCATCTCCTCGATCTTGGCGTGATCGTCGGTGCGGATCATGATCGCGTCGACATAGCCCGACAGGATGCGCGCGGTGTCGGCGACCGATTCGCCGCGGCCGAGCTGCATCGAGCCCGCGTCGGACACGATCGAGGTGCCGCCGAGCTGGCGGATCGCCATGTCGAACGAGAAGCGCGTGCGCGTCGAGTTCTTCTCGAACACCATCGCCAGCGTATGGCCGGCAAGCGGCGCGTCGGCATCGGCGCGGCCCTTGGGGAAGCCCGCGCGCGCGGCCTTGCGATCGAGCGCGTCGGCGAGCATCGCGGCGATACCGTCGGCGCCGGCGTCGGTGAGGTTCAGGAAATGGCGGGTCATAAAATCTTCCCCTGCAAGGAAAGGGGGACCGCTCGCGCAGCGAGGCGTGGAAGGGTCTCCACGTTCACTCGGGGCGACACCCCTCCACCAGCTGTACTGGCCCCCTCCCCCGCTGGGGGAGGGGTAGATGATCAATCGTCGGCGGCGGGCACGTAGACGCGCGCGGCGGTCGACAGCTTGTCGATGCACTCGGCGATGTGGTTCTCGTCGATCACCAGCGGCGGCAGGATGCGAATGACGTTCTCGCCCGCCGATACCAGCAGCAGATTGTGATGATCGCGCGCGAACGCGACGAACGCGCGGCTGTCGCTCTTGAGCTTGAGCCCGAGCATCAGCCCGGTGCCGCGGACGCTGTCGAACAGATGATCGTGGTTGGGGATCATCTGCTCGAGCCCCTGCCGCAGCCGGTCGCCCATCGTGGCGACATGATCGAGGAAGCCGTCCTCGAGGATCACGTCGAGGATCGCCTCGCCCGCCGCCATCGCAAGCGGGTTGCCGCCATAGGTCGAGCCGTGCGTGCCCGCGACCATGCCCTTGGCCGCCTCCTCGGTCGCGAGGCACGCGCCGAGCGGGAAGCCGCCGCCGATGCCCTTGGCGACCGACATGATGTCGGGGGTGATGCCGTACAGCTCGTGCGCGAAGAACTTGCCGGTCCGGCCATAGCCGCACTGGACCTCGTCGAGGACGAGCAGCAGGCCGTGCTCGTCGCACGCTTTCCGCAGACCCTGGAGGAATTCGGGGCTCGCCTGGCGTATACCGCCCTCGCCCTGGATCGGCTCGACCAGGAACCCTGCCGTATGGTCGTCGATCAGCGCGAGCGCGCCTTCGAGATCGTTGAACTTGGCATAGGCGAATCCGGGCAGCAGCGGCTCGAACCCGTCGCGCATCTTGGCCTGGTTGGTCGCCGAGATCGCGCCCAGCGTGCGACCGTGAAACGCGGTGTCGAACGTGATCAGCGTGTGACGCTCAGGATTGCCATTGGCGAAATGATAGCGCCGCGCGGTCTTGATCGCGCACTCGACCGCTTCCGCACCCGAATTGGTGAAGAACACGGTGTCGGCAAACGTATTGTCGACGAGACGCTGCGCGAGGTGCTCGCCCTGCGGGCTGCCGTACAGGTTCGACACGTGCATCAGCGTGGCGGCCTGGTCAGCGATCGCCTTGGTCAGATGCGGGTGCGCGTGGCCGAGCGCGTTGACCGCGATGCCGCTGGCGAAATCGAGATATTGCTGTCCGTCCTCACCGAAGAGGTACGCGCCCTCGCCTCGGACCGGACGCACGCCACACCGCGGGTAGACGGGCATGAGCGGGGTGATGGTCACAGGCGCTTCCTCTTCGAAACGAGAAGGGCGGCCCGTGATGGACCGCCCCGGAGGCGCCTAATACCGGTGACGGGGGATGGGCGTCAACACCGCGGGCGTCGTGCACTGCTCTGTCCTATCCGTACCAAGACGCGGACGTCGCTTGCGGCACCCCGGCGGCGCGCGCAGTCTTCGCGCCGGCCCGGTCCGACGTCGCAAACGCGCCCGCCCGAGTCGAGTCGCGTCCCCATCGAGAGGAGGTTGACGGATGAAACGCTTTGCGACCGGCCTGGCCCTGCTGCTGGCCACGGCCCTTGCCACCACCCCGCGCTTGCCAGGGGGTGTTCGACGGCACCTGGAAAGGAGACGTAAGGGCGGGCAAACCCGCGGAGAAACCCTCGATCGTCCTCGTCCAGGCGGGCATCTTCAGCTGCACGACGTGCAAGCCCGCGCTGAAATTCCCCGCCGATGGCGCGTTTCACCCGATCGCCGGCAACCCCTATTATGACGCGGCGTCGGTTGCCGTGGTCGATGCGACGACGATCAAGCGGGCGTTCCGGAAAGGCGGCAAGACGGTCGCCGAGGCGACGGTGACGCTGGCCGCGGACGGGCAGAGTTCGTCGTCCGCCTTTGTCGACCGCACCGCCCCGAGCGGCGTCGAGGTGACCGGGACGACGGTCAACGCACGCGTCGCGCCTGCCCCGGCGGGCGCGCATGCGTTATCCGGCGCGTGGCGCGAAACCACCGATACGCAGGTGTCCGACACGGGCCTCGTCTTCACCTTCGCGCAGGAGGGCAAGACGATGACCTTCTCGACGCCGACCGGCATATCCTATGTCGCGACGATCGACGGCCCAGCGGCGGCGGTGACCGGCGACCCGGGGTGGACGAAGGTCGCGCTGAAACAGACCGGACCGACGACGCTGGTCGAAACGGACTATGAGGGCGATGTGCCGATCGGCACCTACACCATGTCGCTGTCGCCCGACGGCACGACGATGACCAGCGCGGTCAACGACCTGAAGTTCGGGAAGACCTCGACGATGGTCGCACGCAGGCAGTGATCCGGCGCAGCGGGGGCGGCGATCGGACCACCCCCGCTGCCCGAACGATCACGCGTCGATCGCTTCCTCGTCGAGCCGGCCGGCATTCTCCTGGATGAAGGCGAAGCGGTGCGCGGGGTTGTTGCCCATCAGGCGGTCGACGAGATCCTTCACCCCTGCGCGTTCCTCATATTCCTGCGGCAGCGTGATGCGGAGCATGCCGCGCGTCGCAGGGTCCATCGTCGTCTCGCGGAGCTGGCCGGGGTTCATCTCGCCAAGCCCCTTGAAGCGGCCGACATCGACCTTCTTGCCCTTGAACACCGTGCGTTCGAGTTCGGCGCGGTGCGCGTCGTCGCGGGCATAGACGCTCTTCGTGCCGACGGTCAGGCGATAGAGCGGCGGCTGCGCGAGATAGAGGTGCCCGCGGCGGACGATGTCGGGCATTTCCTGGAAGAAGAACGTCATCAGCAGGGTCGCGATATGCGCGCCGTCGACATCGGCGTCGGTCATGATGACGACGCGTTCGTAGCGCAGATTGTCCGCAACACAGTCCTTGCGCGTACCGCAGCCGAGCGCGAGCGTCAGGTCGGCGATTTCCTGGTTCGCGAAGATCTTCGCACTCGTCGCCGACGCGACGTTCAGGATCTTGCCGCGGATCGGCAGGATCGCCTGCGTCTTGCGATCGCGCGCCTGCTTCGCCGACCCGCCGGCCGAATCGCCCTCGACGATGAACAGCTCGGTGCCCTCGGGCGAGTTGGCGGAACAGTCGGTCAGCTTGCCGGGCAGCCGCAATTTGCGTGCTGACGTTGCGGTCTTGCGCTTGACGTCGCGTTCCTGCTTGCGACGCAGGCGCTCGTCCATCCGCTCGAGCACGTAGTTCAGCAGCGCCTTGCCGCGGTCCATATTGTGGCTGAGGAAATGATCGAAATGGTCGCGCACCGCCTTCTCGACGAGGCCAGCAGCCTCGGGGCTGGTCAGCCGGTCCTTGGTCTGGCTCTGGAACTGCGGTTCGCGGATGAACACCGACAGCATCAGCTCGCTGCCGATCATCACGTCGTCCGCGCTGATATCCTTGGTCTTCTTGTTGCCGACCAGATCGCCGAACGCGCGCAGGCCGCGCACCAGCGCCTGCCGCAACCCCTGTTCGTGCGTGCCGCCATCGGGGGTCGGAATGGTGTTGCAATACCAGCTGTACGAGCCGTCGCTCCACAGCGGCCACGCGATCGCCCATTCGACGCGACCCTGCGTCTCGCCCTGCGCGCTCGGGAAATCCTGCGAGCCCGAGAAGAAGTCCGCGGTCGCGCATTCGCGGCCCGCGACCTGGTCGCGCAGATGGTCGGCGAGCCCGCCGGGGAACTGGAACACCGCCTGCGCGGGCGTATCGTCGCTGATCAGTTCGGGCGCGCAGTGCCAGCGAATCTCGACGCCCGCGAACAGATAGGCCTTTGAGCGGACGAGCTTGTGCAGCCGCTGCGGCTTGAAGTTGAGCTCGTTGCCGAAGATCTCGGTGTCGGGGGTGAAGGCGACGCTGGTGCCGCGGCGGTTGGGGGTGGTGCCGAGCCGCTCGATCGGGCCGAGCGTCTGCCCCTTGGCGAAGCGCTGGCGGTAGAGCTGGCGGTCGCGCGCGACCTCGACGACGGTGTCCGACGACAGCGCGTTGACGACGCTGATGCCGACGCCGTGCAGACCGCCCGAGGTCGCATAGGCCTTGCCCGCGAACTTGCCGCCCGAATGCAGCGTCGAGAGGATCACCTCAAGCGCGGACTTGTCGGGGAATTTGGGATGCGGATCGACCGGGATGCCGCGGCCATTGTCGACGATCGTCAGGCGGTTGCCGGGCTCGAGCGTGACCTCGATCCGCGTCGCGTGACCCGCGACCGCCTCGTCCATCGCATTGTCGAGCACTTCGGCAGCGAGATGGTGCAGCGCACGCTCGTCGGTACCGCCGACATACATGCCCGGGCGGCGGCGGACGGGTTCGAGCCCCTCGAGCACCTCGATCGAGGAGGCATCATAGGTCGGGGCGGTCTTGGGCTGGGACGTGAACAGGCCTTCTGGCAGGTCTTCTGGCATGGCTCGGTATATGGCCCAGCCGGCGATCCACGCAAGCGATCAGCGCTGTTGCGCGAAAGCCACACCATGAACTTTCTGTCATGTTCGCGTCATCTCGAGGGATATATTTCCCGGGACGACCCGTTCCTAAATTGGTTTAGATAAACAATCCCGGAGTTTACATGCGCACTTCCTTCTACGCCGCACTTGCCGGCGCGGCCGCTCTCGGCCTGATCGCGTCCCCTGCCTTTGCGCAGGAGACCACCGAGGACGCGCCGTTCAGCGGCATCTATATCGGCGCAGCGGGTGGCTATGACGTCCAGCCGAACGATGCCGGTTCGTCGATCCTGTTCGACCGCAACCTCGACGGCCGGTTCGGCGATACCGTGACGACGGCTGCCGGCGCAAACGCGTTCAGCAGCGGCTTCTGCAACGGTGCGACGCGCGCGACGACGCTCGCCGGCGGCGGCGGCTGCCGCAAGGACAAGGACGGCGCCGCCTATTACGGCCGCGTCGGCATGGACACGCAGCGTGGCAACATCGTCGTCGGCGTCGTCGGCGAATTCGGCAAGAGCGAGATCACCGACAGCGTGACCGCGTTTTCGACGACCCCTGCCAGCTACGTCATGACGCGCAGCGTCGATTGGGAAGCGTCGATCCGTGGCCGCGCCGGCTATGCGGTCAACACTACGCTGTTCTACGGCACGTTCGGTGCAGGCTATGCCAAGATCGACCGTGACTTCTACAGCACGAACACGGGCAACGCCTATCAGCAGAGCGGCAAGCGCCAGCAGTTCGGCATCCTCGGCGGCGGCGGCATCGAGCAGAAAGTCACGCCGAACATCTCGGTCGGCATGGAATATATGTTCCATCAGTATCAGGACGACGACTTCCGCGTCCGCGTGACGCAGGGCACGCAGCCTGCGACCAACCCGTTCGTGCTCGCGCCGAACACGACCGGCACCGACTTCCGTCGCAGCGACGACAATTTCCGCTGGCACAGCCTGCGCGCCACGGCCGCGTTCCGGTTCTAAGCGCAGGGGATGTGACGCCAACAGGCGTCACATCCCCAAGCTCGGCCGGCGTCGCCTCGGCGACGTCCGACGACGCGGCTTTGCCGCGGCGCGGGTGAGAATAGAGGGTCGCTTCCCGCTAAGGGAGGCGGCCCTTTTCTTTGCCCTACCCCATTCTTTAGGCCCACCCCGGGGCCCAATTGGGGGGCGGAGGCAACTTTGCGTTGCCCGCCATCACCCCGGCCTTGCCAATTGGGCCCCGGCGTTGGCCGGGGTGGGGCCTAGGACCTGGCTCGCGGGAGGGATACCCGGGCCGAGGGGGGCGAAAACGCCCCCCCAGTCTTAGCGCGCGCGCGGCCCGCCAAAGGGCAGTGGTGGCGTCGGACGACGGTCACGGCGCGGGAGCTGTGCCTGATAGGCATGACCGCAATGCGCGACGCAATACGGGAACCCCGGGTTCACCTTGTCACCGCAAAAGTGGAAATCGGGCTCGCCGGGATGGCCGAGCGGCCATTTGCAGATGCGATCGTTCAGATCGAGCAGGCTCGTCTTGTCGGCCATGTCCGCGGATGGCTTTGCGGGGACGAGGCGACGCGGCGGCGCCGGCGTGCTCGGCGGCTGCTGCTCGCCGGGTGCCTGGCGCAGGAAGCCACCGGGCCCGATCGAGCGCAGGATCGGCTGTGGCGCACGCACCGGCGCCGCGGCCGGCTCGACCACGTCGTCATCATCCTCGTCCTCGTCGTCATCCTGATCGACTGCGCGAGTCGCAGGGGCCGGCGCAGCCTCGACCGGCGCGTCCACCGGCACGGTCGCCACGGGCTCCGCACGCGGTGCAGGAGCCGCCGCGACGACGGCTGGCTTGGACACGGGCGGCGGCGGAACCGCGGCAGGCTGTGACGGGACAGGCTGGGCGGAGACCGGTTCGGTCGCTGCGGCCCCGGCGACCGGCGCTGGCGCAACGACCGCATCGCCCGACTTTTCAGCCGCCTTCGCGTCGGGATCGTTGGGCTTTACCGGCGACGGACGCGCCTGGAGTTCGAGGCGGTGCGCCTTGCCGATCACGGCGTTGCGGCTGACGCCACCCAGCGCTTCTGCGATCTGGCTGGCGGTCTGGCCGGCTTCCCACATCGTCTTGAGCGTCTCGATACGCTCGTCGGTCCAGGACATGTTCGTTCCTCAGTCTTCGGGTCGGCCGACATGGTCTTCGTCAACCGGGTTGCGGGCGGCAGCGGCAGCGATTACCCGCAACCCCCATGAGCAGCCAGCCCCCAATCGGTGAAATCCAGTCGGCGGTGCAGTCCGCCCCCGGCGTTCCCGTCATTCGCAACGTGAACTGGGAGGGACTTCGTACCCTCTATATCAAGGAGGTGCGCCGTTTCTTCAAGGTGCAGCTGCAGACGGTGTGGGCACCGGCAATGACGACCTTGCTGTTCCTGATCGTTTTCACGATCGCGACAGGCGCCAAACGCCCCGTGCTGGTCGGCGGCGAAACCGTGATGTTCGCCGACTTCATCGCCCCCGGGCTGATCATCAGCCAGGGCATGATGGGCCCCGCCTTCGCCAATGCGAGCTTCTCGCTGCTGGTCGGCAAGATGCAGGGCACGATCGTCGACTATCTCCAGCCGCCGCTGTCGACCGGCGAGCTGCTCGCCGCGCTCGTCGGCGGAGCGGTGACGCGCGCGGTGCTCGTCGGGTGCGTCGTCTGGGCGGCGATGGCGCTGTATCCGGGCGTGCATGTCACGCCGCATGCCCCGCTCGCGATCCTGTGGTTCGGGCTGCTCGGCGCGACCTTCCTCGCGCTGCTCGGCGTGCTGACCTCGATCTGGGCGGACAAGTTCGACCATGCCGCCGCGGTGACCAATTTCGTGGTCGCGCCGCTGTCGCTCTTGTCGGGCACCTTCTATTCGGTCGACACGCTGGCGCCCGCGTTCCGCGCGTTCAGCCACGTCAATCCGTTCTTCTACATCATCTCGGGCTTTCGCTACGGCTTTCTGGGCGTTGCCGATTCGCCGGTGATCGTCGGCGGCCTCGTCATCCTGGCGATCGACGTCGTGCTCGCCACCCTGTGCTACATGCTGCTGAAAAGCGGCTGGAAACTGAAGAACTAGGTCATGACCACCGACATCGCCATCGCCCGCAGCGTCGCGCTGCGCCCCATCGCGCAGATCGCCGACGCGCTCGGCATTCCCGACGACGCGGTCGAGCCCTATGGCCGGTTCAAGGCGAAGGTCTCGCTCGACTGGCTGCAGGCGCAGCGCGAGACCGGGCGGCGCGGCAAGCTCGTGCTCGTCACCGCGATCAACCCGACGCCTGCGGGCGAGGGCAAGACCACGACCTCGGTCGGGCTCGCCGACGCGCTGAACCTGACGGGTCGCAAGACCGTGCTCGCGCTGCGCGAACCGTCGCTGGGGCCGTGCTTCGGGACCAAGGGCGGGGCGACCGGCGGCGGGCGCGCGCAGGTCGCACCGATGGAGGACATCAACCTCCATTTCACCGGCGATTTCCACGCGATCACCGCGGCGCACAACCTGCTCGCGGCGATGATCGACAACCATATCCACTGGGGCAACGCGCTGCAGATTGACGTGCGGCGCGTGGTGTGGCGCCGCGTGCTCGACATGAACGACCGTGCGCTGCGCGACATCGTCCAGTCGATCGGCGGGGTCGCCAATGGTTTCCCCCGCGAATCGGGGTTCGACATCACCGTGGCGTCCGAGGTCATGGCGATCCTGTGCCTCAGCGAGGATCTCGCCGACATGGAGCGGCGGCTGGGCGACATCGTCGTCGCCTATACGCGTGACCGCACCCCCGTCACCGCGCGCGACCTGAAGGCCGACGGCGCGATGGCGGTCCTGCTGGCGGAGGCGATCAAGCCCAACCTCGTCCAGACGCTCGAGGGGAACCCTGCCTTCCTGCACGGCGGGCCGTTCGCCAATATCGCGCATGGCTGCAACTCGGTGATCGCGACGCGCGCGGCGCTGGCGCTGGGCGACTATGTCGTGACCGAGGCGGGCTTCGGCGCGGATCTGGGCGCGGAGAAGTTCTTCGACATCAAATGCCGCCAGGCGGGGCTGTCCCCCGATGCGGTGGTGATCGTCGCAACCGTCCGCGCGCTCAAGATGAACGGCGGCGTCGCCAAGGCCGATCTGGGCGCGGAGGACGTCGAGGCGGTCCGGCGCGGCGCGGTCAACCTCGTCCGCCATATCGAGAATATCCGCCAGTTCGGCGTCCCCGCGGTCGTCGCGATCAACCATTTCCACACCGACAGCGAGGCCGAGATCGCGGTCGTCCACGAGGCGGCGAGCGCACACGGCGCTCGCGCGATCCTGTGCCGCCACTGGGCCGACGGCGGCGCGGGCGCGACCAAGCTCGCCGATGCAGTCGCCGATCTGTGCGACACGCACGCCGCCAGTTTCGCGCCGCTCTACGGTAACGAGCTGTCGCTGTTCGACAAGATCGACACGGTTGCGCGGCGCATCTACCGCGCCGAGCATGCGGTGGCGGAGCCCAGCGTGCTCGCGCAGCTCAAGCGCTGGGAAGATGCCGGCTACGGCCACCTGCCGGTGTGCCTCGCCAAGACGCAGTACAGCTTCTCGAGCGACCCTGCGCTGCTCGGCGCGCCGACCGGGCATATCGTGCCGGTGCGCGAGGTGCGGCTGGCCGCGGGCGCGGGCTTCGTCGTCGCGATCTGCGGCGAGATCATGACGATGCCCGGCCTGCCGCGCGTGCCGGCGGCGGAGGCGATCCGCCTCGATGCGGACGGACTGATCGAAGGGCTGTTCTAGCCCCAATCCTCCCCCGCCAGGGGGAGGTGGCAGGCGTCAGCCTGACGGAGGGGGCGGCAAGGGAAACGCCTGTGCCGCGTCCTCCCCCTCCGTCGCCTTTGGCGCCACCTCCCCCTGGCGGGGGAGGATAAGTCATTTCTTCTTCGAGCGGCGGAGGTGGAGGCGGCGGAACAGGCCGCGCTCCGAGAAGCTTTCAAACATCTCCTCGGGGCCCTCGGGATCGAGCACCTCGTTGTCCGCGAGCCATGCCTCGACCGCGGTCAGGTCGGGCGCCTCATAGGCGCGCAGCGACTTGCCCTGCCCGCGCAGCCGCTCGATCGTCTCGATCAGCGACCCCGTCTCTGCGATCATCGTCGTCACGACCTCGACATCGACCGCGAGATGCTCGGCGATCAGGTCGTTGCGGATCGCGGTGATGCCCGTGCTCGTCGCCTCGTCATGCGCGCGGATCGCGAGGTCGCATTCGGTGTCGAGCCGCAGCGACCGGTTGTTCATGTTCGACGAGCCCAGCCGGAAGACCTGATCGTCTGCGATCAGGATCTTGGCATGGCAATAGATCGCCTCGCCGCCGCTGGTGTAGGGATGGTACATGCGCAGCCGCTTGTGGACGTCGCGGTGCGCCAGCGCGGTCATCAGCCGGGCACGCGCGGTATCCATCGCGATCGGCTCGAGCCAGCCTTGTGCAGTCACCGGGTTGATGATCACGATCTCGGGCCCGTCCGCCTCGTCGAGCCGGCGCGCGACCGCCTCGGCGATCTTGCGCGACGCGAAATACTGGCTCTCGATATAGAGATGCCGCTTGGCGCCGGCGATCTGCGCGAGGAACAGCGCCTCGCTCTCGTGCACCGGGACCTGGTCGTCCATCTCGGGCTCGGTCCGCGCGATCGCGACGTCGACGTCGCGGAAATGCACGCCGAGTTCGTCGGGCCAGCACGCGGCGCCCGGGCTCGCCTCGGCGATCGGCACGCCGCCCGCCAGCACCCAGCGATCGCGGAACAGCTGCCCCAGCGCGGTCGCGACGGGGCCTGCGACCGCGCTGATCGCGTCGTGCCACGGCTTATACGCGCGGCCCGAGGGACGCAGACGGCGCGGATCGTCGTGGCGATGCTCGCGCGTGTCCCAGCGATCGCCGGTCATGTCGATCCCGCCGCAAAAGGCGAGGCAGTCGTCGATGATCACGATCTTTTGGTGATGCGATCCCGCGGTCGGGTGATGCCCGTCGAGCTTGGTATGGATGCGCGGATGCCGCATCCACTTCATCATCGTGAACAGCGTCGAACCGCGGAACAGCGACTTGATCGCACCGGTATCCCAGCGGAGCAGGAAAATCTCGAGATCGGGCTGGCGTTCGACCAGCCACAGGATGAACGCGCCGAGCGTGGGCGGTTCACCGGGGCGGTCGACACCGGGTTCGAGCTGGATCCGCGCATCGAAATCCCAGCCGATCAGCATGATCCGCCGCTTGGCATTCAGCATCGCGACACGCGCCTGGCGGAAATATTCTTCCGCATCGACGATCACGGACATCTGGTCCGCGCGTTCGATACGCCAGCATTCGGTTCCGATCCGCACGTCAGGTCCCCTTGTCGGCGCAGAGTGCGCCCGGCCGAATTTGCTCAACGCCGTAACGACGCTCTGTTTCCGCGCGGCGTCAGGGCCTATCTGCGGTGCAGATGGCCGCCCCTCCTACCCACCCGCCGGTCCAGCGCAAGATCATCCATGTCGACATGGACGCCTTCTATGCCTCGGTCGAACAGCGCGACGATCCGACGCTGAAGGGGCGGCCCGTCGCGGTCGGCGGATCGCGCGCGCGCGGGGTGGTCGCGGCGGCAAGCTACGAAGCGCGCGCATTCGGCGTCCACAGCGCGATGCCATCGGTCACCGCGTTGCGCAAATGCCCCGATCTGGTCTTCGTCCCGCCGCGCTTCGACGTCTACCGCTCGGTTTCGGATCAGATCCGTGCGATCTTCGCCGACTATACCCCGCTGGTCGAGCCGCTCTCGCTCGACGAGGCGTATCTCGACGTGACCGACGATATTCGCGGCGTCGGGTCCGCGCAGGCGATCGCCGAGGAAATCCGCACGCGGATCAAGGCGGATACCGGGCTGACCGCGTCGGCGGGCGTCAGTTACAACAAGTTCATCGCCAAGCTCGCCTCGGACCAGAACAAGCCCGACGGGATCTGCGTCATCACGCCGAAGCGCGGCGCCGCCTTCGTCGCGTCGCTGCCGGTCAAGCGCTTCCACGGGGTCGGACCGGTGACCGCCAGGAAAATGGAGCAGCTCGGCATCCTGACTGGTGCGGACCTGCTCGAGCGGCCGCTGCCGTTCCTCCAGGCGCATTTCGGCAGCTATGCCGACTATCTCTACGGTGCGGCGCGCGGGATCGATCACCGCCCCGTCCGCGTCAATAGGCCGGCCAAGTCGGTCGGCGCGGAACGGACGTTCGAGACCAACCTGAGCGACCCGGAGGCGCTGCGCGAGGCGTTGCACCGGGTTGCCGATGCGGCCTGGGTACGGATCGAACGCCACGGCACGCGCGGGCGGACGGTCACGCTCAAGCTGCGCCATGCCGATTTCCGGACGATCACGCGCGCGCGGTCGTCGAACAGCGCGGTCAACGACAAGGCGGCCTTCCTGCGTGCCGGGCTCGACCTGTTGATGGCGCAATTGCCCGTGCCCGACGGCGTCCGGTTGCTCGGGCTGACGCTGTCCGGGATCGTCGGCGAAGAGGATGCGCAGCCGATATTGCTGTGATGCCTGCCAAGACGGGCGGGGCTAGCGAAAGGCGCGGAGCGGGACCCGGCTCGACGCATCGCTCGCCTTGCCGACCGCGGTGAGCGGCCCCGACGCCGCCATCGTCCGCGCGGTGTCGGCACAGATCGGATGCGAGAAGAAATAGCCCTGGAGATGGCTCGCCCCCGCAAGCCGCAGCGCCTGGACCTGCGCCTCGGTCTCGACCCCTTCGGCGATGACCCCGAGGCCGAGCGCGCGGCCGAGATGGATGATCGAATGGACGATCGCCGCGCTCTCGCGCTCGCGGCCCATCCCGTCGATGAAGCTGCGGTCGATCTTGAGCGAATCGAGCGCGAAGGTGCGGATGTTGTGCAGGCTCGAATAGCCCGTCCCGAAATCGTCGAGCGCGATCCGGAAGCCGTGGCTGCGCAACGTCGCCAGCGTCTGCGCGGCGCGTTCGGCATCGTCGAAGATCGCGGGTTCGGTGATCTCGATCTGCAGCCGCGCGGGCGCGACACCGGCACGCGCGACCCGGTCGAGCACATAGTCGACGAAATTGTGCCGGCGGAACTGGCGCGGGCTGAAATTGACCGAGACATATTGCCCCGGCCAGTCCGCCAGTACCGCAAGCGCGTTGTCGAGCACCCAGTCGCCGAGATCGTGGACGAGGTTGGACTCCTCCGCGATCGGCATGAACAGCGCGGGGCTGATCGCGCCGTGCGCCGCGGTGTCCCAGCGAAGCAGCGCCTCGAACCCGACGACCGCGATCGTCTCGCGCGCGACGATCGGCTGATACACGAGGCTGAGTTCGTTGCGCGCGATCGCCTGGCCGAGCCAGCCCTCGATCCGCCGGCGGAAGCGGATATCCTCGTCCATCGTCTCGTCGAACACGCGGACGATCCGGCGGCCGTTGCGCTTGGCGTCGTTGAGCGCGAGATCGGCGCGGCGCATGATGTCGAGCGGATCGATCCCCTCCCCGCCCTGCGTGACGACCAGCCCTGCGGAGGCCCCGCCCTGAACCGAATTGCCGAACACCTGCAGGCTGACCGAGCACGCCGCGATGATCGCGTCGCAGGCGCGCACCGCCTCCGCCTCGCCGGACGCGTCGAACAGGATCCCGAATTCGTCGCCGCCGAGCCGCGCGACCATCGCGCCTTCGGGCGCGGACCGCATCAGGATCATGCCGATCTCGCGGATCAGCGCATCGCCCGCCAGATGGCCCAGCGTGTCGTTGACGAGCTTGAAGCGATCGAGGTCGATCATCACCGTCGCGAAATCGCCGTCGACGCGCGCGCGCTCGCCCAGCACGCGCTGGAACGCGAGCCGATTGGGCATGTCGGTCAGCGAATCATGCGTCGCCAGATGCAGCGCACGGCTCTCGTTGGCGGCGAGTTCGGCGGCACGGACCTCGAGCTGGTCGATCCGCCGCGCGAGCGTGGCAAGCGTGGCGTCGTGCCGGCGGTCGACGTGCCACCGCTCGGCGAGCGCCGCCGCGGTCTGGCGGACCTCGGCGGGCGTGAACGGCTTGGCGATGTGGAAAAGCTTGTCGATCGGCCCGGCGTCGCGCGCGATCTCGTCGAGGCGAATCGCGGCAAGGCCGGTGACGATGACGATCGCGATGTCGGGATCGAGCGCGCGGATCTCGCCGCGCGGTTTCGCGGCCATCGATCCCCGGCGGCATCCGGATGTCGATGAACGCGACCGCGAACGGATCGCCATCGGTCCGCGACTGCGCGACCGCATTGACCGCCTCGAGCCCCTGCAGCGCATGCGCAAGCTCGACGATCCTGCCGTTGCTTCCGCCAAGATCCTCGGCAGGCGCAAAGGCGGCCCGGTAGCCGTCATGGACGGCAGCCTCGTCGTCGACGATCAGAATACGCATGCACAACCGCTCCTCGCGAGACGGGATTCCGCTGGATAGGGCGGTGTCCCGTGCTTCGCGTCGTTGGTCGGCGGGCTAGGCAAACAGCGTTAAGATGGCGTGAAAGCGGCCGCGATTTGTTGGCCAAGCGCTTGTGTACCAAGCACGATCGCGCCGAGCGGCCCCGCATTGCCGCCGAGTGACGGCGGCACGATGAAGCTGTCGACCAGCGCGACTTCGGGAAGCGTGACATAGCCGCCGAGGCTGCGCGTCATCGCCGCGCGGATCCGCGGATAGAGATGGCCCGCCCCCATCACGCCGCCGCCGATCACGATCCGCCGCGGGATCCCGGTGAGCACCAGCGTATGACATAATTGCCCGAGCGCCTCGGCGACGCCGTCCCACACCGGGTGATCGGCGGCTGCATCGTCGGCCGGATGACCAAGCCGTGCGGCGATCGCCGGCCCCGACACCAGCCCTTCGAGACACGCGCCGTGGAACGGGCATGCGCCGATCCAGTCGTCGCCCGCGACGCGGACCGGGCGGATATGGCCGAGTTCGGAATGCGTCAGGCCATCGACCGGACGGTGATTGGCGATCAGGCCGGCGCCGACCCCCGTCCCGACCGTGACATAGGCGATGTCGGCAAGGCCCTGCGCTGCGCCCCAGCAGGCCTCTGCCAGCGCGGCGCCGACGACGTCGGTGTGAAAGCCGGTCGGAACGCCATAGCGACGATGCAGGCGCCCCGCGATATCGGTGCCCGCCCAGCCCGGCTTGGGGGTCGAGGTGATGTGCCCGTAGTCGCTCGCCCCCCGGTCGATCGAGACCGGACCGAAGCTCGCGATGCCGATCGCGGTAAATCCGCTCCACCGGTCGAGCACCGCCTCGATCGCGGCCAGTGTCTCTTCGGGCCGCGTCGTCGGGATCCGGACACTCTCCTCGATCGCATCGGGGCCCCGCGCGAGGATGCAGATGCACTTGGTCCCACCAAGCTCGATCCCTGCCACCAATGGTGCTTCGCTCATATCCGATCCCCGATCCTGCGTCGGGTCGCTTCACCGTGGTCGGTCCGATCCGTCAAGCGCGTTGGCACCGGGGAGGCGACGCGCCCACGGCGTGACCGAGCCGCGACAAAGCAACGCCCGCGGACAATTTCATTATATGTTAATAACATAAGTTTAGTTTGATTCGTGTGGCCGCAAAACCGCGGTACGACTGGAGCACCATATGTCCGTATCGGATGAAGGCGCCCGGCTCTATGCCTTGCGCCAACTCAATCTTCTCGACACACCCCCGAGCGAGAGCTTCGACCGGATCACCCGGATGGCGTGCCAGATCTTCGGGCTGCCGATCGGCGCGGTGTCGCTGACCGATACGGATCGCCAATGGTTCAAGTCGCGCGTCGGCATCTCGCACGACACGATCGCGCGGCACAAGGCACCCTGCGCCGAGGTCACCGAAACGGGGGCGATGCTCGTCATACCCGACCTCGCCTCGGACCCCTGCTATAGCGACAGCGCGCTCGCGGACGCCGGGATCCGGTTCTACGCGGGCGCACCGCTGGTGACGCATGACGGGCACGGGCTCGGCGCGCTTTGCGTCCTCGGCACCGAGCCGCGGTCGCCGGCGCCCGAAGAAACCGCGGCACTGACCGATCTGGCGGCCATGGTGATGGCGCAGATCGAGCTTCGCCATGCGTTCGGCCGGGTCGATCCGGTCAGCGGCCTGCCCAACCGGTTTCAGTTCGTCGAGGATTTCGAGGATCTTACGCGCGACTGCCCGGGGCAGCAGCGGTTCATGGTGATGGTCGATCTCGCGCGCGCCGATGAACTGGGAACGCTGACGCGCGTGATGGGCGCAAGCTATATCGAGACGTTCGTGAAGGACGCCGCGCAGACGGTCCGCACGCTCGTCGATGCGGACCGCGTCGTCTATCACATCGCCGCGACGCAGTTCGCGTTCCTGTCGCGTGCGGACGTTTCGTTGAGCGCCTATATCAAGGTGGTCGCCGCCGGGCTCGAGACATCGCGCACGACCTCGCTCGCACGGTACGTCACGACGACCGCCGCCGGCATCGTTCCGGTAACGCTGGGCACGATGCGGTCGCAGGAACTGCTGCGCGCCGGACATGGCGCCGCACAGGATGCGCAGACGGCGCCGGGGTTCATCAGCGTCTTCACGCGGGCCAGCGAACGGGAGACCGAACAGTCGCGCAACATCACGCTGCTCCTGGCGTACGGTGCCGCGCTGGAAACCTGCGGGCAGATGCGGCTGGTCTATCAGCCGCGAATCGACCTTGCCCGACGCCGGTGCGTGGGCGTGGAGGCGCTGCTGCGGTGGCGGCATCCGCGGCTCGGCGAGGTGTCGCCGGGCGAGTTCATCCCGGTGATCGAGCGCACCGCGCTGGCGAAGCCGACCACCGCGTTCGTCCTCGAGACCGCGCTACGTCAGCATCTCCACTGGCGTGAGCAAGGACTCGTGCTGCCGCTGTCGATCAATATCGCGACCTCCAATCTGGAGGACGACGATTTCGTCGAACAGATCACCGCCGCGCTTGCGCGCCACGCGATCCCGCCGGCGATGCTCGAACTCGAAGTGACCGAAACTGCGGTGATGGAGAATTCCGTGCTCGCGCTCGCCCGGCTCGAGGCGCTGGCGGCGACGGGCATCCGGATTGCGATCGACGATTTCGGCACCGGACACAGCAGCCTCGCCTATCTCCAGACGCTGCCTGCGGACGTCGTCAAGATCGACAAGTCGTTCGTCGATGCGCTCGGCGCCGACGACGGGCGCGGCGAGACGATCATCGCGACGATGATCACGCTGATCGGCGAACTTGGCCTGCGCGTGGTTGCCGAGGGCGTCGAGACGGCGGACGCGGTCGCGATGCTGACCAACATGGGCTGCGACGAGGTACAGGGCTACGCGTTCGCCCCCGCGCTCGAGGCGGACGCGCTCCTGCCGTGGATCGCGCAGTTCAACGGCACCGCAGGCGCCGCGACGATCGAGCGCGCCGCAGCCTGAGCCTCGCGCCGCGGCGCCCGCCTATTCGACGGTCACCGACTTGGCGAGATTGCGCGGCTGGTCGACGTCGGTGCCCTTGAGCACCGCGACATGATAGGCGAGCAGCTGGACCGGCACCGCATAGACCAGCGGCGCGATCAGCGGATGGACCTTGGGCATGGTGATCGTCGCCATGCAGCCCTCGCCCGCCGCCTGGATACCGTCATAGTCGCTGATCAGCACGACCTTGCCGCCGCGCGCCATCACTTCCTGCATGTTGCTGACGGTCTTGTCGAACAGCGGCCCCGACGGCGCGATGACGATGACGGGGACA
Source organism: Sphingomonas sp. 22R3R2A-7 (assembly GCF_036856055.1). Lineage (NCBI taxonomy): Bacteria > Pseudomonadati > Pseudomonadota > Alphaproteobacteria > Sphingomonadales > Sphingomonadaceae > Sphingomonas > Sphingomonas sp. 22R3R2A-7. Next base: position 3,052,680 of record NZ_JASPFR010000001.1, on the reverse strand, counting down.
TGCTCGTCGATCAGCGCGATCGGGCCGTGCTTCATCTCGCCCGCGGCATAGCCCTCGGCATGGATATAGCTGATTTCCTTCAGCTTCAGCGCGCCCTCGAGCGCGAGCGGATAATCCGTCCCGCGACCGAGATACAGCACGTCGCGCGCGCCCGCGACGGTGTGCGCCATCGCCTCGATCGCCTCGTCATAGGCGAGCGCGCCGTTCAACGCGGCGGGCGCCTCGGCGAGGTGCCGCGCGATCTCGCGCTCCTGCTCGCGCGTCAGCAGCCCCTTCGCCCGCGCGAGGTTGGCGGCGAGCGCGGCAAGGACGGCGAGCTGGCAGGTGAACGCCTTGGTCGACGCGACGCCGATCTCGGGGCCCGCATGCGTCGGCAGCAGCAGGTCAGCCTCGCGCGCCATCGAGCTGGTCGGCACGTTGACGACGACCGCGATCTTCTGCCCCTCGGCCTTGGCGTGGCGCAGCGCCGCCAGCGTGTCCGCGGTCTCGCCCGACTGCGAGATGAACAACGCGAGGCCGCCCGCCTCCATTACCGGCGCGCGGTAGCGGAATTCGGATGCGACATCGAGGTCGACGGGCACGCGCGCGAACTGCTCGAACCAATATTTGGCGACCATGCCCGCGTAGAAGCTCGTTCCGCACGCGACGATCGTGACGCGCTTGATGGTCGACAGGTCGAATTCGGGGATCGGCAGCGAAACCTCGCCCTCCATCCGCTTCAGGTACGAACGCAGCGTCTGCGCGACGACGATCGGCTGCTCGTAGATCTCCTTGAGCATGTAATGCTTGTGGTTGCCCTTCGAGATCACCTCGCCGGTGATCCCCGACAGCGTGATCGCGCGCTCGACGGGTGCGTTGTCGCGGTCATAGACCTGCGCGCCGTCGCGCGTCAGCACGACCCAGTCGCCCTCGTCGAGATAGGCAATACGCTGCGTCAGCGGCGCGAGCGCGAGCGCGTCCGAGCCGAGGAACATCTCGCCCTCGCCGTGGCCGACGACCAGCGGCGAGCCGAGCCGCGCACCGATCAGCAGGTCGGGATGCTGGCGGAACAGGATCGCGAGCGCGAACGCACCGTGCAGCCGCGGCAGGATCTCGCGGACCGCGGACACCGGGTCCATTCCCGCCTCGACCTTCTCGCTGACGAGATGCGCGACGACCTCGGTGTCGGTCTCGCTGGTGAAGGTCCGGCCCCGCGCGATCAGTTCCTCGCGCAGCGGCTTGAAGTTCTCGATGATGCCGTTGTGGACGACCGCGACCTCGCCGGTAGCGTGCGGGTGCGCGTTGTTGGTGGTCGGGCCGCCATGCGTCGCCCAGCGCGTGTGCGCGATCCCGGTCTTGCCCGGCAGCGGATGCGCGGCGAGTTCGTTCGCCAGGTTCACCAGCTTGCCCGACGCGCGCCGCCGCTCGATCGCGCCGTCGAAATCGGTCGCGATCCCCGCCGAATCATAGCCGCGATATTCGAGCCGCTTGAGCCCGTCGAGCAGCCGGCCGGCAACGTCGTCGTTGCTGAGGATTCCTACGATGCCACACATATGATTACGTCCGTTCGTTCAGTCGACCGAGCGGAGCTGATCGCCCCGCGCGATGAAAATCTGGGTCTGGTAATAATATTTTCCGGTCGGTCGGCCGTCGGTGAGAAAATCGATCCTCACCCGGCGCGCCTCGCCCTCGATCTCGATCCGCCGGCCCTGGAGCGCGGTCTCGACGGGCGCGCCGAGCCGCATCTCGAGCTGACCCTGCGCGACCGGCGCGATCTCGAGCGAGACGTTGCGCTGGTCGCGGTAGTCGGTCTCGGAATTGAGGTACAGATGGCCGTCCTGCCGCCCCGACGCGCGGACCGTCAGCACGAACAGCCCGGGATAGGCGCCGGGTGCGAGCGCCGCCGCGCGCTCGATCGCGACCATCGCCGGAAGCGCGTCGCGCGACGGCTGCGGCGTGGCGCAGGCGGCGAGGCCGAGCGCGGCGACGAGCCCGACGGTGCGCAGCGTCACGCCCTTGCCGCCTTCATTGCCAGCATCTTTTCGCGGAACCGTGCCGCCCAGCCGGGTCTCGCGACCTGCGGCGGGCGAACCAGCGCGAGCGCGTCGGCGGCGACATCCTGCGTCACCACGGAGCCCGCTGCAACGATCGCGCCGTCGCCGATCGTGACGGGCGCGACCAGCGCGGAGTTCGACCCGATGAACGTCCCCGCGCCGATCACCGTGCGATATTTGAAATAGCCGTCGTAATTGCAGGTGATCGTGCCAGCGCCGATGTTCGCGCGCGCGCCGATCTCGGCATCACCGATATAGCTCAGGTGGTTGACCTTCGCACCCGCGCCGATCGTCGCCTTCTTCACCTCGACGAAATTGCCGACGCGCGACCCTGCGCCCAGATCCGCGCCGGGGCGCAGACGCGCGAACGGCCCGACATCCGCGCCCGCACCGATCGTCGCGCCCTCGACATGGCTGAAGGCATGGATGACCGCACCGTCGGCGACGCGGACGCCGGGGCCGAACACGACGTTGGGCTCGATCGTCACGTCGCGCCCGAGGATCGTGTCGTGCGCGAACCACACCGTGTCGGGGGCGATCAGCGTCACGCCGGCGGCCATCGCCTGCGCGCGGCGCGTCGCCTGCCATGCCGCCTCGACACCCGCCAGTTCACCGCGGCTGTTGACGCCCGCGACTTCGTCCGCCCCTGTTTCGATCACAGCGGACGCCTGGCCATCCGAACCTGCCAGCCCGACGATATCGGTCAGGTAATATTCGCCCGCGGCATTGTCGTTGCCAAGCCGGTCGAGCAACGCGAACAGATCGGACGACCGCACCGCCATCAGCCCGGAATTGCACAGCGTCACCGCCCGTTCCGCCGCCGACGCGTCCTTGTATTCGACGATCCGGTCCATCCGGCCGGCAGCATCGGCGATGACGCGACCATAGGCACCGGGATCGGCGGGGCGGAAGCCGAGCACGACCACGGCCGGCGTGTCGTCGCCGTGGAGGCGGTCGATCATCCGCCGCATCGTCGCGGCGGTGACCAGCGGCACGTCGCCATAGAGGACCAGCACGTCGCCTTCGAATCCGTCGAGCGCCGCGCGCGCCTGCGCAACCGCATGGCCGGTGCCGAGCTGTTCCGCCTGAAGCGCGGTGGCGATGCCGAGCGGCGCGACCGCCGCCTCGACCTGCGCGCGGCCCGCACCGGTGACCACGACGGTACGCGCCGGCGCCAGCGCGCCCGCGTTCGCGATCAGATGCAGCAGCATCGGTCGCCCCGCAATCGGGTGGAGCACCTTGTGCAGATCGGACTTCATGCGCGTACCCTTGCCCGCGGCAAGGATGATGACCGCGATCGGCTGGTCTGGAGAATCCATCGTCATGGAAGGACCGCTGCCACGAAAGCCTTGCCAATTCCATAGTGCCGCTGGCAGGCACCCGGGCAATGACGCATTTTTCTTTCGATATCGTCGGGTTCGACCTCGACGGCACGCTGCTCGATACCAGCGGCGATCTGGCCGCCGCGGTCAATCACGCGCTCGCGCTGGCGGATCGCCCCGCGCTGAGCGTGGGACAGGTCAAGCCGATGATCGGCGGCGGCGCGCGGCACATGCTCAAACAGGGGCTGACCGCGACGGGCGGCTATGACGAGGCGATGCTCGACCGCCTCCATGCCGCGCTGCTGGCGCATTACGAAGCCAATATCTGCGTGCTGACGAGGCCCTATCCCGGCGTGATCGATGCACTCGACGCGCTGGCGGCGCGCGGGGTCACGCTTGGGATCGTCACCAACAAGATCGAGCGGTTCGCGCGCATCGTCCTCGACCAGCTCGACCTGACCGACCGGTTCGCCTGTGTTCTCGGGGGCGATACGCTGGCGCAGTCCAAACCCTCGCCGATGCCGATCCACGAGATGGTCCGGCTCTGTGCGCAACAGGCCCGGGGCGACCGGGCGGCGTTCGTCGGCGATTCGATCTTCGACATCCAGGCCGCGCAGTCGGCGGGGCTTCCGGCGATCGCCTGCAGCTTCGGGTTCCTGATGCAGCCGGTCGACGAGCTTGGCGCGGATGCGGTGATCGACGCGTTCGACGCGCTGATCCCCACGCTCGAAGGCCTGTCGCGATGAGGCGCGACCGCGACCTGACCGGATTCTTCAAGATCGCGCTCGTCGTCGCGATCGTCGTCGCGATGACCATGGCGCTGTTGCCCAAGCCGCCGCATTTGCCGATCGACCGGTTCGGCGACAAGTTCCAGCACATGCTCGCCTTCGCCACGCTCGCGGCGCTCGCGTCGTTCGCCTATCCCGCCGCACGCGGATGGAAGGTGCTCGAACGCCTGTCGTTTCTGGGCGCGATGGTCGAGGTGCTGCAGTCCATTCCGTCGCTGCACCGCGACTGCGACATTCGCGACTGGATCGCCGACACGATTGCGATCGCGGTGGTCGTGGCGATCATCGCGCTGGTACGACAGAGCCGCCCGCCGCGGATACGCACGCTGCACTAGGCGCGCGTGCGGGCCTTGCGCCATTTCGCCCATAGATGCCGCGCGAGCATTGCCGGCGGCATGCGCAGCCAGTGCGACCGGATGTAGAACGCGAGCCGCGTGGCCGGCCGGGTCGGTCGCCCCCACCCATCGCGCGCGGTCATGCGACGGACGAACAGCCGGTCGATCCCGGTCGCTCGGCGCTCTCCGAACAGGCATTCGACAAGACGCACCGCGCGCTCGACCTCGATCCGCAGACCGTGGCGATCGGCGTCGTCCGCGAGGCCCTGCGTGCCGAATTCCGCGATCAGGCAACGGACGTCCCACAGATTGCGCAGGCCGCCGGCGAGATCGCCATCGGCGAACAGGTGCGCGGCGGCATGGACGATCATTCCGTTCGGCGACAGGACGGACAGCCCGTTGCCGAGCGGCACGCTGTCCGCGATCAGCGCCACCGGGTCGGGCGTGATGCGCGCGGTAAGCGGCAGGATGCTGTGGTGGACGTCGATCATCCGGTCGCGCTCGCGGTGGATGAGCGGCGGCAATTCATGCATCCAGCGCCGGTAATAGGCGTCGTCGTACGGATCGGGCTTCACCCATTCCCAGCCCGCCGCGAGCAGCGCCGTCTCTGCCGGATCCAGCGCCTCGCGCGGGACGAGGATGTCGAGATCGCCGATCGACCGCCCCTGCCCCGCCATCAGCCCCGCGGCGACAAACGCGGTCCCCTTCAGCACCACCACCGGACAGCCAAGCGGCGCGAGCGCCCGCCGCGCCATCTCCGCTTCCCACAGCGCGGCACGCCGGCCCTGCTCCGCTGCGGCGCGCGCGTCGGCGAGGATAGCGGCGACCGCCCCCGGCATCGGCAAGCCGTCGAGCCGCGTCGCGAGCGTTCCGATCAACTGCTCCGCCCGCGCCATCGTCAGCACCGCGCTCCAGCCCGCCGGATCGAGACGCGTCACGATCGACGGTTCGGCCAGTGCCTGCGCGAGAAACCGCGCGCTCGCCGGGGTTCGGGTGACGGGGTCAGTCATCGCGGCGCGCACAACGCCTCGACCTGTGCGACCGCGCTGTCACCGTCGGGATAGTCGATCGCGATCGACGGGATGCGGGCGATGAGCCCCGTCAGCGCTGCGAACCCGGGCTCGCCGAGCGCGACATAGTTGGTCGAGGCCTGCGTCATCCGCACGAACGCCTCGGCGGGCGGAACGGCGCGCACCGCCGCCGCGAACCCGTAGCGCGGGAACAGCAACAGCGCAGGCGTCGCCGGCACGTCCATCGCCGCGATCGCGCGCGCGTCGGGAACCATGTGACGGATGTCGCCCTTCGGCGTCGACGCGAGCAATGGCCCCATCCGCGCGGTCGGCGACGCACCCTGGGCCGCTGCGATCGCCTCGTTCTTGAGGCTGATCAGACGCGGGAATGCGTGGACCAGTCCGGTCTGTGGGTCGAGCAATGCGAACTCGTCGCCCATGAACCGCCACCCCCGCGCCGCGAGCAATGTCGCCAGCGTCGACTTGCCCGCGCCCGAGATGCCCGTCATGAGCACCGCACGCCCGTCACGCTCCACCGCCGAAGCGTGGAGCAGCAGATACCGCCGCGCGCCCAGCGCCATCTGCAGGTTCATCGCCATCTCGGCCGCGAGCAGGCCCTGCCGCAACGGCAGCGGCGCGGCCTCCGGCAGCATATAGTCGCCCCCGATCTCCACCGATGGGCGAATCCACTGCCGCCAGGGTCGTCGCGCGAACAGTCGCACGGTATAATCCGCGACCCCGTCGTACGGCTGCGGATAGTCACGATAGAGGCTGCGAAGCTGGTCCATCGGCGCGCGCCAGTCCGACCCGATCCGAAAGCCGATCGGCCCGATCCGCAGCGATACCGCGTGTCTCACGACGCCGTCACCAGCCCTGCCACGATCAGCTCGTCGAGCCGCGCCGCGAGTGCGTCGCGCGTCGGGTCGGCAAGATCATAGTCCTGCGAAAGACGCGCGAGCAGCGCGTCGAGCGACAGGCCGTGCTCGCTCAGGATCGCCAGGATCTGCGGCGCGGGTTCGGTCAGCAGGTGCGTGATGCCCGACCGCCGATGATAGACCGCGGTGAACGCATCGAGCGGCGCGGCCCGCCGCGCATCCGACGGATCCGCGCGAAACGTCACCGGCGCGGCATCGTCCACGGCGTCAGCCGCGCGGCATCTGCAACGAGGCAAAGCAGGTGAAGCCGCCCTGGCCACGCTGCAACCGGCGGATATAGTTCACATAGGCGCGGCTGCGTTCGGCGTCGGTTCCGGGCAGCTGCGCGCCGGTCGCCAGCGTGCGCTTGACCTCCTCGCCCTTGAACGGCCGCGTCGCACCGGGAAATGCGCCCTTGGTACCCGATGGCACCACCTTGCCCTGCGCATCGATGAAGCTGCCCGCGCGGCCCGGATCGGGCACCGGGATGTCGCAGTTCAGCACCGATCCCGCGGTCTGCGCGAGCGCGGGACGGATCGAAACGACCGCCGCCGCACCAACCGCGCCGAGCGCGAGGACGCGACGCCGGCTCGCCACCGGGTCGGCGCCGATCGGCTGGTCGTCATCGGGGCGCGTATCGTCGCTCATCGGGTCTCCGCTACACCAAAGCCCTTTCACAAAGCTGAAGACGAGGCAAGCAACGGCCCCGTCGCGTCGGTCGCGCCGTGCCGTTGCGGGACGGGCTGGCGCCGTGCCGCCGATGCGGTAGACAGGCGCGCATGTTGACCGGATTTGGCCTGCGCACCTTTTGGGCGATCATCGTGGCGGCGGGTGCGGCGGGCGCCGTCTTCGCGATCGGCCAGTCCGTCCAGGAAACGCTCGTCGCGCTGGTCGGCGGTGTCGCGGCGGCGTTGGTCGCGGCCGGGACCGGCGACGAATCGCCGGCAGCCACCGAGGAGGCGCCGCCCCCGGCACGGCGATCCTCGACGAGACGCTGGACGCGATCGTCGGGCCCGTGCTGCTCGTCCGCGAAGGGCGCGTCGGGCTCGCGAACAGCGCCGCCCGCGCGCTGCTCGGCGACCATATCGTCGGCGAGGATGCGCGCGTCGCGATCCGCCACCCCGCCGCGGCGGAGGCACTGTCATCCGGATCCGTCCTGCGCGAGACGCCGCCGATCGCGCTGGTCGGGCTCGGCACGCGCGACCAGCATTGGGAGATGCGTGTCGGCGAAGTGTCGGACGGTCAGCGTATCGTCCATCTGATCGACCAGACCGGCCATCATGCCGCCGAGCGGATGCGTGTCGATTTCGTCGCGAACGCCAGCCATGAACTGCGCACGCCGCTCGCCTCGATCCTCGGCTTCATCGAAACGCTCAGCGACGAGGCGGGCGAGGATCCGGCGATCCGCGCGCGCTTCCTGAAGGTCATGGACGACGAGGCGAAGCGGATGCTGCGGCTGATCGAGGACCTGATCTCGCTCAGCCGGATCGAGGCGGAAAAATATCGCGTTCCCGACACGCCGATCGACCTTGCCCGCCTCGTCGAGGACGTGCGTTCGGAGCTTGCCGACGGCGCGAGCAATCGCGGACGCGACCTGGTCGCGACGATCGCCCCCGACGTCGATACGGTCTCGGGCGACCGTGTGCAGCTGTCGCAGATGCTGCACAATCTGGTCGGGAACGCGATGAAATATGGCCGCGCCGGGACGCCGATCGCGATCACGCTGACCCGCGACGACAGCGGGATGGTGCGGCTGTCGGTGCGCGACGAGGGCGACGGGATCGCCGCGATGCACATTCCGCGGCTGACCGAACGGTTCTACCGCGCCGATGCGGGGCGGAGCCGATCGGTCGGCGGGACGGGACTTGGCCTCGCGATCGTCAAGCACATCGTCGAGCGCCACCGCGGTCGTCTCGACATCAGCAGCCAGGTCGGTGTCGGCACGACCGTCTCGGTGACGCTGCCGCCGGGGCGCGGCGGGGCGAGCGATGCGGCCGGCAATTCGACGCGTGTCATCAAACGGTAACGCAACTGTCACACAGGATCCGCTCAAGCCACGCTAGGACGCGGCCATGACGGGGATCGACGTGCAGCGTATCGGGATGATTTCAGGGCTGGCGATCGCCGTGCTCTCGGCCGGGTGCGTCGATCAGGCCAATGGCGGCGGTGCAGGGTCGCGCGATCAGATCACCGCGGTGGGATCGTCGACCGTCTATCCGTTCACGACGATGATCGCCGAGCAGCTGGTCGCGAACGATCCCGACGCCAAGGCGCCGGTCATCGAGTCGACCGGCACCGGCGCCGGCATGAAGCTGTTCTGTGCGGGCATCGGCGCGGGACATCCCGATATCGAGGATGCGTCGCGCCGGATGAAGGCGAGCGAGTATAAATCCTGCGCGGCCAACGGCGCGGGCCAGATCCTTGAGATCCAGGTCGGGATCGACGGCATCGCCTTTGCCGAGGCGAAGAACGGCCCCAAGATGCAGCTGACGCCGACCGACCTGTACAAGGCGCTCGCCGCGCGTCCGGGCGGCACGCCCAATACCGCGCGCGTCTGGCGCGACGTGAACCCCGCGCTGCCCGCGATCCCGATCCAGGTCTATGGCCCGCCCGCGACGAGCGGCACGCGCGATGCGCTCGCCGAACTGATCCTGACCAAGGGGTGCGAGGCGAGCGATCCGACCGCCAAGCCGCTCGCCAAGTCCGATCCCGACGCACACAAGGCGCTGTGCACGCGCGTCCGCGAGGACGGGATGTACGTCGACGCCGGCGAGAACGACAATCTGATCGTCCAGAAGCTCCAGTCCAACCCCAACGCGATCGGGGTGTTCGGCTACAGCTATCTGGAGGAGAACAAGAACGACGTGAACGGCGTCGCGATTTCCGGCGTCGCGCCGACCTATGCGACGATCGCGGACAATCGCTATCCCGGATCGCGCCCGCTCTACATCTATGTGAAGAAGGCGCATCTGAGTGCTATTCCGGGACTGCGGACATTGCTGAAACTCTATGCCGCGAACTGGAGTGCGACCGGGCCGCTGGTCAGGCGCGGCCTGATCGCCGCCCCGCCGGAAATCCAGGCACGATCCGCAGCGATCATCGCCAACGAGACGATCCTCGATCCGGCGGTGCTGTCGTGATGCCCCCGCTTTTGCCCTTACACGAGGACCGCACCACCCAGGCGAACGCCGGAATGGTACAGGTCGGTATTCGCGTGGCGCATGCCGGGGTGGCAGCAATGGAAGGCCACGCCTGATGTCGCCGATCGCATTGCTGTTCCTCGTCCTCGGGCTCGGGCTGATCGCGTGGCTGAGCGCCCGGATGCGCGCGGCGCGGTTCCGTGTCGGCAGCACCGCGCGGTTCAGCTCGCTGCCCTCGCATCATGGCTGGTATGTCGCGCTGTGGACCGCGATCCCGCCGCTCGTCTTCCTCGTCGCCTGGTCGCTCGTCGCGCCCGCGCTCGTCACCGACACCGTGCTTGCCAGCCCCGCCGCGGTGCAGCTGCCGCCACCGGGCTTCGACCGCGCGTCGATCCTGTCGGAGGCGCGCAGCCTCGCCGAAGGACGCAGCTTCGGCGCGTTCCACGAGCTCGCCCGCGTGCTGTCGCCGGTCTATGCCGCCGCGCAGTCGCGGTTCGACTGGATCGCGACCGCGCTCGCGCTGCTGCTGGCCTTTGCCGGCGGGACCTTCGCGTTCCTGCGCGTGCGGCCGGGGTTCGGCGCGCGGACGCGGGTCGAGCGGATCGTCATGATCCTGCTGCTCGGCGCGTCGCTGATCGCGATCCTGACCACGGTCGGCATCGTCGCCTCGCTGCTCTACGAATCCGCACGCTTCTTCTCGATCGTGCCGATCACCGACTTCCTGTTCGGCACGCACTGGAGCCCGCAGGTCGTCGATGCGCGCGATCCGGGCGCGTCGCTCGGTGCGGTGCCGCTGTTCTGGGGGACGTTCTTCATCGGCGCGGTGATCGCGATGATCGTCGCGATCCCGTTCGGGCTGATGAGCGCGATCTACCTCACGCAATATGCCGCCCCGACGACGCGCAAGTGGATGAAGCCGATCCTCGAGGTGCTCGCGGGCGTGCCGACCGTGGTCTATGGCTATTTCGCCGCGCTGACCGTCGCCCCTGCGGTGCGCGATTTCGCGGTGTGGATCGGGATCAGCTGGGCTTCGTCGGAGAGCGCGCTGGCGGCGGGGCTCGTGATGGGGATCATGATCATCCCGTTCGTCTCGTCGATGGCGGACGATTCGATCGCCGCGGTCCCCTCGTCGATGCGCGACGGCAGCCTGGCGATGGGCGCGACCTCGTCCGAGACGATCCGCCGCGTGCTGCTCCCCGCCGCGCTGCCCGGCGTGGTCGGCGGTGTCCTCCTCGCGGTCAGCCGCGCGATCGGCGAGACGATGATCGTCGTGATGGCCGCCAGCGGCGTCGCGACGCTGACGCTCAACCCGTTCGCCAGCACGACGACCGTCACCAAACAGATCGTCGACCTACTGACCGGCGAGGCCGAATTCGACAGCGCCAAGACGCTCGCCGCCTTTGCGCTGGGGCTGACGCTGTTCGTCGTCACCCTGCTCCTCAACATCGTCGCGCTGACGGTCGTGAAACGGTACCGCGAAGCCTATGAATAGCGTCACCCCCTTCATCGGCACGCCCGAGCCGAAGCCGGCCACGGCGCGTGTGCCGACCGACTGGACGACGAAGGCGATGCAGACGCGCATCCGCCGCCGCTATGCGGCCGAGCGCCGGTTCCGGCTCGCCGGGCTTGCCGCGGTCTGGCTGTCGGCGGGGTTCCTCGCCTTCCTGCTGGCGTCGATGCTGTGGCAGGGCGCGAGCGGGTTCGTCGAGACGCGGGTCGCGTTGCCGATCGACTTCACCGCCGCCGCGCTGCCGATCGATCCTGCGCGATTGCAGACGCGTGGTGCCGATCTGGCGCTGGCCGGTGCCGGGCTCGAGGGCACGGTCGACAGCGCGGCGACGGACGCGTTCGGCAAGGATGGCGAAGGCCTGTTGTCCGACGGCGCGTGGGTCACGGTGCGCGATGCGCTGAAGGCAGATCCCGGCCTGCTGTCGCGCAAGACGGTGATCGACGTGCCCGTCGCGAGCCCGGTCGACATGGCCGCCAAGGGCGATGGCCCGCCCGAGGCGGAGGCGGTCGTTGCCCGGCTCAAGGCGCGCGGCGTGCTGACGCGCGGGCTGAGCATGACGTTCCTGACCACCGCCGATTCGACCGATGCGACGCGCGTCGGCATCTGGGGCGCGTTCAAGGGCTCGCTGCTGACGATGATCGTCACGCTGCTGCTCGCCTTCCCGATCGGCGTGCTGTCCGCGCTGTATCTCGAGGAATATGCGCCGAAGAACCGCTGGACCGACCTGATCGAGGTGTCGATCAACAACCTGGCCGCGGTACCCTCGATCATCTTCGGTCTGCTCGGGCTCGCGGTGTTCCTCGGCACGTTCGGGATGCCGCGCTCGGCGCCGATCGTCGGCGGGCTGACGCTCGCGCTGATGACGATGCCGGTGATCGTCATCGCCGGGCGCAACGCGATCAAGGCGGTGCCGCCGTCGATCCGCGACGCCGCGCTCGGCATCGGCGCGTCGCCGGTCCAGGTCGTCTTCCACCACGTCCTGCCGCTCGCGCTGCCCGGCATCCTGACGGGTACGATCATCGGCATGGCCCGCGCACTCGGCGAGACCGCGCCGCTGCTGATGATCGGCATGCGCGCGTTCATCGCCGCACCGCCATCGGGGCTGCGCGACCCTGCGACCGTGCTGCCCGTGCAGATCTTCCTGTGGTCCGACCAGGTCAGCCGCGGTTTCGTCGAGAAGACGTCGGCCGCGATCATCGTCCTGCTCGTCTTCCTGCTCGCGATGAACGGCGTCGCGATCTACCTCCGCAACAAGTTCGAGACCCGCTGGTAATGACCAACCATAAAATGACCGCGCGCGACGTCAGCGTCTATTACGGCCAGAAGCGCGCGATCGACAATGTGTCGATCGACGTCGACATGGACAATGTCACCGCATTCATCGGCCCGTCGGGCTGTGGCAAGTCGACCTTCCTGCGCACGCTCAACCGCATGAACGACACCGTCGCCAGCGCGCGCGTCGAAGGAAAGATCGAGCTCGACGGGCACGATATCTATGCCGCCGACATGGACGTCGTCCAGCTGCGCGCGCGCGTCGGCATGGTGTTCCAGAAGCCGAACCCCTTCCCCAAGTCGATCTACGAGAACGTCGCTTACGGCCCGCGCATCCACGGGCTGGCGGGCCCCAAGAGCGACCTCGACCAGATCGTCGAGAAGTCGCTGCGGCGTGCGGGTCTGTGGGACGAGGTCAAGGATCGCCTGACCGACAGCGGCACCGCGCTGTCGGGTGGGCAGCAGCAGCGGCTGTGCATCGCGCGCGCGATCGCGGTCGATCCCGAGGTGATCCTGATGGACGAGCCGTGCAGCGCGCTCGACCCGATCGCGACCGCCAAGATCGAGGAGCTGATCCACGAACTGCGCGGCCGCTATGCGATCGTGATCGTCACGCACAACATGCAGCAGGCGGCGCGCGTCAGCCAGCGCACGGCGTTTTTCCACCTCGGCACTTTGGTCGAATATGGCGACACCTCCGCCATCTTCACCAACCCGCGCGAGGAACGCACGAAAGATTACATCACCGGCCGCTACGGCTGATGGGGACGGGACCGATGAACACGCATACCGTAAAGGTCTTCGACGACGAGATCGGCCGCCTCCGGGGCCTCATCTCGCAGATGGGCGGCCTCGCCGAGGACGCGATCGCCAACGCGATGAAGGCGCTCCAGCGCAACGACATCGCGCTCGCACGCGAGGTCCGCGCGGCGGACAAGCAGATTGACGCGATCGAGGCGGAGGTCGAGCGGCTCGCGGTGCAGATCATCGCGCTGCGTGCGCCGATGGCGATCGACCTGCGCGAGGTCGTCGCCGCGCTGAAGATCGCGGGCGTCGTCGAGCGGATCGGCGATTACGCCAAGAACATCGCCAAGCGCGTGCCGATGATCGAGAGCGAGCACCGGATCGAGCCGATCTCGATCCTGCCCGCGATGGGCCGGATGGCGAGCGAGATGGTCCACGAGGTGCTCGACGCGTTTGCCGCGCGCGATTTCGAGGCGGCGATGCACGTCGTCGAAAGCGACGCCGCGCTCGACGATTTCTACGACAGCATCTTTCGCACGCTGGTGACCTACATGGTCGAAAATCCCAAGACGATCAGCCAGGTCGCGCACCTCCTGTTCGTCGCGAAGAACCTCGAACGGATCGGCGACCATGCGACCAACGTCGCCGAGATGGTCTATTTCGCCGCGACCGGAACCCAGATGGCCGACCGCGATCGTGGCGGCATGCAGGAGTTGGAGTCATGACCCGAGCACGGATGCTGCTGGTCGAGGACGATGCCGCACTTGCCGAGCTGCTCGTCTGGCATTTCAAGCGCGAGGATTTCGAGATCGCGCATACCCCTGATGGCGAGGAGGCGCTGTTGCTCGCACGCGAGAAGGTGCCGGACATCGTCCTGCTCGACTGGATGGTCGAGGGGCTGTCGGGGATCGAGGTGTGCCGCCGCCTGCGCCGCGCGCCCGAAACGCAGAACGTGCCGATCATCATGCTGACCGCGCGCGGCGAGGAGGAGGACCGCGTCCGCGGGCTCGAGACGGGTGCCGACGATTACGTCACCAAGCCGTTTTCGCCGCGCGAACTCGTCGCACGTGTCGGCGCGGTGCTGCGGCGCGTCCGGCCCGCGCTTGCCGGCGAGGCGCTGACCTATGCCGATATCGAGATGGATACGGTGGGTCACAAGGTTCGCCGGTCGGGAGAGGTCGTCTCGCTCGGGCCGACCGAATTCCGGCTGCTCAAGCATTTCCTCGAGCATCCCGGCTGGGTGTTCTCGCGCGAACGGCTGCTCGACGCCGTGTGGGGGCATGATTCGGACATCGAATCGCGCACCGTCGACGTGCATATCCGGCGACTGCGCAAGGCGATCAACACCGGCGAGCGGCCGGATATCATCCGCACCGTACGATCCGCTGGCTATTCGCTCGATACCGGTGGGTAATTCGCGCGTCGCGCAAACAGTCGCCCGGCGTGCCTATAGTGCATCGGCAGGATGGTCCGGTTGGAATCGGATGCGAAACGAAGGACCCAACCGGGAGTTAGTGCGTTCACCCGTCGCGCTAACAGATTTGCGCTCCAAGAATTTAGGAGATTCGCATGAAGTCCATCCTACTCGCCGCAGCAGCGCTGCTCGCAACGCCAGTGATCGCGCAGACCGCGCCGCAGACGATGCCACCGGCCGACCCCGCCGCGCAGACCGCACCGGCCGAGCCCATGGCACCGCCGCCGCCGGCTGATCCCGCAGCACCGGCAGACCCCGCCATGGCAGCAGATCCCGCGGCACCCGCCGCACCGATGGCCCCGCCGCCGCCAGCAGCACCCGCCGCACCGATGGCAGCCCCCGGGGGCGCGAACATCGTGTTCGGCCAGCCGACGGTGACGCCGCCGACCCCGGCGCCCGCGGAATATCCGACGTGCTCGCGCACGGTGAAGGACGGCTGCAAGAACCGCGGCGGCAAGTAAGCCCTGACAGGACGGCCAGGCGGTGGGACATCCCGCCGCTTGCGCCGTCCGCCTTACGTTCTAGGAAAGGCGCTCCAACGATAAGAGAGGAGCGCCTTTTCCATGTCCGACAGCTTCGGATCGATCAGCTTTGAAGGCCGCGTTGCGATCGTCACCGGCGCCGGTGGTGGCCTCGGCCGCGAATATGCCCGCGAACTCGCCCGGCGTGGCGCGAAGGTCGTCGTCAACGATCTCGGTGGCGCACGCGACGGCACGGGTCAGTCCGACGCCGCCTTGCAGGTCGTCGAGGAAATTCGCGCGGCGGGTGGTGAGGCGATCGCCGATGGCGGCAGCGTCAGCGATTATGACCAGATGGTCGCGATGGTCGCGCGCGCCACCGAAGCCTGGGGCGGCGTCCATATCCTCATCAACAATGCGGGCGTGCTGCGCGACAAGAGCTTCGCGAAGATGGAGCCGGCCGACTTCAAGTTCGTCGTCGACGTCCACCTCAACGGGTCTGCCAACGCCACCAAGGCGGTGTGGGACACGATGCGCGCGCAGAATTACGGCCGCATCCTGATGACCGCGTCGTCGACCGGTCTCTACGGCAATTTCGGTCAGGCGAATTACGGCGCGGCCAAGCTCGGGCTTGCGGGGCTCACCAAGACGCTCGCGATCGAGGGCGCGAAAAACAACATCAAGGTGAACACGATCGCGCCGACCGCGGGTACGCGGATGACGCAGGACATTTTTCCCGAAGAGGCGTTCAAGGCCTTCTCGCCCGACAAGGTCGCGCCTGCCGCGGTGTACCTGGTCTCGGAGGACGCCCCGACCAACATGATCGTCGGCGCCGGCGCCGGCGTGTTTCAGGCAGCCTATGTCACGCTGACGCAGGGCAAGCTGCTCACGGGGGACGACCTGTCGGTGGAAGGTGTTGCGGCGCACTGGGCCGAGATCATCGACCGCGACGCCGAACTCGTCCCGCAATCGGGTGCGGACCAGTCGATGAGCATCCTCGCGAAGCTTCAGGGACGCTGATTATACGGGGACGGGCTCGACTTATACGGAGACGGGCTCGACGCCATCATCCCGACCACCGGTTTCGGGATGATGGCCCACACCCGATCATGGCAGGACTAATCCTGAACGAGCTTCATCAGCCGGCGTTCGACCGGAGCCAGCACGGGTCCGAGCTCGTGACCGCGCTTGATCACCGCGCCGCCCTCCCCGACAAGCGCCCACATTCCCTGCCGGCTGCGCAGCGCGGGACGTTTCTCGATGCGGAACTCGGGGCGCTCGGCCGCACGACGGAAACATGCGAAGACCGCGGCGTCCTTGCCGAGATCGATCGCATAATCGCGCCAATGCCCGGCGGCGACCATGCGGCCGTACAGGTCGAGTATCCGTGACAGCTCGACCCGGTCGAATCCGATCTGGCTCGGCGCGGTCGCACGCGTCGGAAAAGGGGTGACGTTGCTCATCAAGCGCGGTCGCGCAGATCCTGTCGGATATCGAGAGCATCGACCGCGTCCGCCTGCCCGGGACTGCGCGCACCGAGCACGTCCTGCTCCGCGAGCAACAGAATCGAGACGTTTGCGCATCGTCTCGAGCTCGCAGCGCATGATCTCCATCTTCTGCGTCGCCGGGTCGAAGCCTTCGCTGCACGGCGTACCATAGGGCACGAAGCGCGGCGCCTCGGGCGCGGCGCCACCCTCGACCGTGGTAGCGCGTGCGGGGATACCGACGACGGTCGTCCCCTCCGGGACGTCGCGCGTAACGACTGCGTTGGCGCCCACGCGCGAGCGGCGGCCGAGCGTGATCGGGCCGAGCACCTGTGCACCCGAGCCGATGATCGCGCCGTCCGAGATCGTCGGGTGCCGCTTTCCGGCAACCCCGTTGTCGGGGCTGGTCCCGCCGAGCGTCACGCACTGATAGATCGTCACGTCGTCGCCGATCAGCGACGTTTCGCCGATCACGACGAAGCCGTGGTCGATGAAGAAGTTGCGACCGATCGTCGCGCCGGGATGAATGTCGATCGCGGTCATGAACCGCGCAAAATGATTGACGCACCGCGCGAGGAAAAACGCGTCGGACTTGTACAGCCGATGCGCGACCCGGTGGAGCCCGAGCGCCCAGACGCCGGGGTACAGCATGATCTCCGCGCGCGAATGCGGTGCAGGGTCACGCGCCCGGATCGAGATCAAGATAGGCGGCAAGCCGGCTCAACATGCGCATTCCCCTTAGCGGTTCGTTCATTTAGGAGCTCGTCCGGCCGATTTCCAGCCGGCCGCATCTCGCATGGGTCCGGTCGCGCGCCGGGCTCGCCATCGTGACCCGCGACGCCCGCCCCATGATCGCCGCGCTCCACGCGTGCATCGATTTTGAGGCGAGCGTCGTTGTCGCACTTGCCGTCGCGTTCAACGCGCTGTTTCCGTCGCGTTTCACGCGCTGCCGTTTCCTCGCCGAAGGCACCTGAAGGACCTGTCTTGATCGATCTGATCAGTTCCCATCTTCCCTATATCTGGCCGTTCATCCTCGTCGGCTTCGCGGCACAAGTTGTCGACGGCGCGCTCGGCATGGCGTTTGGCGTGATCTCGAATACGTTGCTGCTCTGGATCGGCGTCTCGCCTGCCGCGGCCTCGGCCGGCGTCCACACCGTCGAGACCTTTACCACCGCAGTCTCGGGGATCAGCCATGCGCTCCACCGCAATGTCGATTGGCGGCTGTTCTTCCGCCTCATGATACCCGGCGTCATCGGCGGCGTGCTGGGCGCGTACGTCCTGTCGAACGTCGATGCGAGCACGACCAAGCCGTTCATCCTCGCCTATCTCACCGGGATCGGGCTGTATCTGCTCTGGCGCGGGCTTCGGCATCCGCCGGCGCGCAAGACCCCGAAGATCGTCGAGCCGCTCGGGCTGGTCGGCGGGTTCCTCGATGCCGCCGGGGGTGGCGGCTGGGGACCGGTGGTGACGTCGAACCTGCTCGTCCAGGGTGCCGCACCACGCACCACGATCGGTACTGTCAACACCGCCGAGTTCTTCCTGACAACGACGATCTCCGCGACCTTCATCACACAGCTCGGCTGGGGCGCATTTACCCAGGCCACGGTCGGGCTGCTGATCGGCGGAATGCTCGCCGCGCCCTTCGGTGCGATCCTCGCCAAGCGCGTTCCGGCGAAGGTGCTGATGACGATGGTCGGCGCGATCCTGACGCTGACGAGCGTGTTCGGCCTGTACCGCGCGATGACCGTGTGACCGCAAAACCCGCGCGCCGGTCATCGACGCGGCATGGACAATAGGGGGTCGGCGATCGATATGAGCGATCAATGGCTGCAACCTATCTCCCCACGCTCAAGCAACTCCAGTATCTCGTTGCCCTGAAGGATCACGGTCATTTCGGTCGTGCGGCCGAAGCCTGCTTCGTCACGCAGTCGACGCTGTCGGCGGGTCTTCGCGAGCTCGAGACGCTGATCGGCGTGGTGCTCGTCGAGCGGACGCGGCGCGTCGTCCGCTTCACCCCGCTCGGCGATCGGATCTCCGACAAGGCACGGCGCGTGCTGCGCGAAGCCGAAGAACTCGGCGACATCGCGCGCGCGGCCGGCCGACCGCTGTCCGGCGACATGCGCATGAGCGTGATCCCGACGATCGCCCCCTTCATGCTGCCGCGTATCCTCCCCAGGCTGCGCCGCGACTATCCCGACCTCAAGCTGTTCCTGCGCGAGGAGCCCAGTGGTGCGGCGTGCGAGGGGCTGCACAACGGCCGGACGGACTGCGTCCTGCTCGCCCTGCCCTATGCGTGCGGCGAGGTTGCGTTCGAGACGCTGTTCGACGACAGGCTGTTCGTCGCGTTCCCGACCGACGACGTGCCGGCGGACCGGACGTCGATCCCCGCCTCCGCGATCCCGGCCTCGGCGATCGACGAGACGCGGCTGTTGCTGCTCGAGGACGGGCATTGCCTCAAGGATCATGCGCTCGCCGCGTGCAACCGTCCCGAGATCCGGGCAGAGGCGACGATGATGGGCACGTCGCTGCACACGATCGTGCAGATGGTCGACAACGGCCTCGGCATCACGATGCTGCCCGAAATGGCGCTGAATGCGGGGATCCTCGAAAATACCGGGATCACCGCGCTGCCGCTCGATGCGGACAACGCCTTTCGTCGGATCGCGTTGGTCTGGCGCAAGGCGTCGCCGCGCGAAAAGGATTTTCATCTGCTCGCCCAGGCGCTCGCCGACGCGCGCTGACGATGCGGCCGGCCGTCACGCGGTGATCGTGACATCCCTGCAACAAACACCGGGTTCAGCCGTATTTCCCTGCGACTGCGCCCGTTCCCGAGGAGAAGACATGTCGAAGTCGAACCTGCGCCCGCTGTATATCGGTCTGGGCACCACCACCCTCGCCGCGCTGGCGCTGGCCGCCTGCAGCAGCGGCAACAACGATCTCGGCACGCCGACCGCCCCGCCGCCCGCCAACCCCGCCTTGTCCACGCCCAATGGCCCGATCGCGGTTGCCAACCCGACCGTCGGCGGCGTGCCGATGATCGCGACGCGGACGATCGTCGACAATGCGTCCGCTGCCCCCAATCTCTCGACGCTGGTCACCGCGATCAAGGCTGCGGACCTGACCGCGACGCTGTCGGGTACGGGCCCGTTCACCGTGTTCGCGCCCAGCAACGCCGCGTTCGGCCGGCTCGCGCCGGGGATGGTCGACACGTTGCTCAAGCCCGAGAACAAGGCGTCGCTCGCGAAGGTGCTGACCTATCACGTCGTTGCGGGGGACATCACCGCCGCCGACCTGAAGGCGCGCGTGGCGGCGGGCAACGGCACCGCGACGCTGCCGACGGTCGAGGGTGACCCGATCACCGTAACGCTGGTCGGCGACATCATCGCGTTGACCGACGTGAATGGTAACAAGAGTTACATCGAGACGGCCGATGTTCGACAGTCGAACGGGATGGTTCACGTCGTCAATGGCGTCATCGTCCCAAGATTGTCGTGATAACAAGAGGATAAAACCTGTCGGTTCGTCGTAAAGACGGATCGGCTGGCCCCTTTCCCCGCCCGGGAACTTCGCAAACGGTCGCCGCGTTGCCTATCTTGCATTGCAACAATGTTTCCAGATCGTGTCCAACCAGGAGAAACCCATGATCACCAAGACCAACCTGATGATTGCCACCGCATTGATCGCAGCGGCCCCGGCCGTCGCCCAGACGGCACCAGGCCGCACGCCAATGGCGCCCGCCGCACCGACGCAGAGCGCCCCTAACGCGGCGGCCACGACGACGCAGGCACCACAGGCCGGCCAGTCTGCACAGATGGATCCCACCGCACAGACCGGTGCGACTCCCGCCGCGCCAGCCGCTGCCCCCGCTGGTGCAGCAGCTCCTGCGCAGGCCGCACCGACGTCGACGATCGCCGCTGCGCTGCCGACGCTGCCGAACCGCGCGACGCTGACCAAGCTGGTGACCGCGGCGGATCTGGCGACGACGCTGTCGGGCCCGGGGCCGTTCACCGTGTTCGCGCCCAGTGACGAGGCGTTCACGCGTCTTCCCGCCGGCGCGCTCGATACGCTGATGAAGCCCGAGGCCAAGCCGACGCTGGCGACGATCCTGAAATATCACGTCGTCTCGGGCGCGGTCACCTCGGATCAGCTCAAGCAGAAGATCACGGCGGGCGGCGGCAAGGCCGTGCTGACCACGCTTGCAGGCCAGCCGCTGACCGCATCGCTTGGTGCGAACGGCAACATCGAACTGACCGATACTGCGGGCAGCAAGGCCTATGTCGATCAGGCCGACGTCAAGGCGACCAATGGCGTCGTCCACCTGACGAACGGCATGAGCGTGCCGAAGATCGGCTAACGCTCCCAGCGCGCGGCGGCGGCTTCGTCGGCGTCGCGCGCTTCTACCCAGCTGGCCTCCGCGCCGCGGGTTTCCCGTTTCCAGAACGGTGCATCGGTCTTGAGCCGATCGATCAGATAGGCGCACGCCTCGAGCGATGCGCCGCGGTGCGCAGAGGCGGCCGCGACGAACACGATTCGCTCGCCCGGATGCATCGGCCCGACCCGGTGAATGATCGTCGCCGCGCTCAACCCCCACCGCACGCACGCCCCCTCGGCGACCTTCGTCAACGCGGCCTCGGTCGCGCCCGGATAATGCTCGAGCTCCAGCGTTTCGACGCCGTCATCGGCACGCACGAGGCCCGTGAACGTGGCGACCGCGCCTGCTTCGCCCTCGACCCGTACCATCTCCGCCATGATGTCGATCGGCGACTTCTGTACGACGACGCGGATCATCCACCCGTCACCGGCGGGAACAGCGCGACCTCGCGGGCCTGCCCGATCGGCGTGTCGAGCGGCACGAAGTCCTGGTCGATCGCGGCGCGCAGCCGCCCGCGATCCTCGAATGCGGCAGCATGCCCCGCGCTCGACGTGGCCAGCCAGTCCACCAGATCGGCGATTGTCGTTACGTCGTGCGGCGGGGTGACGGTTTCCTCGCCCGCCCCGATCCGCTCGCGCACCCACGCGAAATACAACAGCGTGATCGTCATGACATCAATCCATATGCTTCAGGCCGACGCGCAGGTAATCCCAGCCCGTCACCACCGTCATGACCGCCGCCGCCCAGAGCGCGGCGAGGCCCACCACCTGCACCCAGCCGAGATCCGGTAGCGCACCGGCAAGGATCAACCCGCCGAGCGAGACCAGCTGGAAGGTCGTCTTCCACTTGGCGAGACGCGACACGGGCACCGACACCTGGAGCTGCGCGAGAAATTCCCGCAGACCCGACACGGCGATCTCGCGCAATAGGATCACGAGCGCGGCGATGACGTGGATCCCGGCAATGTCGCGCGTGCCGACGAGGATCAGGATGACCGCCGCGACCATGATCTTGTCGGCGATGGGGTCGAGGAAGATGCCGAGCTTCGACACCGCGCCGTTCGACCGTGCGAGATACCCGTCGAAATAATCGGTGATCCCCATCAGGCAGTACAGCGCGAATGCAATCGCATAGCCTGCCGCCCAGCCGGGCCACCACAGGAAGCCGACAAGGAGGGGTACCGCGACGATGCGCGACAGCGTCAGGAGATTGGGAAGGCTCAGCACGTGTCACTCCTACTCCCGAGATGCCGTCGGCGAAACCGGGTTTTGCGGATCGGGCACGCGTACCGGTCTCCGGCAGGGCAAACCGGGGCATGCCGGCGCGCGTGGAGCCGCAGCTGCCCCCTTTTGTCGGCACCGTCCGGTGGCTCACGGGGGTGACGGCGAGCCGGGACGACCACGCGTCCAGCACGCCGCCGCCTTCAACGCCCGGCGCGTGCGAGACCGATCCGCCCTAAGCCATTGGCGTGCCGGACCCGCTAGGCTAAGGCCGCTTACCTTTTGTTGCCACGATCAGGACTATTCTTCGCATGCGCAACGCACTCGGGTTGCTGAAGCAACGACGCTTCCTGCCCCTGTTCACGACTCAGTTCCTGGGCGCCTTCAACGATAATCTCTTCAAGACGTCGATGGTGTTGTTCGCGACCTACGCGATCTTCAACGATCCGCGGATGGAGGCGAATTTCAACGCGCTGGCGACCGGAATTGCGATCCTCCCGTTTTTCCTGCTGTCCGCACTCGCGGGGCAGCTGGCGGACAGCCACGACAAGGCGCGGATCATCAGACTCGTGAAGAGCGCAGAGATCGGTATCATGGCGCTTGGCGCAACCGGCCTCCTCGTCGCGCGCAGCGGGCATTCGACGATCGGGCTCGGGTTGATGCTGGGCGCGGTGCTGTGCCTCGGTGTCCATTCGACGTTCTTC
Source organism: Sphingomonas sp. 22R3R2A-7 (assembly GCF_036856055.1). NCBI lineage: Bacteria > Pseudomonadati > Pseudomonadota > Alphaproteobacteria > Sphingomonadales > Sphingomonadaceae > Sphingomonas > Sphingomonas sp. 22R3R2A-7. The sequence continues at coordinate 3,029,900 of NZ_JASPFR010000001.1, read as the reverse complement.
GGGCCGATCAAATACGCGATCCTGCCGCAGCATCTGCCGCCGTGCGACGTGCTCGGCGGTACAGGGCTGGTCGAGGCGGGCACCTATCTGGCGATCCTGATGGGGACGATCACCGCCGGATTCATGACCGAACATATCGAGCGGGCCGCGATCGCCGTGCTCGCGATCGCGGTGATCGGCTGGTTCGCGGGGCGCGAGGTTCCGCCGGCACCGCGCGAGGGCCCGCCGCTCGTCCTCAACTACAATCCCTTCACCGCGTCGTGGCGATTGATCAGCGCGACGATGCACATCCCGCGGCTGTTCCTCGCGATCTGCGCGATCAGCTTTTTCTGGACGATCGGTGCGGTGCTGATCGTGGTGTTCCCGCCGCTGGTGAAGAATGTCCTGACCGCGGACGAGCGCGTCGCCAGCTTCGTGATCGCGGTGTTCTCGGTCGGGGTCGCGATCGGCTCGGTGGTGATCAACACGATGCTGAAGGGGCGCATCTCGGCGAAGTTCTCGCCCGCCTCGGTGATCGCGATGGGGGGCTTCGTCGTCCTGTTCTCGATCCTCGTCCGGACCTGGCACCCCGCCGCCCCCGGCCATTATTACGACTGGACCGAGTTCCTCGCGCAGCCCGCCGCCTGGCCCGTGCTCGGCTCGCTGATGATGATCGCGATCACCGGCGGCATGTTCGTGGTGCCGCTCTACGCGTTCCTCACGACCACGGTGGAAAAGGACCAGACCGCGCGCACGGTGGCGGCGAACAACGTCGTCAATTCGGGCGCGATGACGATCGGCTCGATCGCGGTGATCGGCATCTCGATGATGGGCGTGACGCCCGAGGACATGCTGTTCCTCGTCGCGGCGATGTGCCTCGTGTCCGCCTGGATCGCGCAGAAACTCCACCGCGCCTGCGACGAGCCGACGGACGGCTGTCTTCCGTCGATCAGAAAATGAAGCTGTAGAAACAGGTGAAGAACGCGACGAAGCTCAGCGCGAACAGCTTGATGTCCTGATCGTCGTTCTTCGCGACCGGCACGACCGGCGGCGGCAGGGTGCGACGAAAGGGATGGCGCGCGGCTTCGTTGGTAAGGACAAGGCGTCTGGTCATGATACAGCGTTAACGCGGCGTTTACTTTTTGGAACAGCGGCAAAACCGTCCCATTTCGCGCTGTCCGCGAATGGGACACATTTCGGGAGGTCGTCGATGCGGCTTGGATACGGATTTCTGACGGTACTGGCCGTCATCACGCCACTGCACGCACAGACGGCACCGCCGCCGCCCGTCGCCCCGCCCCCGATCGCGGGCCCTTCCGCCCCCTATCCGCCCCAGCCGATCCCGCCGCCCCCAGGCCGGCGACCGTGACGGTGCGCCTCCAGACGAGCGAGGGCGCGCTCGTGCTCGAGCTCGAGAAACAGCGTGCCCCGATCACCACCGCCAACTTCCTGCGCTATGTCGACGCGAAGCGGCTCGACAACACGACCTTCTACCGGGCGATGAACCTCGGACCCGACACCGGGCTTATTCAAGGCGGGATCAAGGGGGACGGTGCACGCGCGTTTCCGCCGATCGCGCATGAGCCGACCAGCAAGACCGGCATCCTTCACACCGATGCGACGATCTCGCTCGCGCGTCTGGCGCCGGGTACCGGCCGTGCGGATTTCTTCATCACCGTCGGCGCCGTCCCGTTCCTCGACGCGCATCCCGATCAGCCCGGCGACAATAGCGGCTATGCCGCGTTCGGCCATGTCGTCGAGGGCATGGACATCGTCCGTCGCATCCTCGCCGCGCCGACCTCGCCCACCGCTGGCGAAGGCGCGATGAAGGGGCAGATGATCGCCGCGCCGATCCGCATCCTGACAGCGCGGCGGATCGACCCGGCACGGCGCTGAGCGGGCGCGAACGCACTCGCAAAATCCGGTATTAATTCTGGTTAAGTAACAGAGTTACAACCATTTTGGGCGATCTCGGGGGGATGCAGATCCAGTCGGCGTCCGTTCTCTCCCATACCCTCGAAACGCTTCGCGGCGAGGAGGCGGATCGGTCAAACGACGCCCAGGCGCTGCTCGGGATCGCGCTGGCGGCAATGACCGACGGCATCGTCATCTTCGATCGCGACGAGCGCATTGCGGCGATCAATCCCCGCGTCGCCGCGCTGTTTCGCATCGCGTGCGACCGCGTCCGCCCGGGCATGGACCTCTCCACCTATCTCGGCATCGTCGGCGAAGCGGTCGGATGGCCCGCCGCACGAACCGCGGCGGTCATCGAGAATCATCGGCTCTGGTGGTCCAGCGAGTCGACCTACGGGGTCGATCACCATTTCGACGACGGCATGATCCTGCAGATCGCCTTCACGCCGCTCTACGACGGCCGGGCGGTCATCACCTACCGCGACATCAGCGTCGAGCGGCGGCTCGCAGACGCCGTCGCGGCGCAGACCGCGCAAGCCGACCGGTTCCGCCAGACGATCGCCACCGTCGTCGCACAGACCGACGCGGCGGCGGCCGAGGGTCAGGCGATGGGCCGGGCGGGCGAGTCCGAGCTCGAGCTGATCGTCCGCGACCTGGGCGAGGTCGTGATCGCGGCGCAACAGTCTACCGCGGCGATGCAGGATGCGGCGCATACCTCCGCGCTCATGGCGGGGATGATCGATACCGTCGTCGACCAGATCCGCCATACCAGCACGGCGGCGAGCGGTGCGATGGCGCACGCGGATGAAACCGTCCATCTGACGCAGGGCCTGTCGGACCATGCCGCGTCGATCGGCTCCATCCTCGACGTCATCAGAGGCATCGCGAAACAGACCGGGCTGCTCGCGCTCAATGCCGCGATCGAGGCGGCGCGCAGCGGCGAGGCGGGACGCGGGTTCGCCGTCGTCGCGACCGAGGTGAAGGCGCTCGCGACGCAGACGTCCGCGGCAGTGGCCCGGATCGGACCACAGATCGCAGCGATGCAGGCGGCCACGGGCGACGTGGTCGCGGCGAATCGGGCGATTGCGCGCGACATTGCCGATATCCAGCAGCGTGCGGTCGTCGTCACGGATACCGCCCGCGATCAACATGATCGGATCCTGGCGATCAGCGCGGCGATCGACGAAACCGCCCTGACCGCGCGTGCGATGACCGAGGGCGTCGAACAGCTTGCCAGCCGTAACCGGCGGTTCAACACCACGGCGATGCAAATTCGCAGGAATCTGGAATCGGTCCACCTGCTGACGCACGATCTCAGCGTCGCGACCGAAAGCTTTCAGGCGACCTATTGAGCGTGACGGTAGAGGGGATACCCAGAGGTCGCGTCGCGGTCCGGCGGAAATGGTGGAGCCGAGGGGGATCGGTGAAGATCCCCGTAAGCATTGAAAAACAAAGGGTATTTAATTCAGCGTCGGGACCGTTGTGTTAGCTCTTTGTACTAGATCAAGCAACACCCGATTGGGTCAACGCCGCTGACCGCGAACTATGGCTCCGCTCGCAACGTGCGTGATGACTCCCACGCTGTCATTCACGGCACCGACTACGCCAGCGACCGTGACGTCTGCACCTTTGTTCAACACAGCTCCTTTCACAGTACCGTTGACCTCAACTAGAGAACCAACCTCAATAATAACATCTCCAGTCACCGTGCCGTTGACCATCACACGTTGATTCGTGTCTATGATAAGGTTTCCCGCCACCATGCCGTTCATCATTGTCGACGAGGTAATGTGCAACGGTCCATCATATTGTTCATTCATTTGGTGCATATTCATAGTCCTTAGCTGTGATGGAAAAACATTTACAATCAAATAGGAACTACAGAGTGAAGCCGGTATGACTTTAAGTGACCATCCGCTGAGGTTACTTCGGATATCAGCGCGTTTACGGGTACAAATCTATCGCGAGTAAGATAAGCCAAGCTATCGCCAAGCGCTTGTTTAGCAGCCTTACTCAGAGCATCGACCGGAGTAAACGGCACTGACGCCGCATCCATATTTGGGATGAACCGACCGGTCCCAGTTCGCGCATTGAGACGACTCACGCCGAAAGGCTCGTAACGCTGAGCCTCATGAACAACTTCCGTTTCAATGTATCGAAGCGTTGCTTCGTTGAACGTTGCCAAATTCTGCCGCCCCGCCATAACGTGGATTGTCAGACCTTGATGCTTAACGGGATAGTGAACACGTTTAAGGGCCTCATCTAGCTTTTCATGCAGATCCTCATTCTTTTGCTCTAGCTCTCTAATAATCTTCTTAGCTTTACGATTCGCTACGAGGTAAGGGACACCGATGCCCGATAGCAAAGACCATTTTAAGAGATCATAAAGTCCAGCCTTTCCTATATCCTCCGCGACCGCCAGAACGTTTGGATTAGTAATGAGCAAATGAACAGCTTGGTCCCAACTGCCCTCTTTGCTTTTACCGAGCACAAGGCGAAAGCCTTTTGCGCTCGGCGCTTGGACTAGAATCTCTTTGTTAAAGAATGAGTTGAGCGCAATCAGTAGGATTTGTGACAATCCCAGCAGCGATTGGGCGCCATCATAATGATCTAAACCATCAAACTTGCGCCTGCCGTCCGTGTATCTCGCATGAAAAGTAAGCTCCATCCACGTTCCCCCGGCCCGACCTGAAAATGCTATAGATATGCGAGAGGGCAATCAAACAGTTCTGAGCGCAATGTTACCCCATATGCCCGGTCCCGGCCTCAGCCGATTATGACACGCCTAGCGCGACCTGCATTATCGCGCATGGTTCTCCATCCCTGCATAACGTGTCACAGTCGCCAAGCGATCCGCTTCCGGCTCTCTCCAGAATAACCTAACGAGAGGGTGGCGACTGAGGACAGCGACTGTAGCAGCATGATGGGGCCGAAGGGGGGGGACTCCGCAAACCCACTAACTGCTTGTAAAAAATAGCTTCTATTACGGCGTCGGAACTGCTGTGTTAGCCCTCCGTACCAGCGGAGGCAAACGATTTGGCATTCCAAGGCCTCTAGCCCGTCAAAGATTTGACCAGCAATTCTGCTTTGCGCATGATGGCCTGATGCACTGGGACTCAAAGCTCCCAATCGGCCTACTCGCAATCTTGCTAGTCATCGTATGTATCGCCCTTGGTATTGCGATTGGCAGTTCGGCAGGAGCGGACCGAGGTGATTGGCTGTCTTTTGCGGGGGCACTCGTTGGGTCTGCTTTAACGATAGCGGGCAGCGTAATTGTGATTGAATATCAACAATCTCGCGAACAGCGCGGGCAGGAGCGTATACTTCGGGAATTATTAGATGATGTGGAAAAGGCCTGCACACCGTTCCAGTGCGCAGATGAGGATGCATTGAAGGCAGGCTATGGGCGAACAGTACCCCAACAGGTGGAAGAGGTTAATTTAGGCATTGCACGAGTACAAAAATACGCGGCGCATATGAAGATGGTCTCTACCCGTGTGATGCGGGCAGCTAACGTGATAGAGTCCCTGAGCTTTGAAAGCGGAGACCTAACAGTATGGCTTATGGGTTATGAGGGGATGGACTTGGGTGGCCTGAATTATGAAGGGCACAATCTAGTTAATGAAGTCAAGAAGGCACGGGGTTTTCTACTTCGCCGCTAATTCGCACCTGCCTCGAAGCCTCTACGGCCTAATTTTGATAGAGATTTGCGAGGGGGCAATTCGAACAAGAGTGAGCCCAGTTCTCCCCGTATACCTGGTCCCAGCCCCCACACGATTATGACACGCCTAGCGCGACCTGCATTATCGCACATGGTTCTCCATCGCTGCATGACGTGTCACTATCGCCAAGCGATCCACCATCGGCGCTGTCCAGAATCACCTAACGAGCGTGGGCCTATTGAGAACGACAAATGTAGGAGATTTCTGGAGCTGAGCGGGATCAATGACGAACCCCGTAAACATGAATAAGCAAAGGTTTTCCCAGACCGCTGTAGCGATTGCAGTACCTGACGTAACAGGTCCAGCGGGCCGGGCTAGCTATCGGGAACGCTTGGCTTAGACAAGATCAGTAGTATAATGCCCTCGATCAAGGAGCGAGCAGGTTGGCAGTTGGCGCTAAGATACTGGAAGGTTTGACCAACGCTGAGTTCGGCAAAGCTGAAAGGCTGTTCACTTGGTCGGGCCGGGCGCAGCTAGCCCTAGTCGCACTCTCAGCGGTCACCGTCTTCGTAAGCGACACGACGGCAACATTGCTTCTCGCGATTGTTGCCGCTGCAATCTTTGCCGGCTGGGCATATGTAGATTGGCTCTATCGATTTAGTCGAGCGCAAGCGGAGCGAGGCCGAAGGGCGCTTCTAGTCGTTGAGGGTTTAGACGGCACGGTCTCACCCGGTGAAGTGAGAGATATCGAGGCGGGATTCACTGTAACTAAGGGGCAAGGGGAACGGGCTCATAATCCGAATTTCTTTGCCAGCATAAAGGAGAAGGGCAAGGAGCGGCTGCTCGAGCTTATAGAGGAGAGTGCGTTTTACTCCTGCCGCCTTTGCCGACTAAGCGCCTCGGTCACTTGGCTGAAGCTCGTGCTCTATGGAGGAATTTGCCTCGGGCTGTTTCTATCAACTGTTTACTTCGTTGATACCGAGACGATCGCTTTCACCTCTAGGCTTGTACTGGTCGTCTTAACTTTTCTGATCTCACAAGAGGTACTAGGTAGCGCGCGAGATTACGGGCGGGCGCACTTAGCGCTGTCATCGACGCAAGCTAGAATCAGAGCAATTCGCGCAGCGGGATACCCTGAGGGTGACCTGCTTGTGTTGATGGGGGACTATAATTCTGCCGTCGAGGGAGCCCCATGATGGCTCCCGGAGTTTACAAGAAGAACGCTTCACACTTAGATCAACTGTGGCGTCGGCATCAACAAATAGCAGGCTAGGAGTTGCATTGGCAAAGACAGTGGATGAAGGGTTTCGAACGCTAATCGGTTGGCTTTCTCCGACCACCACGGAGACGACAACCGCCGCTTCCCATCGCGTCAGCATTGAAGTCAAACTTAAAAATGATTTTGGGATGACTAGCTTCTTTCGCTCAGGTTCCTTCGGGCATCATACCAGCGTGAGCGGCTTTAGCGACGTTGACTACTTCGCCGTAATTCCTACATCGAAGCTGAAAACGAACTCCTCATCCACCCTGCAAGAAGTGAGAAACTCTTTAGCAAGCCGCTTCCCCAACACAGGTGTGACCGTCCGCAGCCCTGCTGTGGTTGTGCCCTTCGGTTCAACAGCGAGTGAGCGTCACGAAATTACGCCTGCGGACTTTGTTATGCAGAATGGAAATGGTTACAATATCTATGATATTCCCGACCGCTACGCGGGATGGATGCGATCTAGTCCAAGCGCCCACAACGCATGGGTCAACATTCAACACACCCGTCTAGATAACAGGGTTAAGCCACTCATAAGATTAATAAAGTCTTGGAATTACCGCAGGGCGATAGGGATTAGGTCATTTTACCTTGAGCTCCGAACGACCAAATACTGCGTTGGCGAGTCAACCATAATCTACTCGCTAGACGTTCTTCGGGTGCTGAGGCTGCTTCGAGACAACGCCTTGTCTTCAATGCAAGATCCGGTTGGCATTTCAGGCTACGTCTACCCCTGCACAGAGGCTTGGAAACCGGAAGCATTGTCCCGGATAAACACAGCGATTGGCAGAGCCGAGAAGGCTTGGGAGGCAGAAAGCGCAGGCAAGACGGCAGATGCGTTCTTTTGGTGGGACTTGGTGTTTAACGGCTACTTCCCCAGCTACGGATAGCGTGCAGTCAACGGCCTTATCCTGACGTCATTACGCGAGGGACCAATCAAACAAGTGGGCGCGAGCTATTCCCCCGTATGCCCGCCCTGCCCAGCCCTTGCGAATACCTGTATCTAAATCGACCGGTTACGATACAGGTACATTCGTTGTATCGAAAGATAGCTTGACAGGTTTAACGATACAGCAGATTTAGCGATGCACCTATTCGATACAGGAGGCCATCATGGCTCGCACCTTCGCTTACTGCCGTGTCAGCACTGCCGACCAGACTACCGACAACCAAGCCCGAGAGATTGAAGGGGCAGGCTTCAAGGTCGATCCCAAGCGTATCATTGCTGAGACTGTATCGGGTTCCGTTGCTGCGATGGAGCGCAAGGGCTTTGCCAAGCTGGTCGATAGGCTTGAGGCCGGGGATATCCTCATTGTCACCAAGCTAGACCGGTTGGGCCGCAATGCGATGGACGTTCGCAGCACTGTCGATAGTCTCGCCCAGGAGGGCGTGAAGGTACATTGCCTCGCCCTTGGTGGCGTCGATCTAACTAGCGCTGCCGGTAAGATGACAATGGGCGTGATCGCTGCCGTTGCCGAGTTTGAGCGGGACCTGTTGGTTGAGCGTACGCAGGCTGGCCTAACCCGTGCGAAGGCTGAGGGTAAGACGCTGGGAAGACCATCGTCCCTCACTGCCGAGCAGCAAGCCATGATACGTTCGCAGCGATCGCAGGGCCTGTCCCTTGGTGCTCTTGCTGTCCAGTACGGGGTGTCCCGTGCCGCCATTCAACGAGTTGAGAAGGCTGGCGCAATGAATGCCCGCTAATATATTCTGAAACACTGAAGCTCTCGGACGGAATGTTATGTCTCACGCAGTGAACGATGAAGACAGCTTTAAGACCGCTGATCCAAAGACGGTGGCGGCGGTGGAGCTAGATTTAGAGCATCTGGAGGTTTTCGAGCGAGAGCTAAGCCCCTTCAGCAACGCGATAGCGGAAGCCGCCGCTAATGCGGAGAACAAACCCCCACAAGACGGCAAGCAGGGGGCAATCCGTAATGCTCAGGCCGTCGCTGTACGAGAGTTTCAAGCTACCGCTGCTCGGATCCAAGCTCAATATGGCGTTGCCATTGGTTTCGACAAACCTTGGGCATATCGTCCAAAGCCAAAGGCGGCATACGAATTATGGAAGCGCGTAATTCCAATGTTCGTTCAAACCCCGGAAACTTTGAAGATAGGCCCCACCGCTTTAGCAAAACTACTAGCCAAGAGCGAGCGCAATTTTTCTGTCACTAGAGACATGATCAATGCAAAACTCAATACGCTTGCAGTTAAAGAAGTAGGAAGGTTGTTGGCGAGCCTAGGTACTCCAATGATTATAAAGAAGCCGGCGTCAATCCGATCAATCCAGAAACAGATTATTGAGAGCCGCAAAATCGAAAGCGGTGCACTTGTTGAGGAGTTTCGCGGCCATTTTAAGATTTCTGATGATATAGTTCATGTGAACGGTCGGCCCTATCAGATACAGCTAGGGGCTTCGGGCAAGCGGCGTATCAAAATTGATGGAAAGCATTGGCTTTCGCTCGACACTATCAAGGCTTTTTGCACGAAGACAGGCACAGATAAATTCTGATAAATTGTACATAGTACGATAGCACAATGTACCCGAAACAGATCGATGCGCTCGACCGGCGCTGCTACATGGGGCGAGCTTTGACCTGTAACCCTTCCAACCGTCGCAAAACGGGCCACACAGGCCCTAACTATGACCCACGGTTTGCGCTTCATCAACGGCAGCCACGAGCCAACAAACTGGATCAACGGCAACGGCTTCTATGCCGTCTCGACCCTGCATTTGCAGAGGCACTGAAAAGCCGTGTCGCGAGTCGGGCGAGGTTCGCGGCATTTCTCGAAGGTGTCGCTCTATATGTCGATTTCGAACGTCCATGCGCTAAATGCGGCGGGATCAAGAGGCGAACGCGCGACCGCTCCTGTTATGGATGCCATCTGGCGCGGGGCGGGGCAAACTTCGAAAGAATGAGAGCCGGTCTGTCTCCCGTTGTAAGCCGCAACCAAGACAGCCTTTCGGATATGCAAATGCGTGAGCGTGCCGAGCGTAATGGCGAATCTAAGGAGCGGAATTTCTCCGGACTTATCGCTAAGTACTGGCCTACCGGCCGTTTGGAAGTAACTTTCCCAGATGGCTACAACGAACCAGATATGTCGAAGCTTGGATACGATGGCATCAAGCTCGCCATTACAGACTTCCCACAATTAGTGCTGGCATTGGCATGGGCGGGGTGGACCATTCCCGGATGAACGTACTCCATCAAGATAATCGCGCGTGTCGGCACCACTCAATAAGTAAGCCCGACATTTTTCGCTGATGGCCAAACGAACTCCCCGATGCAATACAGTCCGAGTGGCTACGGCTTTTCTGCTCGCTCCATCCGAGATTGAACTAACGCAGCGACGACTTGCGACCGCATTCTTCTTTTCCATTCATGCCACGCTCTATCACGCACGGAGCTGGCGACTCTCGTCGCTTCACTCAAGCTCGCTCCGGTCGCCTCCTGTACGCTGCGGACGGACCTGTGGTAGATTTCATCGTTCGCTTCCGCTTCAAGCGTTTGGCAGAGGCCAACAATCGCGTCGGAGACGGTCTCAACCGGATCGGTGGAACGACGTAGTACCGTCGTTTTCTCAGCATAGCATTCGATCAATTTATCAGCAGGAGAAGCGCTCTGGCCGATGAGTGCAATGGCCATCTGAGCAGATAGGAAAAGGCCTACAGGCACCACCCCGCTTTCAAATGGGTCGTAAATACCGTGGTCCTTTATTCCTGGCCCGGTGACCGCACAAGCCGTGGAACGTGTTGCCGGACATTCGGATACAGAAGGACGGCTGCGAAGGCTGGGCGACGCGGTGCGGGCCGCGAGGAAGTCTCAGGGGCTTTCTCAAGAGGCGTTGGCAGATGCGGCCGGGATCGATCGCAGCCACATGGGCAAGATCGAGCGCGGGGAACGCAACGTCACACTTCTCAATGTTATCAAAATTGCTGCCGCGCTCGACGGCTCGGCTGCCGACCTCCTAGGTAAGGCGGGACTTTGACGAGCACATCAACTCGTTACCGGCGTCCGCGTTACGTCGGCCGGGGAGCAGGCCCGCCGAGAGGCTGGCGCCCCGCTTGGCCACGACGCCTACTAAGCCTTAAGGTTTGCGCGGCACGGTTGCTCTTTTCAGGAGATAGCCGTGGCGTTCACCGAGGAAGAAAAGCGTCTTTGGCTTGCTGCTAGGAGAGCAGGGCTTAACCCCGACGACTTTGATCCGGAAGATTTAGGCCATGCTGTTGCGGAGCAGGAGGCCAACAACGCTACCGGTAGTGATGATGACGATGAAGCCTTAGTATCATCCGCTGTGTGCACCCATTGCGACAACAGCCTAGGCGAAGAAAGCACTTCCGAATTTGCGCTCTGCCATGCGTGCGACGGGGATTGATCGCACCTACCCAAATCGCCCTAGGAGAGTCGCTGAGAGGCGATAACTAATCCGGCCACACAGATACCCGAATGCATCCGATTGACTCCCCTTGGGGCTGAGACGGGCGCAAATCGGGTATCTGTATGTTCGGCTTTATGGCTTCCCGATTTCGAGCCCCGGCACCCGATAGGTCGCCATTGCTTCCGCCAAGCTGTGTAGGTCGTACCCGCTCCCGTAATCGTCAGCTACGTCTTTCCCTGCATGGCCCATTAGCTGCCGCTGCACACCTTCAGCGATCCTGGCCCTACGGATATAATCTTTAAAGGTATGCCGGAAGGAATGAAAAACCTTACGCTTGTCAGTGATACCGCAAACCTTGCGGAGATAAGGCCCAAACCATTCACCCCACTTTGCAGTAAGGCGACCATAGACGTTAGCCTTTAGGTCCGGGAATACCCTCCCCTTTTGATCTGACAGCTTATCGACATAGGTAATAAACCCAAGCCGCTCCAGCTCAGGATGCAATGGGATTAGCCTCTCACTTGCTGCATTCTTAATTCTGTTATCCTGCCCCAGCGCGTCGGTAGCCTCAGTGATTTGCAGGAACCATCCTGACAGCATCTTGCCGTCTTGATCGGGGTATTCCTTACGCTGCACGTCCGACACGCGAAGCTGTCCAATTTCCTCAAGCCGCGCCCCGGTGAATAGACCGAGCAACGGTAGCCAGTACGCAGCTTCAAGCCTGCCGCCCTTGGGCCGATCCCCGTTGGCATAGACGGGGCTGGCGAAGATGGCCTGCAAGTCGGACAGGGAAAACGGTTGGCGATGCATCTTGCCGCCGTCCGCTACCTTGACGCTAATACCCTCAGCTACGTTCGATGGCGCTAGATCGTTTTGATAGGCCCAGCCAATCAGCGTCCGCAGCCGGGATAGCTTCATGTTCGTATTAGCGACCGTCTGCCCCTCAGCGAGCAGCTTGTCTTTGAAGGCCAGCACGTCTTGCCGGGTGATTAACTCAACCGGCTTGCGCTCAGTCCGCTCATAGAACCAACGAGCTACGGCTTCATGGGTATCCTTGCCCTTTTTTACGACACCGCGTTCCGCTGCCCAGCGGTCTAGGATATCCTTGTCGAGATACAGACCGGACCCGATAGCAGGCTCGCATTCAACGGCTTGATTTTGCCTTTCCGATTCACGGGCATTTTGTCCGTAGCGAGCATGGAGGCTGTTTCGCAGGACTTCCAGTTCCACCGCTGCCCTCTCCCGCTCATGCAGGACCAACAAGCGCCCAGCCCTAGCTATCTCAGCCGGGGAAGCATCAGCCTCTACGCCCTCGCTAAGCGCATCCATGATCGGCCCAAGAGCTTCATGCTCCATATCAGCGGCGAATGATTCGTTAGCGGCATACTCGGCTTGCTCTTGCTCAGCCTCCCACCGTTGCCGGTCCCGCTCTATCTGAGCAGCGGACTTTGAAGGCTTTGCAGCCGCATCACGATCTCGCTCCGCTTGCTTGAGCAGGGCATGAGCAGACTTCGTCATATCGGGTATCACGGCTTTAGCGGCGTCACGGTCCTTTAGACCTAGCGAACGCTTTATCTCCCGCTTCCCAGCCATGAAGGGCCGCAGGTCCGCAGGTATGCCCATGCGGAAATAATAGACCCCGTTAGGAGCTCTGTGGAGGTATGAACACATAGGCTTCCGTCCTCGTACCTTTGTACTAGACGCTCGTAAAAAGCCTTTGTTTCCCAATACTTTACCGTGGTTTCAACGGCTTAAGGAGAATGGTGGAGCCGAGGGGGATCGAACCCCTGACCTTTCGCATGCCATGCGAACGCTCTCCCAGCTGAGCTACGGCCCCATTCCCGTTGGGAGGCGGGTCACTAACCGGACCCGCCCGGGTTGGCAAGCGGCGTAAACACCGCTCGCCAAATTTCTTTCGATTAGCGCTCGTGCTCGTCCTGCGGCGTCTCGACGCCAAGGTCGTCGTCGCCGCCCAGATCGACTTCGTCGTCCGCGGACGGCTCCTCGTCCTCGCCGGTGATCGAGGCGATATCTTCTTCCTCGTCACCCTCGAGATCCGCGTCGGGCTTCTTGGTGTCGGGCTTGGCGACCTCGAACGGCAGCGGCTGCTTCGACTTCAGGATGGGCTCGGGCTCCCACGCATAGCCGCATTCGATGCAGGTCACGGGGTCGGCTTTTTCGAGGTCGTAGAAACGCGTCGCGCATTTCGGGCACGAACGCTTCGTGCCCCATTCCGGCTTGATCATGCCGATAGAACCTTTCGAATGGATAGATTGTGGGGGATGCCCCCGCAAAGTGGGCGCGCCTTGCCATAGCGCAAGGCCACTGTCAAAAGCCCGGCCCGATGACACACCCCCTCCCCCAGCCTCTGGACGTGGTCGCACGCGGTCCGCTGACCGGTTCGATCGCGGTTCCCGGCGACAAGTCGATCAGCCACCGCGCGCTGATGTTCGCGAGCCTCGCGGTCGGCACCAGCCGGATTGCCGGCCTGCTCGAGGGCGAGGACGTGCTCGCCACCGCGGCGGCGATGCGCGCGATGGGCGCTACGATCGAGCGGCAGGACGACGGCATCTGGGTCGTCGACGGCGTCGGCGTCGGCGGACTGCTCCAGCCCGAGACCGCGCTCGAGATGGGGAATTCGGGTACGTCGACGCGGTTGCTGATGGGGCTGGTGTCGAGCCACCCGATCACCTGCACCTTCACCGGCGACGCCTCGCTGTCGGGACGGCCGATGGGTCGCGTGATCGATCCGCTGTCGCAGATGGGCGCGGACATCACCGCTTCGCCCGGCGGCACGCTGCCGTTGATGGTGCGCGGGATCTGCCCCGCGGTGCCGATCAGCTACACGCTGCCGGTCGCGTCGGCACAGGTGAAGTCGGCGATCCTGCTGGCGGGGCTCAACACGCCCGGCATCACCACGGTGATCGAGCCGGTCGCGACGCGCGATCACAGCGAGCGGATGCTGACCGGCTTCGGTGCCAAGCTGACCGTCGAGGAGACCGAGGCGGGCCGCGTGATCTCTGTCACCGGCGAGGCGGAGCTTGCGCCGCAGGACATCGTCGTGCCGGGCGATCCGTCGTCGTCGGCGTTCTGGCTGGTCGCGGCGTCGATCGTGCCGGGCTCCGACATCGTCGTGCGCAATGTCGGGCTGAACCCGACGCGGATCGGCATCGTCACCGCGTTGCGCATGATGGGCGCCGACATCACCGAGCTCGACGCGCGGATCGTCGGCGGCGAGCCGGTCGCGGACCTGAGGGTCCGGCACGCACCCTGACCGCGATCGAGGTGCCGGCCGATCTCGCACCGAGCATGATCGACGAATATCCGGTGCTGTTCGTCGCCGCCGCGTTCGCAACCGGCACGACGGTCGCTCGCGGTGCGCACGAACTGCGCGTCAAGGAATCGGACCGGATCACGACGATGCGGATCGCGCTCGAGGCGTGCGGCGTGGTGTGCGAGGAATATGAGGATGGGATGGCGATCACCGGATCCGGCGGCGCGGCGATTCGCGGTGGCGCTCGGGTGGCCTCGAAACTCGATCACCGCATCGCAATGAGCATGGTGGTGGCTGGACTTGGCGCGCTCGAGCCCGTCACGATCGACGACGTATCGCCGGTGGCGACGAGCTATCCCATGTTCTTCCGGTCGCTCGACGCGCTTACCGGCCAGGGGAATTAAGATGATCATCGCAGTCGACGGCCCGGCAGCATCGGGCAAGGGCACGATCGCGCGCGCGCTCGCCAGGCACTACAAGCTTCCGTACCTCGATACCGGGCTGCTGTACCGCGCGGTCGCGTTGAACGTGGCGCGGATGGGGCTCGATCCGGAGACCGAGGCGGACGCAGTCGCCGCATGCGATTTCGACGATGCGATGATGAGCGATCCGGCGCTGCGCGACGACGATATCGGCGCGCTGGCCTCGATCGTGTCGGCGCATCCGCTGGTCCGCGCGGCGCTGATGCAGCGACAGAAGCGGTTCGCCGCGCAGGAGGGTGGCGCGATTCTCGACGGGCGCGACATCGGCACGGTGATCGCGCCCGACGCGGACGCCAAGCTGTTCGTGAAGGCGACCCCCAACATCCGCGCGCAGCGGCGGCATGCCGAATTGCAGGCGCGTGGCGGGACCGCGAGCAAGGATCGCGTGCTGGCGGACATCCGGGCCAGGGATGCGCGCGACAGCGGCCGCTCGACCGCGCCGCTGGTCATGGCGGACGACGCCGCGTTGCTTGATACGAGCTTCCTGTCGATCGAGGCCTCGGTGCAGCGCGCGGTCGCACTGGTCGAGGCGCAGCGGGCGAAGAAGGCGGCGGGCTAAGCCCTTCCGCGTCCCGCCCCCGTCATCCTGACGAAAGTCAGGATCCAGGGTAACGAAGGGCGCGCCATGTGGCTCTGGATCCTGACTTTCGTCAGGATGACGGGGTTAAAGGGTACTGCGTCCCTTCCCCCTCTCGCGACGAAGGGAAGCAGGTGCTCCCTTACAACGCCGTCGCCAGCGTGATTGCCCCCAGCACCACCCCCGGGAAGTTCGCCACCGCGATCGGCCAGTCGCGCTTCGGCTTCAGCACGCCATACGCCACCCAGAGCCCGCAATTGACCATGGTCGCGAACGGCTGGACCACCGATCCCTTCTGCCCGGCGAGGTTCAGCATGATCTGATCGATATACGACAGATACATCACGATCGCCGTCGCCGTGGCGATCCAGCCCAGCACGAGAATGCCGCGTTCGCTCAAATCTTCGCTCCCGTTGTGAGCAGCCCCAAACGCAGCGCCCGGCGACTTGCTCCCGGGGCAGCGAACTTGCCCCGGAGCGCGGTTTGCGCTACGGCAATGCGTCCGGCGAGCGATGCTCGTGGAGGAAGGCGCGGAGACCTCTGAGTCTCACGCGCCGTTTTCGCATGCAGCGTCTACGTCCTCCGCACCTCGTGCCGTCCGGATGCTGCGCCGACGTTCGGTCGTCGCGGCAACGAAGGCCAAGACCAGCGGACCCAACCGCTTGGCCGGAAACAGACTAGGATTACTGAATTCTATGGCAACCCAGGTAATGCCGACCCGCGACGATTTCGCGGCGATGCTGAACGAAACGCTCGGCGACGCCGACAGCTTCGAGGGCCGCGTGGTGCATGGCACCGTGACTGGCATCGAGAACGACATGGCCGTCATCGACGTCGGTCTGAAGTCGGAAGGCCGCGTGCCGCTTCGCGAATTCGCAGCGCCGGGCCAGAAGGCTGACCTCAAGGTCGGCGACGAAGTCGAAGTCTATGTCGACCGCGTCGAGAACGTCCACGGCGAAGCGATGCTCAGCCGCGATCGTGCGCGCCGCGAAGCCGCATGGGACAAGCTGGAAACCGAATTCTCGAAGACGACCCGCGTCGAGGGCGTGATCTTCGGCCGCGTGAAGGGTGGCTTCACCGTCGACCTGAACGGCGCCGTCGCCTTCCTGCCGGGCTCGCAGGTCGATATCCGCCCCGTGCGCGATGTCACCCCGCTGATGGACATCCCCCAGCCCTTCCAGATCCTGAAGATGGACCGCAAGCGCGGCAACATCGTCGTGTCGCGTCGCGCCGTTCTCGAAGAGACGCGCGCAGAGCAGCGTTCGGGCCTGATCCTCAGCCTCGCCGAGGGCCAGATCATCGACGGCGTCGTCAAGAACATCACCGATTACGGTGCGTTCGTTGACCTCGGCGGCATCGATGGCCTGCTGCACGTCACCGATCTCAGCTACAAGCGCGTCGGTCACCCGAGCGAAGTCCTGAACATCGGCGACACCGTCAAGGTGCAGATCATCCGCATCAACAAGGACACCCAGCGCATCAGCCTCGGCATGAAGCAACTGGAGAGCGATCCTTGGGATGGCGCCATGGTCAAGTATCCGGTCGGCGCAAAGCTCACCGGCCGCGTCACGAACATCACCGAATATGGTGCGTTCGTCGAGCTGGAAGCGGGCATCGAAGGCCTTGTCCACGTGTCGGAAATGTCCTGGACCAAGAAGAACGTCCATCCGGGCAAGATCGTGTCGACCTCGCAGGAAGTCGACGTCATGGTCCTCGAAGTCGATTCCGAGAAGCGTCGCATCTCGCTCGGCCTCAAGCAGGCTCAGGCCAATCCTTGGGAGGCCTTCGCCGCCGCGCATCCGATCGGTTCGACCGTTGAGGGCGAAGTCAAGAACGCGACCGAATTCGGTCTGTTCATCGGCCTCGACAACGACGTCGACGGCATGGTCCACATGTCCGACATCGCCTGGGGCGTTTCGGGCGAGGACGCGCTCAACCTGCATCGCAAGGGTGAGACCGTCGAGGCCGTCGTGCTCGACATCGACGCCGAGAAGGAGCGTATCTCGCTCGGCATGAAGCAGCTCGAGCGCGGCGGGCCTTCGGCCGGCGGCATCGCAGCAGCAGGCGACAAGCTGAACAAGAACGCGATCGTCACGGTCACCGTTCTCGAAGTCCGCGACGCGGGTCTCGAAGTTCAGCAGGGCGACGATGGCGCGACCGGCTTCATCAAGCGCACGGATCTGGGTCGCGATCGCGACGAGCAGCGTCCGGAGCGTTTCCAGGTCGGCCAGAAGTTCGACGCGATGGTGACGGGCTTCGATCGTTCGAAGAAGCCGACCTTCTCGATCAAGGCGATGCAGATCTCGGAAGAGAAGCAGGCTGTGGCGCAGTACGGGTCGTCGGACTCGGGCGCGACGCTCGGCAACATCCTGGGCGAGGCTCTCAAGGCCCGCACGGAAGCCGAAAAGAAGTAAGCCAGACGGGGACCGGGATGCGTTGATGCATTTCGGTCCCTTTTGCTTTTTGACACCAGACCAATTGGTGCTATCGCCCCTTTTACTGACCTAGATCAGTTTTTTGCATTTTATGGGCGGGGGCTCTCGACAATGATACGATCCGAACTGGTCCAGAAACTGACGGATGCACATCCGGACCTCGAAGCACGCGAAGTCGAACTGATCGTTTCGTGCTTTTTCGACGAGATTTCAAAGCGACTCGCGGCCGACGGCCGAGTCGAGCTCCGCGGCTTCGGCGCATTTTCGACGCGCGCACGCGACGCCAGGACGGGGCGCAACCCCCGGACGGGCGAAGTCGTCGAGGTCGGCGCCAAGCGCGTCCCCTATTTCAAGCCCGGCAAGGAAATGCGCTCGCGGCTCAACGTCGACTGATATCGAGGCCGCAGGGCGATTCGCCGGACGACGCGGCGCTATTTCGCGTTCGCCATGGGTTGACCCTGCGCGCCGCCTCGTCTTTCTGATACCTGTGTGCGGACGTGGCGAAACCGGTAGACGCAGGAGACTTAAAATCTCCCTCCCCTGGAGTGCGGGTTCGAGTCCCGCCGTCCGCACCACCATGTCCGCGCTGGCCGCGCTCGTCCTGCTCGCGCCGGCGGCGTGCAATCGCCGGCTCGACATCGGCACCGTGGTCGTCAGCGCCATCGGCGAACCGCCGCGCGTGGCAGACGCCAGCCGCACGCCGCTTGGTACGCCGGACCGGCTGCTGATCGACGCGACCGCGCAGGGACTCGTCCGGTTCGACGCCGCGGGCCAGATCGAACCCGGTCTTGCCGAGCGCTGGATCGTGATCGACGGCGGCATGAGCTACATCTTCCGTCTGCGCGAAGGCCAGTGGGGCGACGGCACCCCGGTGACCGCGAACCAGGTCGTCGGGCTGCTCGACCGCCAGATGGCGCGCGGGTCGCGCAACCCGCTCACCCCCTTCCTGACCGCGGTGGACGAGATCGTCGTGATGACGCCGCAGGTCATCGAGGTCAGGCTCAACCGGCCACGCCCCGACCTGCTGAAGCTGTTCGCGCAACCCGAACTCGCGCTGTTGCGCGTGCGTCCGAGCGGCGGCAGTGGACCGTTTCGCGTCGCCGCGTTCGGCACCGCGCCGTTGCTGCGCCCCGCCTATGACCCCAACCGCGCCGATCCGGAGGACCAGCGGGAAGAGGAACCCGAGCGCGACGTCCGGCTGATCGGTGAGCGCGCGGCGCGGGCGATCGCGCGCTTTGCCGCGCGCGACTCGGACATGGTAAGCGGCGGCAGCTTCGCCGACTGGCCGCTGCTCGCGACGACGGACATCGCGCCGGCATCGATCCGCGTCGATCCCGCGGTGGGCCTGTTCGGACTTGCGATCATATCCCGCAGCGGCTTCCTCGCGACGCCCGCCAACCGGTCCGCGCTGGCACAGGCGATCGATCGCGTCGCGCTGACATCCGCGATCGCGCCGAACTGGGAGCCAGCCGATCGCATCCTCCCCGATCCGCTCGATCTCGGCCGGGCTGCCTCAGGTTCCCGCCTGGACGCTGCTGACGCAGGATGAACGCCGCGTCGGCGCACGTCAGCGCGTCGCCGCCTGGGTGAGCGAGAACGGCAGCGCCCCGGTCCGCCTGCGTATCGCGCTCCCCGCGGGCCCCGGTGCGACACTGCTCTATGCGCATCTCGGCGCGGCGCTCTACGCGATCGGCATCACGCCGGAGCGCGTGGCGATGGACAGCGCCGCCGACCTCAAGCTCGTCGACGCGGTGGCGCCGTATGACAGCGCACGCTGGTACCTCGCGACCGCGTGCGCGCCCTGCGGCGAGGCGGCAAGCGCGGCGGTCGAGGCGGCGCGTCAGGCACCGACGCTCGCGACGCGCAGCCAGCGGATCGCGGAGGCCGATGCGGCGGTCAACGAGGATGTCCCGTTCATTCCGCTCGCGCGGCCCCTCCGCTGGTCGCTGGTCGCGGCCCGGCTCGCGCAGTGGCAGGCGAATAGTCGCGCCTGGCACCCGTTGAACCGGCTGCGTACCGACACCAACTGATACATATGACCAACACAGCGTCCCGTTTCGATCCCGCACAGCTTGCCGCCGCGCTTCCGCTGGGCCGCGATCCGGCGGCTGTCCGACAGCGTGTCGAGGCGCTCGAGCGTATCCTCGAACGCGCGTTCATCCTGCCGGGGCTCAACCGTCCCGTCGGGCTCGATTTTATCGTCGGGCTGATCCCGGTGGTCGGCGACCTGATCGCCGCCGCGATGGGCAGCTGGCTCGTCTGGGAGGCACGCAACCTCGGCCTCTCGAAATTCCAGATCGCGCGGATGATGGGCAATGTCGGCTTCGATGCCGTATTGGGGTTCGTCCCGTTCGTCGGCGACGCCGCCGACCTGTATTTCCGCTCGAACACGCGGAACCTGAAGATCATCAAGCGGCATCTCGACAAGCATCATCCATCGACCGTCACGCTGTCGGGCTAAGCCCGGCCTGCTTCGGATCAGCGGCCGCCGCGCCAGATCTTGATCGCGGTGCCGCCCGTCACACCGCCCGCATGCGCCGGGCAGCGACGATAGCGGAACCGCGTGTCGAGGCAGATCCAGAGCTCGTCGAGCCACCCCTGCCGGGTGGCCGTGACGCGTATCATGCTGGCCTCGAGACCGGGATTGGCGCTGGCCATCGCACTCGCAAGTCGCCCCGCGGTCATCGGCGTGCGCGACAGCGCGTCCATGTCGGGATAGCGCAGGCGAGCGTAGAGGCTGCTTGACTGGCGAAAATAGCGCGCCGGCTGGTATCCCGGCATGCACGTCCCGTGCTTGGCCCATTCGTGCTGGATCAGTTGCGCTGAGGGCGTCGAACAGAGCTGCCGCTTGATGACGGCCTGCGGCACGATCGCCGTCGCGGCGCAATATTGCGGCCAGGTCTTGCCCGCGCCGTCCGGCCACAGGCCGTGGAGCGTGAAGCCGAACCGGTTCCCCGCGCCGCACTGGAATGCCGACCCCGGACGATCGCCATTGTCGCGGCAATATTGCGGCGCCCAGGTAATCGCGAGCGTGTAGCTCGCCACGGGCATGACGCGCGCCGGTTCGCGTTCGGACGGAAGATCGGGGCGGACCCGCTCGATCCCGCCGGGGACCGAACAGCTATAGGCCTGTCCGGCCGCGACGCCGGGCAATCCCGTCGCAAGCGCGAGTGCCGCGCGCAGCACCGTGTTCGAGGCGCGGATCATGCCTCGCGCTCCGCATCATCGGCATCGCCCTCATAGTCGTCGTCGCGGTACGCCATGTCCGCGAACCAGGCGCGTGCGCGCGGGCGGAACAGCAATACGATGGGGATGAGCGTGAGGACGAGCTGGACGATCGTGAGCACGCCATTGAGACCCGTCGCGAGGATTCCGTTGCTGACCTGCACCGCCACCCCGAGCGCGCCGAGCGCGGTCAGTGCGATCAGCAGCCAGAGCGCGATCCGGCTGGCCTTGCGCGTCGTCAGGATCAGCAGCAGCAACGACAGTCCGATCCCGAACGCGGTCACGCCGCCGGCGAGGATCACGCCGCCCTGCGCGACCGCCGCGTCCCATGTCAGCACGCTGATGAGGACGAGGATCGCGATCGACGCCAGATAGAGCCGTTCGGCCAGGACCACGGATTTCGGACGCATCTTCACCCTATCGGTTCGTCAAAACTTCGGCCGCACGCTACTCGCTGCGGCACGATACGCAAACGTCAAAGCGGGTCCGTGCGCCGGGGATCAGAGCGGGGCGAAATCGAGGCCGATATCGGCCGCCGGCGCGGACTGGGTGAGTCGCCCGACCGAGACATAGGTGACCCCCGTCTCGGCGATCGCGCGGATCGTCTCCAGCGATACGCCCCCCGATGCCTCGGTCGGCACACGCCCGTCGACGAGCGCCACCGCACCGCGCAGGATTGCCGGCGCCATGTTGTCGAGCAGGAGATGCGTCGCACCGGCGGACAGCGCGGGCTCGATCTGGTCGACCCGGTCGACCTCGACGATGATCTGCGCGATTCCCGCCGCCCTGGCGCGCCGGACCGCCTCGCCGACATCGCCGGCGACCGCGACATGGTTGTCCTTGATCATCGCCGCGTCCCACAGACCCATGCGGTGGTTCTTCGCGCCGCCCATCCGCGTCGCGTATTTTTCCAGCACGCGCAGCCCGGGAATCGTCTTGCGGGTGTCGAGCAGGATCGCGCCGGTTCCGTGCATCGCCTCGACATAGGCGCGCGTCATGGTCGCGATCCCGGAAAGATGCTGCACGGTGTTCAGCGCCGAGCGCTCCGCGGTGAGCATCGCGCGCGCTCTCCCTCGAGCCGCATGAGCGGCGTTCCCGCCGGAACCGCCTGTCCGTCCTCGACCAGATGCGTGATCCGCACGTCGCGGTCGAGCGCACGGAAGAACGCGTCGGCGAGGTCGAGCCCCGCGACGACGATCGCATCGCGGCTGTCCATCACTCCGGCGAACCGCGCCTGCTCGGGGATCACCGCCGCCGACGTGATGTCGCCGACGGTGCCGAGATCTTCTGCCAGCGTTGCCGCCACGAACGTGGCGATGTCGAATCCCGACAATTCGGTCATGATCTGATCCTGGTTTCACCGTGCCGATCCGGCGTTTGCCGCACCGCGCGGTTGCCGGAAGGGACGGTATTAATCGTACAATAAATAGGGCATATCATGATCCCGGCGCCGGGCGGAATCGACGCTGAACATCAGGAACCGCAATGCCGTCGGATACGCTTACCCAAACCACGCGACTGGTCTCCCTGCTCACCGAAGCGCTGACGCTTGCCGACGCGATCGGCCTGCCGCTCGCCGCCATCCATATCGATGAGGCGATCGCCGGCATCACGCAGGCCGACGATCCGCAGCAGGCCTGATCAGTCGCCCGTCACCGTCGCAGGGCCGAGATCGCCCTTGCCGACGGTGTTGGACGCCATCGCCAGCATCGCATCGAGGCTCGTCTTCGCACGCAGCCTGAGGCTTTCCTCGATCTCGATCCGCGGCGACAGGTCGCGCAGCGCGACGTACAGCTTTTCCATCGTGTTGAGCGCCATGTACGGGCAGATGTTGCAGTTGCAGTTGCCGTCCGCGCCCGGCGCCCCGATGAAACGCTTGTTCGGCAGCGCCTTCTCCATCTGGTGGATGATGTGCGGCTCGGTCGCGACGATCAGCGTGTCGCCGGGCATCCCGATCGCATAATCGAGGATACCGCGCGTCGAGCCGACATAATCGGCGTGATCGAGGATGATCGGCGGGCATTCGGGATGCGCGACGATCGGTGCGCCGGGATTGGCGGCCTTGAGCTTGAGCAGTTCGGTCTCGCTGAACGCCTCGTGGACGATGCACACGCCCGGCCACAGCAGCATCTCACGCCCGGTCTTGCGCACCAGATACCCGCCGAGATTGCGATCGGGGCCGAAAATGATCTTCTGATCCTTGGGCAGCTGCGCGAGGATCGTTTCCGCCGACGACGACGTCACGATGATGTCGGACAGCGCCTTCACCTCGGTCGAACAGTTGATGTACGTCAGCGCGATGTGATCGGGATGCTTGGCGCGAAAGGCCGCGAACTGTTCGGGCGGGCAGCTGTCCTCGAGGCTGCACCCAGCATCCATGTCGGGCAGCACCACGGTCTTGTCGGGAGACAGGATCTTGGCGGTCTCGGCCATGAAGCGCACGCCGCAGAACGCGATCACGTCGGCGTCGGTCGCCGCCGCCTTGCGCGACAGGTCGAGGCTGTCGCCGACGAAATCGGCGATGTCCTGCAATTCGGGCTTCTGGTAATAATGCGCGAGGATGATCGCATTCTTCTCCTTGCGGAGGCGTTCGATCTCGGCCCGAATGTCGATGCCCGCAAGGTTCTGCTGAAGTTCCATGGTCGTATCCCGGTTTAGTTGCGGTTCCCTAGCACGTCCTGCAGCGAACGCGACGCATCCCATCGTTCGGAATTCGCGACGGGTTCGTCGGCAAAGCGCACCGTGACGGTCGCGTCGACCCCCGCCGCGCGCAGCGGCATCGCGAAGCTGCGCTCCACTGCACGCCGCGTTGCGTCGCGCGCGAGACGGATCATCGCCGGCTCGCGCGCCTGGCGCATCAATTCGACCTGCCCCGCACGACGGTTGGCGGTATCGAGCCGCTTCTCCGCATCGGTGAGCGTCGCGAGCAACCCGCCCGAGCTATATTCGCGTAGCGCGTTCAGATCGACCTGGGGCCCGTCGACCTCGACCGCGGGAAGCCTCACGCCCAGTGTCCGCGTCTCGGCGTTCCACGTCACGTCACGCTGCGTCAGCTTGGCGAGATCGACATCGTACCGCACCATGCCGGGCATGATCAGCGTCTTCTCGGTCGAGAAGCCAAGCTGCGATTGGCGCGAGGTGACGACCGCGACGAACCGCGCGGCAAAGGTCGACAACCTGTTCTGTTCGCGCAGTCCCTCGAGGCTCGCGCTCGCGATCGTCGTCGGATCGGGCGTGAGCCGGCTCTCGACATAACGCTGCACGCCCCAGAGCGCGATCAATCCCGCGAGGGCAAGCAGGACGAGGACGCCTGCCGCCTTTGCGAGGAACGCACCTATGCTGCCACGCTGCCGGACGGGTGCCACGCCGGCCGACTCGTTCACTCCGCGATCCGCCATGCGCCGCCCTCCCTCGCCTCGTCGACCATCATGCGGCCCCGCAGGTCATACAGGTGCGCGAGCACCGAACCCTTGGCCCCCGGTACCAGTTTTGGATCGAGCCCGACATACATGTGCGTGACGAGCTCGCCGACCGTCCGGTCGCGCTCGCGCAGCAGTCGCAGGATCTGCCCCTCGCGCTGCTTGCGGTGCCCGAGCATCCCGCGGACCAGCCGCTGCGGTCGCTCGATCGCCTCGCCATGCCCGGGATAATACACCCTGTCGTCGCGCTGCATCAGGAGATCGAGGCTTCGCATATAGGCGGTCATGTCACCATCGGGCGGAACGACGACCGTCGTCGACCAGCCCATGACGTGATCGCCCGAGAACAACGCCCCCGTTTCGAGCAGCGCGAAGGCGAGATGGTTGGACGTATGACCCGGCGTCGCGAGCGCCTCGAGCGTCCAGCCCTCGCCGCTTACCCGGTCGCCCGTCGCCAGGACGCGATCGGGGCGATACAGCGGATCGAACGCGGCCTCGCCACCGGCCTTGTCCGGGCCGAACGGCGCGGCGCCCACGATCGGCGCGCCGGTCGCCGCCTGCAGCGGCCGCGTCGCAGGGCTGTGGTCGCGGTGATGATGCGTGACGACGATTGCGGTGACCCGGCGCCCGGCGATCACGCGCTCGAGCGCGTCGAGATGCGCGGAGTCATCGGGGCCGGGGTCGATCACCGCAACGTCGGCCGTACCGACGATGTGGGTCTGTGTGCCGGTAAAGGTATAGGGCGACGCGTTCGGCGCGAGCACGCGCGTGACAAGCGGCTCGAGCTGGATCGGGATGCCGGTCGGATGCTCAGCCATTGCCGGGAAATGGCGGCTCGGCGCGGTCAAGGCAAGAGGGGCCGTGCGGCGGCGCGCGGGCCTGTGTCGGAAAGCTTTACAGGAGGCCGGGTATCGATCGGCCGGTTAACCATCGTGAAGCGCGGAAAACGGTCATCGATGAAGACTGGCACGGCGCATGCTAGGATAGTGACGTTACCGAGCGTTCAGCGCTTTGCAGGGTGGACGGCCCGCTATTCTAGTCTCGCGACCGTCCACCCTCACCCGGTATCTGCTGAAATCAGCTGGCCGCCTTCTGCGCCTCGAACAGCTGCTTCAGCTCACCGCTCTCGTACATTTCCATCATGATGTCGGAGCCGCCGAGAAACTCGCCGTCGACATATAGCTGCGGAATCGTCGGCCAGTCGGAATAGGCCTTGATGCCCTGGCGGATGCCCTGGTCCTGTAACACGTCGACCGTCTCGAACTCGACCTCGAGATGGTTGAGGATCGCGATCGCGCGGCTCGAAAACCCGCATTGCGGGAACAGGGGGCTGCCCTTCATGAACAGCACCACGGGATTGGCCTTAACCAGCGCGTCGATGCGGGCGTTCGTATCGTCGGTCATGTCGTCGTCCTTATGCAATCACGGTCGTAAGTTGGAGCGCATGCAGCGTGCCGCCCATATGGCCGCCCAGTGCATCGTAAACGCTCTTGTGCTGCTTCACCCGGCTTAGCCCGGCAAAGCTGCTGCTGGTCACCTTCGCGGCGTAGTGATCGCCGTCGCCCGCCAGATCGGTAATCTCGACCTGCGCGTCGGGGATCGCTGTACGGATCATCAGTGCTGATATCATCGGCAGTCATCGGCATCGGGCTACTGAGCCTCCATAAGTTGACGGCGCGCCTCGATCATCTGCTGCGCCAGCGCACGGCGCACCGTCGCTTCGTCGTGATCGAGCCCCGCCGCGGTCATATCTCCAACCAGTTTGCGGACGACATCGTCATCGCCGCCGCCCTCCAGGTCGGCATGGACGAGCGCGGTCGCATAGGCGTCCGCTTCCTCGCGGGTCAAACGCATCTCTGCCGCAGCCCACTGACCAAGAAGGCGATTCCTGCGCGCCGTGATCCGGAAAGCCATTTCCTCGTCACGCGCAAACTTCGCCTCGAAAGACCGTTCGCGATCGTCAAAGCTCGTCATGGCGGTTGTTTCCCCTGCGGCGTCTCGGCGCTTGAGATAGGTAGCACCCAAGGTGAACGCAATAAATTGGTTCCCGGCTGGAACAAACCCGGTCGATTAACCATATTATGAGACGGTCACGTGACACAGCACACGGACATGGAGAGCATGATGGCAGGATCTCATATTTTGCACGCGTCGGGCCATCGGTCCGTGTCAGCCAGCCTCAGCCCATCCGCTCCGACCTCGAAAAGCCGGCGTGGTCCGCATGCGATGCAGGGCATGTTCTACGGCGTCGTGCTGTCGAGCGTCCTCTGGCTGCTGATCGCGCTGCTGGTCATCAGCCTGGTGTGATCCGACACCGGCCTGGCCGGATCGTTCTACCTGCCGACCTCGACGACCAGTTTTCCGATCGCGTTACGCGCTGCCATCTTGGCGATGGCCTTGCCGCCCTCCTCGAACGCAAAAACCTCGGTCACGCGCGGCGCGATTTTCCCATCCTTCCACAACGCGAACAGCGTTTCGATATGCGCCTGGTTCGCCTTTGGATCACGCGCGGCGAACGCGCCCCAGAACACGCCGCACACATCGCAGCTCTTGAGGAGCGTCAGGTTGAGCGGCAGCCGCGGGATGCCAGCGGGGAAGCCCACCACCAGATACCGCCCCTCCCAGGCGATCGAGCGCAGCGCCGGCTCGGCATAATCGCCGCCGACGGGATCATAGATGACATCCGCGCCGCCCTTGCCGACCGCCGCCTTGAACTGTTCGGCGAGTGCCTTGGACTGATCCTTGTCGAACGGCGCGCGTGCATAGACCAGCGTCTCGTCCGCGCCCGCGTCGCGCGCTGCGGCGGCCTTTTCGTCCGACGAGACGGCCGCGACGACGCGCGCACCGAACGCCTTGCCGAGCTCGATCGCCGCCAGCCCGACGCCGCCGGCCGCACCCAGCACGAGCAGCGTCTGACCCGCTGCGATATGCCCGCGGTCGAGCAGCGCGTGGATCGTCGTGCCATAGGTCAGGATCAGCGACGCCCCCTCGGCAAAGCTGCGGCCTTCGGGCAGGCGGTACAGCTTGGCCGGGTCGGCGATGACCTTTTCGCACAGGCCGCCATGGCCGAGCATCGCGATCACGCGGTCACCGACCTGCCAGCCCTCGACGCCCTCGCCCACCGCGTCGATGACGCCGGCGATCTCGCCACCCGGCGCGAACGGGCGTTCTGGCTTGAACTGATATTTGTCCTCGATGATCAGGACGTCGGGAAAGTTGATCGCGCACGCCTTGACCGCGATCACGACCTGTCCCCGACCGGCGACCGGATCGGGTAGTTCGGACAATGTCAGAGTTTCAGGTCCGCCCGGCGCCGTCGACAGCAATGCCCGCATATCCGCTTTTCCTCTCCAGCCAGGGGCGGTGTTCGACCACCGCCTCCTCGAATTTAGAAATCGCGGTATCCCTTGCCAGTGTCAGACCGACTTCGTCCAGCCCCTCGATCAGGCACTGGCGGCGAAAGGGATCGAGTTCGAAGGTGAAACGGTCCTGGAACGGGGTGGTCACGGACATCGATTCGAGGTCGATCGTCACCGGATCGGTCTTTGCGACCTCGACCAGCCGGTCGACCGCCGCCTGCGGCAGGACGACCGCGACGATGCCGTTCTTGAACGCGTTGCCCGAGAAGATGTCCGAAAAGCTCGGCGCGATCACCGCGGTGATGCCCATGTCGGCCAGCGCCCAGGCGGCATGCTCGCGACTCGAACCGCAGCCGAAATTGTCCCCGGCGATCAGGATCGGCGAGCCGGCGAATTCGGGATCGTCGAACAGGTTGCCCGGCTGCGCGCGGATCGTCTCGAACGCGCCGCGGCCAAGCCCCGTGCGCGTGATCGTCTTGAGCCAGTGCGCGGGGATGATGACGTCGGTATCGACGTTCTTCGCGCCCCACGGATAGGCCCGCCCCGATACCGTCGTGACCGGCCTCATCGCGCGCTGGCCGCCGTTCGTCCGCCGCTGGCCTCCGGGCCGGCCGCAATACGCGCGGTTTCGTGCCCGAGCGTGCCGGGGACGGTCCGCGCCGCGGCCATGTACGCGGCGACGCCGCTCACCACCGCGCCTGCCATCAGCAGGATCATCACACGCTTCATACTTCGCCCCTCATCAGATCACGCACGTCGCTCAGATGGCCCGTCACCGCTGCCGCGGCGGCCATCGCGGGCGACAGCAGATGCGTTCGCGCACCCGGCCCCTGCCGCCCGACGAAATTTCGGTTGCTCGTCGATGCGCAGCGCTCGCCCGGCGGCACCTTGTCGGGGTTCATCGCGAGGCACATCGAACAGCCCGGTTCGCGCCATTCGAACCCGGCGCTGGTGAAGATCCGGTCGAGCCCCTCGGCCTCGGCCTGCCGCTTAACCAGCCCCGACCCGGGCACGACCAGCGCGCGCACCCCGTCGGCGACGTGGCGGCCATTGGCGATCGTCGCTGCCGCGCGCAGATCCTCGATCCGGCTGTTCGTGCAGCTGCCGATGAAGACGTGCTGGATGCTGACGTCCTGCATCGCCGTCCCCGGCGTCAGTCCCATATATTCGAGCGACTTGCGCGCCGCCGCCTGCTTCGACGGGTCGGCGAAGCTCATCGGATCGGGGACATGGCCGGTGATCGGCACGACGTCCTCGGGGCTCGTCCCCCAGGTCAGCCCGGGCGCGATGTCGCTCGCCTGCAAGATGACCGAGGCGTCGTAGCGTGCGGACGGATCGCTCGGCAGCGTACGCCACCAGGCCAGCGCGCGCTCCCACGCCTCACCCGACGGCGCCATCGGGCGTCCCTTGATATAGGCAAACGTCGTCTCGTCGGGCGCGACGAGGCCAGCACGCGCGCCCGCCTCGATCGACATGTTCGCGACCGTCAGGCGCCCCTCGATCGACATCGCGCGGATCACGTCGCCGGTATATTCGAGGACGTGGCCGGTGCCGCCTGCCGCGCCCAGCCGGCCGACGATCGCGAGGATCACGTCCTTGGGGCTGACGCCGAACCCGAGCACGCCGTCGACGCGGACCTCCATCGTCTTCGACTGGCTCAGCAACAGCGTCTGCGTGGCGAGGACATGCTCGACCTCGCTCGTCCCGATCCCGAACGCCAGCGCGCCGAGCGCACCATGTGCCGACGTATGGCTGTCGCCGCATACCAGCGTCGAGCCAGGCAGCGTAAAACCGAGCTCGGGGCCGACGACATGGACGATCCCCTGCTCCGCCGCGGTCGCGTCGATATAGTCGATGCCGAACTCGGTCGTGTTCCGGCGCAGCGCATCGAGCTGCTGCGCGCTCTCGGGGTCGGCAATCGGCAACGGCACGCCCGCCGCATCTACCCGCGCCGTCGTCGGCAAATTGTGATCGGGCACCGCGAGCGTCAGGTCGGGCCGCCGCACGCGTCGGCCGGCGACGCGCAGCCCCTCGAACGCCTGCGGACTGGTCACCTCGTGGACGAGATGACGGTCGATATAGATCAGGCACGTGCCGTCGTCGCGACGCTCGACGACATGCGATGCCCAGATTTTTTCGTACAATGTTTGCGGACGGGAAGCCATGACGCCTCCGTTAACCGATAATAGCTGCCGAGCAAACGCTTGCGGCAATTTTCATGCGTCAATTGGACCGGTCGTGCTTCCCAAGGGATGACGGCCTCCGCTGCGTGGCGATAAGCGTGCTTCCCGAGGCGAAAGCCACGACAGCGCCACCCCTGTCGGCCGCCCCAACCGCCACGCCATCGCCCGGCTGGTTGATTCCCCCGGCGCGATCACCATTTTTCAGCCTGAATTCTTCTGTATCGACGACGATACGTCACCCCCAGATGGTATGATCATGGCAACCGCATTCATCAACGCCGATCCTCTTGCCGAGCCGCTGGCACGCGCGGCTGCGGCCGTTGCGCGCCCGAAGGCCGCGCAGATGGGGCAGGAAGACGGGGCCATGATCAAGGCGGCGGCGACGCTGACGCGCGATCTCCATGCCGCACGTCCGGTCGTGTACTGGACCGACCTGATCGCGTCGGCGGGAATCGGCTATGCGGGGCTCGCGGTGGCGATCGTCGCGACGCCGCTCTGGGCAAAGCTGCTCGGCGGGGTCGTCGCGGTGCTCGCGCTGTACCGCGCGCTCAGCTTCATCCACGAGCTGTCGCACATGAAGCCCAATGCGGTGCCGGGCTTTACCGCCGGGTGGAACATCCTGTTCGGCGTGCCCGTCATGATGCCGTCGCTGATGTACGAGGGTGTCCACACGCTCCATCATGCCAAGACGCGCTACGGGACCAATCGCGATCCCGAGTATATGCCGCTCGCCCGCGGGCCGGTGGTGACGCTCGGGTTGTTCGTCCTGGTGTCGGCGCTGCTGCCGATCGGGCTGATCCTGCGCTACGGCGTGCTCGCCCCGCTGTCGCTGCTGTCGCCCAAGCTGCGCGAGATCGTCGTGACGCGCTATTCGGCGCTGGCGATCAACCCCCAGTTCCGCCGCAAGCCGCCCGAGGGCAACGCGCTGCGGAGCTGGCGTATCTGGGAGACCGCCGCGAGCATTTGGGCGATATCGTTCGTCATGCTGACCGCGACGGGTGTCTTCCCGCTGGCGGCATCCGCGACGTTCCTGATCATCGTCTCGGCGATCGCCGTGCTCAACCAGGTCCGCACGCTTGTCGCGCATCTCTGGGAGAATGAGGGCGATGCGATGAGCATTACCGACCAGTATCTCGACAGCGTCAACGTCCCGCCGCCCGGCCTTCTGGCCGAAGTATGGGCACCGGTCGGGCTGCGCTATCACGCGCTGCACCATTTGCTCCCCGGGCTGCCCTATCATGCGCTGCCCGAGGCGCATCGCCGGCTCACGGGGGAACTCGGCGACGGTTCGTCCTATCACCGCGCGAATTATTCAACGCTGTCGGGGCTGGTCGTCAATCTCGTCAAGGCGTGCCGGAATGCCGTGCGTGCGTGATCGCCCCGGTATCGCTTGACGCCGTAGCACGCTAAGCCCCGCGTGGACCCGTTTCGATCCGCGCCGGAGTGCATGTGTGATACCGAAAATCTACCATCAGTGGATCGACTGGATCGGCGACGGCACCGGCCTCCCCGACACGATTCTGCATATCCATGCCGGCATGGCGTTGCTGATGATCGCACGGCTGATCACGCGGCGCTCGTTCGGGACGTTCATCCCCTGGACCGTCGTCGCCGCTGGCGAGGCGTTCAACGAGGTCATGGACCGGCTGAACTATGGTTCGTGGCGCTGGGACGATACGCTGCTCGACATTGCCAACACGATGTTCTGGCCGACCGTCATCTGTCTGGGCGTCCGCCTGCGCCCCATCATCGCAAAGCGCGGATGACCTCGGCGACAGCGTAACTGGCGCGCCGTCGAAAAGCCCCGTCCCGGAGGGGGCGGAGCCTTTCGATCGTACCTGCGGCGAGACGGGCGACGCGTTCCCCTAAAGCCGTCTCAGGCGGCCTTCGCGAGTTCGATATAGCGTTGCAGATGATGGTCCTCGTCGCCGAGCTGGTGGTCGATCATCACCAGCCGCTTGGCATAGTGCGACACCGCATATTCCCACGTCATGCCGATCCCGCCGTGCAGCTGGATCGATTCCTCGGCCACCAGCGCGCCGGTCCGGCCGATCGTGTATTTCGCCGCGGCCAGTGCGCGGTCGCGCGCCGTGACGTCGTCGCCGTCGAACGCGGTCGCCGCGTTGATCACCGCGGACTGCGCCTGCTCGATCTCGAGCAGGACCGTTGCCATGCGGTGCTGGAGCGCCTGGAACTTGCCGATCGGCACGCCGAACTGCTTGCGGTCGCGCAGATAGCCGAGCGTGGCCTCCTTGACGAAGTCCATCGCCCCGACCGCCTCGGCCGATAGCGCGAGCAGCCCGGCACCGACCGCGGCGTCGACGACCGCCTGCCCCTGCCCCTCGCTGCCGATCCGCGCATCGGCTGCGACCGTCACGCCGTCGAACGAGACGTCGCCCGCCGCGCCGCCCTCGACGGTGTTGTAGCTGCGCACCGAAACGCCGGGCGACTTCGCATCGATCAGCAACACCAGCGGATCCCCGTCCTGCTCGACCGTGACGACGAGGAGCGACGCCGCGCCCGCCTGCTGCACGACCGCCTTCGATCCGCTCAGCGTCCAGCCATCGCCACTTGGCGTCGCGGTGACCGGGGTTGCGCCGTCTTCATGCGCGAACGCCGCGATCGTCTCGCCCGACACGATGCCCGCCAGCGCGGCGTCGTGCCCGCCGCCCGCGGCGAGCGCCCGGCCCGCCATCAGCGCGCCGAGAAACGGCTCGACCACAAGCGCGCGGCCGAGCGCCTCGAACACCACCATGATGTCGAATCCGCTGCCGCCGAAGCCGCCCGCGGCCTCGTCGAACAGCGCCGACACGATCCCGAGTTCGTTCAATTGCGCCCAGACCGCCGGGTCATACCCCGCCTCGCCATAGGCACCGGCGTTGCGCGTCTCGATGGGATAGCCGTCGCGCAACGCCCGGACGAGCGTGTCGGCCAGCATCCGGCGGTCATCGCTATGTTCGAAGTTCATGTGCTCAGAGACCCAATATGGCTTTGGAGATGATGTTCTTCTGGATCTCATTCGATCCGCCGAAGATCGACAGCTTGCGATTGTTGAAATAGCTCGGCGCCGCCATCGCCGCGTCCTCCGGGCCGACGTCCTCGCCGTTCCAGCCGGCCTCCAGCGCCTCGGGTATGTAAGGCGCGGCATAGGACCCATAGGCACGCCGGGTCAGCGCGGTGATCTCCTGGCGGATCTCGGTGCCCTTGATCTTGAGCATCGAGCTCTCCGCGCCGGGCGCACCGCCGCCCGCAACCGCGGCCAGCACGCGCAGGTTCGTCGTCTGCATGTTGGCGAGGTCGATCTCGACCCTGGCCATGCGCGCCGCGAACAGCGGGTCGTCGGCGAGCGCACGTCCGTTCTTCCGCTGCGACTGCGCCACCTCCTTCAACCGCTCGAACGACGCGATCGAGAAGCCGACGCCGGCGATGTTGGTGCGTTCATAGGTCAGCAGGTACTTGGCATAGGTCCAGCCCTGGTTCTCCTCGCCGACGAGGTTGGCGACGGGCACCTCGACATCGGTGAAGAACACCTCGTTCACTTCCTGCTCGCCGTCGATCAGCGTGATCGGGCGAACCTCGATGCCGGGCGACTTCATGTCGATCAGCAGGAAGCTGATGCCCTCCTGCTTCTTCGCGGCGGGATCGGTGCGCACGAGGCAGAAGATCATGTCGGCATGCTGGCCGAGTGTCGTCCACGTCTTCTGCCCGTTGACGACATAGACGTCGCCACCCTCCCGCGTCTGGCGAACTGCGGTGGTCTTGAGGCCCGCGAGATCGGACCCCGCACCCGGCTCCGAATAGCCTTGGCACCACCAGTCGGACCCGTCGAGGATGCGCGGCAGCCACGTCTGCTTCTGTTCCTCGGAGCCGTATCTGATCAGGACCGGACCGAGCATATTGACGCCGAACGGCACGACGCGGGGCGCGTGCGCGAGCGCGGATTCGTTGTCGAAGATGAAGCGCTGGATCACGCTCCAGCCCGGGCCGCCCCATTTTTCGGGCCAGTGGTTCGCCAGCCAGCCGCGTTCGTTCAGGATCGCGTGCCATTCCTCCATGTCCGCCTTGCGCAGCCGCTTGCCTTCACGGACGAGCGTCGACAGTCGGGCGGGAAGTTTTTCGCGGAAGAAGGCGCGAACCTCGTCGCGGAACGATTCTTCCTCGGGCGTGAAGCTGAGATCCATGACCATGTGACTCCTTGTGCTGGAGACCATGTGCCACAAAGATCGACCGAATTGAAGGACCGGTATGGTCGAAATCGTACGAAGTGTCGGCGGTATGTCGCAGGTTAATTCGGGCGGTATCGCGCCTGCCCGCCCCGGCCGGCATCCTGACTTTCGTCAGGATGACGGATGGGGGCGGGCAGCCACGCCCGATCAGAAGCGGTAGCTGAGCCAGCCCGCGAGGAAGTCCGAGTTCTTGTAGTTCGCACGGGTCAGCGCAGGCCCCGCGATCAGATGCTCATAGCGCCCGGTGAACGACAGGCGCGAGGTGATCGGATAGACCGCCTGGAACCGGATCGTGTCGGCGATCTTGCTGCCCGAGACATTCTGCGTGCCCGCAAATGCCGTGCCGTTGGCGCGGTAGACGGCATCGCTCTGCGTATCGCGCCACGACAGCTGGTATTCGGCCGTCAGGCGCAGCTTGTCGAACACGCTGAAGCTGACGTTCGGCGCAACCGCGATCAGGTTGGTCGGCGTCGCGAACAGCTGATAGCTGTAATAGATGTTGTTGCCGAACGGCGCGAGCGCGGTGCGCAGCGTGCCGTTGCCATAGGCGCCGCCGCCGCTTGCATAATCCGCGTGGAAGCCGACGCGCGGCGCGTTGCGGCCCTTGCCCAGCTTGTAGGTCTGCGCGAGCAGGATCAGCCATGCCTCGATCGAGCGATTGTCATAGCTGCCGCCCTGGTAATTGACCGTCCAGTCGAGATTGACCGGTCCCGCATCGCCCCAGAAATGCAGCCCGTAGAAATTGCGGACTTCGCGCGCATTGTCGGTTCCCCAGACCGCGTTGCGATTGCGCAGCCGCCAGAGAAACGGGTCGAGATAGAGCTTCGAACCACCGAACAGCGTGTCGGGCAGGACGATGCCGGTCGAGATGCCCGAGAAACGCCGGGCGCTTTCCGCATCGTCGTCGCGCGTGCCCTGCGTGCCGTACGCGGTCGGCTTGAAGTCGAACACGTCGGCGCGCACGTTCTTGGCCCGCGCCCAGCCGCGAAAGCCGTTGAACCCGAAATACAGCGTGTTGTTGTCGCGCGGCACGACCAGCAGGTTCGGGCCGTCGGCAAAGGTCTGCCGACCATAGCGGACGCCGACATCGACATCCGCGACCGTCCCGGTCAGATCGACGAACGCCTGCTGCACCGCGAGCTTGTTGCGCAGATTGGGCAGCACGTTGCCGAGATTCTCGCCCTTGAGCGTGCCGTGCGCGAGTTCGCCATAGAAGCGCAGATGCTCGCCGACGTGCAGGTCCGCGCCGCCGAACAGACGGAGAATGTCCTGACGCTGCGCTTCGCTGTCGCGGAGATTGGGGTTGGTGGTGTGGTTGACGCGCAACCGCGCCTCGCCCGACAGCGTCAGGTACACGTCGCCGTCGCCCGCGATCGAGATGAATTTCAGCTGGTCGATGATGTCCTTGCGCTTGGCCGGATCGCGCAGCTTCGACCAGTCCTCCGCCCAGCGCGACTGGTTGTAGCCGCCCGCGGTGACGCCGTCACCGACCGCGGCATTGGGATAGCTTTCGGAAATCGGCGACGCCGCGTTGGTGCTGGCGGCATCCTTGGACACGGGGCCGAGCCGTTCGCGCGCCTTGGGCGACGCGGTCTGGGAGCGGCCTGCTGCGGCGCGGCCTGGGCCAGCGCCATCGCGGGAAGGGTCGCGACGGCAAAGCCCGCCGCGTGGCGCACGCGGCGCATCATCATCGAGGTCATATAAGCTGTCCGGTACTGGTCGCGGGGCCGGCGCGTGCCGGCCCCGTCGGGATCAAGCGGCAGGAACCGCGGCGGTGGCGACCGGCGCCGGTGCGAGTTCGGGCAACTTGCCCGAAAGCGCCGCGTCGAGCTTGTCACGGTCGAGCGCGCCTTCCCAGCGCGCGACGACGATCGTCGCGACCGCGTTGCCGATGAAGTTGGTGAGGCTGCGGCACTCGCTCATGAAGCGGTCGACGCCGAGGATCAGCGCCATGCCCGCGATCGGCACGGTCGGGACGATCGACAGCGTGGCCGCCAGCGTGATGAAGCCCGCGCCGGTGACGCCGGCGGCCCCCTTGGACGAGATCATCGCGACGACGAGCAGCAGAAGCTCCTGCCCCAGCGTCAGGTCGGTGTTCGTCGCCTGCGCGATGAACAACGCCGCCAGCGTCATGTAGATGTTGGTGCCGTCGAGGTTGAACGAATAGCCGGTCGGCACGACCAGCCCGACGACCGACTTCTCGCAGCCCGCAGCCTCCATCTTCTGGATCAGGTTCGGCAGCGCGGCTTCCGACGAGGACGTGCCGAGCACCAGCAGCAGTTCGGCCTTCAGATACTTGATCAGCTTGAAGATCGAGAAGCCCGTCAGGCGTGCGACGGTGCCGAGGATGACGACCACGAACAGCGCCGCAGTCAGATAGAAGGTCGCGACCAGTGCACCGAGATTGGCGAGGCTGCCGATCCCGTATTTGCCGATCGTGAACGCGATCGCGCCGAACGCACCGAGCGGGGCTGCGCGCATCAGGATGCCGACCAGCTTGAAGACGATCAGGCTGAGGCGCTCGAGGAAGTTCAGCACGGGCTTGGCAGGCTCGCCGACGAGGCTCAGCGAAATGCCGAACAGGATCGCGATCAGCAGGATCTGCAGGATGTTGCCGTCGGTGAACGCGCTGACCATCGTGTCCGGGATGATGCTCATCAGGAACCCGGTGATCGTCGTCTCATGCGCCTTCACGGTGTAGTCGGCGATGCCCTTGGTATCGAGCGAGGCGGCGTCGATGTTCATCCCCGCGCCCGGCTGGACGACGTTGGCGACGATCAGGCCGACGATCAGCGCAAGCGTCGAGAAGAACAGGAAATAGGCGAACGCCTTGCCCGCGACCCGGCCGACCGAGCCGAGTTCCTTCATCCCGGCGATACCGGTGACGAGCGTGAGGAAGATCACCGGAGCGATGATCATCTTCACCAGCTTGATGAAGGCATCGCCCAGCGGCTTCAGCGCCGCGCCATAGGTCGGGTAGAAATGGCCGAGCGCCGCGCCCAGCACGATCGCGATCAGCACCTGGATATAAAGCTGGCCCGTCCAGCGTTTCCGGCAGGGCGTTTCCGCGACCGCATATGCCTGGGATGGAATCGTCAACATCGCCTCCTGAAGTCGCACCAGCTTGTGCTGGCGGTATCTGAGGGACGTAATGCCGTGCCGGACCTGACACTTCAACCACACGACCAGCACCTGATAAACCCGCGGTTTTGCGCCATTTTTCGCCATACCGGCATTTCCAATGTGCGGATTTTGCACCATTATGCGGATGGCGCGCACCCAATGTGTGTGATAATCCGCACAAAATGACGTGGACGCGATCGGCTCTTTTCAGCGCGGCAATGACCGTCCTTCTCGCCTTCGTTCTGCTTGGCGTGATGGTCGCGGGCACGGCATCGATCTATGGCCGCCGCGCGGTCGCGGATGCCGCCGCGACGGTCCAGATGGCCGCCACGCAGCAGACCCGGACCAACCTCCAGCTGCTCGAGGCGGAGCTCCAGACGTATCGATTGCTGCCGATCATGCTCGGCGAATATCCCGACGTCCGGGCTGCTCTCGAATCGGGGCGCGTGGATGCCGCGCTGAACCAGAAGCTCGCCCTGCTCGCCGAACGGACGGGCGCACCGGTGATCTACGCGCTGGACAGCCAGGGGATGACGATCGCCGCATCGAACGCCGCGCGCCGCGACAGCTTCCTCGGTCACAATTATCGCTTCCGCGAATATTTCACCGAGGCGATGGCGTCGGGTGCGACCGAATTCTTCGCGCTCGGCAGCGTCAGCGGGCGGTCCGGACTCTATCTCTCGCGGCGGATCGACCGCGGCGGCAAGCCGCTCGGCGTGGTCGTGGTGAAGGTCGAGTTCGACAAGATCGCCCGCGCCTGGATCCGGTCGCACATGGCGACCTTCGTCGTCGATCCCGACGGCGTGATCCTGATCTCCAGCGATCCCAGACTGCAATTCCATACCACCCGTCCGCTATCGCCGCGCCGCCGCGCGCTGCTCGCGCGCACGCGCCAGTTCGGCTCGATACGGCTCGTCCCCGCCCCGTTGACGATCGCCGGCGAGCGGTCCCGGCTGCCCGATGGCACGCCGGCGGTGACGGTGTCGCTGCCGGTGCCGATCGCGGGCTGGCGGCTTGTGCACATGGAGCCGCTCGACGTGGCGCTTCGCGTCGCTGCGACGCGGACGCGCTGGGCGACCGCGCTGGCCGGATTGGCGACGATCGCGACGATGGCGGCGGCATGGTGGGTCTATGCGCGGCGCAAGCGCAACGCCGGCGCGCGCGCGGAGCTCGAGGCGGAGGTCGCCCGCCGTACCGCCGAGTTGCGCGCGACCGCCGAACGATTGCAGGTCGAGGTCGAGCAGCGCGAGGCGTCCGACCAGCGCTTCCGTCAGGCACGCGAGGAACTCGCGCACGCGAACCGCGTGGGCTCGATCGGAACGATCACCGCCAGCGTCGCGCACGAGATCAACCAGCCGGTCGCCGCGATCCGGACGTTCGCCGACAATGCCGCCGCGTTTCTCGAGCGCGGCGAGCCGGCACGCGCGGCGACCAATCTCCAGTCGATCGTCGACCTGACCAGCCGGATCGGCGCGATCACCGCGGGGCTCCGGCGCTATGCCCGGCGAGGGGCGGGATCAATCGGCCCGGTTGCGCTCGACGCGGTCATCGACGGTGTCCGGCTGCTGATCGGCGACCGCTACCGCGCGAAAGGCGTCACGCTCGCGCTGCCAGACGGGCCCGAGGCGCGGCTGACGGTGATCGCCGGGCGCGTGCGTCTCGAACAGGTGCTCGTCAACCTGCTCCAGAACACGCTCGACGCGGTCTCGGAGCGGCGCGATGCCCGCGTCGACGTGACGATCGGGCGCCGCGGTCGCGACGTCGTGCTGACCGTCGCCGATAGCGGCCCCGGCATTGCCGCCGACATCGCCGACCACCTCTTCACGCCGTTCGCGACCAGCAAGAAGGACGGGCTCGGCCTGGGCCTCGGGATCGCGCGCGACATCATGACCGAGTTCGGCGGCACGCTCGACCTCGTTCCCTCATCCGAAGGTGCCATCTTCCGCATGATCCTGGTGAAGGCATGAGCGACCAAGCGCGAACGGAACAATCGATCCTGCTGGTCGACGACGACGACGTGCTGCGCGGTGCGCTCGAGCAATCGTTCGAGCTCGCCGGCATCTCGGTCATCGCCGAGCGCGATCCGGTCGCGGCGCTCGCGCGGATCGATGCCGGGTTCGACGGTGCGGTCGTCTCGGACATCCGCATGCCCAAGATGGACGGGCTCGAGCTGTTCCGCCGGATCGCCGCGATCGACCACGAGATTCCCGTCCTGCTGATGACCGGCCACGGCGACGTCGCGATGGCGGTCGCCGCGCTCAAGAACGGCGCGTTCGACTTCATCCCGAAGCCGTTCGCGACCGATCACCTGATCGCGGGCGCACGCCGGGCGCTCGACATGCGCCGGCTGGTCCTCGACAATCGCCGCCTGCGCGCCGCCGCCGAGGAGACGATCGGTGCCGAGCCGCTGATCGGCGAGACCCCGGTCATGATCCGCCTGCGCGACACGATGCGCCAGATCGCGCAGGCCAATATCGACGTGCTGATCGAGGGCGAGACCGGGACCGGCAAGGAGCTCGTCGCGGTTCTCCTGCACCGCTGGAGCAACCGCCGTTCGCGACCGTTCGTGGCGGTCAACTGCGCGGCGTTGCCCGACGTCGTCGCCGAGATCGAGCTGTTCGGCCATGACGGCGATTCACGACTGCCGCGCACCGGCCGGATCGAAGCGTCGAACCGCGGCACGCTGTTTCTCGACGAGATCGAGAGTGTGTCGTCGACTGTCCAGGCGCGGTTGCTGCGCGTGCTCGAGGAACGCGAGGTGATGCCGATCGGCGGCGACCTGGCGCGCGCGCTCGACCTTCGCGTGATCGCGGCGTCGAAGCCCGGGCTCGATCACGCGGTCGAGGCCGGGCGGTTCCGGGCCGATCTGCTCTTCCGGCTCGATGCCGTGCGATTGCGGATCCCGCCGCTGCGCGAACGCCGTGACGACGTGCCGTTGCTGTTCGGGCACCTGCTCCACCAGGCGGCGGAGCGGTTCGGTCGCGAGGTACCGACGATCGACACCGCGACGCTCGCCTATCTCGGGCAGCACGACTGGCCGGGCAACGTCCGCGAGCTCGACAATCTGGCCAAGCGACTGGTGTTGCGCGTCGAAGCCGACGAACCGGATGCCGAGCATGCCGACATGCCGTTGCCAGCGCGCGTCGACAAGTTCGAGGAGGCGACGATCCGTACGACGCTGCGACAGGTCAGCGGCGACGTACGTTCCGCGCTCGCCGCGCTCGGCATCCCGCGCAAGACCTTCTACGACAAGCTGAAACGCCACGAGATCGACGTCGAGGCCTATCGCCCGACCAAGTCCCAACCGTCATCCTGACGACAGTCAGGATCCAGAGTCACAAGGGACGGCGATCATGGCTCTGGATCCTGACCTTCGTCAGGATGACGGCGGTCACGAGCACAGCGCGGGGTCAGGTCGGAATGACCGGCGGCACCCCGCCCTGCCGCGTGGCGACGAACCGCGCGAGCGGTGGCCCGATCAGCAGCACGCCAAAGAACCGCATGACCTGCAACGCCATCACGAACGGCACGTCAACCGGGCTCGACGCGGCGATGATCGCGACCGAGTCCATCCCGCCCGGGCTCGAAGCGAGATAGGCGGTGACCGGGTCGATCCCCGCCCAGCGCGTCAGCGCCGCCGCGATGCCACCGCAAAATACGATCAGCAGCCCGACCGAAAGCAGGATCCGCGGCATCGCCCTGCCCGCCACGCGGAGCGTATCGCGCGTGAACGACAGCCCGATCTTCCACCCTACCACCGCATAGCTGATCGCGAGCAGCCATTGCGGCAGCACCGGCTGCGCAACCCCGGTGACGTTGAGCACCCCCGCCAGCACGAGCGATCCGAGCAGCGCGCCTGCCGGCAACCGCAGCAAGACGCCGACCGCCGCGCCCACGCCCGCGATCGCCACCGTCCGCAGCACCGCGACCGGATCGACGCTCGCGAACCAGGTCGCCGCCGGGTGATGCCCGCTGCCGCCGCCGACCATCACCGCCGCCAGCACGGAGGCGACGACCGCGACGCACACGACGCGCGTATAGGTCATCACCGCGACCAGCCGCGAGTCGGCGCCGTACGCCTGCGCCATCAGCACCATCGCGCTCGCCGCCCCAGGCGTCGATCCCCACACCGCGACCGTCCCTGGCAACACCTGCCAGCGGCTGAGCAGATAGCCGAGCACGCTGCTCGCCGCGAGCGTCGCGACATTGACCGCGAGAAACACAGGCCAGTGATCCGCGACCGTCGCGACGATCCCGATGGTGATCGACCCCGCGATCAAGGTTCCGACCGCCGCCTGCGCGCTCCGGAAGGCCAGCAACGGGACGCCCAGCGACCAGCCGCGCACCGCGAGCGCGACCGCTGCGATCATCGGTCCGAGCAGCAGCCCCGCGGGCAGTCCGATCAGTTCCAGCGCCCCCGCAACGAGCGCCGAGAGCGCGATCAGCAGAAGCCAGCGCCAGATCATGGATTGGTGGCGAACCAGATAACGTGGCGCGCGCCGCCCTTGCGCGTCGCGCGTGCGACGACTTCGTCGACCGCAAAGCCGGCCTCGTCGAGCCGTCTCGCGAACGCCTTGCTCGGCGCGGCGGACCAGACCGCCAGCACCCCGCCGGGCCGCAACGCCGCGCGCGCGCGCGCCAGCCCCGCCGCGCCGTAGAGCCGGTCGTTACCCGGCCGCGACAGCCCGTCGGGCCCGTTGTCGACATCGAGCAGGATCGCGTCCCACCCGCCCTCGGCGATCGCCGCGGCGACATCACCCTCGAAGATCCGTGTGCGTGGGTCGCTCAGGCTGTCGCCGTGCAGCGCCGCCATCGGCCCGCGCGCCCATGCGATCACCGCAGGAACGATCTCGGCGACAGCAACTTCGGCATCGGGTTCGAGCCGCGCGAGTGCTGCACGGAGCGTGAACCCCATGCCGAGCCCGCCGATCAGCATCCGCACACCCGGCCGCGCGCCGATGCGATCGCACGCCTGCTCGGCAAGCGCCTCCTCCGACCCGCTCAACCGGCTGTTCATCAGCTCGTTCGCGCCGAGCATGATCGAGAATTCGGCACCGCGCTGGAACAGCCGCAGCTCGCCACCACCGGGCACCTGCGCGGTGTCGAGGCAGATCTCGCGGGATCATGCCGACCACGCCGCGATATCGTCCTGCTCGCCGATCAGCGCGAGCCCGTGCGCGATCGACGTCAGCTCGCCGCCGCTCATGATCGCCGCGTCGCCGAACCGCTCGGTAAAGATCCGCCGCACGCGCGGGATCAGCGACGATCCGCCGGTCAAAAACACGCGGTCGATCTCGGCGCTCCCGACGTTCGCCACCGCCAGCGCGCGGTCGACGGTCGTCTCGATCCGCGCGATGTCGTCCGCGATCCAGCCCTCGAACTGGTCGCGCGTCACGTCCGCCTCGATCTCGAGCCCGGCGCCTGCAAAATGGAAGTGCGCGTCCTCACCGGTCGACAACGCACGCTTGAGCGATCCGACCGCATCGTAGAGCGGATAGCCGAGCTCGTTCTCGATCACCGCGATCATCCGCCCGATCGCGTCGGGATCGACCGCGGTCTTCTGCAATCGCTCGAGCTCGGTCATCGTCTTGCGGTTGCGCATCAACGCCAGCCTGGACCAGTCCGCGAAATCGGCGAAATAGGCGCGCGGGATCTCGAGCTCCTTGCCGAACGACTTGTACGCGCCGCCCTTGCCCAGCATCGGCAGCACCAGCCGGTCGAGGATGCGGTAGTCGAACCGGTCGCCGGCAATCCCGATGCCCGCATGGCCGAGCGGCGTACAGCGTCGCGCCGCCCCCGGTTCGGCGACGCGCACGACCGAGAAGTCGCTCGTGCCGCCACCGAAATCGGCGACCAGGATCGTCGCCGGCTCGGTCAGCCGCGTCGCATAGCTGTACGCCGCACCAAGCGGTTCATAGACATAATGGATCTCCGCGCCGAAGCCCTTGAACATCGCGTCGTAGCGCGTCCGCGCGAGCGCCTCGTCGGGCCGCGCGCCGGCATATTCGACCGGCCGCCCGACGACGATCCGCTGCGGCCGCGTGTCGAGCCTGCCGCCCGCATGCGCAATGAGCTTGTCGAGGAACAGCTTGCCCATCTCCTCGAAGCGATAGCGCTTGTCGAAGACCGAGGCCTGTTCGAACGTCTTCATCGCCGCGACCGACTTGAACGACTGGATGAACCGGCTGTCGAGCGGATATTCCATATACTCCGCGATCGCCCACGGCCCTGCATCCGACGCGAGC
Source organism: Sphingomonas sp. 22R3R2A-7 (assembly GCF_036856055.1). Taxonomy (NCBI): domain Bacteria; kingdom Pseudomonadati; phylum Pseudomonadota; class Alphaproteobacteria; order Sphingomonadales; family Sphingomonadaceae; genus Sphingomonas; species Sphingomonas sp. 22R3R2A-7. Next base: position 2,986,159 of record NZ_JASPFR010000001.1, on the reverse strand, counting down.
CCCTTGCCGCTGTCGTCCTGCCAGAAGCACAACGCGGAGCGGAACACCGGGCTGGTCTCGGCAGGTGCGGCAAACGTCACCAGTTCGGGCGCGCCACCGGGTGTGCCCAAAGCCACGACGCTGTTGGTCGTGCCGAAGTCGAGCCCCAGGGCGGGGCCGGCGGCTGCGGTTGACATGAAACTCTCCAGGGACCGGATGGCGCCCGCCTATGGCGACCGGGGGGCGGGATGGCAACCGGTAAAGTGGGTTTCAGGTGAACCCCGCGCCGTCACCGCTCAGCGCGCGACCATCGTCCTGATCCGCGCCGCCAGCACGTCGAGCGCGAACGGCTTGGTGATCATCTCCATCCCTTCGCCCAGAAAGTCGCCGCGAACCGCGGCCTTTTCGGCATAGCCGGTGACGAAGAGGATCTTGAGACCGGGCCGATGGCGCCGCGCGACCTCGGCAAGCTGGCGGCCGTCCATTCCGGGCAGGCCGACGTCGCTGATCAACAGGTCGATCCGCGCGCCATCCTCGAGGATCGGGATCGCCGCACCCGCGTCCCCCGCTTCGAGCACTGCATAGCCGAGGCTGCCGAGAATATCGACGATCAGCATGCGTACCGCGACATCGTCCTCGACGACCAGCACGCATTCGCCATTCGCGCGCGGCAGGTCCTGCTCGACGGCCTTGGTCGCGACCGCCGCGCTCCCGTGGAAACGCGGCAGGTACAGCCTGACGGTCGTGCCCTTCCCTTCCTCTGAATAGATCCCGACATGCCCACCCGACTGGCGTGCGAAGCCATAGATCATCGACAGCCCCAGCCCGGTCCCCTGCCCGATCGGCTTGGTCGTGAAGAACGGGTCGAACGCCTTGGCAATCACCGCCTTCGACATCCCCATGCCGGTGTCGGACACCCCGATCGCAACATAATCGCCCGGCGCGAGATCGTCGATCGCATCGGTATACTGCGCGTCGAGATGCGTGTTCTCGGTCTCGATCGTCAGCCGCCCGCCGTTCGGCATCGCATCGCGCGCGTTGATCGCGAGATTGAGCAGCGCGCTCTCGAGCTGATTGGCGTCGGTCGTGACGGGCCAGGTTCCGTCCTGTCGCCGGATCTCGAGCCCGGCATTCTCGCCGAGCGTCCGCGACAGCAGATCCTCCATCTCCGCGATCAGCCGGTCGACATCGGTCGCCTTCACGTCGAGCGACTGGCGGCGCGAAAACGCGAGCAGCCGCTGGGTCAGCCCCGCCGCGCGCTGTGCCGACACCGTCGCCGCATCGAGATAGCGGTCGACCTTCTCCGCGCGCGGTTCCGGGACGTTGCGGCGGACCATGTCGAGCCCACCCAGAATGCCCGTCAGCATATTGTTGAAGTCGTGCGCGATACCGCCCGTCAGCTGTCCGACCGCCTCCATCTTCTGTGCCTGGCGCAACGCGTCCTCGGCCCGCGCGAGCTGTTCCTCGCGCGCCTTCTCCGCGGTGACGTCGCGGCCAACCGCGTTGATCAACCCGTCGCCCGGGCGCGCCGCCCAGCTGATCCAGCGATAGCTGCCGTCCTTGTGACGATAGCGGTTGTCGAACCGCGCGAGGGTCTCACCGCGCGCAAGCCCTGCCGCCGCGTCGCCCGTCCGCCCGACATCGTCGGGATGGAGGAGGTCGAACAGCGACATCCCGACGATCTCGTCCACGCGCCACCCTAGCATGGCGAACCAGGCCGGGTTCGCCGCCGCGATCGTCCCGTCGAACGTCGCGCGCAGCATGATGTCGGACGACAATTCCCAAAGCCGGTCGCGATCCGCGGTCGAAACCACCACGGCTTCCTCGAGCCCCTCGTTGATCGCGCGAAGCTGGCGCTCGACCGCCTTGCGCGACGACTGGTCGAGCATCGCGCCGATCATCCGTACCGGCGCCCCCGCCTCGTCGCGAATGACATAGCCGCGATCGAGCACGTCGGCGTAGCTGCCGTCCGCACGCTCGAAGCGATATTCGTCGACCCAGTCGCTGCCGTCGCCATCGATGATCGCATGGATGCTGGCATCGACGCGGCCGCGATCATCGGGGTGGATATGCCGCAGCCACCAGTCACCGGTCAGTTCGACCGTCGCGAGGTCGTGCCCATAGGCCCGCGTCAGCGCCTCGTTCCAGACGAGCTGGTCGCGGCGCAGGTCCCAGTCCCAGATCGCATCGTTGGTCGCGCGGCTCGCGAGTCGCAACCGCTCGCTCGTCTCGCGGAGAACCGCCTGCGCGCGGCGATCCTCGGTGACGTCGACCACCGTGCCGATCAGCCTGACGGGTTCGCGATCCTCGAAAAACGCGACCCCATGCGCTGCGACATGCCGCTCGCAGCCATCGATCCGGCCGATCGTCCGGTATTCGGCATCGAACCGCCGCGATCCGTCGGGATCGAGCGCGCCCGCGACCACCGCATCCAAGCGGCTGCGATCGTCAGGGTGGAGGCCACCGAGGAATACCGCATAGTCGACCGGCGCTTCCGCGGGCAGGCCGAACAGTTCGCGGCACCGCGAATCCCAGTTCAGCCAGCCCGTGCGCGGGTGGAAATCGAACCGCCCGAGCCGCGCGACGCGGGTCGCAAGCTCGAGCTCCTCGCGACTTTCGGCGAGTGCGATCTCATTGCGGCGGCGCTCGCTGATGTCGTTGAACAGCACCGCGACATGACGCAGTTCGGGCGCGTCGACGCGGTAGGCATAGACTTCGTACCACCGGTCATCGAGCACTGCCGCGGGATCCTCGAACCGGAGCGACTCGCCCGTCGTCGCGACGTGGCCATACCGGTCGAACCAGTGCTGCTCCATATTCGGCGCGAGCTCGCGCATCGTCCGGCCGATGACGTCGTCGAGCCCGGTGTTGCGGTGGAACGCCTGATTGACCTCGACGAATCGATAATCGACCGGCCGGTCGCCGTCGAACAGCATCTCGATGACGCAGAACCCGGCATCGATCGAGTCGAACAGCGACCGATAGCGCCCCTCGCTCGCCTTGAGTGCGAGCTCGGCGCGGAGCCGGTCGACCGCATCCATCGTGCGCAGCGCGACATCCTCGACCAGCGCCAGCTCGGCCTGACTCCAGTGTCGCGTACCATCCTCGTGCGCATACAGGATCGCCGCGAGCACGCCGTCGCGGATCAGCGGGACCACGATCAGCGCGCAGATGCCGATCTTGGCCCAGGTCTCGGAATTGACCGGGTCGGCCGAGCGCGGATCATTGTGACAGTCGCTGACGAAGACGGTTCGGCCGCCGCGAAGCTCGTCGAGCACGCCCGCACCGAGCGCGGCGAGCACACACGGCTCACCGGCGAGACTCGGCAATGCGCCGCTGGTCCAGTCGCCGCTGCCGTGGATCACGACACCCTCGCCGGAAACCTCGCCATAACCGCAGCGCGCGACACCCAGATGCGATCCGAGTGCGGCAGCGGCGGCGGCCATGATATCGTCCGGGCGCCGCATAACGCGAAACAGATCGACGAGCGCCAGTTGAAACGCTTGCCGTGCCAAGAGTTCGTCACGATCGAGTAAGCCGGAGCGCATAATCCCTGCTTGCCCGGTGCAACCGGCAAAGTCGAGTGATCCGCGTCGGTTATACTCTTTTGAGTTTCACCAGTGCTGCATCGAGTGCCGAGAGAAAACTCGACCGGTCGGTCTTTGAGAAAGGTGCGGGCCCGCCGATCACATCACCGCCGGCGCGCAGATCGGCCATGATCGCACGCGTCGCGATCGCGCCGCCGATCGAACTCGTCGTGAACGGCTTGCCGGTATTGGCGAGCACGGTCGCGCCCGCCTTCACGCAGCGGTCGGCGAGCAAAATGTCCGCGGTGACGACCACCGTCTTCGCGTCGGCCTGCTCGGCGATCCAGTCGTCGGCCGCGTCAAACCCGTCGCTGACGACGACGCGGCTGATCAGCGGATGGACGGGGATGCGGAAATGGCTGTTCGCGACGATCGTCACGGGGACTTCGTGGCGCCACGCGACCTTGTAGATCTCGTCCTTCACGGGACACGCGTCGGCGTCGACGAGGATGCGGAGCGATGATGGCGTGTCGGTCATGGTCATGCCACGCCCTACCCCCTCGTCATCCTGACGAAAGTCAGGATCCAGGATCAAGCAGGACCGCGTCCGCGGCGCTGGATCCTGACTTTCGTCAGGATGACGGAGCTAGGGGCGGCGGCACCAGCGCACCGTGCGCAATCCGCAAAACCGATACCCCTCGATCCTCCCCGCCAGGGGGAGGTGGCAGGCGCAGCCTGACGGAGGGGGCGGTAAAGGCAAACCGCCGTTGCGGGTCCGCCCCCTCCGTCACCTTCGGCGACACCTCCCCTTGCGGGGGAGGATCGCAACACCTCAGCTGCGCTCGCGATTCCCGCGATACGGCGCCTTGCGCGCCGGAGCCGGACCGCCACGTGGCGCCGAACGATGCAGCGTCGAGCGCGGACCGCTCGCATTGCTGCGACCGCCGCCGCCGCCGTCATGCCGCGCACCGCTCTCGGGCGCGCCCTGCATCGCCTCGATCGCGACGCCGCTCTCCTCTTCGCCCGCTTGCGCGGTGCGCTGGATCGCCGCCGAGAAGCGCGACGCGACGGCGCGCGGAATCTCGAACGCGGTCTCGTTCGGGCCGATGCGGATCGCACCGATCTCGGACTTGGTGATGTGCCCGCGACGGCAGATCAGCGGCAGGATCCAGCGCGGATCGGCATTCTGACGACGACCGATGTCCATGCGGAACCAGACGGTGTCCTCGAAGCCCGCGCGCGGCCCCTGCGACCGATCGTCGCTGACCGACTGCTTGCTCTGATCGATCAGGTCCTCGGCCTGCGGCATCGTCGCGCGGTGCATGTGCACCAGCGCGGCGGCGATATCCTCGGGCGTCTTCTCAGCCATCAGGCGGACGGCGAGTGCGCGATCCTCATCCTCGACCTCGACCGGCTGCAACAGCATGCCGATCAGCCGCTCGTGATCGTTCTTGCGGATGTCCTCGGCGGTCGGGGCATTGACCCATTCCGCGTTGATCTTGGCACCGCGGAGCATCATGTCGACGCGACGGCGACGCGGGAACGGCACGATCAGGACGGCGGTGCCCTTCTTGCCCGCACGACCCGTACGACCCGAGCGATGCTGGAGCGTCTCGGCATCGCGCGGCAGCTCGACGTGCACGACGAGGCTGAGCGTCGGCAGATCGATGCCGCGTGCAGCAACGTCGGTCGCGACGCAGACACGCGCACGGCGATCGCGCAGTGCCTGAAGCGCCGCGTTACGCTCGTTCTGCGAATGCTCGCCCGACAGCGCGACCGCGGCAAAGCCACGCTCGACCAGGCTGGCATGCAGATGGCGGACGTTATCGCGAGTCGCGCAGAACAGCATCGCCGTCTCTGCCTCGTGGAAACGCAGAAGATTGATCACCGCATGCTCGATCTCGGACGGCGAGACCGTGACGGCCTGATACGAGATGTCGCCATGACCGCGATCCTCGCCGACGGTCGAGATGCGCAGCGCGTCCTTCTGGTAGCGCTTGGCGAGCGCCACGATCGGCCGCGGCATCGTTGCCGAGAACAACAGCGTACGGCGCTGCTCGGGCGACGCGTCGAGGATCTGCTCGAGATCCTCGCGGAAGCCCATGTCGAGCATCTCGTCGGCCTCGTCGAGCACCGCGACCTTCAGGGCCGACAGGTCGAGCGCGCCACGCTCGAGATGATCGCGCAGACGGCCGGGCGTGCCGACGACGATATGCGCGCCGTGCGCAAGGCTGCGACGCTCCTTCGACGCGTCCATCCCGCCGACGCAGGTCGAGATGCGCGCACCGGCCTTGGCATAGAGCCACATCAGCTCGCGGCTGACCTGGAGCGCGAGTTCGCGCGTCGGTGCGATGCAGAGCACGAGCGGCTTGTGCGGCGCCGGCAGGCGCTGGACGCCGTCCTCACCCGCTTCACCCAGCAGTTCGCCGGCCATCGCCAGGCCGAACGCGACGGTCTTGCCCGACCCGGTCTGCGCCGACACGATCAGGTCGCGACCGACCGCGTTCTCCTCGATCACATGCGCCTGGACGGGGGTCAGCGCGGTATAGCCACGCGCGGCGAGCGCTTCGGAAAGAAGCGACGGAATATTTGAAAAAGGCATGTACGTCCTAATTGGTGGCCGGCTTGACGCTACGGCAAAGCACTGGCGTGGTGGTCCCTACAGGACTTGGCCCGCGGCCCACCCGCTCGCCCATGCCCATTGGAAGTTGTAGCCGCCGAGCCACCCTGTGACATCGACCGCTTCGCCGACCGCATACAGGTTTTTTACGCGTTTGGCTTCCATTGTTTGCGAAGAAAGCTCAGCAGTGCTGATTCCCCCGCCGTCACCTCCGCCTTGGCATAGCCCTCGCTGCCATTTGGCGTGAATTGCCAATGACTTAGAGCGCGTTCGGCGTCATGCAGCTTGCGGTCGGTGAGCGTCGAGATCTCCCCCGTCATCCCCAGCCGCTCGCTCAACGTCTCCGCGAGTCGGTCGGGCAACGTCCCCCCGAGCAGTTTGCGCAGCGTCGCGCGCGGCGTGGTGCGCTTGGCCGCGGGGAGCCAGCCGGAATCGCGGTCGGGGACGAAATCAATGCCCACCGGCTGGCCATGCCGCCAATAGGACGACGCCTGCAGGATCGCCGGGCCCGACAGCCCGCGGTGCGTGAACAGCGCCGCCTCGCGGAACGCGGTCTTGCCCGCCGATGCGACGACGTCGGCGGCGACACCCGACAGTTCGCGGAACAGGATCTCGTCGCCGCCAAGCGTCAGCGGCACCAACGCGGGCCGCGGCTCGACCACCTTCAATCCGAATTGCCGCGCGAGATCATAGGCAAAGCCGGTCGCACCCATTTTCGGGATCGACGGTCCGCCGGTCGCAATCACCAGCGCGGGCGCGGTGACCGCGCGGCCATCGAGCGCCACGCGGTAGCCGCCGTCACCCTGCTCGACCGCGGTCACCGCGCGCCCGAACGACAGATCAACCCGCCCCTTGTCGCATTCGTCGAGCAGCATCTCGACGATCTGTTTCGCCGAGCCGTCGCAGAACAGCTGCCCAAGTGTCTTCTCATGCCACGCGATCCCGTAGCTCTCGACGAGCGCGAGGAAATCCTGCGCGGTGTAGCGGCCGAGCGCGGACTTGGCGAAATGCGGGTTGGCGGAAATATAGCGGTCGGCCGCGGTGTGCAGGTTGGTGAAATTGCACCGCCCGCCGCCCGAGATCAGGATCTTCTTCCCCGCCTGCTCGGCGTGATCGACAAGCAGGATCTTCCGGCCGCGCTGGCCAGCGACGGCAGCGCACATGAGGCCGGCGGCGCCTGCCCCGAGGATGATTGCGTCGTAATCAGACAAGGTTCGCTCCGTGCGGCGTGGGTCAGCAGCTGCCAATCAAGACCGTTTCCCCGCGAAGGCGGGGACCCGGACTGGGCTCCCGCCTTCGCGGGAGAACAGGGTTGGTGTAGCGCACGCGAAAGCGGCCCTTATAGGCGCCACCTGCTCTCGATAAAAGCACCACCCCGGCGACGGCCGGGGGCCAATTGGGGGACGGCAATGAGGCACGCTGCGCGCCATTACCCCCACCTCCCCAATTGGACCCCGGCCGCCGCCGGGGTGGTGAATTCTTCAACCGTCATCCTGACGAAAGTCAGGATCCAGAGCCACAAGCGGATACGCTCGTGGCTCTGGATCCTGGATCAAGTCCAGTATGACGAGTGACTACCGAAGCTTCGCGATATTCAGCGAATCTTCCTTCGCGCGGGTCTTCACCGATTCCTCGCTGCGCGTCAGCGCCTTGGCAATCGCCTTCAGCGCCATGCCCTTCTTGGCGAGCGTATGCAGCTTCTGGATCTCGTCCTGAGTCCAAGGCTGCCGATGTCGCTCGAATTTCGCCTCAGCCATTACACGATCTCCACTATCTCGATCGCATCCGCCTTGCCGGCAAACGCCACCGTCTCGCCCACCGCGGCGCCCATCAGCGCGCGCGCGAGCGGAGCCGAGAAGGCGAGGCGATCCTCGCCCGGCTCCGCCTCGTCACCGCCGACGATCACGATCATCCGCTCCGCGCCGTTCATCCGCACGCGCACCGACGATCCGATCCCTACCTCGCCCTCCTCGGGCTCAGGCGCGAGTTCGGCGGTCGTCTGGCGCGTATGCCAATAGCGCAGGTCGCGCAGCAAAACCTTCCGCGCCTCCTCGTCGGTTTCTGCCGCGACGGCAGCCTCGATCGCGTCCACCCGCGCGCCGATCAGCGCAAGGCCGCGCGCCGTTACCAGATTGGGCCCCGGCGCGATCGGCTGTTCGAACTTCGGCTCGAGATGTTCCTCGTCGCTTTCGCGGCGAAACGCGACGCTCATGCCGTCACTTCAGGCATGCGACGATCCCGGCGATCGCCGCGAGCGTCCCATCGACATTCTTCACCTTCACGACGTCGAGCCCGAGCTGCTCGGCCGGATAGTCGTTGCCGCCCGGAAAGATCGCGTCGCCGATGAACATCATCTTGTCGAGCGCGATCCCGCTCGCCTCGTTGAGCTTCTTGAGGCCGTAGGCCTTGTCGACACCCTCGCGCGTGATGTCGATCGAGGTCGCACCACCCATGTTGATCGACAGACCCGGCAGACGCTGGCGCAGATCGGCCTGGATCACCTTGCGCTTGGCGAAGTCGGGATCCCAGCTGTGCTTGGCGTCGATCGGCGCTTCCTGGCCGAGCGCGGAGAAGGTGATCTGGCTGCCGCGATCCTCGATCCGCTCGCCCCAGGTCTGCTCGGGCACGAACCCGGTCGCCTCGAGCGACTCGTCGAACGCTTTCAGGATCTTCTGCTTTTCCTCGTCTTCGAACAGCTCGGCATAGACCGCGCGCCATTCGTCGTCGAACCGGTACAGCTTGGTGCCGGTCGTCGGCATCAGCCACAGCTTGGTGCGATCGGCGCGCTCGGGCAGCCGGCTCGCGACCTGCTTTTCGAACTGCGGCCAGTCGCCGCCCGAGATCACCGCGACATGCGCGACGTCGAGCAGGTTCGCCAGCGCCTCGCCCATCGGCTCCTGCAAGGGCTGCTTGCTTTCGGCCAGCGTGCCATCGAGGTCAAAGGCAACCAACTCTTTCATGCGGAAACTCCAGTCAGGATAAACGTGTCGATCGCGTGCGCGACACCGTCGGCATCGTTCGCGGTGGTGATTTCGTGCGCGACGTCGCGGACGGACTGCGGCGCATTGCCCATCGCGATCGCCAGCCTGGCCCGCTTGAGCATCGCGATGTCGTTCGCCTGGTCGCCGATCGCCGCGGTCTGCGTCAGGCTGATGCCGAACGCGTCCGCGAGTTCCTCGATCCCGCTGCCCTTGTTGCCCGCGACGGGCGTGATGTCGAGATAATAGGTCTGGCTCTGGACGATCGTCGCCTGCGCCTCGAACTTGGCCGCGACCCTGGCGTGCAGGTCGCGCAGCAGCTCCTCGTCGTCGCTGACGAACGTCACCTTGTCCGCCTTGGCGAGCAGGTCGGTGAAGTCGGCGACGATCACCGGATCCTGCGCCGAGGCCTTGCGCTCGCTGTCCACATGGCTGCCCTGATCGGTGCTGGCATACCAGATGTCGTCGGCGAAGATCCAGGTATCGACCGGCGCGTCACCGATGATCTCCATCGCGCCGCGCACGACGTCGATGTCGACCATGTGATGCTCGATCACCGTGCCGTCGCGCTTGAAGACGATCCCGCCGTTGAACGCGCCCATCGGCTCGTCGATGCCGAGCAGCTCGGCGATCGGCATCATCCCCGATCGCGGCCGCGCGCTGATGATCGTGAAGCCGAGGCCCGCCGCCTTCAGCCGCCTGACCGCATCGACGGTCGCGGGCGCGACCTTCTTGTCCTTGTCGACGAGCGTGCCGTCGACGTCGGATACCAGGAGCTTGATGCTCACCGGGGCATCTCGACATGCCCGCCGAAGCCGAAGCGCATGGCCGACAACAGCTTGTCGCCGAACGTATGGTCGACCCGGCTGCGATAGCGTGCGTAGAGCGCGGCGCTCAGCACGTTGGCGGGCACCTTCTCCTCCATCGCCGCGTCGATCGTCCACTGGCCCTCGCCCGAATCCGCGACGCTGCCGCTGAACCCTTCGAGCGTGCCGTCCTTGGCCAGCGCGATCGCCGACAGGTCGAGCAGCCACGACGAGATCACACTGCCGCGACGCCACACTTCAGCGACGTCGGTCAGGTTGATGTCGAACCGCTGGTCCTCCGCGACATGCTCGCCCGACTTGCCCTTGAGGATGTCGAAGCCCTCGGCATAGGCCTGCATCAGGCCGTATTCGATGCCGTTATGGACCATCTTGACGAAGTGCCCGGCACCCGGAGGGCCGGCGTGGATATAGCCCTTTTCCGCACGCGGATCGGCCTGCCCCTCGATGCGGCCCGGCGTGCGGACGATCTCGCCCATGCCCGGCGCCAGCGTGTCGAAGATCGGGTCGAGATAATCGACCGTCTCCGTCTCGCCGCCGATCATCATGCAATAGCCGCGGTCGAGGCCCCAGACGCCGCCCGACGTGCCCACGTCGACATAGCGGATGCCCTTCTCGGCGAGTTCCTTCGCGCGGCGGACATCGTCCTTGTAGAAGCTGTTGCCGCCGTCGATGATGATGTCGCCCTCGGACGCCTTTTCGGCGATCGCCTGAACGGTCTGCTCGGTCGGCTCGCCCGCGGGCACCATCACCCACCAGATCGCCGGCGTGTCGAGCTTGCCGCGCATGTCGTCGAGCGAGTCCGCGCCGATCGCACCATCCGCCGCGAGCTTCTTCACCGCCTCCGCATCGCGATCGAACGCGACGACCTCATGGCCGTTCTTCATCAACCGGCGCGCGATGTTGCCGCCCATCCGGCCGAGGCCGATCAGTCCGATCTTCATAGGGAAATCCTTGTCTTCTCCCTCTCCCCTCCGGGGAGAGGGTCGGGGTGAGGGGCAGTTCCGGGCGGGGGCGCCCTTGGCAGCCCCTCACCCCAACCCTCTCCCCAGCGGGGAGAGGGAGCATAGGTCTTACGCCGTCGCCGGCTGCTTCTTCGCGATCGACCCGAGCAGATCGTCGAACGCCTTCACGAACGAGGCGACGCCCTCCTCGACCAGCGTGCCGGTCACGCCGGTGAGATCGAGCCCGAGCCGCTCGGCTTCGGCGAGCGTGCGCTTGGCCGCATCGACATCCGCAGTGATCGTCTCCGCCGCGGTGCCATGGTCGCGAAACGCGTCCATCGTCTTTGGCGGCATCGTGTTGACCGTGTCACGGCCGATCAGCGTGTCGATGTAGAGCGTGTCGGGATAGCTCGGGTCCTTCACGCCGGTCGACGCCCACAACAGCCGCTGCGGCTGCGCGCCCTTGGCGGCGAGCGCCTGCCAGCGATCCGACTTTAGGAACTCGAGATACCATTGATACGCCATCTTCGCGTTGGCGATCGCGACCTTGCCACGCACCGCCTTCAGCGCCTCAGCGTCGGCATCACCCTTTTCGAGCCGGGCATCGATCTGCTTGTCGATCATCGTATCGATCCGGCTGACGAAGAAGCTCGCGACGCTGGCGATCCGGTCGATCGGCTTGCCCTCGGCGACGCGCTTCTCGAGCCCCGCGGCATAGGCCTCGGCGACGCGGACATAGGCGTCGATCGAGAACAGCAGCGTAACGTTGACGTTGATCCCTTCCGAGATCGCGGTCGAGATCGCCGGGCCGCCCGCGAGCGTCCCCGGGATCTTGATCATCAGGTTCGGCCGGTCGACCGCCGCCCACAGCTTGCGCGCCTCGGCGATCGTCGCGTCGGTATCGTCCGAGATATAAGGCGACACTTCGAGGCTGACGTAACCGTCCTTCGCGTCGAGCTTGTCGTACACGGGCTTCAGCGTCTCCGCCGCGGCCTTGATGTCCTGGATCGCGAGATGCTCGTAGCGGTCGATCGTTGCCGCGCCAGGGTTCTCCTTGTCGAACTTGGCTAGCGTCGAGTCATAGGCGTCGCCGTGGCCCATCGCCTTTTCGAAGATCGACGGGTTCGACGTGACACCGGTCAGGCCATCCTCGTCGACCAGCTTCTGGAGACCACCGGCCTCCAGGAACTTCCGGTCGACGAAATCGAGCCACACCGCCTGGCCGAAGCCTTCGAGGTCGTTGAGCGTACCCATCACTTGGTCTCCATAACCTGGCGGGCAACCTTGACGACATTGTCGACGGTAAACCCGAACTTGTCCTGCAGCTTGGCGAGCGGCGCCGAGGCACCGAAGGTCGACATCGTCACGGTCGCGCCGTCGAGACCGACATAGCGGTCCCAGCCGATCGACCCGGCCATCTCGATCGCAACGCGCGCCCGCACGTTCCGCGGCAACACGCTTTCCTTGTACGCGGCGTCCTGCAGCTCGTAGCGATACCAGCTCGGCATCGACACGACCCGGCTCTTCACGCCGTCCGCGACCAGCTTCTCGTGCGCATCGATCGCGAGCGACACCTCGCTGCCCGTCGCGATGAGGATCACGTCGGGCGTGCCGTCGCAGTCGGCCAGCACATAGCCGCCCTGCTCGACGCCATCCGCGCTCGCATATTTCGTGCGATCGAGCGTCGGCAGCGCCTGACGCGACAGGATCAGCGCGGCCGGCGTGCTCGCGTCCTTCAGGACCGCCTTCCACGCCGCGGCAACCTCGTTCGCGTCGCCCGGACGGATCGTGTCGAGACCCGGGATCGCGCGGAGCGTCGCCAGATGCTCGATCGGCTGGTGCGTCGGGCCGTCCTCGCCGACGCCGATCAGATCGTGCGTGAACACCCAGACCGCGCCGACTTCCATGATCGCCGACAGCCGCACCGGTGCGCGCATGTAATCGACGAACACGAGGAAGGTGGAGCCGTAGGAGCGCAGATGCGACAGCGCCATGCCGTTGACGATCGCGCCCATGCCATGTTCGCGAATGCCGAAATGGAAGTTGCGGCCGGCATAATTGTTCGCCTCGAACGACGGCTGGCCCTTGATGTCGGTCTTGGTCGACGGCGCGAGATCCGCCGAACCGCCGATCAGCCACGGCACCTTCGCGGCGATCGCGTTGAGCACCTTGCCGCCCGAATCGCGGCTGGCGAGACCCTTGAGATCCGCCTCGAACACCGGAATGTCGGCATCCCAGCCCTCGGGCAGATCGTCCTTGAGCAGCAGGTCGAGTTCGGCCGACAGCTCGGGGTGCGCATCACGATACTTGTCGGTCAGCGCGACCCATTCGTCACGCAGCTTCGCGCCACGATCCGCAATAGCGCCGTTGAAATGCTCGATGACGCCGTCCGGCACGTAGAACGACTTGTCCTCGGGCCAGCCATAGGCCTGCTTGGTGAGGCGGATATTCTCGTCGCCGAGCGGCTCGCCATGCGCCTTCTCGCTGCCCGCCTTGGGGCTGCCGTAACCGATCACCGAATGCACGACGATGAAGGTCGGCTTGTCGGTGGTCGCCTTGAACGTCTCGATCGCACGCGACAACGCGGCCGTGTCGTTGGCGTCGTCGACATGAATCACGTTCCAGCCATAGGCGTCGAAGCGCAGGCCGACATCCTCGTCGAACGCGAGATCCGTCGCACCCTCGATCGAGATGTGGTTGCTGTCGTAGATCCAGCAAAGATTGCTGAGCTTCAGGTGCCCGGCCATGCTCGCCGCCTCGGCGGAGACGCCCTCCATCATGTCGCCATCACCACACAGCGCGTAGACGTCATGGTCGAACAGCGTGAAGCCGTCCTTGTTGTAGCGCGCGGCGAGCCAGCGCTCGGCGATCGCCATGCCGACCGAATTGCCGCAGCCCTGGCCGAGCGGACCCGTCGTGGTCTCGACGCCCGTGGTGTGGCGATATTCCGGATGGCCGGGGGTCTTCGACGAGAGCTGGCGGAACTGCTCGATGTCCGCGAGGCTGACGGCCTCCTTGCCGGTCTTGTTGCCGTCGGCGTCGATCTCTTCGATCTTGGCGAGGTGGATCAGCGAATAGAGCAGCATCGACGCGTGCCCGACCGACAGCACGAAGCGGTCGCGGTTGGGCCAGTCGGCGTGCTTGGGATCGTAGCGCAGGAACTTCGACCAGAGCGTATAGCCGACCGGCGCGAGCGCCATCGGCGTGCCGGGGTGGCCCGAATTGGCCTTCTGCACCGCGTCCATCGACAGCGTGCGGATGGTGTCGATCGCGAGACGCTCGGGCGAGCCATCCTCGTGCAGCATGGGGTCCGCCTTGGGGGCAGCGGTTGCGGTATCGGTCATGGAAGAAAGCCTCGCTCTAGACTGACCGAACGCCGCGCATCCGATCTGGTTGCCAAGATAGGGTGCCTTTAGGCGGATGCACCCGAGCGTTCCAGTCGCGTAACGACGCCTTTGGATGCAATATAGGCGGCATCGACCTCGTCGAGGAACAGCCCGTGGCCGAGCACACCGGGAATTGCCGACAGCGTCGCTGCCAGCGCGCGTGGATCGCCGAGCGTCGGGAAATGGCAGTCTGCGACCATATTGCCCTGATCCGTCCGATACTTGTCCCGAACTACCGGCACCCCGCCGAGATCGGCCAGCACGCGCATCACATAGCCCCGCGCGAAGGGCAGCAGCTCGACCGGCAGCTTCGCCGCGCCGATCCGGTCGACGCGTTTCGAGCCGTCGGCAATAACGACCATCCGTGCCGAGCTTGCGGCGACGATCTTCTCGCGCAGCATCGCCCCGCCCGCACCCTTGATCGCGAAACAGCGCGCGTCGATCTCGTCGGCGCCGTCGATCGTCAGGTCGACGGCCGCGATATCGGCAAAGTCGAGCACCGCGATACCCACCTCCCGCGCCAGCGCGCCGCTCGCCTCGGACGTGACGACCGCGCGGACGTCGAGCCCTGCTGCGACGCGCTCGCCCAGCGCGCGAATCGCAAACGCCGCGGTCGACCCGGTGCCGAGCCCGACCAGCATGCCGTCCCGAACCTCCGCCACGGCCGCTATCGCCGCCGCCTGCTTGTCGTCATCGATCATCGTGCGATCCCCCCGCATGGTTGTCAGTGCCCACCCGAGGAACGCACCCCCGGCAACTCTGGATCCTCGCTTGAACTCGACGGGACGGGGCAGTGCCGAGTCGCGCCCGTCCAAACCGCCCGACCGTGCATCCCTCGGAGGCGTCATCCCGACGAAAGCGCGTTGCCGGAGCAAAATTGCGCCGCGGTTGACGCCCATCGCTGCCGCTCGAGAAAAGCGAGCCGCCACCGCACGTTACCGAGCGCCGTCAGCGCCCGCCGACGGCGGAAAAAGCACCGGCAATCAAACAGGTTACTTTCCCTGCCCTATTTTTCACGTCCGCTTTTCAACTGACACACTTCTGGTACATCCGCATGGTTTAGCCGGCCCTCATCTGATCGCGGATACCCCACTTGATAGTCACACGACTTACCCCTCGGCGCTACGCCCTGATGGCACCCGCGTTGATCGCGCTTGCGGCCTGTTCCGGCGGCGGCGACGACGCCGCAAAGGGCAAGGGCAAGGGCGGTCAGCCCGGCCAGGGAACGCCGACCGTCGGCTATGTCGTGATCCAGCCTTCGAGCGTCGCGATGACCACCGAGCTCAGCGCGCGCACGACCGCGTTCGAAAGCTCGGATGTCCGGCCGCAGGTCACCGGGATCATCCGTCGTCGCTTCTTTACCGAAGGGACGCTCGTCCAGAAGGGCCAGCCGCTCTACGAGATCGATCCACGCCTCTATCGCGCCGCCGCCAACGAGGCGCAGGCGAACCTGCAGAGCGCGCGTGCGAACGAACAGGCGCAGCGCGTCCTCGCCAACCGCTACAAGCCGCTCGCCGAGATGGAGGCGATCAGCCAGCAGGACTATACCAACGCGATCGCCACGTCGCGTCAGGCGACCGCCTCGGTCGCGCAAACGCGCGCCGCGCTGGAAACCGCGCAGATCAACCTGAAATTTACGACCGTGCCCGCGCCGATCACGGGGCGGATCGGCCGGTCGCTGTTCACCGTCGGCGCGCTCGTTTCCGCGACGCAGACCGACCCGCTCGCGCAGATCCAGCGGCTCGACCCGATGTTCGTCGACATCCAGCAATCGTCGGGCGACCTGCTCGCGCTGCGCCGTTCGCTCGGGCAGAACGGCATCGTCCCGACGCGCGCCGAGGTCCGGCTGAAGCTCGAGGATGGCAGCGACTATGGCGCGACCGGTACGGTCGAGTTCGCCGAGGCGCTGGTCAACACCGAGACCGGCACCGTGACGCTGCGCGCGCGCTTCCCGAACCCGCAGGGTCTGTTGCTGCCCGGCATGTTCGTCCAGGCGCGGTTCGCGCAGGCGATCAACCAGCGCGCGTTCCTTGTCCCCCAGGCGGGCCTGTCACGCGATGCCAAGGGCAATGCGACCGTCTATGTCGTCGATGCGAACAACAAGGCGGTGCAGAAGAAGGTCAAGGCCGACCGGACGCAGGGCGCGTTCTGGGTCGTGACCAGCGGGCTCAACCCCGGCGACCGCATCATCACGCAGGGCCTGTCGAAGATCGCGCCGAACCAGGGCGTGAAGCCCGTGCCCGAGAATACCGCGCAGCGCATCGAGGCACCCAAGCAAGATCCCTCGGGTGGCGATGCCAGCCAGAAAAAGGCCGGCTAACCCCTCATGATGTCTCGTGTCTTCATCGATCGCCCGATCTTTGCCTGGGTGCTCGCGATCATCGTGATGCTCGGCGGCATCGGCGCGATCATGAGCCTGCCGATCGCGCAATATCCCGACGTCGCGCCGCCGCAGGTGACGATCCGCGCCACCTTCCCGGGTGCCAACGCGCAGACGATCCAGAACAGCGTCACGCAGGTCGTCGAACAGTCGCTCACCGGGATCGACGGGCTGATCTATTTCAGCTCGTCCTCGTCGTCGCGCGGCTCGGTGACGGTCACGGTCACGTTCGAAAAAGGCACCGATCCCGACATCGCGCAGGTCCAGGTCCAGAACCAGGTCCAGCAGACGCTGTCCCGCCTGCCGCAACAGGTTCAGCAGCAGGGCCTCGTCGTCCGCAAGTCCAACCCGGACAATCTGCTGATCGTCGGCGTCTATGACGAGACGGACAAGCTGACGAACCAGGACGTCTCCGACTATCTCGTCTCGAACCTGCAGGATCCGCTCGGCCGTATCCCCGGGATCGGCGACAGCAACGTGTTCGGCGCGCAATATGCGATGCGCATCTGGCTAGACCCGAACAAGCTGGCGAGCTTTCAGCTGATCCCGAGCGACGTCACGACCGCGATCCAGGCGCAGAACGCCGAAGTCGCGGCGGGCGAGCTCGGCGGCCAGCCACAGCCCGACACGCAGATGCTCAACGCGACCGTCACCGCGCAGTCGCGCCTCCAGACGCCCGAGCAGTTCGCCAACATCATCCTCAAGACCACCAACGACGGCGCCACCGTCAAGCTGCGCGACGTCGCGCGGATCGAGCTCGGCGCCGAGAACTACAATGCGCGCAGCCGCGTCAACGCGCATCCGGGCGCGGGTATCGCCGTGCTGCTCGCGCCGGGTGCCGACGCGCTCAAGACCGCCGAACTGGTCAAGGCCTATGTCGAGAAGTCGGCGAAGAGCTTCCCGCCAGGGCTCAAATTCGCCTACGCCAACGACACGACCGACTTCATCAAGCTGTCAATCGAAGAGGTCATCAAGACGCTGATCGAGGCGGTGATCCTCGTCGTCATCGTGATGTTCGTGTTCCTGCAGAGCTGGCGCGCGACGTTGATCCCGACGATCGCCGTCCCCGTCGTGCTCCTCGGGACGTTCGGGATCTTCTATCTCGCGGGCTTCTCGATCAACACGCTGACGCTGTTCGGGCTCGTGCTCGCGATCGGCCTGCTCGTCGACGACGCGATCGTCGTCGTCGAGAATGTCGAGCGCCTGATGGAGGAAAATCCCGACATGTCGCCGCGCGAGGCGACGATCGAGTCGATGAACGAGATCACCGTCGCGCTGGTCGCGATCGCGCTCGTCCTGTCGGCGGTGTTCCTGCCGATGGCGTTCTTCGGCGGGTCGACGGGCGTGATCTACCGCCAGTTCTCGCTGACGATGGTGTCGGCAATGATCCTGTCCGTGCTCGTCGCGCTGATCCTGTCGCCGGCGCTCACCGCGACGCTTCTCAAGCAGAAGAAGAAGGACGCCGAGGGCAATCACGAGAAAAGCTGGGGTGAGCGCAAGTTCCCCAAGGTCGCGCATGTCTTCACGCGGGCCGGCGAGAAGTTCAACAGCGGGTTCGACAAGGGTACGCAGAAATATACCAATGCGGTCCAGTCGGTGATCAACCGCAAGTGGCTGTTCCTGGTGATCTATGCGGGCACCGTGGCGTTGCTCGCCGTGCTGTTCCTCCGCCTGCCGACGGGCTTCCTGCCGACCGAGGATCAGGGTTCGGGCATCGTCCAGTTCCAGCTTCCCGCGGGCGCGACGCAGGGCCGTACCTTCGCGCTGCAGAAGCAGATCGAGCAATATTACTTCACGCAGGAGAAGGCGAACGTCCGCACGATGTTCACCGTCAGCGGCGGCGGTGGCGGTGGCGCGAGCGGCCAGAACACCGGACAGGGCTTCGTCTCGTTCGCGCCCTGGGACCTGCGCGAGGGCAAGGAAAATACCGCCGAAGCGATCACCGGGCGCGCGTCGAAGGCCTTTGCGGGATTCCGTGATGCCCAGGTCTATTCGCTCGTTCCCCCCGCGGTGCGCGGTCTCGGATCGTCGAACGGCTTCACGATGCAGCTGCAGAACACCGGGAGCCTCACGCAGACCGAATTCAACGCCGCACGGGACAAGCTGCTGGCGCTCGCGCGCGCGGATCTCGTCGCTGACCGCGATCCGCCTGACCGAACTGCCCGACGTCGCGACGCTTCGCGTCGACGCGAACCAGCAGAAGCTGTCGACGCTGGGTCTGACGCAGGCGAACGTCAACTCGACGCTGTCGACCGCGTGGGGTGGCCAGTACGTCAACGACTTCATCGATCGCGGCCGCGTCAAGCGCGTCTATGTCCAGGGCGATGCGCAGTTCCGCGCCGAGCCGTCGGACCTCGCGCAATGGTTCGTCCGCGGCGCGAACGGCCAGATGGCCCCTTTCTCGTCGTTCGCGACGACCAGCTGGGGCCAGGCGCCGACGACGCTGTCGCGGTTCAACGGCATCTCGTCCTATGAAATCCAGGGTTCGGGCGCGGCCGGCGTCAGTTCGGGCGACGCGATGGACAAGATCGCGCAGCTCGCGGGACAGATCCCCGGCACGTCGGTGTCGTGGTCGGGGCTGTCCTATCAGGAACGCCTGTCGTCGGGCCAGGCGCCGATCCTCTACGGCCTGTCGCTGCTGGTCGTGTTCCTCTGCCTCGCCGCGCTGTACGAAAGCTGGTCGATCCCGATCGCGGTGCTGCTCGTGATCCCGCTCGGCCTTGTCGGCGCGATCCTCGCGGTGACGCTGCGCGGGCTGATCAACGACGTGTATCTGCAGATCGGCCTGCTCACGACGATGGGCCTCGCCGCAAAGAACGCGATCCTGATGATTGAATTCGCCGAGCAGGAGGAAAAGAAGGGCAAGCGCGTGATCGAGGCGGCACTGTCCGCCGCCAAGATCCGTCTCCGCCCGATCCTGATGACGTCGTTCGCGTTCATCCTCGGCGTGCTGCCACTTGCGCTTTCCACCGGCGCCGGCGCGAACAGCCGCATCGCGATCGGTACGGCGGTGGTCGGCGGGATGCTGACCGCGACGATCCTCGCGATCTTCTACATCCCGCTGTTCTTCGTCCTCGTCCGCCGCGGCGCGCGCGACGGCATCGCCAAGCTGCGCGGTCGTCCGACCGGGTTCCAGGGCGATCATCACGATAACGACAGCGCCCATGACGAGCCGCTTGGCCCGCCCGAACCCCAGGGCCCTCACCGGCCGGAGCCCGCATGATGCGCTCGTTGATCCTGATCCTCGCCGCCTCGACCGCGCTGGCGGGCTGCTCGCTCGCGCCGAAATACGCGCGCACCGAATTGCCGGTGCCGCCGTCATGGCCGGTCGGCGACGCGTATCTGCGCCAATCGGAGGCGGCGCTGCCCGCGATCACCTACCGCGACGTCTTCCGCGATCCGCGCCTCCAGCAGATCATCACGCAGGCGCTCGCGAACAACCGCAATCTGCGCGTCGCCGCGGCAAACATCGCCGCCACCCGCGCGCAATACCGGATCCAGCGCGCCGATCTCTTCCCGCAGATCGATGCGAGCGGTCGGTACACCTATTCGGGCGGCGGTAACGGCGCGCGCAGCACCGCGACGAGCGGTGGCGGCACGGGCACGGGCGGCACGGGCACAGGGGGCACGGGCACAGGGGGCACGGGAACGGGCGGCACCGGAACGGGTGGCACGGGGACCGGCGGGACCGGCACCGGTGGGATCGGAACGGGCGGCACGGGCGCGGGTGGCACCGTCATCAGCTCGTCGAACTCCAACAGCGCGTTTTCGGTCGATCTGGGCACCACCGCGTTCGAGCTCGACCTGTTCGGGCGGATCCGTTCGCTCACCGGCGCCGCACTCGACCGCTATTTCGCGACCGAGGCCGCGGCGCGCGCGACGCGGCTGACCCTGGTCGGCGACATCGCCGATGCGTGGCTCACCTACGCCTCGGACCAGAGCCTGCTCAAGATCGCGCAGGACACCGTCACGAGCTCGCAGCGCAGCGTCACGCTGACCAACGCACGCCTGCGCGGCGGCGTGTCGCCCCGGACCGACCTCCGCCAGGCCCAGCAGATCCTCTACACCGCGCAGGCCGATCTCGCGGCGCAGCGCACCGCGCTCGCGCAGGATGTCAACGCGCTGCAACTGCTCGTCGGCGCCCCGGTCGACGCCGCGCTGCTCCCCGTGTCGATCGAACAGGCGTTGCCGACGGTCGCGACATTGCCCGCTGGGCTCGACAGCGGCATCCTGCTGCGGCGCCCCGACGTCGTGCAGGCGGAATATGAGCTGCGCGCGACGAACGGCGAGATCGGCGCGGCGCGTGCGCAGTTGTTCCCGCGCATATCGCTCACCGGGCTCGTCGGGTTCGCGAGTACCGCGCTGTCGTCGCTGTTCAGTGGTGGCGCGTTCAACTATTCGGTCGCGCCCTCGGTCAGCTACCCGATATTCCAGGCCGGTGCCGGGATCGCCAACGTCGCGTTCACGAGAGCGCAGCGTGACGCCGCGCTCGCTACCTATGAGCTGTCGATCCAGACCGCGTTTCAGGAAACCGCGGATGCGCTGGCGCGGCAAGGGACAATCGCGGATCAGCTGCAGGCGAACCAGAATTTCGCCAACGCCGCGCTCGACACGTTCCGCCTGTCCGATGCGCGCTATCGTGGTGGCATCGATACGTTCCTCAACTCGCTCGATGCGCAGCGTTCGTTGTATACGGCGCAGCGCAATCTCGTCGCGACCCAGCTCGTCGGTGCCAGCAACCGCGTGACGCTCTATCGCGTGCTGGGCGGCGATTCCACGCTCGAGGCGACTGCATCCGGCCCACAGCCGGTAACGCAGGGCGGCGCACCCCGACCGGAGTGACGAGGCGCGCCGGTCACCGGCTTGCGACGGTCATTCTGCCACACGGCAGAGGAACCAGAACGGGCGGCTTCGACCCGAAGCCGCCCGTGTAAACGCCCGCCCCGCGGCGATCAGCCCTGCCCGCCGCCCTTCAACGGGGCCACCGCATCGCGACCGAACTGCATGATGAGTTCGCCGATCTCGCGCGCCTGGCTCATGCTGCGCTGACCCTGCGACTGCATGAACGCGCTCTGGATCTTCATCACGTCCGACAGGTCCTTCGCGCTTGCCGCCTCGCGCATCGCCGCGAAGGCCTCGCGTGCGTTCTGCTCGGCCTGGTCGATCATCTTGGCGCCGATGGTCGAGCCGGTCTCGGCGATCTTGCGCCCCGATTCCTGCATCGCCTCGCCAGCGCGCTGCGCCGGGTCGGCCACATGTTCGCGGAAATTGGCCTGCGCGGTGTCCGCGCCCTGCTGCATCCGGTCGGACGCCGCCTTCAGCGTATCGGCACCCTTGTCGATCGAAGCCTTGACGTTCTCGGCCATGACAGCGCTCCTCTTGCCTATGTTTGATGCCTTATTGCACCCTCTATCAACCGGCACCAAGGCGGTTGGTTTCATGGGCGGGAGGCCTAGTCCGCTGCGACGTGCCCTTGCATCGGCGACGCGCGCCGCGTGAGCCATACGATCGCGATCAACGCGACGCACAGCCATGCCGACAACCGAAACAGATCGGTCGACGCCAGCAGATAGGCTTGCCCCACCATCTGCCGCGTGATCGCGCCCGCGGCCTGGACGTCGCTCATCCCCATCCGGCCCAGCGTGTCGCGCGCCATCTGCAACGGCATGCCCGACCCGACCGCCTCGCTCATCCGGCTCTGGTGGAGCGCCTCGCGCCG
Organism: Sphingomonas sp. 22R3R2A-7; assembly: GCF_036856055.1. Taxonomy (NCBI): domain Bacteria; kingdom Pseudomonadati; phylum Pseudomonadota; class Alphaproteobacteria; order Sphingomonadales; family Sphingomonadaceae; genus Sphingomonas; species Sphingomonas sp. 22R3R2A-7. The sequence continues at coordinate 2,963,802 of NZ_JASPFR010000001.1, read as the reverse complement.
GTCCCAGGCGGTGGTGATGATCGATGCGGCAAAACTGCCCGCGACGATCCGCGCGAAGTTCGACATCCCCGTCGCCGAGGGCAGCCGTTCGCCCGGGATCCGGTCGAGCGAGATCGTCAGCATCGCCAGGAAGAACGTGCTCATCGCGATCCCCTGCACCATCATCGGCACCATCAGGTCCCAGGTGCTCGCGGTCGTCGTGAACCCCGATCGCAGATAATAGGAATAGCCGAACGACGCGAACGCGACCGTTGCGAGCAGCCGCGCGTCGATCCGCCCCGCGAGCCGTGCCATCAGCGGCGTCAACAGCACCGCGACGACGCCACTGGGCGCCGCGACCAGACCCGCCCAGGTGGCGGTATAGCCCATCTGCGTCTGCAGCCAGAGCGGCAGGATCAGGATGTTGGCGAAGAACACCGCATAGCCGAGGCAGAAGGCGAGATTGCCGAGCGCGAAGTTGCGGCTCCGGAACAGCGACAGGTCGACCGCCGGATTCGCGGCGGTCACCTCCCAGATGATCCAGGCGACGAACCCGGTCAGCGCGACCGCCGCCATCACGACGATCCGCGTCGACTGGAACCAGTCGTCGTTCTTGCCGAGATCGAGCATGATCTGGAGCGCACCGACCCACAGCACCAGCAGGATCAGCCCCCCGGTGTCGATCGGCAGCTTGCGCGTCGGCGTCTCGCGGTCCTTTAGCCCGCGCCAGCAGAAGAACGCGACGAACACGCCGAACGGCACGTTGATCAGGAAAATCCAGCTCCAGTGATAATTGTCGGAAATATACCCACCGAGGATCGGTCCCATGATCGGCGCGACGAGCGTCGTCATCGACCAGATGCCGAGCGCAGTGGACCGCTTCTCGGGCGGGAAGACCGAGATCAGCAACGCCTGGCTTCCCGGCATCATCGGCCCCGAAAATCCGCCCTGGAGGATCCGGAACGCGATCAGCGAGGGCAGGCTCCACGCGATCCCGCACAGGAACGATGCCAGCGTGAACAGCATGACCGAGACGCAGAACGTCCTGACCACCCCGAACCGCCCCATCAGCCACCCGGTCAGCGGCACCGCGATGCCGTTGGCGACCGCGAATGCCGTGACGACCCACGTCGAATTGTCCGCGCTGACGCCCAGATTGCCCGCGATCGTCGGTAGCGAGACGTTGGCGATCGTCGTGTCGAGCACCATCATGAACGTCCCCAGCGCGAGCGCGAACGCGACCAGCGCGAGCTTTCCCCCGTCAGTGGGGCGGGTCCGGCGCCCGTTCCGCCCGCTGGGGGCGCCGCCATCAGCGGTTCGCCGCGATGATCTGACGGATCTTCGCCTCGACCTTCGCATCGTTCGCGTCGGTCGACGCCTGCGCGAACGTCCGTCGCGCCGGCCGACCGATCCGCGTCCCCGACACGTCGGCGGTGTCGACGATCGTCGTCACCGACAGCCCGACGCGCAGGGGATTGGCGTTCAGCTCACGCGCATCGAGCGCGATCCGCACCGGGACGCGCTGGACGATCTTGATCCAGTTGCCGCTGGCATTCTGCGGGGGAGCAGCGCGAACGCATTCCCGCTCCCCGCCCCCAGGCCGACGACGCGCCCGTGATAGACGATGTCGTCGCCATACATGTCCGCGGTCACCGTTGCCGGCTGGCCGATCCGGAGGTCCTTGAGCTGCGTCTCGCGGAAATTCGCGTCGACCCAGACGCGGTCGAGCGGCACGACCGCGAGCAGCGGCATCCCCGCCTGGACCTGCTGCCCCAGCTGGACCGTACGCTGCGCGACGACGCCGTCGATCGGTGCGGTGATGTGCATGTGGTTGCGCGTGATCGCGGCGCGGCGATACGCGGCGATCGCCGACAGGACCGCAGGATTGCTCGACACCGTCGTCCCCGACACGCTGTTGCGCGATTGCGCCTGCTGGCTGCGGGCGAGCGCGAGATTGGCAGCCGCGACCTTCACCGCATCCGCGGCATGGCTGAGCTCCTCGCCCGAGATCGCCCCCTCGGCCGCCGCCCCGCGCCGCCGCTGCAGGTCGCTCTGCGTCCGCGTCAGCTCGGCCTGCGCCTGCACAACCGCTGCGCCCGTCTCGTTGACCTTCGAGAAGTCGGACCGCGTCGCGCGCACCGCCTGCGCGAGCTGCGCCTCGGCGGATGCCAGCCCGACATCCGCCGCCGCCGCGTCGAGATCGATCAGCGGCGCGCCGGCCTTCACCATCTGCGTATTGTCGGCGTGGATGCCGATCACCTGCCCCGGATCGCGCGCGGTGATCGACACCACGTCACCGGCGACATAGGCGTCGTCGGTCTCCTCCTCGGGCTTCGCCAGCAGGAAATGGAAGACGGCCCAGACGATCAGCGCGATCGCCACGACGATGCCCAGGAGGGTCAGCCAGTGCTTGCGCGCCTTCGGGTTACCCGCGGGGTCTGGCGAAGCGGGCGTGCCTGTCTGCGAATCCGTCTGCGTGTCGGTCATCGAATCGGGTCCTGCGAAGAATCGAAACCGCCCCCCAGCGCGAGCACCAGCGCGATCCGCTGTTGCGCCGCGTCGGCGGCAAGATTGGCGTCGGCCTGCTCGGCCTCGAGCGTCCGCACGTCGTTGTCGACAAGGTCGAGCCGGCTATCGAGGCCGCTCGACACACGGATCGCGTTGAGACGCCCCGTCTCGGCAAACCCCCGCACGACCTCACGCTGGCGAACGCGGTCCGCCTCGAGCGCGCCGATCCGCGCGAGCGCGTCGGCGGCTTCGCGGACCGCGCCGACGATGCGGTCGTTATAATCGGCGGTCGCGGCGTCGAGCAGCGCGGTCGAGCCGGCGAGCTCGGCCTTCAACCGGCCATTGTCGAACAGGGGCAGATGCAGCGCGGGCCCTACCCCCGCCGTTCCCGCATCGAGCGATACCAGATTGCCAAGCCCGACCGCCTGGAACCCCGCCATCGCCGCCAGATTGACGTTGGGATAAAAGGCGCGACGCGCGACCTGGCGCCCCGCCGCCGCCGCCTCGATCCGCGCCTGCGCCGCGGCGATATCAGCGCGGCGGGCGAGCAGGTCCGCCGGCACCGCGCGCGGCAAGGGCAAGGCGGCATCGAGCCGGATCGCGGTCGGCCGTATCGTCGCGGGATAATCCACGCCGCGCCCCGCAAGCGCCGCCAGCGCGGTCTTCGCCAGCAGCTGTGCGGCCTGCGATCGCAGCAGCGCCTGTCGCGCCTGCGCCAGCAGCGTCGCGGCCGCCTGCGCCTCGAGCTTGCTCGACAGGTTGTTACGGATCCGCACGTTGACCAGCCGGAGCGAGTTTTCGCGCGTGGCGATCGTCCGCTGTGCGATCCCGGCCTGCATTTCGGCGCGCGCCATGTCGACATAGGTCTGGACCACCGCCCCCGACAATGTGAGCCGCGCGGCAGCGAGGTCGAGCGCCGCGGCCCGAACCGACGCCCGCGCGCCCTCGATCGCAGCCTTCTGGCGCCCGAACAGGTCGAGGTTCCAGCTCAGGTTCGCGGCCGTCGACCCGATGAACCGCGTCGACCCCGCAAAGGGGGCGGGATCGTGTAGCGCCCGCTCAGCCGCGCAACCTGCGCCGACCCATCGAGCGTGACGTTCGGCCCGTTGTCGGCGTCGCGCGTCGCCAGCACCGCGCGCGCCTGCGCCACACGCGCGAGCGCCGCGTCGAGCGATGGATTGCCCGCAACCGCATCACCGACCAGCCGGTCGAGCTGCGGATCACCAAAGCCGCGCCACCAGTCCGCCGCGATCGTCGGTGCCGGGGTAGCGGACAGCCCCACCGCCGGCGCCGCGAGCGGCGTGACGAGCGGCTTCGACTCGGGAACCGCGCACCCTGCCAGCAGCCCCGCGGCGATGAGGACCGCGCGCGTCACGCGGACTGGCAGCCGCCGCCCGCGCGCCCGTCGACCGCATCCGCCTCCATCGTCGCGCGCAGCTTCTGCATCAGGCTGATCAGCGTCGTCACTTCGTCGGGCTTCCAGTCCTTCAGCCACCGGTTCCACCGCTCGATCACCCGGTCCCGACAGCGCAACGCGACGACACGCCCGGCGTCGGTCAGCGCAAGGTGGACGATCCGCCGATCCTCGACGCTGCGCGTCCGCGCCACCCAGCCATTATTCTCGAGCGTATCGACCAGCCTGGTCATCGCCCCCTTGTCGTGTGCCATGTCGCGCGCCAGCGTCGCGCACGTATTTCCGCGTCCGAACCAGATCGCGATCATCGCCGACCATTGCGTGTGCGTCAGCCCCTCCTCGACGAACAGCGGCTCGAGCGACTGGCCGCCCATCTGATGGATCTGCCGACCGAGAAATCCGATCGAACAGTCGGGCGCAAAGTCCTGTACGGAATAAAAGTCCATAAAGTTGCTTTAGCAACCACTGCTCAAGCATAAAAATGACAAATCGTTCATGTCGCCGTGGCGCGGCGGCGGCAAATTGGCCTTGTGAAACCGCAGGATCGGCGAAACCCGCCCTTCCCCCGCTCGCCCCCCTTGCTAAGGCCCGCGCAGTAACCGCATTCAGGTCGGTCCCCTACGCGCCCCCGCGGTCCCATAGGCCGCTTCCCCTCGGCGCCCGGCGGCCCGACGCCCACGGGAAGGACCCCTATGACTGCCATCGGCCAGGACACCCTAAAGACCCGCACGAGCCTCTCCACCGGCGGCAAGTCGTATGACTATTACAGCCTTGCCAAGGCTTCCGAACAGCTCGGCGACATCAGCCGCCTGCCCTTCTCGATGAAGGTGCTGCTCGAGAACCTGCTGCGCTTCGAGGACGGCGTCACCGTCACGCGTGACGACATCCAGGCGATCGTCGACTGGCAGAAGGAGCGTCGCAGCGACCGCGAGATCCAGTATCGCCCGGCGCGCGTGCTGATGCAGGATTTCACCGGCGTGCCCTGCGTCGTCGATCTCGCCGCGATGCGCGATGCGATGACCAAGCTCGGCGGCAACCCCGAGAAGATCAACCCGCAGGTCCCCGTCCACCTCGTCATCGATCACTCGGTGATGGTCGACGAGTTCGGCACGCCCAGGGCGTTCGAGGATAACGTTGATCTCGAATACGAGCGCAATATCGAGCGCTACGAGTTCCTGAAGTGGGGCAGCAAGGCGCTCGACAATTTCCAGGTCGTCCCCCCCGGCACCGGCATCTGCCACCAGGTGAACCTGGAATATATCGGCCAAGCCGTCTGGTCGTCGGCTAGCTCGGGCGACCACGGCGACGGCACGATGATCGCGTATCCCGACACGCTGGTCGGCACCGACAGCCACACGACGATGATCAACGGTCTGGGCGTGCTCGGCTGGGGCGTCGGCGGGATCGAGGCCGAGGCCGCGATGCTCGGTCAGCCCGTCTCGATGCTGATCCCCGAAGTCGTCGGCTTCAAGCTGACCGGCGCGCTGAACGAGGGCATCACCGCCACCGATCTCGTGCTCACCGTCACGCAGATGCTGCGCGCCAAGGGCGTGGTCGGCCGTTTCGTCGAGTTCTTCGGCCCGGGCCTGTCGTCGATGACGCTCGCCGACCGCGCGACGATCGCCAACATGGCGCCGGAATATGGCGCCACCTGCGGCTTCTTCCCGATCGACGACAAGACTCTCGATTACATGCGCCTTACCGCGCGCTCCGACGAGAATGTCGAGCTGGTCGAAGCGTACGCAAAGGCGAACGGCTTCTGGCGTGACGAGAATGCCGAGGACCCCGTCTTCACCGACACGCTCGAGCTCGACATGGGCTCGGTCGTCGCGTCGCTCGCCGGCCCGAAGCGCCCGCAGGACCGCGTCAGCCTCAACAAGGTCGACGAGGTGTTCAACAGCGACCTCCACAAGCTGTACCATAAGGAGCAGCCCGCGCGCGTCGCGGTCGAGGGTCGTGAGCATGACATCGGCGACGGCGACGTCGTCATTGCCGCGATCACCAGCTGCACCAACACGTCGAACCCGTCGGTGCTCGTCGCCGCAGGGCTCGTCGCACGCAAGGCCAACGCCCTCGGCCTGAAGTCGAAGCCCTGGGTGAAGACGTCGCTGGCTCCCGGTTCGCAGGTCGTCACCGACTATCTCGACAAGGCCGGCCTCACTGCCGACCTGAACGCGCTCGGCTTCAACCTCGTCGGCTATGGCTGCACGACCTGCATCGGCAATTCGGGCCCGCTGGCGCCGGCGATCTCGTCGGCGATCAACGAGAACGACCTCGTCGCGGCCTCGGTCCTCTCGGGCAACCGCAACTTCGAGGGCCGCGTCTCGCCCGACGTCCGCGCCAACTTCCTCGCGTCGCCGCCGCTCGTCGTCGCCTATGCGATCAAGGGCACCGTCACGACCGACATGATCGAGACGCCGCTGGGTCAGGGCTCCGACGGCCAGGACGTGTATCTGCGCGACATCTGGCCGACCAACGAGGAAGTCCGCAGCACGATGGACGCCAATATCGACGCGTCGATGTTCGGTGCGCGCTACGGCGACGTCTATGCGGGCGATTCGAAGTGGCGCGGGATCGACGTCACGGGGTCGGACACGTACCAGTGGCGTGCAGGGTCGACCTATGTCGCCAACCCGCCCTACTTCGACGGCCTGTCGATGACCCCCGCCCCCGTGCAGGACATCATCGACGCCAAGCCGCTCGCGATCCTCGGCGATTCGATCACCACCGATCACATCTCGCCCGCAGGCTCGATCAAGGCGGACAGCCCCGCCGGCCGCTTCCTCCAGGAGCATCAGGTCAGCAAGGCCGACTTCAACAGCTATGGCGCCCGTCGCGGCAACCATGACGTGATGATGCGCGGCACGTTTGCCAACATCCGCATCAAGAACGAGATGGTCCCCGGCGTCGAAGGCGGCATGTCGAAGTATGACGGCGAGGTCATGGCGATCTACGACGCCGCGATGCGCTTCAAGCAGGACGGCACGCCGCTCGTGATCGTCGCCGGCAAGGAATATGGCACCGGCTCGTCGCGCGACTGGGCGGCGAAGGGCACCAACCTGCTCGGCGTCCGCGCAGTCATTACCGAGAGCTTCGAGCGTATCCATCGCTCCAACCTGGTCGGCATGGGCGTACTGCCGTTGCAGTTCGCCGAGGGCACGGATCGCAAGACGCTCGGCCTCGACGGCTCGGAGACGTTCACCATCCTCGACGTGGCGAGCATCCGCCCGCGTCAGGACGTGACGGTCAAGATGACCCGCGCCGACGGCAGCAGCGAGACGTTCGAGACCAAGTGCCGGATCGATACCGTCAACGAGCTGGAATACTTCCTCAACGGCGGCATCCTCCAGTACGTCCTGCGCAAGCTGGCGGCGTAAGCGACTGGCGTCGTCCCGGAGCGATCCGGGACGGCGGGGCTGCCTTCAGCTACCCGAACTACCGTCATCCCAGCGAAGGCCGGGATATCCCCGTGAGGCGCATGTCGCCCACCACGAGGGATATCCCGGCCTTTGCTGGGATGACGTGTTTCAGGTCAGGAAGAATGGTGGACGCCGCATCGCGATCGCGACCCCGAAAAGGCGGGGCGACCATGACAGTCGCCCCGTAGTTCAGGGAGGGAACCGGGACAGGGGAGGCCCGGTCATGTCGCCGTCCACAGGGGGAAGAGGGAGCGGCGACGCCCCTCCATCGCGCCGATATGTTGCACGAATGTGTCGGCCGCGACGAATGACAATAATTTTACAAAAATTGCCCGCCGAGCCTGTACCCGTCAGGCTGCCGTGCGTCGCCGATGAGAGGACGATACGTCACCTGCGGTACGCCGCCGCGACGTCGCCGCGAGGCTAAAGCGCGCGGCCTGCCACAGTGTCCAGCTTTGCGACGAGCGCCGGATCCCGCGCATCCCGCGCGGTGATGATCGCGCTGTCGAGACAGGTATCGATCGGCGACGCCTCGCGCTCCGCCGGCAGCGCGCGCAACAGCGCCATCACCATCGCGCGCGCCTTGGCCGCATTCGCACCGAGCTGCGCAACGACCTGCGTGACATCGACCCCCGCCTCGTCCTCGCGCCAGCTATCATAGTCCGTCACCATGCCGACCAGCGCGTAAGGCAGCTCCGCCTCGCGCGCGAGCTTTGCCTCGGGCATCGCGGTCATGCCGATCACGTCGCATCCCCATTGGCGGTACAGCCGGCTCTCCGCACGCGTCGAGAATTGCGGCCCCTCCATCGCGAGGTAGGTGCCGCGGTCATCGACCGCTGCCCCCGCGTCACGCGCGGCGTTGGCGGCGTAGCGGGACAGCCGCGGACACACCGGGTCCGCCATCGACATATGCGCGACCAGTCCGGTCCCGAAGAAGCTCGATGGCCGCCCCTTGGTGCGGTCAATGAACTGGTCGACGATCGTGAAGCTGCCGGGCGGGCGGGCCTCGACGAGCGAGCCGACCGACGACACCGCCAGCACGTCGGTCACGCCGAGGCGCTTGAGCGCATCGATATTTGCGCGCGCATTGAGTTCCGACGGAGAGATCCGGTGCCCGCGTCCATGCCGCGGCAGGAATGCCACCCCGACAGGCCCGACGCGCCCGGTATAGATCGCATCCGACGGCGCCCCCCAGGACGTCTCCACCGTCTGCCACCGCCCGTCCTCGATCCCCTCGACGCCGTACAGCCCTGAGCCGCCGATGATCCCGATCGTCCAGCCACTCATTCGGCCAGCGCTCGTGGCCGGGCGTAGACGAAGTAGATCACCAGCCCGAGCAGGTTCCACAGCCCGAAATACAGCTGCGTCTTCGAAGGCAGGCTGAAGAATAGGTACAGGCAGCCGAGAATGCCGACGATGCCCACAAGCGTCGCGGCCGGCGCACGGAAGGTGCGGATCGCATCGGGCGCACGGCGGCGCATCACCAGCATACACGCGCACACCGCGACGAACGCGGCGAGCGTCCCTGCATTCGCAAGCGCGGCGATCTCGGCGAGCGGCAACAGCCCTGCAATCACCGCGACGATCGCCGCGGTGATCCACGTGATCCGCACCGGCGCGCCGCGCTTCGACACCTTGGCGAGGCCGAGCGGCAGCAAGCCGTCACGCGCCATCGTGAAGAAGATCCGGCTCTGCCCGAACAAAAAGGCGAGCAGCACGGTCGGCAGGGCGATGACCGCCGACGCGCCGAGGAACGTCGCGAACCCCGGCCGCCCGATCTCGCGCAGGATCAGCGCGAGCGGCTCGGCCGAGCCAGCGAACCGCGTATAGGACAGCGCCCCCACCGCGGCGACCGCGACGAGGATGTAGATCGCGATGCACACCACCATCGACCCGAGGATGCCGATCGCGAGGTCGCGCGCCGGATTCTTCGTCTCCTCCGCCGCGGTCGAGATCGCGTCGAACCCGTAGAAGGCGAAGAAGATGATCGCCGCCGCCGCCATCACCCCGCGCTCGGCGCCATCGGGCGCGACTGCTTTTGGGAAGCCGTAGGGCATGAACGGATGCAGGTTCGCGGCGTTGAAATAGTGCAGCGCGATGAACACGAACACGGTCAGCGCGATCATCTTCACGCCCACCAGTACCGCGTTCAGCGTCGCGCTCTCGCGCGTCCCGAACGACAGCACGCCCGCGACGACCGCGATGATGACGATCGCTGGCACGTTGAGGATACCGCCCAGCTCGGGGCTGAGCGTCAGTGCCTCGGGAAAGCCAAACGCGCCGCGCAGCAACGGCGCGGCATAGCCCGACCAGCCGACCGCGACGGTCGACACCACCAGTGAATATTCGAGGATGAGGCTCCAGCCGATCACCCAGGCGATCAGCTCGCCGAGCACGACATAGCTATAGGTGTACGCGCTTCCGCTCGCCGGGATCATCGTCGCCATCTCGGCATAGGCGAGCGCGGCGCAGGCACAGATTCCGCCGGCGATGACAAACGACAGGATGACCGCGGGGCCCGCGAGTCCGGCTCCGACGCCGATCAGCGTCAGGATGCCCGTACCGACAATCCCGCCCACGCCCATCGCGACCAGATGCGGCCACGACAACGTCCGCGCGAGCTGATGCTCGGGCGGCTGCTCGGTAACGATTTTTCGGCGAAACAGACTGGCCACGTAGATCCCCTCGTCAATCTGGACGCGGATCATTCCGTTCGGTCCAGCGCGCCACCCCGGCACACGGCCGGGGTCCATTTGGCGAGGTCCTTGTAACGCGGTCCGTCCGGGCGGCAACCTTTGCCCGGTCGGGCGGCCGCATGACGGTAACGCCCCCCAACCCCCTACCGTCATTCCCGCGCAGGCGGGAATCCAGACTGGCTGAGCTCGCGATCGATCATCACAATCTGCCGCTATGGATCCCCGCCTCCCCGGGGATGACGATCATAGGAGGAGAAACGCCCCCCGCCCGCTCAGACCGTAAAGCTCTCCCCGCACCCGCACGCACCCTTGGCGTTGGGGTTCTGGAATACGAACCCCGCGGTAAAGTCGTCCTCGACCCAGTCCATCGTCGAGCCGATCAGATACAGGATCGACCCGCCATCGACGAACAGCGTGCCGCCGGGGGTGTCGATCCGCTCGTCGAACGGCTTGGCCTCGCTCACATAATCGACCGAATAGGCGAGCCCCGAACACCCGCGCTTGGGCGTCGACAGCTTGACCCCGATCGACCCCTCCGGCGCGCGCGCCATCAGGTCCGCGATCCGTGCGTGCGCCGTCGCCGTCAGGTTCAGCGCCGCCGGGCGTGCTCGCAATGTCGTCGCCATGGCTCGTTCCTTCCATCTAAAGCCCCTCTCCTTCAGGGGAGGGGTTGGGGTGGGGCGCCCGACCAAGCCGCGCGCGCGGCGGCGAAGGCCCCACCCCCGCCCCCTCCCCTGAAGGGGAGGGGCAAGTCACTACAGCATGCCCAGTTCGAGCTTGGCTTCATCCGACATCTTCTGCGGATCCCAAGGCGGATCCCAGACCAGGTTCACTTCCGCAAACCCCACGCCCGGCACTGACCCGACCCGCATCTCGACCTCGGCGGGCATCGACTCCGCAACCGGGCAGTTCGGCGTCGTCAGCGTCATCGACACCACCGCATGCCCGTCCTCGGTCACCTCGACGCCGTAGATCAGCCCGAGATCATAGATGTTCACCGGGATCTCGGGATCGTAGATCTCCTTCAGCGCATCGATGATCGCATCGTACACCGCGCCACCCGGTTCGCCGGGCGAGTCCACCTGCGGCTTCTGCGCCAGGAACCCGGCGAGATAGTCGCGCTTGCGCTCCGCATCGCCGTCGGTGTCCAGCACGACACGCGCCTTGGGCGGCGACTGCACCGCCTCGACTTCCTCGATCTCGAACCGATCGCTCATCCAAATATCCTCGTTACTCGCGCGATACCGCGCACCAGCGCATCGACGTCGGCAGGGCCGTTATAGACCCCGAAGCTCGCGCGTGCCGTCGCCTCGACGCCCAGCGCCTCCATCAGCGGCTGCGCACAGTGATGGCCCGCCCGGATCGCGACGCGCTCTTCGTCCAATATGGTGCCGATGTCGTGCGGATGAACCCCCTCGATCGTAAAGGAGACGATCCCCGCCGAGTCCGCCGGGCCGTACAGCCGCACCGAATTGATTCCCGACAGCGCCTCGCGCGTCGCAGTCACCAGCGCGGTCTCATGCGCATGGATCGCGCCAAGCCCGATACTCTCGACATAATCGATCGCGGCATGCAGCCCGAGCGCGCCGACGATATGCGGCGTCCCCGCCTCGAACCGTCCCGGCGGCGGCGCGTACGTCGTCTTCGCGAACGACACCCTGTCGATCATCGACCCGCCACCCTGATAGGGCGGCATCGCCTCGAGCAGCTCGGGCTTTGCCCACAGCACGCCGATCCCGGTCGGGCCGTACAGCTTGTGGCCCGAGAACACGTAGAAATCGCAGCCGATCGCCGTCACGTCGACCGCGATGCGCGGCACCGACTGACAGCCGTCGATCAGGATCTTCGCGCCGACCGAATGCGCGATCTCCGTCGCGCGCTTGGCGTCGAGCACCGAGCCGAGCACGTTCGACACATGCCCGAGCGCGACCAGCTTGTGCGCGGGCGTGATCATCCGCTCCATCGCATCGAGGTCGATGCTATGGTCCGGCGTCAGCGGCAGCACGTCGATCGCGACACCGCGTGCCTCGGCGATCATCTGCCACGGCACGATGTTCGAATGATGTTCGAGCATCGACAGCAGGATGCGGTCGCCCGCCTTCAGCTCGGTCCCCGCCCAGCAGGTCGCGACCAGGTTGATCGCCTCGGTCGCGCCGCGCACGAACACGATCTCGTCGGGCGATCCCGCGCCGATGAACCGCGCTACCGCCCCCCGCGCCGCTTCGTACGCGACCGTCATGTCGGCCGAGCGCTGGTACACGCCGCGGTGCACGGTCGCATAGGTCTCGCCATACGCACGCGTGATCGCGTCGACCACAGGTTGCGGCTTCTGCGCGGTGGCAGCGGTATCGAGATACGCCCAGCCCTCGGGGATAGCCGGGAAGTCCGATACCCGGTCGAGCGGGCGCGTTTCGAGCGTCAGAGTCACAGCGCCGCCTCCAGCCACGCATCCGCGTCCGCGACGAACGCGTCGCGCACCGTCTCGTCCGCGATCTGCGCGAACGCATCGCCGACGAACGCGCGCGTCAGCAGCGCCTGCGCCTTGGCATGCGGGATGCCGCGGCTCTGCATGTAGAACAACGCGCGCTGATCGAGCTCGCCGACCGTCGCGCCGTGCGCGCACTTCACGTCGTCGGCGAAGATCTCGAGCTCGGGCTTCAGATTGACCGTCGCGGTGCGCTTGAGCAGCAGGCCGCGCAACGACTGCACGCCGTCGGTCTTCTGCGCATCGCGCGCCACCTCGACCCGCGCGGCAAGGCTCGCCGTCGACGTATCCGCGGCGACCGCGCGCCAGATCTGCTTGCTCTGCCCGTTCAGCGCGGCATGCCGCACCGACAGCGCGCATTCCTGCTTCTGCGCCTTCCGCGTCAGCAACGCGCCGCCATATTCGGCAAACGCATCGTCACCCGACACGGTGATCGCACCATCGATCCGCGTGCCCGCATCGCCCGCGCCGAGCACCGTCACGATCAGGCTCGCCTCCGCGCCGACATCCGCCTCGTCGCGCAACGACACGAACCCGCTCGCCTGCAGCAACCGCACCGCGCGCGTCAGCTTCGCACCCGCACCCAGCGTCATTCGCGTCGACCGGTTCGACCAGCCGGTGCCGACATAGGTTTCGACGACCGACGCCTGCGCACCACCCGCCAGCACGATCTCGGCGGGGAGCTGGTTGTCGCCCCCGGTCGAGATATGGACGATCTGGATCAGCTCGGCCGACGCATTCGCGTCGACGCGCAGCGACCAGCCATTACCGGTCGTGCGACGGCCGAGCACATGCTCGCCACCCTCGAGCGGCGCGATCGCGACATGGCGCAGATCGCTCCGCCCCTCATCGAGCACGCCATCGACGAACACCGCCCGCGCGCCCTCCAGATCGAGGAACCACGCGCCCGCCAGCGCCTCGCCGCGCGGCAACCCGGCCGCCGCGGCGATCGCCGCCGGATCACCCCAGCGCCACGATTCCTCGCGCGTCGAGGGAAGGTCGAGCAGCATCGTCACGCGGCGATCCCCACATAGCCTTCGCTCTCGAGCTGCTGCGCCAGTTCCTTGCCGCCCGACCGGACGATGCGGCCGTCGGCGAGAACGTGGACGAAGTCCGGCTCCACATAATCGAGCAGCCGCTGGTAATGCGTGATCAGCAGCACCGCCTTGTCGGGCGCGCGCATGATGCGGTTGATGCCGTCGCCGACGACGCGCAGCGCATCGATGTCGAGGCCCGAGTCCGTCTCGTCGAGAATCGCGAACTTCGGGTTGACGATGCCCATCTGCACCATCTCGTTGCGCTTCTTCTCGCCGCCCGAAAAGCCGACATTCACGGGCCGCTTGAGCATGTCGTAATCCATGCCGAGCAGATCCGCCTGCCCGCGCGCGAGCTTCAGGAACTCGCCGCCCGACAGCGCCTTCTCGTCGCGTGTCGCGCGCTGGGCGTTCAAGGCCTCGCGCAGGAACTGGACGTTCGACACGCCGGGAATCTCGACCGGATACTGAAAGCCGAGGAACACGCCCGCCGCGGCGCGCTCATGCGCCTCGAGCTCGAGCAGGTCGACGCCGCCGAACGTTACCGAGCCAGACGTGACCTCGTACCCAGGCCGCCCGCCGAGCACATAGCCCAGCGTCGACTTGCCCGCGCCGTTCGGCCCCATGATCGCGTGCACCTCGCCCGCATTCACCTCGAGCGAGAGCCCCTTGAGGATTTCCTTGCCGTCGATCTCGGCATGAAGGTTTTCAATTTTCAGCATCGAATTCTGCCCAATTCCAAATCTCTAAATTTCCGCGCCGCGTCCTGCGCCAGCACTGTCCCGTCATGCCCGCGCCGGCGGGATGACGGGCGGGGATCACCCCACAGACCCTTCCAGCGAGATCCCCAGCAGCTTCTGCGCTTCGACCGCGAACTCCATCGGCAGCTGCTGCAGCACCTCGCGCGCGAAGCCGTTGACGATCAGCGCGACCGCGGCCTCCGCATCCAGCCCTCGCGACATCGCGTAGAACAGCTGGTCCTCGGAGATCTTCGACGTCGTCGCCTCATGCTCGATCTGCGCGGACGGGTTGCGGACCTCGATATACGGCACGGTATGCGCGCCGCACTGGTCGCCGAGCAGCAGGCTGTCGCACTGGGTGAAGTTGCGCACGCCTTCCGCGGTCGGCGCGACGCGCACCAGCCCGCGATAGGTGTTGTCCGAGCGCCCCGCCGAAATCCCCTTCGACACGATCGTCGACCGCGTATTCTTGCCGAGGTGGATCATCTTCGTGCCGGTATCGGCCTGCTGGCGGTTGTTCGTCACCGCGACCGAATAGAATTCGCCGACCGAGCCGTCGCCCGCCAGCACGCACGACGGATATTTCCACGTGATCGCGCTGCCGGTCTCGACCTGCGTCCAGCTGACCTTCGAGTTCTTGCCCTGGCACAATGCGCGCTTGGTGACGAAATTGTAGATCCCGCCGACGCCATTCTCGTCGCCCGGATACCAGTTCTGCACGGTCGAGTACTTGATCTCGGCATCGTCGAGCACGACGAGTTCGACGACCGCGGCATGCAGCTGGTTCTCGTCGCGCATCGGCGCGGTGCAGCCCTCGAGATACGAGACGTACGACCCCTTGTCGGCGACGATCAGCGTGCGTTCGAACTGCCCGGTATTCTCGGCATTGATCCGGAAATAGGTCGACAGCTCCATCGGGCAACGCACACCCTCGGGAATGTAGACGAACGTGCCGTCGGAGAAGACCGCCGAGTTCAGCGTCGCGAAGTAATTGTCACGCTGCGGCACGACCTTGCCGAGCCACTTGCGGACGAGATCGGGATATTCCTTGATCGCCTCGGAGATCGACCGGAAGATCACGCCCGCGGCCTCCAATTCCTTGCGGAACGTCGTCGCGACCGAGACGCTGTCGAACACCGCATCGACCGCGACGCGGCGCTTCGGCGTGCCGTCCTCGTTCAGCGGATCCTCGACCACGCCCGCGAGCATCTTCTGCTCGCCGATCGGGATGCCGAGCTTTTCGTACACGCGCAGGATCTCGGGATCGACCTCGTCGAGGCTCCCCAGCTTCGGCTTCGCCTTGGGCTCCGCGTAATAATAGGCGTCCTGGTAATCGATCGGCGGCACGTTGAGCTTCGACCAGTCGGGCGCCTCCATCGTCTGCCACAACGCGAACGCCTTCAGCCGCCAGTCGAGCATCCACTGCGGCTCGCCCTTCTTGGCGGAAATGAAGCGCACCGTGTCTTCCGACAGGCCCTTGGGCGCGAATTCCTGTTCGATGTCCGAGGAGAAGCCCCACTCGTACGTCTTGTTCGCGGCGGCATATGCCTCTGCGTTCCGGGTAGCCATCATTCCATCTCCGCCGCAACGCGGCTCTCTAAAAACTCTGCGATCTCTGCGCCCCTGCGCGAATACGAGATTGTGCGCGCGGAGGCGCAGAGATCGCGGAGAAAGGGGTAAGTCGCTGCGCGCGTCATGCGGGCACCGGCGAATTCGGGACTTGCAAGAGACTGGCGAGCGTCACGCCGGCGAGCGCGCCGCGGACCGCGCCGTTGACCGCGTTCCAGTGCGGCTTCACCTTGCATGTCTGGTCGATGCAGCAATCCTGCGCCGCACCGTCGACGCACGCGGTCAGCGCGATCGGGCCCTCGACCGCCTCGATGATGTCGGCGAGCGAGATCGACGCGGGCGGCCGCGACAGGCGAAACCCGCCGCCGGTCCCGCGCGTGCTCTCGATCAGACCCGCGGCCGACAAGCGGCTGACCAGCTTCTGCACGGTCGGCAGCGGCACGCCGGTCTCCTCGCTCAGCAGCGTCGCGTTCAGCCGCGCGATACCGCCACAATGACGCGCCGCGGCGCTCATCATGACTACCGCATAGTCGGCTAGGCTGGAAAGACGCATGGTGCTTCGTGAGTCCAATCGGACCGATATGATCCGATTGACAAATGGGCTTTGCGACGGGCAGCGTCAACCCGTCCGCCAGTGCTAACGACTCGCAACTGAGCATGCCCTTTCGACTCCAAAATCCGCCGTCACCCCAGCGCACGCTGGGGTCTCCCGGCTCGGGTCGGGCGGCCGTAACCGGGAGACCCCAGCGTGCGCTGGGGTGACGGCGTGTGGCAGACACCGGAATGCGGCATAGCCAAGGCTGCACCTTGACGCTCCCCGCCGGGACGCGAGGACGGGGCATGGCCTTCTACCACCCGCTTCTCTTCCGCCTCGACGCCGAACGCGCGCATGGCCTGACGATCGCCGCGCTCGCCGCCTGGGGCAAGGCCGGCACGCCGCTCGCCCCATCCGTCCCACGGCTTGCAACGACAGTCGCGGGGATCGCCTTTCCCAACCCGGTCGGCCTTGCGGCGGGCGTCGACAAGGACGGTCGCGCGATCGACGGGTTCTTCGGGCTCGGGCTCGGCAGCGTCGAGATCGGCACGCTCACCCCCTGCCCCAACCCGGCAATCCCAAGCCGCGCATCTTCCGCCTCCCCGAAGACCGCGCGGTGATCAACCGCCTCGGCTTCAACAATGGCGGCCTCGACGCGGCGCTCGACCGTGCGAAGGCGCACAGCCGCGGCAAGGGCGTGCTCGGCATCAACGTCGGCGCAAACAAGGACGCGACCGATCGCACCGCCGACTACGTCCACGGCGTTACCTGCGCCGCGCCGCACGCCGATTACATCACGATCAACATCAGCTCGCCCAACACGCCGGGCCTGCGCGATCTGCAGCACGGTGCGGCGCTGCGCGACCTGCTCGCCGCCTGCACTGCCGCCAAGGGGACCACGCCGATCTTCCTCAAGGTCGCGCCCGACCTCGAGCCCGCGGACATCGACGACATCGCCCGCGCCGCAATCGACAACCGGATCGACGCGCTGATCGTCAACAACACGACGATCGGCCGCCCCGGCCTGCGCTCGGCAAACGCCAAGGAAACCGGCGGCCTGTCGGGTGCCCCGCTCGCCCCGCTCGCCCGCCAGCGCCTGGCGGACTTCCACGCGGCGACCGGTGCGGCGATCCCGCTGATCTCGGTCGGCGGCATCGGCAGCGGTGCGGAGGCCTATGCCCGCCTCCGTGCAGGGGCGAGCCTCGTCCAGCTCTACACCGCTTTGGTGTACGAAGGCCCCGGCCTCCCCGCCCGGATGCTGCGCGACCTAGACGCACTGCTGACCCGCGACGGTTTCGCCACCATCGCCGACGCGGTAGGTATCGACGCCCGCTGACACATTTCGTCATCCTAGCGAAAGCTGGGATCCAGAGCCACACACGGTGATCTTCGTGGCTCTGGATCCTGGGTCGAGCCCAGGATGACGGTGAGATTGCGGCGGACGCCTTGCCACCCACCCGATCCGCGCTAGGTTCGCGCGCGATGAAGACTCCCCTACTCGCGCTCGCCCTCCTCCTCCCCACCGCCACCGCCGAAGCCCGCCGGACCGCCCCCGCCCCCGGCCCCACTCCGGCGAAGGACCAGGGCATGGTCAGCGCCGCCGACCCGCGCGCCGCCGCGGCGGGTGCCGAGATCCTGCGCGCGGGCGGGAGCGCGACCGACGCGGCGATCGCGACGATGCTCGCGCTCAACGTCGTCGAACCGCAAAGCTCCGGCATCGGCGGCGGCAGCTTCTGGGTCAGCCACACGGCGAACGGCGCGATCAGCACGATCGACGCGCGTGAAAAGGCACCCGCCGCTGCCGATCCGCGCTGGTTCTACGCTCCCGACGGCACCCCGCTCAGCCACCGCGACGCGGTTCCCGGCGGCCGCAGCGTCGGCGTCCCCGGTGCGCTGCGCGGCATGGCGCTCGCGCACCGGGCGTCGGGCAAACTCCCCTGGGCGCGGCTGTTCGACCCCGCGATCCGGCTCGCGACCACCGGCTTCAAGGCCACGCCGCGACTCGTCAACGGGATGAAGGCCTATGGCGGCCACATCACGCCCGAGACGCGCGCGCTGTTCTCTGCCCCCGACGGATCGCCCGTCGCGGTCGGCGCGACGATCCGGAACCCCGCGCAGGCCGCGCTCCTTGAGCGCATCGCGCGCCAGGGCGCCGACAGCTTCTATGTCGGCCCGCAGGCGCAGAAGATCGTCACCACGGTCAACACCGCCGCGCGCAATCCGTCGAAGATGACGACGGGCGACCTCGCCACCTATGACGCGAAGTCGCGCCCGCCCGTCTGCGTCAAATACCGCGTGTACCGCGTCTGCGGCATGGGCCCGCCCTCGTCGGGCGGCATCACCGTGCTGATGATCCTGAAACAGCTCGAACGCTTCGACATGAGCAGGCTCGGCAAGGACAGTCCGCAGGCATGGCATTTGTTCGCCGAGAGCTCGCGGCTCGCCTATGCGGACCGCGACCTGTACGTCGGCGATCCCGATTTCGTCTCGGTGCCGGTCAAGGGCATGCTCGACCCCGCCTATCTCGCGTCGCGGTCGGCGCTGATCCAGCCGACCGCGACGATGCCGAGCGTCAGCGCCGGCTCGCCCCCGGTGCCCCCGCGCGGCAGTCCGCACCCGTCAGCGAGGTCGCCGGCACGACCGATCTTGCGATCGCCGATGCGCGCGGCAACGTCGTCGAGGTCACGACCACGGTCGAGGGCTATTTCGGCTCGGGGCTGAGCGTCGACGGCACCGTGCTCAACAACCAGCTGACCGACTTCGACACCGTCCCCGACAAGAACGGCTATCTCGTCGCCAACCGCGTCGAGGGCGGCAAGCGGCCGCGCAGTTCGATGAGCCCGACGATCGTCTACGGCCCCGACGGCAAGGTCCGGCTCGCAGTCGGCGCGGCGGGCGGTTCGACGATCATCGCGCAGGTGGCGAAGGCGATCATCGGCGTCGTCGACTGGAAACTGTCCGCGCAGGAGTCGATCGCGCTCGGGCTGGTCTATGCGCCCGGCCATGTCGCCGCGGTCGAGAAGGGCACCGAACGCGAGGCGATGGTCCCCGCGCTCGAGGCGCTCGGCGAGACGGTGCAGGTCACCGCGTTGGGGCTGAAGGCGAACGCGGTCGAGCGCGTGGGCGGCCGCTGGGTCGGCGCGGCGGATCCGCGCAGCGAAGGCGTCGCGATCGCGCAGGACGGCACGGTGACACAGATCCAGCGCGTGGGTGCGCTGCAACGCGCGCCGGAATGAGCGTTTAAACCATCGTCATCCCGGGCTCGACCCGGGATCCAGAGCCAAAGGCGACGCCGGTCGCGGCTCTGGATCCCAGCTTTCGCTGGGATGACGAATATTGTTATACTGCCCGTGCTTTGAAGCATGCCGCAGTGTCGAATATCGAGCAGCAAGAGCGCCCCAGGAGAGACCATGCCCCGCCAGCTCGAACGATTCCCGAACCTCGTCACGATGTTCTTCACGCGCGCCGCCGAGCGGGGTGACGCACCGTTCCTCTGGACCAAGCAGAGCGGCGCCTGGGTCGCAACCAGCTGGGCGGACGCCGCGAGACAGGTGGCGAGCCTCGCCACCGCACTCACCGCGATCGGACTGAAGCCCGGCGACCGGGTGATGCTGGTCGCCGAGAATCGCCCCGAATGGTGCCTCAGCGACCTCGCGATCATGGCGGCGGGCTGCGTGACGGTGCCCACCTATGTCACGAACACCGAACGCGATCACCTGCACATCATCGAGAATGCGGGCGCCTGCGCGATCATCGTCTCGACCGCGAAGCTCGCCAAGACGGTGCTCCCCGCGGTCCTGCGCTCGAACCAGGCGCAGATCGTGATCGGGCTCGAGGACATGCGCGTCCCCGCCTCGATCGATTTCCACAACTGGCACGCGCTGATCGCCGCGCACCCGACCACGCCCGAGGCGGCGGCGGCGCGTGCGACCTTCACCCGCGACGATCTCGCCTGCATCATCTACACCTCGGGCACCGGCGGCGCCTCGCGCGGCGTGATGCAGCATCACGGCGCGATCCTGCACAATTGCGCCGGGTGCGCCACGGTGATCTCGGAGGATTTCGGCTGGGACGACGAGGTCTTCCTCTCGTTCCTGCCGCTCAGCCACGCCTATGAGCATACCGGCGGCCAGCATTTCCCGATCTCGCTCGGCGGCCAGATCTATTATGCCGAGGGCCTCGAAAAGCTCGCCGCGAACATCGAGGAGACGCGCCCGACGATCATGTTCGTCGTCCCCCGCCTGTTCGAAGTGCTGCGCACGCGCATCTCGAAGACGATCGAGAAACAGGGCGGCGCGTCGGCCTATCTGCTCGCCCGCGCACTCGACATCGGCGCCAGGCGCTATGCGGGCAAGCTCCGCCTGATCGACAGGCCGGCGCAGGCCGCGGTCGCGACCTTGTTCAAGCCGAAGATCGCCAAGAAGTTCGGCGGCCGGCTGAAGGCGATGATCTCGGGCGGCGCGCCGCTCAACCCCGAGGTCGGGCTGTTCTTCGAATCGATCGGCCTCACCTTCCTCCAGGGCTATGGCCAGACCGAGGCCGCGCCCGTTATCTCGTGCAACCGCCCGCAAGCGGGCGTGCGGATGGACTCGGTCGGCCCGCCGCTCAAGGATACCGAGGTGCGGATCGCCGAGGACGGCGAGATCCTGGTCCGCGGCGAGCTCGTCATGCACGGCTATTGGCGCAACGACGCCGAGACCGCGAAGGTGCTGAAGGACGGGTGGCTGCACACCGGCGACGTCGGCGAGATCGACGACAAGGGTCGCATCCGCATCACCGATCGCAAGAAGGACCTGATCATCAACGACAAGGGCGAGAATGTCGCCCCGCAGAAGATCGAGGGGATGCTCACGCTCCAGCCCGAGATCGTCCAGGCGATGATCGCGGGCGACAAGCGCCCGTACATGGTCGCGCTGGTCGTCGCCGATCCCGAATGGACGCAGCAATGGTGTGCGGCGAATGGTGACGTCTGCAGCTTCGGGAAACTCGCGGAGAACAGCGAATATCGCACCGCGATCGGTCATGCGATCGAGCGCGTGAACAAGGATCTGACGGTGACGGAACGCGTCCGGCGCTTCGTCCTTGCGGACGGGCCGTTCGCGATCGAGAACGAACAACTGACGCCGAGCCTGAAGATCCGGCGTCACGTCATTCGGCAGGCCTATGGCGAACGGCTCGACGCACTTTACAAGAGCTGATCGTACCGCGCCCGGACACGGGGGACCCGCCGGCGGCGGGCCCCCGCTCGCTCAGGCTGCGCCGAGCGGGATGTTGCTCCGCTTGCACACATAGGTCGCAAGCTCCTCGCGCAGGGGCAGCCCCTCGATCGGCCGCAGCGGGCCGTCATACGCGATCGTTGTCTCGACCAGCGAACGTCGCGCGGCGACGCCGAGCACATGGAACAGGCGGTGCTCGCAATCGACTTCGGTGCGGGCATAGGCGACGCGCCCGGCATGCTCCTGCCGGATGATCGCGATCACGGTGCCGCCGATCGCCCGCCGTTCGCGCAACAGGAAATACCGCGACGCGGTGTCCGACGGGGTGGGGATCAGATCGCCCTTCACCGTGAACGAGGCCGGTGCCGGCGCCGCGATGTTCGATTCGCCCAGATTGCGCAGCGACACCATCGCGTCGCCCGAATCATTCGTCGCGCCCGTATCGTTCGCAGTGCCCATTTCGTTCGAGGCCGAGCCCGAACAGGCGGACACGCCCAGTCCGCCGGCAACCGCCAGCGCTAACCACGTCTTATTCATCAATACACTCCCGGGTATGAACGACTTAGCAACGCCCGCGGCCCGGCGATCGATCCGGCCCCCGGGCGCGATGTTCGACCAACTGCACTGAAATCGCGCCGTTCGACGCCGGGCGAGGGAACCTTTTGCCGCCGGGAGCGCACGCTTCGGTCGGCCGGGGTTGCCCCCGGCCCCCGTGCTATTTTGCTGGTGCCTTTGGCCCGGCCGCGGCAGCGGGCACCACTGCCATCGTCCAGTCACGGTCCGGCCGCAGATACTTCGCCGCGATCGCCTGCAATTCCGCAGGCGTCGTCGCGACCAGATCCTCGGCGATCCGCTTGGTCGCGTCGATCCGTCGCGGATCGTAGGTGGCGCCGCCGAGCTGCTGCAACCAGAACTGGTTCCCGGTCGAGGCGCGAAGGATGTACTGCCCCATCGGCCGCTTGATCCGCTGCAGTTCGTCCTCGGCGATCGGCGTCGAGACAAGCTCGGCAGCGATCTTCCGCGCGGTCTCGAAGAAGAACGCGACCTTTTCAGGCGCGACCTGGCCGATCGCGACGAGCCGACCGCCGCTGTCCATCCCGACCGGCCACTGGCTCTGGACGTTCGGACTGTAGCTGGCGCCCGCCGCCTGCCGCAGCCGCTCGAACAGCCGGTCGGCGAACACCTGCGCCAGCACGTCGAGCCGGCGGCTGTCGGTGATCGCCGCGATGCCCCCGCCGGTCGGCCAGGCGATGACCGCCGCCGCCTGGTTCTCGGGGCCGGTATGCGTCCGCATCACCGGCGTCGCCACGTGCGCGGGGAAGCCGACCGGTGCGCCGGTGCTGGTCGACGCCTTGCGCGCGGCCATCGCGCCGAAGCTGTTGGCAACCGCCGCCACCGCCTCTTCGGTCTTCACGTCGCCGAACACCGAGACCTCGATCGGCCCGGTCGCGAGCACCGGCTCCCAGAACTTGCGGAAGTCCTTTGCGTTGAGCGTCTCGACCGCCTTGCGCGACGGCGTGCCCCAGCGCGGATCGCCATCGCGCAGCAGGCCTTCGAGATCGCGCGACAGGACGCCGTCGGGAGACGAATCATACCCCGCGAACGCCGCCAGCGCCGCCGCGCGTGCGCGCGCCACCGGCGCCGCGTCCCATGCCGGGAAGGCGAGCTTGGCCGCCATCAGCTTGAGCTGGTCCGCATAGTCGGCCGGCGACGTCAGCGCGCCGAGCGTGAAGGCATCGTCGTCGATCCCGAAATCGAGCCCGATCCGCCGTCCCGCCGTCAGCTGGTCGAGATCGCCCTGGTCGAGCTTGCCGACACCGCTCGCGACCAGCGCGAGATCGCCCGCCCATGCGGGGCTTGGACGGTTGGACGGGATCGCCTGATACCCGCGCCCGAACCGGACCCGCACATAGACGCGACCGGTCTCGCCCGTGTTGGGAAACAGCAGCAACCGCGTGCCGTTTGCGAAATTCACCTGCTCCATGTCGAACGCGGCGATCTTGGCGCGCGACGCGATCGCGCCGGGCTTGCCGAGCGACGGCAGCGCGGCGAACGTCACCGCATTCTGCTGGCGACGCGTGCCCGCAAGCCCGCTGACATCCGCCTTCAGCGCCGCTTCAAGCTTGGCGGCTGCGGTCGAATCGGGCGTGATCGTGTTGACCAGCGCACGCGTCGCGGTTCCTTCGAAGATGCGCTTCGACGCCGCCAGCAACGTGGCGGGCGTGAACATGCCCTTGGCCTTGGCATCCTGAAGGATCTTGTACGAGGTTTCAGGCCCGGCGACCGTCTCGCGGATGTCGAGGGCTCCGACCATGTCGTC
This sequence comes from Sphingomonas sp. 22R3R2A-7, assembly GCF_036856055.1. Lineage (NCBI taxonomy): Bacteria > Pseudomonadati > Pseudomonadota > Alphaproteobacteria > Sphingomonadales > Sphingomonadaceae > Sphingomonas > Sphingomonas sp. 22R3R2A-7. Next base: position 2,939,887 of record NZ_JASPFR010000001.1, on the reverse strand, counting down.
GGCCTGTCGCGCCCCCGCCTCGACGCGGGCGGTTTCGACCTGCGTCCGCATGATGGTGTCGAAATCGGCATATTCGCGGTCGACCTCGGCCTGGCTCGGCGCGTTGGTCTGCGCGTCGAAGATGACCGCGCGCACGTCCTTCAGCGCGGCTTCCCAGTTCGTACCGATCGGCACGATGTTGACGCTGGTCAGGTTCGCGGAGCGCGATACGTCGTCGATCGACACGCCCGCCTGGAGATAGCTGCCGCCCGCACGCGCGCGCGTTTCGAGCCGGCGGCTGATCAGGCGGGTGGCGAGAACGTCGACCAGCCGCGTCTGGTTCATGATCGCGGTGTCGTCCTTGTAGACCCAGGGGCGTACCACGCCGAGCGTGACGATCGCGGGCAGCGACGATTCGGCGATCGTCGTCGCGGCGGGCGCGCTCGGGTCGGGCTTGCCGAAGCTCGGCGCCGGGGTGAACGGACCCGCGCCCTTCCAGTCGGCGAAGTTCTTGACGACCAGCCGCCCGAACAGCGTCGGGTCCATGTCGCCCGAAATGATCACGACGGTGTTCTCGGGCCGGTACCAGCGGTCGTGGAATGCCTTGATGCTCGCGCCGGTCGCGGCCTCGAGCGTCTTAATGCTGCCGATCGGCGAGCGATCCGCCAGCGGCTGGCCTGCAAAGAAGGTCGAGCGCACGGCATCCCCGATCCGCACTTGCGGCCCCGGCTGTTCGCGCTGCTCGGCGAGCACGACGGGACGTTCGGCCGTGACCGTCGCATCGGTCAGGACGGGCTTCTCCATCATCCCCGACAGGATCTTGAGGCTTTCGTCGAGCCCCGCCTCGGTCGCCGAGGGCAGGTCGAGCTTGTACGTCGTCGAGGTCGGCGTCGTCTGCGCGTTGGTGTCCGAACCGAACGTCGCGCCGAACCGCTGCCAGACGCGCTTCGCCTCGCCGTCGGGAACATATTCGGATCCGCGGAACGACAGATGCTCGATGAAATGCGCGTATCCCCGCTCGTCATCGGTCTCGTTGAGCGATCCCGCGTCGATCCGCACGCGCACCGAGACCTGGCCCGGGGGAACGCCGTTCTTGCGCACCGCGAAACGCACGCCGTTGGGCAGCGTGCCGAACTTCCATTCGGGATCGCGCGTGAGGTCGCTGCCCTTGTACAGCCAGGCGGTCGTGTCGACGCCGGTCAGTCCGGGGAGCGTCGGCGCCTCGCCGGGCATCGCGACCTGGACGGGACGCTGCGGCTGCGGGGCCGCTGCCTGGCTGGAGACAGGCGCTGGTTTTGCGGGGACCCGACGTTTGGCGGGGAGTCCGATTGTCCGCTGACGGGGATCGCAAGACCGGCCACGAGGGACAGGAGAAGAGCAGCGCCGAGCGCACGCGGTAAAGACACCATGACGCCCTGTAGCGCCCCCCGCCGCGCTCCGCCAGCGCTGCGGCGCCGTGGCGGGCGCGGCGGCGATATCCGGGCAAACCCATAGAAACGCCATCATTTCGTCTCATAGTTGCAATATCGGCCGACCATTCGAAGGCCGCGAGCTGACGATGTTGACGGCGGATGCCAAATGGAGCGCGAATGCTTGTGGAAGGCCATGCAGGACACCTGCCTGTACAATCGCGAAAATTTGGCCGCGGGCCGTCGCGGGGCGATCACCTGGTACCCGATCTGAACGTCATATCCGGCGCGCCCGTCCCCGGGGCGAAGATGCAGGCCGAACCCGGCCGCCCGCTGATCATCCGCGTCGGCAAGCATCTGCGCGGCGTCTTCGACACGCTCATCGCCTCCTCGTCGCTGGTCTCGAACGAGCCCGTCCTCGACGTTCGCGACTTCGCCTGGACGCAGCATCTGCGCGAGCATTGGCAGGACATTCGCGACGAAGCGGTATCGGTCGCGCTGCGCGGCGAGGCCTCGCCCAGCCTGGCCACGATTTCGCCCGATCACCGCGCGATCGCCGAGGTCGACAAATGGCGGTCCTTCTTCCTGTGGGGCTATGGCTATCCGATCGACGACAACCTCGATCGCTGCCCGAAGACCCGCGATCTCGTCGCGACGATTCCCGGGCTCAACAGCGCGTTCTTCTCGATCCTGGCGCCCGGCACGCATATCCCCGAGCATCGCGGCGTGACCAAGGGGCTGATCACCTGCCACCTCGGCCTGATCGTGCCGCGCGACGGCGATGTCCGCATGCGCGTCCACAACCGCACGGTTCGCTGGTCGGAGGGCGAGACTTTGGTCTTCGACGACACCTATAACCACGAGGTCTGGAACGACACGTGCGGGACGCGCGTCGTGTTGCTGATCCAGTTCGAACGCCCGTTGCGCAATCCGGGCAAGTGGATCGCCGACCTGTTCCTCAACGTCGTCCGGCGTTCGGCGTTCGTCCAGGATGCGGTCCGCAACATCGGCGACTGGAACGCCGCGGTCAAACAGCTCGACGTCTGATCGCGCTGTGCCGCGCGAAAGAAACCGTTTCCCGTTCCCCGCTTGATCCCCCGCCCCGCCCGGGCCACATGCCCTTCTATGTTGATCGAAACGGAATCCACCCCGAACCCCGCGACGCTGAAGTTCCTGCCCGGACGCACCGTCATGGAATCCGGCACCCGCGACTTCGCCACGCCCGAGGAGGCCGAAGCGAGTTCGCTCGCCGATGCGATCTTTGGCCTCGGCGACGTGACGGGCGTGTTCTTCGGTCGCGACTTCGTCTCGGTCACCGCCGCGCCCGGCACCGCCTGGTCCGACCTGAAGCCCGACGTGCTGGCGATCATGCTCGATCATTTCTCCGCGGCGATGCCGTTGTTCCGCCCCGCCAGCGCTGGATTCTCGGTCCCCGCCGACGAGACCGTGTTGAGCGACGATCCTGCGGATGCCGACATCGTCGCGCAGATCCGCGAGCTGATCGACACGCGCGTTCGCCCTGCGGTGGCCAATGACGGCGGCGACATCGTCTATCGCGGGTTCGACAAGGGCAAGGTGTTCCTCCAGCTCCAGGGCGCCTGCGCGGGCTGCCCGTCGTCGAGCGCGACGTTGAAGAACGGGATCGAGCAGCTGCTCAAATATTATGTCCCCGAGGTTACCGAGGTGAGAGCCGTCTGATGCCCGCCAAACTCGACGACGGCGTTCTCGATGCGGTCTTCCGCCAGGCGCGCAGCTATAACGGCTATACCGACACGCCCGTCTCGCAGGCGGAGCTCGTCGCGATCTGGGATCTGATGAAATGGGGCCCGACATCTGCCAATCAGATGCCCGCCCGGTTGATCTGGTGCGTCAGCGACGAATCGAAGCGCAAGCTCGCCGACGCCTGCAGCGCGCAGAACCAGCCCAAGATCCTGAACGCGCCGGTATCGGTGATCATCGGCATGGATACCGAATTTCACGAGCATCTGCCCGAACTGTTCCCGCACGTCGATGCGAAGTCCTGGTTCGACGGCAATGCCGAACTTCGGGCAGCGTCGGCGTTCCGCAATTCGACCCTGCAGGGCGCGTATTTCATCATCGCGGCACGGATGCTCGGGCTCGACACCGGACCGATGTCGGGGTTCGACGCGGGTAAGGTGGACGCGGCGTTCTTCTCCGACACGCCTGCGGTGCGGACGAACTTCATCTCGACGCTCGGCCATGGCGACCCCGCCTCGATCCATGATCGCTCGCCGCGCCCCGATTTTGCAAAGTTCAACACGGTCGCGTGACGACGGCCCGTTCCGCGGAATGGGTTATGGCGGGAACCGGGACGTCTTCAGGGTGAGGTCCCTTGCCGGGACGACAGGAACAACGACGTGCGCACGCTGATCATCGAGACATCCACCACCGCCTGTTCGGTCGCGCTGATCGAGGAGGGCGCGGCCGTTGCGCGCCTTCACGACGTCGTCGGTCGCGGGCATGCGGAACGGCTGATCCCGATGGTCGCCGCGCTGCCGGGTGGCGGTCGCGCCGGGCGGGTGCTGGTCGACTGTGGTCCTGGCAGCTTCACCGGCATCCGGGTCGGGATCGCCGCCGCGCGCGGATTGGCGCTTGGCTGGGGCGCCGAGATCGCGGGCTTCTCGGCGTTACCGCTCATCGCAGCGATGGGTTTTTCCGACCGGTTAACCGATGATATTGCAGTGATTCTCGAAGGCGGTCACGGTGAGGTCTTCATGCAGGCCTTCAATGCCGATCTGACGCCGTGCTCCCCGATGGAGTCGCTGAAGCCTGGCGATGCGCTTGCTGCGCTGGCGGGACGGCGCGCAGTGGGCAACGGCGTGCGCTGGCTCGCCGATCTCGCCGTCGATCTCGATCTTACCGACATGCTTCCCGATGCCGCCGCCGCCGCGTTGCTGCCGGCGATGCTGACCCGCCTCACACCGCGGCCGATCTATGGTCGTGCGCCCGACGCCAAGCCGTCCGTGCCGCGGTGATGCTCGGCCGATCCGTCGGCGCGCGCAGGCCCGCGGGCCAGATCGTCACGCTGCGCGCGGGCGACGCGCGCGACCTGGCGCTCGTCGACATGATCATGCGCGGTGCGTTCGACCCGCGCTACGGCGAGGCCTGGACGCGCAGCCAGTGCCTCGGCGTCCTCGCGCTGACGGGCGTCCACCTCACGATCGCGCTCGTTGACGACCAGCCCGCCGGCTTCACGATGACCCGGATGATTGCGGACGAAGCCGAACTGCTGCTGATCGCGGTCGCACCCGACTTCCATCGACGCGGCGTGGGAACCGCGCTGCTCCGCGGCGTGATCGCGGCATGCCAGACCGCGGCGATCACCCGGCTCCACCTCGAGGTCCGCGCGGGAAACGCCGCGGTCGGGCTGTATCAGGCGCATGGCTTTGCCCAAGTCGGCGAGCGGCGCGCCTATTACCGTGGAAGCACGGGTCAGGCGTTCGACGCCCAAACATTCTCGCGCGAGATCGCCCGATAGTACTTATTGCGAGTCAGTATCCCTTTTCGCAACAGCGCGAAGGCCCTAAAGGGGTCGCAACGAGGGAATGACAATGCCACGCAAGATCGATCTGGAAGCACTCTGCAACGAGAAGGGCTTGCGTATCACCGAACAGCGCCGGGTGATCGCGCGCGTCCTGTCCGAGGCGGACGATCATCCCGATGTCGAGAAGGTGTATGAGCGCGCATCCGCGATCGACCCCGGTATCTCGATCGCCACCGTCTACCGCACCGTTCGCCTGTTCGAAGAGGCCGGGATCCTCGACCGCCATGACTTCGGCGACGGCCGTGCACGCTACGAACCCGCACCCGAGGCGCATCACGATCACCTGATCGACGTCGAGAGCGGCAAGGTCATCGAGTTCGTCGATCCCGAGCTGGAGCAGCTGCAGAAGGCGATCGCCGAAAAGCTCGGCTTCCGCCTCGTCGACCACCGGATGGAACTCTACGGCGTCGCGCTGACCCGCAAGGACTGATCCCATCGACGGCCTGCGTCTCTCCGCACGGCTCGCGGCGCTTCTGCTCGCGCTGGTCACCGCGCTGCCGCTGCACGGTGCCTGGCGGCTGGTCGGGGCCAAATCACCCTGGCCGCGGCAATTCCTCGGGCTGGTCGCGCGGATCGTCGGCGCAAGGCCGCGGATCGTCGGTACGCCTTGGCGTCACAACGTCGTCTTCGTCTCGAACCATCTGAGCTGGATCGACATCCTGCTGCTGGCCGGCGCCACCGGCAGCGCGTTCGTCGCAAAGGCCGAGCTGCGCGGTGTCCCGCTCGTCGGCTGGCTGTGCACGCTCAACGCGACGATCTTCGTGTCGCGCGCCGACCGCATGGCGGTCACCGCTCAGATCGCGCAGGTTCGGGCGACGCTTTCCCAGGACTGGCCCGTCACGCTGTTCCCGGAGGGGACGACGGGTGACGGCGTCGTACTGCTCCCGTTCAAGGCCGCGCTGATGGCGGCGCTCGACCCTGCGCCACCAAATATCGTCGTCCAGCCGGTGCGTATCGACTATGGCGCGGCGACCGGCGAACTGGCCTGGGTCGGCGAGGAAACCGGCCAGCATCACGCGCTGCGCGTGCTGCGCCGCAAGGGCAGTTTCGCCCCGACGCTGCACTTTGCCGAACCCTTCGACCCGGCGGACATCGGCGACCGCAAGGCGATCACCGCCGAAGCACGGCGTCGCATCCTCGCGCTGTAAACGACAACGCCGCCGGTCTTTTTCGCAAATCCCATCGATCCGAGCGCGCCATTGCCGGTGAAGACGAGCAGGTCGGCCCAGGACAGGCTGTGGCGGTATTAACCGGTCGGCGCCCGCGGATCAGTCCTCCTCGTCGAGCGGGACCACCGGCGGATGCAGCCGCAGCCGGTTGACGCGACGCTCGTCGGCTTCGGTGATCTCCAGCTTCCAGCCGCTCGCATGATCGACGCATTCGCCGCGTTGCGGAACATGGCCCGCGAGCAGCGCGGCCAGTCCGCCAAGCGTGTCGATATCGCCGTCGGCCTCGGCGAGGCGCGCGTCGATCAACTGCGCGACGTCCTCAAGCTCGGCACGCGCATCCGCATCCCATGCCCCGCCATCGATCGGTACCAGCAGTGCCTCGGGGGCATCGTCATGCTCGTCCTCGATGTCGCCGACGATCTCCTCGATCAGATCCTCGATCGTCACGAGTCCCTCGGTCCCGAAATACTCGTCGAGCACGACCGCGAGGTGCACGCGCTTCTGACGCATGTCGGCCAGCAGATCGAGCGCGCCGCGCGACATCGGCACATAGAGCGGTTCGCGGATGAGATCGGCGATCGCGGCGGGATGCTCGGCACCCGTGGCGAGAATGTTGAACACGTCCTTGATGTGGACCATGCCGATGATCGTATCGAGCTTCTCGCGGTACACCGGCAGCCGGCTGTGCCCCGCCTCGGCGAACAGCTGGACGAGATCGGCGAAGCTGGTGCCCTCCTCGACCGCGACGATGTCCGCGCGCGGCACGCCCACGTCGCCCGCATCGCGCTCGCCGAAATGGAGCAGGTTGCGGACCATCTGCCGCTCGAGCGGGGTCAGGTCGCCGACCGCGTCGGGGGTCGGGTCGCCCTCATGCTGGTTGATCGCATGTTCGAGCTGGTCGCGCAGCGTCTCCTCGGGTGCTCCGAAGATCAGGCCCTTCAGCCCGCGCCATATGCCGCTCTCGGTACTACTGTCGCCGTTTCCGGTATTGGGGCCATCGGCCATCGTGGTCGTCAGTCCTCTGTGATGAGATAGGGATCATGCAGTCCGAGTGCTGCGAGCGCGTCGCGTTCGATCTGCTCCATGCCCTCCGCCTCGTCGTCGTCGATATGGTCATAGCCTAGCAGATGCAGCGCGCCATGCACCATCAGATGCATCGCATGATCCTCGACCGAAATGCCGCGCTCCCCGGCCTCGGCAACGCAGACGCCGTGTGCGAGGATGATGTCGCCGAGCAGGACCTCGCCGTCGTCCGAATTCTGCGCGATCGTCTCGAGCAGGTCGGGCTGGACCATCGGGAAGGACAGGACGTTGGTCGGCTTGTCCTTCTGGCGATATTGCTTGTTGAGCGTGTGCACCTCGTCGTCCGAGGCGAGACGGACCGAGATCTCGACGGTCGCCGGGCTGGTCAGCAACTCGCCATGCGGGGTCCGTTCGATCGCGGCACGCACCGCGCGCAGCGCGAGCGCGTCCCAGTCCTGGTCGGGCCAGGGTGCGTCCGACGATAGCGCGATTTCAAGCATGCAGGTCCTTCTGGCAAAACCGGTGTCCGCGAAATCATTAGCCGCGCGCAGAAGTTCCGCATCATGTTTTCGTGCCGCCCGGGTTTTCACGCGCGCGGTGTCGGTGACCCATCCGGGGTGCGCGGCGGAACGGCCGCCGCGCACCGGTGCTCAGCCGTCGGTGCCCTCATAGGCCTCGACGATCCGACCGACGATCGGATGGCGGACCACGTCGCCCGACGTGAAGCGGCACATCGAGATGCTCTCGACCCCGTCGAGCCGCGCGACCGCATCCGCCAGCCCCGACGCCGCGACGCCGCCGGGCAGGTCGACCTGCTTGGGATCGCCGCAGATCACCATCCGGCTGTTCTCGCCGAAGCGGGTCAGGAACATCTTCATCTGCGCGGGCGTCGTGTTCTGCGCCTCGTCGAGGATGATGAATGCGTCGGCCAGCGTCCGGCCGCGCATGAACGCGATCGGCGCAACCTCGATCTCGCCGCTCGCAAGACGGCGCTCGACCTGCTCGGCGGGCAGGCAATCGTACAGCGCGTCGTAAAGCGGACGCAGATACGGATCCACCTTCTCCTTCATGTCGCCGGGCAGGAAGCCGAGGCGCTCGCCCGCCTCGACCGCGGGCCGCGACAGGATCAGCCGCTGGACGCTGCCGGTGATCAGCTGCTGCACCGCCTGCGCGACCGCGACATAGGTCTTGCCGGTACCTGCCGGCCCGAGCGCGAAGATCATGTCGTTGCTGGTCAGTTCGCGCATGTAATGCGCCTGTGCGGGCGTGCGCGGGACGATCGTCTTCTTGCGCGTGCGGATCATGATCGGCGGCGCGGCACCGCCGCCCGCATCGGCACGGATGATCCCGGCGAGCACCGGCTCGTCGGCCATCGCGATCGACGCGTCGACGAGGCCGGTATCGATGTCCTCGCCGCGCTGGATCCGCGCATAGAGATCGTGGAGCACGTCACGCGCACGCGCGACCTGTTCGGCGGTCCCCTCCAGCCCGATCTTGTTGCCCCGCGCGGTGATGTACACGCCGAGGCGGTTTTCGAGCGCCACCAGATTCTGGTCGTACTGGCCGAACAGCCGGACGAGCAATTGGGGCTTGTCGAACAGCAGTTCGACTCGGGCGCGGTCACCGGACTGGGCGGGAACGGGTTTACGGCTCATGCGGTCCTTTCGGGGGCAGGCGTGTCGGAACGGTAATGGGGCAAATTCGGGCCGACACGCATCACGCCTGGGATGGCGTCCGACCAGAGATGAGCATGGGAGGCCGCGCGTTCAAGCGGCGCCGGGGCGCCCGGCCGGAGATGATTCGAGTCGCGTGGGCGAAGCTGCATCGAGAGCGAGTGTGGCAGGCGATTCGGGTGGTGGACAGCGAAATCGCGGGAGGCATGCGGGAACACGCCGGGGTGTTGCCGCCGCGCCGCATGGGGGCTGCCCGATCCTCCCCCGCCAGGGGGAGGTGGCGCCGAAGGCGTCGGAGGGGGAGGAAAGGGAAAGCCGGCGTTGCGTGTCCTCCCCCTCCGTCAGGCTGCGCCTGCCACCTCCCCCTGGCGGGGGAGGATTGGTAGGAGGCGTCAGGCGGCCTCGGCGATCCGCTCCACGCCGGTCAGCGAGTTGGGGCCGGCGGCGGCGAGCGTGACGTCGACGAGGTCGCCGATCGCGTGGTCGCCGATCAGGTGGACCGATTGCAGCCAGGGCGACTTGCCGATCAGCTGCCCCGGTAGCTTGCCGTTGCGTTCGAGCAGCACCGAACAGGTCCGGCCCACGCTCGCCGCGTTGAACGCATGCTGGTCGCGATTGAGCGCCGCCTGGAGCCGCTGGAGGCGGTCGTCCATCACGTCCTCGGGCACCTGCTCGACGATCGCGGCGGCGGGGGTGCCGGGACGCGGGCTGTATTTGAAGCTGTACGCCTGCGCATAGCCGACCGCGTCGACGAGGCTGAGCGTATCGGCGAACTCGGCGTCGGTCTCGCCGGGAAAGCCGACGATGAAATCGCCCGACAGCGCGATGTCGGGACGGACCGCACGGACGCGGTCGAGCAGGCGGAGATAGGAATCGCGACTGTGCGACCGGTTCATCGCCTTCAGCACCCGATCGCTGCCGCTCTGGACGGGCAGATGGAGGAACGGCATCAGGCTCTCGACGTCGCGATGCGCGTCGATCAGGCCCTGCGTCATGTCGTTGGGATGGCTCGTCGTATAGCGGATCCGCGCAAGCCCCGGGATGCGGTCGAGGTCGCGGATCAGGTCGTGGAGCCCGCGCGCATCTTCGGACCACGCGTTGACGTTCTGCCCGAGCAAGGTGATCTCGCGCGCGCCCGCGTCGACTAGCGCCTTCGCCTCGTCGACGATCGCCGCGAACGGCCGGCTGATCTCGGCGCCGCGGGTGTAGGGGACGACGCAATAGGTGCAGAACTTGTCGCACCCTTCCTGGACCGTCAGGAACGCCGAGGGCGCGACCTTGCGCCGCGACGGCAGTGCGCCGAATTTCGACAGCAGCGGCATGTCGGTGTCGAGCGACGGCGCCCCCGCCGCGGCCCGCGCGACGAGCTCGGGCAGATTGTGATACGCCTGCGGGCCGACGACCACGTCGACCTTGGCCCGCGTGAAGATCTCCTCCCCCTCGGCCTGCGCGACACAGCCCGCGACCGCGATCATCGGCGTCTTGCCCGATTTGCGGCGCTGGTCCTTTCGCAGCCGGCCGATATCCGAATAGACCTTTTCGGTGGCGCGCTCCCGGATGTGGCAGGTGTTGAGCACGACGATGTCGGCATCGACCGCATCGGCCTGAGTCATCCCCTGCGCCGCCATCAGTTCGGCCATGCGCTCGCCGTCATAGACGTTCATCTGGCAGCCGAACGACTTGACGTGATAGGTCTTGGGCGGGGTCTTCGGTGGCGTTTGGGTGGGAAGCGACATGGTGCGCCTATAGCGCCGTCGGCGCGCAAGCTGAACCCGTTTCACGCCGATCGCCCGCGCGGCGCAAACGCGCGCTGATACACGATGCGCCGACGCCGCCATTGCCCCCGCCCGCGCCCCGGACTAACTCTCGAGGATGCGCAAACATATCCTCATCGTCCTGGGCCTGATCGTCCTCGTCGGCATCGCTGGATTCGCCTATCTGGCGTGGCCGGATACCGCGAAGCTCGACGTCAATCAGGTCGCGGGCAAGACGCCCGACATCACCGCCCCGCGGATCCAGATGCTCCCCACGATCGGCGTGGCGAAGGCGGTCGGCTGGCCAAAGGGTGCGATGCCGACGCCGGCCGCGGGCCTCGGCGTGCAGCCTTTCGCCACCGGGCTCGACCATCCGCGCTGGATGTACCGCCTCCCCAATGGCGACGTGCTCGTCGCCGAGACCAATTCGCCGCCGCGCGAAGGGCCGGGGATCGTCACGCGCGTGATGAACTTCCTCATGGGGCGCGCCGGTGCGGGCGTTCCTTCCGCCAACCGCATCACGCTGCTCCGCGACGCGGATGGCGACGGCACCGCGGAGACGCGCTCGACCTTCATGACGGGGCTGAACTCGCCGTTCGGCATGACGCTGATGAACGGCCAGCTCTACATCGGCAACACCGACGCGCTCGTCCGCGTCCCCTATGCCGATGGCGCGACGAAGATCACCGCCAAGCCCGAACGCGTGATCAAGCTCAACGGCGGCGGCAACCACTGGGCGCGCAACGTGATCGCCGCCGCGGACGGCAAGACGCTGTATGTCGGCGTCGGCTCGTCGTCGAACATCGCCGAAAACGGCATGGACGCGGAAAAATACCGCGCGAATATCCTGCAGGTCTGGCCCGCCGACAAGAACTGGCGGATCTACGCCGCCGGCCTGCGCAATCCCAACGGCATGGCGATCAACCCGCGCTCGGGCCAGCTGTGGACCGTAGTCAACGAACGCGACATGCTCGGCTCGGACCTCGCCCCCGATTATCTGACCCAGGTCGAGTTCGGCGACCACTTCGGCTGGCCCTGGTATTATTGGGGCGGCTATCCCGACAGCCGCGTCGAGCCAAAGAACCCCGCGCTGCAGCAATATGCCAAGCGTCCCGATTATGCGCTCGGACCGCATGTCGCCGCGCTCGGCCTGACGTTTGCGAACGACGCCAAGCTCGGCGCCCGCTTCACCAACGGCGCGTTCGTCGGCGAGCACGGGTCGTGGAATCGCAAGCCGCTCTCGGGGTACAAGGTCGTGTATATCCCGTTCGGCGACACCGGCTTCCCGGCGGCGAAGGCCAAGCCCGTCGACATCCTCGGCGGGTTCCTCAACGCGGACGGCGAGGCGCAGGGCCGCCCGGTCGGCGTCATTACCGACAAGACCGGCGCGTTGCTCGTCGCGGACGACGTCGGCAACGCGATCTGGCGCGTCAGCGCGAAGTAAGTGCCTTCTCCCCCGTCATCCTGACGAACGTCAGGATGACGGGCGGGGCGGCATCAAGCCGCGCAAACGCTCAGCGCAGCAGCTTCGGCCCTTCCTTGCGGATCATGTCCTGCACCTTGCCCGCGAACAGGCCGAGCAGCCCGGGCAGGTCGACGATCGCATGGACGGTGTCCTCGAACACCGTGACCTTGCTGCCGATGACCTGCCCCATCGCGCTGACGGTGAAATGCAGCGTATCGCCCTCCCAGCGCCGATCGGTCACCGATCCGCCGGGGATCTTCGACCCGATCGTGTCGATGCCGCTGTCGAGCCGCGAGCGCACCCCCGCCTTGCCGAGCTTGTGGGGGATATCGACCGAAATGGGATTGGACATTCTGTGATCCTCAGGTTGCGAACAGCATCGCATCATGTGCGAACGCCTTGAACTCGAGCGCGTTGCCGCTCGGGTCCATAAAGAACATCGTCGCCTGTTCGCCGGGCTCGCCCTTGAAGCGGATATGCGGCGCGATTCCGAACACCACGCCTGCGGCATTGACGCGTTCGGACAACAGGCTCCAGTCGTCCATCGTCAGCACGACGCCGAAATGCGGCACGGGGACGTGATGGCCGTCGACTTCGTTCTCGATCGCGACGGGCCTGGCCGAGGCATCGAGATGCGCGACGATCTGGTGGCCGAACAGGTCGAAATCGATCCAGCTTTCGCTGCTCCGCCCCTCGGGACAGCCGAGCGTCTCGCTGTAGAATTTACGCGCTGCGTCAAGGTCATGGACAGGAAAGGCGAGATGAAAAGGGCGCAAGGTCATGCCTCAAGGATAGGTCGGCCGGTCGCATGAGTCACCCCGGACATTTGCATGTCGGGCCAGATGAGCGATCGTGAGCACGCGCGGCGCCATGCGGCGGCACCCGATGGCGCGCGGTGTTGTGCGAAAACGGCAGCGATGTGGCGGCTTGCTAAGTCGTTGCCGACCCTGCCGCATCACGTCATATCGCACGCGTGATCCGTTTTCCCGCCTCCGCATCGCTCGTCCTCGGCGCCATCGCCGCGACCGGCTTTGCCCCGCTCGACCTGTGGCCATTGATGCTCGTCGCGATCGCGGCGTGGCTTTGGATTGTCCATGCGGCGCCGAGCCTGCGCAGCGCGCTGTGGCGCGGCTGGGTGTTCGGCGTCGGCCACTTCACGGTCAACAACAACTGGTTCCAGCACGCTTTCGACTTCCAGGACGCGATGCCGCCGGTGCTCGGCTATTTCGCCGCGGTGGGTCTGGCGCTGTATCTCGCGGTGTTCCCGATGGCCGCCACGGCGATCGCCTGGCGGTTCGGCCGCGGCAGTGGACACCGCGGCCCCGACGCGGCGTTCGTGCTCGTCTTCGCCGCGGCCTGGATCGCGTCCGAATGGCTGCGCAGCGTGCTGTTCACCGGCTATGCCTGGGATCCGCTCGGCGTCGCATGGCTGCCGCTGATCGGCGTCGCCCGGCTGTCGGCCTGGATCGGCACCTATGCGCTGTCGGGCGTGACGATCGTCGCCGCCGGTACGCTGCTGATGCTGGCGCAGCGGCGCTGGACGATGCCGCTCGTCGTCGTCCCCGCGCTCACGCTCGCGGCACTGTCCGCGCTCTGGACCGATGCCCCGTCCGCACCGGCCGACGCACCGCGAGTCCGCGTCGTCCAGCCTGATATCGGGCAGGAAGATCGCAGCGAATCGGACGGCGAACGCGTGCTGTCCGCGCTCGAACGGCTGTCGGGCACGCCCGGCCGCATACCGCGGCTGATCGTCTGGCCCGAGGGCGTCGTGCGCGACTATCTTGAGGATGGCTACCCGTTCTACGCCTATGACTGGTCGAGCCCGCTTTACCTCCGCCGCCGCATCGCGCGCCTGCTCGGCCCCGACGACATCCTGCTGACCGGCGGCACCGCGTTGTCGTTCGACCGCGACGACAAGATCACGGGCGCGACCAACTCGGTATTCGCGATCGACGCGCAGGCGCGACTGCGCGGCCGCTACGACAAGGCGCACCTCGTCCCCTATGGCGAATATCTGCCGATCCCGTGGCTGCTGAAGCCGCTCGGCCTCGCTCGCCTCGTTCCCGGCGATATCGACTTCACCTCGGGCAAGGGCCCCGCCAGTCTCACGCTGCCAGGGTTCGGCGCGGTCGGCATGCAGATCTGCTACGAGATCATCTTCTCGGGGCAGACCGTCGACCGCGCGCATCGCCCGAAGCTGTTGTTCAATCCATCGAACGACGCATGGTTCGGAAGCTGGGGGCCGCCCCAGCACCTTGCCCAGGCGCGGATGCGCGCGATCGAGGAGGGGCTGCCGATCGTCCGCGCGACCCCGACCGGCATCTCCGCCGTCATCGGCGCCGACGGGCGGCTGGTCGGCACCGTCGCGCATGAAAAGGCGGGCGCAGTCGACGTCCCCATCCCTCCCGCGCTCGTCGTCACGCCGTTCGCGCGGCTCGGCAATCTTGCGGCGGCACTGGTGGCCGCGGCGATGATCGCGATGGCCGTTGCCCTGCGCCGCCGCGATCGTTAGAAGCGTCATATAAAGCTTTCCTTATATGACGCTTGCCGACCCTTTCGCGGCAGGCCTTTTGCGAAGAGGTTCCATGCGCAAGTCCTTTCTCTTCACCTCCGAGTCGGTCTCCGAAGGCCATCCCGACAAGGTCGCCGACCAGATCAGCGACACCATCGTCGACCTGTTCCTCGCCAAGGATCCGCAGGCCCGCATCGCCTGCGAGACGCTGACGACCACGCAGCTCGTCGTGCTTGCCGGTGAGATCCGCGGCAAGGGAATCTTCGAGAACGACCAGTGGGCCGACGGCGTGCTGGACGAGATCGAGGCGGCCGTCCGCAACACCGTCAAGGAAATCGGCTACGCGCAGTCGGGCTTCCACTGGGAGACGTTCCGCTTCGAGAACAACCTCCATGCCCAGTCCGCGCACATCGCGATGGGCGTCGACGAGAGCGGCAACAAGGACGAGGGCGCCGGCGACCAGGGCATCATGTTCGGATACGCCACCGACGAGACCCCCGGCCTGATGCCCGCGACGCTGTATTACAGCCACAAGATCCTCGCCAGGATGGCCGAAGACCGTCATTCGGGCGCAGCACCCTTCCTCGAGCCTGACGCCAAGAGCCAGGTGACGCTGTCGTACGAGAACGAAGTGCCGGTCGGTGCGACCGCCCTCGTCGTCTCGACCCAGCACGCGCCGGGCTATTGCGAGAAGGGCGACAACGCCGATCCCGCCAAGTACGCGGTGCTGCGTGACTATGTCATGGGCGTGTTCAAGGACGTGCTGCCCGACGGCTTCATCACCGACGCGACCGCGATCTACATCAATCCGACCGGCCAGTTCGAGATCGGTGGCCCCGATGGCGACGCAGGCGTCACCGGCCGCAAGATCATCGTCGACACGTACGGCGGCGCAGCCCCGCATGGCGGCGGCGCGTTCTCGGGCAAGGATCCGACCAAGGTCGATCGCTCGGCCGCCTATGTCGCGCGCTATCTCGCGAAGAACGTCGTCGCTGCCGGGCTCGCGCGTCGCTGCACGATCCAGCTGAGCTACGCGATCGGCATCGCCGAGCCGCTGTCGGTCTATGTCGACACGCATGGCACGGGCACAGTGGAAGAGGCCAAGCTCGAGGCGGTCCTGCCGAAGCTCGTGCGCCTGACGCCGAAGGGCATCCGCGAGCACCTCAAGCTCAACGCGCCGATCTACAAGAAGACCGCCGCCTACGGCCATTTCGGTCGCGATCCCGAGGGCGACAGCTTCACCTGGGAAAAGACCGATCTGGTCGAGAAGCTGAAGGCCGCCACCGCGTAACACGGCGCGTATCAGCTCATGAAAAAGCCTCCCCCGGACTGTCCGGGGAGGCTTTTTCGTATCTGGAGCAGCGTGCGCCGGGACGGGCCGATCAGTCCGGCCCCGCCCTGCCCGTATCCCGCTCGACGACCAGCGGCGCACCCGCCGGCTGACGATGTCGCTGGTCGGTCAGGATCTGCCATGCCGTCAGGAACAGCGCCGCGACGAGCGGTCCGACGACGATCCCGCTGAGACCGACGAGTTCGATCCCGCCCAGCGTCGTCACCAGCACGATATAGTCGGGAATCCCCGTGTCGCGACCGACGAGGATCGGACGCAGGATGTTGTCCGCCAGTCCGATCACCACCACGCCCGACACGATCACCGCAAGGCCCTGCCAGATCGCCGTGGTCGCGAGCAGATACACCGCGACCGGCACCCAGACGATCGCCGGCCCTAGCGCGG
Organism: Sphingomonas sp. 22R3R2A-7; assembly: GCF_036856055.1. Classification (NCBI taxonomy): domain Bacteria; kingdom Pseudomonadati; phylum Pseudomonadota; class Alphaproteobacteria; order Sphingomonadales; family Sphingomonadaceae; genus Sphingomonas; species Sphingomonas sp. 22R3R2A-7. Next base: position 2,923,603 of record NZ_JASPFR010000001.1, on the reverse strand, counting down.
GCAGCAGCGACGTCAGCGCCATCAACAGTCCCCACAGCAACGCGGCCGGCAACCCGACGATCCAGAACGTCAGCGCGCCGAGGCCGCCCTGCACCAGCGCGACGATCACGGTCCCCTTGATCGTCGCACGGACGACCGACACGAACTTCTCCACCAGCGCACCGGTCACCGACCGCTCGAGCGGCAAGGCGTCGCACACCTTGGGGCCGATCGTCTCGCCGTCGCGGAGCAGGAAGAACATCACGTACAGCGCGATACCGAAGGCCAGCAGGAACGCCGCCGCATTGCGCCCGATCGAGAGCGCCTGGCTCGCGATCGTCCGCACGCTGTTGCCCATCGTCTCCGACAGCCGCGCCTGGATGCGTTCGATCGAATCGAACCCGGCCTTGTCGAGCAGCGTCTGCAGGCGCGTCGGCAACGCGTCGTGCACCTGGTTGAAATAGGCGGCGAAGTTGATGTCGCCGCTCTGGATGCGCGTATAGACCGTCCCGGCCTGATCGACGATCATGCCGCCGATGATCATGCTCGGAACGACCACCGCGAACAGGATGATCAGCAACGTCAGCGCCGCGGCGAGATTGCGCCTGCCGGGCATCCGCGTCAGCAGCCACTGGTACAAGGGCTGGAAGAGGATCGCCGCCAGCGCCGCCCACAGCAGCGCCAGCGCAAAGGTCGACACCACGACCGCAAGCGCGATCGTGATCACCATCAAGAATATCAGAAAGCCGCCCGTTTCGAGCCGACGCCGATCGATCATCGTGTATCCCCCATGAATCCCCGCCGCATGACTCCCGGGCGTCATGGCGGTACGGCGCCGGTGCTCCGGTCGACACCCGATCCCCCAGCACCTGCCGACGGGGATCGGGTGGATCGATCAACGGAGCTTTGCGCTGCCGTTGACGAGTGCTGCCTTCTGCGTGTCCGACATTGCGGCGGCGTTCACGTCCGCATCGTCGATCGCTTCGCCCTGCTTCTCGCCCTGGTCACGCACGGCCTCGGCGCGATCCTCGAGATTGTCGGCAGCCGCTTCAAGCGCGTCCGCGCGATTCTCGGCGGCACCCTCGACCTGGCTGCCGAGCTTGTCGTCGCCCTTGCCGCCACAAGCGGCGAGCGGGACCGTGAGCATGCCCAGGATCAGTGCGGTAGCAATTGTCTTCATTGGAAAAATCCCTTTCTAAGGCCGACGTAACCGTCACGCAGGTGTAACGGTTCCATCGGCGATGAATCACACGTTTTGTGGCGACGATCCCGTGCCGTCCACGCGCATATCAGTCTTGCGTATCAGGCCCGCCCGGCCGCGACGATGTGCGCGTCGTCGACCGGCGGAAATACCCGGTCGAACACCGCACTCACCATTGCCTCGGCGATCCAGCCGACGGCTGCACCGACGACGAGATCCGACAGATAATGCTTGCCGTTGACGGGTTGCGCGGCGGCGACCGCGATCGTCGCGAGCGCGGAGGGCGCTGCCACGCCGTCGATATCGCGCGACGCCGCGCGCGAGACCGCGACTGCGCCGGCTGTATGCCCCGACGGGAACGAAGTTTCCTCATGATCCTCGCTGTCGCCGGGTTCGAAGCGCGCACGCCCCTTCTCGATCGCAGGCGCGGGGCGCGTGCGATCGACCGAGTGCTTGATCGCCGATTTCGCCATCGTCGCGGCAAAATGCGCGGCCAGCATGCGTGCGCCACCCCGCGTCAGGTCGGGCCGTCGCGCGATCAGGCCGATCACCAACGTCCCGATGGACGTCGCGATCAGTTGCGGCTGGTCCGCGACCTCGGCGAGGAACCCCGTCGCCTTGACCAGCGGCGCGTCGCGTTTCTCGGCGAGCTTGTACGTCGTCTTGCGGTCCGCCTCGACGAGTGCCGCCGCCGTATCGTTCTTCGCCGTCATCGTCGCGTCTCCCGTCGCCGTCCGCCCGATACCGCAGGCGGCGGCACCCTCGCGACCCGATCTGCCTGCCCATCCGGGCGATCCGGACCTACCGGATTTGGCCATTACGCCATTGTAACGGGTCGCTCGACGCTTTGCTCCGTGGCAATCGACCGCTAGAGCGCGCGGCGATGACCGACCCCTCCATTATCCGCCGCCTCTATGGCCGTCGCCAGGGCCATAAGCTCCGCCAGGGCCAGTCCGCGCTTGTCGAGGACATGCTGCCACGCCTGTCGGTGCCCGAAGACGGGCCGATCGACTCGACGCGGCTGTTCGGCGACGACCGCCCGCTGCACGTCGAGATCGGCTTCGGCGCAGGCGAACATCTGGCGGGACAGGCCGCGGCGAACCCCGATATCGGCTTCATCGGCTGCGAGCCGTTCCTCAACGGCGTCGTCGGTGCGCTTGGCCATATCCGCGATGGCGCGCTGGACAATGTCCGGCTCTATATGGGCGATGCACTCGAAGTGATCGAGCGGCTACCCGATCAGAGCCTCGACCGGCTGTACCTGCTGCATCCCGATCCATGGCGTAAGGCGCGCCACGCCAAGCGCCGGATGGTCAACCACGGGCCGCTCGACACGATCGCCGCCAAGCTGAAGCCGGGCGGCGAATTCCGGCTGGGGACCGACGATCCGACCTATTGCCGCTGGTCGATGATGATCATGGACCAGCGCCGCGACTTCACCTGGCAGGCGCGGACCCCCGCCGACTTTCTGACGCGCCCCGACGACTGGCCCGAAACGCGCTACGAGCGAAAGGCACGGCGGCAGGGCCACGAGGTCTGGTATTTCCGCTATATCCGCGACTAGCGCCCGCCGCTGCGCCGCCACCAGCCGGCCAGCGCGCGACCGGCGAGCGCCGGCAGCCCGGGCCTGAGCAGCAGCCAATCGCGGATCGGTGCGCCCTGTGTCGCGCCGATCACCTGTTTGTACCCGCTGTCGCCGGCGCCCCAGTCGACGCGCGTCGCGCCCCGCGCCATCACCGCGACGAGGTTGCGCCAGTAGAGCAGCTTGCCCGGCGAATGCTTCGCAAAGCGCGGATCATAGCTGTTGGCGATCGCGTAGATCAGCGCGCCTGTGTCGATGTCGAACGAGAAGGCGGCGGGCGTGCCGTCGACGTCGAGCACCGCGGCCCGGAACATGTCGCCGAGCACCGGGTCGACCACCGCTGCGGTCCAGAAGGCGAGATGGCCCTCCGCGACGAACTTCATGTCGCGACGATCGGTGTCGTGCGCGACCCAGCTCGTCGCCTCGACCGCGCCAAGGTCGGCGAAACCCTGCGGCCAGTCGGTACCATCGAGGAACCGCCAGTCGAGCGCGCCATGCCCGGCCAGATGCTTTTCGTGAAAGCGGTTCTTGCGCAGCGTCGAATTGCGCGGCCAGGGCTGGCCGTCGACGACCGGTGCGAGATCGAGCACCCAGCTGTCGCCGACATGCCGGTCGATCGCGGTCCAGCCCGCTCCGCGCGCGCGCGCGATCAGCGCGGTCGCCGCCGGATCGCCGTCCTCGACCGGGCCTATCCGCAAGCCGTTGATATGCGTAGCGAGCGTGGTGAGGGCCGCCGCCTGCGCCGCCTCGCTCGCGCCGATCGCCATGCCGAAGCTGCGAAACGGCCAGTAACAGCCCGGCACCGTCGCGAGCCGCAGCATCGCTGGCCCGAGCGGCACGAACGGCAATGCCAGCACGGGCACGTCGTCTTCCTCGACGACGAGCGTGCGCGCCTGCCCGCCATAGGCGGCGAGCGCGGCGGCATACCAGCCATAGCGCAGGAAGCGGTGGCTCTCCGCGGCGCGTTCGGCGACCGTGTCGATCGCCGCGCTCAGCCCCTCGACCAGCCCCACACGGACGTCGGGTGGCAACTGCACGAAGTCGGACAGGAGCATGGGCTTGGACATCGATCGCTGCATAGCATCGATGCGTTACCAAGCCGTGCCCCTTCTTCGCTGCGAACACACCCGCGATGGAGGAGCGCGCGATGGCGATGGCGCGCACGGCGCTTCCCTAGGGCGCGGTTATTCCGCATGGTGGCCGCGATGATACCGCTTCCCGCCCTTTCGACGATCGCGCAGACGATCCAGCTGTCGCTTGCCCCCGTCTTCATGCTCGCGGGCATCGGCCAGTTGCTCAACGTGCTGGCCGGCCGGCTGTCGCGCGTGATCGACCGCGCCCGACAGCTCGAAAAGCTCCACCCGAGCAGCGCGGGACGCGAACGCGTCCGCCATATCTGGGAATTGCGGCTGCTCGACCGGCGGATGACGATCATCAACGCCGCGCTCTTTCTCGCGGTCTCCAGCGCGATCATGACGTGTATCGTGATCGCATTGCTGTTCATCGCCGAACTCGCCAAGCTGCATTTCGGCACCTATGTCGCGGTCTCCTTCATCCTCGCGATGGTCCTGCTGATTGCCGCCTTTGCGAGCTTCATGATCGAGGTGCGGATCTCGCTGGTCGCCTTCAGGATCCGTCCCGAACTGCTCGACACCGCCGAACTGATCGACAAGCTGTCATGATACGCGAACGGCGCCTGTTGCAGGCCGTGGTCGCGGTCGCGTGCCTGTTGCCGTTGCTCGTCGGCGGCCAGGGCATCCTCTACGGCCCCGCCCCGTTCGGGCACCTCGCCGAGGTCCCGCGCGATCTCGACAGCCACTTCCGGTATATCTCGGGCATCTTCTTCGCGACGGGGATCGGCTTCGCGAGCTGCATCCCGCGGATCGAAATGAAGGGAGCGCGGTTCAGACTGCTCGGCGGTCTGATCGTGATCGGCGGACTGGCGCGGCTCGTCTCGCTGATCGACGTCGGCGTCCCCTCGCCCGGCCATGTCCTCGGGCTCGGCATGGAAACCGTCGTCGTGCCGCTGCTCATGCTCTGGCAGTGGCGGCTGTCGCGCCGCCCCCTTCCAAACACGGCCGCGACGATCTAGACCGCCCGACCATACCCGGTCCTCGAAAGGTCTTAGCATGCGTGAAGCCGCCATCGTCTCGACTGCCCGTACCGCCATCGGCAAAGCCTATCGCGGCGCGTTCAACGCGACCGAGGCCCCGGTGCTGGCAGGGCATGTGATGAACGCCGCGGTCGGGCGTGCCGGGATCGATCCGGCGCGCATCGACGAGGTGTTCTGGGGGGTCGGCAACCAATGGGGGACGCAAGGGGGCAATGCCGGGCGGATGGCGATCTTCGCGGGCGGGCTCCCCGAATCGGTGCCCGCGTTCACGCTCGACAGGAAATGCGGGTCGGGGCTGACCGCGGTCGCGCTCGCCGCGCGCACGATCATCTGCGACGAGGCCGACGTCGCGCTCGCCGGCGGGATGGAGTCGATCAGCTATACCGTGACGAAGGACGCCCCCCGCTTCGTCAACCAGAGCGTCACCGAGAAGCAGCCCGCCGCCTATATCCCGATGATCGAGACCGCGGAGATCGTCGCGGCGAAATACGGGATCAGCCGCGAGGCGCAGGACGCCTATGCCGCGATGAGCCAGCAACGCGCCGCGGCCGGCGTTGCGAACGGCGCCTTCGCCGAGGAGATCGCGCCGATCACTGTCGAAAAGGCGCTGTTCGACAAGCAGGGCAACCGGACCGGCAGCGAGACCGTCACGCTCGCGCAGGACGAGGGCATTCGCGCGGATACCACGCGCGAGGCGCTCGCGGGCCTCAAGACGGTCTGGCCCGGCGGCGATTTCTCCGGACCCGGGACCAGCGTCACCGCGGGCAATGCCAGCCAGCTGTCGGACGGCGCGTCCGCGCAGCTGCTGATGGACCGCCGGACCGCCGAGGCGGAGGGCAAGGACATTCTCGGCATCTATCGCGGCTTCCAGGCTGCTGGCTGCGACCCCGCCGAGATGGGCATCGGCCCGATCTTCGCGATCCCGAAGCTGCTCGACCGCGCCGGGCTGTCGGTGGCGGACATCGGCCTGTGGGAACTGAACGAGGCGTTCGCGTCGCAATGCCTGTACTGCCGCGACCATCTCGGCATCGATCCCGAGCGCTACAACGTCAATGGCGGCGCGATCGCGGTCGGCCACCCCTTCGGCATGACCGGCTCGCGCCTCGTCGGCCACGCACTGATCGAAGGGCGCAAGCGCGGCGTCCGCTATGTCGTGGTCTCGATGTGCACCGCCGGCGGCATGGGCGCTGCCGGCCTGTTCGAGATCGTCTGACGCGGCTGGGGACGGGCTGACCCCGCCCCCTCCCGCCCGTCGCCCCGCACCAGCCCCCGCCCCCTTCCGTCATCCTGACGAAAGTCAGGATCCAGGGTAACCGGCCACAGCGCTCCTGGCTCTGGATCCTGACTTTCGTCAGGATGACGGGGGTATAGAGGGCGACCCCTGTTCAGAATGACAAGGTCGTGCCCTGCGTATGCGTTTCCTGTTCCTCCCGGCGCTCGCGCTGCTGGCCGCCCCGGTCGTCGCCGCCCCCCAGAAACCCACCCCCGCAAAACCCGGCACCGTCCGCGTCCGCCTCACCACCTCCGAAGGCCCGATCACGCTCGCGCTCGACACGCGCCGCGCCCCCAAGACGAGCGAGAACTTCCTCGCCTATGTCGATGACGGCCGTTTCGACGGAACCGATTTCTACCGTGCCGCACGCAGCAAGAAGGCGCCCAAATTCGGCTTCGTCCAGGGCGGCATCCGCACCGACGCGCGGCGCATCCTCCCTGCCTTCCCGCTCGAGACGACGACGCAGACGGGCATCCGCCATCTCGATGCGACGATCTCGATGGCGCGCGGCAGCGAGCCCGGCTCGGCGGGCGGCAATTTCTTCATCACCGTGGGCCCGACGCCCGCGATGGACGCGCGCCCGGGCTATCTGGGCTATGCGGCGTTCGGCCATGTCGTCGGCGGCATGGACACGGTCCGCCGCATCCTCGCCAAGCCGACCGGTGGCGGGCTCGACGCGTTCAAGGGCCAGATGATCCTCAACCGCGTCGCGCTGATCAGCGCGAAGCGGCTCGACGGCACGCCCCGCCCGACCAGCGGCCCGCGACCATGGCTGATGAAGACGCGCCCCACCCCGCCACGGCCGCGCTGACGCCCCACGGTCCGGGACCTCAGTCCGCGAAGAGTAGGACCGGCGTCTCGAGATATTTCTTCAGCCCCTGGACGAAGCTCGCCGCATCCCAGCCGTCGACGACGCGGTGGTCGCAGCTGATCGACAGGTTCATCAGCTTCGCGCGGACCACCTCGTCGCCCTTGAACACCGGGCGTTCGACGATCTTGTTCGGCCCGATGATCGCGACCTCGGGCCGGTTGATCACCGGCGTCGTCGCGATCCCGCCGAGCGGCCCGAGCGAGGTCACCGTGATCGTCCCGCCACCCATCTCGTTCGGCGCAAGCTTGCCCGCGCGCGCCGCCTCGGCGAGCCGGCCGATCTCGGTCGCGAGCTGCCAGACGTTGCGGTCCTGCGCGTCGCGGATGACGGGGACGGTCAGCCCCGCATCGGTCTGCGCCGCCATGCCCAGATGGATCGCCCCGTGCCGCGTCACCACGCCCGCCTCGTCGTCGTAACGCGCGTTGAGCATCGGGAAATCGGGGATCGTCTTGCAAATCGCGACGATCATCAGCGGCAGCATCGTCAGCTTGGGCCGCCCGCCGCGATTGGCGTTCAGATCCGCACGCATCGCCTCCAGCGCGGTGACGTCGATCTCGTCGACATAGGTGAAATGCGGGATCGCGCGCTTCGACGCGGCCATGTTCTCCGCGATCTTGCGCCGCATGCCGATGACCTTGATCGGCTGGTCCGCGCGTGCCCGGCTCGCGCCCGGCGCCTGATAGCCCTGGCCCGCACCGTACCGCAGATACGCGTCGAGATCGGCATGACGGACCCGGTCGGACTCGGTCTTCACCGAGGCGAGGTCGATCCCCAGATCCCGCGCCCGCGCCCGCACCGCGGGCGATGCCAGCGCATGCGCCGTCTGCTCGGCCGGAGCGCCAGCGGCCCCCTTCTGCTCCCTCTCCCCTTGGGGAGAGGGCTGGGGTGAGGGGCTGGAGCAGGCACCGGCGTTTCCGCCCGGGGCTGCCCCTCACCCCGACCCTCTCCCCGAAGGGGAGAGGGAGTTTCGGTTGCGACCTCTTCGACTCCCGGATTCTCCGCCTCATACTGCTCGGCCGTCTCCGCCTGCGCCGCGGTTAGCGGCGCGGCTACGACCTCGTCCGCGACATCCACCGCATCCGTTTCGATCACGACCAGCGCGGCCCCGATCGACACCTGATCGCCGACCTCGCCCGCAAGTTCGACGACGACGCCCGTGACAGGCGACTCCATCTCGACGGTCGCCTTGTCAGTCATCATGTCCGCGATCGGCGAGTCCTCCTCGACGCGGTCGCCCACCGCGACGTGCCACGCGACGATCTCGGCTTCCGAAATGCCCTCGCCGATATCCGGCAGCTTGAAGGTAAAGCGAGCCATTATGCGTCCTTCATGATCTTCTTGAGGGCCTCGGTGATACGAACCGGCCCCGGGAAATAAGCCCATTCCAGGCTGTGCGGATATGGCGTGTCGAACCCGGTCACGCGCTCGATCGGTGCCTCGAGATGGTAGAAGCACCGCTCCTGCACCAGCGCCGACAGCTCGGCGCCGAACCCGCTGGTCCGCGTCGCCTCGTGGACGATCATGCAGCGCCCGGTCTTCTTCACCGACGCCTCGATCGTCTCGATGTCGAGCGGGACGAGCGTGCGCAGATCGACGATCTCCGCGTCGATCCCCGTCTCGGCGATCACCGCCGCGCAGACATGCACCATCGTGCCGTAGGCGAGGATCGTCAGTGCCTCGCCCGCCCGGACGATCTTCGCCTTGCCGAGCTCGATCTTGTAGTACCCGGTCGGGACCTCGCCCGCGGGATGCTTCGACCAGTTCTGCGACGGCCGATCCCAATATCCGTCGAACGGCCCGTTATAGATGCGCTTTGGCTCGAAGAAGAGCGTCGGGTCATTGTCCTCGATCGCCGCGATCAGCAGGCCCTTCGCATCATAGGGCGTCGACGGGATCACCGTCTTGATCCCCGACATGTGCGTGAACAGCCCCTCGGGGCTCTGGCTGTGCGTCTGCCCGCCGAAGATGCCGCCGCCGAACGGCGATCGCACCGTGATCGGCGAGGTGAACTCGCCCGCCGACCGATAGCGCAGCCGCGCGGCCTCGGACACGAGCTGGTCGAGCGCGGGGTAGATGTAGTCGGCGAACTGGATCTCGGGCACCGGGCGCAGGCCGTAGGCGCCCATGCCGACCGCGACGCCGATGATCCCGCATTCGGTGATAGGCGTGTCGAACACGCGCGTCTTGCCGTGCTTGGCCTGAAGCCCCGCGGTCGCGCGGAACACGCCGCCGAAATAGCCGACATCCTCGCCCATCACGATCACGTCGGGATCGCGCTCCATCATGATGTCCATGGCGGAGTTGATCGCCTGGATCATGTTCATCCGGGTGGTTTCGCCGCCATCCGCTGCGTCGGACCCGGGTGCCTCGATCATGTCGCTCATGCCTTGCGATCCCATGGACGGCCGCTTGCCGCCTCTTCATCGAGCATCTGCTGACGCTGCTCCTTCAGATGCCAGGGCAGTTCCTCGAACACGCCGTCGAACAGCGATTCGAGCGGCTGGTGCAGCCCGTGGCCGAGGATGCCGTTCTTCTCGGCCTCCTTCTGCGCGGCCTTGACCTGCTCGGCGAGCTCCTTGTCCTGCGCCGCGTGGCGCTCATCGTCCCATTCGCCGATCGCGATCAGGTGGTCTTTGAGGCGCTTGATCGGATCGCCGAGCGGCCACGCATTGGGCTCGCCTTCGCTGCGATACTGACCCGGATCGTCCGAGGTCGAATGACCTTCCGCGCGGTAGGTGAAGTGCTCGATCAGCGTCGGCCCTTGGTTGGTCCGCGCCCGCTCGGCCGCCCATAAAGTCGCGGCGTACACGGCCAGCGCGTCATTGCCGTCGACGCGCAGCCCGGCGATGCCATAGCCGACCGCCCGCGCGGCAAACGTCGTCGCCTCCGCGCCCGCGAACCCGGAGAAGCTCGAAATCGCCCACTGGTTGTTGACGACATTGAAGATCACCGGCGCGCGGTAGACCGCGGCAAAGGTGCACGCCGAATGGAAGTCGCCCTCCGCGGTCGAGCCTTCGCCGCACCAGGTCGCCGCGATCCGCGTGTCGCCCTTGGCCGCCGATGCCATCGCCCAGCCCACGGCTTGCGGATATTGCGTCGTGAGGTTGCCCGAGATCGAGAAGAACCCGGCTTCCTTGACCGAATACATGATCGGCAGCTGCTTGCCGCCGAGCCGGTCCGCGGTGTTCGAATAGATCTGGTTCATCATGTCGACGAGACTCCAGCCCCGTGCGATCAGCAGCCCCTGCTGGCGATAGGAGGGGAAGCACATGTCCTCATAATCGAGCGCATAGGCCGCCGCGACCGCGACCGCCTCCTCGCCCAGCGCCTTCATGTAGAAGCTCGTCTTGCCCTGACGCTGCGCGCGGAACATGCGCTCGTCGAACGCGCGGAGCAGCGCCATGCTGCGCAGCATACGGCGCAACATATCGGGCGAAAGCTTGGGATCCCATGGCCCCACCGCATGGCCCTCGTCGTCGAGAACGCGGACCAGCGTATAGGCGAGATCAGTGAAATCGCTCGCTTTGTCCGCGGTATCGGGGCGGCGCGCCTGCCCCGCGGGCGGCACGTCGACTTCGGCGAAATCGACCGGATCGCCGGGTCGAAACTTCGGTTCGGGCACATGCAGCGTCAATCCGGGTAGATTGCGCAGCGGCTGCGAATCGGCGCGAGGGTGCTCGCTGGCCATCGTCACTCCATCTCCATCGCCCGGCGGCGTACGCGCCGGATCGCTCTTCGCGGCCTTGTTATAAAATTTCAACGGCATTGGCGAGAGGGAGTTTTGCCGGACTCCGCATTCGCCCCGGCGGCGTGCAACGCCGTGCGATCAATGCGATAGCATCAGCCTGCGGACGCGGGCGGACACGGGGGGACACGGGGCGACATGCTGCAGGACTGGGACGCCATCGTCGCGATCGGATGCACGCTGCCGGGTGTCGAGCCGGGCACCAGCTACGGCCGGCCCGCACTCAGGTTCCGCGGCAAGACGCTCGCGTCGACCACCGCACCCGATCCCGGCAGCTTCGTGCTCCATATCGGTCTCGACGAGAAGGAGATCCTGCTCGACACCGACCCCGCGACCTTCTGGCAGACCGATCATTATGACGGCTGGCCCGCGGTGCTGGTCCGCTACGGCACCGGCGCGGGCGAGCGGATCGCGGATGTGCTCGCCCGCGCCTGGTGGGACCGCGCTACCGCGGCTCAGCGCAAGGCCTATGGCGAGCGCCCCTAGCCGGCTCGCGCGCTACTCCACCGTCTGCTCGATCACGCCGAAGATCGGGCGATGCCGGTCGTCCTCCGCCCAGATCCGCACCGTATCGCCCTTTTTCAGGAACGGGGTCACCGCCGCGCCGCCCGCGATCGTCTCGATCGTCCGCACTTCGGCCAGGCAGGAATAGCCGACGCCGCCCTCTGCAATCGGCTTGCCCGGCCCGCCGTCCGCGCCGCGGTTCGACACCGTGCCCGACCCGACGATCGTCCCCGCGCCCAGCTTGCGCGTCTTGGCGGCATGCGCGATCAGCGTGCCGAAATCGAACGTCATGTCCTCGCCCGCCTCGGCGCGACCAAAGGGCTGGCCGTTCAGGTCGACCATCAGCTTGCGGTGCAGCTTGCCGTCCTGCCACCAGTCGCCAAGCGACTCGGGCGTCACGAACACCGGTGAAAACGCACTGGCGGGCTTCGACTGGAAGAAGCCGAATCCCTTGCCCAGCTCGGCCGGGATCAGGTTGCGCAGCGACACGTCGTTGGTCAGCCCGACCAGCCGCACCGCCGCCAGCGCCTCCTCGCGGCTCGCGCCCATCGCCACGTCGCCGGTGACGACGACGACCTCGCCCTCCATGTCGCAGCCCCAGCTCTCGTCGGCGAGCGGGATCGCGTCGCGCGGCCCAAGAAAACCGTCCGACCCGCCCTGATACATCAGCGGATCGTGCCAGAAGCTGTCGGGCATCTCGGCCGCACGCGCCTGCCGGACGAGCGCGACATGGTTCACATAGGCCGAGCCATCCGCCCACTGATAGGCGCGCGGCAAGGGCGACGCCGCGTCATGCTCGTGGAACCGCCGCATCGGGATCATCTCGTGCTCGAGATCGGTCGCAAGGTTTTCGAGTGCGGGCGCGAGCCGGTCCCAGTCGTCGAGCGCGGCCTGCAGCGTCGGCGCGATATGCGTCGCGTCGGCATACCAGGCGAGATCGTTCGACACGACGACAAGCCGGCCGTCACGGCCCCGGGCTGGATCTGCGTCCTTCAGGCTGGCGAGTTTCATGCGGCGGATCCTCTCGTTGTTTTCGCCTTCCTACGCCCGGGGCAGCGCGGAAGTCGAGTGGCGCGCTTGGCCGGACGTCGCACGACTTGACGCTCCGGCCGATCGCCAGCACGCTTCGGCAAACGGCGGACACACGCCGGACGATCGAGAGGATTGCCATGACGCTCGACACGCTCGCTGGCCGATTCGCGTATAACGACGATCATGAGGCGTTCCGCCGGACGGTGCGCAGCTTCCTCGAACGCGAAGGCGTGCCGCATGTCGCCGCGTGGGAGGCCGACCGGCTCGTCCCGCGCGACTTCTGGCGCAAGGCGGGCGCGATCGGCATGCTCTGCCCGAGCGTGGCGGAACGCTATGGCGGGCCCGGGCTCGATTTCGGCTACAATGCGGTGGTCGACGAGGAGATGGCCTATGCAGGCGTCCCCGCCGGCTTCTCGCTGCAATCCGATATCGTCGTCGGCTATCTCGAGCATTATGGCTCCGACGAGCAAAAGGCGCAGTGGCTGCCCCGGATGGTCTCGGGCGAGGTCATCACCGCGATCGCGATGACCGAGCCCGGCACCGGCAGCGACCTGCAGGCGATCCGCACCACCGCGCGGAAGGACGGCAACCATTACGTCCTCAACGGCACGAAGACCTACATCACCAACGGCCAGAATACCGACCTGACGCTGGTCGTCGCCAAGACCGATCCCGATGCGATCCCCGCGTGGAAGGGCATGTCGATCATCCTGGTCGAGAGCGACCGCGCGGGGTTCCGCAAGGGCCGGAACCTCGACAAGATCGGTCAGGAGGCAGCCGACACCTCCGAACTGTTCTTCGACGACGTCCGCGTGCCGATCACGCATTGCCTCGGCGAGGAGGGCAAGGGCTTTACGTATCTGATGAGCCAGTTGCCGCAGGAACGCCTGTCGATCGCGATCAGCGTCCAGGCGTCGGCGCAAAAGGCGTTCGACGAGACCGTCGCCTTCACCAAGGATCGCAAGGCGTTTGCCGGCGTCGTCTTCGATTTCCAGAACACCCGCTTCGTGCTCGCGGGACTGAAGGCGAAGCTGCAGGTCGGCTGGGCGCATCTCGACTGGGCGATCGCGCGGCACCTGAAGGGGGCGCTCACCAACGAGGAGGGGGCCGCTGCCAAATTGTGGCACAGCGAACTGCAGTGGGAGGTGATGGACCAGTGCCTTCAACTCCATGGCGGCGCTGGATATATGAACGAATATCCGATTGCCCGGAGCTGGCGCGCGGCGCGCGTCAGCCGGATCTATGGCGGAACCAGCGAGATCATGAAGGAAGTGATCGGCCGCAAGCTGTAGCGCCACGCCGTCGACGCGCCATGCCGGGCCACGCATCCGGGACGTATCGGAGCGCCCCTGCCCGCAACCTTGCCCGCGCCGCACCGCCACCCCCATATGCCGGATAGCGCAATCGCCTTCGAAAGCCCCCACATGCCCCTCGACATCGTCCGCGTCCCCGTCCTCAGCGACAATTACGCGTGGCTCGTTCACGACACCGAGAGCGGCGAGACGGTCGCCATCGACCCTGGCGAGGCAGGCCCCGTGCTCGCGGCGGCGGCCGATCGGGGCTGGCGGATCGACCATGTGTGGACCACGCACTGGCACCCCGATCACACCGGCGGCAACGCCGCGATCAAGGCGCAGGGCGCGACCATCACCGGGCCCGGCGCAGAGGCCACGAAGATCCCGACGCTCGACGTCCGGGTCGGCGAAGGCGACAGCGTTTCGCTCGGCGCGCATGTCGCGCGGGTGATGACCGTGCCGGGACACACGCAGGGCCACATCGCCTTCCACTTCGCCGACGACGCGGTGATCTTCACCGGGGACACGCTGTTCGCGATGGGCTGTGGCCGCCTGTTCGAAGGCACGCCCGCCGACATGTTCGCCAACATGCAGCGTTATGCCGCGCTGCCCGACGAGACCGCGGTCTTCTGTGGGCATGAATACACGCAGTCGAACGGCCGCTACGCGCTGGTCGCAGAGCCCGACAATGCCGCGATCGCGCGTCGCATGATCGACGTCGATGCCGCGCGCGCACGCGGCGAGGCGACCGTCCCGACGACGATCGCACTCGAAAAGGCGACCAACCCGTTCCTCCGGGCGACATCCGCCGCGCAGCTCGGCGACTATCGCGCAGCCAAAGACGCGTTCAAGGGTTGATGCGGTAGGGCAAACGCCGCAGGGCAAGCTATTCCGCGGGTGCGCCCTTATATGGGGGACGAAGGAGCATCGCATGCGCAACCTCGGCCGGATCCTGTCCCTCTCAGTCCTGACGGTGGCGGCGGCGTGCACGCCGACCCCGCGCGAACAGCTCGCGATCGACCAGCGGCTCAAGACGGAACAACAGAAGCTCGACGCCAGGCTCGCCGGGCTGACCCCGGGCAAGCCCACCAGCTGCATGCCGCAGTTCGGCAACCCGCAGGTGAGCAGCTACGGCCCGACGCTGCTCTACCGGGTGAGCAACTCGCTCATCTACCGGACCGACACGACCGGTGGCTGCGCGGATCTCGACCGCAACATCCTGATCACGCGCACCCCCACGGGGCAGACCTGTCGCGGCGACATCGCCACGACGATCGACACCGCCAGCCGCTTCATGACGGGAAGCTGCAGCTTCGGGGAGTTCGTCCCCTATCGGAAGCGCTGATGCGCAGCCGGCGTATCGCAGCGCTGCTGGCGACCGGCATCGCGCTTGTTGCGTCGCGCGACGATCCGCTCGCCGGCCGGATCGCGGGGCCACCCGTCGCGTGCATCGATCTCGCCCGCGTCCAGGGGCCGACGATCCTCGACGACAAGACGATACTCTACCGCCAGTCGGGCAAGCGCGTCTGGCGCGCCGTGCCGATCGGGTCCTGCGAGGCGCTGCGCCCGCCCGCGACCATCATCGTCGACGTCTATGGCGGACAGCTCTGCCGCAACGACCGCTTCCGCCTCCTCTCCTACGGCATGACGATCCCCTCGAGCTATTGCCGGTTCGGGAATTTCACGCCCTATGACAAACCCGACCGTCCCTAGGCGCGGCCGAACGGATGACAGGCGGCAGGCCCTGTCACTCGCGCAACTCGCCGCCTTCCAATGATATGTTGCAACATTGCCACAGCGACGCACCTAATGCCGCACCCGCGAACAACATCTTTGATATGATACATCATCGAGGCTAAACGACGGCTCCGGGTTGTAGGAGCGTATCGATGAAGACTGTTTTCGGGATCAGCGCACTGGCGATCGCCACCGCGCTCGCCGCATCACCCACCGCGACCGCGCAGACGCTGGAAACGCCCGCCGCCAGGCCCGCGCCGAAGCCCGTCGCCCCAGCGGCACAGGCGAGCCGCGGCGAGATCATCGTCACCGCCCCGGTCCGGCAGAGCGAGACCGACGTCCTGCAGGGCACCTCGATCCTGTCCGGCGCCGAACTGACGCGCAACCTGCGCCCGACGATCGGCGAGACGCTTGCGCGCCAGCCGGGCGTCTCCGCGACCTCGTTCGGTCCGAGCGCGTCGCGCCCGATCCTGCGCGGCTTCCAGGGCGAGCGGATTCGCGTGCTGACCGACGGGATCGGCTCGATCGACGTCTCGAACACCTCGGTCGATCACGCGGTGATCATCGACCCGCTGCTCGCCGAGCGGATCGAAGTGCTGCGCGGTCCCTCCGCCCTTCTGTTCGGATCGTCCGCGGTCGGCGGCGTTGTCAACGTCATCGACACGCGCATTCCGCGCACCGTGCCCGAGAACGGCTACCGCGTGAACGGCATCGCCAGCTACGGATCGGCCGCCAACGAACGCTCGGGCGGCGGCGCGGGTGACGTCGCGGTCGGCGAGCATCTCGTCCTCCATGCCGACGGCTCGTATCTGAAGTCGGGCAACCTGCGCACCGGCGGCAACATCCTGTCGCCCGAGGCGCGCGCCGCCGCACGCAGCCAGGTCGGCCTGCCGCAGGACACCGACGAGCCGATCGATTTCGCCCGGTCGGCATCGCTCCGCGGCAAGCTTCCCAACACGCAGTCGGAGACCTGGACCGCGGGCGTCGGCGCCTCGGTCATCACCGACACGGGCAATCTCGGCATCTCGTACAGCCATTACGACAGCCTCTACGGCGTCCCTATCCGCTACGCGACCGAAGTCGGTCAGGAGCAGGAGGCGCCCCGGCTCGACGTCGTCCAGAACCGGTTCGATCTGCGCGGCGAGATCAACACCGGCGGCGGGTTTCTCGACAGGATCCGGGTCCGCGCGGGCCACGCGACCTATCGCCACTTCGAGCTCGAGCCCGATGGCGGAGTCGGCACCGCCTTCTTCAACAACGGCACCGAGGGTCGCATCGAACTCGTCCAGGCCAATCGTGGCGGCTGGCAGGGCGCGTCGGGCGTGCAATATTTCAACCGCCTGTTCGACGTGAACGGCGACGAGGCGTTCCTCCCGCGCAACGAGACCAACCAGACCGGCCTCTTCACGCTCCAGCAGTACAGCGCCGGCGCGTTCCGCGCGGAAGGCGGGCTGCGCTACGAGCACACCGCGCTCGACGCCAAGACGCCGCTCAACGATCTCCGCTTCTTCCGCGGGACGCGCAGCTTCGACGCGGTGTCGGGGTCGCTCGGCGGATCCTATGGCGTGACCGACGCGGTGCGGGTCGGCGTGAACGTCTCGCGCACCGAACGCGCACCGTCCGCGGAGGAACTGTTCGCCAATGGCGGGCATGCCGGGACGCAGGCATATGAATTCGGCAGCCCCGACTTCCGGCTCGAAAAGAGCTGGGGTCTCGAAGGCACGCTCCACGCGCATGGCGACGGCTTCAGCTTCGACGCGTCGGCCTATTACAACTGGTTCTCGAACTATATCTCGGAAAACCAGGTCGCGCAGGACATCTGCCAGCTTGCCGCAGATCCGTCGGGCCGCGAGGTCGATCTGCCCTGCTTCCAGTATCAGCAGGCCGATGCACGCTATTACGGATTCGAGGCCAACGCGTCGGTCCGCGTCGCCCAGATCGGTGGCTATCTGATCAACGCCGACCTGCTCGGCGATTATGTCCGCGCGACGATCGTCGACAACGGCCCCGTGCCCCGCATCCCGCCGATGCGCGTGCTCGGCGGGATCGAGGCGCAGGGCGACCGCGTCAACGGCCGGCTCGAGGTCGAGCACGTCTTCGAACAGGACCGCATCGCCGCATTCGAGACCACGACGCGCGACTATACGATGGTCAACGCGACGATCGGGTTCAGCCCGTTCGGCAAGGACAGCAAGACCTCGATCCTGGTCAGCGCGAACAACCTGTTCGATGGCGAGGCGCGCCGCCATGCGAGCTTCCTCAAGGACTTCGCCCCGCTCGCCGGCCGCGACATCCGCGCGACGCTGCGCTTCGGACTCTGAAGACGTCCGGTCGCGGGGGGGTGTCTTCCTCGCGACCCACCACGCTCGGGCGCACGGGGTAGCTGGCGGCCCGCACCGATCGTATAGCGCGATCGATGCGCCCGATCCTCTACAGCTTCCGCCGCTGCCCCTATGCGATGCGCGCGCGCAGCGCGGTGGTGGCGAGCGGCGTGCAGGTCGAGCTCCGCGAGGTCGTGCTGCGTGCCAAGCCCGCCGCGCTGCTTGCCGCCTCCGCCAAGGGCACCGTGCCCGTCCTCGTCCTGCCCGGTGGACGCGTCGTTGACCAGAGCCTCGACATCATGCGCTGGGCGCTGGGCGTTGCCGATCCGCAGCGCTGGCTCGATGGCGACGACCAGGCGCTGATCGCGATCAACGACGGCGTCTTCAAACACCATCTCGACCGCTACAAATATCCCGAGCGTCACGGGTCGGACAGGCTCGCGCACCGCGCCGTCGCCACCGACATCCTCGCAGCGCTCGACACGCGTCTCCAGGCAAATGGCCACCTCGTCACGCCGTGGTTCGCGCTCGCCGACATGGCGATCGCACCGTTCGTGCGGCAGTTCGCCGCGACCGATCCCGGCTATTTCGACGCGCTGCCGCTGCCCGCGCTGCGCGATTGGCGGGACAGGTATCTGGCGAGCCCCGTCTTCGCGGCGATCATGCCGAAGTTCGAACCCTGGGCTCCGCACGCCGCACCCATGGCTTTTCCCGCCTGATCCGTACCTTACAGAGGCGCTGCCCCCGAAACCGAAAGGCTGGCGCTCGTCGCCCGCGCATGCGAAACGATCCAATTCCCCCGTCACGAGGACCCCGACGATCCGCCAGATCGCTGCACTCCCTTATCGGATCACCGTCGACGGACGCGCCGAGATCCTGCTCATCACCTCGCGCGAGACGCGGCGCTGGGTGATTCCCAAGGGTAATCCGATCACCGGCCTCACCTCGCACGAGGCCGCGGCGCAGGAAGCCTTCGAGGAAGCGGGCATACGCGGTATCCCCTGTCCCACGCCCGTCGGCGATTTCGTCTATGACAAGCGTCGTCGCACGGGGCGGCTGCGGCCGACGATCGTCACCGTGTATCCGCTGCAATTCGTCGAGCAGGTCGGCGAATGGCCCGAGCGGGATCAGCGCGAGACACGGTGGTTTCCGCCTGATAAGGCCGCCGCCGCGGTCGACGAACCAGAGCTGAAGGCTCTGATCAGAGGATTCCGCGAGCCACCGATTCCGGTGGCGTTCGAACAACGCGTCATGCCGGTGCTCCGGACGCGAATGAGGAGGCGATTTCCAATGCTGGGCTGGTTCCAGGCACTCATGCCCAAGCAGGGACGGTTCTTCGAACTGTTCGACGCGCATGCCGCGACGCTTGTCGCCGGCGCGGATGCGCTCGCACGGCTGCTCCACGGCGAGGGCTCGATCGAGGGCCAGATCGCCGAGATCGTCCGCCGCGAGCATGAGGCCGACGACATCACGCGCGAGGTCCTGCAGGACGTCCGCCGCGTGTTCGTCACGCCGTTCGACCGCAGCGCGATCACCGATCTGATCGGCGTGATGGACGATGCGATCGACCAGATGAACGGCACCGCCAACGCGATCGCGCTCTACGAAGTGACCGACTTTGCACCCGAAATGCGCGACATGGCGGGCATCATCGTCGAGGCCGCGCGAATCACCGCGGAGGCGATCCCGCTGCTGCGCTCGCTCGGCAGCAACGCCGGCCGGCTGCACGACCTCACCGCGCGGCTGATCCAGATCGAGGGTCATGCCGACGACATCCACGACACCGGGCTGCGCGCGCTGTTCGCCGCATCGAAGAGTCACGCCGACCCGATGGCGTTCATCATCGGCCGCGAAATCTATTCGAGCCTCGAAAAGATCGTCGACCGGTTCGAGGACGTCGCCAACGAGATCCAGGGGCTCGTCATCGACCATGCGTGAAGCGTCGTTTCGGCCCGAGACCTCCCCGAAAGCGCCCCTCCGGCGAAGGCCGGGGCCCAATTGGGGGACGGCAATACCTGCGGACTGCGCACCGTTACCGCGGCCTTCGCTTTTGGGCCCCGGCCTGCGCCGGGGTGGTAGTTTGGCACCGACAGGCATCACCGCATGATCCTCTCGCTTCCCGTCCTGATCGGGCTGATCGGGATCGCGCTGCTGTTCGACTTCCTCAACGGACTGCACGACGCCGCGAACTCGATCGCGACGGTCGTCTCGACGCGCGTGCTCAAACCGCAATACGCCGTGCTCTGGGCGGCGTTCTTCAACTTCATCGCGTTCGCCGTCTTCGGCCTCCACGTCGCGCAGACCGTCGGCACCGGTATCGTCCATGCGCAGGTGATCGACGCGCAGGTGATCTTCGCGGCGCTGATCGGCGCGATCGCGTGGAACGTCATCACCTGGGTGCTCGGCATCCCCTCGAGCAGCAGCCACGCGCTGATCGGCGGATTGCTTGGTGCGGGCGTCGCAAAGATCGGCTTCGGCGCGATCGTCTGGAGCGGCGTGATCAAGACCGTCAGCGCGATCTTCGTCTCGCCCGCGGTCGGACTGCTGCTCGCGCTGCTGCTCGTCCTGCTCGTCGCCTGGACCAGCCTCCGGCTCACCCCGCTCGGCGTCGACAAGCGGTTCCGCAAGCTCCAGCTGATCTCCGCCGCGCTCTACTCGCTCGGGCATGGCGGCAACGACGCGCAGAAGACGATGGGGATCATCGCGGTGCTGCTCTATTCACAGGGGCTGCTTGGCGGCGAGTTCCACGTGCCCTTCTGGGTCGTGCTGTCCTGCCAGGCGGCGATGGCGCTTGGCACGCTGTCGGGCGGCTGGCGGATCGTCCACACCATGGGGTCGAAGATCACCCGGCTGACGCCCGCGCAGGGCTTCTGCGCGGAGACCGGCGGCGCGATCACGCTGTTCGCGGCGACCTTCTGGGGCGTGCCGGTGTCGTCAACGCACACGATCACCGGCGCGATCGTCGGCGTCGGCGCCGCGCGCAGGCTGTCCGCGGTGCGCTGGAACGTCGCCAGCAACATCATCGTCGCGTGGACCGTGACGTTGCCGGCCGCCGCCGCGATCGGCGCCGGGACCTATTGGCTGACGGGGCTGTTCACCTGATTCCTGGCGGCGAGGCCGGTCCGTTAAGCATGATCGATAAGCAATTGTGCAACGCCTCGCGCGCTATACGGCATCATGTCCTGGCGATTTCCCCTCTCCCTGTGCGTGATCACCCCCAGGCCTCGATCACCACCCTGTTCGGCCTGAACGAGAACGATCACGAACAGATCAGTGCCGCGCAGCATGCCCGGCTCCTGTTGTCGGCGACCGTGTGGCCGGTCGCCGCGCTCGCGCATCTGACCGCATGCGCGTTCATACTCGGCGTCGTGTTCGTCAGCCTGCCGGGGCTGGTCGTCGCGACCGTGGTGAACGTCGCGCTGGTCGCATTGTTGTCGCTCGCGATCCTCGCACTGCTGCGCGCGCCGCTGCTGCAGCGATGGCCGATCCACCGGCGTCATGCCGTGCTGGCGGTGTGCATCGCAGGGCTCACCGCGGCGCTCGCCGCGTTGTTGTGGGTGACCACGGATCTGCCCCCCGGACGATGGGAGCTCGCGAGTTTCGTTACCGTGATCGCCGCGCTGATCATCACCGCGATCACGATCCAGCCCGTCCGTGCCGCATCGCTGGGCTTCGGCGCCGGTCTGGTGGTGCTGCTCGGGATCGTGTCCGGCCCCGACGTCGCGTTCGCGATGGCGGTTCTCGCCTTTGCCGCGCTGGTCTTCGCGGCGCACCGGATGGCGCGGGTCGATTATCACGCCGCGCTCGATCAGGCGGACGACGCCAGCGAGGGCCGCCGCGCGATGAAGCTCATGGCGGAGTTCGAGGAACAGGGCGCAGGCTGGCTGTGGGAAGCCGACCGGCGCGGCCGCATCACCTATATGTCCGCCAAGGTCGCCGACGCGCTGACCGCCTGCGCCGCCGACGACGCGCAGGAGGGCGGGGAACCGGCCGCGACCGCGGTCGTCGGCAGCCTGCTGACCGACATATTCCGGATGGACAGCGACCAGCCGGGCACCGAGCGGACGCTGGCATTCCATATCTCGTCGCGCACCTCCTTCTCGGACTATTCGGTGTGCGCCGCGTGCGACTCGTCGGCCGAGCGCTGGTGGTCGATCTCGGGCCGTCCGGTCATCGACGAGATCGGCCGTTTCCAGGGGTTCATCGGCTCGGGCTCCGATCTGACCGAGCAACGCCGGGCAGAGGCGGAGATCAACCGGCTGGCGTTGTTCGACGGCTTGACCGGGCTCGCCAACCGCCAGCGGATGCGGCTGTCGCTCGACAAGACGCTCGCGCAAAAGGCTGGCCCCTATCGTCCGACCGCGCTGTTCCTCATGGACCTCGACCGGTTCAAGGCCGTCAACGACACGCTCGGGCACCAGGCCGGCGACCTGCTGTTGAAGCAGGTCGCGCAGCGGCTGCAGCGCGTGGTCGGCGATACCGGGCTCGTCGGGCGTCTGGGCGGCGACGAGTTCCAGCTCGTTGTCCCCGGTATCGACGACCGCGACACGTTGGGCACGCTCTCGCGCGAGCTGATCGACGCGATCTCGCAACCCTATTTCATCAGCGGCGCGTCGGTCTCGATCGGCTGCTCGATCGGCATCGCGCTCACGCCGCAACATGGTCGCGATTCGGAGACGCTCGTCCGCAACGCTGACCTCGCGCTCTACGCCGCAAAGGCGGATGGCCGCGGCGTCCACCGCTTCTATTCGGACGAGATGCTCGCGGGTGCCAAGTCGCGCAAACAGCTCGAGGATGATCTGCGTGCGGCAGTGTCGGAGGGGTCGTTCCACCTCTGCTATCAGCCGGTGGTCAGCACGAACACGACGCGGATCGTCGGCTATGAGGCGCTGATCCGCTGGAAGCATCCGACTCGCGGCATGGTGTCACCCGCCGATTTCATCCCGATCGCCGAGGAATGCGGGTTGATCGAGGCGATCGGCACCTGGGTCCTGCGCACCGCGTGCGCCGCCGCGGCGCGGTGGCCCGCCGATGTCCGCGTCGCGGTCAACGTCTCGCCGATCCAGTTCGCCAATCCCGCGCTGCCCTCGCTCGTCACCAGCGCGCTCGCGCAATCTGGCCTGTCCGCGAACCGGCTCGAGCTCGAGATCACCGAAGGCGTGTTCCTCGACGAGACCGCCTCGTCCGACCAGATGTTCAAGGCGCTCAAAGGCATCGGCGTCCGCCTTGCGCTCGACGACTTCGGTACCGGCTATTCCTCGCTCGGCTACTTGCGCACCGCGCCGTTCGACAAGATCAAGATCGACCAGTCGTTCGTGAAGGGCGCCGCCGAGCCTGGCAACCGCAACGCGGCGATCATCAAGGCGATCGTCATGCTCGCCGACACGCTCGGCATGGAGACGACCGCGGAAGGCGTCGAGTTGCAGGACGAGATCGAGCTCGTCCGCGACCTGGGGTGCAGCCATATCCAGGGCTATGTCTATGGCCGCCCGGTGCCCGCCGAGGAGGTGCTTCTCCAGCTCGGCGTCGATGCGGGCGTCGCGACCGCCGCAGGGTTCAAGACCAGCCGCGCGCCGCGCGTCCGGATGCTCCGGTCCGCACGGGTCACGATCGACGGCGCCACCGCCGACATCCGCATCCGTGACATCTCGACGAGCGGCGCGATGATCGACGGCCTCTCGATCTCGCGGCGACGCCGTCGGTATCATGCTCGCGATCGAGCTGGTGGAGAACCAGCGTGTCGGTGCGCGCATCTGCTGGGCGCGCGACGGCAAGGCGGGAATCGCGTTCGATCACCCGATCGACCTCGAACATCTCGGCCCGCCCCCGCGTCGCGCGGCCTGCGCCGCACGGGCTGACGCGTTTTGCTGCGTCAGCGCCGCCGGGTCCGCTGACGCCGGAGGTGAGCGGGCAGCGGTAGGCGGATACCACCACCAGATTTGCGACGAAATTTTTTAGCGCGCTCACTTAAATCCTTGCGTATCGCGAAACCGGCTCAAGTCCACGCGTCGCGGCCGGCGATCCGCCGGTCAGCCCGGCGGCGATCGTCGAAACAAAGCCATCGCGCGCCAGACCCGCTTGCATGACGCGGCGCTTTGGCACAATCTGTTGGGGCTAGAACGACGGACAGGCCCCATCTCTGGTAGAACGACGCGGCGCTGCCAAAGCCGCCGCGGTGATCGATCCGCTGCTTTACGCAGCATGCATGATCATATTTTGTTCTCCTCCCGGGCCGCGCGGTGATAGCATGGGGCTTGCTCCCGATTCGAACGAAAACAGAACATTAGGAGCGGTCCTTTGGATTTCAGAGACAGCAGCCGGGATAGCGACATGACGACCGACACGATCGAACAGACCACCGAAACGCCCGCAGCCGCCAAGGCGCCGCGCCAGGCGCAGGACAGCCATTCGGTGCGCGCGCAGATCTACCCGGTCGAGGTCGATCACAGCCGCGACGCGCTGCTGACCGAGTTCGGCAAGGACACGCTGAAGGATCGCTATCTGCTCCCGGGCGAGAGCTATCAGGACCTGTTCGTCCGCGTCGCGTCCGCGTACGCCGATGACGCCGGCCACGCGCAGCGGCTGTACGACGCGATCTCGAAGCTCTGGTTCATGCCCGCCACCCCCGTTCTCTCGAACGGCGGCACCGGTCGCGGCCTGCCGATCTCCTGCTATCTCAACTCGGTCCCCGACAGCCTCGGCGGCATCGTCGACACCTGGAACGAGAATGTCTGGCTCGCCTCGCGCGGCGGCGGCATCGGCACCTATTGGGGCAACGTCCGCGGCATCGGCGAGCCGGTCGGCCTGAACGGCAAGACCAGCGGCATCATCCCGTTCGTCCGCGTCATGGATTCGCTGACGCTCGCCATCTCGCAGGGGTCGCTGCGCCGCGGCTCGGCCGCGGTGTATCTCGACGTCTCGCATCCCGAGATCGAGGAATTCCTCGAAATCCGCAAACCCTCGGGCGATTTCAACCGCAAGGCGCTCAACCTGCACCACGGCGTGCTCGTCACCGACGACTTCATGGAGGCGGTGCGCAACGGCGAGGAATGGCATCTGCGGTCGCCGAAGGACCAGGCAATCCGCGCCACCGTCGACGCGCGCTCGCTGTTCCAGAAGCTCGTCGAGACGCGTCTCCAGACCGGCGAGCCGTACATCGTGTTCGCCGATCACGTGAACAAGGCGATGCCAAAGCATCACCGCGAGCTCGGGCTCAAGGTCTCGACCTCGAACCTGTGCAGCGAGATCACGCTGCCGACCGGCAAGGACCATCTCGGCAACGACCGCACCGCGGTGTGCTGCCTGTCGTCGATGAACCTCGAGACCTGGGATCAGTGGAAGGACGAGAAGGGCCTGATCGAGGACGTCATGCGCTTCCTCGACAACGTGCTGCAGGACTATATCGACCGCCACGAGCCCGGCATGGAACGCGCCGCCTATTCGGCGGGCCGCGAGCGTTCGGTCGGCCTCGGCGTGATGGGCTTCCACAGCTTCCTCCAGGCACGTGGCATCCCGTTCGAGGGTGCGATGGCCAAGTCTTGGAACCTGCGGATGTTCAAGCACATCAGCAGCCAGGCGAACGAAGCCTCGATGCAGCTCGCGATCGAGCGCGGCCCCTGCCCCGATGCCGCCGATACCGGCGCGATGGAGCGGTTCAGCTGCAAGATGGCGATCGCGCCGACCGCGTCGATCAGCATCATCTGCGGCGGCACGTCGGCGTGCATCGAGCCGATCCCCGCGAACATCTACACGCACAAGACGCTGTCGGGCAGCTTCTCGATCAAGAACCCGTACCTCGAGAAGATGCTCGCCGAGAAGTCGAAGAACTCGGACGCGGTGTGGAACTCGATCCTCGAACAGGGCGGTTCGGTCCAGCATCTCGACTTCCTCTCGGTCGAGGAAAAGGACTGCTACAAGACGTCGTTCGAGATCGATCAGCGCTGGCTGCTCGAACTCGCCGCGGATCGCACGCCGTATATCGACCAGGCGCAGTCGCTGAACCTCTTCATCCCGGCGGATGTGGAAAAGTGGGACCTGCTCATGCTTCACTTCCGCGCCTGGGAGCTTGGCATCAAGTCGCTCTACTACCTGCGCTCGAAGTCGGTGCAGCGCGCCGGGTTCGCAGGGGGAGTCGAGACCGACAACACCATCGACCTGCGTCAGATCGACGTGGAATCGAAGGATTATGACGAGTGCCTCGCCTGCCAGTGACGGCGCGCACGGGGTGATCGCGGAGGACGGCTCGATCGGGTTCGAGCCGTCCTGTCCTCACGCCCTCCGGTCAGGTCAGGGCCCGACGTCGACGGCGCCGCTCTCGACCCGGAGCGCCCGGCCCGCCTTGAACCCCAGTGCCGCGCCGACGCGGTCGTCCCAGCCATAGGGGTCGTTGCGGACGATCGGTTCGCCCGCATCGTCGAACAATACCGTCTGGTAGAGCATCCGGACCGGGATCTGCCGCGGCAGCTTCACGAACGTCTCCTTCCCCGTGGCGCGCGCGGCGTGCCACTGGTCGAGCAGGCCGGCATCGGTCGCGAGCATCTCGGCGAACCCCAGCGCGTCCTCGACCCGGACGCAGCCGTGACTGCGCTGCCGCTGCACCATCGCGAAGATCGGCTTTGCGGGGGTGTCGTGCAGGTAGATGGCGTGGTCGTTCTGCATGTCGAACTTGACCAGGCCGAGCGAGTTCTTCGGGCCCGGCTGCTGCACGATCCAGCCATCCTTCCAGACCATGTTGTTCGCCCTCAGATAGCCCGCCCCCTTGCCGGCAATCTCCTTCTTCTGGATCGACCGCGGGACCGTCCAGGTCGGGTTGGCCACCAGGCGGAAGATCGGCGACCCCAGCTGCGGGGTCTCGGTGTCGGGTTCACCGACGATGACCTTGCGACTGTCGACGATCTTGCCATCCCGCCAATAGGTCAGCCGTGCCGCGGCGAGGTTGACGTCGATGCGCGTCGCCGGCGGCGTGCGCTCGAGCCAGCGAAGCCGCTCCATCGCGACGGCGATCGCCCGTGACCGGTCGACGTCGGACATGTTGAGGATCGCCAGCGCCTCGCTGCCGATGATCCCGTCGGGCTTCATCGCATAGTCCGCCTGCATCCGACGGACCGCCGCAACCATGTCTGGGGTGTAGCGGTCGCCCTGCGCCAGCCCGGCGTCGAGATATTCGAGGATCACGAGTTCGCGCGCGATCGACGGTATCCGCGGATCGGTCCCGCCTGGCTCGATCGCCTCGCCGGTGGTGACGATCGCCGCCGCCGGCGCATCCGGCTGCCGCTGGAGCTTGCGGTACGCGACGGACAATTTCCGGTAGTTCGCATCCTGCGGGGCAAGACCTTCGAGCCACGCCGTCAGGTCGCCCGCGCGCAGCGCCGCCGCGAGCCCCGCCTTGATATCGGGCGCCGGCCGCGGGACCGTATAGACCTCGTATAATTTGGTCGGGTCGGTCGCGCCGCGCCCAAGCGCGGCTGCAAAGCGCAACGCCTGCGCGGTCAGCGCCGCATCGTCCTTCGCCGGTGCGCCGAAATCCACATGATCAAGCGCGTGGATGCCGCGCGCATCGATCGCCTTGCGCAACTGCCCCGCGGTCGAATCGCTCCAGCGTGCAGGCGCCGCCGCCTCTCCCGCGTTGGCGGTCGCGTTCTTGGTCCGACCCGATCTCCACGCTGCATGCGGACAGCAGCAGCCCGAGCATGAGTGATTTTCCCCACGATGAACGCATGACATACTCCCAAGACCTGTCCGGAAAACGCACCGCTGCGCAGTCGGCTCCCGACGCGGCGCGCCCTCCCCTGCGACCATCATCGACACGCAATCGGGCAGATGGTTGGTCCGCTGCGACAAGCGACTGTGTCTAAAGGAAACTTTTACGACATCATGGTGTAAGCCCGGGCTCTGCCATTCACCGGAATTATGATTTGTCTCACACTCTTCTTACGCGCCGTGGCCTGATCAGCGGCGGAACTGCCGCGCTTGCAATGGCCGCGCTGTCGGAACGCGTATCCGCCCGGACTCCCGAACGCCGGCTCGCCTTCGTCAACGCCAACACGGGCGAGCGGTACGACGCCTGTTTCTTCGCCAATGGCCGCTACCGCGCCGATGGGCTTGCCGAACTCAATCATGCGATGCGCGACTGGCGCACTGGCGCGACGCGGACCATGGACCCGAAGCTTCTCGATCTGCTTGTCCAGGTGCGCGATCGCCTCGACGTCGCGCCGCACAAGCCGTTGCGCCTCGTCTCCGCCTATCGCAGTCCCAAGACGAACGGGGCGCTTCATGCCCGATCGCACGGCGTCGCGAGCAAGAGCCAGCACATGCTCGGCAAGGCGACCGACATCGCGATCCCCGGGATCCGGCTCGACCGGCTGCGCAGCGCGGCCATGTCGCTGCATGGCGGCGGCGTCGGCTATTACCCGCGTGACGGGTTCGTCCATGTCGACACGGGCGCGGTGCGGCACTGGAGCTGAGACCGAGCGCGCGCGCCGGCGGTCGCTGCCCCCCGATAGCCGGATCGGCAGAATTGCCGGAAAAGCCCCACATCGGACCTAGATGGACCCGATAACATACGGTAACGGCGGCAGACTTCTTACGAAAGCCGTCCATGCCGCGTCGTATACGTTCCTTGCTCAACGCGCTCAGCGCAGAGGTTTCGTCCCACGCCAAACAGGCCGAAGACATTGCGGACCGCACCAACCTGCTCGCGCTCAATGCCACGATCGAGGCGGCGCGCGCGGGTAACGCCGGACGCGGTTTCTCGGTGGTCGCGCAGGAGGTGAAATCGCTCGCCGGCGCCGCGCGCTCGGCTGCCGCGACATTCCGCGATGACGTGCTCGGTCACCTCGAACACGGCGCAGAGCTCGCCGACGACCTCGCCCGCGACATGGAGGGCGGGCGTCTCGCCGATCTGGCGCAATCGATCGCGGACACGCTGGCGCGCACGCTCTACGATCGCTCGATCGATATCCGCATGCTCGCGACCGATTACTCGATCGTCGAGGCATTGCTCGTCGATCGCGGCGCGGCGCGGATCGAGACGCGCGCGCTCGACCGGCTTCGCGCGCTGCTCGGCTGTTCTCCCTATTTTCTGAACGCGTTCGCGGTGAACGCGGATGGCGAGGTCGCGGTCTGCGCGCACGACAACGCCGCGGTGCGCGAGGTCAATTTCAACGGCTACGCGCAGTTCAAGCGCGCGATGGCGGCGCCCGCCACGGTCGAATGGATGACCGATGCGGTCTGGCGGAATCCCTGGTCGAACGATCGCCACGTCCTGATCTACGTCGCGCCGGTCCGCGCGGAGGGCACGACGATCGGCGTGTGCTACCTCGAGTTCGATTTCGAGGGTCAGGCGGGCGCGATCATGAACGTCGTCAACCGGACCGCGACCAACGCGGTCGCCTCGATCGTCGATCATGCGGGCAAGGTCGTCGCCACGACGGGCAGCTATGTGTGGCAGGCTTCGCATCCGCATGCGACGAAGGCGACGGCCACGACCGTCAAGGCGTCGGACGGCCTCAACATCGCACAGGCGCGGGTTGAGTCCGTATCAGACCGGGCCATCGCCGATCTCACGCTGTGCTGCATCATCGAGGAACATGTCGCGACCGAGCAGGCGATCGCGGCGAGCCTGGCGCAACGCCGCCGATAGCGACCGCGATCCGGACGATCGTCAGGCTGGCCATTCGCCAGCGGCGGCGGCCGGATGACTGCCATCGATCCCTGTCCCGGTGATCCCGCGCAGCGCCTCGGCGAGTTCGGCCATCGAATAGGGTTTGCGCAACAGCGCAAAGCCATGCGCGCCCTCCTTCGAAATCACGTCGCTATACCCGCTCGTCAGCAGGACGCGCGCTGCGGGAAAATGCCGCCGGATATGCCGGCCGAGCTCGACGCCGTTCATGCCGGGCATCATCACGTCGGAGAAGACCACCTCGATGGGGGGCATCGCCGCCGCGAGGAGCTGCAGCGCCTCCTCGGCATGCCCCGCAAAGACGACGTCATGCCCCAGATCGGACAGCGCCGAGATCGCGAAGCGCCCGACATCGGGATTGTCCTCGACGACCAGAACGCGGATCGGCCCGCCTGCCTCGGGCGCGGGCAACGAACCGCGCAATGTCTCGGGCAGGCCGATCGGCTGCCGTGGCAGGTAGAGGACGAACGTCGCGCCCGCGCCCGGCAGGCTCTCGACGATCACTTCGCCGCCGGATTGCTTGACGAATCCGAACACCTGCGAAAGCCCGAGGCCGGTGCCGTGGCCGATCGCCTTCGACGTAAAGAACGGCTCGAAGATATGGTCGATATGCGCCGGGTCGATCCCGCTGCCGGTATCGCTGACCGCGATCGTCACGAAGTCGCCGACCCGGACCTCGTGCCCGCGCACCGCGGGGATCGCGTCGGCGCGGTCGACGCGGATCGTCAGCGCGCCGCGACCGGCCATCGCATCGCGCGCATTGACGGCCAGATTGACGATCGCGGTCTCGAGCTGGCTCGCATCGGCGTTGGCGAAACAGGGGGTCTCGGCCAGCGCGATCTCGATCGCGATGAACGACCCCGACAGCGTCGACAGCATGTCGGTCATCCCGCGCACCACGGCGCCGACGTCGAGGATCTCGGGCGTCAGCGACGATCGCCGCGCAAAGGCGAGCAGCTGGTTCGTCAGCTTGGCGGCGCGGTCCGCGGTGTCGGCGATCGCCGCGACATAGCGGTTGCGGCGATCCTCGCTCAAATCGGGGCGCTTCAGCAGGTCCGCCGAGCCGCGGATCACCGTCAGCAGATTGTTGAAGTCATGCGCGATCCCCCCGGTCAGCTGGCCGAGCGTCTCCATCTTCTGTGCCTGACGCAGCGCCTCGTGCGCCTCGGTCAGCTCGACCGTACGCTCGATGACGCGCTGTTCGAGCGTATCGTTGACGTCCTGCACCGCCTTGAAAAGCCGGGCATTGTCGATCGCGATCGCCGCCTGCGCCGCAACGCCGACAAGCAGCCGCTCGTGGCGTTCATTGAACCGCGCGACCTCGGAATGGCCGAACAACAGCCCGCCCAGCACGATCCCCGACCGCGACGTGACGGGGACGGACAGATAGCTGCGCACGGGCAGATGGCCCGGCGGCATCCCGTAATGCGGCGCGCTCTGCCCGTAACGCGGATCGGCGCGGATATCGTCCGACCGGATCACGCCCTCGTTGCGAAAGGTGGGGCCGAACACCGCGGTCGCACGCGGACGACCCAGCGCCTCGAACGCGGACCGCTCCGCCCCCGCCAGCGTGAACAGGTGCAGCCGCTCGCCGGTCTCGTCCATCAGATTGTGGAAATACGCGCCGAACTGCGCGCCCGTCAGCTTGACCCCGGCATCGGTCACCATCTGGATCAGCGGCTCCAGCTCGAGCTCGGCCGCGAGCGCCGCCCCCGTGACGTTGAGCGTCTCGAGCGTATGCGTCTCCCAGCGCAGGCTGCGCTCGGCCAGCACCGCGTCGGTCGTCTCGACCACCACCGCCAGCGCCCCCGCCGGCATGCCGCTGCCGTCGAGCACGGGCGAATAATTGAGATCGAGATAGACGAGCCCGGGCTGCCCGTTCCGGTACAGCGTCATTTCCTGCCGCGCATAGCTCAGCGTCTCGCCCGCCATGCAGGCCCGCACGACATGGTCATTGAACGCGTGCGCCTCGGGCCATGCCGCGCGCACGGGCATGCCGAGGATCGCCGGATGCTTGTCCTGCGCGATGTCGGCATATCGCTCATTGTAGAGCAGAACGCCGTCATCACCCCATAACAGCGCCATCGGTACCGGCGCCCGAAGGATGATCGACACCGCGGTTTTCAGGTGCTGCGGCCAGGATTCGATCGGCCCCAGCGACGTCGCGGACCAGTCCCGCGCGCCGATCAGCACGGCAAGCGGTCCCGCCTCTCCCAAAAACGCCGTCCGCTCAAACACCGTGTCCACCATCATCCCGTTTCGACCGACAGCGAACGGACAGGCGGAACGAACGATCCCCCCGGCTACTGCCACACGCACTTCCGCCACCGCGGTCTTGCGACGCCAGATAGCCCAGCGCCTTGACGTCGATCAATGATCCGATGCGCAATCTGACGTCGCTATCCGCCGGGGCTCGGTGTGCGGCGCCACGCGACACGATGTCACGTGGTGATATCGCCGCGCTGCACGACGCGCTCGAGGATCGCGAGCGGCATCGCGCCCTTTGCCAGGATGTCGTGGAACCCCTTGAGCGTATAGCCGGGCTTCTTCTGCGCCTCGGCACGCAGCCGCGTCCACATCGTATGGCCGATCTTGTAGCTGCACGCCTGCCCGGGCCAGACCGTATAGCGATCGATCTCGCCCTGGCTGCGCCCGCGCGCGATCCCCGTCGTCGCGATCAGATAATCGGTCGCCTTTTCGCGGCTCCAGCGCTTGGCGTGCATCCCGCTGTCGACCACCAGCCGCGTCGCGCGGAACAGCAGCGACTGGAGATAGCCGACCTGCCCCAGCGGATCGCCGTCATACATCCCCATCTCGTCGGCGAGCTGTTCGGCGTACAGCGCCCAGCCCTCCGAATAGCCACTGAAGAACCCGCGCCGCCGGATCAGCGGGATCTGCGTGCTCTCGAGCGCGACGCTGACCTGCAGATGGTGTCCCGGCACAGCTTCGTGGTGAGTCAGCGTCGCCAGCCCGAATTTGGGCCGGTCGAACGTGTCGCGCAGGTTGATGTAATAGATCGCCGGTCGCGACCCATCGAGCGACGCGTTCTGGTAATAGCCGCCCGGCGCGCCCGCCTGGATCGTCGGCGGCACGCGGCGGACCTCGACGGGGGCCTTTGGCAGCGTGTTGAACGCCTCGGGCAGACGCGCCTGCATCGCCGCGATCTGACGGTTGAGCTGCGCGAGCAACGCGTCACGACCCGCATCGGTATTGGGGTATAGCTGGTCGGGGCGCTTGTTGAGCGCGACGAGACGATCGCCGACCGAGCCCTGGCTCATGCCCTGCGCTTTCAGGATCGTGTCGATCCGCGCGCCGATCTCGGCGACCTGCGCCAGACCGAGCCGGTGGATCTCGTCCCCCGTCATCGCCACCGTCGTGGCCGCTTCCGCCGCCGCCGCATAATAGGCGTCGCCATCGGGGAGCCGCCAGCACCCCGCGTCATGGACCGCCTTGGTCCGCAACCCCGCCACCAGCGCGCGCTGCCGCTCCAGCGCGGGGAACACGTCGCGCTCGACGATCGCGGTCGCCTTGGCCACGCGGTCCGCGGGCAGGTTCGCCGCCTTCAGCTTGGCGGCGAAGCTCGTCACCATCACGGTGCGATCCGCGGGGCCCTCCATCGCGCTGGCGAGCTGTTTCAGCGTCGTGTCGAGGATGTAATCGGGCGCGAACACGCCGCGTGCGGCATCGCTGCGCTGTTGCTCGCTGCTGTCGTCGATCGCCTTGGGGAACGCCGCGAGCCGCGCGAGATAGGCGTCGGCCTCGCCCGAATCGCGCACCCGCGCCTGCGATTCGAGGAAATCGGGAACGTCGCGGTACGGCCCGGTCAGCTGGCTCAGGACATAGGGCGCGTACCGGCCAAGGCTGCTGCCATAGGTAAAGCGCGCGGCGCCGGCGGTCGCGCGGCTGAGCTGATAGGTCACGATCTCGTGGTCGAGCGCCGCGTCGCGCGACAGTCCTTGCGTCCCGAACGCCGTGAGTTCGGCGAGCTCGGCCTTCGCGCGCGCCAGTTCACGCGCGCGCCCGGTCGCGGACTGGTCGTCGAGTTTCGCCCTCAGCGCGATGCGGCTTCCCGTGTCGAGCCCGAGACGTGTCGCCTGTTCGGGAGATTCGTCGAGCCGCGCATAGAAGAACCGGTCGAGCATCGTCCGGAGCGCGGCCTCCCGGCCGCCCGCGGCTGCGCCCGCGCGCATCGGCAGCGCACCCAGAACCGACGCGGCAGCCGCGCTTGCGAGGAAACGACGACGATGCATGCTTTTCTCCCTGTGCCGGTCTCCGGGACCAGGGCTGCGGTGTAGCATCGTCGGTCGGGGGTCCACCCGTCACGCACCCGCACGGCCGAAACCAGGCCGTCGGTGATCGCTCAGGCCGGCGCGACGCCATCGGCATTCACGAGATCGGGGGCGACCAGCGTCCCGACCAGCCGCACACGCTTCTCGACCAGATCGACCGGCGTCCGCTGCAGCTCGAGCTGATACCGGCCGCCCAGGTCGCGACGCAGGAAGAATGCGCCGCCGTCGCGGATCAGCGTGCCGGTCTCGTCGACCTTGGTCCCGATAGTCGTCATGGCATGTCCTTCATCGTCCTGCCCGATAGCGGTCCATCCCCGCAGTGCAAGACGTGCCGCGGCGCGAAACCGCCGGCCCGCCCTATCCCCGCGCCGCCCGCCACGTCCGCAGCGCCGCATCATAGCGCGCCTGCGCGTCGTCGCGTGCCGTCTGCGCCGCGTCGAGCGCCGCCGCCCGGTCGCGGTCGAACGCCCGGCGTTCGCGTGTCAGCGCCGCCTCGCGCGCCGCCAGCGCGCGCTCGCGTCCCGCATAGTCCGCCTTGACCGCCGCCAGCGTCTCCTCGGCAGCGTCGAGCGCGGTTCCGCTTGGCTTCGGATCGGGCTTCGCACGAGGCGGGGGTTTGGGCGTGGATTTGGACTTCGCTTTGGCCGAGCCGGGCGATGGCGGTTTTGCGCGCGCTTTGCCCGTCGAGGCATCGCGCTCCGGTGTGTCTGGCTTCGGATCGGGCAGCGCCGCGATCTGTTCGGCGCTGGTCCCGCGCGACCGCTTCACGACGGTGCCCGGCGCGGCCAGCGGTTCGGCGGTCAGCGCCGGGTCGGTGACCTGTTCGGCGATACCGCGCGCGAACAGGTCGCGGTCGCTGCCCCATGCCTCGAGCGCCGCCTTCTGGCTCGGCGCAGCGACATAGGCGTCGTGGAATCCCGCGACCGTCCGGTACACCTTCAGTTTCGTCGCACGCGCCATCGATCCCGGACCCCGCTCTGCGCACAGCCTCGCGCAGACGGCCAAGGGATACCACGGGGTCGTTCCTCCGTTGAGCACGAAAGCGCGAGCCTGACCGCCGCGATTAGGAACCCCATGTCACTGACCCCCCGATTGTCCGGCAAGCTTGCCGCGCGTGCGCATCATTCGCCCGTCGCCGCGTCGTTTCTCCACCGGATCGCCCCGTTCTTTGCGACCGACCAGGTGGTTGGCGGCCCGTTGCTGATCGCGACGATCGTCGCGCTCATCTGCACCAATTCGCCGCTCGCGCATGGCTATGAGGCGCTGTGGAACAATGTCCTCGAAATCCGTCTGGGGACGTTCCGCGCGGCGCATCCGCTGGCCGACTGGGTCGACGAGGCGCTGTTGCCGTTGTTCTTCCTGATCATCGGCGCCGAGGTGAAACGCGAATTCACCAAGGGCTCGCTCTCGACGATCCGCACCGCGACCTTCCCGCTGGCAGGCGCGATCGGCGGGATACTGATGCCCGTCGCGGTCTATCTCGCGTTCAACCACGGGACCGATACCGCGAGCGGCTGGGGTACGGTGATCACCTCGGATACCGCGTTCGCGCTGGCGATCATCGGCATGTTCGCCACCCGCCTGCCCGCGTCGCTGCGCGCGGTGCTGCTCGCCTTTGCCGCGATCGACGATGTCGGCGGCCTGCTCGTGATCGCGACCGCCTATACCGAGGCGATCGACATCCGCATGGTGATCACCGCGGTGCTGGCCTATGCCGCGATCTTCGCGCTGCTGCGGCTCCGCCTCGTCTCGCCGATCCCCTATGTCCTGCTCGGGTTGATCGTATGGGCGGCGACCTATGCATCGGGCATCCACGCGACGATCGCCGGGGTCATGCTGGGGCTGCTGTCACCGACGCGCTCGCGGCTGTCCGAGGATCGCTTCGCCGACCGCGTGCAGGAGCCGATCGACCGGTTCAAACGCGCCGTCGCGGCGGCAAGGACCAAGGATGGGGCGGAGCCCGGCGACGACGAGGGCGCGCCGACGGCATCCGCGCAGAAGCAGCTCGGCTATATCGAGGAAATGGCCCAGGCGACGGACGAACCCGCCGAACGGCTCGTCCAGACGCTCAACCCCTGGGTGTCGTACGTCGTCCTGCCGCTGTTCGCGCTGTCTGCCGTCCGGATCCATTTCTCGGCCGAGCTGCTTTCGGATGCTGCGGGATCGCTGCTCGGGATGGGCGTGTTCGCCGGGCTGGCGCTGGGCAAGCCACTGGGCTTCCTGCTGGCGACATGGCTCGCGGTGACGACGGGTGCGGCGCAGCGTCCCGACGGCGTGACATGGCGGATGGTGCTGGGCGTCGGCGCGCTGTCGGGGATCGGCTTCACCATCTCGCTGTTCATCGCCAATCTCGCCTTTCCCGACACGCAGAGGACGGAGATGGCGTCGCTGGCGATCCTCGGTGCGTCGGTCGTGTCGGCGGTGATCGGCTATGTGATCTTGCGCTCCGCCGCGGCCGAAGACGCACCGTCCTGAGCCGCCGCGACCGGGTATTTCGGGCGAAACCCGCGATGCCGCGAACATCGCCTATCTAGTGTCGCGACCCACCTTTCAGCACTACCCGTTGGGTTCAAGTCGCCGAACGAAAAAGAAACAGGATAGCGAAAGCCCGTCCGATCATGTAGACGGATGCCACCGCAGAAACCGCCAAACGGCACCGGTAGCGCGTAGCAAGGACGGAGACGACATGCGCAGCATCCCGCAGTTTTCCGTCACTTCCCTACCGCGATTCGCGGGCCGGTCGGGGCGCCGTATCGCCGACGCCAACCCGGTCGCGATTCGTGTCGCTTCGCCGCGTCAGCGCGCGTCGGTCCGTGTCACGCTCCACGCAAAAGGGCGCCCCGGAATGCTCCGGAACGCCCTTGCCGAGACGCGCGTCTCGCGACGGAATAATCGGTCCGGCACGCCCCCGACGGGAGCGTACCGCGCCGCCTTACTCGCTTTCCTCGAAATTGATCGCGTTCGCACCCGTCGCGCTGAGTCGAACCTTGTCGCCCTCGACTTCGGCGACCAGGCCGAGCGAGATGTAGTGATGCTTCGCGCCCTGCCCGTCCTCGGACTGCGGCAGATCGTTCTTGGTCAGCTTGATGCGGTCGCCGTCGACGTGATCGACGGTTCCGACATGGACGCCGTCCGCGCCGATGACTTCGGCATGTTCCTTGATCTGGCTTGCATCGACCATGGTCTATCTCCTGCGTTTGAGTCGGGTGCTGAACGCACGTCGAGGAACTTGGTCGCATGACCTATGGCAGCGCAATCATGTTCGTCGTCGCGGGCGTGCTGGGGCTGGTAGGCACCGTCCTGTTGCTTTGCCTGCGTCGCACCGACGTCACGCAGCAACAGGTCTATGCGTTCCGGATGATCGGCATCATGCTGACATCGGCCGCGGTCGTGCTCGCAATGTCCGCGGGTGCGATGTGGCAGTGGAGCATCGAGCCGTGATGCGCCGGTCATGAACATGTCGATGAACACCGCCGTGCTGATCCTCGCGGTCGCGGGCATCTGCGCCGCGAACATGATGATCGGCCGCCACTGGAGCCGGCTCGACCATAATCCATGGTCGGGCGAGTTCCTCGGCGGGACCGTCTGGGGCCCTACCCCCGGCTGGAACCCCGGCGCGATGGATCTCGCCAGGATCCGCCAGCGCGGTCGCGTGCTGATGATCGCCGCGCCGGTCGCGTCGATCCTCTTCCTCGTCGTCGTGATCGTCAGTTCAAGCCGTTTCTAATTCGCTCATAATCTTCAGTTTCTCTCGGAGTATCCCATGTCCCTCCTTCACGCCTCCAAGCAGTACAAGCCGTTCGAATACCCCTGGGCGTTCGAGTTCTGGAAGCGCCAGCAGCAGCTCCACTGGCTTCCCGAGGAAGTCCCCTTGGGCGAGGATTGCCGCGACTGGGCGCAGAAGCTCAGCGACCACGAGCGCAACCTGCTGACGCAGATCTTCCGCTTCTTCACGCAGGCCGATGTCGAGGTGCAGGATTGCTACCACGAAAAGTACGGCCGCGTGTTCAAGCCGACCGAGATCAAGATGATGCTGACCTCGTTCAGCAACATGGAGACGGTCCACATCGCCGCCTACAGCCATCTGCTCGACACCATCGGCATGCCCGAGAGCGAGTATGGCGCCTTCCTCGAATATGCCGAGATGAAGGAAAAGCATGATTACATGCAGAATTTCGGCGTCGAGAACGACCAGGACATCGCGCGCACGCTCGCCATGTTCGGCGGCTTCACCGAGGGCGTCCAGCTGTTCGCATCGTTCGCGATGCTGATGAACTTCCCGCGCTTCAACAAGATGAAGGGCATGGGCCAGATCGTCACCTGGTCGATCCGCGACGAGTCCTTGCACTGCGAGGGCATCATCAAGATGTTCCACACCTTCTGCCATGAGCGTCAGTGCCTCACCAAGGCGGTCAAGGACGACATCGCCGACGTCTGCCAGACGACGATCCGCCTTGAGGACAATTTCATCGATCTCGCGTTCGAGATGGGCCCGGTCAACGGCATGACCCCCAAGGAGATCAAGAAGTATATCCGCTTCATCGCCGACTGGCGCATGACGCAGCTCGGCCTCAAGCCGATCTACATGATCGACGAGCACCCGCTGCCGTGGCTCGCGCCGATGCTCAACGGCGTCGAGCACGCCAACTTCTTCGAACAGCGCGCCACCGAATATTCGAAGGCCGCGACCAAGGGCCAGTGGAACGACGTCTGGGACTCGTTCGACAAGCGCCAGACCGCGAAGAAGGGCCCTGCGGCGAACGAGGATCCCGGCCAGAGCGGAGACATGTTCTCGCTCGCTGGCGTGGCAGCGGAGTAGAGGCATGGCAAAGATGTCTTCCAACTTGGACGCAATGATACCGCGCTCGGACTTTGCTATTCAAGATGCGAGGACATCTAGAGTTCAGTCGCTTGATACGTTCGAGAAGGTAACTCTTCGAGACCTAGCTGGCGATAGTAACTTTGTTTATAAACTTTTGAGGAAGCCTGATTTTCAACGGGAGACTACGCAGTGGACGCCCGGACAAGTTGCCATTCTGGTCGAGAGCTTCATAAACGGTGAGCTGATTCCAGCGGTAATTTTATGGCGTTCATCAAGCAACATATTCGTGATCGATGGGGGACATCGCCTCAGTGCACTATTAGCGTGGGCAAATGACGATTACGGCGATGGCCCGCTGTCATATCAGTTTTTCAATCGCTCAATCTCGAATGAGCAGAAAAGAATGGCTGATCGCACCCGTCGCGAAGTGGCAAGCCGAGTCGGCACGTATCAACACTTCGCGACTCGCTTATCGGCCCAGTCAGCTGATCCTGACGAGGCTTCCCAAACACGGCAGATGAATTTCGCTACACGTGGCATTCAAGTTCAGTGGATCACCGGCGACGCTGACAAAGCCGAATCGTCGTTTTTTAAAATAAATACTCAAGGTTCGGCGCTTGACGAGACAGAAAGCCTAATACTGTCTAACCGCAGAAAGGCGCCCGCTCTGGTCGCTCGAGCGGTTGTTCGCGCATCAACTGGGCACAAATATTGGTCAAATTTCGATCCTAATATTCAGGAAAAGGTGCAGTCATCCGCACAGACCGTACACCGTGCGCTATTCGCACCTGAGATTGACAATCCGGTTAAAACGATAGATCTGCCAATCGCAGGCTCGTCCTCGACCGGACAGGCTCTACAACTGCTTATTGCCCTGGCCGAAATTGTCGATGGCGACCGACGGTCGGTTGATAAGTTTGACGACGACATGGATGGCTCGCAAACACTACTGCTACTTAAATCACTTGAGCGAGTGTTTCTTCGAATGGTGGGAAACCAGACATCTAGTCTTGGTCTCCATCCTCTTGTCTGGTTCTATACAGCTCAGGGCCGGCACTACGAACCCCTGTTCCTGGCTATAACTAACATAATTTCTGAAAAGTTACGGAACAACCAATCGGAGTGGTTCCATAGCTTCACATCTCATCGTGCTAATATCGAAACTTTCCTAGTCGAAAATAAGGTTGTTATTACGCTTTTGATATCGGCGCTAGGAAGCAAAAGTCGGGTTAATGGCGCGAAAAGTGCTCTAACTACAATTTTTGAAGCCAGCCAAAGCGGCCAAGAGCTTTCAATAAACCTGCTTGCTGATAAAATGGGACTGCAAAGTCGGTTGTATTCTATACAGCAAAAGCCAGGAGTAAGTTTCTCCGATGAGGCTAGAAGCTCCGCTTTCGTGCGTGAGTCATTGCGGGCCGCGCTGAAGTGCCCAATCTGCAAATCATTTATGGATACGACGAAGTCGGCATCCTATGATCACATCATTCGCAAAGAGGACGGTGGAAATGGAGGGACAGATAACTGTCAAATCACCCACCCTTTCTGTAACAGTGGCGTTAAGGAACGCGAAAATTCGCGTGCGGTAGCTACCGTAGGAGAGTTAAGCTCTCAGCAAGAGTAGCGCTTTGCTTCATCAACACCAGGGCGACCGCTTCCCGCCGCCATAATGCCGCGCGAGGCCGTGGCGGACGAGCGCCGCCCCTAGCGACACCCCGTCGCGCTCGACGATGCGGAGCTTGCGGCCGTAGCGGTCGACGTCGCGCTTGATCGGGACCAGCGTGAACGGCCCCGCGTTCAGCATCGCCTGCATCTTGAGCGTCGCCGCCTTCCCCGCGCGCGCTTCAGCCTTGCAGCGCGGCGGATGCGTTTCGGGGGTGTCGATGTCGGCGATTCGGACCTTGGTGCCGCGCAGCCAGAAGGTGTCGCCATCGACCATGCAGGTGATCCGCTTGTCATGGCCGCAGATCGTGAAGCGGGCGGTCACCGTCTTGCCGCCACCCCCGAGGCCATCAGCACCTAGGCCGGCACCGCCAATGCCATCACCGTTGCCGGCCCCGCCCCCGCCGCCACCGCGCGCGCTGCCGCACCGGCTGCCGCGGCCCCCGCCGCTGCCGCGCCTGCGGTGATACCCGAGACCGACGGCGCCGCGGCGACCGCGGCGTCCTTCGCCCGGCCCCAGCCGCCGGGAACGTGCAGCCCGCCCGCGGGCCAGGCGATCCCGAACCCGCTCGGCCAGTCGATCCGCACCCCTGGCGGTACGAGCGCGGACCAGTCGATCTGGCGGATCACCGGCATCATCAGCCCGAGCAGCACGCCGTAGAACACCAGCCGGAGCTGTAGCGCGATGCTGACCCCGCCGCGTCGGCGCGCACCGCTCGCACGCCCGCCTCCGGCGCGATCTCCGCCGAGCAAACGCATGAAATCAAACACATACTCCATCGCCCCCGCGCCTACGCGCGCGCGAGTCGATGTCACTGGCATCGACCACCCGGTTGCGCCGAGCGGAGTCGGAAACACGCCAGAGACGCATCGGGAACGCAGCAGGACGGCGTTCCCGTCCCGTCCCGGCTTCGTTCCGGCCCGCGTCGCGGTGGCGCGGCCCGGCGCGACGTCACGGGCTTCGCGCACAAAAAAGGCGGGGCGCGACCTGTGTCGCGCCCCGCCCCTTTCAGACAGTTCCAGCCGAAGCTTAGAAGTGCGTCACGATACCGAGCATCGGACGGAAGCTCTGCGCGTCGCCGAAGGTGTTGACCTCGGCGCGGATGCGGAAGCCTGCGTTGCCCGTGATGCCCTTCAGGCCGATGCTCTGCGGACCGACTTCTGCGCCGATGCCGTAGGTGATCGCGCTGTAGTCGCGGTTGGTGTTCTCGACGGTGTTCGACCGGCCCGAGAAATGGTCGAAGTTGACCCACTGGTAGCCGACCTTGCCGTAGATCAGGCCGCTGTCGCCAGCGCGGAAGCCGAAACGGCCAGCGGCGCCATACTGCCAATCGATGTTGCCATCGATACCCTTGATCACGTTGCCTTCAGCACCGACGAAGACCGGGCCCAGCGGAACGTTGACGCCCAGGACGCCCTGAACGAGCGAACCCGATGGCTTGTAGCCGGTGCGCAGCGTGCCGTTGGCGTTCAGCGCCTGCGGAATGCCGTGGCCGCGCTCGTTGTCGAACTGCTCCCAGCCGCCCATGACGCCGAAATACGGCTCGATACCGAACGCCTTCGAGCCGTCCGGAGCAGCGGCTTCGCCGGGTGCTGCGCTGTTGTCGGTGGGGGCGGGAGCGGACATGTCCTGCGCGAATGCTGGGGCAGCAAGCGCTGCGGCGGCAACGGCGAGTGCGATGGAAAGCTTACGCATATTCGAAAGACCTTTTTGTTTCGTTCTGGGTCCGGCTGTCCAGGACCCTCCGGGACCCGCTTAACTCCAGGTCCCTCCAAACCGGCCTATGACGAAAATGTTGCACTGCCGAGAGCAGAAATGTGGAACTGAACCGCGCTGTGGCATCCGGGCAACGGTTCCTGACAGTCTGATGAACCAACCGGGTCGAAAGCGAGGCCGATGTGGCCGAAACATGGCGATCATCCGGCATGACTGTGGACCGCGGGTTGCAAGGACTTAGCGGCGTTGCGCGCGGTCCTGCGGCGGCCGGGCGGCGGGCGGCATCGACGGGTCGACGCTAGTCGATTCGATCCGCCAGAGATGGTCTTCCACGTCGGATGTCTCGATCCCGTCGTTGGTGCGCTGCAGCATAACCGTCCCGCGCAGACGCCTTGGCTGGCCATCGGACGATGTCGCCATCACCTCGACAGGCACCGCGACATGGACCTCGCCGATCCCCGCACTGACGCTGCCGGGCGCTCCGACCTGCGCGTCGTAGCGCGAGAAACGGGCATAGCCGGCGGTGAAGGCGGGCTGATCCATTCCGCTTGCGCGACCGTCATCGACCCACAGGTCGCGCGCCGCGGCATAATCGTGCCGCGCTATCATCCGGAAATAGGTGCGGACGACCTTTTGCGCGGCTTCGGGCATCATGTCGGCGGCGGCGGCCGACATAGTTGGCTGTCGCGCCGCAGGGTGGATCACGGTGCTCACCGCGGCGTAGTTGGCGATGTCCGCCTGCGCCCGCGCCGCCGCGGCGGTCACGTCGACGTCCTTCTGCGCGGCGCTGTTCGAGCCGCCCGAACATCCGCCGAGCGTTGCCAGCACCACACAGGGGCCAAGCCGCCACGCCAGCCTATTGAGGCGGCTCACGATCGCCGTACGCATACTATGCTCCGATAAGGAAGCGTGGTCGGCGGCGCGGGGATCGTCGCTGCGCCACCGCCGATTGAAGAATGGGGGATCAGGGCTTCAACGCGACGTCGTCGCTGTCGTCGAGCTCGTCATCGTCGATGCTGCCGTCATCCAGTTCGTCCTGGACGTCGTCCTCGTCGGTGTCAGCCTCGTCCATCGACACGCTGCTGTCGATCTCACCGACCTCTTCGGAGTCCATGTCGAGATCGTCGATCGACTCGCTCTCCGCATCGTCGTCGCCAAGATCGGGGTTGAGATCGGTCATGATCGCGCCGTCGACGGGGCCGTTGCGCGTCGCCTCGAGGATCTCGGCGCGCTGGCTCTCGTCATAGCCTTCCTCGTCATACCCGTCGTCGCCCGTGCCCATGCCGGGAATCTGGTGTCCGCCCATGTTCTCGCTCCTGCTATGGCCGCGTCGTGCGGTCTTGGCTGAGGAACGGCGGGCGAGGGCGACGGGTTCCTTCGCTACGCCGCTTTGGACGCAATCGCCGGCCGGAACAGCCGGCCGCGTTCGGTCAGCGCGACGAACGCCAGTGCGACGAGCCCCGCCAGCAGGAAGCCGGCGACGAGCGGCACGGTGGTCCCATTGAACGCCTGCCCGATCATCGCGCCGATCACGGCCCCCGCGGTGACGCTCACGAACCCCTGCACGCTCGACGCGGTGCCCGCAATCCGCCCCATATTCTCCATCGCCATCGCCGAGAAGTTCGACACCGCGAGCCCGAAACAGCCGAGCGTCAGCGCCTGGAACACCGCAAAGCTGACCAGGCTCTCCCACCCGATCAGGATCGCCGCGAGGTGGATGATCGACACGACCACGAGCGCACAGAGCGAACCGTGGCTGATCAATCGCGTCCCCAACCGCATCACCACGCGCGAATTCATCAGGTTCGCGACCGCCATCGTCACCGAGGTCGTCGCGAAAATCAGCGCGAGCAGGTTCGGCCGGTGGAACACGTCCGCCATGATCTGCTGGATCGAGTTGAGATAGCCGTAGAGCGACCCCATCAGCGCGGTCGCGGCCAGCGTATATCCCAGCGAAAGCCGGTCGCCGAGCGTCTGCCGCCAGTCGGCAAGGATCCGCTGCGGCGTGATCGGCAGGACGTTGTCGGGTTCGAGCGTCTCGGGCATCCGCATCCAGAACCACGCCATGATCCCCAGCGTCAGCACCGCGATCACGCCGAAGATCGCACGCCAGTCGCCGAACTGCAGCACCGCCCAGCCGAATGTCGGCGCCAGGATCGGGACGATCATGAACACCATGAACGCGATCGACATGACGCGCGCCATCGCGCGGCCGTGATAACAGTCGCGGACCAGCGCGATCGTCGCGACGCGCGCCGCGGCGATCACCGCGCCGCCCGCAGCACGCGCGACGAGCAACAGCACGAAGCTCCCCGCGGCGGCGCACGCGACATTGGCGACCGCGTACAGCCCGAGCGACCACAGCAGCACCGTCCGCCGGCCATAGCGATCGGCTAGCGGACCATGGACGAGCTGCGCGACGCCGAACCCGATCACGAATGCGGTGACGATGAACTGCCGGCTGTTCGCGCCGGTAATGCCGAGCGAGGTGCCGATCGCGGGCAGCGCCGGCAGCATCGAGTCGATTCCGAGCGCGGTCAGCGACATCAGCGCCGCAACCAGCGCGACGAACTCAACGAAGCCGATCGGTGCCCCGCGCATCGCCTCCGCGTCGGACATGGGAG
This sequence comes from Sphingomonas sp. 22R3R2A-7, assembly GCF_036856055.1. NCBI lineage: Bacteria > Pseudomonadati > Pseudomonadota > Alphaproteobacteria > Sphingomonadales > Sphingomonadaceae > Sphingomonas > Sphingomonas sp. 22R3R2A-7. The sequence continues at coordinate 2,879,159 of NZ_JASPFR010000001.1, read as the reverse complement.
GATTGACGGTCATGATGCCGCCGCCCTTACCCGCTTATCGAACGCCGCGTAACCCGCGCCCCGGTGCCTGTGCGCGCAGGGAGGAACCTAACGACCCCAGATGTTTGCGGCCGCGCGCATTCGGCATGCCGGCATTTGGCAGCACGCGCGCGCGTCGCTATATCGGTGCTCCCTTATCCGGATACCGATACATGCTCGATACCCCCGCCGCCCAGGTTCCCACGCTCAGCCTCGCCGATCAGGCGCGCGACCCCGATGGCTTTGCCGCCGCGCTCGGCAATTCGTTCGAACGGTTCGGCTTCGCGATCGTCGCCGATCACGGCATCCCGACCGACCTGATCGACCAGGCCTGGGCCGAGACCAAGGCGCTGTTCGATCTGCCCGAAGACGAGAAGCGCGGCTATTTCGCGCCCGGCGGCGGCGGCGCGCGCGGCTACACGCCCTTCAAGACGGAAATCGCGAAAGACGCCAAGGTCGTCGACCTCAAGGAATTCTGGCATGTCGGCCGTGAGCTCCCCGCCGGCCACCGCTACGAAGCGCAGATGTCGCCCAACGTCTGGCCGACCCGGCCCGAGGGATTCAAGCCGGTCTTCCTCGACCTCTTCAAGGCGTTCGACACCGCGGGTGACAAATTGCTCTCGGCGATCGCGCGCCACCTGAAGCTAGCGCCCGACTGGTTCGACCCCGCGGTCAAGGACGGCAACAGCGTCCTGCGCCTGCTCCATTACCCGCCGATCCCCGTCGATGCCGAGGGCGTCCGCGCCGGCGCGCATGAGGATATCAACCTCATCACCTTGCTGCTCGGCGCAGAGGAGGCAGGTCTCGAACTGCTCGACCGCGCGAACGGCCGCTGGCTGTCGATCAAGCCACCCGAGGGTGCGATGGTCGTCAATGTCGGCGACATGCTCCAGCGGCTGACCAACCACGTCCTGCCCTCGACCACGCACCGCGTCGTCAACCCGCCCCCGAGCGCCGCGGCCATTCGCGCTATTCGATGCCGTTCTTCCTGCATCCCGCACCCGATTTCCTGATCGAGACGCTGCCGGCGACGATCACCGCGGAAAACCCCAACCGCTACCCGACCCCGATCACTGCGCACGACTATCTCCACGAACGCCTCGTCGAGATCGGCCTGATCAAGAAGTAACCGCCCCCCTCCACCACCACCCCGGCGAAGGCCGGGGCCCAATTGGGGGACGGCAGTAACCACGGACACCGCTCCGTTACGCCGACCTCCCCAATTGGGCCCCGGCCTGCGCCGGGGTGGTGCGTGAGCCTCAATCGAACCCGTTCGCCAAAAACCGCTCCGCCACCGCGCAATGCACCGCGATCCCGTGCGCCATCACCCGCTCGTCGATCGTCATCTTCGTATTGTGCAGCGGCGGATTGGTCCGCGGGTCGCTCCCCTCGGGTGCCGCGCCGATGAACGCCATCGCCCCCGGCAGCTTCTGCAGCACGTAGGAAAAGTCCTCCGCGCCCATCATCGGCGGCATCACCTGATACGCGCCTTCGCCGCCGATCGTCGTCGCCACCGCCTTGATCAGCTCGGTCGCGCGGGAGTCGTTGACGGTGACCGGGTAGCCCTCCTCGATCGTCGGCGTGCCTACCGCGCCGTGCGCCGCAGCGATCCCCTCGACCATCCGGATGAACGCCGCGCGCACCTGCTCGCGGGTCCGCTCCGACAGCGTCCGCATCGTCCCCAGCATCTCGACGCTCGACGGAATGACGTTGTGCGCGCTCCCCGCATTCAGCTTGGTGATCGACAGCACCGCCGGATCGGTCACCGCCACCTGTCGCGCGACATAGGTCTGCAGCGCGGTGACGATCTCGCACGCGATCGGCAGCGGATCGAGGCAGTCGTGCGGCATCGCCGCATGCCCGCCGCGCCCGGTGATCGTCGCGCGCAGCGTGTCGGTCGACGCCATCAGCGTGCCCGACCGGCTGACGACATGCCCCATCTGCATGTTGGGCGAGATGTGCAGCGCGAACCCCGCTTCGGGCAGCGGCGCATCGAGCAGCCCGTCGGCAATCATGTGCCGCGCGCCGTGATGCCCCTCCTCGCCCGGCTGGAACATGAACACGACCGTCCCCGGCAACTCGTCCCGCCGCGCGCACAGCGCCTTGGCCGCGCCAACCAGCATCGCGGTGTGCAGAATCATGCCCGCACGCATGCATCGCGCCGTCGATCTTCGACGCGAACGGCAGCCCCGTCTCTTCCTGCATCGGCAGCGCATCCATGTCGCCGCGCAGCAGGACGGTCCGCCCATTGCCGCCTGCAGTGCCGCCGCCACGCCCGCCGCGCAGGATCGCGACGAAGCCCGTGGTCGACGTCCCCCCGCGGATCTCGAGCGGCAGCCCCGCCAGCGCCGCCTTCACCTTGTCCGAGGTGCGCGGACAGTGCAGCCCGACCTCGGGATCCGCATGGATCGCGCGCCGCAACTCGATCGCCGCGTCGAGGCTCTCCTCGCCGATCGCGGCCCAGTCGGTGGTGGATTCGAAATCGAGCGACATGATCGGGTACCTCTGCAAGACGTGGTGCACAGGCCCGGCCAACGCCCGGCCCGTGCCGATGCCGCTCTATACCACAGCGCCCCACCCCCTCCACCACCTCGGCGAACGCTCGGGTTAATCGGGGGACGGCAATGATGCAGGACGGCGCTCCGTTACCGCAACCTCCCCATTTGGGCCCCGGCCTTCGCCGGGGTGGCAAGGGCAGAAGCGGCAACGCCCGCCCCAATCACCCCCGGAACAGCCCGCCCAGAACCCCGCGCAACACGCTTCCGACCAGCCCCCCGGACGCGCGCGATCGCGACCGGCTTCGCGTCCCGAACACCTGCTTGCCGATCTCGTTCGCCACCTGCCGCCCGATCGACGAGCTCGCCGCCCGCGTCGCCGACGTCGCCATCTTGGTCCAGGGCGAGTTCGCCGCCGCGCGATCGGCATCGCGCTGCGCCCGGTCCGCCTCGCGCTGGTCCGCGGCCCGCATGCGCTCCGCCTGCCGCGCTGCCTTCGCATCGACCTTGGCCTGCGCCGCCGCCGCCTTTTCCGCCGCGGTCGTCGCCTTGGCCTCTGCCGCCGCGGCGCTCGCCTCCGTGGTCTTCGCCGCCAGCAGTTCTTCCGCCGACTCGCGATCGACAACCGTGTCGTATTTCGCGCCGATCGCATCGGTCTCGATCATCACCTTGCGCTCGACCGGCGTGATCGGCCCGACGCGCGAGGCGGGCGGGCGGATCAGCGTCCGCTCGACCGGCGTCGGCGACCCGTCCGGCTGCAACAGCGACACCAAAGCCTCGCCGACCTTTAGCTCGGTGATCGCGGTCGCGACATCGACGCCCGGATTTGCCCGGAATGTCTCCGCCGCGGATCGCACCGCCGCCTGGTCGCGCGGCGTGAACGCGCGCAGTGCATGCTGCACCCGGTTGCCGAGTTGCCCCGCGACCGTATCGGGAATGTCGATCGGGTTCTGCGTGATGAAGTACACGCCGACCCCCTTCGACCGGATCAGCCGCACGACCTGCGCGATCTTGTCGAGCAGCGCCTTGGGCGCCTCGTCGAACAGCAGATGCGCCTCGTCGAAGAAAAAGCACAGCACCGGCTTGTCGGGATCGCCAATCTCGGGAAGCTGTTCGAACAGCTCGCTCATCAGCCACAGCAGGAACGTCGAATACAGCTTCGGGCTCGCCATCAGCTGGTCCGCGGCAAGGATGTTGACGATGCCCCTGCCCCGGTCGTCCACGCCGATAAAGTCGCGCATCTCGAGCGCGGGCTCGCCGAAGAAATGCTCCGCGCCCTGCGTCCGCAGCTGGAGCAGCGACCGCTGGATCGCGCCGATCGACTGTTTCGACACATTGCCATAGGTCGTCGTCAGCTCGTCCGCACGCCCCGCGCACTCGGTCAGCATCGCCTGCAGATCGTCGAGGTCGATCAGCAACAGCCCTTCCTTGTCCGCGACGTGGAAGGCGATCGTCAGCACGCCCTCCTGCACCTCGTTGAGGTCCATCAGCCGCGCGAGCAGCAACGGCCCCATCTCGCTGATCGTCGTGCGGATCGGATGCCCCTGCGCGCCGAACAGGTCCCAGAATTGCACGGGGTTGTCGGCATAGGCCCAGCCGGCATCGCCGATCGCCTTCGCGCGCTCGGCAAACGCCGCGTGCGTCTTGGCGGTCGGCGACCCCGCCATGGCGAGCCCCGACAGGTCGCCCTTCACGTCCGCGACGAAGCACGGCACGCCGCGCGCGGAGAACCCCTCGATGATTCCCTGCAGCGTCACCGTCTTGCCGGTGCCCGTCGCGCCCGCGATCAGCCCGTGGCGGTTCGCGCGTTTCAGCTCGAGCGTCTGCTGCGTGCCGTCCACGCTGGCGCCGATGACAATGCCGTCGCTCATGCTCTCATCCTCATACCCGTCACCCGATCCTAACCCCGGGCGCCGCAAAGAAAAAGGACCGCCGCCCGGTGGGGCGACGGTCCTTCGTATTCCGCAATCCGGTGAGGGATTACTTGATCTTGACGGGCAGGAACTGCGCCGGGCCACGGCCGCGCTTGACCTGGAGAAGGACCTGCGGACGCCCCGCGGTCTTGGCGCTGGTCACCGCGGTCTGCATGTCGGCAGCCGTTCGCACCGGCGTGCCGTTGACCGACATGATCACGTCGCCGCGCTTGAGCTTGCCGAACGCATCGCTCGTCTGTGCGACGACCGCGATCACCACGCCCTGCGTCGTCGGATCGACCCCGACCGCCTGCGCGATCGCCGGGGTCAGCGGCTGGACACCGATCCCGAGCGCCGCACCCGCGGTGGGAGCGGCCGTGCTGCCCGTATCGTCGTCGTCACCATCTTCGCTGCCAAAGCCCTGCGCGTCGCCACCCAGCGTCGCGGCAAGCTTCTCCGCGCTCGGACGCGGTGCGACGACCACGTTGGCGGACGCCGGCTTGCCGTTGCGCAGGATGTCGAGACGCGCGGTCTGGCCTGGCTTCACGTTCGAGACGAGATAGGAGAGCGACTGATCGACCGTGACCGCCTGTCCGTTGACGCGCGTGACGACGTCGCCCGCACGCACACCGGCCTTTGCCGCAGGCCCGCCCGCGGTGACGTCGTTGATCAGCTCGCCCTGGTTCTTGGCGATGCCGAGCGCGGCGGCGGTGTCCTCGTTGATCGTGCCGCCCGGCTGCAGCTGGACGCCGATATAGCCGCGCTCGATCGTGCCGCCCTTCATGAAGGTCGCGATGATCGGCTTGGCGGTCGCCGCGGGGATCGCGAAGCCGATCCCGATATTGCCGCCCGACTGGCTGAAGATCTGCGAGTTCACGCCGATCACGTTGCCGCTCAGGTCGAACATCGGACCGCCCGAGTTACCCTGGTTGATCGACGCGTCGGTCTGGATGAAGCGGTCATACGCACCGCCCTGCCCGGTGACGCGATTGATCGCCGAGATGATGCCTGCGGTCACCGTGCCGCCAAGCCCGAACGGTTCGCCGATCGCGAGCACCCAGTCGCCGACACGCGCGCCGTTGGAATCGCCGAACTTCACGAAGGGCAGGTCCGCCGCGTCGATCTTGAGCAGCGCCAGGTCGGACTCCTGGTCCTTGCCGATGACCTTGGCGACATATTCCTTCTTGTTGCTCAGCGTCACCGTGATCGAGATCGACCGTCGCGCCCTGCGCGCCCGGCGAGATCACATGGTTGTTGGTGACGACATAGCCATCCGGCGAGATCAGGAAGCCCGAGCCGAGCGACGCGCCCTCGCGCTTGACCGGCGGGCCACCCTGCGGGCCACCGCCCATGCCGCCGAACAGGTCGCCGAACGGCGTGCCTGCGAACGGATTGGCCTGCTGTTTCTGGACGATCGTCTGCTTGGTCGAAATGTTGACGACGGCGGGCTGGAGCCGCGCGACCATGTCGGCGAAGCTCATCGGCGCGCCGGGCTTCGGCGAGACCGCCTGGATCGCGCCGGGTTCGTTCTGCGCGACCTGGGCGGTGCCCGGCTGGAGCGCGAGCGTCGCGGTTGCGCCGCCTAGGAGAAGAGCACTGGTAATGGCGTAGGCATAACGCACTAGATGTTGTCCTCTCGTTTCATCGTTCGAAACAGACCGCTGCTAGGCGAGACGTGCTGAACGATGGTTGAATAGGGGGAAGCTGGAAAGGTTCCGCCAAAGGCAACGGGCGCGCCTTAGCGCCCGCGACCCTCGAACTCCCGCAGATAGCTGTTGTTGGGCGACAGGATGATCGACGTCGATCCTTCCGGCGGCGTGCCGCCATCCGCCCCGAAGGTGTGGCGGTAGGACTGCATCGCGCGGTAGAAATCGTAGAAATCAGCATCCTTGCCAAAGCTTTCCGCATAGATCTTCGCCGAGTCGGCATCCGCCTGCGCGCGGACGATCTGCGCCTGCTTCTGACCCTCGGCACGGATCGTGATCGCCTCCTGCTGACGCGCGCTCGACATGCGCTTGAGCGCGCTTTCGAGCGGAAGGCCGACGGGCAGGTTTGCCTGCTTGATCCGGACATCGACGATCTCGACGCCGTACTGGCTCGCGACTCGCTGCAGCCCCTTCTGGATATTGTCCATCAGTTCCGACCGCTCGGGGCTGAGCAGTTCGACGAACCGCCGCTTGCCGAGCTCGTTGCGCAGCGCCGACCCCAGGATCGGGCGCAGCTGGTCGGGAATGCGTTCCTCGCTGCCGACCGCATTGCGCATCTTGCGCGGGTCGACGACGCGGTACCGCGCATAGGCATCGACCTCGAGCCGCAGCTGGTCGGTCGACAGCACGAGCGTGTTGTCGAGCTCGATGTCCTGCACGCGCTTGTCGATCCACACGATGCGGTCGATGAACGGCACGCGCGCGATCAGCCCGGCGCCCGTGTCGCCGAACGGCTGGTTCGGCGCATAGGCGTTGACGGTGCGGATCGGCTGCCCGAACCGCAGGATCACCGCCTGCTGGGTCTCGGGGACGATCGCGAAGGTCGCGGCGGCCAGGATGACCAGCACGAGCGCGATCGCGCCTGCGACCATCGGGTTGCGGATGCTCACGCCGTTCACTGCGCTGCCCCCTGCTGGGCGGGAACCGGCGTTGGTGTCGGCTCGGCCGCACGCGGCGCCTGCGGGTCGGTCAGCCGCTTGCCGTTCTGCAACGGCAGGTACGGCACGACGCCACCCGGGGTCTCGACGATCGTCTTGTCGCTCTTGGCCAATACCGCTTCCATGGTCTCGTAATACATCCGTCGACGCGTGACTTCGGGGGCCAGGCGATACTGCTCGTACACCTTGTCGAACGATGCGGCCTCGCCCTGCGCACGCGCCACGACCTGCTGTGCATAGGAGCGCGACTGGTTGAGGTTGGCGATCGCCTCCTGCTGCGCCGCGGTCACCGCGTTGAAGTCCTCGACGATCCGCGCCGGCGCTGCCGCCTGCTTGATCGCGACGCCCTGGATACGTACACCCGACTTGTAGTCGTCGAGGATCTGCTGCGTCAGCTCGGCGACGCGCTGCTCGATCACCGTGCGGCCCGTGCCGATCGCCTGCTCCAGCGTCGTTGTCGCGACCACCGCGCGCATCGCGCTCTCGGCGGCGGCGCGCACCGTGTTGTTGGGCTCGGCCAGCTGGAAGACGTAATTCCGCGGATCGGCGATGTCCCAGCGCACCGAATAGGCAAGGTCGATGATGTTCTGGTCGCCGGTCAGCGTCAGGTTCTCGCCGTCACCGACGGGGAAGTTGTCCGTGCGGATATTCTGCACGTCGACCACCTCGACGCTCGCGATCGGCGCGGGCGGCGTCAAGCGGATGCCCGGATCGAGCGTGCCGGCATATCTGCCGAAATAGGTGACCACGCCGCGCTGCTGCGGCCCGATCTGGTGGAACGAGGTGAACAGGATCCACACGAGCACGATGATCCCCGCACCGATCGCCCACAACGCGCGCGCATTGGCGCCCGATGGCAGGCCGCCGAAATTACCGCCGCCCCCGCCGCCGCCGCCGCCATTGCCGCGCGCCTTTTTCAGGAACTCATCGAGCGCGCTGGGCTTCGCGGTCGCCTTGCGTCCGCCGGGCGGCAATGCCCAGGGATTGCGTGGCCCGCCGCCCTCGGCACCAGCATCGTCACCGGACCCGCCCCAGGGGCCCTTTGGCGTTTCGACGGCGAGAATTGGGGGACGCCGGAACCAGCGCGAGAAGATCGTCATCTAACCTTTATAGGTGCGCACCCGCGGAAAAACAGTGCCAAGCAGCCGCCACGGGCCTATCTGACGCGGATGATCGACATTGAAGCGGTAAAGGCGGCGATCGCCGCAGTGGCGGGACCGCGCGCCACGGTACGCCTCGAGGGCGAGCGGCTGGGCATCGTCGTCGACGCCACCGGACTAGACCCCAAGGCACGCGACGCGCTGGAGGCGACGATCCGCATGGCCGCGACTGGCCCGGGCGTCACCGACGTGCGGATCGTGATGACCGCCGAGCGGACCACCCGCCGGCTGATCGCGGTCGCCAGCGGCAAGGGCGGCGTCGGCAAGTCGACGCTGTCCGCCAACCTCGCGATTGCGCTCAGCCGCGCCGGGCGCCGCGTCGGCTTGGTCGATGCGGACATATACGGCCCGTCGCAGCCGCGGCTGATGGGGGTCGAGGGCACCCGCCCGACCGCCAAGGACAAGGTGCTCGACCCCGTCCCCACCCCCTACGGCGTCCCGCTGCTGTCGATGGGCCAGCTCGTCGATCCCGGTCGCGCGCTTGCGTGGCGCGGGCCGATGGCGGCGGGCGCGCTGGGCCAGCTGGTCGAGGCGGACTGGGGCGCGACCGACACGCTCGTGCTCGACCTGCCCCCCGGCACCGGCGACGTCCAGCTGACGATGGTCCAGAAATACCGTCCCGCGGGCGCGATCATCGTCTCGACGCCGCAGGATCTGGCCCTCATCGACGCGCGCCGCGCGATCGACCTTTTCGAGAAAGCGGGCATCCCGATCATCGGGCTGGTCGAGAATATGGCGGGCTATGTCTGCCCGCATTGCGGCGAGAGTTCGGATCCGTTCGGCAACGGCGGCGCCGAGGCGGCGGCGCGTGAGCTCGGCATCGCGTTCCTCGGCCGCGTGCCGCTGACGCTGTCGATCCGCACCGCATCCGACGCGGGAACGCCCCCCGCAGCCGAGCCCGACGACGTGATTTTCGCCGCCCTCGCCGCTCAGGTCGTCGCATGGATTGGAAAAATGTGAAACGTTTTGGGGCGCGCGCCGTTGTGCTGTTACCGGTCGTGCCTGGCGCGTAGAGCTACGGCACGAGCGGACCAGGTTTCCCGAGACGCGCCCGACCGGTCCATGTATCGACCCGTCCGCGGCGCACTCCACCAAGAGGACAAGCCGATGCCTCTGACCGCCGACGCCGATATTAAGACGCTGCTTGAAAGCGCACGGACGATCGCATTGGTCGGCGCCTCCGACCGCCCCGATCGCGCGTCCTACGGCGTGATGGCAAAGCTCCAGGCGCATGGCTACCGCGTCATCCCGGTCAACCCGCAGATCACCGGCGAACACGTCCATGGTGAGTTCGTCTTCCGCGAACTTGCCCAGCTCGGCGACCCGATCGACATCGTCGACATCTTCCGCAATTCCTCCGCGGCGGGCGAAGCCGTCGACCAGGCGATTGCGATCGGCGCGAAGGCGGTCTGGCTGCAACTCGGCGTGATCAACGACGCCGCCGCCGCCCGTGCCGAAGCCGCCGGCCTTCAGGTCGTGATGGACCGCTGCCCCGCGATCGAGATCCCGCGCCTCGGCGTCGCCACAATAGATCGGGATCCGACCGACTGAGGCTTGCCCGCGCGGGGTGCCAGGACCAGTCTCCGCGCGATTGATGGTCGAGGACGGTACCGATGCTCGCGATCCTGCTGACGATGGTCCAGACGCTTGCCGCAGTCCCGCCAATTGCCCTGCCGGCGTCAACGACAGCGTCCGACCCCGCCCCGCACGAAGACCTGATCGTCCGTGCCCGCACCCGGATGGCGGCGGAACAGCGCTGCGTCATAAATCCCGGCGTGACCGACATCACCGTGTGCGGCCTGCGCCAGGCGGACCGGTTCCGTGTGCCGCTGGCCACGCACACCGCCGACCGCCGCGACATGGTGGCGGAGGGGCGCGCCGCGCTCGTCCATGCCCGCACGCCGATGGAGGACATGGGCCCGTTTCTGGTCGGCGGCGGCGCCACCGGCGTCCGCGCGACGGTCGCCTTCGGTCCCGGCGAAGGCTCGGGCAGCGCCGCCGCCGGCGGGATGCGGACGCCCGCCCCGTGATGCCGGCCCGGTGATGCCCGCCCGGTGATGCCCGCTAGTCGTCCGACAGTCGACGGCGGCCAAACCGCCGTATAGAGTTGACAACCGTGTTCCGTCACGATCACCGCGGACCGATGAGGTACCTTGCATGATTCTGGTCACGCTGCTCGCGCTTACACAGGCCAGCGCCACACCTGCCGCTACGCCGGTGTCGTCCGCCCCGATCGAGAAGAGCTGGTCGATCCTCAATCCCCCCGACTGCCCGGTGGTGAAGGAGGGCGACAAGACGATCGTCGTCTGCGCACCCGGCACCGAATCAGGTGCGCGCCTCCCGCTCCCCGACTGGGGCCCGCCCGACCGCCCGGTCGCCTCCAACCCGAACATGACCGCGATCCGCGCACTCGAGCTCGATGGCACGCCCTGCGCCGCGACGCAGCGCGGCTGTCAGTCCGGTTTCGGCCCGCCGATCGCCCCGCTCGTCGCCGGCGCCGTCGCGCTCGCCAAGAGCGCGTTTTCGAAAAACCCGACAAGACCGGCCGCATCGCGATCGACCTGACGGAGCCCGCACCCCCGGCCCCAGCGAGGCCGTAACCCGCCCCGTCATCCTGACGAAAGTCAGGACCCAGAGCCAAGCAGTGCACCCCCGCAACTCTGGATCCTGGGTCGAGCCCAGGATGACGGAAGGGAGGGGCCGTCATCCCCACCCACAACCCCGTCATCCTGACGAAAGTCAGGATCCAGAGCCAAGCAGCACACCGCTCGCGGCCCTGGGTCCCGGGTCAAGCCCGGGATGACGAAGGAGGCGGCCGCCTTTTCCCCCACACAACCCCGTCATCCTGACGAAAGTCAGGATCCAGAGCCACACAGCGCAGCCATCCGCCACCCTGGATCCTGACCTTCGTCAGGATGACGGCAGAGAGAGGCGCCGCCACACACCCCACAAATCACCCCAGAATATGCATCCACAAGGGCTCCCCAACCAGACTCTGCGACCCCCGCAATTTCTCCAGCGCCTGCGCCACAGACCGCTCCGGCCCCTCATGCGTCACGATCGCGACGAGCACGCTGCCGTCCGCCATCGCGCCGCGCTGGATCAGGCTCTCGATCGAGACGCCCGCGTCGCGCATCGCCGCGGCGATCTCGGCCAGCACGCCGACCCGGTCCGCGACCGTGAAGCGCAGATAGGCGCGCCCGCGCCGCTCGCCGCTGTCCGCGGTCGCCGCCGCGACCAGCGACGCCGCCGGCATCGCATAGGGCGGCCCATATTCGCCGCGCGCGATGTCGATCAGGTCCGCGACCACCGCGCTCGCGGTCGGCCCGTCGCCCGCCCCTGCGCCCTGGAACAGCAGCCGCCCGACGAAATTGCCCTCCGCGACCACGGCATTGAGCGACCCCGTGACGTGCGCGAGCGGATGGTCGACCGGCACCAGATGCGCATGCACGCGCTGGAACAGCCCGTCGGGCCCGTCCTCCGCCAGCCCGAGCAGCCGCACGCGGTAGCCCAAAGCCGCCGCCTCGGCGATGTCCGCGCCCAGCAAATGCCGGATGCCGCTCGCTGCGACCGCGTCGAACGCCGGCCGCGTCCCGAACGCGATCGAGGCGAGGATCGACAGCTTGTGCGCCGCATCCACCCCGTCGATGTCGAAGCTCGGATCCGCCTCGGCAAAGCCCAGCGCCTGCGCCTCGGCGAGGATTTCGGCGAAATCGCGCCCCTCCGCCTCCATCTTGCTCAGGATGAAATTGCACGTCCCGTTGAGGATGCCGTAAACCCGCCCGATCGCGTTCGCCGCCGCGCCCTCGCGCAGGCCCTTGATCACCGGGATCCCGCCCGCGACCGCCGCCTCGAACTTCAGCGCGACACGCGCCGCCTCCGCCGCGGTCGCCAGCTCATAGCCGTGATGCGCGAGCATCGCCTTGTTCGCGGTGACGAACGACTTGCCTGCGGCGAGCGTCGAGCGTGCCAGCGTCAGCGCGGGGCCGTCCGATCCGCCGATCAGCTCGACGACGACATCGACGTCCGCCTGCTGCGCCAGCGCGGTCGTGTCGTCGACCCAAGCGAACCGTGTCAGATCGACGCCGCGATCCTTGTAGCGGTCGCGCGCTGATACCGCGACGACCTCGATCGCGCGCCCGGCCCGTCTGGCGATCAGCTCACGGTTCGCGTCGAGCAGCCGGATGACGCCGCCCCCCACGGTTCCCAGGCCCGCCAGTCCCACGCGCAACGCTTCGGTCATCGTCTTCCTTTCGCCAAACCCGCGCGAAGACCTAGGGTTCGGGAAGGTTTCCCGCAATCAAGATGACGAATGGCGCCGCGCGCCCTATCTGGTGCCGCATGACCGGCCGCTTCGATCACCTGCCCAACCGCCGCGCGATCATCGATCGCCGCGCGGTCGCCGACACCATCGCCGCGCTGGACGAGACCGACCCGGTCGCGCTCGGCCGCCAGGCGACGATCCTGCTCAAGGCCGCGCTCGACGCGGGCCGGGTCGAGGTCGCCAAGCGGCTCGCCGAACATCCCAGCCGCGGGCTCGAGGTGTCGAGCGCGCAGGCCTATCTGATCGATCAGCTGCTCCGCCTGCTGTTCGACTTCACCACCACCCGGCTGCGCCCTGCGCCCGCGCCCACCCCCGACGACCGGCTGACGCTGATCGCGGTCGGCGGCTATGGCCGCGGCGAGATGGCGCCGCATTCGGATGTCGATATCGGCTTCCTCACGCCGGGCAAACAGACCCCGCGGGTCGAGCGCATCATCGAATCGATGCTCTACACGCTCTGGGATCTCGGCCTGAAGCTCGGCCAGTCCAGCCGCTCGCTCGACGAGATGATCCGCCAGGCCAAGGCCGACATCACCGTCCGCACCGCCTTGCTCGAGGCGCGCTACGTCACCGGCGACATGGATCTCTACGAAGAGGCGTCGCGCCGGTTCAAGGCGGAGGTGCAGGCGGATACCGCGCGCGCGTTCATCGCCGACAAGCTCGTCGAGCGCGATCTGCGCCACCGCAAGATGGGCGACACGCGCTATGTCGTCGAACCCAACGTCAAGGAGGGCAAGGGCGGCCTGCGCGATCTCCACGCGCTGTTCTGGATCGGCAAGTACATCTACGACGTCCAGCGCGCGGCGCAGCTCGTCGATGTCGGGCTGTTCACCAAGGCCGAATATCGCCTCTTCCACCGCGCCGACAATTTCTTCCAGGCGGTGCGCTGCCACCTCCACAGCATCACCGGTCGCGCCGAGGATCGGCTGACCTTCGACGTCCAGCGCGAGATCGCCGACCGGATGCGCTTCTCCGACCGCCCGGGCAAGCCGAAGGTCGAACGCTTCATGCACTTCTACTTTCTCCAGGCGAAGACCGTCGGCGACCTCACCGGCGTCTTCCTCGCGCATCTCGACGAGAAGTTCGCCGCGCGCGGCCGCCGCTTCGGGCTACCGACGATCCGCCGCAGTCCGCGCCGCCTCAACGGCTTCGTTCTCGACCGCGGCCGGCTGGCGCTGCCCGACGACGACTTCTTCCGCGCAAGTCCGGTCCGGCTGATCGAGATCTTCCAGCTCGCCGACCGCAACACGCTCGAGATCCACCCGCTCGCGATGCGCGCGGCCGCCCGCGACGTGAAGCTGGTCGACGACATCCGCGACGACCCCACCGCCAACGCGCTGTTCCTCGACGTGCTAAGCTCGCCGCGCGATCCCGAACTCGTCCTGCGCTGGATGAACGAGACCGGCGTCTTCGGCCGGTTCGTGCCCGATTTCGGCCGCGTCGTCGCGCAGATGCAGTTCGACATGTATCATCACTACACCGTCGACGAACACACGATCCGCGCACTCGGCCTGCTCGCGCGGATCGAGAATGGCGCGCTTCGGGAGGACCATCCGCTCGCCAGCGCGATCTTCCGCCAGATCGTCTCGCGCCGCGTGCTCTATGTCGCGGTGCTGCTCCACGACATCGCCAAGGGCGCGGCGGCGATCATTCAATCCTCGGCGCCGAAGTCGCGCAACGCCTCTGCCCGCGCTTCGGCCTGTCGCCGGCCGAGACCGAGACCGTCGCCTGGCTCGTCCGCTGGCATCTGCTGATGTCCGCGACCGCGTTCAAGCGCGACCTGTCGGACTTCAAGACGATCCTCGATTTCTGCGACGTGGTGCAGAGCCCCGAGCGGCTGCGGCTGCTGCTGATCCTCACCATCGTCGATATCCGCGCGGTCGGCCCGGGCGTCTGGAACGGCTGGAAGCGGCAGTTGCTCGGCGACCTCTATGAATCGGCCGAGGAGGTGCTCCGCCTCGGCCACAAGCAGAAGGGCCGCGCCGAACGGATCGCCGCCAAGCACGAGACGCTCCACGCCGATCTCGGCTGGAGCGACGCGGAATTCGACGCGTTCGTCCGCCGCATGCCCGAGGCCTATTGGATCGCCGAGCCCGAGGACGTGCTCGTCCACAATGCGCGCTTCCTCGCCGGGACGGGCGACGCGCAGCTCGCGATCGACGCGCATGTCTATCCCGGCCGCGGCGCGACGCTCGTGACGATCTATGCCGCGGATCATCCCGGGCTCTTCTACCGCATCGCGGGCGCAATCCATGTCGCGGGGGGCAACATCATCGACGCGCGGATCCACACCACGCGCGACGGCATGGCGGTCGACAATTTCCTCGTCCAGGATCCGTTCGGCCGCCCGTTCGACGGCAGCGAACAGCTCGCCCGGCTCAAGACCGCGATCGAGGATGCGCTCGCCAACCGCGGCAAGCTCGCCGACCGACTCGTCGCCAAGCCGCTCCCGCGCGCGCGCGCCGAGGCGTTCGAGATTGTCCCCAACGTGATGATCGACAACCGTGCCTCGAACCGCTTCACCGTGGTCGAGGTCAATGCGCGCGACCGGCCTGCGCTGCTCAACCAGCTCGCCAACGCGCTGTTCCAGTCGAAGGTGACGATCCACTCCGCGCATGTCGCGACGTACGGCGAACGCGCGGTCGACACCTTCTACATCACCGACCTGACCGGCGACTGCATCACCGCCGCCGCGCGGCTGAAGACGCTCGAACGCCGCCTGCTCGCGGCGGCAGCCGGCGAGGAACTCGACCTCGTCGCGTGATCTGACGTCAGCGACGGGCAGGATCGTCGTTCGACGGCGCTCGCGACCGCGCCGCTGCCGAACGACGGATCAGGATTACGCGGCGTCGCCCTCGCCGGTTCCGGCGGCAGGCCGCTCGAACCACGCCTCCACCGGCCCCGACAGCTTCAGCGTCAATGGATTGCCGTTGCGATCGACCTTCTTGCCCAGCGCGACGCGGATCCAGCCTTCGGAAATGCAATATTCCTCGACGTCGTGGCGCACGCCGTCCTTGAAACGGATGCCGATCCCGCGTTCCAGCAGGTCCTGCTGAAAGAACGGGCTGCGATGATTGGTCGACAGGCGATCCGGGGGCGTATCGCCCGTCGCGGTCGGCTGTTCGGTTGCGGGTGTCTCTGGCGTGTCGGTCATGGTCGCGGCGTCTAGCGGCAACCGCCGCCGCAACGCCACAAAAAGCGGCGCCGGGATAACCCCGACGCCGCCGCGCGCTTCGATCGGGTCGACAGGCCGACCGTCGAACCGGCCTTAACTGCAGACCTGAACCTGGACCTGCTCGCCATAATAGGGGTCGGTCCGCCACTCGCTCCAGCACCGCGGACGATAGTCCTCGCGGTAGTAGGTGCGTACCGGGGGCGCGTAATAGGCCACCGGCGGCGGCGCGTAATAGCCGCGGTCGTAATAGCGCGGACGATTGCTGCTCGCGATCGCTGCGCCCACGCCCAGACCCAGGATGCCGCCCAGCACCGCCGCGCCCGCTGCATTGCCGCCGCCACGGTGATGGTATCCACCCCAGCCGCCGCCACGATATCCACGGCCCCAACGTTGCGCGTCGGCGGGCGCCGCCGCGGTCAACACGGTCGCGGCCAGCGCGACGCCAAGTCCTGCCTTCTTCATCAAACCGTTCATGTCGAACCTCCTGACATTCTACGCCGGTCGTCACGAGCCAAACGCATGAACCGCGACCGTGTTGCAGGTCATGCCCGACCCGGCCTGAACCGCGCCGGAATGCGTTGTTCACGCAGCGTTTAGCGACACTTGGCGTGCGGAAGCGTCAGCGGTCGTCGCGGTATTTCATTTCGAGAAAGCGCCCGCGCGTCGCGAGGCTGTCGAGGTCGGTTTCGGCGAGCCGCGCCGTCATCTCGCCGATCTCGCGTTCGATCAGCGACAGCCCGGCAACCAGTTCCGCGTCGGGCGTCCGCCCGTTGCGCGGCGTCGTCCGGAGCGATGCGGGGACCTTCTCGTAATCCTTCACGAACGCGGGCAATTGCTCGCCGACCAGCTTGCGCACTTCGATCGCCTCGGGCGCATCGTCGGCAAAGCGCGCGAGCTGCGGCGCGAGCGTCTCGAGCCGCAGGCCGATCCGGTCGACCAGCGGGATCGCGGGTGCGGGCAAGGCGGGACGTTGCGCCTCCAGCCAGCGTTCGGTCTGCGCCGGCAATCCCTTGATCTCGACCGACGCGAGCCGCTCGGGCGTCGGCGCGCGGTCCGCGGGCCACACCGCCAGCAGCATCGTCGCCGCGACCAGCAACGCCATCACCAGCATCGCCCCACCGATCCCCAGCGGCGCGATCCAGCCGATCACCATCGCGGAGATGAGGATCACCGCGTCGGCCACGACGATCCGCGTCAGCCGCTTGCCGATCGCCTGCGTCTGGCGCGCGCGTCCTCGCGATGGCGCGCGCGGAACGATGGCGCCCGTCCGGTCGTCCGAGATCCGCGACCAGGAGGCGCGCGCGCTCGCGATGGCGTCGTCGACTTCGCTCACGCCCTACATCGCCTCCAGCTTGAACGCGCTCGGCGACGGGCCACCGAGCTGCCCCTGCGTCGCGCCTTCCGCCCGCGCGATATAGCCGCGCGACTTGTCGACCTCGTTCGACAGCGCGCCGACCGTGGTCTTCATGCTGTCGAGCGCCTTCAGCTTGAACACGTCGATCGCATCCATCGTATCGTAGATGTTCTGGAACGCGCGTTGCAGCGTCTCGAGCGGGATCGTCGCGGACGCCGCCTGCTCGTGGATCTGCGCGGTCTGCGACTTGAGCAGCTTGCCGGTCGAGATCGATGATGTTCGCGGTCGTCGTGTTAAGCGCGGTGATCTGTTCGAGCACCAGCTTCTGGTTGGTCAGTGCCTGCGCCACCGTCACCGCGGTGCGCAGCGCGGACACGGTCGTGGTCGAGGCGCGATCGACGCCCTTCACCAGCTCGACATTGTTCTTCTTGACCAGATCGAGCGCGAGATAGCCTTGCACGGTGACCGCCATCTGCGTCAGCAGGTCCTGCGTGCGCTGGCGCGTATAGAACAACGCCGTCTCGCGGATCGCCTTGGCCTTGGCCGGATCGCTGTGATCGAGCTCGTTCGCGACGTCCTCGAGCTTCGCGTCCATCGTCTTCGACAGATGGATCATCTGCTCGAGCCGCCCCATCGCCGCCCACAGGTTCGCGCGCTCGGTATCGATCGCCGCATTGTCCATCAGCAGCTCGTCCTTGCCCGACGACAGGCTCTTCAGGATCTGCGCGATGTGCGTCTGCGACGATTTATAGCCGTCGAAATAATTGCGCATCTTGCCACCGAACGGGATAATCCCGAACAGCTTCTGCGGCGCGGTCAGGTTGCCCTTCTTGCCCGGATCGAGATCCTCGACGACGCGGCGCAGCTCGGCCAGATCCTTGCCGACGCCCGTTTCCTGATCCATCGCCTTGACCGGGCGATCGAGGAACCGGTTCGACTGGCCCGCCGCCTCGCGGATTTCCTTCGCCCCCATCGCGGTGATCGCATCGACGCGCTTGCCGAACTCGGGGCTGTTGACGTCCTGCGCGACGAGATCGGTGACGAACCCCGACACGCGCTCGTCGAGCTGCGACTTCACGCCGGCATCGACGGGCACCAGCCCGGCGGCCTTGGCGGCGGCGACGGTCGGCACCGGATCGGGCGGCGTCAGTACCAGGCTCGGCTCAGTCAGCGTTTCCGGGGTCGTGGCCATCAAGTGTCTCCGTTCGGTAGCGCATGGTGGCTGCAACCCGCGCCGCGTTCAAGTGGCGTATATAGATAATACACTCGGCTTGCCAACCGCTGCATGAAGCCGGGACGGGAACCCGCAGGGGGTGTCGGCGGCTTTGTCCCCGTATTCCAGGAGACACAGCATGCGCGCCATCGGCTACACCACATCGCTTCCGATCGACGATCCGCAGTCGCTCGTCGATCTCGACCTGCCCAAGCCCGAGGCGACGGGCCGCGACCTGCTCGTCGAAGTGAAGGCGGTATCGGTGAACCCGGTCGACACCAAGATCCGCCAGCGCCGCGCGGATCCCGACGGCGCGCCGCAGGTGCTCGGCTGGGACGCGGCCGGGACCGTCGTCGCGGTCGGCGATGCGGTGACCGGGTTCGCGGTCGGCGATGCCGTCTTCTATGCAGGCGCAATCGACCGGCCGGGGACGAACGCCGAATATCACGTCGTCGACGATCGCATCGTCGGGCACAAGCCGGAGTCGCTCGACTGGGCGCAGGCGGCGGCGCTGCCGCTGACGTCGATCACCGCGTGGGAAACGCTGTTCGATCGGCTCGACGTGCGCAAGCCGGTGCCCGGTGCGGCGACCGCGATCCTGATCATCGGCGGGGCGGGCGGCGTCGGCTCGATCGCGATCCAGCTCGCGCGGCAGCTCACCGACCTGACCGTGATCGCCACCGCGTCGCGCGACGAGACGCGGGGCTGGGTCGAGGATCTCGGCGCGCATCACGTGATCGATCACCGCAAGCCGCTCGCCGAGCAGGTCGCGGCGCTCGGACTCGGCGCGCCGGGCTTCGTCTTCTCGACCACGCATACCGACGAGCATGTCGCCGAAATCGCGACGCTGATCGCACCGCAGGGCCGGCTCGCGCTGATCGACGATCCCGAGACGCTCGATATCAGCCCGCTCAAGCAGAAGTCGATCTCGGTCCATTGGGAGCTGATGTACACGCGCTCGCTGTTCCAGACCGCGGACATGGCCGAGCAGGGCCGCATCCTCGACGAGGTCGCGCGGCTGGTGGATGCGGGTACGGTGAAGACGACGCTCGCGGAGAATTTCGGGCGGATCGACGCGGCGAACCTGCGTAAGGCGCACGCGCGGATCGAGAGCCACACGGCGAAGGGGAAGATCGTGCTCGAGGGGTTCTGAGTTCTCGCGGAGCACGAACCTAACCACGCCCCACCCCGGCGGAGGCCGGGGTCCAGTTGGGGGACGCTGCTAACGGATGGCAGCGCATCATCATTGCCACCTTTCCAGTTGGGCCCCGGCCTCCGCCGGGGTGGGGCGACTAAGCTACGATCTGCTTCTTCCTGTTCCCCCGCGAAGGCGGGGGCCCAGGAGCCAAACCCGGTGTCACTTGTTACCCTGGCCCCCGCCTTCGCGGGGGAACATTGGTTCAGCGGGAGGCGAGTCACTTGCCGAATGAGACTGGCGCGGCGCCCAGCACGCGATACGCTGCGCATCATGCTCCGCCCGCTGATCCTCGTGCTCGCCCTCCTCCCCGCGGCCGCCACGAATCGCCCGCCGCCCGCCGACCCGCTCACCGCGACGATCCACACCGAAGACGCCGACCGCTTCGCCGCGCTGTTCGCCAGGACCAAGGGCAAGCCCACCGCCACACAACTCAAACGCGACTATCTCGACAAGGGCAGCGTCGCGATCGGCGTCTTCACCCCCGGCCGGATCGGCGACGCCGACACGCTCGCGCGCGCGATCGCCGCCAACCCCACCCGCTACGCGCAGGCGATCAAGACCTGCCTCCCCGCCGCCAAGGCCGCCACCGCCGATCTCCGATCGATCTATCTCGGTCTCCGCGGCGCGCTTCCCGACGCGAAACTCCCGCAAGTCTATATCGTCTTCGGCGCGAACAGCTCGGGCGGCACCGCCAAGCCCGGCGCACAGGTGCTCGGTCTCGAAGTCCTCTGCCGCATCTCCCCGACCCCGGAAAAACTGCGCCAGACGCTGCGTCATTTCTTCGCGCACGAGACGGTGCACGCGATCCAGGAGGATGCCGGCATGACGCTCGCCCGCGACCCCCTGCTCACCGCGATCCTCGTCGAGGGCGCCGCGGACTTCATCGCGCAACTCGTCACCGGCGAGGAGCCCGACACCGCGCGCGCCGCCTGGGCGACCCCGCGCGAGACCGAGCTCTGGCGCCAGATGCAGGCCGACATCGCGCTCACCCGCATCCTGACCGACAAGGACAACCCGGACGAGGGTTCGCCCGAGGCCAAGGCCTATGCCCGCTGGATCGGCAATTACAGCACGCCCCCCGCCGGCTGGCCGCCCGAGCTCGGCTATTGGATGGGTCTGCGAATCTGGCAGCGTTATTACGCCGCCGCGCCCGACAAGCACGCCGCGCTCCGGGCGATGCTGGCGGTTCGCGAGCCGCGTGTCATTCTCGCGGCCGGAGCCTATAAGCGTCGCTAACCCACGCCTCGCTCCGTCATCCTGACGAAAGTCAGGACCCAGAGCCACGCAGGGCACCGTTTGTTACCCTGGGTCCTGACTTTCGTCAGGATGACGGCAGGGGTGGTGAGTCCCCGAACCCGCCCGGTCTTCCCGCGGCGCAACAATTACGCTATGGCGCGCGCCAACCCCGTTCCTCGTTTCAAGAGAATACATTCATGAGCCTCCGCAACGTGGCGATCATTGCGCACGTCGATCACGGCAAGACGACGCTGGTCGACCAGCTCTTCCGCCAGTCCGGCACCTTCCGCGACAACCAGCGCGTCGAAGAGCGCGCAATGGATTCGAACGACCTCGAAAAGGAGCGTGGGATCACCATTCTCGCCAAGCCGACCTCGGTCGACTGGACGCCCCCGGGCGAGAGCGAGAGCATCCGCATCAACATCGTCGACACGCCCGGCCACGCCGATTTCGGTGGTGAAGTCGAGCGCATCCTGTCGATGGTCGACGGCGTCGTCCTGCTGGTCGATCTCGTCGGAAGGCGCGATGCCGCAGACCAAGTTCGTCACCGGCAAGGCGCTGGCACTCGGCCTCAAGCCGATCGTCGTCGTCAACAAGGTCGATCGCAACGACGCGCGCATCCAGGAAGTGCTCGACGAAGTGTTCGATCTGTTCGTGTCGCTCGACGCGAACGACGACCAGCTCGATTTTCCCGTGCTCTACGCCTCGGGTCGCAACGGCTATGCCTCGACCGACATGGACGCGCGCGAAGGCACGCTGATCCCGATGTTCGAGACGATCGTGAAGCACGTGCCGCCGCCCAAGGTCGAAGTCGCCGGCGTGCCCTTCACCTTCCTCGTCACGCTGCTCGACCGCGATCCGTTCCTTGGCCGCGTCCTCACCGGTCGCGTCAATTCGGGTACCGTGAAGACCAACCAGGCGATCCACGCGCTCGATAACGACGGCAAGATCATCGAGACGGGTCGCGCGTCGAAGATCATGTCGTTCCGCGGCCTCGACCGCGTGCCGGTCGACGAAGCCAAGGCCGGCGACATCATCTCGCTTGCTGGGCTTTCGGTTGCGACCGTCGCCGACACGATCGCCGACATCACGGTGACCGAGCCGCTGCACGCGCAGCCGATCGATCCCCCCACGCTGTCGATGCGCTTTGCCGTGAACGACTCGCCGATGGCGGGCCGCGAGGGCAGCAAGGTGACGTCGCGCATGATCCGCGAGCGTCTGTTCCGCGAAGCCGAGTCGAACGTCGCCGTGAAGGTGACCGAGGCGGCCGACAAGGACAGCTTCGAAGTCGCCGGTCGTGGCGAGCTTCAGCTGGGCGTGCTGATCGAGACGATGCGCCGCGAGGGCTTCGAGCTCGGTATCTCGCGTCCGCGCGTGCTGTTCGGCGAGGACGAGGACGGCAAGAAGACCGAGCCGTACGAGACCGTCATCATCGACGTCGACGAGGAGCATTCGGGCACCGTCGTCGAGAAGATGAATATCCGTAAGGCCGAACTGACCGACATGCGTCCGTCGACCGGTGGCAAGACCCGCATCACCTTCTCGGCGCCGAGCCGCGGGATGATCGGCTATCACGGTGAATTCCTGTCCGACACGCGCGGCACGGGGATCATGAACCGGCTGTTCGAGAAGTACGGTCCGCACAAGGGCCAGATCGAAGGCCGCAAGAACGGCGTTCTGATCTCGAACGGGTCGGGCGAAGCGAACAACTATGCCCTCGGTCCGCTCGAAGAGCGCGGCATCCTGTTCGTGGGTCACGGCGAGGCGCTCTATGAGGGCATGATCGTCGGCGAGAACGCCAAGCCGGACGACCTCGAGGTCAACCCGATGAAGACCAAGGCGCTGACCAACTTCCGCGCCTCGGGCGGCAAGGACGACCAGGTCCGCCTGTCGCCGCCGAAGCGTGCGACGCTCGAGCAGGCGATCGCCTACATCGACGACGACGAGATGGTCGAAGTCACGCCGAAGTCGATCCGTCTGCGCAAGCGCTTCCTCGACGCGAACGAGCGCAAGCGGGCGAGCCGGGCAAAGCAGAGCGCCTGAGGCCAGCACCGCGAAGCCGGCCGAGCCTCAGGCGCTCGGCCGGCCTCGCTACAGCGAGGTCCGACGACACGGCTTTGCCGGGTCGCGCCGCGGACACGAAAAAGGCCGGAGGGAAACCTCCGGCCTTTTTCGCGTCCAGCTCAGCACACCCAGCCCTACCCCAGGATAGCCGCCGCCCGATCCGCCAGCCGCTCGATCGCGGCACGGTGGATCCCGCGCGTACTCGCGACGACCCCGAACGCCTGCGGGCGCGGCTTGTTGAACACCAGCGGGATGCCGACCGCGTCGGTCACCGCCGCCCCGGCCTCGCTCGCAACCAGCGCGGCGGCGGCGATGTCCCACTCATTCCCCCAGCGCAGCGTCGCCACCAGATCAGCGCGGTCGGCTGCGACCATCGCGATCCTCAGCGCGATCGAGTTGGGCTTGTCGACCACCGCCAGGTCGCGGTCCGCCTTGGGCAGCGCATCGGTCGGCACACGCGATCCCGGAAGGTCGACGCGGTCGCCGGCACGCAACGCGGCACCGTTGAGCGTCGCGCCCTGCCCCAGCGCCGCCGACCAGATCTCGCCCCGCGCCGGCGCATCGAGCACGCCGATCACCACGCGCCCGCGCTCGACCAGCGCGATCGACACGCACCAGCCCGGGCGTGCCCGGATATAGTCGCGCGTGCCGTCGATCGGGTCGACGACCCAGAGGCGGTCGCGCGTGAGCCGCGCGGGATTGTCCGCGGTTTCCTCCGACAGCCATCCGGCATCGGGCAACAGCGCGGACAACCGCGCCTTCAACATCCGGTCGATATCGATATCGACCTCGCACACCGGGCTGCCCGGCGTCTTTTCCCAGCGCCTGAAATCGGTCCCGTACCGCGCGAGCGCCATCTGACCCGCCTCGGCGGCGATCGACTCGACGGCCTCGATCAGTTGGGCCCCATCACGCAGGGTCGGTTCAGCCACTCGCCACCGTCATGCCCTCGACGCGCAGCGTGGGCACGTTGATGCCGTAGCGGAATTCGAGATCGTTCGCGGGCGTCATCGCCAAGAACATGTCCTTGGCATTGCCTGCGATCGTGAACTCGGCGACCGGCCCGGTGATGACGCCGTTCTCGATCCTGAACCCCGCCGCACCGCGGCTGTAGTCGCCGGTCACGCCGTTCGCGCCGCCGCCCATCAGCTCGGTGACATAGACGCCCGACACGATATCCTCGATCAGCGTCTCGGGCGGCATCGTGCCCGCTTCCATGAAGACGTTGCTCGTCGACACGCCCGGCGCGCCGTTGACGCCGCGCGCGGCATGGCCCGTCGGCTCGAGCCCCAATTGCCGTGCCGAGGCCGAATCGAGCAGCCAGCTTTCGAGCATGCCATGCTCGATGATCGCAGTCGGCGACACGGGCAGTCCCTCGCCATCGAACGGCCGCGACCGCAGACCATAGGGACGATGCGGATCGTCGCGGATCGTGATGCCGTGCGCAAACACCTGCGAACCCAGCGAATCGAGCAGGAAGCTCGTCTTGCGCGTGATCGCCTGCCCCGCGATCGCCGCGATCAGGTGCCCTAGCAGCGAACTCCCGACGCGCGGGTCGTACACCACCGTCATCGGCCCGCTCGCGAGCCGCCCCGGATTGAGCCGCGCGACCGCCTGCTCGCCCGCGCGCTGCCCGATCGCCTCGGGCGATTCGAGATGCTGGCGGTGCCGCACGCTGTGATAGGCATAGTCGCGCTGCATCGCGCCGCCCTCGCCCGCCAGCACGCTCGCCGACACGCCGTACGCGGTCGAGGCATAGGCGCCCGCGAACCCATGGCTGGTGGCCAGCGCCCACACGCTGCTCGACGCGCTCGCGCCGCCGCCTTCGCTGTTCGTCACGCCGGCAACCGCACGCGCCGCATCCTCGGCAGCCGTCGCGGCATCGCGGAGCTGCTCGGGCGAGACCACGCCATCGTCGGCAAGCCCCAGCATCGGCGGCAGGCCGTGCAGCAACCGGCTTTCCGGCGCGAGTCCGGCCCAGGCATCCTCGGGAGCCTCGCGCGCCATCGCCACCGCGCGTGCAGCGAGCGCGTCCATCGCCGCGGACGACAGGTCGGAGGTCGAGACGCTCGCCGATCGCTTGCCGACGAACACGCGCAACCCCAGGTCCTCGCTCTCCGACCGGCCGATATCCTCGAGCTTGCCGAGGCGGATCGAGACGTCGAGCGAGGCGTCGGCGGCAAAGACCGCATCGGCGGCGTCGGCGCCGGCGGCCTTCGCGCGCGCTACGATGTCATGGGCGCGGTCGCGGGCTTGGTCGGGTGTAAGCATCCCGACGATCTAGGGTCACACACTCGTGCCGACAACCACGCAGGCGAGGAAGATCAGCAACCCGGTGAAGCGGTTGGCGCGGAATCGGGCGAGTGCGCCCGCACCATCCTCGGCGCGCAGCGTAAGCACCTGCCACCCCAGATGCAGCGCCGCGGGGACCAGCGCGGTGATTGCGAGCGGATCGGGACGGATCGTCCAGAATGCCGCCGCCCAGAAGAGGATCGCGATGGCATAGAAGATCCCGACCCCCGCCTTCACATGACGCCCCATCCGCAAGGCGGACGACCGGATGCCGATCATCGCGTCGTCCTCGCGGTCCTGCAGCGCATAGATCGTGTCATAGCCGATCACCCACGCGATCGACCCCGCATAGAGCAGCCACATCGGCAGCGTCAGCGCGCCGGCGATGTCGCTCCACCCGACCAGCAACGCCCAGCTGAACACCAACCCGAGCCATGCCTGCGGCCACCAGGTGATCCGCTTCATGAACGGATAGGCGGCGACCGGCGCCAGACTCGCCAGCGCGACGATCGCGGCGAGCGGCGTCAGCTGCAGCAGCACGACCAGCCCGACGAGCGCGAGCACGCCCAGCCACATCCAGGCGAGCCGCAGCGAGACGAGCCCGCTCGGGATCGGTCGCGCGCGCGTCCTTGCGACCTGCGCGTCGAGATCGCGGTCGACGATGTCGTTGAACACGCAGCCCGCCCCGCGCATCGCGATACTGCCGAGCAGGAACCACGCGATCAGGTCCCACCGCGCCCACGCCCCGCCCGCGAGCGCGATCCCCCAGGCGCCGGGCCAGAACAGCAGCCACCAGCCGATCGGCCGGTCGAACCGCGCGAGCAACGCCAGCCCGCGCAAAGTCGGCGGCAGCCGCGCGACCAGACCGCGATGTTCGCTGTCGGGAACGATGTCCGGCGGGGTCGGGCTGGTCTGCATGCCGCGGGGCGTAGGAAGACGGCGTTTGGCGCGCAAGCCCGCAGCGGCTAGGATCACGCCGGTGTCGCGTTCGAGCCCCTTGCATGATCGGCCTGTCGGTCGCGGTCGGCCGTTTCGTCGAGGCGCTTTTCTGGGGCATCTTTCGCGTGGCAGGCGCGGTCGCGGGCATGCTGATCCTCGGCGTCGCGGTCGCGATCATCGTGTGGATCGCAGCCCGCAAACTCTGGAACCGCCGCTAAGCTAATCCTCCCCCTGGCGGGGAGGATTGCGGGAGAAGCGAAACGCCCTCCCCGTCACCGACCGGATTTGCTAGGGCGCTCGCCATGCCTGCAACCCCAGCCTGGCCGCCGCAATCCACGCCGCGGCTGTTCGTCGACACCCCGCTGAGCCCCGGCCCGCTGCCGATCGACGGTCCCGCCGCGCATTATCTCGCGGGCGTCATGCGGCTGAAGATCGGTGACCCGGTCAAGCTGTTCGACGACCGCACCGGCGAATGGCTCGGCACCGCGATCAGCGTCGGCAAGCGCGACCTTGTCCTCGACGTCACCGAATTGCTGCGCGAACGCGAGGCGGTACCCGATCTGTGGCTTTGCGCCGCACCGCTCAAGAAGGGCCGGGTCGACTGGCTCGCGGAAAAGGCGTGCGAGCTCGGCGTCGACCGGCTCGTCCCCGTCGTCACGCGCCGCACCGTCGTCGACAAGCCCAATACCGAGCGGCTCACCACGCACATGATCGAGGCGGCCGAGCAATGCGGCCGCACCGCGCTGCCCAAGGTCGCCGAGCCCGTCAAACTCGCCGCGCTGCTGCGCGACTGGCCCGCCGAGCGCACGCTGTTCTTCGCGGACGAGACCGGCGGCGCGCCCGCGCTGGCGGCGATGCGCGCGCATGCCGGACCCGCGGCGATCCTGATCGGTCCCGAAGGCGGGTTCGACGCGGACGAGCGCGCGGCGATCTCGCGCGCACCCGCAGGCGGTCGGCATCGGCCTCGGCCCGCGCATCCTGCGCGCGGAGACCGCGGCGGCCGCGGCCGTCGCGCTCTGGATGGCGGCGGCTGGCGACTGGACCGCTGACATATCAACGACTTGACCCATAAGGCGGCGGCCCCGATCGCTCGCGGGACGACATTGCTACCGACCGGTCCGAATCCCCTCTAGCACGCTCGTTCATCGACGCGTAAGGCGCGGCGATGACGAGCAATACCGCCCCCGCAAAGACCAGCCCGACGATCGAGTCGCGCGACCAGCTGATCGCGAGCTTCGCGCGTGGCGAGAAACCCAAGGACCGCTGGCGGATCGGCACCGAGCACGAGAAATTCGTGTACGCGAAGGACGACCATCACGCGCCGTCCTACACCGAGGCGGGCGGCATCCGCGCGCTGCTCGGCGAGCTCGAGCAGCATGGCTGGACGCCGGTGCTCGAGCGCGGCCCCGACGGCACCGAGAACGTGATCGCGATGACCGGCGCGGACGGCAGCATCAGCCTCGAGCCCGCGGGCCAGTTCGAGCTGTCGGGCGCCCCGCTCGACAACCTGCACGAGACCTGCGCCGAGACCGGCCGCCATCTCGAACAGGTCAAGGCCGCGGGCGAGAAGCTCGGCATCGGCTTCCTTGGTCTGGGCATGTGGCCCGACAAGACGCGCGCCGAACTGCCGATCATGCCCAAGGGGCGCTATGCGATCATGCTGCGGCACATGCCGCGCGTCGGCAGCATGGGGCTCGACATGATGCTGCGGACCTGCACGATCCAGGTGAACCTCGATTATGCGTCCGAGGCGGACATGGTGAAGAAATTCCGCGTCGGGCTCGCGCTCCAGCCACTGGCGACCGCGCTGTTCGCCAATTCGCCGTTCACCGAGGGCAAGCCCAACGGCATGCTATCGTACCGCAGCCATATCTGGTCCGACACCGACCCGCACCGCACCGGCATGCTGCCCTTCGTGTTCGAGGACGGCTTCGGCTATGACCGGTACACCGACTATGCGCTCGATGTGCCGATGTACTTCGTCTACCGCGACGGCAAATATATCGATGCGGCGGGGCTCAGCTTCCGTGATTTCCTGAAGGGCGAGCTCAGCGTCCTGCCGGGCGAGAAGCCGACGCTCGACGACTGGACCGACCATCTCTCGACCGCCTTCCCCGAGGTGCGGCTGAAGACGTTCCTCGAGATGCGCGGCGCCGATGGCGGGCCGTGGAACCGGATCTGCGCGCTCCCCGCGCTCTGGGTCGGGCTGCTCTACGACCAGGGCGCGCTCGATGCCGCCTGGGACCTGGTCAAGGACTGGTCGATCGACGAACGCCAGTCGCTGCGCGATTCTGTCCCGAAGCTGGGCCTCGACGCGCCGATCGCGGGGGTGGCCGCCTGCGCGACATCGCTGGCGCGGTGCTCGATATCGCCGGTGCGGGCCTGTCGGCACGCGCGCGCCTCAACCAGGCGGGCGACAACGAGACCGGCTTCCTCGACCCGCTGCGCGAGATCGTCCGCTCGGGCAAGGTCCCGGCCGAGCTGCTGCTCGACAAGTATAACGGCGCCTGGGACAAGGACGTCGCAAACGTGTATGAGGAAACCCGGTTCTAGCGCATCATGCCGGGGGGCAAGGATGGTCGATCACCCGACGCAGATCACCGACGGGATCGAAGCAGCTCGACACCTCTGATGCGGCTGTCCGTCGGTACCGCACACCCCGCCGGACCGTCGGCGTCAACGCCCCACGCCGCGTTCGTGCGCCCAGACGATCGCGGCGCTCCGCCGGTTGACGCCGATCTTCGCGTAGAGCCGCGCGACATGGTTGCGCACCGTGTTGCGCGACAGCGCGAGCCGGTCCGAGATCGCCGCGTCGTCGAGGTCCTGGCATATCAGCTCCAGCACCTCGCGCTCGCGCTTGCTGAGTTCGACCGTCGCTGCGGCGGAACCCGTCGCGGTGCGGGGATTTCGCAGGGTCGCGAGCTTGTCCATGATCGACCGGCTCAACCAGTTCGCGTCCTTCATCACCGCGTCGATCGCTTCGACGAGTTCGAGCTCCCCGCGTCGCCGGGCCGAGATGTCCTGGTACAGCCACAGCACGCACGGCGTTCCGTCGACGCTGATCCGTTCGGCGGACACGAGGCAGTCGAGCGCCTCGCCGGCCTTGTGCAGGAGCTGCACGTCGCGGCCGCGGAAGCCGCCATGCTCGCCGATCTCGGTCTCGAGGTCTTCGCGCTGGCCCGCGTCGTTCCACAGCTGGAGATCGTCGGCGATGCGGCCGATCACGGCGCGGTCGGCATAGCCGGTCAGCGCCTTGAACGCGGCGTTCACCTGGACGATGCGGTTGTCCCGGCCTTCGGTCACGACCATCGCGACCGGGGCCATCTCGAACACCGATGCAAAGTGGCGTTCGCTCGCCTTCAGCGCATGCTCCGCGCGCCTGCGCGGCTCAAGGTCGGCGAAGGTGAACAACAGGCAGTCCTGGTTGGCGAGCTCGATCGGTTGCCCGGCAAGGATGACGAGCGTCGTCGTCCCGTCGGCAAGCGGCAACTCGGCCTCGAGCTGGGGGATCGTCTCGCCGGACGCGACGCAGTCCCGGACGAACGCCTTGCGATCGACCTCTGCCAGAAAGTCGAAATCGAACAGTGTCTTGCCGACGATCCAGTCGCGCTCATAGCCTGACAGATCGATAAAGCCCTGGTTGACCAGCACGTAACGCTGGTCGGCGATGCGGATGATCAGCGCGGGCGCGGGGTTGGCGTGGAACATCGCCTCGAACCGGGCTTCCGCGTCGAACCGTTCGGAGACGTCGTTGATGACCAGGCCCAGGCAATCGGGTTCGCCGCCATCCTCGTCCATGACGATGTCGCGCACCTGGTGGACCCACCGCGGCTCATCGGCGTCGACGGGCGTGACCTCGACGATCAGATCGGGAAAGCTCTCGCCCGCGAGCAGCCGCATCAGCGGATACTCCCGGCGCGGCAGCTTGCGGTGGTCGCGGTAGCGGAGCTGGAAGCGCGTGGCATAATCGTCGGCAGTCTGCCCGAGATCCTCGACGCGCCTGACCCCGTGCATCTGCAATGCGGCGGGGTTGGCGCTGAGGATCGTCCCGGTCGGATCCATGAGGATCACGCCCTCGAGCAGCCCCGTCATCAGCTGTTCGAGATGGTGCAGCGTCGGGGCATGCAGCGGTTTCGGGGGCGTGTCGGTCATGCCGGTTCAGCGCCCCGCAGAGCATCGGGTTCCCGTCGCGCGCGGTACAGCTCTACCAACACCGCTGGTGCGTGCGCACCAATATCGAAATCGCCGGAAATCGTGCGGACTGAACGTATCCCGGCTTCAGGGTGTTGAAGCACCTGTACCCATATTGTCCAGGAGCCCTATCATGAACCTCATCATCCTTCTCGTCGTCGGCGGTCTTATCGGCTGGGTCGCCAGCATGATCATGCGGACCGATGCACAGCAGGGCGTCTTCCTCAACATCGTCGTCGGCATCGTCGGTGCGCTACTCGCAGGGGTCCTCATCACGCCGCTGATCGGTGGTGCTTCGATCATGGACGGCGCGCTCAACATCCAGTCGATCCTGATCTCGCTGGTCGGCGCAGTCATCCTGCTCGCGATCGTCAACATGTTTCGCCGCGGCACGGTTCGCTGAGCGTAACGAAGGGCGACGCACCCGCGTCGCCCTTCACCCCGTCCGACACGCACGCGCGCCCAAGGCCCGTGCGGATCTGCGCGGTATTGGCGGTGGTCGACGTCGGCATCGCCGTCGCGGGCCGGGCGGCGAGCGGACCGATCGTCGGCGGTGCTGACACCCTCATTCTTCCGCGCGACGCCTTCGAGTTCACGCCGATTAACGCGATGGGAACGATGTCGGCGGTATCGGCGCGTCGATGGCTACCCGACTCATAGACGACACATACCCTGCCTGGCTCGGCAAGGACGAACGCCAGCTCGTGCGGATTCCGGTTGCCTGGAATGCGACGATATCGGCGGACAAGTTCGACGCGCAATCGGTCTGCATCTCCGACTGTACGGCGCGGGGGTGCCGTGTCGAAACGCGGCTGGCGGTGACTGTCGGCACGTTCGTCCATCTCACGATCCCGCGATTCGCCACGGTGCCGGGATGGGTCGCCTGGAGCAGTCCGGAGGCGATCGGGATCGACTTCAGCCACCCGCTCCCCAACCGCGTGCTCGAGTGCATCATCGAGCGCAACGCCCCCTTCTGAGAACCGCAGAACGGCTGATCGCGAACGGGTTGTACCGGCCGGTCGGGACAGCTAGCGCAGGGTCGCGTTCCATCGACGCGGCGTCACGCTCCGGCGTGCAGTCGCGGCATTGGCGCTGACCCGGGAGACCGGATCGACGACGTCCAGCGAGCCTGCGAAAGGACAAGTGCTTGGCCATCCGGATGTGTTTGCCGTCGCCGGTACGGGCGATCACGCTTTGAACGCCAGCGCCGCTGTGTCGATCGAGCGGTTTGTCGATGCGCAGGCCCCGATCTACGCCGACGCGCTCGCGGAAATCCGCCGGGGCGCCAAGCGCTCGCACTGGATGTGGTTCGTCTTTCCGCAGCTGGCCGGGCTGGGCCGGAGCGAGACGGCCAGATATTTCGGCATCCTCTCGCTCGACGAGGCACACGCCTATCTGGCGCATCCCGTACTTGGACCGCGGTATCTGCAATGCGTGTCCGCGCTGCAGGATCTGGCGAGCAGCGACCCCGTGGAGGTGTTCGGTGCGATCGATGCGATGAAGCTTCGATCATCGCTGACGCTGTTCGAGCGGGCCGGGGCGGGCGCGATGACGGGCGCCGCGCTTGATCGCTGGTTCGGCGGCGAGCGCGACGGGGCGACGCTCGCCTTGCTGGTCCGCTGATCAGCGGCTGTCCGTGCCGATCACCCGATCGATGCACGGACAGCCGTCATGTGATCTAGCGCCCCCGTGGGCGCGGGAGCGGGTCCTACCGGACCGGCGCGAACGAGAAGAGCTGCGTCTTGATCGATGCCGGTGCACCGGGCTTGAACCAGTTGGTGTCCTGGATGTGGCTTGCGGTCACGTACATCCGACCATCGGGTCCCTCGGCGAAGGTATCGGGCCAGCGCAGGCGCGGGTCGGTCAGTACCGGCTCGGTGCGGTTGCCGACCAGACGTGAGATGCCGTTGGTCGTGGGCGAGGTGATATAGAGGATACCCGCCTTGCTCATCCACAGACCGTCGGCGACATGCGTCTGCGCCACCGTCCTTACGCCGGTGCCGCGATCCGCCTCGCTGACGTTCGAACGCAACAGCGCGGTGTCGATCGAATAGAGCGTCTTGCCCGTCAGCGCCTGATAATACAGCGTCTTCCCGTCGTTCGAGATCGCGATACCGTCCGAGGCGAAGGCGGGCTGGCGTCCATCGGGGCGGACCAGCGGCTTGCCATCGGTCCTGACCGTCACCGTCTTGTCGATCTGCGTCGAGGGATGGCCGTCGAGCGCACGAAAGCCCTTGCCGGTCTTGAGATCGATGACGATGATCGCACCGCGCGTGCCGCTGTCGGTGATGTAACCGGTCTTGCCGTCTGGCGAAAAGCGGATGTCGTTGAGGTAGGTGCCTTGGAGCGCGACGTCGAGCGGCACCTTGATGACCTTGGTCACGCGATTGGTGGCAAGGTCGATCCGCACCAGCTTTGGCGCGCCTTCGAGGATCTTCTCGTTGCCGGGCGCGCCCGGGTCGAGCACCCAGAGATTGCCGTGGCCGTCGGGTACGATCGATTGCACGCAGACGAAATAATCGCCGACCGGGAGCGTGTTCGCCTTGGCGTTGCGCCAGCTGTTCCACTTCTCGTCCGGATAGGCCTTGAGCGTGCCGTCCTTCATCACCTCGGCCACCGAGATCGGCGCGTCGTCGGTCCAGCGCGGGAAGTTGACGAAACGCCGGCCATCTGCCGTCACGGCGACGCCGGTCGCCTGGTGATCGAACTGCGCGACCTGCGTCAGGGGCGCGGCGGGACCCTGCGCCTGTGCGATACCGATCAGCGATGCGGCGACGATGCCGGCGGCGGCGATGCCGGCCAGGAGGGTTTTCGAACTGGGCATCATGCGGCTCCAATCTGTGGGGTCTGTGGGGTCTGTGACGTCGGCGGGATCGCCGGTGAAAAGCTGGGAGAGATGATGCGCGACGGCAGTCGGGTTCTCGCGCTGCGGGAAGTGACCGACGCCGGCGAGCGTGACGACCGCGAACGGGCCGTCGAACTTGCCGGCAACGTCTTGGCTGGCCGATGGCGGGTTCACGCCATCGACCGCGCCCCGGATATAGAGCGCCGGCAAAGAGAGCGTTCCGGTCGCCTTCACCTTGTCCTCGAGCCACTGGCTCTGCGGATCGGGGTCGGCCTCGTCCCAGCGCGCGCGATAGCTGTGCAGCGTGACGTCGGCCCAGTCGGGGTTCTCGAACGCCCGCGCGACGCGGTCGAACGTCGCCTCGTCGAACCAGCCGGGCGGCGACCAGTTGACCCAGTGAATATGCGCAAAGCCCTTGCGATCGTCGCGGACCGCCTGCGCGCCGCGCCTCGTCGCCATGAACCAGTGATACCATTGCCGCTGCGCCTGCTCGAACGGCGGGGTGGGCATCCCGCCAAGCCGCGGCGGCGTGGACAGCATCGCCAGGCGCTCGATCCGCTCGGGCCAGCCGACCGCCATCGCTTCGGCGGTATTCGAGCCCCAGTCATGCCCCGCGACCATGAAGCGGTCGATGCCGAGGCCATCCATCAGCGCGATCATGTCCATCGCCAGCATGGCGCTGTTGCCGGTACGCGCGGCATCGCCGACGAACCGCGTCGCGCCGAACCCGCGCAGCGTCGGCACGATCACGCGCAGCCCCGCATCGGCCAGCGCGTGTGCGACCTCGTCCCATGTCGAGGCATCGTCGGGCCATCCATGGATGAGCAGGACGGGCTGCGCGGTCGGCGCGCCATAGTCGGCATAGTGAATCGTCAGATGCTCGGTGGAAATGTCTGGCATGCGCTCGCACTGCTGCTGTGATCATCGTCACAACCCGGGCATGCGCAGAGCGTTCCGGTATAAGTGCTTGACCATCATGAACTATCGGTCCGGCCGCCCGGTGGCGTTGCAAACCACGCCGCTGTTTTCCGTCAGGGATTAGCGGGGCATGGTCGGGGTGCGCTGGGTGTGACGAGCAGCGGCAACAGGCTGGAATCGTGCCACGCGGCCGCCACCCGCGCGATCGGATGACCGGTCCGATGGAACGGTTCGGTCGAGCGATCGTCGGGCACGACAAGACCACACGCGATGCCCGTCATCCGGCGAATGCCCGACAGAGAAGGACCCGATCATGAGCAACAATGAAACGTCGCGCCGCGGCATTCTCGGTGGTGCCGCCATCGGCCTCGCCGCGGCAGCCGCGCCGGGCGCCGCGCTGGCGCAATCGGCGGCGCAATCGGCAATAGCCGGGGGCAAGGGCGCGGCGCCCAGCCTGCGTGATCCGCGCGACAAATACACGCGCACGCCCTTCCCCGAGCAGCGCCAGCCCTGGCCCGCGCTCGCCGGCAGGATGAACCCGCGTCCCGATCACGGCGAGACGAGCTATCGCGGCGCGGGGAAGCTCGTCGGCCGAAAGGCGCTGCTCACCGGCGGCGACAGCGGCATCGGTCGCGCCGCCGCCATCGCGTTTGCCCGCGAGGGGGCGGACGTGGCGATCAACTACCATCCCAGCGAGGAACCGGACGCGCGCGAGGTCGCCGACCTGATCCGGCAGGCGGGACGCAAGGCGGTGCTGCTGCCCGCCGACATCCGCACGCAAAAGGCCTGCGAGGATACCGTGAGGAAGGCGATATCGCAGCTTGGCGGCCTCGATATCCTCGTCAACAACGCGGCCTATCAGCAGTCCAAGGCGGACATCATGGAGATCAGCGACGAGCAGTTCGTCCGCACCTACGAAACGAACATCTACCACGTGTTCCGCTTTTCCAAGGCCGCGATACCCGCGATGCCGCCCGGGTCCGTCATCATCAATACCATTTCGCAAAATGCCTATGATCCGAGCGACGACCTGATCGACTATGCGTCGACCAAGGCCGCGATCCAGAACCTGACGCGGGGCATGGCCAAGCAGCTTGCCAAGAAGGGCATCCGCGTCAACGCGGTCTCGCCGGGGCCGATCTGGACGCCGCTCCAGGTCGCGGGCGGGCAGTTGCCCGGCAAGATGCACGAGTTCGGGCAGGACACGCCGCTCGGTCGCGCGGGCCAGCCCGCCGAACTGGCATCGCTGTTCGTCGTGCTCGCCTCCGACGAGGCAAGCTATTCGACGGGGACCGCGGTCGGCGCGCATGGCGGCAAGGGATTTCCCTGACCGCCGGACCATGACATGCGCGATCATACCACAGGGAGAGGCCGGCAATGTCCGACGATTATGCACGCGGGCGACGCGATGGTCTGCGTCTGGCGCTGTCGATCCTCGAGGCCGAAGAGGACAAATGGGAGGCGCTGCTCGGCGGGAGCACATCCTGGCGGACCAACGCGACGCGCGCGATCCGCCACAAGGCGTATCAGGTCGCGCGCAAACGCGTGCAGACCGCGCTCAACCGTCTGCTGCCCAAATCGGACTCCGCGTTACCGGTCGAGGTCGCATCGATGATCGATCGGGCGGGATTATAGCCGGACCGCATCGGTGCCGTGCTCTGCCGCGGGGCCGCACTGCCCTTAGGCGTTCGACCGCAAGACTGCCGAAGCCCCGCTGCCTCAGAAGTTTACCGTCAGCTTGACCGTGCCACTATGGCTCTGGAACGCGTCGCGGATCTCGCCGTCATATTGCACCCCGATGCGCAGCCGATCGCTGCGGCTGAACGTCAGGCCCGCGCCGAGAACCGCACCGTCCCTCGGACCCCGCGTCGACGTGCTGGTGAAGGTCACCCCACCCAATATGGCGGTCAGCGGAATCGGGCCATTCACGTAATTGTGGATCCACCCGAGCTTCACGGATGGCGCGAATCGGCCCGAGCCGGTGTCGTAGATCGCCCCGCCCTGCACCCCGATCTCGTGGTTGAGCGAATCGACCGAGAGCCGGCGGACCTGCATGTTCGCGGTACCCGCCTGGCGTTCGGTATAGCCGTCATTCCGCAGATGGATTGCGCGCAGCCCGGCATAGGGCGTGAGCGACGCGCTATCGCCCAGCGGCACCGTGTCGCTCACGCGGAGGCTGCCGAGATATTGCTGCCCGTCATAGGACGCCCTGGCGGTCCGGCCGAGAAAATCGATCCGCCGCTGCTGGCGATACGCATTATAGCCAAAGCCGAGCTGGCCATCGACCGCGAAGCCGCCATTTTCCAGATCGCCCGGTTGCCACGTGAAATAGGTGGTCGCCTGATAGCTGTCGAGGCGAGTCCGGCTCCCGATCAGGTCGGCGCGGCCATTGGCGGTGCTGTTCACCCAGCTCACCGCGCCGCCGACGAGAAGCGTGCTGCTGCCGATCAGGTCGACACCGGCGATGATCCCGAAGCTGTCCGCCGCATAGGGCGACGAGCCGGCCGCCACCCCGCGCTTCGCGGTGTTGAACAGCAGCTGCCCCCAGACATTGCCGCGCTGGCCCTGAGACCCCGCCGACATACCGCGTTCCTCGCGGCCACTCGCATTCGCCGCCAGGACGTTCTGATGCTGCACGATCGCGTTCACCGCCGGCGACACCGCCAGCGCGACGACCTGCGGCGTCAACTGCGTCGGCGAAAGCTGGACGATCGCGCGCTCCTGCTCCGCGGCCGGCAACGCGGCCAGCGGGACCAGCACGTCGTTGATGACCGGGAGTGCGGCACCGGTGTCCGCACTGTTTCCGGCCACGACGATGGCGTCGAGCGCGGCACCGGTCCCGACGCCGGGTCCGCCAGCCGAGACGCCGATTGGCGCGAACTGCGTCGCGGGCACGTTGTTCTTCACCGTCAGTACCAGATCGGACGTACCGCCGCCGGTGGCTGTCGAAAAGCTGCCATCAAACCCCGTGATGGATGAGGTAAGCCCGCTATACGTCAGCGCACCACCGGCCTTCACCACCGTATAGGGCGTACCGGCCGCCAGCGTAGTGCTGCCCAGTGCGACGAGCCGCACATTCGTGTTGGTGAGGCTTGCCGATCCGCTCACCTGAAGCTGGCCGTAGACGCTGGTCGACGTGACGCCGATCAGCAGCGCGCCGCCGACCTGGCTGTAATTGCCCGTCACCCGCACCGCATTGTTCAGCTGCAGCATCGCGCTGCTGACGAGGCCGCGCGTGCCGAGGTTGATCGCGTCGTTGAGCAGGAGGTTGCCGCTGAGCACCAGATTGCTCGCGAGATTGGTTATCGTCCCCTGGCTGCCCGCAGCGAAGCCGGTCAGCGTGCCGAAGCTCGTGCCGCTGCCGCCCGCGATACGCAGGTCCGTGCTCGCGAGGTTCTGGATATTCCCTGCGATCACGCCGCTATTGGCGATCGGCCCCAGCGCGCCCGCATTGGTGATCGCCGCGACCGCGCCGCTCAGCGTGCCGGTGTTGGTCAGGCTGCCGAGACTGCCGCTTGCCGCGACATAGACCGGATGGTCCGCGGTCAGGCTGCCGCTGTTGGTCAGGCTCGTCAGGCTCGCACCGACATAGTTGTTGGTGGCGGTGACGACCAGATTGGTGCCACTGGTCCCCGACGTCAGCGCCAATCCCGGAATTGCCCCGGTGGCGACCGAGACACCCGTATAGGCCGATCCCGCGCCGCCGGTGACCAATGTCGCCGCCGTGGTGCCCGCCAGATAATTGGCTGCGCCCGGCAGCGTCGTCGACACGGTGCCGCCGCTCAGCGTCGCCGCGCCGCTCACGTTGAGCTGCGCACCGCTCGCCAGCACCAGCCCGCCCGCGCTCTGGCTGAACGCACCGGTGATGCTCGAACTCGTCGCCAGGCTCAGCACCGCGCCGCTGTTCGCCACAGCGCTCGCCATGACATCATCGCCCAACAGCAAATTGCCCCCGGCGAATACCACGCCCCCGCCGGAATTGGTGATCGTCCCGCGCCGGCCATTCACCCCAGTCAGCGTGCCGATGCTGCCGCCGCTGCCGCCGGAGATCGTCAGCGCCTGCGCCGGCACGTTCTGGATGTTGCCGGCAATCACGCCGCTATTGGCGATCGGCCCCAGCATGCCCGCATTGTAGATCGCCGCGACCGCGCCGCTCAGCGTGCCGCTATTGGCGAGTGCCCCCAGGCTGCCGCCTGCTGCCACATAGACCGGGTAATCGGCGGTCAGGCTGCTGTTGTTGGTCAGGCTGGCGAGGCTCGCGCCGATATAATTATTGTCGGCCGTCACCACGAGGTCGTTGCCGCTCCCGCCCGCCGTGAGCGCCAGCCCGGTGATCGGGCCGGTGGTCACCGACACGCCGGTATAAGTGGAGCCGGTGCCGCCGGTGACCAGCGTCGCCGCCGTTGCCTCTGCCAGATAATTCGCGGCGTTCGGCAAGGTGGTCGTCACGCTACCGCCCGTCAGGCTGGCGGTCCCGCTGACATTGAGCTGCTGACCGGTGGCCAGCACCAGCGAGCCCGCCGTCTGGCCAAAGTCGCCGGTGATCGCCGCGCTGTTCTGCAGCGCCAGTACCGCACCGCTGTTGGTCACGGCATGGCCGGTCGCCACGACATCGTCGTCGAGCAGCAGATTGCCCGCGGCGAACACCACGTTGCCCGCAAGGTTGGTGATCGTGCCGCGTCCGCCATTCTGGCCGGTCAGCGTGCCCATGTCGGTGCCGCTGGCACCGGTGAAGGTCAGCGCCTGTGCGCCCACATTCTCGATATTGCCGGCAATCACGCCCGTGTTGGCGATCGGCCCCAGCGTGCCGGCATTGTAGATCGCCGCCACCGATCCGCTCAGCGTGCCCGAGTTGGTCAAACTGCCAAGGCTGCCGCCTACTGCTACATAGACGGGATAATCGGCGGTCAGGCTGCCGTTGGTGGTCAGACTGGCGAGGCTCGCGCCGATATAATTGTTGTCGGCCGTCACCACGAGGGCGTTGCCGCTTGTGCCCGCCGTGAGCGCCAGCCCGGTGATCGGGCCGGTGGTCACCGACACGCCGGCATAGGTCGAGCCGGTGCCGCCGGTGACCAGCGTCGCCGCCGTCATACCCGCGAGGTAGTTGGCCGCGTTCGGCAGCGTCGTCGCCACGCTGCCGCCCGTCAGGCTGGCGGTGCCGCTGACATTGAGATGCTGGCCAGTGGCCAGCACCAGCGCGCCTGCCGTCTGGCTATAGTCGCCGGTGATCGCCGCGCTGTTCTGCAGCATCAGCACCGAGCCGTTGTTCGCCACGCCGGTCGCCACGACATCGTCGTCGAGCAACAGATTGCCCGAGGCGAACACCACGTTGCCGCCGGTGTTGCTGATCGTCCCGCGCGCTCTGCCTTGGCCGGTCAGCGTGCCCATGTCGGTGCCGCTGGCACCGGTGAAGGTCAGATCCTGCGCCGACACGTTCTGGATGTTGCCCGCAATCACGCCCGTGTTGGCGATCGGCCCGAGCATGCCCTCATTGTAGATCGCCGCCACCGATCCGCTCAGCGTACCGCTATTGGCGAGCGCCCCCAGGCTGCCGCCTGCAGCCACATAGACCGGGTAATCGGCCGTCAGGCTGCTGTTGTTGGTCAGGCTGGCGAGGCTCGCGCCGATATAATTGTTGTCGGCCGTCACCACGAGGGCGTTGCCGCTTGTGCCCGCCGTGAGCGCCAGCCCGGTGATCGGGCCGGTGGTCACCGACACGCCGGCATAGGTCGAGCCGGTGCCGCCGGTGACCAGCGTGGCCGCCGTTGTGCCTGCCAGATAATTCGCAGCGTTCGGCAAGCTGGTCGCCACGCTACCGCCGGTCATGCTGGCTACGCCGCTGACATTGAGTTGCTGGCCGGTGGCCAGCACCAGCGCGCCTGCCGTCTGGCTATAGTCGCCGGTGATCGCCGCGCTGTTCTGCAGCGTCAGCACTGCGCCGCTGTTCGCCACGCCGGTCGCCGCGACATCGTCGTCGAGCAGCAAATTGCCCGAGGCGAACACCACGTTGCCGCCGGTGTTGCTGATCGTCCCGCGCCCTCTGCCTCGGCCGGTCAGCGTGCCCATGCTGGTGCCGCTGGCACCGGTGAAGGTCAGATCCTGCGCCGACACGTTCTGGATGTCGCCCGCGATCACGCCGCTATTGGCGATCGGCCCCAGCGTGCCGGAGTTATAGATCGCCGTTACCGCCTGGATCGTGCCGCTATTGCCCAGCTGCCCCAGCGTGCCGCTGTTCAGGATACCATAGGTGGCACCCGTGATCGTTCCGCTGTTGATGGCGACAGTCAGCGTACCCGCGTTGTTCAGCGCGGCGCTGTCAGGTGCCGCCGAGTCGAGCAGGATACCGCTATTGTTCAACGTGCCGATGCTGCCGCCATTGTAGAGCGCGAGTTGGCCGGCGATCGTGCCGCTGTTCGTAACACTGTCGATCCAGCCATCATTGTACAGGCCGCGCGCTTCGCCGCTGATCGTCCCCTCATTGATGACCGCGGCGATCACGCCGGCATTGTTCAGCCCCGCGGCCAGGATGGCCGGCGTGTCGATCATGCTGCCGGTGTTCAGGATCGTCCCGATCGTACCGCCGTTGAATACACCGACCGTGCCGCTCATCGTCCCGCTGTTCGCGATCACCCCGATGGCGCCGCTATTGTTGACCCCGAAGCTGGTGCCAGCAAGCACGCCGCTGTTCGACAGCGTGCCGATGTTGCCCGATGTCGCGACGACGATCGCGGTCGATACGCCCGAGATTGCACCGGTGTTGTCGAGATTGGCGAGCGTGCCGCCGACATAGTCGTTCTGCAACGTCAGCAGCAGATTGACGGTGCTGCCGATCGTACCGACGCTCGTCGCGATCGACAGGCCGTTGATGCCCGACTCCACGCCGACGCCCAGATAGCTGGACCCCGCGCCGCCCTGCACCAGCGCGCCGCCATTGCTGCCGGCGATGTAGTTGCCGGTCGCGTCGAACTGCGTCGTGGTGATCAGGCCGCCGCTGATGTTGGCGATACCGCTGACCAGCAGCGAAGACTGGCCCAGCGCCAGCGTGCCCGATGCCTGTGCGTAATTCCCCGTCACCGCGACGATGCTGGTCAGCTGGAGGGTCGCGCCGGCATTGATCAGCGTTCCCGTGCCGACATTCACCGCGTCGTTCAGCACGATGCCGCCCGACCCCATCACGACATTGCCGACGAGGTTGGTGATCATGCCCTGGCTGCCGGCGCCATGGCCGGTCAGCGTGCCGAACGTTCCACCGGTGCCGCCGGTGAACACCAGATCCTGTGCCGCCACATTTTCGATATCGCCGGCGAGGGTGCCGGTGTTGGCGATCGTACCGAGCGATCCCGAATTGAACAGCGCGACCGGGCCGGCGATGGTACCGCTGTTGGTGATGGCACCCAGCGCTGCGACGTTGACGATCGCGCCGACCTGGCCCGATCCGGCCGAGACCTGGCTGTTGATCAGCGCCCCGCTGTTGTTGATCGCGGCGATCGTGCCGCCATTATAGATCCCGGCCGATGCTGCGGCGACGATGCTGCCGGTGTTGTCGAGTTGGCCAATGCTGCCAGTGTTGACGACCGCGGTGCCGCCGACGTCGAACACGCCGCTATTGGCGATGCCGTCGATCATGCCCTGGTTGGCCAAGCCGAGAGTCGCGGTGATCATAGCGCTGTTGAGAAGCGCACCGATCGATCCGGTGCTGGCGACGTAGATGGCGGTGTTGCCGCTCAGGCTGCTGGTGTTGTTCAGCGTGCCCAGCGAACCACCGACATAGTCATTGGTCACGCTCGCCAGCAGGTTGGTGCCCTGCGTCGCGCCTGCAATCTCCAGCCCGCCGACATTGGCGGTATAGGCCAGCCCCGTATAGGCCGATCCCCCGCCGCCCTGGATGATGGTGCCGGCCGTATCGCCCGCCAGATAATTGCCCGTCGACGAAAGCCCGCTGACCGCAATCGTCCCGCCCGTAAGATTGGCCGTACCGCTGACGATCAGGCCGCCGCTGGCGACCACGCCCAGCGTACCGCCGGACTGGCTGAAATCGCCGGTGACGTCGACCGCGCGATCCAGCTGTACCGATGCACCGGTGTTGACCAGCGCGTGCCCGGCAACCGCGACGCTATCGTCCAGCAGGATTTTTCCGGATGCCAGGACGACATCGCCATTCGCGCTCGAAATCATGCCCTGCGCGCCGCTCTGCCCGGTGAACACGCCGTTGCTGGCGCTGCCGCCGACGATCGTCAGGTTGCCCGCGGACTGATTGACCACATTGCCCATCACGGTGCCGGTGTTGACCAGCGTGCCCAGCGTACCGGTACTCGCGACATACACCGCCGTGGCGGCGCTCAACGTTCCGCTGTTGACGATCGAGCCAAGCGTGCCGCCGACATAATCGTTGTTCACCGACAGCAGCAGGTTGGTATTGCCGCCGATCGTGGCGACCGATCCGGCCGTATCCAGCCCGGGAACGCTTCCGCCGCTGACGATGGCGCCGCTATAGGACGATCCCGCCCCGCCCTGGATCAGCGTGAAGGAATCGCCCGCCAGATAGTTGCCGGTGCCGGACACCGCCGTGAGGACGCCGCCGCCGCTGACGTTGGCGATGCCGCTGACCAGCATGGTGCCCAAACCCGGGTTCAGCACCAGCGCACCCGCGGACTGGGTATAGTTGCCGGTAATGCTGGTGGTGCCGAACAATCCCAGCATCGCGCCGCTGTTGACGACGCCATGCCCCGTCACATCGATCGAACTGTCCAGCACCAGCAAGCCGCCGCTGAACACCAGGTCGCTCGCGGTGTTGGTGATGAGGCCCTGGCCGAAAACGCCGGTCAACGTGCCGATGGTCGCACCGCTGCCGCCCGTGATCGTCAGATTCTGCGCCGAGTTGTTGACGATGTCGCCACGGATCACGCCGCTATTGGCGATGCCGCCCAGGCTGCCACTGGCCGCGATATAGATCGCGCCCGCATCGCCGCTGATCGTTCCGGAATTGACCAAAGTGCCGAGCGTCGCGCCGGTGATGTAGATGCCATGTCCGGTGCTGGTGAGCGTCCCGCTATTGCTGAGCGCACCGACATTGCCGGTCATGAACAGCGCGGTCGCGCCCGCAATCGTGCCTTGATTGTCCAGCGAAGCGATCGTGCCGCCAGCGTTGAAGATGCCGATATTATTGCCGATCAGCCCGCTGTTCGTCAGCGTCCCGATGCTGCCGGCATTCTGCAGTCCGGTGCCGAATGCGTCGTTGGTCGTCTTGATCGTGCCGGTGTTGACCAGCGCGATAATGCCGCCGGTGCTCGCATTGTACAGGCCCGGATTGCCGCCCTCGATCAGGCCGGCGTTGCGCAACACCCCGACCAGTCCGGCATTGTACACGCCGTTGCTGGTGCCAGACAGCGTGCCGCTGTTGTCGAGCGTCCCCAGATTGCCCGTTGCCGCGACATAGACCGCCTGCGCGACCCCGCCGATGCTGCCGCTATTGTTGATCGAGCCGAGCGTGCCGCCGACATAATCATTGGCGACGGCCACCACGAGGTTGGTGCCGCTGGTGACCGGGCCGGCCGCCAGGCCCGTCGCCCCGCCCATGCTGATGCTGACACCGGCATAGTTCGAGCCCACGCCGCCGGACACGAGCGTTCCGGCATTGCTGCCGGCGAGATAATTGCCCGTGGCGGAGAAGCCGCCCGCAGCGATCGTGCCGCCGGTGAAGTTCGCCGCCTGGGTAACGACCAGCCGGCCGGTGGTGCCCAGGTCGAGCGTGCCTGCGCTCTGGTTGAAATTGCCGTCGACGTTGACGATCGTCGCCAGCGTGATGTCGGCGCCGGTGTTGCTGACGGTCAGCGCGCTGGCAGCGATGTTGACGGCTTTGATCGTATCGTTGAGCAGCAGCGCACCCGCGGCGAAGGTGAGGTTGCCGCTGGCGCCGATCGTGCCCTGGGTCGTCCCGGTGGAGCCGGTAAACGTACCGATCGCGCCGCCGCTGCCACCGATGATGGTGCCGATCACGCCGCCGGATGGGTTGATATTGCCGCGGATCAGGCCGCTGTTGATGACCGTGCCGAACGTGCCTGCAAGCGCGTTCTGGCCCGACAGCGTGCCGCTGTTGTCGACGACCGCGATCACGGCGTTGTTCTGGATCGCGACCCCGGCGCCGGTAATCACGCCACTGTTGGTCACGGTGCCGATCGTGCCGCTGTTCAGGATCGCCCAGCTGCTGTTGGTGATCGTTCCGCTGTTGACCAGCTGGCCAATGCTGCCCTGGTTCCACAGCGCGGTGAAATTGGCGTTGGTGATCCGCCCCGAATTGCCGAACGTGCCGATCGTGCCGCGGTTGTTGACGCCGAACTGCTGCCCGCCCAGCGTGCCGGTGTTCGACACCGTGCCGATGATGCCGGTCGTTGCCACGTAAAGGCCGGTGGCGGCGCTGGTGAGCGATGCCGCGTTGGCCAGCGTGGTGAGCGATCCGCCGACATAGTCGTTGGTAATCGCCAGCAGCAGGGTGTTCCCGCTGATGCTCGACGAACTTGCCAGGCCGGTGACGGTCCCGGTCGAAACGGTAGCGCCGGAAAGCGACGAGCTCGCCCCGCCGGCGACCAGCGTATAGCTGCTCGCCAGGTAATTCCCCGTGCCGGACAGGCTCGCCAGGACGGTGCCGCCGCTCAGGTTGGCCGCGCCGCTGACGATCAGGCTGCTGGTGCCTGGGGTCAGGCTGAGCGTGCCCGCCGACTGGCTGTAATTGCCGGTGATGCTGATG
This sequence comes from Sphingomonas sp. 22R3R2A-7, assembly GCF_036856055.1. NCBI lineage: Bacteria > Pseudomonadati > Pseudomonadota > Alphaproteobacteria > Sphingomonadales > Sphingomonadaceae > Sphingomonas > Sphingomonas sp. 22R3R2A-7. Next base: position 2,834,436 of record NZ_JASPFR010000001.1, on the reverse strand, counting down.
TTGCTGGTCAGCGACAGGCTGGCGCCGGTGTTGCTCACGGTACGGCCGGTCGCGATGATCCGGTCGTTGAGCAGCAGATTGCCCGAGGCGAACACCACGTTGCTGAGCGTGTTGTTGATCGTGCCGATGCCCGACGTGCCGGTCAGCGTGCCGATCGTGCCCGCCGCACCGCCGGTGATCGTCAGGATGTTGGCCGTCTGGTTGTCGATCCTGCCCCTAATGACGCCGCTGTTGGAAAGCCCGCCAAGGCTTCCCGAGATGTAGATCACGTTGTTGCCGCTGATGGTGCCGCCATTGGCGTTGACCAGCGTGCCCAATGTGCCGGCGACGTTCAGCGCATTGGTGGCGTTGCCGATAAAGCCGCTGTTGACCAGCGCCCCCAGCGTGCCGCTGACCTGGACGGCGGTCTGCCCCGAGGTGATCGTGCCGCTGTTGTCGATCGTGCCCGAGTTGCTGTTGCCGTCGAGATAGATGCCCTGCGGCCCGCCGTTGATGCTGCCGCTGTTGCTCAGCAGCCCCAGCGTGCCGTAACTGGCGAAGCCCGCCGAACCCGACGAAATCAGGCCCGCATTGGTGAGCGTGCCCATCGACGTATCGTTCTGCAGGCCCGCCGCCGTGCCGCCCAGGATCGTGCCGGTCGATGTATTGGTCAGGTTGGTGATCGTGTTCTGGTTGCCCAGCCCCTTTTGCCCGCCGCTGATCAGGCCGCTGTTGGTCAGGTTGCCGATGCTGCCGTTGCTGCTGAGCCCGGTGCCCAGGCCGGTCAGCGTGCCGCTGTTGATGAGGGTGCCGACCGCGCCGGTGTTGGCGACGTAGAACGCCCAGGTTACGCCGCTGATCGAGTCGCTATTGTTGATCGAGGCCTGCGTATCGCCGACATAGATGTTGTTGGCCGACAACAGCAGGTTGTTGCCGCTGGTCGTACTGCCGAAGGCCAGGCCGGTGAAGCCGCCGCTCGTCGCGATGCCGACGCCCGTATAGCTCGAGCCGACGCCGCCACTGACGAGCGTCCCGCCGGCCGCCCCCTTCAGATAGGTGGCGTTGGAGGAAAAGCCGTTGGCGCCCGTGCTGATCGTGCCACCGGTGATGCTCGCCGCCTGGGTGACCACCAGCTTGCCTGCAGTGCCCAGATTCAGCGAGCCCGCGCTCTGGCTGAAATTCCCGTCGAGGTTGACGATCGTCGACAGCGTGATGTCGGCGCCCGTGTTGCTGACGATCAGCGCGCTGGCCGTGACGCCCTTCGCGACGATCGAGTTGTTGAGCAGCAGCGCGCCCGAGGCGAAGATGAGGTTCCCGTTCAGGCCGATCGTACCCTGCGTGCCGCCGGTATAGCCCGTGAAGGTACCGATGGTGCCGCCCGTTCCGCCGATGATCGTGCCGATAACACCGCCGCTATCCCCGCTAATATCGCCGAGAATCACGCCACCGTTTCGGATCGTGCCAAAATTGCCGGCGAGCGCGTTGCCCGCGCCCGACATCGTGCCGCTATTGTCGACCAATTGGATGAGGCCGTCGTTCTGAATGGCGTTCCCATTCGAAGATCCACCGGCGATCACGCCGCTGTTGGTCACCGTGCCCAGCGTGCCGCTGTTCAGGATCGCCCAGCTGCTGTTGGTGATCGTGCCGGTGTTGACCAGCTGGCCGATGCTGCCCTGGTTCCACAGCGCGGTGAAGCCGTTGTTGGTGATGCGGCCCGAATTGGTCAGCAGGCCGATCGTGCCGAGGTTGTTTACCCCGAACTGCGCGCCGCCGAGCGTGCCGGTGTTGGAGAAGGTCCCGATGCTGCCCGTCGTCGCGACATACAGCCCGGTATTGCTGCTGGTCAGCGCCGCGGCATTGGATGCGGTCGCCAGCGTGCCGCCGACATAGCTATTGTTGATCAGCAATTGCAGCGCCGTGCCGGTCGCGTTGGTCGATCGATCGAGGTTGGCGAGCGTGCCCACATCGACCGTCGCACCGAAGATGTTCAGGCTGGACCCGCCGAGCAGCGTATAGGTGCCCGCCAGGTAATTGCCGGTGCTGACGAAGTTCGACTGGATCGTGCCGCCGCTCGCGGTCGCCACGCCGGTGGCGATCAGGCCCCCCAGCGGGTTCACGATGAGCGTGCCGGTGATCTGATTAAAGGCGCCGGCAACGTTGATGCCGCTGTTGAGCAACAGGGTCGCACCGTCATTGACGACAGTTCGGCCCGTGGCGTTGATATTGCTGTTCAGCACCAGGTTGCCCGACAGGAACTCGAGGTTCGCCAGCGTGCTGGTGATGCTGCCCTTGTTCGTCAGCGTGCTGCCGGTCAGGGTGCCGAACGTGGCGCCGGTACCGCCGGTGATCGTCAGCACGTTGGCGCTCAGATTGTTGATGTTGCCGGCGATCACGCCGCTGTTGGTGATGGTGGGCACGGACACGCCCGATGCGAGATACAGCGCGATCGCACCGCTCAGCGTTCCGCTGTTGATCAACGAATTGAACGCGCCGCTCCCGATCGAAATACCGTAGCTGCCGCCGCTGATCGACCCGCTGTTGTTGATCGTGCCGATCGTGCCGCTGGCATGAAAGACGCCGGCTTGGGCGCCGATGATCCGGCCGGTATTGGTGACCTGGGACATCGTCCCCGAGTTCCACAGCCCGCCGGTTGCGCCGCTGATCAGGCCGCTATTGGTGATCTGGCCGATCGAGGCGCCGGTCTGGTTGTTGCCCACGCCGCTGCTGGAACTGCTGACGATCGTGCCGGTGTTGATCAGCGTCAGGATCGAGCCGCCATTGTTGGCGACGCCGCCCGCAGCCCCGGCGGCCCCCGCGGCCACGGTGATCGTACCCGAATTATCAACGGTGCCGATTATGCCCCCGGCGGCATTCTGAATACCGCGGGTGGTGCCCGCAATCACCCCGGTGTTGCTGAGCGATCCGATCGATCCCAAACTGGTGATGGCCGTGCGTCCGCTGATCTCGTCCGGCGTTGGTCAGCACACCGATCGTACCCACCGCATTGAGAAGGATGCCGGTCCTGACCGCGGAGATCGTCCCGGTGGCCATATTGGCAAGCTCGGCGACGCTGATCGTGTCCGTGCCGGTTGCGCCGACAAAGATCGCCGTGCCAGTCGGTGCCGTATCGTTGACCCGGCCGCTGTTCGACAGCGTGCCCAGCGTCGCGCCAGGCCCGCCGGTGATCGTGATCGCGTTCGGATCGGGCGTGCTGATCGTACCGGTTGCCGTAATCGTGAAGTTGCTGCCGGGGGAGGTCGCCCCGCTCCATATGGTCCCGGTGGTGACCGAAGTCGCGATCGTGGTGTCCTGCGCCAGTACCGGCGGCGCGGCCAGCGCGATGCCGATGACGACCAGCGAGGAACCCGCCAGAACTGCCCGGTTGCGATTCGAACGCATTGATTCCTGCCCCTAACTGCTTCGCTAGACGGAATTCCAACACTATCAATCAGCAATCGAGGCGATAATTCTACGTGTCAGTTACGCTATTCTAAATAACGGAAATAGCCTCAATATTTTCCTGTCGGAAAGCCAATTGCGAAATACCCACCTGTCGAACTTATTTTCTTTATAAAATACTCGACGAGTCTTTTTGGACTTGCGATGACGCGTCGTCAACTATCCCATAGAGTCCAGTCATGGGCTTTTATTGAACCACACTGGTTGCATCAGACGGTTTCGGGCGCGTGTAGCGAGCCAATGCCGCGGCGACGTGCGCGATGACCTGATCCCATCGACCCCACTCCGTCTGCCGGAACAGCGTTACCGAGGGATACCAGGGTGTGTCATCGCGCCCCTGCAGCCAGCGCCAGTCGGGCAGCAGGGGCAGCATCACCCAGGCCGGGCGGCCCAGCGCGCCCGCGAGATGGACCGGCGAACTGTCGATCGAGATCAGCAGATCGACCTCCGAGAGGATCGCTGCCGTATCCTCGAAGTCGCGGATCTCGGGACTGAGGCTGACCAGGGTCATGCCCGGCGGCGGCCGCAGCGCATCGTCTTCGCTGGGCCCCTTCTGGATCGAGAAAAAGGTGACACCGTCCTGCCCCAGCGGCGCCAGCATCGCGAGCGACATCGACCGGTTGGCATCGTTCATATGCGTCGGCCGCCCCGCCCACAGGCACGCGACCTTGAGCCCCGGATACGGCGCCAGCCGCGCCCGCCACGCCGCACGCCGATCGGGCAGCGCCGCGATATAGGGCATCGGATCGCCGGGCAGGTCGTCGAGCGTGAGGCCCATCGCCATGGGCAGGCTCATCATCTCGCAATGCGCGTCGAACGGTGGCGGCAGTTCGCCGCGCAGCGTCACCGCATCGAAGCCCGGCATGCGGCGTGCGATGCTCGCCATCTCGTGGTTGATCTCGAGCACCACCTGCGCCTGGCTGCGCTGCTTCGCCCAGGCGACCATGCGCAGGAACTGGAACGTGTCGCCATAGCCCTGCTCGTCATGGATCAGCAGCGTCTGGCCCGGCATCGGGCGCCCGTCCCAACGCGGTCGCTGCACCTTTCGCTCGATGCGCGTGGTGTGCGCCAAACTGTAGCGATAGCTGTACTCGCGCCAGCCGCGCGCGAAATCGCCGAGCAGCAACAGCGTTTCCGACAGGTCGAACCGGGTGGGCAGATGGCCCGGCAGCGCATCGACCAGCATTTCCTGGATCGGCCTTGCCTCCGCCACGCGTCCCTGCACGCGATACGCCTGCGCCAGCATCGCCCACAGCCCCACGGGCCCGCTGCCGCCCGCGAGGATCGGCCGCAGCATTGCCTCCACCTCGGCACCGCGCCCTGCTGCCAGCAGCAGCTTCGCCTGCGCCTCCAATGCCCCGGGGTCCGTCACCGCGCCGCTCAATGCCCCGCCACGGGCTTTTGCGCGCGCTTGGCCGCAGCCTTGGTCGCGCGCGTCGCCGCGACGGACTCGACGGGCGCGACCGCCGGCGCCGCAGCAGGATCGATGCCAAGCGTCTCGAGCAACGGTCCGAGGTGATCCGCATAGGCGCGCCAGCGGCCGATGCTGCTACGGTACAACGGACGCCGGACCTGGTTGAGGCTGGCGGTGCGGATCGTCCGGGCGGTGGTGTGGAAGTCGAGACAGCCGGGATCCCAGTCGAGCCCGCAGAATTCGACGAGCCGGCGCGCTTCCGGCTCGATATCCGCCACGACATCCTCGTAGCACACCTCCAGAAACCGGTCCGCCGGCAGCACCGCGCGCCAGTGCGCCATCAGCCGTTCATACCCGAGATAGAAGCGCGCCAGTTCGATCTGGTCGTAGCTGAACAGCTGCTCACGCGTGAACAGCTTGGTATAGCAGGACAGGCAGGTGTCCGCGGGATCGCGGCGCACATGCACGATCCGCGCGTCGGGCAGGATACGGTGGATCAGGCCGGCGAACAGAAAGTTCGACGGCATCTTGTCCACCAGCCGGCGGTGGTTGCCACCCAGCGGCGCGACCGCGCCCAGATATCGCTGCCCCAGCGCGACTTCGGTCTCCGCCGAGAACTGCTGGACGATCGCCGGATAGCCGCCGCCCTGCTGGACGATGGTCTGCAGCGTCGCCAGCTCCCCTGCCCCGGCCACGGCAGGATGCGAAGCGAGGATCTGCTCGATCAGCGTCGTACCCGATCGCGGCATGCCGACGACGAACACGGCCCGCTCGCTGCCCTCGGTCGCCGCGCGCGGGCGGGCGAACATCGCGGCGGGAAACGCGGCGGCGATGGCCGAGAACCAGCTGTCGATCGCGTTGGCATCATAGGCGAAGGTCGCCCGCTTCTGCCGGTTGCCCGCATCGAGATGGCTGAAGGCGCGCTCGGGGTCGCCGGCGTCCATCCATGCCTTGCCGATCGCGAAGTGCAGCGCGGTGCGATCCGCCTGCACCTGAACGCCGCCGGGGCCAAGCAGCGCCTCCATCGCCGGAATAGCCGCGTCGCCGGGCACGAAGTCGTGCAGATCCGCCAGGTTGAACCACGCGGACGCGGACCGCGGATATTGAGCCAGCACCCCCTCGAACGCCGTCTGCGCAGCGGCGCGATCGCCCTGCTCCATCAGCACCACGCCGCGGTTGATCAGCGCCTTCTCACGGCCGAAGCCCGGCAACTGCGCGGCGCTGTCGTACGCGGCCATCGCCTCGTCGATCCTGTCCTGCGCCTGCAGCACCTCGCCCAGGATGTTGAGCGCCTCGCCGTTGCCCGGCGCCGGCGCCGCCGCCACCGCGCTGCGGGCGTCGGCCAGCGCCTCGTCCAGCCGCCCCAGCCGGCGCAGGATCGTTGCCCGCACCCCCAGCGCGCCGGCATGCATCGGCACCGCGATCATCAGCGAACTGACCCAGCGCAGTGCGTCCTCATATCGATCGCGCGCCACTTCCACCGCGGCCGCGTTGATATAGGCGTCGGACAGGCGCGGATTGGCCTCGATCGCGCGACGTGCATAGGCGAGCGCCTCGTCGTGCAATCCCAGATCGGTGAGCAGGTTGGACAGGTTGCTCAGCGCTTCGGCATAGGTCGGGACGAGGTCGAGCGCCTGCTGGTACCGCGCGCGCGCCTCTTCCAGCAGGCCGAGCCGCTTCAGCGTGTTGCCCAGATTGTTCTGCGCCTCGGCATAGCCCGGCTCGAGTGCCACGACCCGTTCCAGGCATGTCCGGCTCTCGTCCAGCTTGCCCGCTTCCTGGAGGACGATGCCGAGATTGTTCCAGCCGGCGACCAGGCCGGCGTCCAGTGCCACCGCCCGGCGACCGGCCTGCTCGGCGTCGACGAGCTGGCCGCTCTGCCGACACATCTCGGCCAGGTTGCTCTGATAGATGGCGGGCGCGCGCGGCGCCTGGCAGGCGCGGCGCAGATGCTCGATCGCGACGTCGAGATTGCCGTAAGCATGCGCCATCAGCCCCATCAGGTGCAGCGCGTCCGACTGCCCGGGCCAGAGCGCGAGCACCTGCTGACACAGCCGCTCGGCCTGATCCGCCTGTCCGGCATTCCAATGCGCGTTGGCCTGGGTCAGGGCCTGATCGACGGTCAGAGTCTGCGGTGACGTGGTCATAGCTGCGGCTGCCTCGCTCTATGGAGGGGAGCGGCCAGCTGGGACGCGGCATGGCCGTCGCGGCGCGGCGGATCACGGGGTCATGGCCGCGACGATCCCGGTCGTCGATCGCCCCGCCAGCAGCGGGGTAATGACCACTTCGCCGCCCGCATCGCGGACCAGATCGGCACCCACGATGGTCTCGGCGCTATAGTCGCCGCCCTTGACCAGGATGTCGGGTGCGATGGCCCGGATCAGGTCCAGCGGCGTATCGTCGTCGAACGCCACGACATGATCGACCGCCGCGAGCGCACTGAGAACCTCGGCGCGGTCGGCAAGTCCGTTCACGGGACGCGCGCGCCCCTTCAGCCGCCGCACCGACGCATCCGAATTCAACCCGACGACGAGCAGGTCGCCCTTGCGCCGTGCCATATCGAGCAGGCGGACATGGCCCGCATGGAGGATGTCGAAACAGCCATTGGTGAACACGACCCGCGCACCACCCGCCCGCGCCTGGCGCAGCCGCGCGGTGAGCAGCGGCAGCGATACCAGCTTACTCGCGCCATGGCTGCGCCGATGCAGCCGCTCGTCCAGATCGGCGCGCGTGACGACATAGGTGCCCGGGCGCGATACGGCGATGCTGGCGGCGACGTTCGCCCGATCGATCGCCGCGGCGATCGGCAGTCGTTCGACGATGCCCGCGACAAGCGCGGCGATGATCGTGTCGCCGGCGCCGGTCACGTCGAACACCTCCAGCGCCTCGGTGGGGTGCTCGACCACCTCGCCCGTGCGCGACACCATCAGGATCCCCTTGACACCGCGCGTGACGACGAGACAGTCGAGATCCAGCTCGGCCAGCGCCTGCACCGCACGCTCGGCGATCCGCTCCTCCGCGCAAGGCCCGAACAGCGCTTGGAACTCGCGCGCGTTGGGCTTGAGCAGCGTGGCACCGGCATAACGGGCGGCATCGGGCGCCTTGGGATCGACATAGCTGGGCACGCCGTGGCGGCGCGCAACGGCGATCAGCGCTGGCAGATCAGCGAGCGCTCCCTTGTCGTAATCGGAGAAGATCACCGCCTGGACGCCGTCCAGACGGCGCTCGAACCGCTTCGCCAGCTCCGCTCGCGCCGCCGCGCCGGTGGTGCCGTCCTGGTCGATCCGCGCAATCTGCTGAACACCGGAGATCAGCCGCGTCTTCTGCGTCGTGCGCTCGCCGGTCTCCACCACGGCATCGAGCGTGACGCCGTGCTCCGCCATCAACCGGACGAGCTCCGTGCCCGCGTCGTCATCGCCACGGATCGTCAGCAGGCTGCACCGCATCCCCAACCCGGCGACGTTGGCCGCCACGTTCGCGGCGCCGCCCGCGCGCGTCTCCTCGCGACCGGCACACACCACCGGTACCGGCGCTTCCGGCGAGATGCGGTGCGTCTCGCCGATGATGTAGCGATCGACCATGGCATCACCGACCACCAGCACATGGGGGCGCCCGGACAGCGACACGCTTCGGGTCATGGCGCCTCCGGTCCCCAGCCCGGAATATGTGCCAGATCGCCGTGCATCGCGAGCTCGGGCCAGCGCGCAGCCCAGCAGCAATGATGGTCCTGTCCCGGAACGATCACGATCGTCGCCGGCGCATCGGCTGCCATATGCGCCACAAAGGCGCGCGCGATTGCCGGCGAGACGGTGCGATCGTCACCGCCAACGAAATGCACCTGCGGCAGCCGTGACAGCCGCGCCGCGTCGATCGCCGGATCAACCGAGCCCGACAGCGGCGTCAGCCGATGGGCGGCGGTCCACGCTCCCAGATCGAGGTTGGCGGCGATCGTCACCAGGGCGGCGACGTCAGCGCGTCGCTCCGCCAACAGCGCCGCCAACGCGCCACCGCCCGAATATCCGACGAGAATGACCCGGGATGCGCCGCCGGCATCGGCCTTGAGCCGGTCCAGCGCGGCACCGGCGCTGTCGATCACCGCGGGGGCAAAGCGGGCGATGCTCCAATAGTCGCTGCGGCAATTTCGGGCCCGGGGACCGTATTGGCAGGGTCGCGCGAGCCAGGCGACCGGCCCGCTCCCCGGATGCTGCAGGGCCAGCCGCAGCGCCAGCGGATCGGTCGGGGTGGGATCCATCGCCCGGCGGCCGGGGGCGACATAGGCCAGGCCGTCGCCTTCGACATACACGGTGAGGACGTTCGAGCTGCCGCGGCCGGGACGCTGCGCCACCGCCAGATCGAAATCGCCGGCCGGGATCACTGCCGATTGCCACCCCGCCTCGCGCGCCAGCGCCACAGCGGAAACCCGCGCGACAGCAGCATGATTGCAAGTAATTGCAAGAGCAATGAAAAGTGTTTTCACGCTACGCATTAATACGTAACCGGCACGTAGTTGGCCATCAACCCCCGCCCTTTCATTGGTCCATTTGATAATTGGACACGCTAGTCTAACAGTTACTGCATGATCTATTCAACTGGTCGTTCCTGGGTGAATTGAGAAATGGCAAACGCCCCACTTCATGGTGCAATGCAGCAGGATCACACACCAAGTCGCGCGGTATTCTTCGATCGGGACGGGGTGCTGATCGTCGATACGGGCTATCCCTCGAAGCCCGACGAAATACACTGGATCGATGGCGCGCAGCGCGCGCTGATACGACTTGCCGCGCTGGGATACCGGCGATTTGTCGTGACCAACCAGTCGGGGGTGGCGCGCGGATATTTCGAGGAGGGTGCGGTCGAGAGCATCCATGCCGCGATGCAGGCCGCGCTACCCGATGCGGCGCGGATCGACGACTTCGCCTATTGCCCGCACCATCCCGGTGGCAGCGTGGCGCGCTATGCGACCGCCTGCGATTGCCGCAAGCCGGCGCCCGGCATGCTGAACAGCCTGATCGCGCGGCACCGGATCGATCGGGCGGGCAGCTTCCTGATCGGCGACCGGGCGAGCGACCTCGCGGCCGCGGCCGCCGCAGGAATTGACGGCTTCCTGTTCCCCGGCGGCGATCTCGACCGGTTCGTCGTCCAGCTTCTGCGCGGCGCGTGACCCCGGCAGCGCCCGCCTTCTGGACCGGCTGGCTGTGCCGTCACGCGCTGCCGCTGTGGAGCAATGCTGGCCATGACGAGCACGGGTTCGTCGAACGTCTCGCGCTCGACGGCACGCCGCAACCGGACGTGCCGCGCCGTCTGATGGTGCAGGCGCGGCAGATCCATGCGTTCGCGATCGCGGCGCGGCGTGGCTGGTACCCGGGCGCCGCCGATCTCGCCCTGCGGGCCGGCGACACGATGATCACCCGCTACTGGCAGGCCGACGCGCAGCCAGGCTGGGCGTTTTCCTGCACCCGGCGCGGCTCGGTCGCCGATCCCCGTCGCGACCTCTACGCGCATGCGTTCGTCCTTCTGGCACTGGCCGCACTGATCCGGCTTGACCCCGCACCGCGCACCGTCGCGCTGGTCCACCAGACGCTCGCCTTTCTCGACCAGGCGCTGACGCATCCCGCAGGCGGCTATGTCGAGGCATGGCCGCGCGCGGTTCTGCCGCGGCGGCAGAACCCGCACATGCATCTGCTCGAATCGCTGCTGACGTTGCACGAAACCGGGGCGTGCGGCGATCTCACCCCTCGCATCGCCGCATTGATCGCCCTGTTCGACATGCGCTTCCTGCCCGCCGGCGACGACGTGCTCGCGGAATCCTATGCGCTGGACTGGACGCCCGCGAACCCCGGCTGCGGCTTCGAACCGGGACATCATTTCGAATGGATATGGCTGCTCGAGCGCACCGCGGCCCTGACCGGCATTGTGGTGGGCGACCGGGTATCCCGGCTGCGCCGGCAAGCGCTGCGCGGCATGACTGCCGATGGCCGCGTCGTCGACGTCATGGGCCCGGACGGCGCGATCGCGGCAAGCTGCCGACCTTGGCCCGCGCTGGAAGCCGCGAAGGTGTTGACGGGTACCGCGCGCGACCAGGTGCTCGGCACGGCATGGCGCATCTTCTTCGCGCCCGCGCATCCGGGTGGATGGATCGACCATGTAGATCCCGGAGGCGATCCTCTGGTCGCGTTCATTCCCGCGAGCACACTCTACCATATCAGCACCGCGGTGGATCATTTTGGCTGAGGCACCGCCGGGTGATGCCCCGCCGCTCAGGCAGGAATGCGGAGCGGCCGTTTTCGCGCGCGGATCCGGCAGCGGCGCGGGTTACATGCCGTTCTTCCGGCACCCCACAAGATCGAAGAATTGCCTATCGCGAAAGGCAACATCCCCGGAACCCCCTGAGTCGGGGAAAAGCATATGCGCCGGAGCAGCGTCCCCCAGCTTTGGAACATGGTTGATCAGTTCATACGCACCATCGGTTCCGATATAGTGCCGGTCTCCGTACGGACGGGGGCCCCCATCCGGACTTGGCGGCCGCCACCCCTTGACGGTGATGTCTTCGGTAGAGGCGATGTTCTGAAGGCCGTTGGAGCCGCCATTCCACGGCAACCACCAGAAGGTCGCCCCCGACGCTTCATAGTGGACGCCGAGCGCAACATGGCTCGGCCAGTCCGGGCCGCTGTCGACCGGGCGGAAAGAGGCCGTCACGCCCGGGTTATGCCGTAAGACATAATGTGCCTGCTCGACCGGGCAGGACGCTGTCGCAACCGCCGCAAATGCCAACACGCCGATCATCGCGACTGTCCCCTTCGCTCGTCTGATCACCTTGTAACCACGGACGGAGCGTCGGCAATCAGCATTGCCAGGGCCAGGACGGCTATGACAGGGCTTGGGCGTTATCGAAGGGCAGGTCGTGGCCGCGGGTCGCACTGTCCAGATCGCCCCTTTTGACGTCATGCGCGGACCGTCGGGACGTCGGCAATCCTGGTCGTCCACGCGGGCGACCGCATCTCCGACCGCAGCTTCCACTCCCGCTTGAAGCCCTGCGTCGCGGTCACCGCCGTCCAGGTACCGAACTTGCCGTTGATCGCGTCGAGTGCGCCCATCAGCCGGTCGCGTTTCGCCGTATCCGCCTCGAACAGGGTCCGCGGTCGCTCGGCTTGGGGAGGAGGTCATCGAGCAGGATACCGGCCTTGGTATAGGCATAGCCGTCGCGCCATGCCTTTTCCGCCGCCCGCCGTGCAGCCGCTATCAATTCAAAGCTATCGCTCGACATGGGATGGAGCGTGACGGTGCGCGACCCGCCATATTGCGGGCGGTCCGGTCTGTTCCGGTTGGTGTGAAAGAAAGCGGTAAGCCGCCCCGCGACCAGCCCGTGCATCCGCAGCTTCTCGCCGGCCCGCAACGCATATTGTGACAAGGCGCCCATCATCCGATCAAAGTCACGCACCGGCGTGCCGAACGAACGGGTGACCGCCATACCCTTCCGGCGGGGCGCGACGGACTCGACAGCGTCCGAGGGCACACCGCGCAGTTCGGCGACCAGCCGCTCGAGCACAACTGTGCCGACGGCGCGCGCCTGTTTCATCGGCATGTCGCGCAGCGCGCCAGCTGTATGAACGCCGAGGCCGGTCAGCTTTCTTGCAGTGGCGCCACCTACGCCCCAGACGTCTGCGACAGCGAAACCGTCCATGACCTGTCGGCGAACGGCTTCATCGCGCAAGTCCGCGACACCCTCGAACCGGACGTCCTTCTTAGCCGCGGCGTTCGCCAGCTTTGCCAATGTCTTTGTTTCGGCAATGCCAACGCAGGTCGGGATCGTGGTCCACAAACGAACCTGCTCCCGCATCGCATGCGCATGCTCGACAAGGTCCCTGCCCTCGAAGCCTGCAAGGTCCAGAAACGTCTCGTCGATCGAATAGATCTCGAAGTCACGCGCGAAGGGTTCGCAGGCGGCGATGACGCGGCGCTGCATGTCGCCATACAGCGAGTAGTTCGAGGAGAGGACACGGATACCGTGCCGGCGGACGACATCGCGCAGGTGGTGGATCGGATCGCCCATCTTGATGCCGAGCGCCTTGGCCTCGGCCGAGCGGGCAATCGCGCACCCGTCATTGTTCGACAGCACGATGACCGGCACGCCGACGAGGCTGCTATCAAACGCCCGTTCGCAGCTGACGTAGTAGTTGTTGCAGTCGATCAGCGCGATGGGCGCGCTCATGGCACCTTGCGCGCCACGCCGACGACGACGCCCCAGATCTCGACATATTCATCGACGAGGATGTGGGGGAAGCCCTCGGCTTCGGGCACGAGCCAATGCCGGCCATCCAGGTGCCGAAGCCGTTTCAGCGTCCGCTCGCCGTGCACCAAGGCGACGACGATCGCACCGGCTTTGGGTTGCTTGGCGCGATTGACGACGATCAGGTCACCGTCGTTGATCCCGGCGCCCGCCATCGATCGCCCTTCGACCCGCATGATGTAGCTCGCAGCGGGATGCTCGACGAGCCAGGCACCGAGATCAATCGGCTCCTCCATGTCGTCCTGCGCCGGTGACGGAAACCCGGCCGGCGTGTGACACAGGAAGAACGGGACCTCGCGCGGCACCAACACGAACGGTATTTCGTGGAGCCTCAAGCTGCTCATGGGACGATTCCTTTTCCGGCCAGCCCTTTAGAGCGCAAGAACAGAAAGTGAACAAGGATTCGTGTGACAACGCTGCCGCATGGTGAGCGCTCGAACCGAAAGCGGGCATTTGCGAGGACATTTAAAAAATAAACGTCCGGCCCGACGTGTGTTGTGGCGCGGCACCGCTGCGCGAGGCAATCGGCTCACGGGGGTGGCCGCGTTGCGAATCATACGATGCCGGGGGACGTGGAAGGGCAGCCGTCCAACCTAGCGGCGGCGGGCTACGCGACCGGAACGTGGGCTTGCGATACCACCGCGATACCAAAACGCAGATCTACCGAAGCTATAGGCGACAAGTCGCCAACAAAGTTCAAAAATTTCAATGATTTAAGGTGGTGCCGCTTACAGGACTCGAACCTGTGACCCCCGCATTACGAAGGCTAATGACTCACCGGGAATAAGCGAACATTTACATATGCTTAGGTAGCAACAACCTCTACCCCGACGGCGGCACCCAGCCGCTTCCCAGTCTGACCTGAGACCGCCAATCGGCTGTTCCCTAGCGAAAGCGCTTTGGCTTGGGAAATCCCGAAAAGTCGACCTGCGCTATACCTGCGGAGGAGGGCTGCCAGGTCGTTTCGATCCGGTGCGGATCGCCCTGGAATGTCGGAGATGGGAAGGAAAGCCGACGTGTGAAACTTGGGAAAACGCGCCCGGCCTAACCATCCCTCACGACGGAAGCAGGCGAAGCAGCCAAGTTTGATCGCGTTGCGCATTGCCCACTGTGGCGTATCGTCAGGGCAATACGGCGAAAAGGAAGACCAAATGGAAAACACTGACTTGGAAGGCCGGATTGAGCGCCTTGAACGAAGGGGCCGGGCAGCCATGATCGTCGCGATAGTCAGCGCGTCATCTGCGATCTTGGCGGTTGGCGGCGCGGCAGGATCACGGGCGACTGCGGAGGTGCCGGCACCGTTGGCTCCAAGACCGTCAGGCGTTCTGACTGTCCGCGAACTCAACGTTGTTGATGGCAACGGCGTCACCCGCGTCAAGATCGGCGCGCCGCTCGCTCATGCGATCGTCAGCGGTCAGCAAAACCGAACAAGGGGCGGCCGCCCCGAAGATACGATGTCCGGAGTGCTGCTTTTCGACGCTGAAGGTGTGGAGCGGAGTGGATATGCCACGGTGGACCATGGCTATTCGAACGTTTTGCTCACATTAGATGAGAAGAACAAGCAGCACGCAATGTTTATCGCTGAACCAACTGGAGCAACAACACTCCGCCTTTTTAATGCCGACACGAAAGACCGTGTCGATGTCGCCATCGATAAGGACGGTCCTTCGATCTCAATGATCCACCGGGGCAAGGAAGTTTTTCGGATTCCGGCGACGAATAGAACTGCACGCTGATCAAGCATGTCCGCTTTTGAGCGTTTGCGGACGTTCGTTGAGAGCTATGGTAACGCTCAACCCGCCTCAAAGAGTGTGACATCGCTGCGGGGTTAACTCACGTGCCTACGTTACTGGTCGCGACCAACGTCGAAAACTGGGCACGAACGTTGTGCGAGGCGTTGGTCAGCAATCTATTCATTTGGATATCATGCAAGTCCGGTTGATCGCCAGCGCGGTGATGCACCATGTTCCAGCCGCCAAACTGGTGGGCCGTGATCCGGGAGTCTAACAAAACTCTGATGAAGTGGTGGCGACTATCTTGGACGATACGTGAGAAACAGGGCTCAACACTGGCACGCGGTCCTTCCAAGACCTGCAGGAAGCTTCTGCCATCCGACCATAAAAGCCCGGTGATGCCATCAATCGCATTATTGTGGCGGGATTGCGTAAGGATCCCGGCCAGATCAGCAGCATTTTCGGGGACGCTGCTGAAGCTCACGTATACGATTTGCTGCACGGGATTCCTTTCAACAAGCAAGCGATGTTATCCCGGATTTACGAAAACGTCTTCAATCTACATCATACACTGTGCCTTGAGCTATACTCCACGCGCCGCATCTAAAGGCGTTGAGGTCATAGCAGCGGATCAGAGGCCGGCGCTCGGGATCTGGAACCCTCTAGCTCGACGGTGGTCCGCGCGATGGCGCTGACGGTCGTCAGATTTGTTTGTTCTCTCAAAAAAAGGATTCGCGATCAATCTTTCGCGATATTGTCGCTCGGAAATTAAAAATCGGGGAGCGTCGTTCTGAACGGATGTCCGATTTTCAGGATTTTAAATGCCCACTGGAACATTCAGGTTTGGGCGGTTTCGGACACTCCTTGAAAGTCGGAATAACGCCTAAGGTTCCTCAGTAAACTCGTACACGTAACAGGGCCCGTCGGCAATTCTAGCCGGCGGACGCCATAGAACGCCGTCGCAATGCCAGTTAAACAACTGATCCCCTTTGCTTTGACAATATTATAATGCCGGGCCACGCCTTCGGTTTCTATTTATCCTTATTTATGGTAACTTAGCACAGTATTACCGCCATGTCGTAAATACGGGGCCGATCCTCCGGATCACATACTTGAAACGGGAAGGAAAGAAGACTGCTGCTCTCCGGAAGGCGAGCTGAATTCAGTTAAACCGGTTTTTTAGCGCTCTCGTCCATCACATTGTTGATCAGCGAAGCAGCTCCGGCCTCGCCGAGCATCCTCCCCATTTTGATTGCCACCGCCGGGGCCATTGAAACGATCTCACCGTCGTGTCCCTCGACAAAAACATGTCCGTCTTCGACCCATACTTGCCTGGGATCTCCGTACTCTTTCGCGCTAGCCAAATGATTGGCAACCTGATCGATCTCCTCCGAATTTAGCAGACTCTTTGGCTTATCGAGGTCCATGGCAATCCTCGCGATCGGAATGAGGGGATGTCTCACTTACCATCCCGTATATTAACGGCAAAGGATGTCGACAGCCTGAGTCCATCATCGTTCCACATTCGCGAACTCCGTGATCAATGCGGAAATCAGCCGGGCTAACTGCAACACAGCCAGCGGTTGGCTTGCTTTTTATCACAGATGCTTTGTACTGACATAGCATCTTGGCGAAGACGAATGGCAAACGCGGAAGCCTTGGCGCGCTTTCCGGTACAAATGGGAGGTTGTGATGGTTGAAATCTGTAAAACCGAACAGTCGGAAGATGCGGTGAGACTTCTGCAAGGAGCGCTTCTCGCGCTGGATGCCCATCATGAATACGTTGCGGGAGCGCATGTCTCTATGGCGATTTCGGCGCTGGATAGATCCGGAGATATAAGCCAGCCGGCCAACGACTGTTCGTTTTCGTGTGATAACCGGTGAGACTCTTGCTGAATTGCGGCTCGGAGTTGGGAGAATCGGGAATCATCATCCTTAACGAATGGCCGTTTTGGGGAGCCCGGATCGCCAACCTGAATGTCCGGAAGTGGGCGCTTCCGGACTGCCAACCCCTCCGCCAGTCGGGGCGACTATAAACGGGAGGAAGTCCGCCGCCCCGACAGCCAAGGTATCACCTATGCGCTAACCCGGATCGTCGCTACCCCCGTACCCACGAGCAGCGAAATTCGAGGAGCGTGTGATGCGTCATCATACTTTATCGGCCGCGATCGCAGTTGCCATGTTGAGCTCTACCTCAGGCTCCGCGAGCCCGCCACAAGCTGTGGTTTCAGGCGTCTACGAACTGGACAATACGCGGAGTGACAACGCTTTCAAAGTGATCGACAGCGCTACTGCCACCATTTCCGACGACAAGCGCCCTCGCGTTCGGATGAGGCTCCGCAAGTCCATAGCGGTGAATAGGATTAGAATTTCCACCGCAGGAGGTCGAGTCGGGCTCGCCTACGATGCCAAAACACCTATCACAGTTTGGATAGGCGGAGATCCGATCACGTGGAAACTCATCCCAGAGCTTGTTTTCGATGTATCGGTAAAAGCTGACGGTGAAACCGTCGCTCTGACATTCCGCGGCGACGACAGCGAGCGAACCTCACAATATCATAGTGTCGGCCAGGATTTGGTGGAGAAAACCACCATCATCAGTCCACTGCTTTCTACGCCGATCATCTATAGGCAGGTCTTTAAAAGGATTAACTGACAAAATATACGAAAAAACCTCTGATGAGAAGCAATTGAACGGTCTTCGTCCCGTAGATGCGGATGCCGGCCGAGATGGTCTGCCTAGCCTCTGATTTTCGGCGCGCTACGACTATGAACGAACGGCAGCAAATGGGCGGAAGCGGACGCGCACCAAGACATGATCCATTCCTGATCGAGCGGGGCATGTCGCGTTATCTGCTTGGGGTATCGCTGGGGTATATCGTGCCATAGGCTACTCAGAAACCGCGGTTGTCTGCGGGGTATGATCGGCTGCGGCGGAGGTCTCCTCCGCCGCTAGAAAGGAGAAAACAGTGAAACTGATCGTGCAGTTAAGCGGAAAGCATCTCTACACAACGTACGTAGATTGCGTCCCCGCCATTGGATCGCTCGTCCGCATCGAGGCGGATGCCTATTTCAAGAACCACTATCCCAAAACGATCATCGAGTTTCCGGTCTCGTCCGATGACCCTCCAAAGTTTGATTTCACCGAAACCCCGCCCGTTATTTATCTCAGCGCCAATGGTTTTAACGTGATCCGTGAAGGCGAGGAGGCTGTATAACGGGGGCCTGCCGCTATGGCGTTTGCGGGTTCCTCCTACGCCACGCCGTCGTGACGTTGAACGTGCGCGACGCAGAGTAATCCAGTTTAATAACCCTAGCTGGGGTCAATTGACCGCGAGGCGATCTGTGTTAGTGCGATCCGCCTCTTACGTTTAGCCTACATGGGCAAAGGATGGCACGTGCCATACGATCTCGCACCCTTCGTGACGCAGCTAAGCACCTACGCCAAAATTGATGCAGACGACCGTAACGCTATACTTTCCCTGCCATTCGAACTCAGGGCGATCCCTAGCAGTAGGCGGATCTCCTATCCGGGCCAGGCTCGGCACGATCTGTTCGTACTTTTAGAGGGCTTTTCTTTAAGGCAAAAACTAACCTCATCAGGTGCTCGACATATTTCAGCGCTGAACATCGCAGGTGACGCCTTGAACACCTCGGCAATGTTCCTAAACGACATCGATTATGAAGTGGTGCCAATTTCTGGCGCAACGGTAGCCGTCATACCAAAAGAGGCTACTGTTGCCTTGTTCCGAGATCGGCCGGCTATCTTTGCGGCGGTATTCGCATCGTTGCTCGTCGATGCAGCCATTGCTCGCGAGTGGCTGTTGAATGTGTCATGCCGGGCCTCCAAAGCTCGGGTAGCTCATTTTCTTTGTGAACATGCAGCGCGAATGACGGGGCGAGGCTTGGTCGAAAACAAGACGATCGACCTTGGCATTACTCAGGACCAACTATCGGACGTTTTAGGTCTGACCGCCGTGCATATCAATCGCACCCTACGCGCTATTGAAGAAGACGGACTAATCTCCCGCTATGGCCGCTCTTATGAGATCAGAGACATAATTGCGCTACAAGAAGCGGCAGATTTCACCCCGTCTCATTTGTGCTCATCAATGTGGACGATTTGACACTTTGATCAGTGGTAGTGGCTTCTTCCTGTGCCGCGATCTGCCACTAGTCCGTGGTGACGCGGCACCCATACGTTACGTAGGGGACTCCGCCGCACGGTCGATCAGTCGCCCCAGTTCGCGGCGTATGCCTGGATCTCCCCAGTGCGGGCGATCTCATTGGCAAAGCGCCGGATCGATCGGATTTGTGGCTGCCGATCGGCAACGATAAACGGATCGGATCCGTCACCGAAATATGCGTCCGCCTGCTCGAGAAGACTGCGCCGCGTGCCGCCTGGCTGCACTTCTTGGTCGAGCCACTGTTCGATACCGTCGACCGGACTGACGCCTTTCGCTGCGTCGCTTTGTAGATAGCTAGTCTGACCGAAGAGATTGCGAGGCTTCGTGCGATCAACGCTAGAATATGTCTGGATCGAGCCAATTTCACCCCGCCCCATAAGGCGCGGCAGCGCGCGCAAAAGCACAGGCGCGATGCGGATGAACTCGTCGTTGTTCGCCTCCTGCCTTGCCAGAACGTAGCTGTTATTAAGAAAGCGCAGAAGTCGGCCGACGCCTTGCTGGTTCGGTGTCAGCGACATGGACTCGGTCTTCTTATGTTGCCCGGAATTGGGCGTTAGCTACCGTGTTCCCTAATTAAACGACGGGCTTCACGCTCGGCATCTTTGATCGTGCCGTATACGCCGGGTAAAGGGTCTATATCGTCATACAGAACAGGATCGTACACGGTGGTCCAACGCTGATCCACCACGGGTCCCGCGCCGAGCGCCTGCTGCGACTCCGACGTCCAATGCCAGTGCTGATAAAGACAGAGCAAGCCGTCGGGCCGTCGGACTATGGCCACCCGGCCGCACCTATCGGGCGACAGCAACACCTTTTCTTCGCAAACTTTCATTCTCATGAAGCTGGCACCCAGCCGGGAATGTCCGCAAGTGGGCGAAACCAGACGGGGTATCGCGCAAGCGCTAAAGGGGTACGCCGAGCCCAGAAATGGGAGAGTTAGGCGGCAGCGGCGGAGAACACCTCCGCCGCGCTTGAACCGTTTCGGACTGCTCCTCACCGCAGCGCTGCGGACGCTCAAATCCGCGCGCGGCGCCTAGACCCCTTAAGATGCTTCAACCAAATGTCAGATCTGCTAGACCTGCCGCAGATCCGACAGAGCTGTACACATAATAATCAGTACCGTCATGACTGACAAGTCCATCATACTCCAGCGCATTCATCTTGCCGCCCGCCTCTGACGAGAACTGGACTGTCCCGACGCCATCCGAAAAGTCGAGGATTTTGTTTTTACCGAATGTGATGATGTCGTCATTGTTGCTATCAAAGATCTTGGTAGTGGTCACGAAAATATCCGACTGACTGAACTTACTTATCTTGTCGACGCCGGTCGTCTCGCGAGAATCAAAGACGAAGATATCTTGAACTCCGGTTTTGCCGACAAAACGGTCTTGGCCAGTTGTC
Source organism: Sphingomonas sp. 22R3R2A-7 (assembly GCF_036856055.1). Taxonomy (NCBI): domain Bacteria; kingdom Pseudomonadati; phylum Pseudomonadota; class Alphaproteobacteria; order Sphingomonadales; family Sphingomonadaceae; genus Sphingomonas; species Sphingomonas sp. 22R3R2A-7. The sequence goes on along the minus strand of NZ_JASPFR010000001.1, from coordinate 2,813,976 downwards.
GCATCGGTAATCAACTGATTGTCGCCGGCGGAGATTGGTGACAGGCTCTTTGAAAAACCTACGATTTCCCAGTTTACGACGTTCGATCCGAACTGCAGCTTAAGCGTTTTCGTCTCTAGGTTGAATTGTGCACTTAGATTGCGAGACGCGTCAAAAAGATAGACGAAGTGGTCTTCATCTTCGTAAAGCTCCTGGAATTTAAAAATGCCATTCTCGACCCAGTGTAGGGCATCTACCTCTACAAATGTACCGCTAACGCGCGTCCCGCCGTTCAATCCGACGTATTCGATGGTTGAGTAGGTTTCAGACGGCATGAGAATCTCCTATTTTTATAGCGAATCGGCTTTGCCTAACGTGTTCTAAAGACTCAGGACTCGCAATCGGCTGCGAAATAGAGATTTTTACAATTTGATCGAGATCCTAGTTTTCTACAGGCGATCGAATAGTAAGCCGCGTCTCACTGTAGTGCGGGCGTTAGCGGTCGTCAGATTGCGCTCCGAGCCGAACGTCCCTTCGGGGCGGGAGCGGACATAGGCTTGTTGCGGAATTGCTGAGTTTCGAACGCCTCGTAAGTCCCGCCTTTTAGGACATGTGAATGTCGTGTTTTCTTGGAGAACGGTCCGGCTACTATCGGGCGAGCCAATACAGAAACGGACTTTAGACGAGCTCATCTATGCGCTGCATCTTCAATGTATGACTGCCGCGTACCGCTTAGATAAACCTGGCCAAGCCCGCTCTCGCGGCAGCCGTTACGTACTTGCAAATCAACCTATCTTGGAAGCTCACCCGCGGTGCCCAATCTTGGCAATCACTCTTTGTTTCGCTACGAGCGAACCAACCATAAGACCGACCGCCCGACCGCCCGATCATCGTGGCCGCCATTTGATATCATGAATGTCTGGGGAGCTTTGACCGTCGTTCAAACCGCGGGTCAAAACTTGGTCTTCGATCTACGAGCGGCGTGGCAACCGGTTGTCGTCAGGGGTTGTGCAAACAAGCATTCAAACCTAGTTGGATTGGGTAAAATGGAGCGTGTCATGTCCGAAGATTCTAACCAGTTGAACACTATCGAACTCGCAATTGAGTTAACGATAGCATGGTTGAGCAATCCCAACACACGGGTGTCGGCCGATGAGGTACCCGCGTTTTTAAATAAAATGCGCGACTCGATTGCTTCGTTGGCTGGCAACTCGATCGCGGCGAGTACGCCTAATGACGAGTCAGCTGAATATGTGCCTGCCGTGTCAATTAGGAAATCGCTCTCCGATCCCGACCACATCATCAGCATGATCGATGGGAAAAAGTACAAGACGTTGCGCCGTCATCTGGCGACGCATGGCATGACGCCAGAAGAATATCGGGTGCGCTATGGCCTCAAGCCAGACTATCCGATCGTCTCGCCAAATTATTCCGATAGCCGCCGCGCAATGGCGGTGAAGATCGGACTCGGCCGCAAGCCTGGACAAACGAACATGGCCACGGCCAAGGCTGCTGAACATGCGCCGCGGAAACGCAAGGCAGACGACGCAGCGAATTAATCTCGTGTTTGGCCTTCGCAGGTGGCAGCAGCGGTTGCAAGTGAGCCAGCATAAGTCCACCGATGTCGGTAGAACCGAGATGTGACGCCTTGGTATGCTCTAGGAAAAGCATGGTGAACGCAGTTGCATCGTTATCCAATCTATGGCGGCCCATTTAATGGTCGAGAGGCCGAAGAGGCCGCGACCATATACAGAGACCGGCCAAACCTCGCCCCGCCGTTCCAATCGGCAGACAGCGAAGGCATCGAACTGCCACGATACATCTACGAATCGATGGATACGGAAGCCGGTAAAGTGTTTATGCCGCGCGAGGATCGCGATCTGATGCAGGCTTACAACCGCACTAGTCGCGAACAAGCGAGTCCGGAAGTAAAGGCTTTGCTGGGTGAAATCACAAGGCGTAACATAGAGCTTTGAGGCGCGAAGCGGCCCATCGCCAACTGCAGCCTTCTGATACCGTCAAGCAATAATGCGCAGGGCGGCAGCCGCATACCTCGACCTTGCTGTTGCGAGGTTAGCTAAGGGCAGCATGCGGCGGATATCTCGGCCGGAGCCGGGGTCAGGAACGTCTGAAACGGAGAGGGTCGCGGCCCGTCTGTTTACGGGCGGCAATTTGCGTTAGCAGCCGCTCATTCGAGCGACTGGTAGATAGGCTGCACCGACGGAGGAGCACACAATCTACCCGATCGCTAGCCCCTGCAAGTTTGCCAAGGTCCATCCGGAATCACGAGGGCTACAACGGCACCTACAGCGGGCTATGCACTCAGAAGCGTACCCAATGTGTTAGGCGGCAGCCGGGGCAATGCGATCATCTCCAAGGTGTATGGAAGGGCGCTGGAAACGATGCCCACGAGAAGTCCCAGCCCCAGTACTTCCGGACGTAACATGGCCGGGCCAGCTTCGGCGATGCCGACGAGCGCCGCGACCATAGCGGCGAAGACCATACCCCCCGATCGCGGGCAGATACCACGGACAAACGCTCGAAATGCGAACGGGGCTTTCGTTATTACCCTGCCAATCCGGTTCCGAAAATACCTAATCTTGGTGTTTCAGGAACCGGTGGCAGTGTATCTCCCGCGAGCGACGCTTACCCCCCCCCCCCCCGCCCTCAGCCGAGGACATCGACTCCTGCCGCCGACCCGATCGTGCTGTAGACGTAGTAAGCTACCCCATCGCGCTCGACCTGGCCGTCATACTCAAGCGAACGTATCGCCATCCCCATGTTGTTACTGATCCCCACGGTTCCGCCCTCCACGCCGGGCAGGTCGAGCAGTGCACCCTTCCCAAAACCGATGATATTGTCACCGTTATTGTCCCGGATTTGCGTAGTTGTGACAAGGATATCTGACGCGCCAAACCCCGTGATAGTGTCTTTGCCCAGATTCAGGCCTAGAGCTGTATCGAAGAAGAAAACGTCGCTTATGTTGTTCGAGATGCGGCCAACCAAGACGTCGTTGCTGAGCGTACCCTCTATGGCGCCGAATGGTCGAACGGCGGCATCAGCATATACTGACACCCCTCACACGCCTCGCCCAAGAGTCTGAGGGCAGAGACGCCGTCGATGGCGACAGTATTTTGCGATGACAAAGCGTCAAAGTCGAGAATTCCGTTGGCCCCGAACGCGATAATTCCGTCCCCATTGCCGTCGCGCAGTCGCGAGTTGGTTACAAGAATGTCGACGGCTTCAAAGTTAGTGATCCTGTCATCACCGGTGTCCGCCGATGGATCAAAATAGAAGCTATTAGCACCTGCGGGCCCGGCCAGAACCTGATCGGCGCTTAATGCACCGTTCTGCGTGCCGAACCGCGTTAGCGTGTAGCAGACCGGAATTTGCGGGCCGGGGTCCGTTGGCCCATCGTCATCAACGCCATCCACAGTAATTGTAACGGTCGCAGACGACGTTTCTTCACCGTCTGATATGGTGTATGTGAAACTGGTTATGGCGCTATCACCCTCGCCGAGCTCGCTAAACTCACCATTTGGATCATACGAGAAGTTGCCGTTTCCAATATCGGTCAGCGTGCCCTTTAGCCCGGACGTATCAATAGCGGTGATTGCAAATTTGTCACTATTGTCAGGGTCGAAGTCATTCGATAGCACATTGAATGATATCGTGTTGTTCTCGAGGAGGCTCACCGCATCGCCAACGGCAACCGGCGCGTCGTTCTCATTTGTATCAACCGCGACAATGGCTGTGATGTTGAATCCGGCAAAAAATATATTGTCATTATTTGACGGGTTTGCAGTAGTCACATTAATGCCGCTAGCACCATTCGCCAAGAAGGGTGTCGCGTCCACCACGTTCCCCTGAGCGAGATCATATAGTTCGTCGTCGATGCGGTCATCACCGTCAGGAGGGGCCGCTGGATTAGGATTGGCAGCACTATCGCCAATGCCACCGATCGTCACGAGCCCGCCATTTGCCTCGGCACCATCGTCAGCCCCGCCTGCGGACGCTGTCAATTGACGCCCATCGACGGTGACGGTCGAGAACTGGTCAGTACCCTGGAAACCAAAGCCGATGCCCAGCGACATTTGCGCTTCAAAACCAAGCCGTGTGGTGTCAACCGGCTCGGCAAAGTCGAGCGAAAAGGCATCGCCGCTGGGGTTGCTGAACCCGTCGAGCAGGCTGATCGTACGAGTACTTTCATCGGGGTTCGAATAGACGACAACCATTGTAAAGCCGTCCACACCCGACCCGACAATCCCCGACAGATTGAAATCGAACGGGGTGGCGTCGCCGTCGCCGATAGCTTCACGCACGAACGCCGTGATGTCGGCCCGAAACGCCTGAAGCCCCTGACTGCCCGCCGTTAAGCCAAGCCCGGCAAATCCGCCGACTGTGATATCATCACTCCCGCGGGACAACTGAACCGACGTAACAAGCCCGTTGCCGTAGCTCGTGCCATACAGAAACGCCGCTTCAACCTGCGACCCCTCAGGCACTATCGATGAAACCACGCCACCGCCGGTAGCTTGACCTCCGACACCATCCAGGGACCAGTTTCCCTTACCTACGAAGGTGTAATTTGCTGACAAAGACATTGCACACTTTCCTTCTGCTAAGGGCGCGAGATTGCATCCCTATTATTTAGGCCCGGGCAAGTTTAGTTGACGGCGAAGGTGTGGCGGTAAGTCTTATATCGAGTCGCCGGTCGATCCGTCGAGTATGCCACGGTTATCAATTAGGATTTACTTATACTTAAGTCGCTATTCGTACTTCTGTAATAGCTTGATATTCGCCTATTATTTGTCATGCTATCAGCGCATTAAGCGGGTTTTGCGGACGAGAGCCCTACATTTGCGGGTCGCTGTTATTTTCTTAAAAGCGGTACCCGACGGACAACTGTAAGATTGGATAAACTTTATAGTCGTTTACGTCGTCCTGAAGACTAATTCGCTCGCGCTCAAGATCGGCCGTGAAAACCGCATCGCCTGCGAGCTCACCAGTTGCTGTGAACTCTCGCACTCTAATAGTACCCTGAAACAAGACGCCCGCATCAAAGCCGAACATAAAACCCTTACGGTTCTTACCGCTCCAGCCCAACGTGAGCGCAGGAGAAAAGTTCTTTACTTCGGCTCGTCCTTTTAGGATGCCAATTTGGGCGGGAGTATAAACGTCGTCGCCGATCTCTACATCTTGCGATGGCACTGCATGGAGCCGGACGTAGCTCTTATTTATCCTGGCACCGCCGGAAATTCGGAAATGCCCACCCATGGGATAAACATCGAGCATCGCGCCAAACGACTTCAGCTTAATTTTGCCATCATATTCAAGGTCATCTGATTCGTAATTGCCGTTGATGCCAAGAAACGACGCGTTGCCGCGAATGCCCAAATGGTCCGAAATACGGAATCCCACCTCGGGACCAATTCCCAATGTGCCCGCTGTTAGGCCAACCGCGACCCCAAGTCCTTTATCGGCCGGAAGAGCGTCTTGTGCCGCCACGGCAGCTGGGATCATGGTGACGAACGCTACCGACATCGCGTAGGCAAGTTTCAAAATCGACATAGACAGTTCCCCTTTGGTCTACGACGGCATCATTACGCTGTGATCGATATCAAGCGCCGCCGGTAACTTGCTCTCCAGATATTACGCGCCTGGACGCTACGTTGATTGACAAAGCGCACGCGCGCCCGCATCCCCTAGATTGAGGATAACTTTCTGTTAGGGCGGTTTTTTAGTAGAAAATTATACAATTACTGTCGGGGGGTGACATGACGGATGATGACATGACTGACATCCTCGAGCGGTTTCGCTCGGCGGCGATGGGCATGGTCGAGTGGTCGGATGCGCTAACCGCCATGACGTCGGTTACAAATGGACGGATCGGACAGCTTGCAGTTTTAAATGCTGGCGGCGACCTATTGTTCAACATGATAGTAGGCTGCAGCGAGGAAGAGCAGGTCGCCTATTATGCAGCCGGCGGGCCCGATCCCGCACGGAATCCCCGTACACGAGCACTGACTATGGCGCGTCCTCTTCACTGCATTACCGATGACGACTTTATTTCGCCCGAGATGCGAGAGAGATCGGCAATCTACACCGGGCTTTTTCGCGAAAGCGACGTGCCGACATGCGCCATGGTACGGCTCGATACCGCCGATGGTCTGTGTGCAGCCCTAAGCATCCATCGACCTGCCGCACGCGGTTCTGTCGATCCTGTCGAGACGCGCTTTATTACCGCGCTGGCGCCCGCAATTAGCGCGGTCGTCACGGCGTCCATCGCACTCGGATCAGCTATCGACCAAGCAAGTTTGGTGACAGCCGAAAGCCTTGTGGGGGCCGCTGCAATGCTTGGGGCGGACATGAGGATCGTCGCCTTATCGGCGGATATGGAGACGGTGCTTAGTGCCGGCACGCACGTGCGCATGATACGTGGTCGCCTTGTTCCAACGTGCCAGCGCGCAGAAACAGAACTAACACGCGCGTTTGCGATGTTGAGCCAAGACCGCGCCAATTGGCATGGCGCCGTGCCGCTTACATTTCCTGACGCTGGCCAGGCACGTCCTCTTATCGCCGATCTTTGCCCTATGCCGGGACGTTCTTCTGGACCACTTTCACAGGCACGTGCCATGCTCGTGTTCAGACAGCCTCGCGCAGGGATGGCGTCGACGAGCAACGTGTTGATGACCATGTTCGGGTTTACCCAATCCGAAGCGGAGGTCGGGCGATTGCTGGCGGGGGTGTCCAAGTCGCCGATATCGCAGCGCACCGCGGTACCTCGCTAGCAACTGTACGAAGCCAGATAAAGTCAATATTTAGCAAGACTGGCTGCAATCGACAGCTCGATCTCTCAATACTCTTAAGACCTCATTGCGAGCCTATTTGATGAATATGGTCGGAATTGAGATTGCAATTATGACGGTGATTGTGGCCCGAAATTGCAATGTGAATAGCGGGCTCGTGACGGCGACGCATCGAGCCAAGGACTTTCATAGGGTAGACTAGAAGAACATGAGAAAAGCTTGAGCGAACGTCTCTACCGCCGCTTCCCGGCCCATGCGCCCTCTCGGACTCGGCTGCACATCGCTATGAGGAAAAGCATATGAAGACGCACTCCAAGGCCGAAACCGATGCTCGATCATCGTGGCGGAACGATGGAATGACCCGGACACGAGTTCATGCAGCCGTCGCATTCGGGATTTTAGGTGCGGGCGTGGCGCTGGCAATGCCCGATAGCACGCCTTTGAAGATACTGGCGATTACGGCGATCGGTATCGTTGGCGGCGCTCGACTACCTGAGACGTTGCAAAAGCGACGCGCTGAGCAGGCAGCGACAATAAACAAGCGAGCGAGATCTGACTGACCCGGAAAAGGGCCTGATCCGGTCAATCTGGACCGTCGTCGCGAGGGGCACGGCGATCGAAAGAGCAGTCCTGGTAGTGTTAGCCATTGCGATCGGCATCGGGATTCTCAGGACAGCAGGCTGATTCATCGACATACGGCAGACAACACGGGCTATTAACACATGCGTATCTACACTGACGGCGTGTCGATGCTCATCCAGCAGGCTCAGACGCCATTTACGCCGCGCGGCGCCCTTCGCCAGGCACGTACGAGCCGCAACTCCAAAGACCAATTGACCCATTGGTTGAACGTGCGATGGCGCTTGCAAAAATCGGCGCTTGGTCCTGCAATCTTTCCGACAGCCGCCTGAGCTGGACCTCGGGCGTCTATGATCTTTTTGGTTTGCCGGCCAACAAGGCCATCGACCGGCGACAGACGGTTGAGATGTACACCGAGGAGTCCCGCGAAGCGATGGAAAGGCTCCGCTCTCAGGCGATCCTCGTAAAGGGCACTTTCACTCTCGACGCGCAGATCGTGCGTTCAGCCGGCGACGTTCGCTGGATGCGTGTTACAGGCGAAATGACCCACACTGCGTGCGGAAGCCCTTTCCTACATGGCTTGAAGCAAGACGTGACGGAGGAGAAGCTGCGCTCAGAGACATTACGACGTCTCGCGGAAAATGACGCGCTCACCGGCTTGGCGAGCCGCGCCGTTTATGAAAACCGCTTTCTGAACAGACGACGCACTGCCTTACCTTTCCTCCCATTAGGCGCACTGATCCTTCTCGATCTCGACGGCTTTAAGGGGATCAACGACCGGCTAGGCCATCTAGCGGGAGACGCTTGCCTCAAGATATTCGGCGAGCGGCTGTCCGCGAGTTTTCCCGACGCGCTACTGATCGCGAGAATAGGCGGGGATGAGTTTGCCGTCATCGTCGGCAATGAGACTAAACCGCCATCGATCAAGGCGCGCCTAGCCGGCTTCCAATCCCTGTTAACCGCACCGATGATCTGGCGGGACCAGATGTTCACCGTCGCCGCGACCAGCGGCATGGCCGTTCCCCGAGACCCATATTCCTATGATCCTGAAGAGCTGTTCGTCATCGCCGACGCTGCGCTCTACGCCACCAAGAGGAGATTACAGCGCATTAGAGCCTCCCACTCCGCCTAGGAGTGAAAACCCGTCGGGGGCAGATATTGGCTTTCACTAGATCGGGCTTGAGTACACTTTTACAACGTACCGCGAACCACGATCTATGCCTCTTGCAGTGCCTTCAGCACCGTCGTGAGGCTCCCCCTAACGACGACGTAATTGCCCTTTTCGAAGTTCACAGCGCTGGCGTCATTCCCGCCGCGATACCGGCGCACGAAGTTTACGCGATCCACGTTCACAACGATTGGATCGCCTTCCGGACTTTCAAATTCCACGTAGCCGTTCATGCGCGTCTCCCGCCCTAATTAACTGCCTACGCGCGGTCCGGCGATCTGGCGGCAATCAGCGAAGCGATCTCACCTTCGTCGATCGTCCGCTTGTCCCAGGTGTCTTCGACCACGATCGACTTTTCGTCGTCACGCATCGCGATCATCTCGGCGGCGGTGGCGAGCGCCTCGTCGAAGCTATTCCGGTGAATGCCCACCGTGGACAAATCCCCGTCTTTACGGATTACGTAACGCATGGTGCTGACTCCTGTTGGCCTTGATCACTAACTCAACCGGACGGGAACCCCTATGCGTTTAAGCCGACGCGCCCCATCGTCGAGCAGATGATAGAGTGCGCTGTAAACGTACTTGGCGACTTTCCTACCGCCGCCGCAGTTCGACCGTGATCGAGATGAATGACGGATTTCCTCGGAGTTACTCGCCGTTTCCGAGAGGGCCAGTCAGTGACTTTATCTCCGATTGGTCCACCGGAACATTAGATCTCGCCCATTGGCTCAATCGCAGGAAGTGGCGTGCTCGCTCTTCGATGCCGCACTCTGCCAGAGATTTATTGAGGACAGGCTTATCGGCATCATCACTCACGCTTCAAATTCCTCGCGCCACGGGGTTTTGGTATGACATTGCTTTCAGTCAAATCCAAAGGACGGTTTTTTCGCTCAAGATCCGCGCGAGCTCAAGGACCCGCTCCACGTCAATAGAAGGGAGATCGCGGCTGGTCCCAAACCATTTGCTTAACGGCGCAACACCGCGAAAAGAGATATTTCGGGCTATATTCATGCTGCCTTCTATGTGCGACTCAGTTAATTATTCCGCCATCTGTTGCAATTAGGAAGGCGGGAACGCCGGACATCTTGAACGCGAGATCAGCCGGCTTTTTACGTAACTGCAATTAATTGTGCCTCGGCCAAGACCTGGCTTCCGCCCTGTCGCCGAGCCTGACGCGAAAGCCGGATCGCCGCTTCGGTCACGTCTTTCGTCGAACGCCCCCGCGTCGTCGCCACACCGGCCGATAACGTAACCTGCCCCAGCGGCTCGTTGTTCTCACGTAGCTTTAACTGCCGCGCACCCATGTTGGCACAGGCAAGCTCTAGTTTCGCGATGCCCGTCGCGAGGTCGGGATCGTCGATCAGCATCATAAATGAAGCATCGCCCCATCGCCCAACCTGATAGGGTGAACACGAGTCTTTTAGTGTCATTGCCGCCGCTTTCAAAACGCGATCGCTCATTTCAGGGCCATGCAGCGGAACGGCATCTAACTGATCGACATCGATGATTGCGATGGAGCAACTGCCGACCGCCGCGATGCTCGCTTCCAATCGCTGCACCATCGACTCGTATCCCGGCAGACCAGTCAGCGGATCGCGGCCTACTTCTTCATTCACGCCATTCAGCGTGTCGCGCAGCACTTGGGCCTGTTGCAAGGCTGCTGACAGCGAGGTTTCAGCTTTAGCCGTGCGTTCGATCATGAAAATCACGAGCTTGCGGACCTGTTGCGGTTCGGCCGACACCAGCTCGGCTGCGGTCCGCGTCAGGTCTTGGTTCAGCCCGTCGGTGGCTAAGGCAACCTTAGTCAGCAGTTCGAGCAATTGAGTCGTCAGCCGGTCGAACACTCCACCGGCGAAGGGCCACCTGCCCTGTGGCATTAGCGCGCGTACCGCCTCCTGTCGCAACCGTACGCCCCCTTCAATTTCACGATCGACAGCGTCCGAAAACACCCGATCAGCGCCCGAAAGGTATTGATAGGCAAATGCGTAGTGTTCCGGACTATGATCAAGCTTTTGCGCATCAAGAAACTGGATCGCTCGCTCGCCGATACTGTCTTTTTTTGCCAATGCCCGCACTCGCGTTGTTCATACTGCCTTAGGAGTTAAATCTTAATGATAGACTACCTCTCGAAGCGATAATTCTCTTCGCAGACGTGGTGAATCCGTGTCTGCGTATGGCTAATGGAAGTCCTGTGAAGCAGAGATACGCTAACGCAACAAGAAACCCCCGGCGCGCCGGAGGGTTCTTCAACACTTCGGCCGGCCCGCCTCGCGCTTTTCCCCTTGTCGCTGAGACGGGGCCGGTATCACTCAGACTTCCACCGAGAGTTGTTTAGCCGCTGTGAACGCATTGTAGGCTGCGGTCGTGCTTGGTGAGCCGAGATGACCCAATATTCGTCGGCCCGCCCGCCTCGCGACTCCCGTTGCATGGGGCGGGCCGTACATCCTGGCGACACCTCACAGCTGATCGCAGGCTTTCCCGTTCTGGGATCAGTCGAACGACACCGCGGCTTGTAAAGCGATGGGGCATCCCCGACGTTGTGAAAAGAGCTTGCCTCCCCAAGACGGCAATTGCTCGGCATCTCGCCCGCGGCATACACGGTGTCACACAGAGCGGGCGGGATGCTTCATCGGATCTTAAAGCCGCTGGCCTACCTCTGCCACCGAAGCTTTCGTACCCGGCACGAACCGGCTTGTCAGTCTCCGCAGCCCAATTTCCTGCCCCACGCCCGAATGCGCTGTCGCATTAGCCCTCCAAACGACGCCGGGTTTCCTCTTGGGCTTGCTTGATCGTCTCGCATGCGCCTGAAAGCAGGAGATCGAGGGCGCAGTAGACCCGGTTGGCGTATGGTATGCCTGACCTCAACGGCACGGCCGGTCTCATTGGCGGACCTAACCGATAGAGCATTTGATCATTCCAATCTGCCCAGCGATCGTTTCGGTCCCCGAGCGCGGCAACGAATTCAGCTTCTTCGACATGCCGGACGCTTTGAAGCTGCCCGTGATAGCGAAAGCCTAGGTAGTTCGGCGGCGTCGTAGGCCAGCCCCTTTCTCAATCGGATGGAAGTAGGCGTTGTCCTTCTCAACGACGTCGATCCACGTATAGCCGGGATATATCTCCGCCGGCGAAAGCGCGACGACGTAAACAAGATTACTGCTCACAACCTGCGCTGCCACATAGCCCTCCAAATGAAGATCCAAGTCTCGAAGCCACCGCCGTTCAGTCGAGCCCCGGGCTATCACCAACGCGCCGGCGATAATCTGCCGGATGTCGTTCCACGACAGGTGTAATACAGGAACGCCGCCGACCATGGAGGGCAAAACTCTCGATGCCATATGGGCGTTAGCGGCAGACACTGACGCAATGAGGTTGTTTCCTACACCGGCAAACCGAGGGCGATAACGCTCCAACTGAGCCATCCCGGCTACCGCTCCGCCTACCTTTGCTTCAACGATCACATGGCACTCACCTGGCGCAATGATTTCGATATCGGTGTATCCGCCATCGGCGCCGTGACGCTGCAGTTCGATCCGGACATTGCCTGTAGGCACCCGGATGCCGAGCCGATCTAGCAAGGCACCGAGCAAAGCATCACTCCGACTTAACGTCCATCCGAGCGCGTAGGTGGCCGCGTTCTCGTTTCCGCCGAGCAACGAAAAGACGGTAGTTGCCTCTGCGCCGCTGATCACAAGCGACGTTGTCATCAACTAAACGGGCTCCGTCGGGCAGCGAAGGTCCGTTGTTCGCATAAGGCTCGCGTCACCTCTTTAGACGACAGTAAGCCCAACCACCGGCTCCAGCGACTGCAACCGTGGCAGCTCCTGCGATCACAACGGGCGCGCTGACAAAACCAAGAGCAGTCGCTCCAGCGCCGCCGAGGGTACCTGCTAGATATCCGGTCCCGCCGGCCCCAACCGAAGTAAGGATCGCTGCCCCGCTGCTATGCGCCACTGCGGCGACGCCAACGGTACTCGCAAGCGCACTTGCCCCCGCTACTGTGGTCCCGACCGTCGCAGCTCCGGCGGAAACTTTCTCACAAAGCGCGGTACCCATCGACGTGGATTGACGGGCCTTGGACGGCTGCCCGAGCGCAGGTGTCGTAAGCAAGCAAGACGCTAGAAGAACGCTAATTTTGATGCACTGACTCTTCATGACCCGATCTCCCCAAGCCGACTCGATACCACCTTCGCTTCAGAACTATGAGATCTATTTGCGGGCTAATCAAAGCGGCAACGTAAGCTGCCCCGTCTCAACATTTAAAGGTTGATACAAGGCACTGTAACCGTGCTCGGCAACTTCGCGTCGTGCGGCCGCCCTCAATCGCTCTTGCGGCACCGTAAGCGCCACGAGAGCCCAGCCTGGAGCTTGCTCGATCAGGTCCGCGATTCGTTGGGCGGTGATCACGCACGCCATGAACCGAACGCCATTGCGTGGGGCGACAAGCCGCGTTTCGCGAACTCTGCCTCAATGGGCGCCAGCAAGCTTTCGGGGCCGTCCTCCATGCACTGGAAGTAGACAGTCTGCATCTCAGCAGGCCGAAGTTCGGGCAAGATTTCCGCGATCAGATGATGCGTCTAGGAGAGCGGTTCTACGTCGTTGCGCATCAACTCGGGTGCGTGTTCCATGAGAACAAATGTGGAACAAGTCGGTGATCAAGTCAACGTTCCATTCGGAACTGGCGCGATCGGGTATACCGAGACTTCTATGGACTGACAAATCACGGGGCTTTATAACTAATACCGATCGCTGCTTTATCCAGCACGGTCGGCGATTGGCAATCTGGCGCTTGCGTGCGAACATATAGGCTGACTCGACCGCTCCGTCTGCGGTGATATGGCGTGAAAGTGAATCAATGCTGCACCGCAGCAATGCTCTTGAAATAGGTAGGTTGTGGCCGCACACTCCATCCAGCCTCCATTGCGGCGAAGGTCGACCATATGAAAATCGGCCGATAAATAGACTGTTCCAGTACCTAGTGACGGAAGAGGCCGGAACATGCCTGACGATCATTTTTGCACCGCCGAAGAGCGCTGGGTTCTCAATACGGTCAAAAAGTGGCCTAGTTACGACGCTACGTTTCATTAGAGCCCTGAGACAGGGTGGTCAGTCAGGACGCCTATGCAGGAGATAGATCGCCACGACCCCGATATCGCAATCAGGCAACAAGAATTCGAAATCGGCTTGCGCGCCATCTATGCCCGCGTCGCTGCGCGCTGGAATGATCATGCGAGCGAGATATTAGAGGGCAGATGCGGTTATTCTATCTTAGGCGCCTTGCCTGTTCGAAAATCGCCGCTGCTTATCATTGGTTTGAACCCCGGCTATGACGCGGACGATGCCACAATGCCGCCTCACAGGCAAACAACATGGCCGCTACATGCATATCTCGACGATGATCGATATCCGCTAAAAGATCGCCTTAAAGATCTACTCGACAGCGATCCGTGGCGGGGGCCACTCTCCCTCGCGCTCACGACCAATTTCCTGTTCTTCAGAAGCAGATCATTGCGCGGCGATCAGCCAGCGTGGCAGCAAGTACCCTTGCAACTTCGGCGCGAACTTCAAGCCTTCTGCCTTGGAGAGCTTCAAGAGCTGATCGATCTGGTAGCGCCTAAACGCATTCTCGTTCTCGGAATGACGGCGGTTGGGCAGTACCTATATGACAACCAACCGGCGCTTCAAGACGACAAAGGAAACTGGCTGATCGCGAAAGGTCACCTTTGGGGACGGCCAGCAATCGGGATCAAGCACCCCACCGGCGCGCGGTGGACAAACCGAGACTGGCAGCGGGCAAAGATATGGTTCTCCGCTCAAATCGATCCAACCGCGTTGTCGACCGATTATCCAGCCGCTCAACTATGAGCCCACCCTGCCACACGGGCCGGGCCAATTAAGAGTACGATAACGCCGCCGCCGAACGGTCAACGCGCCTCGTCAGTCGCTTGGTTCTCAATACGACGATGGCATGCTGTTCGCTCGATCGGTCGTGTGCTTACGTCGTGGCGCGGTGCACGCTGCAGAACGGACGATTGCCGCTAGAGCCGCCCTGCGCTGGGATCGGTATTGGCGGCAGTGCAGTATGGGCGATTGTTCGTAATCGCTCTCCAGAGGTCTGCCAGTTTAGCCAAATCGATCGCGAGGCCGGCCCGAACGCCCATCAACCGCGATGGAATGTCCGGGCTAGCCGGTCATGGTTTAGCCGAGCAGAGTGTACCGGCCATCGCTGTGACGCCTCCAAAGATGAACCGTCGGATCGGCGCCGGTCGCCGCCTCAAGCATCATCGGGACATGACCATCTTTAAATCCGAGCGTTTTCGCCGTACCGACGATGCGCCTGCCGCTATCGAAGCCGAACTCGATACATTCGGTGATTATCATCTGGGCAGCCACGTCTTTCAGTCCGGGGCGATAATGCTCCTTCATGATCACGCGCAGTGCATCGAAAAACTGGTTCACCTCCTCAGGCGTCCGCTCAATCAGTGGCCTCTCGCACAGTGATAGCGGCTGCGGCTTGCCAAGTGAGGTAATGTCCATCGTCGGCACAAAAATATCGGCGGCGGAGGTCGGCATATTGGTCATACAGATTGCTTTCGTTTCGAATAACTTCGCAGAGGAAGCCGAAAAATTAATGGGAGAAATGCCCCGAGCCACCCACCAGCAGCGCGCTAGCGGATGGATCGGGGGAAAATTTAGGCAGACGGATTCCAATCAATCTTCTGCTTCGCGGCGCCAGCCTCGACGGCGGCCAGAAGTGTGTCATTGGCGAGGTGGCTGTACCGTTGTGTGCTTTGGTAGCTCGCGTGCCCCAGCACCTTGCCAACGGCGAACAGGTCGACGCCGCTGTTTACCATAAAGCTCGCTGCCGAGTGGCGTAGGTCGTGTATCCGGAGCCCCGGCAGGCCGGCATCATCCCGTGCCTTCTGCCACCCGTGCTTGATCGTCGTGAACGGCTTCCGGGTATCGGGATTCGGTAACAGATAAGGACACCGACCGACCCGATGCAGCGACTTGAGGATGTCGATTGCCGCTTGCGACAGAGGCACGTGACGAGACTTGCCCGTTTTGGACGTCGGGATAAGCCATGCGCGACGTTCGATATCGACATGCTGCCATTCGGCGTTGAGCAACTCCGAGACGCGCGCGCCGGTGAGCAACAGAAGACCGACGATGGCCGGAAGAAGCGTATTGCGCGATGCAGCTACCGCCTTCTGCAGCCGCCGGGCCTCCTCGACGCTGAGGAAGCGCTCACGCGCGTTGTTTATAGGCGGACGACGAATGCCGACTACCGGGTTGCGAGTGACGCCGGGGGTGCCCCATGTCAGTGCCAGTGAGAACGATCGCCCGAACGTGACTCGAATTTTCTCGACCGTCGCTGGTGCGAGCCCTTCCCCCGCCTTGACGGCTAGCCATTGCGCGACGTCCTGCTGGCGTATCTCAGTCAGGCGAACCTTCCCCCAGCGCGGCAGGATATGCCGGCGGACATACATCTCGGTCGTGTCGAAGCTACGTTGATAGGTCTTCGCATGGGCGAGATGCTGTTCCGCAAGCTCGGCGTATGTCGGTACCGCTTTCACATCCGCCTTCACCGCCGCCGGATCCCCGCCAAGGGTGATCTGGGATCGCAGCCGCTTCGCCTCCTTGCGAGCTTGATCGAAGGTAACGTCGCCGAACGCGCCAATCTTGTGCTGCCGTTGGCGATCGTGCTGATCGTTGTAGCGCATGTAGTACGTCTTACCACCGGAGGACCTCACCTCCAGAACAAAGCCTGTCGTTACCGTGTCGTAGTAAGTCTCTTTGGTTTTGCCTTCTGGACAATGAGCGATGAGACAGAAGGTATTATCTAGCTTTCGCTTGGGCATGATTATGTTTCCTGTTTTATGTGCTTATATCGCGAGCTTCGCAGAGCCCCGCAGGACCCAAACGACGGCTGCGGCGGTAGGTCGGGTCCCGGCAGAGGGAATTGCTGCCTGACGGGCCCGCTGGGCCACCACTCGTCGGAAGCGGACTTGCGTAATGGCAGGCCGATAGCGACGGTGATCGGAGCACACCACGGTCCGCTGGCCGGGTCCGCAGATTACCGGTTGGAAGCCGCGACTTGAGAAGCGTGTTCCCGGTAGGTCGCGTACTTCCATCCCGCTTGCGGATTAGCTCGTCATCACTGTGAAGGGTGTGATGGCGGCGTGATCGATTAGGCGAAACGTTCCGTTGGCGTTTGACGCCCAGAGCCGGTCGGGGACACCCTCTTTACCGAGCCCCTCAAGGACCGCTGTAATCGTCGATGGCCAGCACCGCGTAGCGCGCGCAACGGCAGGAACGATCTCTTCTATCGTGTTCAAGCCCATCTCGATGGCAGCAACCACTGCCCCGGGCACAACAGCAAGGCCGCCCAGCCGACGCCTTCCGGCGGTGTAAACGGATGAGTTCGGCCCGCACATGAACTGCAGTGCAGCTAGGTGGAACGCAACGCGACCCCGGTCGATAAGGTGCTGATCAATTGTAAAAATTTGCATGAGACATCCATATTAAACTTAAGGATGCAACTGCATTGGGGCGCTGCTCGCACGACCTGCCAACTAAGAACTAGGCTTATGCCTCGGACACAAGTGTGGCGTGTTCATTGAACAACGCCCTCAATGCACTTGCGGAGGACTTCGCGGAGGTGGCCGACATGCTCGAGAGCAGATGGGTCGCCGGTTACCGCGTCATAGTCAGATCGTACGGCTTCTCAGCCATTGCAAGACCACGCCGGAAAAGAATGTTATCATCGCTTCTACGCGGCCGATCGAAGCAGGTGCCTTCCGTCATGTTTCGAGGAAAATAGAGCGGCTGAAGGCTGGCAGTTGGATATCTCCGGCTGCTAGCCGGACCAAGGCGCACCGGTTGTGATGCGAGCCTGACCGCCTACGGCGGAAAGCTGGCCGGGGTCGGAAACCTGGAAAACTGGCGCCCTGCCCCGACCTAGCGACTTAGCCGGCGGCGCCGCCCTCTGCGGCCGGCAACATCACATACACTTTCTTCCCCCGTTCACCGACGCTGAAGTCCCATCGATGCACCTCGGGATCCTGCCCGGTGTACCGCTCGATAAGCTTGACGACGGACTGTCGCCCAAGGCCCTCGCGGGCGCCAACCGTTCGGGCCAGCTCCATCTTCGTGTTAATGCCTTCCCCGATGGCTGTTGAGATTGCCGCGATGATCACCGCATCCGATCGGATTGCCGCCTGCCTGTGGAAGGCATCTACGGCTGCCGGATCGACTTCACGAACCGACGATAGCATTCCCGCATACGATGCCTCGCTGTCGAGCGTGAAGGCGTAAGCAACGCTTTGGGCAACGTTCCCGCGGCGTTTCGTGCAATCAAACTCGATGATGCGTTCCTGCGTATCGCCGCCTCCAGCAAGCTCGTCGATGACGTAAGCGCAGTCGAAGTCTTCCATAACGTCGCTTGTACCTGCGTAAACGAGTTTTCCATCTCCGCTACGCTGTTTGTTGGTGTGTGCCAGAGCGACGAAGGTCCCACCCTTCATAGTGAACTCTCGGATAAGCGCTCCGAAAGCTCGACCTTCGTTCTTGTCCATCAGCGACATAAACTTCTTTAGCGTGTCCGCAACGATATATATGCCGCTTGCGGCGTCGTGATGGGTCATCGCCTTGATGATCTTCGCAAAGTCTTTTGTCTCGAAATTTGCATGGCCGGGAGCTATAATGTTTATTCCATATTCTTCCATAATATGGATCTTATCGACTAAGCCATGAGCACTATCATCCGCCGCTATATAGAATATGTTCTGCGGGGTGATGCCGCCCTTCGTTACGGCTTCGATCATCAAGTGCATCGCGAGTAGAGTCTTGCCTGTATTCGGCTTTGCGTACCAAACCGACGATTGTCCTGATAGGCACAGGTTTCCCAAAAATGGTCGCTGCTCTTCAATGGCCTTCTCCAGTTCGCTTGCCATACCGATTAAGGTATAATGCTGAAGGAGATTGTGCGGGTGATGCTTGTGCTCCGTCGGGATCACCGTCTCGGAAACGTTATCAGGCTTCGGAGGAATTTCGACCTCAATTGCTTTTGGGTCATGTATGCTGACCACGGCTTCCCGTAGTTCGTCTTTGTTAAATGTAGTCACTTTGCACCAGTGTCAGGCGAATATCGCTCTGAATGATGTGATGGCCGCTATGCGGAAGGCGCAAACAAAAGGCAGTCATTCGCCCGAGGTGTCGACCCATCACGTGATCGGCCCGAGCGTGGTAGTCAAATGGCGTCGTTGTTCCTGTCGGTCAAGACTCTGAGCGATCCAGAATTTCAGATTTCCAGGATCCTGCCCCCCTCCAGTTTTCCACTGGCGTCGTGAGTGTGGACATCCGCCAGCGCCATCCTGACGACGATAGTAACACTAGGGATAACCGGTCCCCGGCCAAACCCCCGGTAGCCCTCGCGATCACCCGCCGCGTGGCCCTTCTCCCGTGCATATCGTGGCAGCGACGTTAGTCCCAACCGACAAGATCTTAATTCAGACAGGCCCTTCAGACGCCCTCCGTGCCCGACTTCGATGGGGCAACTCCGGGCAATCGGGGCACCGACGCGGGTGGCGATGTCGGATGAGTGACCACGGTCCGCTCACGCTGCCGCTGTATTAGTGTCACGAACATGGCGAAGCTGAGCAGCCAGATTGCCCCTACTGGATGGGACTGCATCAAATTTGCGAATACCCCGAACGCGAGCAACCCAAACGTTTCGGCGGGACGGACGAATACCCCGATCACCAAGCAGATCAGGCCGATGATCACGAGCACCGATAGCGCGGCCTGGAGGACGCTGAGAATGATCCCGGCGAGAAGCAGCATTCCTAGTAGTTTCATGGTTTGTTCCTTCCCACGGCGTGCGCCTTGCACAGAGTGAGGAGATCAGGGTCGACCCCATCGGCGTCTTGGATCAGGAGGATGTATGCAAAGCCGCTATCCCCGACGGTCACGATCATCTCGAACCAGCCGCCGAGGTCCTGCAGCCAGTCCCAGAAGGGATGGAACGCCGCCGATCCGGAACGGATACCGTCGATGATGTTGGCGGTCGGATAGAAGCCTATTTCGCGTTCGATATCGGACTCGGTGTCATTGGGCTGAATGACCAAGATGTGTGTAGCAGCGGCCAACCCGGCGGCGGCGTAGTGAACGATCCGAGTGGTAAGAAACGCGCGGAGGTCGTGATCGATCGGCAGCGCTAACGCGGCCTTCGTTGTCGCCTCGTCATACAGAGAGAGCATGGCATTCCTTTCAGGCATAAAAAATGCCCGCTAAGCCGATGGGCTTGCGAGCTGCGGGCCGTTCAAGACGGCAAGGGGTTGGTGGCTCAGTCAGATGGCGGGGGCGTACTCACGACACACGCCTAGTAGATCGGCATCGACGGCATCATCGTCCTGGACGAACACCACCCAACCGAACCCATCATCGGACAGCACGTAGACCAGCTCGAACCAGCCCTCGTGCCGCATGATCCACTCCCATGATGGCTCGAAATCGAGATCACCGTACCGAGCCCCATCGACAAGATTTTCGAGGATGGAGAAACCTAGCTCGGCTTTGACGGACTGATCGTCGTCACCAGCTTGAACGATCAGAAAGTGAGCGAAGTTGGCTATGTCACGGCCGCCGTCCTCGGTTAGCTGGATGATGCGTTGATCGAGTATTGAACGAAGGCGTGCCTCCTGCGGCGGCTGGATTGCCCTCAGAATTGAGGCGGTATTACGTAGCGAAAGCATTTTGGATCTCCCTTAGGCAAAAGAATGACGCCTCAGGATTTCTCCCAAGACGCCAGCAGTACTTTGATATTTGGTTGTTAAGGCGGTCCAGACACGGGTCTCTGGTCACACCCGAGTATGGATGTGGTGCAGCTTCTCGGCGCCATCATCGGAAGCTGAAGGGGTTGTCGCAGGAGCGGTTGGCGCTCGATGCGGGTATGGAACGCAGCTACGTGAGCGATCTCGAACGCGGCACCAGGAACCCGTCTGTGCGTGCACTTGGGCGGCTGGCGGCCGCGCTGGGGATCGAGCCGAAGCTGCTGCTGGAAACGCCCGTAGGTGGGACTTCCAGATAAGATACCGGGTTTTGCGCGCTCGACGGGATCAACAGCTTACTGGAATTCGACAAGCTAAGCCGCTGCTGGGGTTGACCTGATCAAGACGATGTTCCTAAAGTTGTTCGGACTGGCTCTAGCCGGTGGGCTGGCAGGCGGGATGACCGTCGGGACCAAGCGCACCTGCTACGGCGAGGCTACGGCGAAGGTCGGAACCTCGATTGTGCGGCACGGGCCTAACGGAACCGCTGCAGGGTACAGCACCCACTCGTCCGAGGAATCTACTCTAGCTGCAACCTTTACCGTTTCGGGTACCTGTCAGGCGGCTAGTGGCATTATTCTGAAGGGCGGGCGGGAGCCCGGGGCGTATTCTCCGCCGCGGTTGCCCAAGCGTCCAAAAACGCTAGGCTTCCGGGGAGGAAATGAAGATGCGACGGACATGCAAAAACGTGCCAACTCGGCACGGGCTGATTGGGGAGCTTCGCGCCTCTTGATCGGACTGGCTCTAGCCGGTGGGCTGGCAGGCGGGATGACCGTCGGGACCAAGCGCACCTGCTACGGCGAGGCTAAGGCGAAGGTCGGAACCTCGATTGTGCGGCACGGGCCTAACGGAACCGCTGCAGGGTACAGCACCCCGTCGGACGGGTGAGGCCAACTGACAGGACCCATAGGACTTGCCCTCCGATCTACTCAAAGCCGTCAACAAGCTCGATAATCTTGAACGCGCGTGGCGCGTCATCCAGCAGAATGGCCGCACTTCCAAGTCCGAGACGGTCAGGCTGGAATTAGAACGCTTTGCCGAGAACGCTCCTCACAACCTTCGCTCCTTGATGGGCAGGCTCGTGCGTGGCTCGTTCAAGTTCGGAAAGGCCAAAGGCGTTCCAATCCCAAAATTAGACGCCAAAGGTAAGCCGACCGGGAGCATTCGGCCGATCGTACTAGCACCAGTCGAAAGTCGCATTGTTCAGCGCGCAGTCCTAAACGTGCTGATCGAGGTCGAGGCGCTGAAGCCCTACATTAAAACCCCATACAGCTTCGGTGGCATACGCAGCAACCGGCAGCGCAACGAACAGGAACGTGCCGCCGAACTATCAGCCGTGCCTGCCGCTATTCAGGCAGTTCTTGCGGAAATAGGCCAAGGTGCACGTTTCATTGCGAGCGCTGACATTCGCGCATTCTTCACCCGCATTTCACAAGATCATGTACTCGCCGTCATCGGTGATGCAATCGGTGACGGCCATGCCGACTTCCTCGCATTTCTACGCCGTGCGATCACGGTCGAGTTGGAGAACCTAGCTCTGCTTAAGGAGAAGGCTGCAAACTTCCCGACGGAAGATATTGGCGTGGCGCAGGGAAACTCCCTTTCTCCACTGCTCGGCAACATCGCCCTTTCAGAATTCGATCGGGTTATGAACGAAGGCGATTGCCACTGCATCCGCTACATCGACGATTTCATCATCATGGCACCGACTCAGAAGGCTGCCAACTCTCGCCTAGCCAAAGCAATCAAGCTGCTAGCCGCCCTGCAGATGGAACTTTCGCCGGAGAAGAGCTCTAAAGGCGGTTCGCCGATTTCAGATCCGTTTGACTTTCTGGGCATCACGATATGCCCAGGCCTGATCTCGGCCCAGCGCCAAAGCCCAGTATCGTTTCACCGAGTCCGTCACCAAAGTCTTCTCCGAGGCACAAAAAGCGATGGTGGCAATGAAGAGTGGCCAACCGCTTGAACGTGACCGGACGCTGATCGCAACTTTAAAACGCGTAGACGGAATGATTGATGGCTGGGGGAAGCATTATTGGTTCTGTAACGACGGGCACTCGTTTGCCGCTTTGGACCAACGAATAGCCGAGCAAGTTGCGGCCTTTCTGGGTTGCTATCGCACGGTGCGAGAGGTGATCGTGCCTGCGAAGCGGATGTCGCTCTTAGGTTTGCCAGAGTTAGTTCGGATCAAGCGTGAACCGTTTTCCTACCCGAAACTGGGTGATGTGCTATAGATATCGCCGTTCCGGCTTACCTCCACACGGTACCGGCTCGAATTCTAGCTGTTGCGACTGATCACGCGAGGATCCTTCGTATGCATGGCACCCGACACGTATCCCTCGAAGTCGGCGCTTCAGTGACCACTTCCTTTATCACTGAGTGATTTCCCGAAGCAATATTTCAGCTTGCGCTAACACCGTTTGAACGGCTTCATCAGCAAGATCGGGCGGATAACCATATTTTTTAAGGATGCGCTTCACTAATACTCGCATCCTGGCCCGCGCGCTTTCTCTCTGATGCCAATCGACTGTTACATTGCTGCGTAGCTGATTCAAAACTTCGTGTGCGATAACTCTTAGTTTCTCGTCGCCCATCGCCTCGACGGCGCTCTGATTTTCGGCAAGCGCATCATAGAACGCAATTTCCTCGAGGCTGAGTCCTTGCTCCTCTCCCCTCGCACGGGCCGCTTGCATATCCTTAGCGATGCCGATCAATTCCTGAATCATCTCGACCGCGGATATTGCACCTGCATGATAGCGGGCCACCGCTTCCTCCAGCCGATTGGAGAAGGCGCGGCTTTCAACGAGATTGGTCTTGGACCGGCTAGCAATCTCGCCATTGAGGAGCTTCTTCAACGCCTCCAGAGCAAGGTTCTTTTTCTCCATCTTCTCGACTTCCATAAGGAATTCGTCGGAGAGGATCGAAATGTCAGGAGACTGGATGCCCGCAACCTTGAGGATGTCGATAATTTCGGATGAGGCAACCGCCCGGTCCACCAATTGCTGGACGGCGAAGGAGCGATCCTTCTCGCTAATTTTCCCGGTGGCGGTATTCTTGGCGAGCGCGGCACGGATGGCCTGAAAAAATCCGACCTCATCCCGGATCGTTCGCGCTTCATCGCTGGCAGAGGCAAGCGCATAGCCCTTGGAAAGCTCCAACACCATGTCGAGATAACGACGGTGTGCGCGCTTTTTGTCCTCGACATCCTTCTGCTTCGCGGCCTGCGATTCCTGCCAGCGCAGCACCCAATCGATAGCACTGCCAAGGCAGATTAGGCGTTCGCGCGGCTGGCCATGAATGCCGGGGCGATAGTCGAAGCCGTGGAACAGGTCGCGGATCGCTTCATACCGTTCCATCATCGCAGCGACGGCAGCGGCTTCATCGATGCCGGTCTTGTCGCGGTCTGAATCGGTATATTGGCCAAGCGCGTTGCGAAGGTTCTGCGCCACGCCGATATAATCAACCACCAGCCCGCCGGGCTTGTCCTTGAATACTCGGTTCACGCGGGCAATTGCCTGCATCAAGCCGTGCCCGCGCATGGGCTTGTCGATGTACATCGTATTCACGCAGGGCGCGTCAAAGCCGGTCAGCCACATGTCGCAGACGATCACGAGGCGCAAAGGATCATCGGGGTTGCGCGCCCGCTTGGCGAGGTCGTCCCGCCGCTTCTTCGCGCCGATATGCTGCTGCCAGTCGAGCGGGTCCGATGCCGCCCCGGTCATCACGATCTTGACCATGCCTTCTGCGTCATCGACAGAATGCCAATCCGGGCGAAGCGCAATGATCCAGTTATAAAGCGCAACACAGATGCGACGACTCATGCACACGGCCATCGCCTTGCCGTTCATCGCCTCAACCCGCGCTTCAAGGTGCGTCACCATATCCGCCGCGACTTGTTCCAGCCGCTTGTCGGCCCCGACCAGCGCCTCCACAGCGGACCACTTGGCCTTCATCTTCTCGGCTTCGGTCAGCGACTCGTCTTCGATCAGTGCCTCAATCTCGGCATCGATCAGCGGCTTTTCGTCATCGTTGAGTTCGATCCGGGCAAGACGGCTTTCATAGAAAATCGGCACGGTCGCGCCATCTTCCACCGCGCGGCTGATGTCGTAAATATCGATGTATTCGCCGAAGATGGCCGGGGTGTTAATGTCCGCGGCTTCAATCGGTGTGCCGGTAAATCCTATGAACGAAGCGTTGGGCATCGCTTGTCGGATGTAATGGGCGTAGCCATAGCGCCGCAGCCCGGTTTCCCGGTTGAGCTTGGATTCAAAGCCATACTGGCTGCGGTGCGCTTCGTCGGCAATGACGATGATGTTGCGCCGGGCGGATAGCAGCGGAATCTCTCCTCGCCCTTCTCCGGGGAAAATTTCTGGACCGTGGTGAACACCACGCCGCCCGCCGCCTTGTCCAGAAGCTGCTTCAGATCGCTGCGGCTATCGGCCTGCTCCGGGTTCTGCCGGATGAGGTCACGGCATAGGCCGAAGGTGCCGAAGAGCTGATCGTCCAAATCGTTGCGGTCGGTGAGGATCACCAGCGTGGGGTTTTCCAGCGACTGCGATTTCACCGCCAGCCCGGCAAAGAACGCCATTAACAAGCTCTTGCCCGATCCTTGTGTGTGCCAGATGACACCGATCTTGCGATCACCGTCCGGGCTGGTTGCTTCAATCGCCTGCCGCACCGCTTTCTGTGCACCGTGGAACTGGTGATAGCCCGCAACGATCTTGAACGGACCCTCCCCCTTGTCGCCAAACACGATGAAATCGCGGATCAGCGCCAGCAGGTTTTGGCGCGTGAACACCCCGCGTAGCAGGGTTTCCAGTTCGGGTGTACCGCGATGGGCAAAGTCCAGCCCGTCCACTGTCCGCCACGGCATGAAACGTTCCTGATCGGCGGTGATCGAGCCGATCCGCGCTTTCATCCCGTCCGAAGTCACGAGCACGGCATTCGTGCTGAACAAGCTGGGTATCTGCTGGAGATAGGTCTGCAACTGGTTGTAGGCGTCGGTCAGCGTCGCGTTCTTCGATGCGGCGTTCTTTAATTCCAGCACCGCTAGGGGCAGGCCGTTGACGAACAGCACCACATCAGGGCGGCGGTTGGCCCGGCTCTCGACCACGGTAAATTGGTTGACCGCCAGCCAGTCGTTGGCGTCGGGGCGGTCAAGATCGATCAGCCAGATTTTGGTAGACGCGGTCTGGCCCGTGTTGCCGCGATATTCGATATCGACGCCTTCGGTGAGCAGCTTGTGGATGCGGCGGCTCTCCTCAACAAGTGAGGGAAGCTCGCCCGTGAGCACCCTGCGCATGGCCTCGGTGCGCGCTGCATCCGGGGCATCTTCATTAAGCCGGGCAATCGCCGCTTCCAGCCGTCCGACAAGTATGACATCGCCGAAGGATCGCCGTTCGGGAGCCACGCCATCGGGCGCGATCACCGAGCCGTGGAGGTAGGACCAGCCCAACTCTTGCAGGGTTTCCAGCGCCGCCAGTTCGACAATATCTTCGGTGATACTCACCTCAACTCCCGTTCATCTCTTTGTGTGCGACCCTCCATTTTGCTATAAAAAAGCCAATCATTCGCCGCGCACAAATTTCTGCCATTTCCTTGTCCAACCCGTTTGAGAGGAAGAAGCGGCGAAAATCCAGCTTCAAGCGAAGCTGGGATGCAGGTCGTTTAGGCCAATCGATTTCGGCGTTTCGGCTGTAAAGCGATTCGATCTTTCCAGACCAATTGGCCAGTAGATCGTCGGGAAAGTCAGCGTTGTTGCCCAACGTTTGACGCAAAATCTTTGAAATGAGCTCGGGATTCTCCCCGTCCTCCGCCGCTACGGCCGCCGGGTCGACTCTCTTTTCAAGTTCTGCCTTTTGAGCTGCCGCAGCCGCTGCCGCGTCCCGCCGTTCTTCCGCGATCAGCCGACTAAGCCAGTCGTTGCTGTATTTCGATGCGCCGCCCGGATCGGGAAACAGGTTGGCGTGGTGGATATTCATCTTGCGCAGCGTGTTGAGGCATTCCACGCGGTTTTCGTTCGGCACGTGGATCTTGCTGATATAGCGGGCCACGTCCATCGGATCGTCGGGGTTGATGACCTCGTTTTCGGCCAGTTCGTTGAGGATGGCGGAAACCAGATTCTCCCTGCCGCTGGGCGTTATAGTGAACAGCCCCGCCTGGTTCACCAGCCGCGCATTTTCGTGGTGCGTGGGTTCAAAGATGATCGTGGACAGGCTTTCATCGGCGCGGATCGCCGCCATGTTCAGGCAGAACACCGCGCGCGACGGATTGTCCTGCCCCGCCACATCCGGCTCATCAAAGGCGAAGAACAGCGCGACATAGGGCGATTTCGTCCAGTCGATCAGCGGAGTGCGCAAGCCGTGGTGCTGGCCAAAGGCCCATAGCTCCTCATCCTCCAGCTTGCTACAGTCCAGCCCGCGCCCGCGCATGGCGAGGCGGAATTGCGCCAGCAGATTGTCCTGATGCTCCTGCGGCACCGATCCGCCATCAAACAGTCGGGCGAGCGTGGAGGACAAGTGCCAGTCATGCCCGGCCTGCCCGCGATAGACCATTTCACCCTTCGCCAGATTATGTTCCGGTGAGCGCATGGCGACGATGAACGCTTCCCAGCTTTCCACCCGGCAGGCCGGAACCAGCCCGTCGATCGCCACATCGCCAATCGCATAGGCGGGGAACAACGGCAGCGAGCGGAAATAGGGCTCGGCCATCAGGCAGCCTCAACCTGCGGCACTACGCGCACCGCGCCGGACATTAGCCGGGGCAGAAGGTAGTCGCGGGTTTCGGCGAGGGTTTGCGTTTCAGCGTTGCTGGCATCTTGCCTCGCCCGCAGCGGTCCGGCGACCTTCTCGAAAGCATCCAGAAGCGCAGCGCCGCCAAAGGCAAACTCCAACCGATAAGCATTTCCGCGATTGAGACCCGGAACGGCTGCATCAGTGTTCATGCCCTCTAAGCCAAGCGTATTGAGCAAGTGCCACGCAAAGTTAAGCGGGATGCCTGCCTTGGGAACGACATAGAACACTGTGTCAATTGCGAAGAAATCGCCCGGCTCCCAATAGAGGCTGCCCACCGTCCCTTTTCGACCAACAATGATGCCAGGACCGCTGACAAGTGCCGTGGAATGCGTCCCGGAGATGCCGCCAGACCCATAAACGGGAAACGGGCCATCTTTCCGGACTGTCTTGGGCAGGGATTTGCCGTAGGCCAGTTCGACGATCCTTTCCACGGTTTGGCGGCTCCACCCCACCGGCAAGCCGTCAGCGCCGAACGCGGCGGGGAAGAGGGCGGCGAGGGTTGCGGCCTGTGCCGGGTCGGTGGTCAGCCCGCCCATGATCGCTTGCGGATCGGTTGCGCCAGCCGCCTTGCGGCGCACAGGGCCGAAATCAACAAACCAGTCCCTAAAAATCGCCCGCGCCATCCCCTCCAGCGTCTCATTTATCCGCCGGTTGAGTTCGATGCGACCGTCAATCGCGGACAGGACTTCGAGAATGCCTTCCCGCGTGTCTTGGTCAGGGTAAGGGACAGGCAGCTTTGCCAAATCACCCAAGTTGAAAGTTGCCTGCACCGTTGTGTTGGCGTGTTGCTTTATGAAGTCCTGCGCGCCCTTGTTGCGAATCGAATATGCGATCCATTCGGCGTGGTGATGGTCAGGCGTGGGGATAAGTCCGACCGCGCGAGCCAAATTCCAGCCGCTGATATTTTTTGGAGCAATGGCCACTTGACCGATACTGCCAACAAGGGTCACGAGGACATCTGATGGCTGAGGGCGTGAGCGGCTGTATTGCCTTTCGATAGCCGGATCGACGGAAAGAACCTCTGACAAATCCAATCCGGTGGCGTTGAAATTATTCACCCGCACAATCGGGACTCCGCCAATGGTCGGCTTGCCCGGCTGGACGATGCCGTAAGCGATTGACCGCTTCGGATCGCACAACTCCTTGAGTGGCTTCGTCGGCCAATCAGTCATCTTCGACCAACCTGCCCAATGCTGTTTCGAGGCGTGCTTCGCTGATCCCTGACGCTTTGAGATGCCCTTGAAGTTGTGTGCGGAACGCGCCGAACCGCTCCTCAAAGGTCACGCCGTCGTCCTCGGCATCTTCCGTCCCGACATAGCGACCCGGCGTCAGCACAAAGCCATGTTTGCGCACCTCTTCGATGGTGGCCGACCGGCAGAAGCCGGGAATGTCCTCATACGCGCCCAGTCCGGCATCGGGCTTGGCCCGCCAGCGGTGATAGGCTCCGGTGATCGCTGCGATGTCGCTGTCCGAAAACTCGCGTCGGGTGCGGTCCACCATATGGCCCAGGTTGCGGGCATCGATGAACAGGAATTCGCCCTTGCGGTGGCGGTGCCCGTTCGCACTCTTGTCGCGCGCCAGAAACCACAGGCAGGCGGGAATCTGGGTGGAATAGAAAAGCTGGCCCGGCAGCGCGACCATGCAATCCACCACGTCCTTTTCGATCATGGTCTTGCGAATCTCGCCTTCGCCCGATTGCTGCGACGACATTGAGCCATTGGCCAGCACCACGCCTGCCGTGCCGCGCGGGGCGAGATGGTGTATGATATGCTGAAGCCATGCAAAATTCGCGTTGCCCGCTGGTGGCTGGCCATATTGCCAGCGCACATCGCCCTCTAGCTGCGGCTGCCACCAGTCCGAGATATTGAACGGCGGGTTAGCCATCGCATAATCGAATTTCAGCGTAGGGAAAGCATCGTTCAGGAACGATCCCTCGTTGTTCCACTTGATGTCCGCATCGATGCCGCGCACGGCAAGGTTCATCTTGCACAGCTTCCACGTGGCGTGGGTGCGCTCCTGCCCATAGATCGCAATATCACTACGGCGGCCCTGATGGTTTTCGATGAAGCGTTCGGACTGCACGAACATGCCCCCAGAGCCGCAGCACGGATCGTAAACCCGACCATTGTGCGGTTCCAGCATCTCAACGATAGTTTGCACGACGGAGCGCGGCGTGAAGAACTCGCCGCCACGCCGCCCTTCGGCCCCGGCAAACTGGCTGATGAAATACTCATAGGCACGGCCCAGCAAATCTTTCGATTTGTGACCGGCACCGTGCATCCCGACCTTGGAAAACAGGTCGATCAATGCGCCCAGCATCGTCTTGTCAAGTTGAGGGCTGCCATAAGCCTTGGGCAGAACATCTTTCAAGACCGCCGCATTGGCGGATTCGATCGAATCCATTGCGTTGTCGATCAGATTGCCAATGTCGCCTTCGCGTTCCTTGCCGGTATTTACATCGGTGAAGGTAATTTTCGGGCGCTTGGCATTGGCCTGCAAATAGGCCCAGCGAGCTTCGGCCGGCACCCAGAACACATTGGCGGCCAAATATTCTTCGGGGTCTTCAGGCTCGGCATATTCCTCTTCGGCGAGTTTAGCGTGGTGCGCATCAAAAGCATCGGAGATATACTTGAGGAAAATGAGGCCAAGCGCGACATGCTTGTAACCCGAAGGCTCAAGACTGCCCCGCAGCATGTCAGCTGACTTGAACAGTTCGGCCTCAAAGCCAAGGTCGCTGCCGCTATTAAATTGTGACGCCATGTAAACTCCCCCGATACTGGCCTAGCCGCGCCCGGCACCCAACGGCAAGCTGGACCTTCGACATTCGGCAACGAGCCAATGTTACCCGCGAGGCGGAGCGCAACGAAGCTGCTCAAAGAGGTATGGCGAAGGTCGGGCCACTTTCCCTACACAAAGCGCCCCACACAGGACCCAAACGGCTTTGCATCCGGAACGCCGTTCGCAAGCCAGCTCCAGGCTCGCCTTGCGGAAGTGGCATAAATTAGGTGGTGCCGCTTACAGGACTCGAACCTGTGACCCCCGCATTACGAATGCGATGCTCTACCAGCTGAGCTAAAGCGGCCCGACGATGGATCTCTCCGGTCGAGGGGGCGGCGCTTAACAGGGGAAATTCGCGCTGACAAGCGCCAACGCGGATTTACGCTCCGTTTACCAAACGCGGTGCACAGCATGGTACCATGACACGGGGAAGTTTTGGCATGACGAGTGCGCGCGAACTTGATGACGGCCAGGCCACCATGCGGGCCGAGGGGAGTGCAGCCACGACCGGTGCCGGCGATGCCGCCGATGCCGGGATCAACGACGTCATGTTCGATCTCGGCGGTGACGAGCGGCGAATGCATGTCCGCGCGTATAACCACTGGGTATCGCTGCTGAAGGGACGCCCCTATCCGACGATCGCCGATCTCGACCCCGGCTCGATCGCCGATTTCGGCCCGCACAGCGTCCTGATGGATTTCAGGACCCCGAACGGCGCAGATCCGCAATGCGGCGGGATGCCGATTACCGACCCCGGAATCGCGTTCCTGGGGACCGCGCTGCGCGAGGAATGCGGGCTGGTCGGGCGGATCGATCTCGATCGCCGACGTACCCAGCCGCTCGCTGCTGTCGCGACTGACCGATCACTATCTGCAAATCATCGCGAATCGCGCACCCGTGGGATTCGAAGCCGAATTCGTCAACAGCCGCGGCCGGACCACGCTGTACCGCGGCATCCTGATGCCGTTCGCCTCGAACGACGAGGGAATCGATTTCCTCTACGGCGTGATCAACTGGAAGGAGCTCGCCGACGCGGGATTGCAGGCGACGCTGGCGGCCGAGCTCGACGCCGCGGTGCGTGCGATGCCGCCGCGCAGCCATGCGGGCCTCGCAGCCTACGCCATGACGGCGCCAGACATGCCGGGGCTTGGCGGTATCTCGGGCGGCACCCAGGGCGGCGCGTCCGTCGGTCATGCGCATGCCACGTCGCCTGGCGTCCCGATCTGGGCGGACGGACCGAGCGCTCAGTTCGACGCCCCGCCCCCGTCGGCGCCGTCATCCGCCGACATCGCCGCCTCGCCGACGCACGCCAGCGCCAGCGCCAGCGCCAGCGCCGTGCTCGCGCATGTCGCGATCGACGGCAAAGCGCT
The DNA here is from genome assembly GCF_036856055.1 of Sphingomonas sp. 22R3R2A-7. NCBI lineage: Bacteria > Pseudomonadati > Pseudomonadota > Alphaproteobacteria > Sphingomonadales > Sphingomonadaceae > Sphingomonas > Sphingomonas sp. 22R3R2A-7. Next base: position 2,782,672 of record NZ_JASPFR010000001.1, on the reverse strand, counting down.
GCCGGCCGGCGTGCGGACCGGTGACGTCGTGCTGCTCGTCGCGCGCGTCGCGCCGGGCGGCGGTTTCGACATCGTCGGCGCGATCACCGATGACCAGCCGCTCATCGCGCGCGCGCTGGAGGCGATCGACAGATAGGGTGTCAGGCGGCAATGCTACGCGCCCGCGGCGGCACCGGGATCCGGGTCCGGACCTGCACATCCCGCACTGCAGCATGCATCTTCGCAGCCGCCACAAGCCTTGAGGTCGATCAACGCCGAGCGCATAGGCTCGCGCATGGCTGATCATTCTTCGACCCTCATCGACCCGCTGACCGAGGCGCTGTCCGCTCGATTGACCGAGCGCGCATTGCCCGGCGAACTCAACGATTTCGGCAAGGCGGAGGCCGGACAGGCCGCCGCCTTCGTCGCCGCCACCGCACGCCAGCGCGGCGATGGGCTGCCCGTGATCGCGCTCGAGCCGATCAGCACGGACGACACGCGACGGCGGATGCGTCTGGCGATCGTCAACGACGACATGCCGTTCCTCGTCGATTCTGATCGCCGCCGCGATCGCCGGGCAGGACATCGCGATCGACCGGATCATCCACCCAGTCGTCCACACCGTTCGCAGCCCCGACGGCGTCCTGCAGTCGATCGGCGATTCGGGTAACGCCGAATCGATGATCTATCTCGAGATGGAACGTGCCGACGCGCGCGATCGTCGCGGGCTGATCGAGGAACTGACGTCGGTGCTCGCCGATGTCCGCGCCGCGGTGAAGGACTGGCGCGCGATGCAGGGCGCGATGGCGACCGACATCGCGCTGCTCCACAGCGACGGCCCCGATGCGGAGGGCGCAGCGCTGCTCCGCTGGTTCCTCGATGGCCATCTGACGCTGCTGGGCCACCAGGTCTGGCATCGTGACGGCAGCGCCGGGGCGGCGCTGGGCATCGCGCGCAACCAGCATGCCGTCCCGATCCTTGCCGAAGCGTCGCGGATGCTCGCGATCGAGTGGTTCGGGGCGGGGAACCTCGCGCCGCTGCTGCTGAAATCGAACCTCATCTCGACCGTCCACCGCGCGGTGCCGCTCGACCTCGTCGTCGTGCCGGTGATGGAAGGCGACCGGATCGGCGGACTGTCGATCTATAGCGGGTTGTGGACCAGCGCGGCGCTGGCGGCGATGCCGCGCGACGTGCCCGTGCTCCGCACGCGGCTCGCCGCGATGAAGGCGAAGTTCGGGTTCGATCCGCGCGGCCATGCCGGCAAGGCGCTGACGCATGCGTTGACCGCGCTCCCGCACGACCTCGTCGTCGCCTTTCCCCCGATGCGCTCGAGGACCTCGCGCTGACCGCGATGAGCCTCGCGGATCGCCCGCGCCCGGCGCTCGTGCTGGTCGAATCGGCGCTCGGCCGCCATCTGTTCGGGTTCGTCTGGCTGCCGCGTGACGACGTCACGACCGGGCGCCGCGTGGCGATCGGCGACATGCTCGCCGAGGCCGCCAATGCGAGCATCCTCAACTGGTCGATCGCGCTCGAGGATGGCGAGGTGGCGATGCTGCGCTATACGCTCGACCTGCGCGGCGACGGCCGGATGCCCGATGTCGCGCCGCTCGCGCTGCGGCTTCAGCGGATGGTCCGCGGCTGGGTGTCCGACGTCGAGGCGGCCCTGGTCGAGACGTTGCCACCGCCGCGCGCCGCGCGCCTCGCGCTGCGCTGGGCCGCCGCCTTCCCGCAGAATTACCGCAACGTCAGCACCGCGGCCGATGCCGCCGCGGACATCCAGCGGCTTGCCGCGCTCGACAATCCGGGATCGCGCGGCGTCCGCCTGATCGAGAGCGCGCCCGGCGAAGATCGCCAGCTCAAGATCTACCGTCTCGGCGGTGCGCTCAAGCTGTCCGATGCGGTGCCGGTGCTCGAGAATTTCGGCTTCCGCGTGATCGGCGAGCTGCCGACGCGGCTGCGCGAGGACAGCGATCCGTTCGTCCACGACTTCGTGCTTGAGGCGAATGACGACGCCTCGCACACCGACGCGGCGACGCTCGAGCGCGCCATTGCGGCGGTGCTCGAGGGCGCGGCCGAGAACGACGCGTTCAACCGCCTGATCGTCGAGGTCGGCATGAGCCCGCAGGCGGTCGTGCTGTTCCGCGCGTGGTTCCGCTATCTGCGCCAGGCGGGGCTGCCCTACGGCCTGACCACCGTGGTCGACGCGCTGCGCCGCGCACCGAAGGTCGCGACCGCGTTGATCGCACGCTTTGCGGCCGCGCATGATCCCGCGAACGACGGCCACCCGGCGGACGCCGACGCCGCGATCGAGGCCGGGCTCGATGCGGTCACCGCGATCGACGACGATCGCATCCTGCGCGCCTATCACAGCCTGGTCGGCGCGACGCTGCGCACCAACGCCTTCACGCCTGCCGCCGCCGAGGCGCTCGCGTTCAAGCTCGACAGCCACCTGATCCCCGGCCTCCCCGCGCCCGTGCCATGGCGCGAGATCTGGGTGTACAGCCCGCGGATCGAGGGTATCCATCTGCGCGCCGGCCCGGTCGCGCGCGGCGGGCTGCGCTGGTCCGACCGGCGCGACGATTTCCGCACCGAGATCCTCGGGCTGATGAAGGCGCAGCGCGTCAAGAACGCGGTCATCGTGCCGACCGGCGCGAAGGGCGGCTTCTATCCCAAACAGCTCCCTGCCCCGTCGAACCGCGACGCGTGGCTGGCGGAGGGCACCGAGAGCTACCGGATCTTCATCCGCACCCTGCTGTCGATCACCGACAACATCGTCGAGGGCAAGGTCGTGCATCCGGCGGGCGTCGCGATCCTCGATGGCGAGGATCCCTATTTCGTGGTCGCCGCGGACAAGGGGACCGCGACGTTCAGCGACGTCGCCAACGCGCTCGCGCTCGACCGCGATTTCTGGCTCGGCGACGCGTTCGCGAGCGGCGGGTCGGTCGGCTATGACCACAAGGCGATGGGGATCACCGCCAAGGGCGCCTGGGTCTCGGTCCAGCGGCACTTCGCCGAGCGCGGCATCGACGTGCAGAGCGATCCGATCACCGTCGTCGGCTGCGGCGACATGTCGGGCGACGTGTTCGGCAACGGCATGCTGCTGTCGAAATCGCTCAAGATCGTCGCGGCGTTCGACCATCGCCACATCTTCATCGACCCGGACCCCGATCCCGCGGCGAGCTGGGACGAGCGCGCGCGGATGTTCGCGCTCCCCCGCTCGAGCTGGGCGGACTATGACACCGCGCTGATCTCGGAGGGCGGCGGCGTCCACGCGCGCACCGCCAAGGTCATCAAGCTGTCGAAACAGGCGCAGGCCGTGCTCGGGATCACGCTCGACGAGATCGAGCCCGGCGCGCTGATCTCCGCGATCCTCAAGGCGCCTGCCGATCTGCTGTGGTTCGGCGGCATCGGCACCTATGTGAAGGCGGCGGCGGAGAACAACGTCCAGGTCGGCGACCCCGCCAACGACCGTCTGCGCGTCAATGCCGAGGATCTGCGCGTCACCGCGATCGGCGAAGGCGCCAATCTCGGCGTCACGCAGGCCGCGCGCATCGCGTTCGCCGAGCGCGGCGGGCGGATCAACACCGACTTCATCGACAATTCGGCGGGCGTCGACTGCTCGGACAACGAGGTCAACATCAAGATCGCGCTCAACCGCGAGATGATCGAGGGCCGGCTCGACTACGAGACGCGCAACACGCTGCTCGCGAGCATGACCGACGACGTCGCGCATCTCGTGCTCGAGGACAATCGTCTCCAGACGCTCGCGCTGTCGATCGCCGAGGGCGCGGGTGCTGCCGCGATCGGCGTCGGCCCCGCGGGTGGCATCGCCGCGACCGGCGGCGGTGGCCCCGCGTCGATGCCGAGCTATGTCCGCGTCATCGAGATCTTCGAGGCCGATGGCCGGCTCGATCGGGCGGTCGAGGGGCTGGGCTCGAACGACGACCTGCTGCGTCGCGGGCTCGACGGGCACGGCCTGACGCGTCCCGAGCTCGCCGTGCTACTCGCGACCGCCAAGCTCGCGCTGCAGGATTCGATCGAGCAGAGCGGTCTGGGCGACGATCCGGCGTTGCTCCCCGATCTGTATGCCGCGTTCCCCAAGGCAATGCGCGACACGTTCGCGCAGGCGATCGAGGAGCACCGGCTGCGCGGCGAGATCGTCGCGACGAAACTGGCCAATCGCATCGTCAACCGCCTCGGCGTGCTCCACCCGTTCGAGCTTGCCGAAGAGGAAGGCGCGGCGATGGGCGACATCGCGGCGATGTTCGTGGTCGCCGAACGGTTGTTCGACCTGCCCGCGCTGTGGACGGACATCGAACGGCGATCGATGCCCGAGGCCGCGCGGATCGCGCTGTTCGACGAGGTCGCGGTCGCGACCCGGTCGCAGATCGCCGATCTGCTCCGCGTGTCGGCTCCGGGGACGATGCCGGGCACGGTGCTCGACCGCCTCGGCAAGGGCATCCATCATCTCGACGGGCAGACCAAGGCGCTGCTGCTCGAGGAGGCCAGCGCGCAGAGCGGACGGATCGCCGCGCAGCTCGAGGCGGCCGGCGCGCCGCATGATCTCGCATTGGCCGTCGTCCGGCTGTTCGAGCTCGATGGTGCGGTCGGGCTTGCCGATCTGGGTGAGCGGCTGTCGCTCGACGAGGCGGTGCTGACGCGCGCGTTCACGCATCTCGGCCAGGCGCTCGGTCTCGACTGGGCGCAGGCGAATGCCGCGCGGATCACGCCGAGCGATCCGTGGGAACGCCTGCTGATCGCGGGGCTTGCCCGCGATTTCCAGCAGCTGCGCCTCGAATTCCTCGCCCGGTGCGGCGCGAAGGACCCGCAGGGCGCGGTCGATACGTGGCTCGCCGCCAATGCCCCGCGCATCACGCAGTTCAGGGCGGTGATCGACCGCGCGCGTCATGCCGCGGTACCGAATGCGGCGATGCTTGCGCAGATCGCCGGTCAGGCGCGCGTCCTGCTCGGGCGATAAGCGGACAGGCGACACCGCCGGGCGGAACTCCGCGCCTGCCCGGCGGTTCGTCACACTCTTCCCGCCAATCGCATACGCAGCGGTTGAGTAACGCCCCGCGCTTGGCCTAGAGCTACCGGGAACACGAGGCCAATATGACCGATATTCCCAATACCCAGCCCGACAGCCGCGAAACCACGATCCTCGACGCCCCCGACCGCATGGTGAAGGTGCGCGAGATGTTCGGCATCGATTCGGACATGGAGGTGCCCGCCTTCTCCGAAGCCGACGAACGCGTCCCCGATCTTGATCCCGCCTATGTCTTCGATGCGGACACGACGCTCGCGGTCCTCGCGGGCTTTGCGCACAACCGCCGCGTGATGGTCCAGGGCTATCATGGCACCGGCAAGTCGACGCATATCGAACAGGTCGCGGCACGCCTCAAATGGCCGTGCATCCGCATCAACCTCGACGCGCATATCAGCCGCATCGACCTGATCGGCCGCGACGCGATCGTCCTCAAGGACGGCCAGCAGATCACCGAGTTCCGCGAAGGCCTGCTCCCCTGGGCGCTGCAGACCCCGACCGCGCTCGTGTTCGACGAATATGACGCAGGGCGTCCCGACGTGATGTTCGTGATCCAGCGCGTGCTCGAGACCGAGGGCAAGCTGACCTTGCTCGACCAGAACCGCGTGATCCGCCCGAACCCGTGGTTCCGCCTGTTCGCGACCGCCAACACGGTCGGCCTCGGCGACACCAGCGGGCTGTATCACGGCACGCAGCAGATCAACCAGGGTCAGATGGACCGCTGGAACATCGTCGTCACGCTCAACTACCTCCCCGCCAAGGTCGAGGCGCAGATCGTGCTCGCCAAGTCGGGCGAATATGACAAGCCCGACGGCAAGAAGGTCGTCGAGAACATGGTCCGCGTTGCCGACATGACGCGCAAGGGCTTCGTTAACGGCGACATCTCGACCGTGATGAGCCCGCGTACCGTCATTACCTGGGCGCAGAACGCGCTGATCTTCGGTGACGTCGGCTTCGCGTTCCGCCTCTCGTTCCTCAACAAGTGCGACGAGGCCGAGCGGCCGCTGGTGGCGGAATATTACCAGCGCGTGTTCGGCAAGGACCTGCCCGAGAGCGTGGTGGGGAAGGCCTGAGGCCTTGGCGAACGAAACGCCTCTCGACCGGTTCAAGGCGGTTCTCGCCGGGACCGCGCGCGCGATTGCGGAGGAGCCCGAGGTCGAGCTCGCCTTCACCGCGGACGCGCCCGCGCAATCGGGCAAGCACATCAAGGTACCGATGCCCGCGCGTGCGCTGCCGCCCGAGCAGGTCGCGGAAGCGCGCGGGTTCGCCGACGGGTTCGCGCTGCAGCTGAAGCATCACGACATCGCGCTGCACACCCGTGCCGCGCCGGTCGAGGCGGTCGCGCGTGCGGTGTTCGATGCGGTCGAGACCGCACGTGTCGAGGCGCTGGGGTCGCGCGGCTATGCCGGGATCAGCGACAATCTCGCGATGGCGCTCGACGTGCGGCTGCGCGCCGATCCGATCACGCGCGCGCGCAACCGTGACGAGGTGCCGCTGTCGACCGCGCTCGGGCTGATGGTGCGCGAGCGGCTGACCGGGCAGGAATCGCCCGCGATCGCCGCCCCCGGCCTTGCACTGGTTCGCGACTGGATCGAGCAGAAGACCGATCTCGACGCGCTCGCCTATGCGATCGACGACCAGAAGACGTTCCAGGGCCTTGCGCGCAAGATGCTCGAGGAGCTTGAGCTGGTCGAGGGACAGCAGGTCCCCGAAGACAGCGACGAAGACGGCTCCGAGGACGAGGGCACCGACGAGCAGCAGCAGGACGAGGGCGACGAAGGCGACGACCAGGGCGAGGACGGCCAGGGCGAAGTCGAGGCGCGCGGCGAACAGTCCGAGCAGCAGAACGAGGAGAGCGACGGCCAGGAGCAGAGCGACGAGTCGATGGACGACATCGACGGCGAGCCCGGCGATGACGGCGAGGAGGGCATGCAGCCCGTCCGCCCCAACCGGCCCTTCGCCGACATGGGCACCGCGTTCGACTACAAGCCGTGGACGACGCAGTTCGACGAGGTCATCGCCGCGACCGAGCTGTGCGACGCCGAGGAACTGGCACGACTGCGCGGCTATCTCGACCAGCAGCTCGTCCATCTCCAGTCCGCGGTCTCGAAGCTCGCCAACCGGCTGCAGCGCCGCCTGATGGCGCAGCAGTCGCGCTCGTGGGATTTCGACCAGGAGGAAGGCATTCTTGATGCCGCGCGGCTCGCCCGCGTGATCGTCAACCCGACGCTGTCGCTGAGCTACAAGGCCGAGCGCGAGACCGATTTCCGCGACACCGTCGTCACGCTGCTGATCGACAATTCGGGATCGATGCGCGGCCGCCCGATCTCGATCGCCGCGATCAGCGCGGACATCCTCGCGCGTACGCTCGAGCGCTGCGGCGTGAAGACCGAGATTCTCGGCTTCACGACGCGCGCCTGGAAGGGCGGCCAGTCGCGCGAGACGTGGCTGGCCGCGGGGCGTCCGCCGCAGCCGGGCCGGCTCAACGACATCCGCCACATCGTCTACAAGCGCGCCGACGAACCATGGCGCCGCGCACGCAACTCGCTCGGGCTGATGATGCGCGAGGGGTTGCTGAAGGAGAATATCGACGGCGAGGCGCTGATGTGGGCGCATGCCCGGCTCGTCGCGCGGCCCGAGGAACGCCGCATCCTGATGGTGATCAGCGACGGCGCGCCGGTCGACGATTCGACGCTCAGCGTGAATTCGGGCTCGTATCTCGAACGCCATCTGCGTCAGGTGATCGGCTGGATCGAGACCAAGTCGCCGGTCGAACTCGTCGCGATCGGGATCGGCCACGACGTGACGCGCTATTATGCGCGTGCGGTCACGATCATGGACGTCGAGCAACTCGGCGGCACGATCATCGAACAGCTCGCCTCGCTTTTCGATACCGAGTGAGGCGGGCGTGATCGCCGCGCCGCGCGACGGGTTTCATGGTCCCGTGAAGCGGTCGATCACGATCGCGGGCCACCAGACTTCGATCAGCCTCGAGCCGATCTTCTGGCAGGCGCTCGAAACCGCCGCGCGCGGGGCAGCGCTCCCGCTGTCGGCACTGGTCGCGGAAATCGATGCGATCCGGATCAAGGGCGACGATCCGCCCAACCTCGCGAGCGCGCTGCGGACGTGGCTGCTCGCGCATCATCGACCGGATCGCGACGCGTCGCAATGATCGCATCGCCTGCCACTGTGCGTCGTGTCGCGTCGCTGGCGGCGGGCGCGCTGTTGACCAGCCCGGTATCGGCCACGCCGACGCGCGACGCTTTCGCATCGATCCCCAACGTCACGATCGCGCCCTATCTCGTCGAGGGTGACGATGCGCTGGCTGTCCGCCGGTCGATCGATGCCAGGCGACCGACCGATGCGCATGACGGCACGCGCGTCGACGCGGTCAGCAGCTGGGACATGCGCTGGAGCTGGCCGCGCACGCGCGGCGGCGGGTGCGATCTCCGCAGGGCGACGATCCGCTACACCGCCACCGTGCGGCTACCGCGTCTCGCGGGGACGGCGCGCCTGACCCCGGCCGAACGCACCGCCTGGGACCGTTATCTCGCGGCGCTCATGGTGCACGAGGCGGGGCACGTCGCCTATACCTATGACCGCCGGAGCGACGTGCTCGCGGCAATCCGCAGCGCGACGTGCGCGACCGCGGATCGTGCGGCCCGCGCGGCGCTGGCGGCGATCGACGCCTATCACATCGCCTATGACCGCGAGACCGGGCACGGCGCGACGCAGGGCGCCAGTTTCCCCTCACCCCGCGCGGCAGGCCACCGGAGGCATGTCGCCGAAATCACGCGAACGCCGCCGCCCCCTTCAGATGCTGATACGCCGCAATGACCTTCTGCAGCTCCGATTCATGCGCGCGGTCGCCGCCGTTGCGATCGGGATGATAGCGCCGCACGAGCTCGCTGTAGCGTTTGCGCAGTGCCGTCCGGTCGGTGTCGGTCCCGAGCCCCAGCACGCGCAGCGACCGCCGCTCGCCATCGGACAGCACGCGGCCGTCCTTGCGCGCGCCCCCGAAACCCTGCGCCACCCGCTCGCCGAAGCGCGCGCCGATCGCATCGATCGGGTCCGCGAAGTCCGCCCATTTCGGCGGCGTGTCGCCGCCGCCATGCGCGAACGCGCGCGTCTCGCGCTCCCAGCCCGCCATCGGTCGCTGCGCATGATGGATCTCGTCCGCGGTCATCCCGTCGAAATAATTATAGCCCGCATTGAACGCACGGACATGCTCGAGGCAGAACCAGCGGAACTGTGGCGGCCCGCCATCACTGGGGCCCTCCAGCGGTGGCGCGCGGAATTCGCCCGGCTCGGCACAGCCCGGCCACATGCAGACGCGCCCCGTCCCTTCCACGCGGCCGTGAAACCGCGGGCTTGGGCGCTCCTTCCGGGCCTTGCGCCCGTCATCATGTCGATCGTCGTCCGCCACCGGCTCCCCGCGCTTCCAAAACGGGCTATATAGGGCGCATGACAGACCTCGCCACCGGCTCCGTTCAGGACCAGATCACCGCGCGCCTCACCACCGCGCTCAACCCCACGCAGCTGACCGTCGTCAACGAGAGCGGACTCCACGCCGGCCACATGGGCGACGACGGCACGGGCGAGACGCATTTCCGCGTCGAAGTGGAAACGCCGAAGTTCGAAGGACTTAATCGTGTCGCGCGGCAGCGGCTCGTGAACCACGCGCTCGCCGATCTGTTGAGCACGCAGATCCACGCGCTCGCCATCAAGGCCCGCGCTCCCGGGGAGCTCTGATGTCCTATATCTTGTGGTACTGGCCTTCGCTTCAGGGGCGCGGCGAGTTCGTCCGCCTCGCGCTCGAAGCCGCCGGCATCCCCTATGACGACCGCGCGCGCCAGGTCGGCGAGGACGGGCTGATGGCGGACCTCAACGACCGCACCGGCCGCACCCCGTTCGCGCCGCCCTATCTCGAGCTGGCCGGCGCTGGAGAGGGGGCTGGTGATCGCGCAGGTCGCGAACATCCTGATGTATCTCGGCGAACGGCATTCGATCGCGCCGTCGACGATGGCCGACCGGCTGTGGCTCAACCAGTTGCAGTTGACGATCGCGGATCTGGTGGCGGAGGTCCACAACGTCCATCATCCGGTCGCGATGATGGACTATTATGACGACCAGAAGCCCGAGGCCGCGCGCGCCGCCAGGCAGTTCCGCGAGGAGCGCCTGCCGAAGTTCCTCGGCCATTTCGAGGATGCGGCACAGGCCAATCCGGGCGAGTGGCTGATCGACCATGCATGGAGCTATGCCGACACCTCGCTGTTCCAGATCGTCGAGGGGCTGCGCTACATGTTCCCGCAGCGGATGAGGACGCTCGAACCCGATTATCCCAACCTCGTCCGCATCCGCGACCAGGTCGCCGCGCTGCCGGGCATCAAGGCGTATCTGAAGAGCGACCGCCGGATCGCGTTCAACACCGACGGCATCTTTCGCCACTATCCCGAACTCGACGCCGCATGAGCCGGTTTCGATCCTCCCCGCCAGGGGGAGGTGGATCGCGCAGCGAGACGGAGGGGGCGGCAAGCGATGACCGCCGTTCCGTGTCCGCCCCCTCCGTCGCCTTCGGCGCCACCTCCCCCTAGCGGGGGAGGATCAGGCCGCACCCCGCGCCCCGCCGCGCGCATCCTGCTTGTCGACGCGCAGGACCGCGTGCTGATGTTCCGCTTCACCCCCGACGATCGCCCGCCGCTCTGGTGCACGCCGGGCGGCGCGGTCGATCCGGGGAGAGCTACGCCACCGCTGCGCGTCGTGAATTGTGGGAAGAGGTCGGGCTCGACATGGATTGCGGCCCCGAGGTCGCGCGCCGCGTCGTCGACTTCCGCACGTTCGAAGGCGTCGAGGTCACCGCCGACGAACGCTATTTCCGCGTCGATGTCGAGACGTGCGACGTGGCGGCGGGCGGGCTCACCGATCAGGAGCGCAAGCTGCTCGTCGGTCACCGCTGGTTTTCCCGAAACGAGATCGCGGGGCATGACGAACTCCTCTATCCAGCAGACCTCGTCGAACTCCTCGACGCCACGGAGACACGCCATGCTGGATGATTTCGTCCTCCAGACCATCCTCCCCTCGACGCACGATCTGGGCGGCTTCAAGGTCCACCGCACGCTGCCGAACAAGGAACGGACGATGGTCGGCCCGTTCCTGTTCTTCGACCAGATGGGCCCCGCGCATCTCGAGGTCGGTACGGGCATCGACGTGCGACCGCATCCGCACATCAACCTGTCGACCGTCACCTATCTGTTCGACGGCGCGATCGACCACCGTGACTCGCTTGGTACGCAGGCGCGGATCGAGCCCGGCGCGGTCAATCTGATGACCGCGGGCCACGGCATCGTCCATTCCGAACGCTCGCCCGGCGACGAGCGCGCGGGAGGGCCCAATCTGTCGGGTATCCAGACCTGGCTGGCGCTGCCCGAGGCGGTCGAGGAGATCGACCCCGCGTTCGAACACGTCACCAAGGCACAGCTGCCGGTGATCGAGGCGCACGGCGCGCGCTCGCGGATCATCATGGGCAGCCTCTGGGGCCAGACCGCGCCGACCACGACCTATTCGGGGACGATCTACGCCGACATCGCGCTCGATCCGGGTGCGAGCGTGCCGATCGACGCGGCCGCCGAGGAACGCGCGATCTACCTCGCGATGGGCGAGGCGACGCTCGAGGGCGTCAAGCTCGAGCCGCAGGTGCTCTACGTGCTGCGCCCGGGCATCGCGGCGACGCTCCGCTCGGCGACCGGCGGCCGCGCGATGCTGTGCGGCGGCGATGCGTTCACGACGCCGCGCCACGTCTGGTGGAACTTCGTCAGCTCGAACCGCGACCGCATCGAACAGGCGAAACGCGACTGGAATGCGGGCAATTTCCCCAAGGTGCCCGGCGACGAGAAGGAATGGATCGAGATCCCCGCGATCCCGAAGACGGTCAGCTACCCCTGACCCCAGAAAATCCTCCCCCGCCAGGGGGAGGTGGATCGCGCAGCGAGACGGAGGGGGAGGACACGGAACAGGTGTTTCCCTTCCCTCCCCCTCCGACGCCTTCGGCGCCACCTCCCCCTGGCGGGGGAGGATCGCGAGCGGCCCTTGTCGAGACCCCCGCTCTACCGCACACTCCTGAAACTGGCGCAGACCATGTCGGCCCCCGGACCCCGTCCAGGGCCGACGAGCGGGAGAGAGAAGACATGACCGAGCTGCAGAGCCTCCGACTATCCACCGGCGTCGACCTCGACGTCGCGATCAGCGGCGACAGGGCGAATCCGCCCGTCATCCTGCTTCACGGCTTTCCCGAATCGCACCGCACCTGGCGCCACATCGCCCCCGACCTCGCGCGCGACCATTATGTCATCGCACCCGACCAGCGGGGCTTCGCGCGCTCGTCGAAACCCCAGGGCGTCGCGAGCTACACCCCCGACAAGATCGTCGCCGACCTGCTCGCGCTCGCCGATCACCTCAAGATCGACCGGTTCACGCTGGTCGGCCACGACTGGGGCGGCGCAATCGCGTGGATGGCCGCGCTCCAGCATCCCGACCGGATCGAGCGGCTGGTGATCGTCAACGCCCCCCACCCGCTCGTCTTCCAGCGGACGATCTTCGACGACCCCGATCAGCGCAAGGCGAGCCAGTATATCCGCCGCTTCCGCGACACGAGCATCGACCAGGGCCTGACCGGCGCGGGCCTCGAGAAATTCCTCGGCTCGACGTTCGCGCATCATGTGACGCACGCGATCGCGGGCGAGGACAAGGCCGCCTATCTCGACGAATGGTCGCAGCCGGGCGCGATGACCGCGATGCTCAACTGGTACCGCGCCAGCCCGATCGTCGTCCCCGCGATGGACGAGACCCCGCCGCGCCCCGCCTTTCTCGACGCGCCCTTCCCGCCGATGCGGATGCCGGTGGTGGTGATCTGGGGCATGCGCGACGCCGCGCTGCTGCCAAGCCAGCTCGACCTTGCCGACCATGTGCCCGAGCTGACGATCGAAAAGATCGATGCGGGGCATTTCGTCCCCTGGGAAAAACCCGAAGCGGTGATCGCGGCGATGCGCCGCTGGGGCATCTGATAAGCCCCCTCGTCATCCTGACGAAAGTCAGGACCCAGAGCCACCAGCGCCGTCGTCAGTAACCCTGGATCCTGACTTTCGTCAGGATGACGGAAGCGGTGGAACGCTTTCCCGCCACCTGTCTGCTTCCTGACCAGCACATTCTGAAAGCGTTCAGCGGCGCGGGAGCAAATCCCCTGTCATGCCGTTTGGTACGGCGTCGAAGACAGGAGAGCAGTCATGCGTAAGATGATCCTCGCGGCGGTTGCCGCCGCCACCTTGGTTCCCACGTTCGCCACCGCGCAGAGCTATGGCGAAGCCCGCCGCAGCGACCGCGAAGTCCGCCAGAGCCAGCGCGAACTCCAGCAGGCACGCCGTTTCGGCGACCGCGGCGACGTCCGCGATGCCCGCCGCGAGCTGCGCGAAGACCGGCAGGAGCGCCGCGAGGACTGGCGCGACTATCGCCGCAGCCACGCCAACGTCTATCGCCGCCCCGCCTATGTCGGCCCGCGCGGCTATCGCTATCGCCCGGTCAACGTCGGTTATCAGTTCGCACCGAGCTATTACGGCCGTCAGTACTGGATCAACGATTATCAGACGTACCGCCTGCCCCGTCCGGGCTATGGCTATCAGCGCTGGGTCCGCTACGGCCGCGACGTCGTCCTGGTCGACACGCGCAACGGCCGCGTTGCACAGGTCAACAACGGCTTCTTCTACTGAGCAGCCACGACGGCCCGGGAGCAATCCCGGGCCGTTCCCTTATTCATACGCCCCACGCCGCATGACGTAATCACGCGTCTCATAGGGCGGCGGCAGTGCCTCGACCCAGGCGCCATGCGCATGCGTCAGCGCCACCAGTTCCATCCCCGCCGCGCCCGGCCAGCCCTGTACGCGGACCTCGTGCCGGTGGAGGTCGCGATTGGGCTCCATCATCACCCAGCCAAGCGGCCGCTCGACCGTCGCCCGCTCGCCCGCCGCCGCCATCGCCGCGCGAATCCGCGCACGCCCCGCGGGCGGCAGATATTGCCACACCACCGAATGCATCAGCACGCGCGTGACGCCCGCCGCCTGTGGCTCGGCCAGCCGCGCCTCGACCCAGTCGGCCGCATCGCCGCGGACCAGATCGACGCCGCGCTCGCGCACCATCGAAATCGCCGCGGCGAGTCGCGCCTGCCGCTCGGCCGCATCGACCCAGACATAGGCCTCCAGCCGCATCGCCGCCTTGGGTGCCGCGAGATCGACCGGCTGGATATCGACGCCGCGTGTCGAGCGGATTACGACCCGCGCACCGGGCGCCGCGACACCGCGCCACTCTGGCCGGATCGTCACCGGCGACTCGTCCGGCCCCGCCATCGCCCCGCCAAGATCGAACCGATAGCGATCGATCAGCAGGTTCAGCCCCGCGCTCGATCCGATCTCGAGCACCTCGAACGCCGGTCCGTAGCGCGCCGCCAGCTGCAACAGCCCGGTCATCAGCCCTGCGGACCGCCCCGCCTCGTTCGTCTGCGGCGGCCCGTCGAGCCACGGCAGCAACACCGCGTCCTGCGTCCGCAGCGTCGCGCGCAGGATCGCGATCACGCGTGCGGGATCGGTCTCCGCGCCTGAAAATACCGTCGACAGCGGCGGATCGATGCCCGCGCGGTGCAGCGCATGCAGCCCGCCAACCAGCCGCAACGCGAGCGCATCCGCCACGGGTTCGCCCGGCCAGTCGAGCACCCGGCGCCCCGTCGCGCTCTCGCGATCGACCGCTTCGACCAGCGCGGTGCAGACGCGCGCGGTGGTCGGTGCCGCCATCGCGCGGCAATAGTCCGCCTGGATGCGGAAGGAGTCGCGGTTCGCAGTCTCGTCGGCCATGCGCAGGTTGTTGCACCCGCCAAGCGCCACCCGTAAAGCCCGGCGCGTGCCAGACTCCCAGATCATCATCGCCGTCCCCAAGGGACGCATCCTCGCCGAGGCTTTGCCGCTGCTCGCCCGTGCCGGCATCCATCCCGAGGCGGCGTTTTCGGACGGGGACAGCCGCGCGCTCCGCTTCGCGACGAACGATCCCGACATCTCGCTGATCCGCGTCCGCGCGTTCGACGTCGCGACCTTCGTCGCGCACGGTGCGGCACAGCTCGGCATCGTCGGGTCGGACGTGATCGCGGAATTCGGCTATTCCGAGCTCTACGCACCCGTCGATCTCGGCATCGGCCATTGCCGGCTGTCGGTCGCCGAACCCACCGCGATGGCGGCCAAGGACGATCCGCGCGGCTGGAGCCATGTCCGCGTCGCGACCAAATACCCGCACGTCACCGCCGCGCACTTCGCCGCCCGCGGCGTCCAGGCCGAATGCGTCAAGCTGAACGGCGCGATGGAGCTCGCGCCCACGCTCGGCCTCGCCCCGCGCATCGTCGACTTGGTCTCGTCGGGCCGTACGCTGAAGGAAAACGGCCTCGTCGAGGTCGAGACGATCATGGAGGTCACCAGCCGCCTGATCGTCAACCGCGCCGCGATGAAGACGCGCGCGCGCGTCGTGCCTCTGGTCGAGGCGTTCCGCCGCGCCGTCGAGCAGGAGCAGGCCGCATGATCCGCCTTGCCACCACCGACGCCGACTTCGCCGAGCGCTTCACCGCGCTCGTCGAGGATCGCCGCGAATCGGACGCAGGCGTCACGCAGGACGTCGCCGCGATCATCGCGTCCGTCCGCCGCGACGGCGAGACCGCGATCCGCGACCTGACGCAGAAGCACGACCGCCATGATCTCGAAGCGACCGGCTGGCAGATCGACGCCGCCGACTGCAAGGCCGCGTTCGACGCGCTCGAGCCCGAGCTGCGCACCGCGCTCGAACTCGCCGCGACGCGGATCCGCGCCTATCACGAGAAGCAGCGGCCGCTCGACAGCGACTCGGTCGATTCGGCGGGTGTCCGGCTCGGCGCGCGGTGGCTGCCGGTCGACGCCGCCGGGATCTACGTCCCCGGTGGCCGTGCGGCCTATCCCTCGTCGCTGCTGATGAACGCGATCCCCGCCAAGGTCGCAGGCGTCGGCCGTCTCGCGATGGTCACCCCGACCCCGGACGGCCAGATCAACCCGCTCGTCCTCGCCGCCGCGCATCTCGCGGGCGTCGACGAGGTCTGGCGCGTCGGTGGCGCACAGGCCGTCGCCGCGCTCGCTTACGGCGCCGGCCGGATCCAACCCGTCGACGTCATCACCGGCCCCGGCAACGCCTGGGTCGCGGAGGCCAAGCGGCAGGTCTACGGCGTCGTCGGCATCGACATGGTCGCGGGCCCCTCCGAGATCGTCGTCGTCGCGGATGCGCTCAACGACCCCGAATGGACCGCCGCCGACCTGCTCAGCCAGGCCGAGCACGACACGACGACGCAGTCGATCCTGTTCACCGACGACGCAGGCTTTGCCGACAAGGTCGCCGCCGCGGTCGACCGCCAGCTCAGCGACCTCGCCACCGAAGCGGTCGCGCGCGTCGCCTGGGATGCGAACGGCGCGATCATCGTCGTCGACACGCTGGCGGACGCGATCCCGCTGGTCGACCGTCTTGCCGCCGAGCATCTCCAACTCGCGATTCCCGATCCGCAGGGTTTCTTCGACCGCATCCGTCACGCAGGCTCGGTGTTCCTCGGTCGCTACACGCCCGAGGCGATCGGCGATTACGTCGCGGGCCCGAACCACGTCCTGCCGACCGGCCGCCGCGCGCGGTTCGCCAGCGGGTTGTCGGTGCTCGACTTCATGAAGCGCACCAGCTTCCTCGCGCTCGACGAAGCCGCTTTGCGCGAACTCGGCCCCGCCACCGTCGCGCTGGCCAATGCGGAGGGCCTCCCCGCCCACGCGAAATCAGTCGCGCTCCGTCTTCGCCTCAACCACTGATTTTGTTCGCGCGGAGGCGCGGAGACGCGGAGGTGTCGCCCTTGCCGCGTAGCGGCCCTCTCATCACAGCCCGGTGATGAGATCAAAGCGGCTGCGCCGCACGCAACACCTCCGCGTCTCCGCGCCTCCGCGCGAACCAATCTTCTTCGACCCCGCGCAGACGAAACGCTAAGGGCTGACACGCAAGCCCCCGCGCGTACAGGCAACCGCTTATGTCCAGAACCGCCCCCCGCACAAAGGCGCGCGCCGCCGCGCGTCTCGCCGCCGTCCAGGCGACCTACCAGCATGAGATGGAGGGCACCGCAATGCCCGTCCTGCTCAATGAATTCCACCAGCACCGGCTCGGCGCGACGATCGAAGACGTCGAATATGCCGAGGCGGACGTCGATTTCTTCGACGACCTGGTGACCGGCGCGAATGCCCGCAGCGGCGAGATCGACCTGCTGATCGAGGGCAAGCTCGCCAAGGGCTGGACGCTCGCGCGGCTCGACAAGCCGATGAAGGCGATCATCCGCGTCGGCACCTATGAACTGCTCGCGAGGCAGGACGTGCCCGTCGCCGCGGTGATCAGCGAATATGTCGACGTCGCGCATGCCTTCTACGACAAGCGCGAATCGGGCTTCGTGAACGGCCTGCTCGACGGCATCGCGAAAGAGGTGCGGAAATAATCTATCGTCATCCTGGGCTCGACCCAGGATCCAGAGTGACGGCGCGCATCATTCGTGGCTCTGGGTCCTGACTTTCGTCAGGATGACGGCGGTGTTTGGGGAGCGGGAATGACCGAAGCCGAGTTCATCGCCGCGCTCCGCCGCCTCCCGCTTCACCCAGCGGCGCGAGGCCTCAACGACGACACCGCGCTGCTCGATGCAGGCCCGCTGGTCGTCACCACCGACACGCTCGTCGAAGGCGTGCATTTCCTCCCCACCGATCCTGCACAGGACGTCGCGTGGAAGCTGGTCGCGACCAACCTCTCGGACCTCGCCGCAAAGGGGCAATCCCCGAGGGGATCCTCCTCAACTACCCGTTGCGCGACGACGCGTGGGACCACGCCTTTCTGGGCGGGCTCGCCGACGTCTTGGCCGCGTTCGACACCCCGATCATCGGCGGCGACACCGTCACGCTCCCCGCAGGCGCGCCCCGCATCCTCACCGTCACCGCATTCGGCAGCGACGCCACCGCCCCGGTGCGCAGCGGCGCGAAGGCGGGCGATGCGCTCTACGTCACCGGCACGATTGGCGACGCGGGCGCGGGGCTCACCATCGCGCGCGGCAAGGATGGCCCGCCCGAGCTCCTCGCGGCGTACCGGCGCCCGCAGCCGCGGCTTGCCGATGGTCGCATCCTCGCCCCGCATGTCCATGCAATGATGGACGTCTCCGACGGGCTGCTGATCGACGCCGCCCGGATGGCACGCGCGAGCGGCCTCGCGGTGGCGATCGACCTCGCCTGCGTGCCGGTGTCGGCCGCCTATCGCGCGGTCTCGGGGGACCGGATCGCGGCGGCGACCGCGGGCGACGATTATCAGCTGCTGTTCGCAGCGCCCGCAGACTTCGTCACCGGCGCGACCCGGATCGGCAGGTTCGCGCCCGGCGCCGGGCTGACGCTTCACGACTCGGGCGCGCCCGTCGCGCTTCCCGAAAGCCTTGGCTACGAACACCGCCCGTCTGCATAACTTGCGCAATGTCCCCGCACTGATAGGCTCCTCCAATCGGGACTCGGCAAAGCCGTGACCGGGGAGGAACTGAAAAAGGGATAGTGCCGTATGACGACCGTCTATTTGGCCATGATCTGCGGCGTCATCGCCGTCCTATATGGCTTCGTCACCAGTCGACAGGTGCTTGCCGCCTCCCCCGGCAACGAAAAGATGCAGGACATCGCCGCCGCCATCCAGGAGGGCGCAAAGGCCTATCTCGGCCGCCAGTACACGACCATCGCGATCGTCGGCGTCATCGTCGCCGTCATCCTGCTCGCCACGCTCGGCATGATCTCGACGATCGGTTTCGTCATCGGCGCGGTGCTGTCGGGCGTCGCGGGTTATGTCGGCATGAACATCTCGGTGCGCGCGAACGTCCGCACCGCCGAGGCCGCGCGCACCTCGCTCCAGGCCGGGCTGACGATGGCGTTCCGATCGGGCGCGGTCACGGGCATGCTCGTGGCGGGTCTCGGGCTGCTCGCGATCAGCGCCTTCTTCTGGTATCTCACCGGTCCCGCGGGCCATGCGCCCAACGACCGGATCATCGTCGAGGCACTGACCGCGCTCGCGTTCGGCGCATCGCTCATCTCGATCTTCGCGCGCCTCGGCGGCGGCATCTTCACCAAGGCAGCCGACGTCGGCGCGGATCTGGTCGGCAAGGTCGAGGCGGGCATCCCCGAGGACGACCCCCGCAACCCCGCGGTCATCGCCGATAACGTCGGCGACAATGTCGGCGACTGCGCGGGCATGGCTGCCGATCTGTTCGAGACCTATGTCGTCACGCTGGGTGTCACGATGATCTCGATCGCGCTGCTGATTCAGGCGAGCGGCGCCGAACTGATGCGACTGATGACGCTCCCACTGCTCGTCGGCGGCGTGTGCATCGTCACTTCGATCATCGGCACCTACATGGTCCGGCTTGGCGGCGGCAGCATCATGGGCGCGCTGTACAAGGGCTTCTTCACCTCGACGATCCTGTCGATCCCGGCGATCTATCTCGCCACGCAGTACGTGCTCGGCGACCTCAACCGCGTGATCGGCGGTGCCGGCTTCCTCGATCCCGCCACCGACGACCTGACGACTCAGGCCGCGCCCTCGCTGACGCAGAGCTTCACGGGCATGGACCTGTTCTGGTCGATGATGATCGGGCTCGTCGTCACCGGGCTGATCGTGTGGATCACCGAATATTACACCGGCACCAACCACCGCCCGGTCAAGAGCATCGCCAGGGCGTCGGAAACCGGCCACGGCACCAACGTCATCCAGGGTCTCGCGATCAGCCTCGAGATCGACCGCGCTGCCGACGCTCGTCATCGTCGTCGCAGTGATCGTCGCCTATCAGCTCGCCGGGATCATCGGCATCGCGTTTGCCGCCACCGCGATGCTCGCCCAGGCCGGCATGGTCGTCGCGCTCGACGCCTATGGCCCCGTCACCGACAATGCGGGTGGGATCGCCGAGATGGCCGGCCTGCCCGACGATGTCCGCCAGAAGACCGATGCGCTCGACGCGGTCGGCAATACGACCAAGGCGGTGACCAAGGGCTATGCGATCGGCTCGGCGGGTCTCGCCGCGCTCGTGCTGTTCGGCGCGTACACGACCGATCTCGCGACCTACTTCCCCAACGTGACGGTCGATTTCAGCCTCAGCAACCCCTACGTCATCGTCGGGCTGCTGCTCGGCGCGCTGCTCCCCTATCTGTTCGGCGCGTTCGGGATGACCGCGGTCGGTCGCGCGGCGGGCGCGGTCGTCGAGGAGGTCCGCGAGCAGTTCCGCACCAACCCCGGCATCATGCTCGGCACCAGCCGCCCGGACTATGCGCGCACCGTCGATCTCGTCACCAAGGCGGCGATCCGCGAGATGATCGTGCCTTCGTTGTTGCCGGTGCTCTCCCCGATCGCGGTGTATTTCATCATCACCGCGGTCGCCGGCCAGGCCTCGGGTTTCGCGTCGCTCGGCGCGATGCTGCTCGGCGTGATCGTCTCCGGCCTGTTCGTCGCGATTTCGATGACGAGCGGCGGCGGCGCGTGGGACAATGCCAAGAAATATATCGAGGACGGCAATCACGGCGGCAAGGGATCCGAGGCGCACAAGGCTGCGGTGACCGGCGACACCGTCGGCGATCCGTACAAGGACACCGCGGGTCCCGCGGTGAACCCGATGATCAAGATCACCAACATCGTCGCCCTCCTGCTGCTCGCGGCGCTGGCGGGCGGCGGGGTCGGCTGAGGCCCGCTGCTCGCGGATGCCGCCCGGACCGGTCCTCCCCCGCCTGGGGGAGGATCACCCGCACCCTTGTTTCGGCCCTCCGGAACGCCGACATCCGCGCTATCAACACGGATGCCGGCATCGTGTCGGCGCCGTTTCGGGGCATGCTTCCCTTTTTCTCGAACCTGCGGTAAGGGCGCTCATCCCGAAATTCCCCCAATTCAGAGATTATATTTGGCCAAGGAAGAACTGCTCGAGATGCGCGGCCGCGTGGTGGAACTGCTCCCCAACGCGATGTTCCGTGTACAGCTCGAAAACGACCACGAAATTCTCGGTCACACCGCCGGCAAGATGCGCAAGAACCGCATCCGCGTACTGGTCGGTGACGAGGTGCTGTGCGAGCTCACGCCCTATGATCTGACCAAGGGTCGCATCACCTACCGCTTCAAATAAGCACCGCCCGCGGCCCCGCCGCGGCGGCGCAGTTCAAGCATCGAGGCATTTGTGCTGGTACTAGCCTCTTCCTCGCCTCGCCGTCGCGACCTGCTCGCGCGGCTCGGCGTCGTGCCGTCGCGCGTGGCCTCCCCCGATATCGACGAAAGCCCGCGCAAGGCCGAGCCACCGCGCGCCTATGCGCTGCGTCTTGCCATTGAAAAGGCGAGCGCGGTCGATCGCGCGGCGGGCGAGATCGTCATCGCCGGCGACACCACCATCGCGCTCGGCCGTCGCATCCTGCCCCCGGCCGACACGCCGGAGATCCAGCGCGACCTGCTCGGCAAGCTGTCCGGGCGCCGTCACCACTGCCTGTCCGCCGTCTGCGTGATCGACGCGAGCGGCCGCGTCCGCACCCGGCTGTCCGACACGATCGTCGCGTTCAAGCCGCTCTCCGCCGCCGAGATCGACGCCTATGTCGCGTGCGGCGAAGGACTCGGCAAGGCGGGCGGCTATGCAATCCAGGGGCGCGCCGAGGCATTCGTCCGCTTCCTCTCCGGCAGCCATTCGGGCGTCGTCGGCCTCCCGCTGTTCGAAACGCGCGCGTTGCTGAAGACCGCCGGTGTGGCGCTTGCCTGAACCGGGCGCCGTCTGGCTCTACGAGGCCGGCATCGGCGAGGACCGCGCCGTGCTGGTCGAAGACGGCCAGATCGTCGAAGCCGCGCTGGAGACCGACGACGCCGCGCTGAAGGTCGGGCTGGTCGCGCATGCGCGCCTCCTCGAGCTGCTGCCGGGCAAACGCGGCCGCGTCGCGCTCGATGGCGGCGAGGCGCTGGTCAACCACCTCCCCGCGGGGATCACACAGGGCGCGAAGCTGTCCGTCGAGATCGTCCGCGAGGCGCTTCCCGAAGCAGGGCGCGCCAAGCTTGCCAAGGCGGTGGCGACCGACCTGCCGCCTCGCCCTGCCCCTTGCCTCCACGAACGGATCGTCGCGACCGGGATCCCCGTTCTCGGCCCGCGTGCGCACGAACCCGATGCGCTCGAGGCGGCGGGCTGGTCCGAACTGCTCGACGAGGCGGTCAGCGGCGAGATCGTCTTCGCCCGGGGTGCGCTGCGGCTGTCGCCGACGCCGGCGATGACGCTGTTCGACGTCGATGGCGCAGCCCCGCTCGATCTGCTTGCGATCGCGGCTGCGCATGCGATCGCGCGCGCGATTCGCCGCCACGGCATCGGCGGCTCGATCGGCATCGACTTCCCGACGATCGAAGGCAAGGCACAGCGGCTCGCGGTCGCGGCGGCGATCGACGCGACGCTCCCGCCGCCGTTCGAACGCACCGCGATGAACGGCTTCGGCTTCCTCCAGATCGTCCGCCCCCGCCCGCGCGCGTCGATCCCCGAAATCCTGCGCAGCGATCCCGTCGGTGCCGCCGTCCGCGCCACGCTCCGCACGCTCGAACGCACGCCGCCGACCGCCTCGCGCCGCCACACCCTGCCCGCCGCCGTCCATGCGCGTCTCATGGCGCGTCCCGACTGGCTGGCGGAACTGACCCGGCGCACCGGCGTCGTCCACGACCTGGAGAGCGCCTGATGGCCATCGTCACATGCCCGATCTGCGGCAAGCCTGCCGTCCCCGACTACACCCCGTTCTGCTCGAGCCGGCACCGCGACCGCGACCTGCTGCAATGGCTCGGCGAAGGCTATCGCATACCCGGTCGCGCAATATCGCAAACGGGGCTGGACAGCGGTGAAGAGCCCGACTAAACGCGCCCTTCCGATCGCAAGGTCGGCCCTTCATCCGATCGCAGATCGGACGATGCCCGGATAGCTCAGTTGGTAGAGCATGCGACTGAAAATCGCAGTGTCGGCGGTTCGACCCCGTCTCCGGGCACCATTTTTCCCGCTTTGAACGACCCCATGATTGCGGGATGAATGGCGCGCGCATCGCGCCCGCCGAAATTACTGTGCCGAACGCCGACCGCGTCAAACCGCACCCGCCTATGATGTCAGCTAATCTGACTCCTGGGTGGATGATTGACATGGCGTGGTTCAAGCAGGTCGCACCGATACGGCTCAAGCTTCTGGTCGCATTCGGCGGCACGACGGTTCTCGTCGCGCTTGCCGCGCTGACGTCGCTCGTCATGGGGCTCGCGGGTCACGCGGTGATGGGTGCGATCGCGGGGCTCGCGTTCACGCTCGTCGCGGGCGGCGCCGGCTTATGGGTCCGCAAGGCCGTCTGCGATCCCTATGTCACCACCGTCGTGCGGATGGAGGCGCTCGCGGCCGGCGATCTCGACGCACCGATCGCGTTTACCGAGTATCAGGATTGCGTCGGCCGCCTGACCAAGGCGATGTTCACCTTCCGCGAGACGTCGATGGCGTTGATGAAGACGGGCGAACAGGAGGAAATGGTCTCGATCCTGACGAGCCACCTGCGGCAGCTCGGCAGCGGCGACCTGACGACCACGATCACCGCCGATTTTCCGGCGAGCTATGGCTCGGTCAAGACCGACTTCAACGCCGCGGTCGAATCGATGCGCGACCTGATCGGCGCGGTGTCCGAGAGCACGACCACGATCCAGACCGGGTCGGGCGAGATCGCGCAGGCATCCGAAGACCTCGCGCGGCGCACCGAATCGAATGCGGCCTCGCTCGAGGAAACCGCGGCCTCCGTGACGCAGATGGACGGACGGCTGCGCGCCACCGCCACCGCCGCCGCGCAGACCGTCGCGCGCGCGGATCAGGCGATGACCACGGTCGGCGGCGGGCGCGCGGTCGCCGAGGAAGCGGTCCAGGCGATGGGTCGCGTGTCGGAAAGCGCAAAGGGGATCGACAGCGTCATCGAGGGGCTCGACAAGATCGCGTTCCAGACGCGCGTGCTGGCGATGAACGCCGCGGTCGAGGCAGGGCGCGCGGGGGATGCCGGTCGCGGTTTCGCGGTCGTTGCAGATCTTGTTTCGGCGCTCGCGATGCGCGCGGAGGAAGAGGCCAAGCGCGCACGGGACCAGCTGACCGTGACCCAGTCCGACATCGTCACCGCGGTCGATGCCGTGACCAAGGTCGACGGCGCGCTCGCGGACATTTCGGGCGACGTCGCGCAGGTCCACACGCTGCTCGGCACGATGGCAGCCGACAACCAGGCCCAGTCGTCGGCGATCGCCGAGATTTCCGCCACGATCGGCACGATGGACCAGTCGACGCAGCAAAATGCCGCGATGGTCGAGGAGACGTCGGCGGCGGCACGCAATCTGGCGAGCGAGGTCGGCCGGCTCGCCGAGCAGGCCCAACGCTTCCGCATCGTCGACGCAGCCGCCGGGCGTGGCGCGATGTACCGCGCGGCGCCGGCGACCCGCGCGCACGCGGCACCACAGTCGCGCACGGTTGCCGCCCCTGCCCCCGTCCCCGCCTCCGTCCCCGCCATGGCGGGCGCAGACGACGGCTGGAACACGTTCTGACGCTGTCGCCGGTACCGTGCTCGTAGCGCGACACGCAGCCCGCCGCGCCCGTCGAAAGCTCTGTTTAACCTTGGCGTCCTATTGGACAGGCGAACAGGTGCGGACGAACGGAGACGGCGCCACGTGATCAGGCTCATTTACATCAGCACCGCGCGCACGACGCTCGACAGCGAGACGATGGCCGCGATCCTCGCGACGTCGCGGCGGAACAACCAGGCGGTCGACGTCACCGGCCTGCTGCTCGTCGGCGGCCGGCGCTTCCTGCAGGTGCTCGAAGGGCCCGAGGACGCCGTGATGCAGACCTATGAACGGATTCGTCGCGACGACCGGCATTACGCCGCGGTGGTCCTCAGCCGTCGCGCGATCGAAATGCGCAGCTTCGCAGGCTGGGCGATGGGCTATCAACCCGCGGGGACGGTCCACGGCCACGGCGAGGTCGCCGATGACGTCGCCGCGATGATCGCGCCGATCGGCGATGCCGTCACCCAGGCCTATTTCGCCGAGTTCGCGCGCAAGCACGCCGCCGCGGCATATTGACGCCGTTTCGCGGGCATCGTCACCGGGCGACGCGCGTGACGTGCCCCATCTTGCGCCCCGGCCGCGCGGCGCCCTTGCCGTAAAGGTGCGGATGCGCCCCCGGCTCGGCGAGTAGCGCGGGCCAGCGATCCACGTCGTCGCCGATGAGATTCTCCATCGCGACACCGCGCCCTGTCAGCGTCGTTGCCCCGAGCGGCAACCCGCAGATCGCGCGGATGTGGTTTTCGAACTGCGAGCATTCGGCGCCCTCGATCGTCCAGTGCCCCGAATTGTGCACGCGCGGCGCCATCTCGTTGAACACGGGTCCGTCCGCGCCGACGAAGAATTCGCAGGCCAGCACACCGACATAATCGAGCTCGGCAGCGATCCGCTCGGCAAGCACGGCGGCCTCTTCGGCCTGTGCCAGCACCGCGGCGGGTGCGGGCACGGTGGACTCGCGCAGGATGGCGTCGCGGTGAACGTTGAGCGGCGGGTCATAGCGCGCGACCTGCCCGTCGAGCCCGCGTGCTATCAGGATCGAGAATTCATGCTCGAACGCCACGAACGCCTCGAGCACCGCGGGACCGCCGATCATGTCCCACGCCGCCTGCGCCCCGTCGATCGAGTCGATCCGGACCTGCCCCTTGCCGTCATAGCCGAACCGCGCGGTCTTGAGCACCGCGGGCGTGCCGACCTTTGCCAGACCCTGTTGCAGGCTCTCGAGGCTGCCGACCGCCGCCCACGCCGCGGGACGTCCGCCGACGCTCTCCACGAACCGCTTCTCGCCGATCCGCTCCTGCGCGACGCGGAGCGCGCGCGGGCTGGGATGAACGGGAACGCGCGCGGCGAGCCATTCGACGGGATCGCAGGCGATGTTCTCGAATTCGTAGGTGACGACGTCGCAGGCCTCGGCGAAATCCGCGAGCACGATGCGGTTGTGATAATCGGCGCGCGTCAGGCTCGACGCGGACTGCGCGGCGACGCTTTCGCGGTCGGGCGCGAGGACGTGCGTGCGATAGCCGAGCTGGGCCGCAGCGGTCGCGAGCATGCGACCGAGCTGGCCGCCGCCAAGGATGCCGATCGTCGATCCGGGGGGAAGCGGCGTCATGTCAGTGTCTTTCAGGCTGGGTCGGTGGCGACGCCGTCGGTCTGCGCCGCGCGCCATGCCTTGAGGCGGGTGGCGAGCGCATCGTCGGCGGTCGCGAGGATCGCGGCGGCAAGCAACCCTGCATTGATCGCGCCGGGCTTGCCGATCGCCAGCGTCCCGACGGGGATGCCGCCGGGCATCTGCACGATCGAGAGCAGGCTATCCATGCCCTTGAGCGCCTTCGATTCGACCGGCACGCCGAGCACGGGCAGGTGCGTCATCGACGCGGCCATGCCGGGCAGATGCGCCGCGCCGCCCGCGCCCGCGATCACGACCTTCAGCCCGCGGTCCGCCGCGGTCGTGGCATAGTCGTACAGGCGTTGCGGGGTGCGGTGTGCCGACACCACCTTGGTCTCGTACGCGACGCCGAGCGCATCGAGCGTCTCGGCGGCGTGGCGCATCGTCTCCCAATCGGAGGTGCTGCCCATGATGATGCCGACTAGAGCCATGTCCGTCCCCAGGTCCAAGGAGCGCCGTGCCTAGCGACGGGCGGGGGTTAGAGCAACTACCCGTCATCCCGGGCTCGACCCGGGATCCAGAGCCACGCTCGCCGACGCGTCTGGCTCTGGATCCTGACCTTCGTCAGGATGACGGGGACGTCAGCGCTCGCTCAGATAATAGCGATCGGTCGCGTTGAGGTCCGCGTCCAGCTCGTACACGATCGGCTGACCCGTCGGGATTTCGAGGCTCGTGATCTCGTCATCCGGGATGTTCGACAGATGCTTCACCAGCGCACGCAGCGAATTGCCGTGCGCGGAGATCAGAACGCGCTGCCCGTCCTTCAGCGCGGGCGCGATCCGCGCGTCCCAGTACGGCAGCACGCGCGCGATCGTGTCCTTCAGGCTCTCGGTCTTCGGGATCGCGATGCCGTCGTAGCGACGGTCCTTCGACAGGTCGAATTGACTGCCGTCCTCGAGCACCGGGGGCGGAATGTCGAAGCTGCGGCGCCAGATATGCACCTGTTCGTCGCCATGCTTTGCCGCGGTCTCGGCCTTGTCGAGCCCGGTCAGCCCGCCATAATGGCGCTCGTTCAGCCGCCAGTCCTTCTCGACCGGCAACCACAGCCGCCCCATCGCCTCGAGCGCAATGTTGAGCGTCTTGATCGCACGCGTCTGCAGGCTGACGAAGGTCTGGTCGAAATCGAGACCCTTGGCGGCCATAAGCTCGCCCGCGGCCTTCGCCTCGGCCTCGCCCTTGGCGGTCATGTCGACGTCCCACCAGCCGGTGAAACGGTTTTCGAGGTTCCAGGTGGACTGGCCGTGGCGGATCAGGACTAGGGTGGGCATTCATGCTCCTGCGTGTACAAAATGGGGGAAATCGGTCTCGAAACCCTATCCGTCATCCTGACGAAAGTCAGGATCCAGGGTAACCGAGCGCTGTAGCTCTTGGCTCTGGATCCTGACTTTCGTCAGGATGACGAGAAGCGGTCAGATCTCGTCGATCGTGTCGGCGAGCGTCTCCAGCATCGCATGCGCCAACTGCTTCGACCGTTCGGGCGACCACCCATAGTCCGCGTCGGGATTGGCGTCGTGATCCTTGAACGGCATCTCAAGCGTCATCGACACCGCGCCGAACCGCTCCGCGAGCTGGTTGGTCGACATCGACAGGTTGGCGGTGCCCGGCGCGGACTTGGGATAGCCCTTCTCGGTCTGGAAATCGGGCGTGTGCGCCGCAAGCCGGCGGCCATAGTCGTAGAATTTCTCGCCATGCGCATCGGTCCAGGACGGGATCCCCTCATAGCCCGCGATGAAGTTCGCCGGGATCGCCTCGTCACCATGGATGTCCATCGCGACGTCGACGCCGGTCACGTCCATCGCATTGCGGACGCAGAGGACCTCCGGGCTCTTCTCGGCGGTCGGGTTCGCCCATTCGCGGTTGAGGTTCACGCCCGCCGCATTGGTCCGCAAATGCCCGCGACACGTGCCATCGGGGTTCATGTTCGGCACGACATGGAACGTCGCCTTCGCCAGCAGCCCCGCCGTTACCGGGTCGGCCAGATCGGTCAGCCGCTCGAGCGCGCCTTCCATCCACCATTCAGTCATCGATTCGCCGGGATGCTGCCGGCCATAGATCCAGACCTGTTTCGGCCCCGACCCGATCGTGAAACAGTCGATCGCCTGCCCCTCAAGCGACTGGCCGAGCTCGCGGTGCGCGACGCCCGGCAGCAATGCGGTCCGCGCGACGAGCGCCTCGTGCATCTCCATCGTGTACGGCGCGAAATAGGCGAACCAAGCCAAGTCGGTGTCGGTGGTGAACACGAATTCGAGGACGCCGTCGGCATAGCGAGTCTCGATCATCCGCCATGCCTGCCGGTCGGTGCTCGCCCGCGTCTTGTATCCCGGCCAGCCGAACGGGTACGCCGACGCGCCCGCATTGACGATGCGGTAGGTCAGCGTCCGTCCTGCGGCGCCCGCCACGCGGAAATAGAACCACTGGAAAAAGTCGGACTCGCGGTCCTTGACGATCTCCAGGTCGATTCGATCGCCCTCGACCGCGACGACGCGGATATTGCCGCCATCGAAGGCGGCATTGATCGAGAGCGGTGCGGCGGTGGGCGTTGCGGTCATGGCGTTTTCGGTCATTTCACCTGGATAGTGCGCCCGGACTCGCCGGGGAACCCTGCGAACAGTGCGCGGGCGAGCTTTTCGGCCTGGATCTGGCTCGTCGCATCGGGCTTGCGCGCGTCCGCGAAGGTCTGCGCGCGACCCTCCCAGACGGGCGACTGGTCGAGCGTCCGCTTGATCGTCACCGCCATCTCGGTGACCAGGATCGCGTCGCGACCGCCACCGCCGATCGGAATGCCGACCCCACCGCCGAGCCCGACGCCGCCACCGCCACGACCACCGCTGAAGCCGCCGCCGCCGATGCCGATGCTGAACGGCGACTGCTTGGGTGGGCCGGCCTGCGTCGTGCGCGTGAACGCCACCGTGGCGACCAGCAGCGGCTTGGTGCCCGGCGCGGGCGGGTTGTACCCGACCTTGATCAACTGCCCCTGGACCGCGGCGGCATAGGCCTTGAACTCGAGGCTGGCGGGCGCGCCGCCCGACAGCGGCTGCACCGCGATCGTGCCGCGGTCGAGCGGTTCGCCGAGGTGATAGCGCAGGACTTCGGTCGGCGGCAGCGACGGCCCCGTCGCGCACGCCGTGAGGGATGCGCCTGCCAGCGCCAGGACCAGGATCGAACGAACCGCCATCGGGACTTCCTTAGAATGTTGCGCTACGGTAACGCTCGGACCAGCCGGGTGGGTTCCCGGTCGGGAAGAGCGCGTCCGTTGCTTGACTTGAAGACACCCCGCCATTAGGCGATCCCGTCTTTCCGCACACCTAGATTTGAAAAGAAGCGAATCGATCATGAAGATCCGCAATTCCCTGAAGTCGCTCAAGGATCGTCACCGCGATAACCGCGTGATCCGTCGTCGTGGCCGTACCTACGTCATCAACAAGACCAACCGTCGCTTCAAGGCACGCCAGGGTTAATCCCGGGCTTGCCTGAAGGGAACAAGACCGCCGTCATTTTCGACGTCGGTCGTGTCCTTTACGACTGGGATCCCAGGATCCTGTACGAGCGCCTGATCGACGACGATCGGGCGCTCGACGCGTTCCTGCGCGACGTCGTGACGATCGACTGGCATTTCCAGCATGATGCTGGCCGCGACTTCGCCGACACCTCGGCGGAGCTCGCCGTGTTGCATCCGCAGCATGCCGCGCTGATCGCCGCGTGGGGCCCGCGGTTCAACGAGAGTATCGGACCCGCGATCGCGGGAATGCACGATATCGTCCGCGATCTCGATGCGGCGGACGTGCCGCTCTACGCGATCACGAACTTCAGCCACGAATTCTGGCCGCCTTTCCGCGCGCAGGAATCACATCTGTTCGACCGGTTTCGCGACATCGTCGTGTCGGGCGCCGAAAAGATCGTGAAGCCCGACGCCGCGATCTATCGGCTCGCGCTGGATCGATTCGGCCTGCGCGCCGACGAAGCGGTATTCGTCGACGACAACGCGGCAAACGTGGCCGCCGCGCAGGCGCTCGGGATCGAATCGATCCTGTTTACAGATGCCGTGGATTTCCGGGCCCGCCTCGCCACGCTGGGCTTCCCGATCGCTGCGTAGCAGCTTCCCGATCGCTGCGTAGCAGCTTACCGATCGAGCGATGCCAGCTGCCCGGCATTTGCCTTTGCGGTTTCCGCGTCGACGAGCGGCTCGTCCGGGATTGCCCCGCCTTCGAAATCGTCGGTGACGATGACCGTCGTACCCAGCGCGGTCACGCCGAACAGCCGCTTTGCAAAACCGGCGGGTACGCGGATGCAGCCATGCAGAATCGGGAATCCGGGATTGCGGCCCGCATGGATGGCGATCCCGTCCCAGGTCAGCCGCTGCATGAACGGCATCGGCGCGTCGTTATAGAGGTTCGACCGGTGCGCCTCGTTCTTCTGCAGGATCGGATAGGTGCCGACCGGCGTGCCCTTTGCCCCCTTGCCCGAGGAGATCGTCGTCGCGGCGATCATCGTCGACCCGCGATAGACGAACGCGCGCTGCGTCGACAGGCTGACGACGATGCTGACGGCTTCACCGGTGCCGCTGTCCTGCCAGACGAACTGGTTCGCGGTCAGCTCATAGGCCGCCTGCTCGATCGGCAAGGCGATCGACGCCAGTCCCGACGGCGCGGCCTGTGCAGGACAGATCGCAAGCGCGCAGGACATCGCCAGAATTGCCATCGACCGGGGGGCAGCGCGCATCGTCCTCGTCCTTCTCGTCGCCTGAATCCATGCCCCTTATCGGTCCAAACGCGTTCACCGGCGGATCGTGCCATCACCGTTGCGCGCACGACGAACCGCCTCCGCGACGGGGCGGGCGGAAGGAACATACCAACAACTGATGGAAATGGTTGAGGAATGTTCATGCTTTTTAGGCTATAGAGGACCTAACGGGATTGGGGTCTTTCGGGAATTTCGATGCACGCTGAACATGATGCCATGCGCGATCGTCGCGCACTTCTGAAGAATGGCCTGGTACTGGCCGGAGCACTTGCAATACCCAGCGCGGTATCTGCGACACAACGCCTTACCGCACGCGATCTGAAGCCGATGACTCAGCCGCCATTGCCGCGCGCACCGGCGATGCCGATCACGTCTTCGCGCGTCGTTCGTCCGGAACTGCTGCGCCAGGCGATGGCAGCGCTGGGCCGTAACGGCAGCCGGATTGCGAACCATGACCGGATCGCGATCGCCGACTTCACCGCGTCGTCGTCGCAGCCGCGCTTCCATTTCGTCGACCTCGCCAGCGGTCGCAGCACCTCGCTGCTCGTTTCGCACGGCAGCGGCTCGGACCCCGCGCATACCGGGTATCTCGAGCGGTTCTCGAACGCGTTCGGGTCGAACGCCTCGTCCGAGGGCGCGTTCGTCACGGACGATTATTATGTCGGCAAGCATGGTCGCTCGCAGCGGCTGATCGGCCTCGATCACACCAACAACAACGCGCTCGGCCGCGCGATCGTGGTGCATTCGGCCTGGTACGCGAACAAGGACATGATCGCCTCGCACGGCATGCTCGGACGCAGCCAGGGGTGCTTTGCGGTCGGCGAGAACGACCTCGATCAGGTCTTCGCACGCCTCGGCCAGGGCCGGATGATCTTCGCGGCCAAGGTCTGACGGCCGCTGCGGGCGCCTAGCGCGGCTGGGCGTTGATCCCCGCGCGACGAACGCGCCCGATCATCCCTGACCACAGGAGCGCGCCCGCGCCGCGATACCCCCGGCCGAGACGCCGGGGCCTCACCGACAGAACATCGGTCATGGACAGCGTGCCACTGCGCAGCCCCGCCCGGCCGATATCGCGCCACCGACGCGCGACATCCTGCCGGATGAGACGTCGATCGTCGGCGTCACAGGCATTGGTCGCGAAGAAGTCCGACTCGATCGTCTGCAGCGCCCGTCCCAGCACGACCAGCGTCCCGCGATCCGGCACCGCGCGTCGCGCAGCGACATGCCGGACGAGCAACCGGGCGACCGCCTCCGCGCGCGGACCGAAAAGCGCCTCGTGCCGCGCCGCCAGCACCGCGACCGCACTGTCGTCCATCCGGTCCGCAAACTGCTTCGATATGCCCCCCGGATGCACGCGGTACAGCGTCAGCACGTCATCGAGCCGCGCGAGCGAGCCGAGACGCCGGATCCGCTGATAGAGATCGAAGTCCTCTGCATAGACCCGCTCGGGCCGCATGAACGGCGCCAGCCGGCGGGCGGCTTCGGTGCGCAGCATCACCGACGACCAGACCAACGGGTTCTCGATTCCGGTCAGCCACTCGATCAGCATCGGCGTCGTCGCGGGCGGATGTCCCGACGCCAGGATCGCACCATCGTCGAGGAACGCCGCGCCCGTGCCGAGCAGCACCGTCGCAGGGTGCGCGTCGAGATAGGCGACCTGTCGGGCAAACCGTTCCGGACGGCAGAGATCGTCGTGATCGAGCGCAGCGATGTACCGGCCCCGCGCCTCCGCCACGCCGCGGTTGCGCGCAAGCACCGGTCCACCGTTCTGCGGCATCGTCAGCAGCCTGACGCGCGGGTCCGGCCACGCCTCGACCATCGCGCGCGTCCCGTCGGTCGACCCGTCATCGACGACGATCACCTCGAAGTCGCCAAATGTCTGTGCGGCCAGGCTGTCCAGCGTGTCCGCCAGCAACGCGGCCCCGTTGTAGACGGGCATCACGACGCTGATCGCCGGATCAGGCCATGCGCGCGATCGATCGGTCATGCGTGCCGCATGCCGCATCGAGGTTTAACGGGAGCTTACTGCCGCATACGCGATATCACCGTCGAACCGCCCGCCCGCGGCGCCGCCCGATCGCGGCGCCCGGGACCTCGTATCGCTGCCCCGGCGTCAGCCCCGGGCGATCCACGCCTCGCCCATCGTCCGCAGCACGTCGAGCGGCACGCGCCCCTGTGCCAGCATCGCCGCGTGATACGCCTTGAGATCGAAGGCCGACCCCATCTTCACCTTGGCGCGCTCGCGGATGTCGACGAATACTGAATGCCCGAGCTTGTAGCTCGCCGCCTGGCCCGGGTTCACGCAATAGCGTTCGACCTCGCGTGTCGCGAATCCCTCGGCCTCGCCCTCGGCGTCGATGAAATGGCGAATCGCCTTTTCCCGGCTCCAGCGCAGGTGATGGATCCCCGTATCGACGACACAGCGATTGGCGCGGAACAGCTGGAATTTGAGATAGCCCAGCCGCCCGAGCGGATCGTCGTCATATAATCCGATCTCGTCCGCGAGTTGCTCGGCATAGAGCGCCCAGCCTTCGCCATAGCCCGAAAAGCTCGTCATCTTGCGGATCAACGGCAGCCGGGTGTTCGACAGCGCAAGCCCGCTCTCCATCTGATGTCCCGGCAACCCCTCGTGAAAGACCGTCGTCGCGAGGCAGAATTTGGGCCAGTCGGCGCTGTCCTTCAGGTTGAAATAGACCAGCCCCGGCCGTGAACCGTCGATCGCGGGCGGCTGCGCGAACGCCGCGGCGGCGCCGGCTTCGGTCTGGAGCGGCACCCGCCGCACTTCGAACGCATAAGGCGGCATCCGCTCGAACACGCTCGGCAGCTTCGCGCGGATCGCCGCCAGCCGGTCGTTGCAATAGGCGATCGCGTCGCGCTTGCCCGCATCGGTGTTGGGATAGAGCTGGTCCGGGTTCTTGTAGAGCGCCGCCATCCGTGCGCCGATGCTGCCCTTGCTATACCCCTGTTTGCGCAACAGCGTATCGAGCTGCGCTGACAACGCCTTCGCCTGGTCGAGCCCGAACCTGTGCACCTCGTCGGGTGACAGATTGGTCGTCGTCGTCGCATGCAGTGCGGCCGGAT
The DNA here is from genome assembly GCF_036856055.1 of Sphingomonas sp. 22R3R2A-7. NCBI lineage: Bacteria > Pseudomonadati > Pseudomonadota > Alphaproteobacteria > Sphingomonadales > Sphingomonadaceae > Sphingomonas > Sphingomonas sp. 22R3R2A-7. The sequence goes on along the minus strand of NZ_JASPFR010000001.1, from coordinate 2,748,470 downwards.
AGAAGGCGGCCCCCTCCTTCAGCTTCCACACGCCGGCATCATGCGTCGCCGTCCGACGCAGGTCGCGCGCCACCGCGATCTGCCGGTCGAGCGCAGGCAGCACCGCCGCGTCATAGATCCGCGCGGCATCGCGGCCATAGCTTTCGCCCAGCCCCTTGGCCGCCGCGCGCCGGATGAGACTCTGGACGACCAGCGCCTCGCTCGCGGGCTGGCGTGTCTTGGTCATCTGGTCGAGCGCGAGGTCGAGGATGAAGTCGGGGGCGACCACGCCGACGCCCGCGTCATGCCGCATCCGCGCGGTGTTCGCATCGATCTGGCCGGCAAACGCCTGGAGCCGCTGCAGATAGGCATCGGCGTCGCCCTTGCTCTCGATCCGGTGCTTGGTGTCGAGGAAATCGGGCACCGACTGATACGCGCCCGACAGCTGCGACACGACATAGGGGCTAGGACCGTAAGACGTGCCGCCGAAATCGAACGCCTGCACCGCCGCCGCCGACCGTCGCGTATAGACGACGCAGTCGAGATCGATGCGCTCCGCCGGCGACAGCCCGGCGCGGTCGATCGCCGCGAGTTGCGCGAGCTCGGCCCTGGTCTGCGCTTTGGCCGCGGCGATCCCCGCCGCCGACTGGTCCGACAGCTTCGCGCGCAGATCGGCATTGGCGCCGGTATCGAGCCCGAGCGAGGTCGCGCCCTCCGGATTGCGCCGCAATTGCGCCTGGACGAGCTCGTCGAACAGCCGCGACAGCGGCGTCGCGGGCGTTTCGGCCGCGTGTGCGAACGCCGGCAACAGCGTTGCCGCGCCGCCCAGCATCGTGCCCGCGAGCACCGCGCGGCGATGGATCTTCAACATCGTCATCCCATTCCCCCGAAATGCAAACGGCCCGCCTTCCACCGGGAAGACGGGCCGTTCTTCGTCACGTCATGATGCCGGCGGCGATCAAGCGGTGCGCGTTCCCGACAGCGGGAAGCTGCCAAATGCGCCCGCGCCGACGGTGCCGGTCATCGTGTCGCCATCGACCGTCGCCTTGCAGTCGAGCGTCATCGGCATCGGCACGGTCATCGTCTGCTTCCAGCTCAGCGTGTCGCCATCGACCTCGCCGGTCACATCCATGCCGCCCATCGCACCCGACACCGCGCCCGAAAAGCTGGTGTCCGCGCTGTTCACGGTCAGCGTCATCTTCTGATCGCCCAGCGGCGACTTCACGACGCAATCCCAGCTGCCATCGACATTTGCCATGCTATTCTCTCCTTCGATTACTTGGCCTTGGCCGCAAGCGGCGTCACCGGAACCACCGGCAGCCCCGCGACCGAAGCCGCGCTCACGACCTCGACCGGCAACCCCAGGCTGTCAAGCTGCGGCTTGACCGTCTTGGCATCGCCGACGACCACCCAGGTGAATTTCTTCACGTCGATCACCCTCGCGATCGCGGTGTTCAGCTGCGGCAGCGTCAGCGCGCCGTAGCGTCGCGTGATCGTCGCGTAATAATCGTCGGGACGCTTGAACAAATCATTCTGCTGCATCGCGCCGAGCACCGCGCCCGACGTCTCGAAGCTGCCGGGCAGCACGCGAATCCCGCCGTCGATCGCCAGCCCGAACTCGGTCTGCGTCATCGGCTTGGTCGTCACGAAATGGGTCACGTCCTGTTGCAGCGCGGTGATCGACGGGCCGGTCTTGTCCGCCTGCACCCCCGCGGTGATGCCGTAGGGCGCATCGAACGCCCCCGTCTGGAACCGCCCGCCCGCACCGTAGGACCAGTGCTTCTCCTCGCGCAGGTCCATGTTGATCCGGCTGAGGAAACTGCCGCCCAGCGCATCGTTCGCGGTGTTGAACACCAGCATGTCGTCGCTGCCCTTCAACCCGGTCCGCTGGCCCGCGAGGATCAGCGACTGCGGGCTGTCGGGCCGGTCGACCAGCACGATCTTCGGCGTCACCGGGGTGCGCGTCGTCGGGAAGCTCTTGACCCCCGCCGGCCCCTGCGCCTTCCAGTCGCCAAAGCCGCGGTCGAGCACCGCCCGGACCTCGGCGAGCGGGCGGTCGCTGACGACGAAGATCTTCGCCTTGTCGGGGCGCAGCCACGCCTGCTGGAACGCGACCAGATCCGCGCGCGTCAGCGCGGCGACCGCCTTCGGATCACCGCCACCCATCGCCTTGCCGTAGGGGGTATCGCCGTTGATCAGCTTGCCGATCACGCGGTTGCCAAGCCCCTGCGGGCTGGTCAGCTCCTGCTGGATGCCGGCCAGCTGCTGGTTGCGGACGCGGCCGACCTCTTCCTCGGCAAAGGCCGGGTTGCGCGCGATATCCGCGAACAGCACGACCGCGGGCGTCAGATTGGCGCTCGGCACGCTCATCGACAGCGTCGTCAGGTCGAGCGAGGTGCTCGTCCCGATCCACGCACCCAGCCGCTCGCGCGCCTCGGCGAGCGCGATCCCGTCGAGCGTCCGCGTCCCCTCGTCCATCACGCTGAGCGTCAGCTGCTGCGTCCCCAGCTTGTCCGCGACATCGGCGGCATAGCCCGCGTCGAAGCTCAGCACCGCCTGCGTCATCGGCACCGCGCCGCGACGCGCATAGACAAGCTCGATCCCGTTCGACAGCCGCGCACGCTCGACCGCGGGAAAGGTGAGTCCCGTCAGTGTACCGACCGCGGGGATACCGCCGGCGCGCGTGCCCTTGACCGGCGTCTCGGCCGCGGGCTTCACCGCGACCGCGGGCGGCACGACCGCCTCCTCATATTTGTCGCGCTCGCCGTCGACCACGGTCAGCGTATAGGCGGGGCGCGTCAGCCAGCGCGTCGCCGCGGCCTTGACGCTGGCGGGCGTCTGCGCCGCGATCGCTGCGAGCTCTGTCTTGTAGTGGCCGGGGTCGTTCGCATAGAGCGCGCCGCCCGCCAGCGCGACCGCCTTGCCGCCGAACCCGCCGACCGATTCATAGCCGCGGATCCGGCCCGCGACCGCCTGTGTCTGGACGCGCTGGATCTCGTCCGCGGTCGGTCCGGTCTTCAGGAAATCGGCGAGGATCTCGTCGAGGCGCTTCGACACGACCGCGGGATCGACGCCCGGCCGCACGATCGCGCGGATCGTGAACATGCCGATCTGCGCCATGTCGCTATAGCCCGCGGACACGTTGACCGCGAGCTTCTCCTTGCGAACCAGCGCGTTGTCGAGCCGCGACGAGGCGAGCCCACCCAGCACCGTACCGCCGACATAAAGCGGTGCGGCATCGGCATCGAGCATCCCCGGCACCGCCCAGTTCTTGCTGATCATGACGGCCGCGACGCGGTCCTTCATCACCTCGTTCACCGGCGCGGCGAGCGTCGGCACCGTGACGGTCGGGAGCAGCGACTTGGGCCCCGCCTTGATATCGCCGAAATATTTCTCGACCAGCGGCTTCGCGGTCGCGGCATCGACGTCGCCCGCGAGCACCAGCACCGCGTTGTTGGGGCCGTAATGCGAGCGGAACCAGTCCTTCACATCGGCGAGGCTGGCACGATCGAGATCCGCCATCGACCCGATCGGAGTGTGCCCATAGGGCGTGTCCGCGGGGAACAGCCCGCCGAACAGCTTGTACTGGACGAGCCCGTAGGGCTGGTTGTCGCCCTGGCGCTTCTCGTTCTGGACGACGCCGCGCTGCTCGTCGAGCACGCCTTGCGTGATCGCGCCGGTCAGATGCCCCATGCGGTCGCTCTCGAGGAACAGCGCGCGCTCGAGCGCGGCGGCGGGGACCGTCTCGAAATAGTTGGTCCGGTCGAACGAGGTCGTGCCGTTGAAATCGGTCGCGCCGACCTGTTTCAGCGGTGCGAAGAAATCGCCCGGCGCATTCTCGCTGCCGTTGAACATTAGATGCTCGAACAGATGCGCAAAGCCCGTGCGCCCCTTGGGCTCATGCTTCGACCCGACATCGTACCAGACCGAGACCGCGACGACGGGCGCCTTGCGGTCGGTGTGCACGATCACGCGGAGTCCGTTCGTCAGCGTGAACTGCTGGTACGGAATGTCGACCGCCTGGACGAGCGTGGCGACCGGCGCAGGCCTCGCGCCCTGCCCGGTCGGCGCCGCGGCGGTCTGCGCGTGTCCCGGCGCGATCAGCGCGGCGGTGGCGACCCCCGCAAGAGCGAAGAGCTTGAACGACATCACTAATTCCCCCGGGGTACGATCACTGTCCTATGAAGCTATAACACTGGCCCCCACGCCGCAAGCCGACGTGATTCATGTTGCGCCCAGAATGGATCGAGCACGCGGGGGCACGCGTCCCGCGTGATGCTAGCGGAGCAGCCCCGCGGCGCGCAGTGCGCCGTCGATCATGTCGCCAATCTGCGACCCGCCGCTCCGGGAGGCCGTCGGCGGCCTGACGGGACCCCCTGCACGCGCTGACGCCGTTGCCGGCGCAGGCCGCGCGTTGGTCGGGTGGGCCGCGGGCTGGCCGGCAATGCCGAAGAATGCGGCGTTATGCCGTGTCGCGGAAATTCCGGCCTCGAGCATATGCGGACCGGCCTCGCCCAACCCGTCCGCACCCGTCGTGGCGAGCGGCGTGCCGTGCCCAAGCCCGCGGATCCGGTACTCCTCGACGACCACCTGCCCCTGCGCATCGCGCCACCGGCGGTGGATATGGTCCGCCGTCTGCTCGACCTCGTCGGGCGCCTGCGCGACGCCGTGGACGCCGCGCCACTGCGCAACGGCAGCATCCGCGTTCGCCGCGGCCACGGTGCCGTCGCCGTCGCCATGCCAGACCGATATCCGCGGTATGCACATCGTCGCGGGCGACGCGCCATCGACGAGCGCGGCGAGGGCCGCCGAATCCGGCAGGCCGCGTCCCCGCATCCGGTCGAGCGCCTGCGACATCGACGTCGCGGTCCCATAGGGCAGGCCGGCGATGATCGCCCCCGCCGCGAACAGCTCGGGATAGGTCGCGAGCATCACCGACGCCATCGCCCCGCCCGCGGACAGGCCGGTGACATAGATGCGATCGGGATCGATCGGGCAGTCGCGGACCATCGTCGCGATCATCGACCGGATCGACTGCGCCTCGCCACCGCCGCGCCGAATGTCCTCCGCGGCGAACCAGTTGAAGCAGAGATTGCCGTTATTGCTCCGTTGCTGCTCGGGATACAGCACCGCGAAGCCCTGCTCTTCGGCGAGCTCCGACCACCCCGACCCGCGATCATAGCCTGCCGCAGTCTGCGTGCAGCCATGCAACACCACGACGAGCGGCATCCGCGTCCCCGCCGCAGCCTCGGGGACGAAGGACAGCGCCCGCAGCGCGCCGGGGTTCGCACCGAAATCCTCGAGCGCCTGGAGGCGGCCGCTATCGGCTGCCGTCTGGTCGCCATAGCCCATGCTCGCGGCGCCCATGGTCGCAGCACGCTGCGCCTGCGCGAGGCGCGCCAATGTGTCCGAAAGCCCAGCCATCGCAATTCCCGTCATGTGGCCACACACCAAACGCCGATCAGGCGTTCGAATGGTGCACTGCAGCATATCTTGGGCCGGGCCCTGCCATGCACAAGGGGAAATCGCGTAACTGCGCTGCTCGAGCGTCAGCTGTTCGCACGCGCGAAGGCCGCCGCATCGGCGACCTGCGCCGCGCTCGGTGTCACGCCGGTATAGAGGATAAACTGCTCCAACGCCTGGATAATCGCCACCTCGGTCCCCGTGATGCACCGCTTTCCGGCCGCCGCAGCTTCGCGCAGCAGCGGCGTTTCGGGGGGATACTGGACCACGTCGAACGCGATCTCGCTCGCCGCGATCATTGCCGCGGGAAAGGCCATGACCGCCTCGTCCGCGCCGGTCATGCCCATCGGCGTGACGTTGATCAGCATCGCGGGCTCCATGCCGTCGTCAAGGTCGGCGGACCAGGCAAAGCCGTACAGATCGGCCAGTCCCCGTCCCGCTGCGGCGTTCCGCGCGACGATCGTCCCGTGCGCGAAGCCCGCATCGCGCAGCGCCGCAGCCACCGCCTTTGCCATGCCACCCGACCCGCGCAGCACGAACCGCGTCGCCGGATCGATGTCCGCGATCAACGCAGCGACCGCGGCATAGTCGGTATTGTGCCCCGTCAGCACGCCGTCGTCGTTGACGATCGTGTTGACGCTGTCGATCGCCGATGCCGAGGGTGCCAGCCCGTCGAGCATCGCGATCACCGCCTCCTTGAACGGCATCGATATCGCACAGCCCCGGATGTCGAGCGCGCGGATCCCGCCGACCGCCCCCGCAAGGTCGCGCGTCGAGAACGCCTTGTAGACATAGTCGAGCCCGGTCAGCGCATAGAGCCGGTTGTGAAACCGTGACCCGAAATTGCCGGGCCGCGCCGACAAGGACATGCACAGGCGGGTATCGCGCCCGATCAGCGGCTGAGCGGGCATCGGCGTCGAGGTCTGATCGATCATCCGTAAAGACTAGGGTGGCGACGCGCCGAGGTCGAGGTTCGATACCGCGTACCGATTCAAAACGGGCTGGACGGAACCAGCGTCGCCCACGCCGCGTAGAGCCCGCGATGCGCGTCGTGACCCTTGCCCAACCCGATGATTTCGACGGCTGGCGCGACGCGGCGCGCGGTCTTATGGCCGACGACGTGCCGCCCGACGACGTCGTCTGGCAGGTCGGCGACGCCCCCGCGGACCTGTTCGGCACGCTTGCGCCGGATCCCCCCGCCGGGAGCGCCGATCGGTCTACGCCCGCCTTCTCGGTCCCGCGCGCATTTATCGACCTTGCCCGCAGCGTCATCCTCGGCAGCGATCCGGAGCGGTTCGCGCTGCTCTATACGCTGCTCGCGCGTCTGCGCCGCGAGCCGAAGCTCATCGAGGATCGCGCCGACCCGCTCGTCCGCCGTCTCGACCGGATCGCCAAGGACGTCCGCCGCGACATCCACAAGATGCGCGCCTTCCTGCGGTTTCGGGAAATCGATGAAGACGGCACGGCACGCTTCGTCGCGTGGTTCGAGCCCGATCACCACATCGTCCGCGCGAACGCCGCGTTCTTCGTCAACCGTTTCGCCAGCATGCGCTGGTCGATCCTCACGCCGGAGGTCTCGATCCACTGGGACGGCAAGGCGCTCAGCGAAGGCCCGGGCGCCAGCAAGGGCGACGCGCCCGACGGCGATCCGACCGAGGAGGTGTGGAAGACCTATTATGCCAGCACCTTCAACCCGGCGCGCGTCAAGGTCGGCGCGATGCTCAAGGAAATGCCCCGCAAATACTGGAAGAACATGCCCGAAACCGATCTCGTCCCCGGCATGATCGCGACCGCGCAGGCGCGCGAAAGCGGCATGATCGCCAAGGCGCGCGACACCGTCGGCGGCAACAGCCTGATCGCTTGGGAGGCGCTGCGTGACGAGGCGGCAGGATGCACGCGCTGCCCGCTCTACAAGCCGGCGACGCAGACGGTGTTCGGCGAGGGGCCGATCGATGCACCGCTGATGTTCGTGGGCGAGCAGCCGGGCGACCAGGAGGATCTTGCCGGTCGGCCGTTCGTCGGGCCCGCCGGCCAGATGTTCGATCGCGCGATGGCCGATGCCGGGCTCGACCGCAGCCGCGCCTACGTCACCAACGCGGTCAAGCACTTCAAGTTCGAACAACGCGGCAAGCGGCGTATTCACGCCAAGCCGGGTGCGGGCGAGATCGAGGCATGCCGCTGGTGGATCGAACAGGAACAGATGCTCGTCGCGCCGAAGATAACGGTCGCGCTGGGCGCCACGGCGGCGCGCTCGCTGTTCGGCAAGGTCATGACGATCGGCAAGGAACGCGGTCGTGCGCTCCAGTTGCCGGGTGGTGGCGAGGCATGGATCACGGTGCATCCCAGCTACCTCCTGCGTCTGCCCGACAAGGTGCAGGCCGAGGAGGAATATGCGCGCTTCGTCGAAGACCTGCGCATGGCCGGCGCACGGCTGGCCTAGCGTAAAGCCCGGGCGCCTCCCTTTTCGCCGAAGGGCAGGACCGATTGCCCCTTCCCTTCGCGCGCCGCATCGCGCAGATCGCCGACCCATGTTCGAAAAGATCCTGGCCGTACTGGCCACCTTCACGATCTGGGTGATCTCGTCCGGCGGCTATGTCGGTATCGCGATCCTCATGGCGATCGAAAGCGCGTGCATCCCGCTTCCATCCGAGATCATCATGCCGTTCGCCGGCTATCTCGTGTCGACCGGACGGTTCGACCTGTATCTCGCCGCGACCGCGGGCGCGATCGGGTGCAATCTCGGCTCGATCGTCGCCTATGAAGTCGGCAAGCGCGGCGGCCGGCCGATGGCCGAGCGCTGGGGCCGCTACGTCCTGATCGGGCCGGGCGAGCTCGACGCCGCCGACCGGTTCTTCGCGCGCTGGGGCAGCATGGCGGTGCTGATCGGCCGGCTTTTGCCCGTCATCCGATCGTTCATCGCGTTCCCGGCGGGCGTCGCGCGGATGAAGCTGGTGCCGTTCCACCTCTACACCTTCATCGGCTCATGGCCGTGGTGCTTCGGTCTGGCCTGGGTCGGCATGAAGCTCGGCGACAAATGGGACAGCGACCCCCGCGTGAAGGCCGCCTTCCACAGCGCGGACCTGCTGATCGGCATCGTCCTGATTGCGCTGGTCGGCTTCTACATCTGGCACCGTGTCCGCGGGCTCAAGCCCAAGGGCTGACCGCCTCCGCCCGTCTTACCGAGGAATTTTACGGAAGGACGGGCACCTCGGCAGCGCGCTCCTTGTTCTCACGGCGTGCCTCGCGGACGCGCTGCCCGAAGCATCCCGTCGCGCCGCCGGCTCCGACGGTCGAGCAGCTGCCGATGCTGTTCACGCCGACACCCGTGCCCATCGTCCCCTGCGCCTTGGCCGCCCAGCTTTCGTTCTGCGGCGTCACCGCGAACTCGCGAAGCTCCTTGGGGACGCGATACTGCTCCTGCGCGCTGCGGCGGACGCAGATCACGATCTCCTCGCCCTGCGCATTGGTCGGGCAGCGTTCGTTGCCAAACAGCGTCAGCACGCCGTTGATCGGCGCGCTCCGCGACACCTCGCCGGGGGCCGACGCGGGCTTGGGCGCCGCGGCACCGGGCTTGGCAGGCACCGCCGCGCCCGGAGTCGCGGTCTGCGCCGCCACCGGGCTGGTGGCCAATATCGCCACCGCCAATATCATCCTCATACGCATCACTCCCACAATCCGTATCCTGTCGCCGTCTCATCGACGGTCGTCTCTGGCCCTATGCTGAACGCAGCAGGCGCGCCGTCGGGTCAGATCCGCTTCGCCGTCGCGATCGCCACCTTGCAACCCGCGCGGATCAGCGCGCTCAACACTGGATAGCCCGGCGTCTCCTCGGCACCGGCTGCGATCGCGGTCGCCTTGTGCTCGAGCTCCTCGGCCTGGAAATCGAGGATCGCGGCAGTGAGCTCGGGATCGCTGTCGCCCAGCGCGACGACCTGTTCTTCGTAATGCTTGTCGATCTCGGTCTCGACCGCCGCGGTGCACGCCATCGCCGCCTTCGGACCGATTGCCGCGGTCACCGCCCCCAGCGCAAACCCCGCGACCTTCCAGATCGGCTGCAGTACCGTCGGCCGCACGCCGCGCTCGACGATCATCCGGTCGAAGAACGCGCGGTGGCGTTCCTCCTGCTGCGCCATGTGATGGATCGATCGCGCGGCGGGATGGCGATCGCCGAGCACCGCCAGCTGCCCCGCATAGATACGGATCGCACCATATTCGCCCGCCTGGTCGACGCGGACCATCGCGCTGCTCGGATGCTTGCGGTCGCCGGGCTTCCAGCGTGCGCCCAGCGTCGGTGCGCCTTGCGTCGGGACGGCGTGCGGGGGTGCGGCCTGGGTCATCGTGTCTTCCTCATAAGGAGCAAGATGGTGATCGCGCCGCCCAGCGAAAAGATGGCGTTGAACCCGGCGAGCGAAATCCCCGCCAGCGTCCACTGCGCCGCGTCGCAGCGGACCATCGGTGCGTTCATGATCGCCGCGAGCCGCTCGGCGGGCGTCGTCCCCGCCATCGACACGGTCGTGGTGCAGGCGGTGATGCCGTTCCACCAATGATATTCGACGCCCGCGTGGAACAGCCCGATCGCCCCGCTGATCCCGATCAGCAGCGCGGCCACGATCACCAGCGATGCGCGCAACGATCGCTGCGGCACGAGGAACGACGCGCCCGCGATCAGCACCGCGGCATAATGCGGCCACCGCTGCCAATGACACATCTCGCACGGATAGAGCCCGCCCAGGAACTGCGATCCCAGCGCACCGAGCAGAAGCAGCAGCGGCAGCGTGAACGCGATCGACCGGGCGATCTCCTCGTTCTTGGTCATCCCCAGCCCGCGACGTACGCTCACTTGACGGGCGCCTTGGTCGCCGCGGCGACCTGTGCCGCGCCGCCCAGCCGCGCGACGGTCTTCAGCGCGTAGTAGAGCTGGAAGTCCTCGACCCCCTGCTTCTTGAGCGCCTCGGGCGTGGCCGAGAAGCGTGGATCGTCCTTGGTATCCTCCTCGAGTACCGCGTTGTCGGCCTTGACCTCGTTGATCAGGTGACGGCGAAGATCGGCCTCGCGAAAGACCGGGCGCGCCTTGTGGTCGGGATCACTGATCTGCGGGACCCTGATGTCGGGCTCGATCCCGCCCTCCTGCACCGACCGGCCCGACGGCGTGAAATAGCGAGCCGTGGTCAGCCGCAACGCGGTCTCCGGCCCGAGCTGGAGCACGGTCTGCACCGATCCCTTGCCGAACGTCCGTTCGCCCATGATCAGCGCGCGGTGGTGATCCTGCAGAGCGCCCGCGACGATCTCCGACGCCGACGCGGTCCCGGGATCGGTCAGCACGACGATCGGCAGGCCGTGCGCATCGTCGCCGGGCTTGGCATAATAGCGCTCGATATCGGTCTTCTCGCGACCGCGCTGCGAGACGATCTCGCCGTGATCGAGGAACGCGTCGCTCACCGCGATCGCCTGCGTCAGCAGCCCGCCGCCATTCTGGCGAAGGTCGACGACATAGCCGAGCGGACGATGCCCGAGCGACTTGTCGATCGCCATGATCGCCGCACGCGTGTCGGCGCCGGTATTCTCGCTGAAGGTGTTGATGTTGATATAGCCGACGTCGCCGCGGACTTCCCACTTCACCGGCTTCTGAACGATGATCTCGCGGACCATCGACACGTCGAGCGGCTTGTCGCGGCCCGGGCGGACGAGTCCCAGCGTGATCTTGCTGCCGGGCTTGCCGCGCATCTGCGCGACTGCCACGTCGAGCGAGTCGCCATAGATCAGCTTGCCGTCGATATGCGTGATATAGTCCCCGGACTTCACCCCTGCGCGTGCCGCGGGCGAGTCTTCCTGCGGCGTGACGACCTTGATCGCGCCGTCCTCCATCTGCACCGTCAGGCCGAGGCCACCATAATTGCCTTCGGTCATGATCCGCAGATTCTCGTAGTCGAGCGCATCGACATAGCTCGAATGCGGATCGAGGCTGGCGAGCATCCCCTGAATCGCGCCCTTGATCAGCGTCTTGTCATCGACCTTGTCGACATAATCCGCCTTCACGCGATTGAACACGTCGAGAAACTGATCGAACTCGCGGTAGGTCGCGGTGTCGACCGCGGCCATCGCCGAGGCTGCGAGTGGCACCAGTGTGAGAGCGCCGAGGATGGCGGTAGCGGAAAGGATCGGACGGGGCATCTAAGGTCCTGAAACCGGGGGAAGCGACGATGTAGCGGGTTAACGGGTCGGGAGCAAAGCCATGCTGACCTTTGCGATTGGCATCGGCCGCGGCGCAACCGCTTCTGGTGCGTGGCCCGGTCGCACGCCGCGGGGCGACGACCCGCTAGCCGATCAGCGCGGCGGCGTCGACGGCGCGTCCCTGCCGGCGCAGCTCGACCGTGACCCTTGGCTCGCTGCGTTGTGCGATCCCGATCGGCGCGCCCATCGCAACGCGTACCCCGGGCTTGACCGGCGTGGCCGACAACCCGGTGATCAAGCTCGACCAGCCCGCACCATGATCGACGATCACGATCGTGCCATAGCTGCGGAACCGCCCGGCATAGCGGACCAACCCCGCCGCGGGCGCGACGACGCGCGCACGCGGCGCGACCGCAAAGGTCAGCCCGCGTGATCGGACGCCCGCCGCCGACACCTCGTCGAAACCCGTCACCAGCTGGCCGCGGACCGGCAGGCGATAGATTCCGTGCGGGGCGGCCGGGACGACGCTGCCGGGTGCGACCGGGCGCGGCGACGGCCCGGGCAGCGCTGCGAGCTCGCGTGCGGTCGCCTCGGCGAGGTCCGCCACCGCCATTCCGTCGACCAGATCGCGTGCCCGCTCGCCCATCGCCAGTGCACGATCCGACTCACTGATCGCGGTCCGCCCGAACGCCTGGCTGCGGGCGCGGTGATCCGCCTCCAGCGTCGCGAGCGCGGACCGGTTCGCCTCCAGCCGCGCACGCCCCTCGCGGAGCGCGGTCGCCGCAAGGACCGCCCCCGCCTGCAATCGCCGCGTCCGGTCCAGCGCGGCGCGCACGCCCTGGGTCTGCGCCCGGACCACGGGCAGCGCGGTGCCCAGCACCGCACGGACATGGACGAGATCGTCGACCGACCCGCGCTGCGCGACCGCGACGATCGTCGGACGTCGCGCGAGCGCCTGGAGCGCGGCGAGCAATCGGGCGATCGGCGTCTGCGCCGCCCCCAGCGCGGCGCGCTGATCCGTCAGCAATCGGTCGATGATCGTCACGCGAAGACGCGCGGCCTCGATATCCGCCTGCGCTGCGACGACCTTGGCGGCGAGCGCGCGCTGGCGCGCATTGATGCGATCCGCCTGCCGGCGCTCGCGCGCGGCCGCCGCCGTCAGACGATCCGCCCGCGCCGCCGCCAGGATCGCGGTACGTTTCGCCTCGCCCAGCTGCCGGCGGGCCTCGGACAGCCGATCGCGCGGCGCGCCCGCGCCCTCGCGCGCGATCGACGCGGTGGCACCGGCGAACAGCGACAGCAGGATGATGACGTGCGTCGCCCGCATCGTCACCCCTCGCGGTGATAGGGGTGATTGGCCAGGATGCTGGTCGCGCGGAACAGCTGCTCGGCCAGCATCGCGCGGGCTAGGAGATGCGGCCATGTCGCGCGTCCGAACGAGAACAGCAGATCCGCCTCGGATCGCGCGGCGTCGTCGAAGCCGTCGGCGGCGCCGATCATGAACCGCGCCTCGCGCACGCCGTCGTCGCGCCACCGCCCGAGCTTGTGCGCAAACGCGGTCGAGGACAGCGTTTCACCCTTCTCGTCGAGCAGGATGCGCTTCGTCTGCTCACCGACGACCGGGATCCGGCCGCCGGTATCGGGCAGCTCGCTGACCTTGGTCGGCCAGACGATCCGCTTCAGATACCGGTCGACCAGCTCGGCCTCGGGTGACCGCCCGATCCGGCCGCGGGCGACGATGTGGAGCAGCATGATACGCCCTCCGGCCGTCGCGCCGGATCAGTCTTCGTCGGTGAAGGTCGGCATCGCAGGCGGCGTCGGCGCATCGCCGAACGCCCACATCCGCTCCAGGTTGTAGAAGCTGCGGACTTCGGGGCGGAACAGGTGGACGATGATGTCGGTCGCGTCGATCAGCACCCAGTCGGCGGTCGGCAGGCCTTCGATCTTCACCGGGCGCTTGAACTCGGCCTTGATCCGCTCGGCCAGCTTCTGCGCCATCGAGGCGACCTGGCGGGTCGAGCGACCGCTGGCGATCACCATGTAGTCGGCGATGCTGGTCTTGCCCGCGAGCGGGATCGAGATCGTCTCGACCGCCTGGTCGTCGTCGAGCGACGCGAGGATCAGGCGATGCAGCGCCTCAACCTCTTCGGGGTCGGTCGCGCGAGGGGCAGTAGGGGAAGTGGCCAAGTCAGCTCCTAAGATTACCGGCCCGGCGACATGCTGGAACGGTCGGGCGGTCCGGCAACGTGCCGAAACCACAGGGGGTTTTCGGCGCGCAGGCCGGTTGCGGAGGTCGGGTCGGGTCGGAAGCGCAACAGCACAAGGGCCGGCAATCTCCACGTCGTCCAGCTCTTCGCATGGTCTGTGCGCCGTTGGAAGCGCCGCAGCCAACCCATCGCGGGGGCCGCGAGGGCGCGCCCGTCATATCCCGGACGCGCAATTACCGCAATCGGAACCTCGCGCGCGATCTGGCGCCAGTTTTTCCACCGATGGAACTCCGCCAGATTGTCCGCGCCCATCAGCCAGATGAAGCGATTCTTCGGATGCCGCCGCTTCAGCTTGCGGATCGTGTCGAGCGTGTAGCGCGTGTGCAGCCGCGTCTCGATATCGGTCGCGCGGATCGGCGCACGCCGCGCCATCGCGCGCGCGGACGCCAGCCGCGCGGGCAGCGGCGCCATGTCGCGCGCGGCATCCTTGAGCGGATTGCCGGGCGAGACGAGCCACCACGCCGCGTCGAGCGCGAGCGCATCGATCGCCGCCAGCGTGATCGCGCGGTGCCCGCGATGCGCGGGATTGAACGACCCGCCGAGAATGCCGATGCGCGTCATCGCGTCATCCGCGGACCTGCCCCGTGCCGCGCCCGATCCACTTGTACGTCGTCAGCCCCTCGAGCGCGACCGGGCCCCGCGCATGCAGCCGGCCGGTGGCGATGCCGATCTCCGCGCCCAGCCCGAATTCGCCGCCATCGGCGAACTGCGTCGACGCGTTCCACAGGACGATCGCGCTGTCGACGCTGGCCAGGAAGCGCTCGGCGACGGCGGAATCCTCCGCGACGATCGCGTCGGTATGATGCGATCCGTGCCGCGCGATATGCGCGACCGCGCCGTCGAGCCCGTCGACGACCGCAACCGAGGCGACCGCGTCGAGATATTCGGTATCCCAGTCCGCTGCGGTCGCCGGTCCGATACCCGGGACCAGCGCGCACGCGGCCGCGTCGCCGCGCACGACGCACCCCGTCTCGACCAGCCGCTCGATCAGCGCCGCTCCCGCCGCATAGTCGCGATCGATCAGCAGCGTTTCCATCGCGCCGCAAATCCCCGTGCGGCGCATCTTGGCATCGACCACGATCGCCGCCGCCATGTCCGGCGCCGCGGACGCATCGACATAGACATGGTTGATCCCGTCGAGATGCGCGAGCACCGGCACGCGTGCCTCGGCCTGGACGCGCGCGACCAGGCTCTTGCCGCCACGCGGGATGATCAGGTCGATCACCCCGTCCGCCTTCAGCATCGCCCCCACCGCCGCGCGGTCGGTGGTCGGTACCAGCTGCACCGCATCGCCGGGGACCCCGCCCGCCGCCAGTCCGGCGATCAGCGCCGCATGGATCGCACGGTTGCTCTCGACGGCTTCGGACCCCCGCGCAGGATCGCGGCGTTCCCTGCCATCACGCACAGCGCAGCGGCGTCCGCGGTGACGTTGGGGCGACTTTCATAGACGATGCCGATCACCCCGATCGGGACGCGCACGCGCGACAGCGCCAGCCCGTTCGGCCGCTCGCGCGAGTCGATCAGCTGCCCGACCGGATCCGCCAGCGCCGCGACCGCGGCGACCCCGTCCGCCATCGCCGCGATCCGCGCCTCGTCGAGCCGCAGCCGGTCGAGCATCGCCCCAGACAACCCGGCCGCACGCGCGCGCGCCATGTCGCGCACGTTTGCCACGAGGATTGCCGACGACTCCGCCCGGATCGCCGCGGCCGCCTGTTCGAGCGCGCCTGCCTTCGTCGCCGTCGGCATCCCCGCCAGCAACACCGCGGCAGCGCGTCCGCGCGCGCCCATATCGGCGATCAGGGTTGCGGAAGTCTCGGTGGCGCGCGGGTCGGTCATGCCCCCCGACTATCATGGCAAATCGACTCGCGCCAACGTCCGGGGTGCGTTACGCTCAGGATATGACCGGGGACATGGGGGCAGCGGCGGACATCGCCACAGGGGCATTGGTCGGGCGCGCGTTCGAACCGCGTGCGGGCGAATCGACGGCTGCGCACGGGACTCACGCGTCGGAAGCGCTCTGCCTCAACTGCGGCACGGCGCTGATCGGTGCGCACTGCCATGCCTGCGGACAGGGCGCGCACGTCCACCGCTCGCTCGGTGCGATCGGCCATGAGATCGCGCACGGCGTCTTTCATTTCGAGGGCAAGATCTGGCGCACCTTGCCGTTGCTCATCCTGCATCCCGGCACGCTCACGCGGCGCTACGTCAATGGCGAGCGCGCGCGGTTCGTCTCGCCGCTCGCGCTGTTCCTGTTCACGGTCTTCCTCATGTTCGCGACAATCGGCCTGGTCGGCGGCGAGATGGCGGACCAGATCGGCACCCCGACCGCACAGAACCGCGCCGCGCTCGAGCGCGAGTCGGCAAAGGCACGCGTCGAACTCGCGCGCGTCGAGCGCGAGCGGGCGGTCGCGGTCCGCGCGGGCGAGCCGACCACCGATCTCGATACGCAGGCCACCGTCCTGCGCGGCACCATCCGCGCGCTGGCTGCCGCGCGCGGGGCCAAGTCGGACTCCGACGATTTCACCTTCACCGACCTGAAGATCGGATGGACCCGGCTCGATCACGGCATCGCCAAGGCGAACGCCAATCCCGGGCTGATGATCTACAAGCTGCAGTCGAGCGCCTATAAATACAGCTGGGGGCTGATCCCGCTGTCCGTGCCGTTCATGGCGCTGCTGTTCCTGTGGCGACGCAAGCACCACCTCTACGACCACGCGATCTTCGTGACCTATTCGCTGGCGTTCATGATGCTGCTCGCGATCGTGCTGATGCTCGGCGGGCTGGCAGGGCTGGCGAGCGGGTGGATCGTGATGGCGGCGCTGCTCGTCCCACCGGTCCACATGTTCGCGCAACTTCGCGGCGCTTATGCGCTCGGCAAGGTCTCGGCGGGATGGCGCACGGTCGCACTGCTGACCTTCGCCTTCACCGTGCTGATCGCGTTCGTCGTGCTGCTGCTGCTTCACGGTCTGACGGACTGATCCGCGCGCGGGCACGATCGGCACAGCCCCGCCCAAACCACCCTCGTCATCCAGCGAACGCTGGGATCTCCCCGAGCGGCCACGCCACCCGCCAAACGGAAAGACCCCAGCTTCCGCTGGGATGACGACATCGGGTGGCTTGCCTGGCATCCGCTACAGGCCGCGAGCCCCGCTCACCACCTCACCGACACGGATACAGATTCGCCAGCACCCGCGCATAGCCGTCCTTCAACGGCCGCTTCTGATAGCTCGCGGGCAGGTCCGACAGCCCGTCGAGCATATCCATGATCCCGACCGACTCCCCCTCGGGCACGCAGGCGATCGGCGGCTTGCCTGCCGCGGCGCGCGCGGCGCGTTCGGCCTTCAACTGCGTCGTCGCGGCCTTGGCCTCCGCCTTCAGCGCGGGAAAGTCGGGCGACATCAGCGCCATCGGCCCCTGATCGCGCAGCGCATTGGCGCGTGCGAGGAACGTCCCGACGGTCATCGCCGCGGACGCGGGCTTCGCCATCCCGCCGGCCAGCAATGCAGCGATCACGGCCTTCGAAAGCACAGACGACATGGGCGGCCTTTCCTTGCGAAAAGACCGCCCATGCAAGCGTTTAACTGACTAACCGCTGAACCGGATCAGGCACCCAGCGGGGTCGGCGTGCCAAACGGCCCGTTCGGACGCCGCGTCTTCGGGATCGAGGTACCCGCACGCGGGACGGTCGACGCCTTCGCACCCGGATCCGGCCGGTCAAGATCCTCGCCCGCGATCAGCTTCTTGATCTCGTCACCCGTCAGCGTCTCGAACTCGAGCAGTGCGCCCGCGACCGTGTGGAGCTGGTCGACATGATCGCTCAGCACCTGCTTGGCGCGGTCGAGACCGCCCTCGACGATCCGCTTGATCTCGTCGTCGATCAGCTGCGCGGTCTGGTTCGACATCCGCGACGGACGGCTCGACGAATAGCCGAGGAACGATTCGCCCTCCGGCTCGCCATATTCGAGCGGCCCGACCTTGTCCGACATACCCCAGCGCGTGACCATGTCGCGCGCCAGACCCGTGGCGTACTGGATGTCGCCGCTCGCGCCCGACGAGACCTTGTCGTAGCCGAAGATCACTTCCTCGGCGACGCGGCCCCCCATCGACACCGCGAGGTTCGCGTACATCTTGTCGCGGTGATAGCTGTAGCTGTCACGCTCGGGCAGACGCATGACCATGCCCAGCGCACGACCACGCGGGATGATCGTCGCCTTGTGGATCGGATCCGACGCGGCCTCGTGCATCGCGACGACGGCATGGCCGGCCTCGTGATACGCGGTCATCCGCTTCTCGTCGTCGGTCATGACCATGCTGCGACGCTCGGCGCCCATCATGACCTTGTCCTTGGCCTCCTCGAACTCGGCCATTGCCACCAGGCGCTTGCCCTTGCGCGCCGCGTGCAGCGCCGCCTCGTTGACGAGGTTGGCGAGATCGGCACCCGAGAAGCCCGGCGTACCGCGTGCGATCACGCGCGCGTCGACGTCGGGTGCGAGCGGCACCTTCTTCATGTGGACTTCGAGGATCTTGATGCGACCCTCGATATCCGGCCGCGGCACCGTGACCTGGCGATCGAAGCGGCCCGGACGCAGCAACGCGGGGTCGAGCACGTCGGGACGGTTGGTCGCGGCGATGATGATGATGCCTTCGTTCGCCTCGAAGCCGTCCATCTCGACCAGCAGCTGGTTCAGCGTCTGCTCGCGCTCGTCATTGCCGTTGCCGAGGCCTGCACCACGATGGCGACCGACCGCATCGATCTCGTCGATGAAGACGATGCATGGTGCGGACTTCTTGGCCTGCTCGAACATGTCGCGCACGCGGCTCGCGCCCACGCCGACGAACATCTCGACGAAATCGGAGCCCGAGATCGTGAAGAACGGCACACCCGCCTCGCCGGCGATCGCGCGGGCGAGCAGCGTCTTGCCGGTACCCGGCGAGCCGACGAGCAGCGCGCCCTTGGGGATCTTGCCGCCGAGGCGCGCGAACTTGGTCGGGTCCTTCAGGAACTCGACGATCTCCTCGAGCTCCTCGCGCGCTTCGTCGATGCCGGCGACATCCTGGAAGGTGACCTTGCCTTCCTTCTGCGTCAGCATCTTCGCACGGCTCTTGCCGAAGCCCATCGCGCCCGAGCCCGAATTCTTCTGCATCTGCTTCAGCACGAAGAACGCGATGCCGAGGAACAGCAGGAACGGCAGCGACTGGTAGAGCAGCATCGCCAGCATCGACGGCCCTTCCTCGGGCTTCGCGCTGATCGCCACGCCCTTCTCGCGCAGCTTGGGGACGAGCGTCGCGTCCTGGATCGGGTAGGCGCGGAACTTCTCGCCGCTCGACAACGTCCCCGAGATGATATCCCGCGAGATATTGACGTCTTTGACCGTGCCCTCGTCGACCTTGTCGAGGAAGGCGGAATAGGCGATCGTGTTGCCGCCGCTCGATGCGGCGGTGCGACCGTCGAACATCGTCACGAACAACGCCAGCGCGGCGAGGATGCCCACCCAGATCAGCAGGCTCTTCATCCAGGGGCTGCCATTGTTGGGCCCTTGCGGCTTGTCGCCACGGTTATCGCCGCCATTGTTGTTGTCGTTCATGGGTGCCGGATACCTTTCGAGCCCACAAGATAAGCGCACGCGGGTTAATGGCAATGGAACAAGCCCCGACTTGGTAGCAATCACATGCCGGATTGTCCGAAAGACGGCGATTCCGCGACCACGCGATCACGCCGGGTCGACAGACCGGTCCGGCCCCGTCAGGCTCACGAGCGTCAGGACGGCGCGCGGCGGAGGGGTTCGGGCCTCAAGCTGTGCGTCGTGGCGGCGCCGGGCGGAACCGCCATACGTCTGCGCGGGGCGATGCGATGACACCGGCCTGCGTGGCGCGCTTCCCCGCCATCAGCGCGTCGAGCAGCTTCTCGATGTTGACCGCGTTGCTCCATTCGCCCTCGACTGCCGCCGCGGGGGTGATCGACCGCCCCGTCGGGGATCGCTGCACCCGCCATCTCGGCGCGGACGATGCCGATTGCATGACGGACCAGCCTGCGCAGCACTTCGCGGGGCAGCGCGCCGACGCTCAACCGGACCTCGCCGCCCGCCACCTTGGCACGGTCCGACCAGAGCCATTCGACCATTGCGCGCACATCGGCGTCCGCCTCCGCCAGTGCCGCCGCCGCACGCGCGAGATTGGGGGTGCCCAGCCACTCGTTCGCATCGAGCAGGCGACGGAACCGCGTCCGGTCGTGCCGGTCATCTTGGTTCGACGGGTCGTCGAAGAACGGCACCTCCGCGCGCCGGACGATCGCGCGCAGTTCGGCGCGCCGCCAGTCGAGCAACGGGCGGATGACGGCGACGCCCGCGACCTCGGTGCGCGCGCGCACCCCCGCCAGCCCGGCGAGCCCGGACCCGCGCGCCGCGCGCATCAGGAAGGTTTCCGCCTGATCATCGGCATGGTGCGCGGTGACGATGCACCCGGCACCGATCGCGCGGGCGTGTCCAGCCAGCAGCGCATAGCGTGCGGTCCTCGCCTGCGCCTGGATGCTCGCGCCGGCGATCGGCACGCTCGGCGCCAGTGTCGCGTGCGCGATGCCGAGCGTCGCGCAGTGGCGTGCGACCATCGCGGATTCCTCGGCCGCTTCGGGTCGCAGCCGGTGATCGATGCTCGCGACCGTAAAACCGGTCCCGAGCGCCTCATGCGCCAGCGTCAGCATCGCCATGCTGTCGGGCCCGCCCGACACCGCGAGCAGCGGGCTGCCAACCCCCTGCGCCAGCCGTGCGAAGTCAGCCGCGAAACGTCGCCCGTCGTCGGTCACATCGATCATAGGTGTTCGACCTCAGCCGGCTATTTGCATTTGGCCGCCGTGCGTCCCGCTGCGACCTGAGTCTTCATCGCGGGGGGCAGCTTGGCGCCGTACACGTCGTTCAGCTCGTCATAGACCTTGCACGCATCCGCGGCCTTGTTGAGCCTCGTGAGCGCCTGACCGAGATAATAAAGGCTCTCCGGCGCCCGCTCGCCGTCGGGCATCTTCTTGTAATTGTCGTAGAACGCCATCGACGCGAGGCTGGGCTTGCCCTCGTCGAGATAGGATCGTCCGAGCAGGTTCTGCGCATAGCTTGCGCGACGATCCTTGGGATAGGTCGCGACCATCTTCTTCAGCTGCGCCTGCGCCTCGGGATATTTCTTCGCCGACCACAGCCGGTACCCGTACAGATACTCGTCCTCGGCCGCGTTGCCCGTCGACGGCTTTTCGACGTTTGCGGTCGATCCGGCCGAGGCCGACACCGTACCGCCCTCGCTCGCGGCTGCCGTCGTCGTCGTGCGGCCGCCCCCGGTCCGCGTCGGCCGCACGGGCGCTGGGTCCTCCTCGGGACCGCCCGCACCCGACCCGCCCGTCAGATTGCCCGACGTCGTACCGGCAGCGGCGCCACCCGCGCGGGCGCCCTCGACCAGCTTGATACGCTCGTCGGTCGCGCGCCGATAGGCCTCGAACTGTTCCTCGAGCTGGCGTGTCCTGTATTGATTCTGCTCGGCCTGCCCCGTCAGCGACGCGATCTGCTGCTCGAGCGAGGTGACGCGCTGCGCGAGATCGGTGATCGCGCTGGTCGCCGGCGTGCCGGGCCCGGGGCCGTTGACCGTCTCGGGCGCGGTGACCTGGGGCTGGAGCAACTGGCCCGCGCCGCCTGGAAAGACCTTGCGCTGAACCGCGCGCATCTCGCTTTCGAGCTTGCCGACGCGACCTTCGACGTTCGACTGCGCGTGACCCGATACGGGCACCATCGCCCCCATAAGAGCGATGGATAGAATAGTGGACTTACGCATGGGCTACCCCCGGGGCACTGGATACCGATCGGGTATAGCTGCAATATCGTTCCTGTCGCCAGCCTTAAGGCGTGCCCGACGCATTCCCCGCCGACCCTGTCGCCGAACCCGTCGAAGCTTCCGCGGACGGCGACGAGGTTTCATTGGCTGCGCCCGTCGCTGCACCCGACAGACGCGCGGCGATTGCCACCGCGCCGACCCGGACGTCCTTGATCGCACGCTCGCCGGTGCCGAGCGGCGGGACGTTGGCGCCGTTCAACGTCACCGTCAGCTTGTCGGGGCGACCGACGTTGATCATCGGATCCTTCGCATCGCGCGGCACGTCGAACCGGTCGCCCGGCTTCATCGTGCCCAGATACAGCGTCTTGTTGTCGGCGTCATAGACGCGCATCCACACCTCGTCGGTCGCCGCGAGCGTCACCTGGCCCGTTTCCGGGGTTGGCGCGGGCGCCACGACGGGTGCGGAGGCGGCCGGTGTCGCGCTCGGCACTTCGGCAACGGTGGTGGTGGCCCCCGTCGACCCCGCGCCGCCGCGGAACAGATCGGTGCCGTACCACAGACCGACGAGCACCAGCACCGCCAGCGCGATCCCGAGCGCGACGATCGCCACGCCGCGCGACGGCACGCGCGCAGGGTCGGCCATCTCGTATGGCGCATATTCGGGCGTCCGGCGCACGACGCTGCCCAGTTCGGCGCGGACCATGTTGGCGACGCGCACCTCGTCCGCACCGACCGCGCGTGCATAGGCCTTGGCGAACCCGACCGCGTAGGTCGATGACGGCAGCGTGGCATAGTCGGATGCCTCGATCGCCTCGAGATGGCGCAGCGGCACGCGGGTGCGCGCGCCGACATCGGCCATCGTCAGCCCCTGATCCTCGCGCGCGGCACGCAGGATGTCGCCAGCCCGATCGGGCGTGGCGGGCGCAGGGATCTGCCCGGTTGCGACGTCGTCCATTATACTCTCCGATTGCGGGCCGTACCGGTCACCCGCCAGGCAGGTCATGTTCCAGAGCCTATACCGCGTGTCAACGCGAACCCCCCAGCCAAACCGCGCTTCAGGCCAGTTCGACGCCGTTCTGCGTCGCCCAGTCGGTCAGCGCCGCCCGCATGTCGCGCGGCGGGTCGGCGAGAAGCGTCGTCATGTGCGCCGTGATCGCGCCGAGATCGAGCGATCGCGCCATCGCCTTGATCGGCCCGACCGCCGCGGGCGTGATCGACAGCCGGTCGATCCCGATCCCCGCCAGCGCCATCGCCTCGAGCGGCCGCCCGCCCATCTCGCCGCACACGCCCAGATCGACGCCCGCCGCGCGCGCCGGCCCGACCAGCCGCGCGAGGAAGCGCAGGATCGACGGGCTCAGCCAGTCATAACGTTCGGCAAGCTTGGGATTGGCGCGGTCGGCGGCGAACAGGAACTGCGTCAGGTCGTTGGTCCCGACCGACAGGAACTGGATCTTGGGCAGCAGGATGTCGAGCATCTCGGCAAGTGCTGGCACCTCGAGCATCGCGCCGTAGCGGATCGTCGTCGGCAGCTTGCGCCCGCGCCCCGCGAGCCACGTCCGCTGCGCCTCGAACAGCGCCTTGGCCTCGTCGAATTCCCATGGCTCGCTGACCATCGGGAACATGACGTTGAGCGTACGCCCCGCCGCCGCCTCGAGCAGCGCGCGTGCCTGCACCTTCATCAGCCCGTCGCGCTCGAGCCCGAGCCGCAGCGCGCGCCAGCCCATCGCCGGATTTTCCTCGTCTGCCGCCGCCTTGTTCAGATAGGGCAGCGCCTTGTCGCCACCGATATCGACCGTGCGGAAGATCACGGGTCGATCGCCCGCGACGTCGAGCACCTCGCGGTACAGCCTCTGCTGCCGCTCGCGCTGCGGCAGCGTGGCGGAGACGAGAAATTGGAACTCGGTGCGGAACAGGCCGATCCCGTCCGCACCCGTCACGTCGAGCGCGGCGGCATCGTCGCGCAGGCCCGCATTGACCATGAGCGTCAGCCGGTGGCCGTCCTTCGTGATCGGCGGCACATCGCGGAGTGCGGCGAACGCCGCGCGCCGCTTCTGCCGCAGCGCGAGCCGCGCTTCGAACGCCTCCTCCATCGCCGCGGACGGGCGCGCGAAGACGTTGGCGTCCGCGCTGTCGAGCAGCAGCAGGTCGCCCTCCGCGATCAGCCGCCGCACGTCGCGGACGCGGCCAAGCACGGGCACGCCCATCGCGCGCGCGACGATCGTGACATGCGCGGTCAGCGACCCTTCCTCGAGGATCACCCCCTTCAGCCGGCGCTTGTCATATTCGAGCAGCTCGGCCGGCCCGAGGTTGCGCGCGATCAGGATCGTGTCCTGCCGCAGCCCCATCTGCGCCGCGGTGCCCATCTGCCCCGACACGATCCGCAACAGCCGGTTCGACAGGTCCTCCAGATCGTGCATCCGGTCGGCGAGCAGCGGATCGTCTATCTGCCGCATCCGCTGGCGCGTACGCTGCTGGACGCGCTCGATCGCCGCCTCCGCGGTCAGCCCGGAATCGATCGCCTCGTTGATCCGCCGCGCCCAGCCCTCGTCATAGGCGAACATCTTGTAGGTCTCGAGCACCTCCTCATGCTCGCCGCCGACGCCGAATTCCGCCTCGCGCGTCATTCGCTCGATGCCCTCGCGCATCTTGTCGAACGCGGCATAGACACGGTGCCGCTCGGCATCGGTATCCTCGGCGACGGTATGCTCGATATGGATGCGTGGCTGGTGGAACACGGCGAAGCCCGACCCCATCCCGTCGACCAGCTTCTGGCCGGCGATCCGCATCGCCGCGGTCGATTGCGGCCGATCCGACCCGCCGCCCGCGGTGTCGATCAGCCCGGCATTGGCGATCAGCTCGCTCAGCACCATCGCGACGGTCTGCAGCGCCTCGATCTCGACGTCCTGATATTTGCGCTTTTCGGCATGCTGCACCGCAAGAACGCCCACCGAGCGTTCGCGCCGGATGATCGGCACGCCGGCAAAGCTGTGATAGCGCTCCTCACCGGTCTCGGGCTTGTACGCGAAATCGGGATGGCTCGCCGCCTCGTCGAGGTTGAGCACCTCGACCTGCTCCGCGATCGTCCCGACCAGCCCTTCGCCGAGCGACAGCTTGGTAACGTGCACCGCCTCCTGCGCAAGCCCGCGCGTCGCGAACAGCTCGAGCACGCCCTCGCGCAGGAGATAGATCGAACAGACCTCGCTATCGATCGCCGCGGCGATGATGCCGACGACCGAATTGAGCTTGGCTTGCGCGGTCGTGCGCGCGGCCATCACGTCGTGAAGGCTGGTGAGGATCTCGCGGGCGGAGGCGGCGGCCGAAACGGGCATGGTCTCGAGCTACCAGAACATCGGCTTGGGTGCCACGCAACAAAAGCGTCGTCGCGCAGAAGCTGGATCGACCATTCGTATCCGCCGCGCGGCGGTCACACGTCGAACAGCCCGTCCTGGCTCCCGACCGGCGGATTGAGCCCCAGATGCTTCCACCCGCCCGCGTTCATGCACCGCCCGCGCGCGGTCCGCGCGACGAGGCCGAGCTGGATCAGATACGGCTCGATCACCTCCTCGATCGTATCGCGCGGTTCGCTCAAGCCCGCCGCGAGCGTCTCGACCCCGACCGGCCCGCCGCGATAGATGTCCGCGATCATCATCAGATAGCGCCGGTCCATCGCGTCGAGCCCCAGCGCATCGACCTCGAGCCGGTTGAGCGCAGCGTCCGCGGTGCGCGCATCGACGATCTCCGCGCCCGCGACATCGGCGAAGTCGCGGACCCGGCGCAGCAGCCGCCCGGCGATCCGCGGCGTACCGCGCGCGCGCCGCGCCACCTCCATCGCACCATCCTTCGAAATCGCGAGCCCGAGCAGCCCCGCTGCGCGCGTCACCACCCGCTCGAGCTCGTCGACGGTATAGAATTGCAGCCGCACCGGGATCCCGAACCGATCGCGCAGCGGCGTCGTCAGCAGGCCCTGCCGCGTCGTCGCGCCGACCAACGTGAAGCGCGGCAGATCGATCCGCACGCTGCGCGCGGACGGCCCCTCGCCGATCATCAGGTCGAGTGCGCGGTCCTCCATCGCCGGATACAGCACCTCCTCGACCGCGGGCTGCAACCGGTGGATCTCGTCGATGAACAGCACGTCGCCATCCTCGAGATTGGTCAGCAGCGCGGCGAGGTCGCCCGACTTGGCGATCACCGGCCCCGAGGTGGCGCGGAACCCCACCCCCATCTCGCGCGCGACGATCTGCGCGAGCGTCGTCTTGCCGAGCCCCGGCGGCCCGAAGAACAGCACATGGTCGAGCGCATCCCCGCGCGCCTTGGCGGCCTGGATGAAAATCCGCAGATTTTCGCGCGCGGCCTTCTGCCCGACGAATTCGTCGAGATTCTTGGGGCGCAGCGCGGCGTCCACATCCTCGGGGCGACGGGCTGGCGTCAGCAGGCGTTCGGCATCGGTCATCAAGCTGCGTTCCCTACCCGTTCACGCCCGCCCCTGTCATCCCCCGTATCCACCGCCTCCCTCGTCACCCCCTCGTCACCCCCTTCGTCACCCCCTTCGTCACCCTGACGAAAGTCAGGGCCCAGAGCCAAAAGCGCCGTCTCCCGTAACCCTGGATCCTGACTTTCGTCAGGATGACGGGCAAGGTTAGCAACCCATGCCTCAATCCACACCCCACTTGGCCAACACCCGCCCGCCCCCTAGCATCGCGCGAATGCCCCTCCCCGACCTTTACATCGCCTCGTCCATCCCGCTCCCGCTCGAAACCGCGCTCCGCGATCGGTTCACCATCCACCGCGACAGCCCACCAGCCTCGACCCGCGCGCTCGTCGGGGGCGGCACGACGCGGGTCGACGCGGCGTTGCTCGCGCGTCTCCCCGCGCTCGAGATCGTCGCGATCCACGGCGTCGGCCACGACCGCATCGACCTCGCCGCCGCCACCGCGCGCGGCGTCGCTGTCACGACGACGCCCGGCGTGCTGACCGACGACGTCGCCGACCTCGCGATCGCGCTGATGCTGGGGGTACAGCGCCGGATCGCCGCGAACGACCCGATCCTGCGCACAGGCGGCTGGTCGGTCCCGCTCGGCAGGCGCGCGAGCGGCCGCCGGATCGGCATCTTCGGCCTAGGCCAGATCGGCACCGCGATCGCCCGCCGCGCCGCGCCCTTCGCCGCGCAGATCCATTACGCCGCGCGCCGGCCGAAGCCGCATCCCGACTGGGTCTTCCACGCCGACATGACCAGCCTCGCGCAGGCCTGCGACGTGCTCATCCTTGCGGCGCCCGGCGGCGACGCCACCCGCGGGATCGTCGACGCCGCGATCCTCCGCGCGCTCGGCGCCGACGGCATCCTCGTCAACGTCGCACGCGGCAGCCTGGTCGACGAACCCGCGCTGATCGCCGCGCTGCAGGCCGGGACCATCGCCGGCGCAGGGCTCGACGTCTTTGCCGACGAGCCGCACGTCCCCGACGCGCTCGCGACGCTCGATCAGGTCGTGCTCGCCCCGCACCAGGGTAGCGCCACCGAACAGGGGCGCGCCGAAATGGCCGCGCTCGTGCTCGCCAATCTCGACGCGCATTTTGCGGGGCAGGCGCTGCCCACCCCGCTGCGGCGTTAGGGGATCAGCCGGTCCGCGCGGAGCTGCGCGAACAGGTCGAAGAACGCGTCGTCGGTCGGCTGATAGCGCGTAAAGCCAAGCCGCCGGCTCTTGCCCATGTCGGTAACGACCTCGATCGGCCGGCCGAGATCGGCATCGGTGTGCCACGGCGAGGCGAGACGCGTGAGATCGGCCTCGACCAGCCCCTCGCGCTGCGCGATCCGCTGCCACACCGCCGCATCGTCCGCCATCTGCTCCTCGAGCGGTACGACCGTCCCGTCGAACGGCGCCGCCTCGATCCCGAACCAGTCGGCGATCCGCGACCACATCCAGCTCCAGCGAAACACGTCGCCATTGACGATGTTGAAGTCCTCGTTCGCCGCCTCGGGCGTCGTCGTCGCCCAGACGAGCTGCGCCGCGAGCTGTCGCGCGTCGGTCATGTCGGTCAGCCCATTCCACTGCGCCGCCGATCCCGGAAAGCGGAACGGCCGCCCGGTCTCGCGGCACAGCGTCGCATAGGCCGCCAGCGTCGTCCCCATGTTCATCGCGTTACCGACCGCCTTGCCAATCACCGTGTGCGGACGGTGCACGCTCCAGCTGAACCCGTCACGATCGGCCGCCGCGAAGACCTCGTCCTCCTGCGCATAATAGAAATTCTCGACGTCGAGCCGGCCCTGCTCCTCGCGGAACGGCGTCTGCGGCAGCACGCCCTTACCATACGCCTCGAACGGCCCGAGATAATGCTTCAGGCCCGTCACCAGCGCGACATGCCGCACCGACTTGGCGGGGCGCAGGCCGTCGAGCAGGTTGCGGACCATCGCGCCGTTGACGCGGATATTCTCCGCCTCGGTCGCCTGGCGCGACCAGGTCGAGACGAACACCGCGTCGGGCGCCAGATCCTTCAGCGCGGCGGCGGTGCCTGCCGCGTCGGTCAGGTCGGCGGCGACCGGGTGCACGCCGGGCTGGTCGGACGGACGCCGCGCAAGCCCATACACCGTCCACCCCTGTTCGATCAGCAGCGCCGCCGTCGCGCTGCCGACAATACCGCTCGTGCCAACCACCAATGCCGTCCGGGCCATCGTCATTCTCCGTTTCACTTGAGCGCAGTAGCTAGGCATCGCCCGCGGCGCGTTCTAGACGGCACCATTCGGGGCCCCGGGCACCTTCCGGGACCCAGCGACGCTCAGGGACCCAGCATGACAACGCCCCCGATCACGATCCCGCCCCGATTGCCGACGACTGGCGCGAGGACTGCGCGCCGCGCCGGGTGCTCGACCTCTTCGCGACCAAATGGACGAGCATGGTGCTCCACACGCTCGATGCGCGGCACGAGGGCGGCGCGCGCACCGGCGTCCTCCACCGCAGCCTGCCCGGCATTTCGAAGAAGATGCTGACGCAGACGCTGCGCGACATGGAAGGCAGCGGGCTGATCCTGCGCGACGTGCTCGCGACGATGCCGCCCGCGGTCGAATATCGTTTGACGCCGCTCGGCAGGCGGTTCGTCGAGCCGGTCAACCTGCTCTACGACTGGGGCCGCAGCAATGCCGACGCGCTCGACGCGTTCGGCCCCGGCCCCGCACCCCGCCGGTCCGCCAAAAGGCCCAAGACCGACTGAGACTAGGGCTTCGACGCCTTGCGCAGCGCCAGCCGGACGAGCGCGTCGAGCGTCGCGCCCGGCCCTAGTTCCTCGTCCGCCGCCGCCACCGCGACGCTCGCCTCGGCGGGCCGGAACCCCAGGTTGAGCAGCGCCGACACCGCGTCCGCCGACGCGCCCGGCGCCGCATTGACCACCGCGGGGCCGAGCCCGAGCGCGATCCCGCCGACCTTGTCCTTCAATTCCATGACGATGCGTTGGGCGAGCTTCGGCCCGACGCCGTTCGCGCGCGCGACCATCGCCTTGTCGCCGCTGGCGATCGCGCGCGACAGGTCGACGGGTTCAAGCGCGGACAGGATCGCGAGCGCAACCCGCGCGCCGACGCCCTGCACCGCGGTCAGCAACCGGAACCAGTCGCGCTCGTCCGCGCTCGAAAACCCGACGAGCCGCTGGAAATCCTCGCCCACCAGCAATTCGGTGAAGACGGTGCACGCCTCGCCGATCGGCCCGAGCGCGGACAGCGTGCGTGCCGACGCGCCGACGAGATAACCGACGCCGCCGACGTCGATCACCGCATGGTCGATCCCGGTCGAGATCGAGCCGGCCCTTCAGATGGACGATCATGCGCCTACTCCCGTGCGTCGCGACAGCGCCGCCGCGCTCGCGACATGATGCGCGTGCGTGATCGCCACCGCGAGCGCGTCGGCGGCGTCGGGGCCGGCGAGCTTCGCGCCGGGCAGCAACACCGCCATCATCGCCTGAATCTGTTTCTTGTCCGCGCCGCCGGTGCCGACGACGCCCTTCTTGACGGTCGACGGGTGATATTCGCCGATATGCAGCCCCGCCCCCGCCGCCGCGAGCAGCACCACGCCGCGCGCCTGCCCCAGCTTCAGCGTCGACTGCGCATTGGTGTTGCCGAGCACCTCCTCGACCGCGGCGCCATCGGGCCGCTCGGCGCGGATGACGTCGAGCAAGGCCGAGTACAGCGCCGTCAACCGCCGCGGCAGCGCCATCGAGGGATCGGTCCTGATCTGGCCATTCGCAATATGGCTCAGCCGGTTACCATCGGCGCGAATGACGCCCCAGCCCGTGGTGCCGAGGCCGGGGTCGAGTCCTAGAATAATCATAGGGAAGAAGGTGGGTTCACGCGGAGACGCGGAGACGCGGAGGGGGTGCGCATTTTGCGGCCGTCGCGCGTCAGCGCGACCTTCACGCCGTCGGGCTGGCCGATCGGCGATAGGCCGCTGACGCGGAAGACGAACCCGCGCAGGGCAACTCTCCGCGCCTCCGCGTCTCCGCGTGAAAACACCTTCTTCATCTCAACCCCAACAGAATCAACCCAGCGTCTCCATGATCTCGTCCGAGACCTCGTAATTGCCCCATACCGTCTGCACGTCGTCGTCATCGTCGAGCGCGTCGATCAGCTTGAACAACGTCGCCGCATCGTCGGCATCGACCGCGACCATGGTCTGCGGGCGCCAGGCGAGCTTCGCGCCCTCGGCCTCGCCGAGCTTCGCCTCGAGCGCCTTGGCGACTTCGTGCAGGTCGCCCTGCGCAGTCCAGACCTCGTGCCCGTCCTCGCTCGACGTCACGTCCTCGGCCCCCGCCTCGAGCGCGGCCTCGAACACCGTGTCGGCATCGCCCGCGCTGGCGGGATAGGAGATCAGCCCGACGCGGTCGAACGCATGGCTCACCGACCCGCCCGCGCCCAGATTGCCGCCGTTCTTGGCGACCGCGACGCGGACGTTGGTCGCGGTGCGGTTGCGGTTGTCGGTCAGCGCCTCGATGATCAGCGACACGCCGCCGGGCCCGAAGCCCTCATAGCGGATCTCTTCGTAATTCTCGGCGTCGCCCTTGCTCGCCTTGTCGATCGAGCGCTGGATGTTTTCCTTGGGCAGCGACGCCGCCTTGGCCGCGTTCACCGCCGCGCGCAGACGCGGGTTCATGTCGGGATCGGGCAGGCCCATCTTGGCCGCGACCGTGATTTCCCGGCTGAGCTTGCTGAACGCCGACGAGCGCTTCTTGTCCTGCGCACCCTTGCGATGCATGATGTTCTTGTATTTGGAATGGCCTGCCATCTGTGCCTCTATAGCTGATGTGCCGCTCTTAGGCTCCGGGGCCCGTTTTCGCCAGTGCGTCGATTTTGGCCTCGATCGCGTCGAGCCGCGCGAGCACGAGGTGATCGATCTTGTGATGGACGCGCAGGATGTCGAGCTCGGCGCGCAGATTGGTCTCATAGTCGAGGCTCGCGGCAAGGCGGTCCTTCGCCGACTGCCGGTTCTGGCTCATCATGATGATCGGCGCCTGGATCGCCGCGACCGTCGACAGCAGCAGGTTGAGGAAGATGTAGGGATAGGGATCGAACGCCCGCCCGAAATACGTGAGGATGCCCGAATTGAGGAGCATCCAGCCGAGCAGCACCGCGGTGAACGCGATGATGAACCCCCACGACCCGCCGACCGCCGCCACGCGGTCGGACAGGCGTTCGCCGACCGTCGCGCGTTCGTCGGCGAGGTTGGCGGCGTCGCGACTGACCGTCGTCCCCGCCTCGATTCCCGCAAGGACGCGGCGTTGCGCGTCGTCGAGCTCGCCGGGGCGCTTGCCGAGCAGGCGTTGCGAGAGATCGTCGAGCGGAGAGGATGTGGCCATACCGCACGGCGTAACCGCGATTGCGGATAATGACAGCCAATCCGTCATCCCGGGCTCGAGCCCGGGATGACGAAGGACTTGCGACGCAAGCCGCAAAGACTCCTTGCCCCGATGCGCCCGCACCTGCCAAACGCGCGGCATGACGGTTAGCGTGAATATGGGCACCGACGGCAATGGTAGTGCCGTCGGCGTCGACCTGGAGGAACTACTCGCCACGCGCCTGCTGGTGCAGGGCAATTCGGGATCGGGAAAATCGCATCTGCTGCGCCGGCTGCTCGAGCGATCGGCGGGGCATGTCCAGCAGATCGTGATCGATCCCGAGGGCGATTTCGTGACGCTCGCGGGCCCGCATGGTCACGTCGTGATCGAGGCGGGCGACTATAGCGAACGCGAAATTTCGCGGATTGCCACGCGGTTGCGCGAACACCGGACGTCCGCGGTGCTCAGCCTCGAGGGGCTCGAGGTCGAGGGGCAGATGCGCTGCGCCGCGTCGTTCCTCTCCGCGCTGTTCGATGCGCCGCGCGAGCATTGGTATCCGGTGCTGGTGGTGGTTGACGAGGCGCAGATGTTCGCGCCCGTCACCGGCGGCGAAGTGTCCGAAGAGGTCCGCCGTGCCTCGCTCGCGGCGATGACCAACCTGATGTGCCGCGGCCGCAAGCGTGGTCTCGCCGGCGTGATCGCGACTCAGCGCCTCGCAAAACTGGCGAAGAACGTCGCGGCGGAGGCGTCAAACTTCCTGATGGGCCGCACCTTTCTCGACATCGACATGGCGCGCGCCGCCGATCTGCTCGGCATGGAGCGGCGCCAGGCCGAAGCGATCCGCGATCTCCAGCGTGGCACCTTTATGGCGCTCGGTCCCGCGGTCTCGCGCCGTCCGATCACCGTGAAGATCGGCGACGTCGCGACGTCCGCGCGCAGCGGCAGCCCCAAGCTCACCCCGCTGCCCAGCGCCGCGCCGATGGACCTGCAGGACCTGCTGTCCGAGCCGGTCGTCGACGCGCCCGAACTCGGCCTGCTCTTCGATTCGCGCCCGCGGCGCGTGCCGGCGGAGGAGCTGCTCGACGGCATCGCCCGCCCGCCCGAGCCGCGCACTGCCGCACCGCCGCCGCCCGAGAAGACCGACGACGAGGTCGAAGCGGTGTACGCAGACGTGTTCCGCGCGATCGTCGAGGACCCCGAATCGACACTGCGCCCGCCCTCGGTGCTGTTCCAGGATTTCCAGGTGCGCTGCCGGATGGGCGGGCTCGCCAAGCCCCCGCTCGACCTGCCGGGCTTCGTCCGTCGGCTGAGCTGCGCGCGCGCGGGGATCTTCGACATGACCGACGAGGCGTGGACGGCGGCGCTCGACGTGGCGGGCGGGCTGCCCGACGACATGCTCGGCGCGTTCCTGCTGATCGCCCGCGCGGCGCGGGAAGGCGAACCCTGCCCCTCCGACGCGCGCATCGCCGCGACCTATGGCACCAGCTCGCTCGGTCGCGTGAAGCGCCTGATCGGCTATATCGAAAGCCGCGAACTGATCGTCTGCCGCACCGACCTTGCGGGCAAGCGCTCGATCACGATTCCGGGGCTGGGCTGGACGACGCTCCCGGCAGAGGCGGCGTAGCTACAAGGCGAACGCGAAGACCAGCCCGGCGACGACGCCGACCTGCACCATCGCGATGATCTGGAGGCGGCCGACGAACGGCTGCTTGCGGGTCTTGTGGCGAAAACGACGGCGCGCCCAAAAGGCGCCGGGGCTGCCGCCGAGCGCTGCGAACCACAGCAGTCGCGATTCAGGGATGCGCCATTCGCGGGCAAGCGATCGGCGCTTGTCGAGCGCGAATGCGGCGACGGTGACTGCGTTGATCAGCAGAAACAGGAGTAACGCCGCAGCGATCGGGACGAGCATGTCTCACCGGTACCGCGGCGGCGTTGACGCAGCGTCCCCCTCGGCGTCGATGACGCATCGCGAGGGAGACACCGCGCAAAGTCCGATCCTCAGATCATCCCCAGTGCCTGGAGATACACCTCGAGGATCGCCTCCTCTTCCTGATACTCTTCCTTCTTCTTCTTCCGGATCGACAGGATCTTGCGGATCGCCTTGGGGTCGTACCCACGGCCCTTGGCTTCGGCCATCACGTCCTTGATGTCGTCCGAGATACCCTTCTTCTCTTCCTCGAGGCGCTCGGCGCGCTCGATCAGCAGGCGCAGTTCGTCCGCTGCGACCGCGCCGCCGCCCATGCCGTGTTGCCGTTCGTCAGACATCGAAAATTCCCCACTCGCGGGCGCCTTGGGCGCCGGCCTCAAATCAATCGAATTACCCCACGCCGATGATCGCCGTTACATGACCAATCGGGTCAAAGCGTGAATCATGCCGATGCGGATGCGGGCCAGCGTCTAGGCGTTTACCGTGTTCGGCTCAAGCGATCCGACAGCGAATACCGCCTCAGTCGACCGCGTTCTTGGCAACGCTTTCCTTCATCCGTTCGAGCTGCCCGGGCGTCGCGTCGCCCTGATGATGCGCCTTCCACTCTGCATACGGCATCCCGTACACCGTCTCGCGCGCCGCATCCTTCGACAGCCCGCCCGCGTCCTCGACCCAGTCCGACAGGCAGTTGCGGCAAAATCCCGCCAGACCCATCAGGTCGATGTTCTGCGCATCGTCGCGGTGGCGCAGATGGCGGATCAGGCGGCGAAAGGCTTTCGCCGCTACGGCATCGTCGAGTGTGTCCAGCGTGTCGGTTTCGGCGGTCATGATCATGCTCCGTGGTTGATCGCGCGGAGATAGGGTTTAAGGCCCGTCGCGGCAAAGAGCTTCCCCGAGGAAACCGCACGCATGACCATCGCCATCGCCCCCCGCTTGCGGAAAGTCCGCATCCTCGCGACGCTTGGACCCGCGAGCAGCACCCCCGAAATGATCGCCACGCTGTTCCGCACCGGCGCCGACGCGTTTCGCATCAACATGAGCCACGGCGACCAGCAGTCGAAGATCGCGGTCATCCAGGCGATCCGCGCGCTCGAGGCGGAGTTCGGTCGTCCCTCGACGATCCTCGCCGATCTCCAGGGCCCCAAGCTGCGCGTCGGGAAGTTCGACGGCGGCCGCACGGTGCTCGAGACCGGTTCGACCTTCGTGCTCGATCGCGACACGACGCCCGGCGACGCGACCCGCGTCGAACTGCCGCATGACGAGATTTTCGCCGCGATCGAGCCGGGCGCACGGCTGCTGCTCGACGACGGCAAGCTCGTGCTGCGCGTCGTCTCGCACAGCCCGCGCGAGATCACGACGCGCGTCGAGGTCGGCGGTGCGCTGTCGAACAACAAGGGGCTGAACGTGCCCGACGTCGTGCTGCCGATGGCCGCGCTGACCGAGAAGGATCGCAGCGATCTCGACTTCGCGGTCGACCAGGGCGTCGACTGGATCGCGCTCTCGTTCGTCCAGCGCCCCGAGGATCTGTGGGAAGCGCGGAAACTGATCGGCGGCAAGGCAGCCCTGCTCGCCAAGATCGAGAAGCCCGCCGCGATCGAGCGGCTCGAGGAGATCGTCGAGGCCTGCGACGGCGTGATGGTCGCGCGCGGCGATCTCGGCGTCGAGATGCCCCCGCAGGCGGTCCCGCCGCTGCAGAAGCGCATCGTCGAGGTGTCGCGGCGCATGGGTCGCCCCGTGGTGGTCGCGACGCAGATGCTCGAATCGATGATCACCTCACCGTCGCCGACGCGCGCGGAAGTGTCCGACGTCGCGACCGCGGTCTATGACGGCGCCGACGCGATCATGCTGTCGGCCGAGAGCGCGGCTGGCGCGTGGCCGGTCGAATCGGTCGCGATGATGGATGCGATCGGCGTCTCGGTCGAGGCCGACCCGGAACACGGCGACCGCATGCACTTCACCGTGATGAAGCCCGATCCGACGACCGCCGACGCGCTCGCCGAGGCGGCGAAGAACATCGCCGCGACGGTGTCCGCGGTGGCGATCATCTGCTTCACGACCTCGGGTTCGACCGCGCGCCGGATCGCGCGCGAGCGGCCCTCGGTGCCGCTGCTGGTGCTGACCCCGAACCTCGAAACGTCGCGCCGGCTCGGGCTGTTGTGGGGCACGCACGCGGTGCACACGCGCGACGTCGAGTCGTTCGAGGACATGGTCGCCAAGTCGAAGCGCATGGCGCTGCGCCACGGCATGGCGAAGGCGGGCGACCGCGTGATCGTCCTCGCGGGCGTGCCGTTCCGTACGCCGGGCTCGACCAACGTGCTCCATGTCGTCCGGATCGTCGGCGACGAGCTGAAGGGCCACCACTCGCAGGTCTGAGGCGGCTCCCCCTAGCGCTCCCCCAAAGCTCCCCCTAGCGCTCACCCGCCAAATCCGCGATGGCTGGCAAAAGGACCGGACGGGGGAGCAACCGCATGACGCTACGGGAAAAGATCGGCTGGGGCGCGATGAGCCTGCTCGGGGCGTGCGCGCTCGCGGTGGTGGCGTTCCAGCGCGGCGAGCAGGTCAACGCGCTGTGGATCGTCGCCGCGTCGGTCTCGGTCAACCTGATCGCGTATCGCTTCTACGCCCGCTACATCGCGCGCAACGTCATGCAGCTCGACGCGACGCGCCCGACCCCGGCGATCCGCCGCGCGGACGGGCTCGATTATGTCGCGACCGACCGCAACGTCCTGTTCGGCCACCATTTCGCCGCGATCGCCGGTGCCGGACCGCTCGTCGGGCCGGTGCTCGCCGCGCAGATGGGCTATCTCCCCGGCACGCTCTGGATCCTCGCCGGCGTTGTGCTCGCGGGCGCGGTGCAGGACTTCATGATCCTGTTCATCTCGATGCGCCGCGACGGCCGCTCGCTCGGCGAGCTGATCCGCATGGAGATGGGCGCGGTGGCCGGCACGATCGCGCTGATCGGTGCCTTTGCGATCATGGTCATCATCCTCGCCGTGCTCGCGCTAATCGTCGTCCGCGCGCTCGCGGGCAGCCCCTGGGGACTGTTCACCGTCGCCGCGACGATCCCGCTCGCCTTCGCGATGGGGATCTACACGCGCTGGATCCGCCCGGGCCGGATCGGCGAGGTCTCGATCCTCGGCGTCATCGGGCTGCTGCTCGCGATCGTCTATGGCGGCCAGGTCGCCGAATCCGCGATCTGGGGTCCGTTCTTCACGCTGACCCCGGTGCAGCTGTGCATCCTGATGGTCGGCTATGGCGCGGTCGCGTCGGTGCTGCCCGTCTGGTTGCTGCTCGCGCCGCGCGATTACCTGTCGACCTTCCTCAAGATCGGCGCGATCGTCGCGCTGGCGATCGGTATCGCGGTCGTCGCGCCGCCGCTGCGCATGCCCGCGCTGACCAAGTTCATCGACGGCAGCGGCCCGGTCTGGTCGGGCGGGCTGTTCCCGTTCCTGTTCATCACGATCGCGTGCGGCGCGGTGTCCGGCTTCCACGCGCTGATCGCCAGCGGCACGACGCCCAAGCTGATCGCCAGCGAGGGTGACGCGCCCTTTATCGGCTATGGCGCGATGCTGATGGAAAGCTTCGTCGCGATCATGGCGCTGGTCGGCGCGACGATCCTCGATCCCGGCATCTATTTCGCGATGAACAGCCCCGCCGCGGTGCTCGGCACTGACGCGGCGTCGGCCGCCGCCGCGGTCACCAACATGGGCTTCGCGATCACCCCCGAGGCGCTGGCGCAGGCCGCGCGCGACGTCGGCGAGACGACGATCATCAGCCGCACCGGCGGCGCGCCGACGCTCGCGGTCGCGATGGCGGAGATCTTCAGCAACCTGATCGGTGGTCAGGCGATGAAGGCGTTCTGGTACCACTTCGCGATCCTGTTCGAGGCGCTGTTCATCCTGACCGCGGTCGATGCCGGCACGCGCGCCGGGCGCTTCATGCTGCAGGACCTGATCGGGCTCGTGGTGCCGTCGTTCCGCAATGCCTCGGCGATCGGCCCGGGCATCATCGCGACCGCCTTGTGCGTGACCGCCTGGGGCTTTTTCCTCTACCAGGGCGTCACCGATCCGCTCGGCGGCGTGAACACGCTGTGGCCGCTGTTCGGGATCTCGAACCAGATGCTCGCCGCGGTCGCGCTGATCCTGGCCACGGTCGTGCTGTTCCGCATGAAGCGCCAGCGTTATGCCTGGGTGACGATCCTGCCCGCCGCATGGCTGTGCCTGTGCACGATCACCGCGGGGCTGCTGAAGCTGTTCTCGAGCGATCCGAAGGTCGGCTTCCTCGCGCATGCCTCCAAGTTTGCAGACGCGGCGGCGCGCGGTGAGATCCTCGCCCCCGCCAAGACGATGGCGGAGATGCAGCGGATCATCTTCAACGACCGGATCGACGCCGCGCTGATCGCGCTGTTCCTCGGCGTCGTCGTCTCGATCCTCGCGTTCGGCATCCGCACCTGCCGCGCCGCGCTCAAGGTCGATCATCCGACCGTCAGCGAAATCCCGCCCGCAATGGTCCCCGCGGAATGACGCGGTCCTTCCGCACCGTCCTCGCCCGCGCGCGCGAAACCGCGCTGATGATGGTCGGCCAGCCCTCCTATGCCGCCTATCTCGAGCATATGGCGCAGCATCATGAGGGGCACCCGCCAATGGATGCCGCGGCGTTCTTCCGTGACCGCGAACAGGCGCGCTACGGCGGCAAGGGCGGCGGTCGCTGTTGCTAGAGGCGCGTACCGCCGTCGCCGCGCTTCGCGCCGCGACGGCGCCCGATCACGACCGCGTCGATGCGGCCTATGGCGCGTTCGATCTCGCCGACCGGACCCGTTACGCGGTCTTCCTGCGCGCCCACGCCCGCGCGCTGCCCGCCGCCGAAGCCGCGCTGGCCGCACGACCCGGCCTGCCCGACTTTCGCCGGCGGGCGCCGCTCCTCGCCGACGATCTTGCCGCGCTCGGCGAACCCGCGCCGGCACCGCTGCGCTTCGCGCTGCCCGATGGCGAGGCCGCCGGCTGGGGTGCGCTGTACGTGGTCGAGGGATCGCGGCTCGGCGGGATCATGCTTGCCCGATCGGTCCCCGCCGATCTGCCCGCCGCCTATCTCGGCGCGCGGCATGGTTCGGGCGAATGGCGCACGCTGCTCGCGGCGCTCGACGACGCCGCCACGCGCGCCGGCACCGACCGCTGGATCGACGAGGCGATCGCAGGCGCCCGGGCCACCTTCGACCTCTACCGTCGCGCGGCATGACTTCGCCTTGCCATGCACAGTAGTTGGCTTAACATTGTATAGATAGTCATAGTCTGCCGAAAGTTTTGGCTCCGACTCGGATCAGTATCCGCCCCGGCTATCGACACCTGTTCATTTCGGTGCAACCTTCGACCCGCTCATCACGGAACCGAAGATCATGCACCAAACCGGTAAAACGGTCGTCATACTGGGCGCGGGGATCAGCGGCCTCGTCGCGGCGAAGGTGCTCGCCGATCAGGGCTGGCGGGTCACGCTGCTCGAACCCGCCGCGATGGCGGGCGGAAACCAGCGATCCCGCACGATCGGCGACTTTACCTTCGACATCGGCAGCTTCATCTTCTTCGACGACGGCGCGTTCTTCCGCCTGTTCCCGGAGGCCGGGCGCACCTGCCAGCCCGTCGCGATCGCCGCGACGCGGATCACCCCGACCGGACGCATCCACGCCTATCCGATCTCGATCCGCGACGACGTGCTGCGACAGCCGATCGGGGCGATGCTGCTCGATCTGGCATCGCTCCTCTACGCGCGCATCGTCTCGCACAGACCCGTCAGCGCGGGCTCGTTCGCACGCTATTATCTCGGTCGCCGGCTGTTCGTCCGCACCGGGCTGTCGAACTACATCACCCGCATGTTCGGGATCGCCGCGGACGACATCGATTACGCATTTGCCGAAAAGCGCATGGCGTGGATCGCACGATCGGCCCGGATCTCGAGCCTGACCGACCGCCTCGTTCGCAAACGGCGCGCGGCGTCACGGCCCGCAGCGCGTCCCGTCGTGCGCCCCCGCGCGGGCTTCGAAGGTCTTTTCGCCACCGCGATCGCACAGTTGCGCGACATGGGCGTCGACGTCCGCTTCGATGTCGCGCTCGCCGCGATCGACGGGAGCATTGGCGCGATGGCGGTCCATACCAGTGGCGATACGCTGACCGCGGATCGGGTCGTGTCGACATTGCCGCTCAACCTCACCGCCGGGCTTTGCGGTGTCGCGCCCTCGCCCACGCTGCAGTCGGTCACGCTGCTGACGCTGTATGTCAGCTTCAAGGGCGAGCTGGGCTTTACCAGCGGGATTCTCTGCAATTTCTCGAACGACGGCGCGTGGAAGCGGCTGACGGTCCATTCGCGCGTCTATGGTCAGGTCGATGGCTACGACTATCTCGGCGTCGAGGTTCCGCTCACGTCGGGGGACGCCGATGCGCAGGCGGCGTTCGAGGATTTCGCCGTGCACATGCGCCGGTCGCGGCTGCTCGATGGCGACGCGCTGCTGGTCGGGCATGACGTGACGCCGGGCGCCTACCCGATCTACCGACGCGGCGCGTCGGACGAGTCTCGCCGGTTGATCGAGGAGATCGAGGCCCGGGGCGTCGACCTTATCGGGCGGCAGGGACGCTTCGACTATCTCCCGACGAGCTCCGCCGCCGCAAAGGAGGCGCGGCATTTCGCCGCGGCGATCGCCGGTGCCGAGCCTGCCGGCGGGAGCCGCGCCGCCCCATAGCGCGCCCTTGCCCCCCGCCGTCAGCGGCCCCGCCGACGGGTCTACCGGCGGATCCGGCTCAGTCCTCGATCGGCGCGGTCATGATCACGCGCAGCCCGGGCATGTTGTCGCTCGGCTCGATCGTTCCCGACAGGCGCGCGACGACGGCGTTCATCATCCGGCTGCCGAACCCGACGCGCGTGCCCGTCTTGCCGCCGCCACGGTCGGCGACGATCAGGCGGATCTTGTTGCGATGCTGTTCGAGCGCGATCAGGATCGGGCCGGGCGCACCGCCATAGGCGTATTTGCTCGCGTTGATGACGAGCTCGGTCAGGATGAGCCCGACATTGACCGCACGATCGGTGTGCATCAGCACGGGCGCGAGGTCGAGCCGCATCTGCGCCGCCCAGTCCTGGCCGAGCGTCCCCTGCATGTCGATCGCGAGCTCCTCAAGATAGCGCGCCAGATCGACCGACTGGACCTGGTCGTCATGGTATAGCCGACGATGGACCAGCGCCACCGCCGACAACCGCGCCTGCGCCTCGGCGAGGTGCGCGGTGACGTTGGCGTCGCCCGCGGTCTTCGATTGCAGCGCGAGGAAGGCGGACACCATCTGCAGGCTGTTCTGCACGCGGTGATTGACCTCCTTCATCAGGACGTCCTTCTGCTCGATCAGCCGGTCCTTCTCCGCCAGCGTGCGTTGCAGGTCGCGGTTGAGCATGCGCATCCGGTGGCTCGAATACGCGTCGTGGAAGGTCCGGCGCAGGCGATACGCCGCCTCGACCTCCTCCAGCGACCAGCGCCGCGACTGGCCGCGCACCTGCTCGGTCCACGAGGCGAACGACGTGCGCGGGGTCAGCTGCGCGTGCGGATCATGCGAGACCGCCTTGTGCGGATTGCCCGCCCATTCGATCTTGGTCACGCGCTCGGCGCGGAACCACAGCAGCGTCGCGCCCTCGTCGATCAGCGGCATCGCCAGCACGCCGCTCGCCATCGCACGATAGCGTTCGGCGGGGGGTACAGCGTCGACAGCTGATGCGTGGCGACGGGGTCGCCCGGACCGCGGCGGCTGACCCACTCGACGAGATCGAGCACGTCCGCATCACTCGGGCAGTTCCCCGTCGAGATCGACGCGCAGGTCCTGGACAAACGCGAGATCCGTCCCCGCCCAGCATCCGGCACAGATCGTCGCGGACCGCGGCGACGGTCTGCGCCGTGCGGCCGTCCGACGTCATCTTCAGCACGACCGCATCCTCGGCCGACCGGAGCCGCAGCCGTTCGCGATAGCCCTCGGCTTCCTCCTTGGCACGGATCTGCCGCGCGAGGCTGCTCGCCAGCGTGCTCGCCGTCGCACGGACATCGGGTGCCATCCCGCGCGGCGTCATGTTGTGACAGGCGATCATGCCCCACAACAGCCCGTCCTTGACGATCGAGATCGACGCCGACGCGGCGACGCCCATGTTGGTCAGATAGCGCAGATGGATCGGCGACACGCTGCGCAGCGCGACGTCGCTGAGGTCGAGCGCCTCGAAGCCAGCCGGGCGCAACACCGCCGGCGCGTAGACCGCATGCGGGATCGCGCGCGTCCGGTTGCGGATATACAGCGCGCGCGCCTGCTTCGGGATGTCGGTCGCGGGGAAATGATGATGGAGAAAACTGTGCAGCGCGGGGTCGCGCTCCTCGGCGATCACGCGCCCGGACTCGTCGTCGAGAAAACGATACACCATCACCCGGTCAAACCCGGTCAGCGTCCGGAACGCTGTTGCCGCCTGTTCGCACAGCGCCTGGAGATTGCCCGCGCGTTCGAACGCGCCTGCCATCGAGATCGAGCCAGCCAAGCACGGTCGCCGCGCTGGCTGGCGCGTGCGCCGCCGGCTCCAGCTCGACCAGAACATGATCATCGCCGCCGTGCAGCACCATGTGGAAGCGCTCGGTAGTCCCCGGCACCAGCGCACCGACCGCCGCCCCGGTCATGCTGCCGCGTCCCGGCAGTTCGGCGAGCAGCTGGCGGATGTCCTGCCCGATCACGCTGACGAGGTCCGCGCCGAGCCAGTCCCTGGTCAGCCGTCCCTCGATGTCGCCTGCGCCCGCGACGATCTCGAGCGTTGCGGCATCGGCGACGAGCAGCAACCCGTGCGGCTGGATGGCGCCCGGGATATGGATGGGCTCGCGGTCGCAGTCCGTCAGGTCTATCGCGGTATCGGTCATGAAGGCGGTACTCATTTACTCGCCCGATCATGTCGCCCCGAGGCGCGAAAAGCAAATTCGCGTCGCGCGCCGCGGCCACGCGGACCGCAGCCGCGCGTCAGGCGCGCACGGCGTCCCGGTCCGCCGTCTGCGCGGTAAGGTCCGCCGCATCGGCGTAACGCCGCGCGATGATTGCACACGCGACGAGCTGGATCTGGTGGAACAGCATCAGCGGCAACAGGATCACGCCGACCTGCGCTGCGGGGAACAGGACGCCCGCCATCGGCACCCCCGACGCCAGGCTCTTCTTCGACCCGCAGAACAGCAGCACGATCGCATCCTCGCGCGGCAGCCGCATCGCGCGTGCCATCGTCAGCGTCAGCGCCAGCACGATCACCAGCAGCGCACAGCTCAACAGCCCGATCAGCATCAGGTCGCCGACCGACACCCGGCTCCACAGGCCCTCGACCACCGCCGCGCCGAACGCGCCATAGACGACGAGCAGGATCGACCCGCGATCGACGATCGTCAGCATCCCCTTGCGCCGCGTGACCCATGCGCCGATCCATGGCCGCAGCAGATGCCCGGCGAGGAACGGCACCAGCAGCTGGAGCACGATCGCCTCGATGCTCTCGATCGACATCCCCCCGGCATTGCCCGCATTCTGCATCAGCAACGCGACCAGCGCGGGGGTGATCACGATGCCGAGCAGGTTGGAAAACGATGCGCTGCACACCGCGGCGGCAACGTTGCCGCGCGCGATCGCGGTAAAGGCGATCGACGACTGGACCGTCGAGGGCAGCAGCGTCAGGAACAACAGCCCCGTCGCCATCCGCTCGTCGACGAACGGCAGCGCGGTCAGCCCGAGCCCGAGCGCGGGAAAGGCGATGAACGTCACCCCCAGCACCGCGAGGTGGAGCGGCCAGTTGCGCAGCCCGTCCCAGATCGCCGCGCGCGACAGTTTCGCGCCGTGGAGGAAGAACAGCAGGAAGATCGCGACATCGGCGACATAGCCGACGATCGTCGCCGCCTGCCCCCGCGCCGGCACTAGGCTCGCGAGCACGACGGTACCGAGCAGCATCAGGATGAACGGCTCGAAGATCGATAGAAAGCGCCGGATCACGGATTCGCCGTCACATAGGCCTCGAGCGTCGCCAGATGCCCGGCGATCGCCTCGTCATCGAGGAAGCTGCCGAGAAAGCTGTTGCGCGCCAGCGTCACGACCTGCCCGCGCGACAGGTTGCGCGCGCGCGCGGTCTGCCGGTAATTCTCGCCGATATACCCACCGAAATAGGCCGGGTCGTCCGAATGGATCGTCGCACGCAGCCCGAGATCGAGCATCCGGTCGATCGGGTGGTCCTCGATCCGGTCGACGTTGCGCAGCGCGACGTTCGACAGCGGACACACGGTCAGCGTCATCGCCTCGCGGGCGAGCCGCGCGACCAGCACCGGATCCTCAAGCGCACGGTTGCCGTGATCGATCCGGTCGACGCGCAGGATGTCGAGCGCCTCGTGGATATAGGCGGGCGGGCCCTCCTCGCCGGCATGCGCGCACAGCAGCAGCCCGGCGTCCGCCGACGCTTCGAACACGCGCGCGAACTTCGACGGCGGATGCCCCATCTCGGACAGAATCGAGCCCGACGCCGATCAACTGGTCGAGCCAGGGCTCGGCCTGTTCGAACGTCCTGAACGCATCCTCCTCGTCGAGATGCCGCAGATAGCTCATGATCAGCCCGACGCTCATCCCGTGCTTCGTCCGCGCCGCGTCGATCCCCGCGAACAGGCCGTTGGCGACGACGTCGAACGGGATACCGCGATGCGTGTGCGTCTGCGGATCGAAGAAGATCTCGGCATGGACGACCCCGTCCTGCGCGACCCGGTCGAAATAGGCGAGCGCCAGATCGTGGAAATCCTCCTCGGTCTGCAGCACCGCCGCGCCCGCATAATAGATGTCGAGGAACGTCTGGAGGTTGGTGAAGCTGTAGGCGGCGCGCACGTCCTCGACGCTCTTGAACGGGATCGCGACCTTGTTGCGTTCGGCCAGCGCGAACATCAGCTCGGGCTCGAGGCTGCCCTCGATATGCAGGTGCAGTTCGGCCTTGGGCAGGTTGGTGATGAAGTCGTCTGTCATGCTCGATCCCGTCGCGATATGCGTCACCGCGCAACCATTCCGCGCGTCGCGCACTTTGCGCAAGGTCGAAACCCGTTGCATGACATCTCTGTCACGGTACCGCGGACCGGCTATTGTCGCCTCATACCGATCACGCGAAGGACTCCATCGATGCCCACAGGACTGGTCGCACTGCTCGACGACATTGCCGGGATCACCAAGCTCGCCGCGGCGAGTCTCGACGATATCGGTGCCGCGACCGGCAAGGCGGGCAGCAAGGCGATCGGTGTGGTGGTCGACGATGCCGCGGTCACGCCGCGCTACATGGTCGGGTTCTCGCCCAAGCGCGAATTGCCGATGATCGGCAAGATCGCGCTCGGCTCGTTCCGCAACAAGCTGCTCTTCATCCTCCCCGCAGCGCTCGCGCTCAGCGCGTTCGCGCCCTGGGCGCTGACCCCGCTGCTCATGATCGGCGGCACCTATCTGTGCTTCGAG
This sequence comes from Sphingomonas sp. 22R3R2A-7, assembly GCF_036856055.1. NCBI lineage: Bacteria > Pseudomonadati > Pseudomonadota > Alphaproteobacteria > Sphingomonadales > Sphingomonadaceae > Sphingomonas > Sphingomonas sp. 22R3R2A-7. Next base: position 2,703,552 of record NZ_JASPFR010000001.1, on the reverse strand, counting down.
GGCGCGGAGAAGATCCTCGAGGCGTTCGGCGGCGGGCATGCCGAGGCCGAGGAGACCGCGCCGACCGACGCGAAGGCGCTGGAGGAGCAAAAGGTCTCGGGCGCGATCCGCACCGACTTCATCCTGTCGGCCGAGATCATGGTGATCGCGCTGTCGGACGTCGCCGCCGGCCCCATCTGGGAACAGGCGATCGTCCTCGCGCTGGTCGGCGTCGCGATCACGATCCTCGTCTACGGCGTCGTCGCGCTGATCGTGAAGATGGACGATATCGGGCTGCATCTGGCCGAGCGGAACAGCGCGGTCGTGCAGTCGATCGGCCGCGGGCTGGTCAAGGGCATGCCGGTCGTCATGTCGGTGCTGTCGGTGGTCGGCACCGCGGCGATGGTCTGGGTCGGCGGGCAGATCATCGTCCACGGGATCGAGGATTTCGGGCTGACGACGATCCCGCACTTCATCCACGACGCCGCCGCAGGCGCCGCCTCCGCAGTGCCGGTCGCCAAGGGCGTGGTGAACTGGGTGGTCAATGCGGCGCTGTCGGGCGTTGTCGGCCTGATCCTCGGCGGCGCGATCGCACTCGGCCTCCACGCGGTGAAGAAGCCCAAGGCACATTGAGCGGCGCGCGGCGGCGCGGCTCGCGCCCTACCCACTCCCGTCATCCTGACGAAAGTCAGGATCCAGAGCCAGGAACGTCAGCGTCCGTTACCCTGGATCCTGACCTTCGTCAGGATGACGGCGTGGGGGAACAGCCCCCAGGGAACCCGTGAGCCCCCCTATTTCGCGGTCCACTTGTCCATCCAGCCGATCACCTCGCCATACCATTGCAGGCTGTTCTTCGGCTTCAGAACCCAGTGATTCTCGTTCGGGTTCACCAGCAACCGTGACGGAATCCCCCGCCGCTGCAACGCGGTGAAGCTCGCCAACCCCTGTGTGTAGGGAATGCGGAAATCCTTCTCGCCGGTGATCACCAGCATCGGCGTCTTCCAGTTGGCGACGTAGTTGACCGGGTTCCATTTCTCGAACGCGGCGGGATCCTCGTAATAGGTCTTGCCGCCATGCTCCCACTCGTCGAACCACAGCTCCTCGGTCTCGTACGCCATCGCGCGCGCATCGAAGACGCCGTCATGCTGGACGATGCACTTGAACCGGTCGGGCCACTTCCCCTCGATCCAGTTCATCATATAGCCGCCGTACGACGCCCCCAGCGCGCACGCCCGGTCGCCGTCGAGCCAGCCGAACTTTGCGGTCGCCGCCGCCAGCCCCTTCTGCAAGTCCTCGAGCGGCCAGCCGCCCCAATTGTTGCTGATTGCGTCGGTGAAGGCCTGGCCGTACCCCGTCGACCCGTGGAAATCGACCGCGACCAGCCCGTAGCCCGCGCCCGCGAACACCGCCGGGTTCCAGCGATAGGACCAGCTGTTGTTGCTCGACCCCTGCGGCCCGCCATGCACCATATAAGCGACCGGGACCTTGCCATTCTGGGTCGAGGCGGGGCTGCCGTACGGCTTCACCGCATAGCCCCAGACGGTGTCGTCATTCGCGCCCTTGAAATTGAACCGCGTGACGGTCGGCATGTCGATGCCCGCGAGCTTGGCCGCGTTGACCGACGTCAGCCGCTCGGGCTTCGGCATCCGCTTGCCCTTCACCGCCAGCGCATAGAAATCGTCGGGTGCGGTCAGGCTGCTCATCGCGACGACGACGCCCCTTAGCGTCGGCACGACCGCGCCGACATGCCCCTCCTGCGTCAGCCGCGTCACCGCGCCCGTCGCAGGGTCGACCGCGAACACCGGCGTCTCCTGCGTGTCGTCGGCGGTGACGTAGATGCGCTTGCTGTCGGGGCTCCACGCGATCGACGCGACCGAGCGATCCCAGGCTTGCGTCACCGCGCGCACCTGCCCGCTCGCCAGGTCGCGCGTCATCAGCACCTGCCGATCCGCCTCGAACCCGGCGCGCGCCATCGCGAACCAGGCGAGCGTGCGGCCATCGGGCGACACCGTCGGCAGATTGTCCATGCCGGTGTTCGCCGCCGTCAGGTTCACGGGCGCCGCGGAGCCGTCCGCAGGAACCGAGAAGATGTCGAGATTGGTCGAGATCGCCTCGATCCGCCCCGCCTCGCGCAGTGCGAAATACAGCGTCCGGCCGTCCGCGCTCCACGACACTTCCTCGCCGCCGCCGAACGGCTTCGACGGCGCGTCGCCGATCAGCCCGCCCGTCACCGCGACGCCGTCGCCGGCGGCGCCCGCGGCGGTCAGCGGCAGCACGAACAATTGCGACCGGTCGCCGTTCGACCATGTGTCCCAGTGCCGCACGAACAGCTGGTCATAGGTCCGCCCCGCCCCGGCATTCGGGTCCTTCTTGACCATCGCGGGCGCAAGGCTCGGCGCGCCGGGCTTGCGGTCGGCCCACACCACCAGCCTGTCGCCGGTCGGTGCGACCTTGAACCCGCCGAAACCGCCGTCGAAGCTGGTCAGCTTGCGCGGCGTGCCGCCGGCGATGCCGATCGACCAGACCGCGTCGCCGCCGCCCTTGTCCGACTGATAATAGACGGTCGCGCCATCGGCGGAGAATTGCGCGCCGGTCTCGTTCACATCGGCCTCGGCGATCAGCGGCTCGGGCTTCGCACCCTTGCGGGTAAGGTCGAGCCGCCACAGGTCGAACCGGCCGCGATCGGCGGCGAGATCGGTCTCGCGCTGCTCCCACACCAGCCAGCGGCCGTCCTTCGAAACGGCGGGCGAGGACACGCGCGACAGCTTGACGACATCGTCGATCGTCAGGTGGCGGGCGGTGGCGGGGGCGCTTGCAAGAGCGAGCACGGCGAGGCTTGCGAACAGCAGGATCTTCATGCGCGTCTGCATAGAATGCTTGCACGATCGCACGCAATCGCCACGTCGTCGCGGACGATGACGCGCAAATCCTCCTTCCCGCCCGTGGCCGCCGCCGATGCGCGGCTGCTCGTCCTCGGCAGCCTGCCCGGCGACCGCTCGCTCGCCGAAGCGCGCTATTATGCGCATCCGCAGAACCAGTTCTGGGCACTGATGTCGGGAGTCCTCGCGCGCGATCTGGTCGCGCTGGCCTATGACGAGCGGCTGGTCGCGTTGCGCGATGCGGGCGTGGCGCTGTGGGACGTGATCGGGTCGGCGCACCGCATCGGCAGCACCGACGCCGCGATCCTCGATGCGCAGGACAATGCGGTTGCCGACCTCGTCGCGCGCCTGCCCGACCTTCGCGCGATCGCGTTCAACGGCGCCACCGCGTTGAAGCTCGGCCTCAGACAGGGGCTCGGAACGCTCGGCCCGCAGATCGTCGCGCTGCCATCGAGCAGCCCGCTCCACACGATCGGCCGCGCCGCCAAGCAGCCCGCCTGGGACGCGCTCGCCCCCTTCCTCGCCGTACCGCGCTAGATCCGCACCGCGCCCGCCGCGCGCACATCGGCGATCGTCGGCCAGCCATTCACCGCCATCAGCAGATCCGCCTCCGCCAGCAGGCACCGCAGCACATGCGCCGCCCCGGATGCGCCATCGAGCGCGAGGCCGTACGCATAGGGCCGCCCAACGCCCACGGCACGCGCGCCGAGCGCAATCGCCTTCACCACGTCGCTGCCCGACCGGATCCCTGAATCGAAGAGCACGGGCACCTCGCCCGCCGCCGCGACCACGCCCGGCAGCATGTCGATCGCCGCGATCCCGCCATTGGCCTGCCGCCCGCCATGGTTCGAGCAATAGATCGCATCCGCGCCTGCATCGATCGCGCGGCGCGCATCGTCGGGATGGCAGATCCCCTTCAGGATCAGCGGCAGCGTGGTCAGCGAGCGCAGCCACGCCATGTCGTCCCACGTCAGCACCTTGCCGAACACGCCGGCCCATTGCCGCACCGCCGCCGCGCCATCCTCCTCGGGCGGCCTGGCGAGCATCGCGCGAAAGACCGGGTCCGAGAAATAGTTCATCAGCACCGCGCCGCGCAGCTGCGGGAAGTTCGCGACGTTCAGGTCGCGCGGCCGCCAGCCCGTCACCCAGGTGTCGAGCGTGACGACGATCCCCTTATACCCCGCCGCCTCGGCGCGGCGGACCAGGCTCTCGGCGAGCGCCTTGTCCTTGGGCGTGTAGAGCTGGAAGAATCCCGGCGTCTCGCCCAGCGCCCCCGCCACGTGCTCGAGCGGATCGTTCGACAGCGTCGACGCCATTAGCGGCACGCCCGTCTCGGCCGAGGCGCGCGCGGCAGCGAGGTCGCCGTGACCGTCCTGCGTGCAGATCCCGATCACCCCGACCGGCGCCATGAAGATCGGGCTCGGCAGCCGTATCCCGAACAGGTCGATCGACAGGTCGCGCCTGCTGCAATCGACCATCATCCGCGGCGTCATGCCCCAGTGCCGGAACGCGTCGGCGTTGTTGCGTTGCGTGAATTCGTCGCCGCAGCCGCCCTGGACATAGCCCAGTACCGATGGCGGCATCGCCGCGCTCGCGCGCTGTTCGAGCGTCGCATAATCGACCGGCAATTTCGGCACGACGCCGCTCAGGCCGGCGTTGTAGATCGCGTTCTGGTAATCGCCGTAATGCGGCATCGCGCTGTTCCTTCCAGGCCTCTCGCAAAGCGAGGCCGGTCGACCGCCAGCCCTAGCTCCGTCCACAACCCTATACCGCCACCTCTCCTCCCGTCATCCTGACGAAAGTCAGGATCCAGAGCCACAAGGCATAACGTCAGTAACCCTGGATCCTGACTTTCGTCAGGATGACGGAGGTAAACCGGTCAGCGCACGCCCCTCACTCCCCCTCCCCATCGAGCCGCGCGAGGAACCCCGCCGCCTGCGCCAGCGTCGCATTCCGGTCCGCCGGCTTCATCTTCGCCCAGTTGCGATACGGCATCGCCAGTCGCGGATTGCGGTCGAGCTTGTCCGCGTTGCGCACCAGGAAATCCCAGTAGAGCGCGTTGAACGGACACGCATTCTCCCCGACGCGCTGCTTCACGTCATAGCGGCAATGCCCGCAATAATCGGACATCCGGTTGATATACGCGCCCGACGCCGCATAGGGCTTCGACCCGAGCAACCCGCCATCGGCGAACTGGCTCATCCCCAGCGTATTGGGCAGCTCGACCCATTCATACGCGTCGGCATAGACCTCCAGATACCATTCATGCACCTGCTTGGGGTCCGCGCCGATGAGCAGCGCGAAATTGCCCGTCACCATCAGCCGCTGGATATGATGCGCATAGGCATGGTCGAGCGTCTGCCCGATCGCCTGCGACAGGCAGTGCATGTCGGTCTCGCCGGTCCAGTAGAAGCCCGGCAGATCGCGCGTCGCATCGAGGAAGTTGCGCTCGACATAGTCCGGCCCCTCGCGCCAGTAGATCCCGCGCATATATTCGCGCCAGCCGATGATCTGGCGGATGAACCCCTCGGCACAGTTGAGCGGCACGCGCCCGGCGGCATATTCCGCCTCGACCGCCCGACACAGCTCGACCGGATCGAGCAGCCCCGAATTGATATAGGGCGACAGCACCGCGTGCCACAGGAACGGCTGGTCGGTCAGCATTGCGTCCTGATAATCCCCGAACCGCGGCAACGCATGCGTCAGGAAATGCCGCTGCTGCTTCAGCGCATCGTCGCGGGTCGTCGCGAAATCGAAGTCCTCGAGGCTGCCGGGATGCTCGCCGAACCGCGCCGCGACCATCGCGAGCACCGCGGTCGTGATCGCATCGGGGGCAAAGGAGAGCGGGCGCGGCATCAGCAGGTCGGCCTTGGCGGGCTTGCGATTGTCCGCATCGTAATTCCACTCGCCCCCCTCGGGCTTCTCGCCGTCCATCAACAGCCCGGTGCGGCGGCGCATCTCGCGGTAGAAATACTCCATCCGCAACTGCTTGCGCCCCTCGGCCCACGCCTCGAACTCGGCATGGCTGGCGAGGAAGCGGTCGTCGGCGTGGATCTCGACCGGCAGCCCGAACAGCGTTTCCCAGGCGTCGAGCATTGCTGCAACGCGCCATTCGCCCGCCTCGGTCACGACGATCCGCGCCGGATCATGCCGCGCGATCGCGCGCGCGACCTCGCCGGTGAAACTGTCCGTCGACTCCGGATCGTCGAGCGCGACGTAATCGACGGTCCACCCGGCATCGCGCAGTGCCTGCGCATGATGCCGCATCGCCGACAGGATATAGGCGATCTTGCGGCGATGGTGGCGGACATAGGTCGTCTCGTCGGCGACCTCCATCATCAGCACGATCGTCGTCGCCGGGTCGGCCCCGTTGAGCGACGCGATCTGCAGCGAAAGCTGGTCGCCGAGGATCGGCACGAGCGTGGTTTTCTTGGCGGGCATCGCATCCTACATGGCGAACCATGACCGCTCCTACAAACCCGTTATATCTGGGCCAGAGACAGCGCCCTCCCCGCCTCGCCCGAAGAGGCCGTGCTCGATTACGTGCCCAACCCGCGCGTCGGCCGGACCTATCTGGTGCGGTTCGCGGTGCCCGAATTCACGTCGCTCTGCCCGGTCACCGGCCAGCCCGACTTCGCGCATCTCGTCATCGACTATGTCCCCGGCGAGACGATCGTCGAATCCAAGTCGCTCAAGCTGTTCCTCGGCAGCTTTCGCAACCATGCCGGGTTCCACGAGGATTGCACCGTCGGCATCGGCGAGCGGCTGTTCGACGAGATGAAGCCGGTGTGGCTGCGGATCGGCGGCTATTGGTATCCGCGCGGCGGAATCCCGATCGACGTCTTCTGGCAGTCCTCGGCGCCCCCGCCGATCTCTGGCTGCCCGATCAGGGGGTCGCGCCGTACCGGGGCCGCGGTTGAGGACCTGACCGCCGACGACGACTGCCCTGTAATGTCCGGATATTGATCCCGATCAGCGCGTAAGTTTGTGTTGCAGTGCAATAAGATTGCAACTTTCGCGTGCGGTCGCGTGTTAGGGATGTGCGCACGACCGGGTTCGGTCGAAATGCGTGCACAGACAAGGGACAGGGTATGGCGTTACCGGCGGACGGGACCAAGATCACGCGGCTGGCATTGATCGGTAATTTTTTACCGAGGCAGTGCGGGATCGCGACCTATACGACGGACGTCTTCACCGCGATGCGCGCGCGTTTTCCCGACGTCGCGGTCGATGTCTATGCGATGGACGATCATCCCGGTCGGTACGCCTATCCCCCCGAAGTGTCGGGGACGATTCCCGAGACCGACCTGTCGGCCTATCTTGAGACCGCACGCAAGATCGACGCCAGCGGCGCGGATGCGATCTGGGTTCAGCATGAATACGGCATCTATGGCGGCCCGGCGGGTGATTATCTGCTCGCGCTGCTCGATCGCACGACGCTGCCCGTCGTCGTCGCGTTGCACACGATCCTCGAGAAGCCCAATCCCGACGAACGCCGCGTGATGGAAGGCCTGCTGCGCCGCGCCGCACGCGTCATCGTGATGGCCGAACGCGGTCGCGACATCCTGCAACGCGTCTATGGCGCAAGCCCGCGCCAGATCGTCATGATCCCGCACGGCGTTCCCGATCGCGAACTCGTCGACCCGGACTCGCTGAAGGCGCAGTTCGGCTGGGAAGGCCGCAAGGTCGTCCTGACCTTCGGGCTGCTCGCGCCCAACAAGGGGATCGAGACGGTGATCGAGGCTCTGCCCGCGGTCATCGAGCGTCATCCGAACCTGCTCTATGTCGTGCTCGGCGCGACGCATCCGAACCTCGTCGCGCATCAGGGCGAGGCCTATCGGGATCGCCTGAAGGCGCTGGCCGAGGCGCGTGGCGTCGCCGACAACGTCACCTTCGTCGACGCGTTCGTCGAGCATGACGAACTGCTCGGCTATCTGCAGGCGGCGGACATCTATGTGACGCCCTATACCAATCCCGCGCAGATCACGTCGGGTACGCTCAGCTACGCGGTCGGCGTCGGCAAGCCCGTTATCTCGACACCCTATGTCCATGCGACGGAGATCCTCGCGGACGGCCACGGCGTGCTCGTTCCGTTCGGCGACGTCGCCGCATTCGCGCGTGAGATCGACACGCTGCTCTCGAGCGATCGTGATCGCCTTCGCCTGTCGCAGCGTGCCTATGCGCGCGGTCGTACGATGATCTGGCCGCAGCTCGCCGAGACGTCGATGGCGGAGATCCGCGCGGTGGTCGCGGCACGCCCTTTTCGCCTCGCCAAGCCATCGGCACCGTTGAAGCCGCTCAAGCCTGATTTCGCGGCGGTCGAGCGGATGAGCGATTCGACCGGGATGCTCCAGCACTCGATCTATTCGATCCCCGATCGTCGCCACGGCTATTGCATCGACGACAATTGCCGCGCGCTGATGCTGATGAGTGCGATCCCCGACATGGATCCGATCCTGCGCGACAAGTGGACGACGATCTACGCGTCGTTCGTGCAATATGCGTGGAATCCGGACGAGCGCCGGTTCCGCAACTTCATGCGCTTCGACCGCAGCTGGTGCGAGGATGTCGGGTCCGAGGATTCGAACGGTCGTACCGTGTGGGCGCTGGGCATCACCGCGCGCGATGCGCAGCTTGCCAAGCATCGTGACTGGGCGACCGCGATGTACGATTCGACCGCATCATGCGCGCTCGACCTCGGCAGCCTGCGGGCGCAGGCGTTCGCGATGCTCGGCGCCGCCGCGATGCTCGAGGCCAGCCCCGGGCACCAGCTGTCGCTGTCGATCCTCGCGAAGTTCCCGGACATCCATCTGGCACTGCTCGAAAAGGCCCGCCGTCCGGAATGGCAGTGGTTCGAGATCGTCCTCGCCTATGACAATGCGCGCCTGCCGCAGGCGCTGATCCGTGCGGGTCAGGCGCTCGGGCGTCAGGAGCTGATCGATTGCGGTCTGGCGACGCTCGACTGGATCGTCGCCAAGCAGACCTCGCCCGAGGGCCGCTTCCGCGCTGTCGGCACTGAGAGCTTCGGCCGGTCCTATGAGGATCCGTTGCAGTTCGACCAGCAGCCGCTCGAGGCACAGGCGACGGTCGACGCGTGCACCGCGGCGTATGAGGCGACGGGCGACCAGCGCTGGCGCGACGAGGCCGAGCGTGCCTATCGCTGGTTCCTCGGCGGTAACGACCTCAATCTGCCGCTTGCGAGCGTCGCCGATGGCGGGTGTTTCGATGGTTTGATGCCGACCGGATTGAACCGGAATCAGGGCGCGGAGTCGATTTTGGCGCTTCAATTGGCCAATTGTGCGATTTCGGGGGTATCAAACGCAGTCCAAAGCGTGGCAGGGACCTCGCGCGTCGTCGCATAGCCTCGCTAGCGTCGACGTCCCTAGGTCGGAACGGCGCGCGAGGCATTAGCACGATGGACCTGTTTACCCACCAGCTGCGGCTGCACGCGGACCCGTCGCGGGTCGTCGTCCGGCCGTTCCACATCGCCTGGGCGGGCAATGCCGGCGCCCCCAGCCGCACCGAGCGGCTGGTCGGCGAGGTGCTCGAAATGACGAGCGCGGAGGCGCGGACCCAGCTCGAGGTCGTGCTCAAGGATTTCGAAGCCCGGCACTGGCAGACGCGGCGCGTGTTCATGACGCGCTACGACGAGATCGAGGACATGCTCGGGCTCAACGGCGCCGACATCGGCGACGAGAAGCGCCAGCTGATCGGCGCCTATTTCTGTCACGAATACAGCTATGCCGCCGCCGCGCTGATGAACCCCAGCGCGGTGCCGCATTTCGACCAGTCGGGGATGCCGCCGGGATCGTTGCGCATCCTGATGTCGATGCGCGCGGTGGGCGAGGGACACATCTCCTCGGTCGCGTTCCGCGAGGGCATCATCACCTGCGAAAACCAGATGAAGCTCGCCCCCGAGCCGCCCTTCGCGACCGCCACCGACGCGGTCGGCAGCGGCGAGGACGAGATGCCGCAGGGCCCCGTCACCGTCTATCGCCACCGCGACAGCACGCTGAGCGGCACCGTGATCTTCCCGATCACGCAGGCGCAGTCGAAGGGGCTCGAGGATCTGCGTATCGTCCGGTTCAGGCACGACGACGGCGAGTATGAATGGATCGGCACCTACACCGCGTATAACGGCTCGGTCATCCAGTCCGAGCTGATGCGCACGCGCGATTTCCGCGCGTTCGATCTGGTGCCGATGACCGGCCCTGCCGCGCGCAACAAGGGCATGGCGCTGTTCCCGCGCAAGGTGAACGGCCAGTATATGATGATCGGCCGGCAGGACGGCGAGAACCTGTTCCTGCTCAAGTCGGACACGCTGACCGACTGGGACGACGGCGAGAAGATCCTGACCCCGCTCTACCCGTGGGAGCTGGTGCAGATCGGCAATTGCGGCCCGCCGATCGAGCTCGACGAGGGCTGGCTGCTGCTGACGCACGGCGTCGGCGCGATGCGCAAATATTCGATCGGCGCGGTGCTGCTCGACAAGGACGATCCGTCGAAGGTGATCGGCCGGACCGAACAGCCGATCCTCGCCGCGAAGGATCAGGACCGCGAGGGCTATGTCCCCAACGTCGTCTACAGCTGCGGTGCGCTGCGCCACGGCGACACGCTGTTCCTACCCTATGGCATCGCCGACAGCTCGATCGGCTTCGCGTTCGTCAAGATCACCGACATGCTCGCCGCGATGCGATGACCGAGGCGGCGGCGGCGGGGTGTTCTACCCGCCGCCGTCCCGGCTCAGCGCGACGCCGCCTTGGTACGGCGGTACAATATCCCGGTCAGCACCGCGAACAGCAGCGTCCCGCCGACGAGCGCGATCGGCGCAAACCCGTCGCCGACGAGCGCGAGCGGCGTTTCCTCGTTGGTCATGTACACGATCCCGGCAAAGCCGACGCCCCACAGCGATTCCCCGACGATCATCCCCGTGGCGGTCAGCACGCCCATCCGCTTCGCCAGTTCGGGGTCGCGCGCGCGGTCTGCCCAGCGGTCATAGGCAAACCCCACCACCGCGCCGATCGTGACCGGCAGCGTCACCGCCATCGGCAGATACACGCCCAGCCCGACGCCAAGCGGCGGCAACCGCAGCTTGCCCGCCTTGCCCAGCAATTCGTCGAGCGCGATCACGGCGACACCGGTGATCGCGCCATAGCCGATCATCGCCCAGTTGAGATTGCCGCCGAGCACGCCCTTCGCGAGTGCCGAGATCAGCGCCGCCTGCGGTGCGGCGAGCGCATTGGGCCCTGCCCCCGGCGCGCCTGCGAAGCCCAGCGTGCTGCCGAGCAGGTTGAGCACCGGCGGCACGACGATCGATCCGAACACCACGCCGATCAGCAACGCGACCTGCTGTTTCCACGGTGTCGCACCGACCAGCTGCCCGGTCTTGAGATCCTGAAGATTGTCGTTCGAGATCGTCGCGATGCCGAACACCACGCCCGTCACGATCAGGCCATAGGCGACCAGCGCCTGCGTCGTCCCCGGCTCGACCGCGCGGCCGAACCACGCGACGAGCAGGATCGACGCCGCGAGGATGGCGAGGATCCCGATCCCCGATACGGGCGAGTTGGACGCACCGATCAGCCCGGCCATATAGCCGCAGACCGCCGCGATCACGAGGCCGATGACGAGGATGAACACGAGGCTGCCCGCGATCAGCCCGATCGCCGACGCCTCGAGCGGTCCGCCCTCGAGCACCGTCCAGAGCAGGATGCCGATCGGCACCAGCATCGCAAGCGACGCAGCGCCGACGAACCCGATCGGAATGTCGCGGTCCTCGAGCGCGAGCACCGCACCGCCGCGTCGCGACGCCGAGGCGGCAAGCGCGGAGCGGACGCCACCGACCACGGGCCCCGCGATCTTGAGCAGCGTCCAGATCGCCGCGACGCCGATCACGCCCGCGCCGAAGAATCGCACGTCCGAACGGAACACGGTCGTCGCGATCACCTCCGCGGTCCCCGTCACGCTCCCGCCCGCGGTCAGGATCGGCAGCAGGATCCACCAGCCGATCACCACACCGGCGAACATCGCCATCCCGACCGAGATCCCGACCAGATGCCCGGCGCCCAGCAGCGCGAACGACAGCCCGCCCGAGATCCCCGTCGCACCCGCGCCGACGCGGAACCAGGTCGCGGCCTCCGCGGCGACGAGCTTGGTCTGCGTCAGGATCGCGAACCCCGCCGACACCAGCGCATTGACGACGATGATGCCAAGCCCGCGTGCGCTCTCCGCACCGCCCTCACGACTGCCGGCGCCGACCTTGAGCACCTCCGCGGCCGCACGGCCTTCGGGATAGGGCAGCACCGTGTCGACGACGAGCGCGCGGCGCAGCGGGACCGAGAACAGCACGCCCAGCACGCCGCCGAACATCGTGATCGCCGCTGTCGTGAAGAACGGAAAGCCCTGCCACCAGCCGATCATGACGAGCCCGGGCAGCACGAAGATGATCGCCGCCAGCGTCCCCGCCGCGGACGCGATCGTCTGGACGATGTTGTTCTCGAGGATCGTCGAGATCCTTAAACAGCCGCAGCACCGCCATCGAGATCACCGCGGCGGGGATCGACGTCGCGAAGGTCAGCCCGATCTTGAGCCCCAGATAGACGTTGGCCGCGGTGAACAGCAGCGTGATGATCGCGCCGAGCACCACCCCGCGGAAGGTCAGCTCGCGCATTGCTGTCGGGGTCGTCGGAGTCGTCGGGGGTGCGCTGCTGCGCGTCGCGTCGGTCATGTCGTAAGCCCCAGAGCAATTTGGGCGACTTGTGCCATGATGTGGGGCGGGAGGAAACCGCAACCCCGCCACAAGGGCGAGCGGCCCTTTCCGAAACCTACCGGTTCGCCATCCGCCGCGCGAAATGCACCTCGACCGCGCGCGTCACGCTCTGCGCGATCCGCTCCCGCCCCTCGGCGCTATCGAGAAACGCCGCATCCTGCGGGTTCGAGATATACCCCGTCTCGAACAGGATCGAGGGCATGTCGGGCGCCTTCAGCACCATCAGCGACGCCATCCGGTGAAAATTGGCCTTGAGCGGCATCAGCGGTTTCGCTTCGCGCCCCAGCAGTCGCGCGAACGTCGCCGACGCGTTCATCGTCTCGCGCTGCGTCAGGTCGATCAGGATCGACGACACGTCCGCCGGCGCCTCCCCCAGATTTACCCCGGAGATCACGTCCGCCTTGTTCTCGCGCGCCGCAAGCCGCGCGGCCTCCTTGTCGGACGCGACCTCGGACAGCGTGTACGCGGTCGCACCGGTCGCGCCTTCGGATCCCGTGCTGTCGCAGTGGATCGAGATGAACAGGTCACCCTTCAACCGGCGCGCCACGCCGTACCGCTCGCGCAGTATGAGGAACCGGTCGTCGCTCCGCGTGAGCGCGACGCGCACGCGGCCCGAGGCGAGCAACGCATCGCGGATCGTCTTGGCGACCTTCAGCGTCACGTCCTTCTCGCGCAGCCCGTCGGGGCCGATCGCACCTGGATCGACGCCGCCATGCCCCGCATCGATCACCACCAGCGGTCGCAGATCGTCCCCCTCGACGCGCGGCAGCGCCACGCCGCGCGCGCGCGCGGGCACGGGGATCGACACCTTGTAGCGCGGTGCCGGTCGCCCGACGAAGCTCAGCGGGAAGAAGGTGATCGGGCCGGCGACCCCGGCCTGCGCGAACCCGCTCGCATCGACGCGGCGCAATGCCAGCGTCAGCTCGCGCCCGTCCGAGTCGAAACCGCCATCGGCGACGATCACCGGCTCGGACAGGTCGAACAGCATCCGCAGACCCTCCGCACCATGCCGGCGCTGCGTGACGCGGGTTACCACGCCCCCCGCCCTGGCCTGTGCGCCGGGCGTCACGCCCGCAATATCGACCGCGATCTGCTGCCGTCCGGTGAGGATCTCGCTGGCTGCCCGGTCGACCGGTGCATCGAAGCGGATGACGATCCGCGCGCTGCCGATCGCGACGCTCTGCACCGTCGCCGCGAGCGCGGGAACGCCGGACAGCCAGCCGAGCATCAGGGCGAGGACCGCGACCATCCTGCGTCCATGCCGTGCGACCGCGCCGCCGGTCCAGCGAAAAGCCATGCCACACCCCTTCGATCGGTACATTCGATCACGCTGCTCCCTCTAGACCACGACGCCGCAAAAGGGTGTTGCGGGGTAGGGTTAACCTGCCGTTTGCCGCGATTTACCGGCAATTCCCTGCCGCCCCGGCAAACGCCCCGACCCGCAAAACCCCTCCCTTTGGCATCCCGACACACCACAAATCCAAAAGCCGTGCGCCACCGGCCCCGACCCCGGATCCAGCGTACCCGAAGCCCCAACACGCCCCCGCGCCGCGCCAGTTGCGGGATCGGATATGCAGTGCTAGTCCTGTCGTGCACCCGTGCATCGCTTAAATTTTTACAGCGACGCGCCGGTCTCAACGCCCGCCTGCGATCCTCGCCGGCGCGGCAATTTCAGGTTGACGCTCGAATGACGCATTCCCCCCGCCCCGCGCACCGATCGGCCTTCGCCGACGGGATCGCGGTCGTGCGGGCGCCGCAGGGTCAGATCCCGCGGCATGCGCGCCGAGCAGAGGCAGTTTCGCATACCTTCCGCGGCTCAGGACGTCCGTGTCCGACCGCCCCACCATCAAGCGCGCGACGGCTGCCATCAGGCCCGGCGCGCGCGCGGAGACTTTATTATGACAACGCGTATGCTGATCGACGCACGCCACCGGGAAGAGACCCGGATCGCCGTCGTCAAAGGTAACCGGATCGAGGAATTCGATTTCGAGAGTGCCGAACGCAAGCAGCTCAAGGGCAATATCTACCTCGCCAAGGTCACGCGGGTCGAGCCGTCGCTCCAGGCGGCGTTCATCGATTACGGCGGCAATCGGCACGGCTTCCTCGCGTTCAGCGAGATCCACCCCGATTACTACCAGATCCCCAAGGAAGACCGCGACGCGCTGCTCCGCGAAGAAGCCGAGCACGCCGCCGAGGAAGCCGCGCTGCGCGCCGACTATGATTCGGACGACGAAGAGGGTGACGACGAAGACGATATCGAGCGCTTCGAGGACGATGGCGGGGTAGACCCCGACGTCGCCGAGGAACTCGAAGGCGGCGAAGAGGCCGGCGAGGCCCCGCGTCGCAAGCGCAAGTCGAGCAGCGACGATGCCGCGGTCGAGGATCTGCGCGAGCGTCGCATGAACCTGCGCCGCCGCTACAAGATCCAGGACGTGATCCATCGCCGCCAGGTGCTGCTCGTCCAGGTCGTCAAGGAAGAACGCGGCAACAAGGGCGCGGCGCTGACCACGTATCTGTCGCTGGCCGGCCGTTACTGCGTGCTGATGCCGAACACGAGCCACGGCGGCGGCATCTCGCGCAAGATCAGCAACGCGGGCGATCGCAAGCGGCTGAAGTCGATCATGGCCGACATGCAGCTGCCGCCCTCGATGGGCTGCATCGTCCGCACCGCGGGCCTCCAGCGCTCGAAGGTCGAGATCAAGCGCGACTTCGATTACCTCGCCCGCCTGTGGGACGGGATCCGCGAAGCCACGCTGAAGGCGTCGGCACCCGCGCTCGTCTACGGCGACAGCGACCTGATCAAGCGCGCGATCCGCGACATCTACAACAAGGAAATCGAAGAGGTCATCGTCGAGGGCGAGGACGGCTATCGCCAGGCGCGCGAGTTCATGCGCCTGCTGATGCCCACGCACGCCCGTCGCATCAAGCACTACGCCGATCCGGTTCCGCTGTTCCAGCGCGCCGGCGTCGAGGATCAGCTGTCGGCGATGTACCATCCCGTCGTCCAGCTGAAGTCGGGCGGCTATCTGGTCATCAACCCGACCGAGGCGCTCGTCTCGATCGACATCAACTCGGGCCGCTCGACGCGCGAGCACAGCATCGAGCAGACCGCAACCGCGACCAACCTCGAGGCAGCCCAGGAAATCGGCCGCCAGCTCCGCCTGCGCGACATGGCCGGGCTCGTCGTCATCGACTTCATCGACATGGATAACAATTCCAACGTCCGTAAGGTCGAGAAGGCGATGAAGGAGGCGCTGAAGAACGATCGCGCGCGCATCCAGATCGGCCGCATCTCGTCGTTCGGTCTCATGGAAATGAGCCGCCAGCGGCTGCGCACCGGCGTGCTCGAAGCATCGACCCGCGCCTGCCCGCATTGCGAGGGCACCGGGCTGGTGCGCACCGCATCGTCGTCGGGCATCTCCGCGCTCCGCCTCATCGAGGACGAGGCCGCGCGCGGTCGCGGCTCGCTGCTGACACTGCGCGCGAGCCAGGAGGCCGCGGTCTACATCCTCAACCGCAAGCGTGCCGACATCGCCGAGATCGAGGATCGCTACGGCGTGATCGTCGAGATCATCCCCGGCCAGGACGAGGAAGGCGCGCACATGACGGTCGAGGCCAGCGGCCCGCCGCCCGCGCATCCGCCGAAGTTCGTGCAGATCATCGAGGAGGACGAGGACGACCTTCCCGAGGAGATCGAGGACGAGATCGAGGAGGACGAGGTCGAAGAGGCCGAGGCCGAGCAGCCGCGCCGTCGTGAAGGGGGCCGTGAAGGCGGTCGTGAAGGCGGGCGCGAGCAGGGCGCACGCGAGGCGCGTGACGCGGACGGCGAAGGCGGCAAGAAGCGTCGCCGCCGTCGCGGTCGTCGCGGTCGTGCGCGTCCCGGCGAAGAGGGGGCAGCCGAGGGCGTCGCTGACACCGGCACGTTCGACGAGGCGGATGGCAACGTCGAGGAAATCGACGAGGTCGAGGGCGAGATCGTCGAGATCGGCGGCACCGGCGCACTCGACGAAGCCGCGGACGGCGTGACGGACGACGCCGCCGACGACGCCGCACCGGCCGATCGAACGAACGGCGAAGGCGAAGGCCGTCGTCGTCGTGGTCGTCGCGGTCGTCGCGGCGGACGTCGCAACGAGCAGGGTACGGATCAGCCGATCGCCGTCAGCAGCGTCGACGATGCCGCGCTGATCGCCGACGCCCCCGAGCCTGATCGCACCGCGACGGACACGGACGAGGCCTATGCGCCCGCGGAACCGGTTGCGGCCGGCAGCGTGGCGGACGAAGCACCCGCTGACGCGGCCGACGCGCCCAAGATGCGTCGTCGTCCCCGCGCGCGTGCCGCGGCCGCCGCGAGCAACATCGCCGAGGCGGTTGCCGATGCCGCACCGAAGCCGCGTCGTGGCCGCAAGCCGCGCGTTGCCGAGGTCGAAGCCGAAGCGGATACCGGCGCTGGCGTTGAAGACGCCGTTGCCGAGCCGGCGATTGCCGAGCCCGCCGTGGCCGATGTGGCGGAGCCCGTTGCGGCTGAGCCACGCGCCAAGGCGGGTCGTCGTCGCCGCGAGGCGGTTGCCGACGCGACGATGGACGAGGTGAGCGCAACGCCCGCCGAGACCATCGAAGCCTCGGCGCCGAAGCCGAAGCGCACGCGTCGCAAGGCGGGTGACGTGGCGGTCGCGCCCGTCGCCGAAGCGCCCGCCGCCGAGGAGGCCCCTGCCAAGGTCGCCAAGCCGCGCGGTCGCCCGCGCAAGACCGCGGTGATCGAGGCGGGCGATGCCGCGCCGACCACCGACGCGCTTGCCGCCCCCGTCGAGACGGCGGCACCCGAGGTCGAGGTCCAGCCGCAGGCCGATACGGGCAGCGGCAACGGCAATGACGACCCCGACGGCGCACCCCGCCGTGGCTGGTGGCAGCGCACGTTCGGCTGACGCCGGCGCGCATCACCCGACAGACGGGCGCGACCGAAAGGCCGCGCCCGTTTTTCGTTGCGGGCCGCTTCGGCGCGCCCGCGCCCGCGCCCAACCGCCCGAACGGCACCGTACACGCCGGCGCTGCGCCATTGCCCCCCGCCCCCGATCGACGATAACGCCCGATATGAAGCGTTTCGTAGCCGCCGCGACCGCCGCCCTGCTGCTCTGGGTGCAACCCGCCCACGCGCAGTCGATCCTCCGCGATGCCGAGACCGAGACGATGTTCGCGGAGATGTCGGCGCCGCTCGTCAAGGCCGCCGGCCTGTCGCCGCGCGACGTCAAGGTCGTGCTGATCAACGACGACTCGATCAACGCCTTCGTCGCGGGCGGCCAGACCGTCTACGTCCATTCGGGGCTGTTGCAGGCGGCGGACAATGCCAACGAGGTGCAGGGCGTGATCGCGCACGAGCTCGGTCACATCGCCGACGGCCATGTCGTCCTCTCGGACCGTGGTACCAAGCCCGCGATGGGGATGTACCTGCTCTCGATGGTGCTCGGCCTTGCGGCGATGGCGGCGGGCAGCGGCGAGGCAGGCGCCGGGATCATGGCGGCGGGACAGCAGGCCGCGATGGGCAATTATCTCGCGTTCAGCCGCACGCAGGAATCGACCGCGGATGCCAGCGGCGCCAAATATCTGCGCGAGGCCAACGTCACCGGTCGCGGCATGCTGAGCTTCTTCAAGAAGCTGCAACAGCAGGAATATCGCTACGGCACCGCCAATATCGATCCGTACATGCAGTCGCATCCGCTGTCGGGCGAACGCGTCTCGGCGCTGACCGCGGATCTTCAGGCATCGCCGGCCTGGGCGATCAAACCCGACGCCGCGCTGGAGGAGCGCTTCCGCCGCGTGAAGGCGAAGCTCGCCGGCTATGTCATGCCCGCACCGCGGACGCTGCAAAGCTATCCGCCGAGCGACCAGTCGATCTACGCGCATTATGCGCGCGCCTATGCCTATCACAAGTCGGGCTACCCCGAGAAAGCCGACGCGGAGGCGGACGCGCTCGTCAAGGCGAAGCCCGACGATCCCTACTTCCTCGAGATCAAGGGGCAGATCCTGCTCGAGGCGGGCAAGCCGGTCGAATCGCTCGTACCGCTGCGCGAGGCGACCGAGGGATCGCGCAACAACCCCCTGATCGCGACGACCTTCGGCCACGCGCTGATCGCGACCGAGAACAAGGCGAATTATCCCGAAGCCACCAGGGTGCTCCGGACCGCGGTCGCACGCGACGACCAGAACCCGTTCGCCTGGATGCAGCTCGGCACGGTGTACGAACTTACCGGCGACACGCCGCGCGCGGCGCTCGCCACCGCCGAACGTGCGAGCATGGGCGGCGACATGCGCACCGCGTCGTCGAGCGCGCGCTATGCACTGGCGAACATCCCCGCGAACACCCCCGACTGGATCCGTGCGCAGGACATCGCGATGACCGCGCAAAACGAGATGGACGACAATCCAAAGCAGTATAAGCGCCGCCGATGAACAGATTCAGTTTGCCCGCGATCGCGGTGGCCGGTGCGATCCTCGGCGGGCTCGCGGTGTGGGGCTTTGACCGTCAGGGCGGCGGCGTCGAACGCGCGCAGGTCGAGGCGATCGTCCACGACTATGTCCTCGCGCACCCGGAGATCCTGCCCGAGGCGATGGAGAAGCTGCGCGACCGCGAATCCGGCAAGACGGTGACCGCCAACCGCGCCGCGATCGTCACGCCGTTCGGCAGCGCCTGGGCGGGCAATCCCAAGGGCGACGTCACGCTGGTCGAGTATTTCGACTATAATTGCGGCTATTGCCGCGCGAGCCTGCCGACGATCGCCAGGCTGATCGCGGCCGACCCCAAGGTCCGCGTCGTCTTCCGCGAACTCCCGGTGCTGAGCGCCGAGAGCCGCGTTGCCGCACGCGCGAGCCTCGCGGCGGCGGCGCAGGGCAAGTTCGCCACCTTCCACGACGCGCTCTACGCCGGCGGCCCGGTCAGCGACGCCTCGATCGCCGCGGCGGCCGCAAAGGCGGGCGTCGACACGGCACAGCCGGGCTTCGGCAAGACCGCCGACGCCGAGATCGCCAAGAACATGGAAACCGCCGCCAAGCTCGGCGTGACGGGCACGCCGAGCTGGGTGGTCGGCGACCGCGTCCTGTCCGGCGCATTGCCGCTCGAGGAGCTGCAAAAGGCGGTCGCCGCGGCGCGCGCCGGCTGACCCCTGTCATCCTGACGAAAGTCAGGATCCAGAGCCGCAACCGGAACGCGTGTGGCTCTGGAATCTGGGTCGAGCCCCGGATGACGGCAATGGGCGCTGACGGCCCCTATCAATATGTCCCCGCCGCCCCCATCTCCCCTCTCGAAAAAGGGGTGCCAATGACTGAACCGATCCTGTCCGTCGCGGGCGTCACCAAGACCTACAAGAGCGGCACCACCGCACTCCACCCCGTCGATCTCGACATCCGCAAGGGCGAGATCTTCGCGCTGCTCGGCCCCAACGGCGCGGGCAAGACGACGCTGATCAGCATCATCTGCGGCATCGTCACGCCGTCCGCGGGCACGATCAGGGTCGCGGGCTACGACGCGATCCACGACTATAAGCAGGCGCGCAGTCGCATCGGGCTGGTGCCGCAGGAGCTCAACGTCGACATGTTCGAGACGGTGCTCGCCACCGTCACGTTCAGCCGCCGCCTGTTCGGCCGGTCGGGCCACAGCACGTATATCGAACAGGTGCTCCGCGACCTGTCGCTGTGGGACAAGCGCCACGCCAAGATCATGGAATTGTCGGGCGGGATGAAACGCCGCGTGCTGATCGCCAAGGCGCTCAGCCACGAGCCCGAGATCCTGTTCCTCGACGAACCCACCGCGGGCGTCGACGTCGCGCTGCGCCGCGACATGTGGAAGCTCGTCCACCGCCTGCGCGAAGGCGGCACCACGATCATCCTGACGACGCACTACATCGAGGAGGCCGAGGAGATGGCCGACCGCGTCGGCGTCATCAACAAGGGCAGATTGCTGCTGGTCGACGACAAGGCCTCGCTGATGAAGAAGCTCGGCAAGCGCGAGCTCGAGCTTTCGCTGCAGGAGCCGCTCGACACGATCCCGCCCGACCTCGCCGAATGGGACCTGTCGCTTCAGGACGAGGGCAAGCGTCTGCGCTACGTCTTCGATGCGCAGGCGGACCACACCGGCATTCCTTCGCTGCTCCGCAAGCTGGCCGAACTCGGCATCGGCTTCAAGGATCTCGAAACCAGCAAGTCGAGCCTCGAAGACATCTTCGTCGATCTCGTCGGAGACCGCGCATGAACGCTCCCCATCTGAACCTGCACGGCATCTGGGCGATCTATCGCTTCGAGATGGCACGCGGGTTGCGCACGCTCTGGCAGAGCCTCGTCACGCCCGTGCTCACCACGTCGCTGTATTTCATCGTCTTCGGCGGTGCGATCGGCAGCCGGATGCAGGAAGTCGGCGGCGTCAGCTATGGCAGCTTCATCGTCCCCGGTCTGATCATGCTGTCGCTGCTGACGCAAAGCATCGCCAATGCGTCGATCGGCATCTACTTCCCCAAATTCACCGGCACGATCTACGAACTCCTGTCCGCCCCCGTCTCGGCGATGGAGATGGTGATCGGCTATGTCGGTGCCGCGACCACCAAGTCGGTAATCATCGGGCTCATCATCCTCGCGACCGCCGCGTGCTTCGTCCCGCTGCAGATCGCACACCCGTTTGCGATGCTGACCTTCCTGCTGCTTACCGCGGTCACGTTCAGCCTCTTCGGGTTCATCATCGGCGTCTGGGCGAACGGGTTCGAGCAGCTCAATTTCGTGCCCGCGCTGCTGATCACGCCGCTGACGTTCCTCGGCGGTGCATTCTACTCGATCGACATGCTGCCACAGCCCTGGCGCACGTTCAGCCTGTTCAATCCCGTCGTCTATCTGATCAGCGGTTTCCGCTGGAGCTTCTTCGACAAGGGCGACGTCGCGATTGGTGTCAGCCTCGCGGTCACCGCGGGCTTCCTCGTCGCCTGCCTCGCGGTGATCGCGTGGATCTTCAGGACCGGCTGGCGGATGAAGAACTGACGGTGGCAAACGCCCCCCGGCAGAGGCCGGGGGGCATGAACTGCCCGCCGCCTTGCCGGTGCTCACCGCATGATCGCATGCGTGTCAGTCGCTGCCCGGTAGACGCTCGCCCCTACGCGCGTCCCTCCGGGCCGGACCGTCGCCACGCGCCGCGCGCCAGCGGTCGCACCACGAGCGCGTTGAGATCGATCACGACGTGCAGCGCGATCGCCATCCACAGCGCGCCGGTCAGACCGTAGATCACGGCCAGCCCGCCGCCGACGATCGTCGTCGCGATCATGCCGCGCACGCCCTGGTACCGATGCACCGCGCCGAACAGGAGCGTGGCCAGGATCGTCGCCATCACCGCATCGCCCGACACCATCGCGATCAGAAGCGGCAGGAACAGCCTGAAGTACAGCTCTTCGCTCACCCCGGCGCTCAGCGACAACGCGGTGGCGGGCCACAGCTCCGAGCGCGCCTGCGGTGCGACGTCGGGCAGATGGGCGATCTCGAACGCGGTCTTGCCGCGGCGCCACCGCCAGTGCGTGATCGCCGCGTTGACGATGCTCCCCAGCGCCATCCCGAGCACCAGCGGCGTGGTCGGCAGCAGCGGCCAGTCGTCGGGTAGCACTCGCATCGCGGCGGGCTGACCCGCACCCAGCGGACCCTGCCCCAGCAATGCCAGCCCGAGTACCGCCGGCAGCGCGAACGATACCGCCAGCCCCAGCGCCCATGCGGTCATCCTGTCCCCGCGCGTCCCGCGGCCAGGCAGCGCGAGGCGTACCCGGAACGTCCGCCCCCGCCATGCGATCGCCAGCGTGTACGCCGCGACGATCAGCAGCAGGATCGGCGCCGGCAGGATCGGCGCCGGCATCAGCGCGTCGCCGGTCAGTCGCGCAACAGGTCGTTGATGCTCGTCTTCGACCGCGTCTGCGCATCGACACGCTTGACGATCACCGCGCAATACAGCGCGGGCTTGCCGTCACCGCCGCCGATCGAACCGGGCACGACGACCGCGTAAGGGGGACTTCGCCCTTGAACACCTCACCCGTCTCGCGGTCGATGATCTTGGTCGACGCGCCGAGATAGACGCCCATCGACAGGACCGCGCCCTCGCCCACGCGGACGCCCTCGGCGACCTCTGCGCGCGCACCGATGAACGCGCCGTCGCCGATGATGACCGGGTCCG
Organism: Sphingomonas sp. 22R3R2A-7; assembly: GCF_036856055.1. Taxonomy (NCBI): domain Bacteria; kingdom Pseudomonadati; phylum Pseudomonadota; class Alphaproteobacteria; order Sphingomonadales; family Sphingomonadaceae; genus Sphingomonas; species Sphingomonas sp. 22R3R2A-7. The sequence goes on along the minus strand of NZ_JASPFR010000001.1, from coordinate 2,680,742 downwards.
CCTGCAGCGGCTCGAGCACGCCGCCGATCCCCGCGCCACCCGACAGGTGGACGTTGCGGCCGATCTGCGCGCAGCTGCCGACGGTCGCCCAGGCATCGACCATCGTGCCCTCGCCGACATGCGCGCCGATGTTGACGAAGCTCGGCATCAGGATCGCGCCCTTGGCGATGAAGCTGCCGCGGCGCGCGACCGCGCCAGGTACGACGCGGATCCCCGCCGCGCGGAACTCGGCCTCGCCCCAGCCCGCGAATTTCGACGGCACCTTGTCGAACGCGGGCGCACCCGCCGACCCGCCGTCGATCACGACATTGTCGTTCAGCCGGAACGACAGCAGCACCGCCTTTTTCAGCCACTGGTTGACCTGCCAGCCGCCGCCGGTTTCACCGCCGGTCGGCTCGGCGACGCGCGCGGTGCCCGCATCGAGCATCGCCAGCGCGCTATCGACCGCGTCGCGGACCTCCCCCTGGTGTCGAACCCCAGCTTTGCGCGGTCGTCCCAGGCGGCGTCGATGATCGTCTGCAGCGTGCTCATGCTATCTCCAAGATGCTTTCCAGCCACGGCGCGAGCACCGGGACGGTAAAATCGATATGGTCGCGCTCGGTACCCGGCGACTGCTCGGATCCGTTGTCGACCCAGACGGTCGTCATGCCGATCGCCTTGGCGGGCGCGAGGTTGCGGACCATGTCGTCGACGAACAGCGACTCGTTGGGGTCGATGCCGAACCGCGCGCAGAACCCGGCATAGGCCGAGGCATGCGGCTTGGGCATCAGGTCCATCGCGTGGATGTCGTGGATTGCCTCGAAACTGTCGCGCAGGCCGAGCCGGTCGAGGATTCGCAGCGCATAGGGCACGTCGCCGTTGGTGAAGATCAGCTTGCGCCCCGGCAGCTTGGCGATCGCCGCGACGAGCGGTGCATCATGCTCGAGCACGTCCATCTCGATATCGTGGACATGCGCGAGGAACGCGTGCGGATCGACGTGATGCTCGGTCATCAATCCCGACAGCGTCGTGCCGTGATTGTGGAAATAGCCCTTCTGGACGCGGCGCGCCTCGTCATGCTCCAGCCCCAGCAGGTCTTGGATGAACGCCGTCATCCGCGCATCGACCTGCGAGAACAGGTCGGCACTCGCCGGGTACAGCGTGTTGTCGAGGTCGAAGATCCAGTTGCGGATCGGGGCAAGGCGGGCAAGCATCGCGGCGAACCTCTAGGCACCCCGCCCGGTCGGGGCAAGCAGGGTCGGTCACCGCAACGCCCGCGCACAGCCCCGCTATACCGCGCGATAGAGAATCAAGGGCTGGATGTCGGCGGCGCGCACACCCATCTCGTCTTTCATGACACGCTATTCGCTTCTCGATCTCGTCCCTGTCGTCGAAGGCGGCACGGTTTCCCAAGCTCTTGCCAACGCCGCCGATCTCGCACGCCACGCCGAAAGCGTCGGCTTCACGCGCTACTGGGTCGCCGAGCATCACGGCATGACCGGAATCGCCTCCGCCGCCACCGCGGTGGTGATCGCGCATATCGCCGCGGCGACGCGCTCGATCCGCGTCGGCTCGGGCGGGATCATGCTCCCCAACCACGCGCCGCTGACGATCGCGGAACAGTTCGGCACGCTCGACGCGCTGTTTCCGGGGCGGATCGACCTCGGCCTCGGCCGCGCGCCGGGGTCCGACCAGCGCGTCGCGCGCGCGATGCGCCGCACGCTCGAGACCGATGCCAACGCGTTCCCGCAGGACGTGCTCGAACTGCAGAGCTATTTCGCCGACGATGGCCAGACCGGGATCACCGCGACTCCGGGTGCCGGCGCGAAGCCCGAGATGTGGCTGCTCGGATCGAGCACGTTCGGCGCGCAGCTCGCGGCCGCGCTCGGGCTCCCCTATGCGTTCGCGTCGCATTTCGCGCCCGACGCGCTCGACAGTGCGCTCGCAATCTATCGTCGCGACTTCAAGCCGTCGGCGTTCCTGTCGCGCCCGCACGTGATGGCCGGGTTCAACGTCTTTGCCGCCGACAGCGACGCGGAGGCCGAACTGCTCGCCAGTTCGCAGCAACAGTCGTTCGTCGCGCTGCGCACGGGCAACCCGCGCCAGTTGCCGCCCCCCGTCGCGCATTACCGCGACACGCTGGGGCCGCAGGGCAACGCGATCCTCGACCATGTGCTGCAATGCTCGGCGGTCGGCGGCCCGGCAAAGGTCGCGCGCGGGATCGCCGCGTTCGTCGAACGCACCGGCGTCGACGAGGTCATGGTGACGAGCGCGATCTTCGACCATGAAGCGCGCAAGCGCAGCCTGTCGATCACCGCCGCGGTCATGCAAGACCTGAAACTCGCTGCCTGACGCGCGGCGGCTGTCTAGGCCGCGCGCGCTGGCGGTGCCTCATCACGGCGCAGCGTCAGAACCTCCACCCCGTCGCTCGTGACCGCGACCGTATGCTCGAACTGCGCCGAGAGCTTGCCGTCGTCGGTCACGACCGTCCACCCGTCCTCCTCGGTCGAGACCTTGCGTGAGCCCTGGTTGATCATCGGCTCGATCGTGAACACCATGCCCTCGCACAGCCGCACGCCCGCGCCCGGCCGCCCGAAGTTCATGATGTCCGGCTGCTCGTGCATTTCACGACCGATACCATGCCCGCAGAACTCGCGGACGACCGAATAGCCGTTCTTCTTGGCATGACGCTCGATCGCAAAGCCGATATCGCCGACATGCGCGCCCGGCCGCACCTGCGCTATCCCCTTCCACATCGCCTCCTGCGCGACGCGTACCAGACGCTTTGCGGCGGGCGACGCGGTCCCGACCAGATAGGTCTTGCTCGAATCCGCAATAAAGCCATTTTTCTCGAGCGTGATGTCGAGATTGATGATGTCGCCGTCGCGAACGATCGCGTCCGCATCGGGCACGCCGTGGCAGACCACGTGGTTGATCGAACAGTTCAGCACGAACTTGAAGCCATATTGCCCCTTGCTCGCCGGCCGTGCCGCCAGATCCACCGTGATGAACTGCTCGACCAGATCGTTGATCTGCAACGTCGACATGCCGCGCAACGTCTGCCCGTCGAGCATCTCGAAGACGGACGCCAGCAGCTTTCCCGACACGCGCATCAGCGCAAGTTCCTCGCGCGTCTTCACCATGTCAGGCGGCCACCGCTTCGACGCCACGGACGTGGCCCGCGGTCAGTTGCGCCACGACGATATCGTTGAACGACCATGTCGGGTTTGCCTCGGCAAGCATCCCGATCTTCATCCAGAACTCGGCCTGCGCATTGATCGACCGGCACATGACACCACTGGCCCGGCGCGCCTCCTCATGCAGCGCGTCGTCAATCTTCACGATTCCCATATTCACCTTCCAGGCCTAGCGACGCTACGGACCGTATATGTTTCATATACTACTTGGTCAATATCGAGGAGGAAGCCGGTTGCAACAGGTCTCAAACGCCCGGATTGCCGAGGCCACGCGCGCAATCGCCGCGGACCGCAGCGCATTCCGCCCAATAGTTACAACGACGATCTTCCACTGATTTTGTATCAAATAACCAAGTATTGCCGCGTCTCCCCACCGCCCCCAGCATTGTCGATAGTTCGCGATCAGGATAAGATAACGACATAAAATAGTGAGGGGGGGGGGATGAAATGCGTGGACTCTTTCTTGGCATCATCGCGTCTGTTCTCGCATCGACACCGGGAGTCGAGGCGCAACAAGGCCCTCCAGCGCAGTCAGCCGGACCAAACGACAGCGGTCCGGGGAATTCAACCGCCAGCAGACCTTCCGTGATTTCCAGGCCGGCGTCACCGACTCCAATCGCCTGACGATGCGGCCTGTCCCGGTGCGGCCAAAGGAGATCGTGCAGGGGCTTGAAGTCCACGACGCAAAGGGCCTTGTCGTCGGCACGGTCGAGACCGTCGGCAAAGACTTTGCGGTCGTGACGAGCGCGATCGGTAGCGTCGAGGTGGATTTCCCGTCCTTTGCAAAGAACAAGAACGGGCTTTTGATCAATCTGCCCAAGAGCAAGCTCGACGGTATGATGGCGCACGCTCATCCCGCATCGTGAGGCACCGACAGGCTCGGACGCGATCCCGGGACGGTCTACGGTCTCGGTCTAAGCGCGCACCCGGCAACCCGTCCAAATAGTTCACTACGGCGATAACGGCCCGTTGGCCCGCATAGAAGACAAGTCTGCTCTTTACGGCGTAATGTTTGATCCCGATTGCCAAGGCTGCAACCCTGCTAAAGAGTCCATTCAACCAGCACCTACTACCGAAGCACTCAGATTCCTGCAGTTCTTGGCCTAATGCGAAATCCGTGAGCTTCGCATCACGAGTGGCGAAAGGGACACTTGGGCAGTTGACTGTCAAACAGATAACCTGTCGATAGAGGCTGCCAAATGTCGGGAGAATAGCCGTGCCGAGCGATATAGGAGCTCTTAGCCTCGCGGCGTTGCTCGTCGCCTCGTCACCAGCTCAATCAACGGGTTGGCAACTCCAGCCGCAGGTGAGCGGCCATGGTCCTGTCCTGACGTTAAATGCGGGAGATCCTGTCTCCTACAGGTTCGAATGCACCCCCAACGACGTGATCGTGACGGAGACTGGCGTAACAAAGCTGATTAGCTTGAAGACAGGCCAGCCGATCGGGGACGACGCTCAGGCTGTGATGCCAAGTGGCGCGGCCATGATGGCTCTGTTCGGCGTCAAGGGTGATCCGCAGCTTATCCCGGCCGAAGCCGTCAAGAATGTCGCCAATGGTTGGGACCTCACCATTCGACTTCCCAAAAGCGATAAGCAGATCAGGGCAGTCGGCAAAGCGGAAATGATGTCGCTGTTTACCACCGGCTATACGATGGCCGTCGTGATGGACGGCGCGGCGCGTGCCAAGTGGAATGACTTCATGCGGCGCTGTCAAACCCCGAATTAGCGAACCTAGGAACGTCCATAGGTAGACGACAGCCGACCCGCTGCTTTGCACCTCTGCCTTGATGCAAAACTTTTGATTTTTGCACCAACGCCTGCCCGTGTTGGCATCATCGTGATGAACGGATGCCTGCGTTCGAGACTGCGAGCTGCCACTGGAACGTCCGCTACTAGGCGGAAACCGTCACGCCAGCGATACCTCCGACCATCATCCCAAGCCCCATGCGTCGCCGGTCAGCTGGCGGCGGGCAGCCGCAACCGGACCATCAGGCCGCCCAGGTCCTCGCTCTCCTCGAGCCCGACCGTCCCCTCGTAGATCTCGGCGACGTCGCGGACGATCGCCATGCCGAGACCGGTCCCCGGCTTCCCGGTATCCAGCCGGACGCCGCGGTCGAAGATGCGCACACGCTGTTCCTCAGGGATGCCCAGCCCGTCGTCCTCGATCAGGAACTCAACGAACCCCGCCTGTGCGCCGACCGTCACGAACACGCTCCCGCCACCATATTTCGCGGCGTTCTCGATCAGGTTGCCGAGCATCTCGTCGAGATCCTGGCGTTCGACATGCACCTTAAGCGACTTGTCGCCGGTGATGTCGATCCGGACGTGGCGATAGAGACGCGCGACCGCGCGCTCGACCGATTCGAGGCTCGGCCAGACGTCGGCGCGACTGTGCGCCGATCCCCGGCGACCGACGGCGCGCGCGCGCGCGAGATGATGGTCGACCTGGCGCCGCATCGTCCGCGCTTCGCGGATCACGGTATCCGCCAGGTCGTCCGACTGCGCGGTCGCGGCGTTCATGATCACCGTCAGCGGCGTCTTGAGCGCATGCGCGAGATTGCCCGCGTGGCGCCGCGCTTCCTCCGCCTGCCGCTCGTTATGCTCGATCAGCGCGTTGAGCTCCTCGACCATCGGCGCGACCTCGATCGGCATCGCGCTCGACACGCGGTTCGACTGGCCCGCGCGCATCCGCGCAATCTCCTCGCGGACGCGGCGCAGCGGCCACAGCCCATAGAAGGTCTGCAACGCCGCGAGCACGATCAGCCCGACCGCGAGCAACGCGAAACTGCGCACCAGCGTCCGCCGCAGCGTCGTGATCTGCGCATCGAGCCCGTCGCGCGCCTGCGCGACCTGGAAGCGCCAATGGATCTTCGACCCGGGCAGCACGACGTCGCGCTCGACGATGCGCAGCGATTCGTCGCGGAACTGCTTGCTATCGTAGGTGTGCACGTTGCGGTCGTCGTGCGCGGACCCGAACGCCAGCCGCCGATCCCAGAGCGAGCGCGACGGGAAATCCTCGCGCCCCGCGCCCGAGACCTGCCAGTAGAGCCCCGAGCCGGGTTCGAGGAAGCGCTGATCCGCCGCGGCGTCGCGCGTGAAGATCACCTCGCCCTCCGGCCCGATCTCCGACGAGCTCAGCAGCGAGCGCAGGACATATTCGAGCTGGTCGTCGAAATTGCGCGTCACCGCGGTCGCCAGCACGCGGTCGAGCGCATAGCCGCCCGCGCTCAACAGCACGGTGATCCAGATCGCCGCGATCAGGATCATCCGCCGCGACAGCGATCCCTTCGCGCGCGCCTGGACGTGCAACGGCAGGTCGACCGCGACGGCGGGCGTATCGGTCACGCGCGGGGTCCCGTCGGCATCGCGCAGATCAGGCGTCGGGGTCTTCGAGGCTGTAGCCGAGACCGCGGATCGTCGTGATCACGTCCTGACCCAGCTTCTTGCGGATCCGCGTCACGAACACCTCGATCGTGTTCGAATCGCGGTCGAAATCCTGGTCGTAGATATGTTCGATCAGCTCGGTGCGGCTGACGACCTTGCCCTTGTGGTGGAGCAGATAGCTCAGCAGCTTGTATTCCTGCGCGGTCAGCTTCACCGGCTCGCCCGCGCGCGTGACCTTGCCGCTGCGCGTGTCGAGGCGGATGTCGCCCGCGGTCAGCTCGGACGAGGCGTTGCCGCTCGCGCGACGGATCAGCGCGCGCAGGCGGGCGATCAGTTCCTCGCTCTGGAACGGCTTGGCGACATAGTCGTCGGCGCCCGCATCGAGCCCGGCGACCTTGTCCGACCAGCTGTCGCGCGCGGTCAGCACCAGCACGGGCATCACCTTGCCCTCTTTCCGCCAGCGATCGAGCACGGTCAGCCCGTCGATCTCGGGCAGGCCGAGATCGAGCACGACCGCATCGTAATTCTCGGTCGACCCGAGGAAATGCCCTTCCTCGCCATCGACCGCCAGATCGATCGCGTAACCGGCGCCTTCGAGGGTGTTCTTGAGCTGAGCCCCGAGATTCGGCTCGTCCTCGACGATCAGAACGCGCATGATAATCCTCTCGCTTGAAATGCTCGCGACCGACGCGACGCCGGTCGACTCCTCATCGATCCGTACGACCGACGATCTGGCCGGTGCGACCATCGACATCGACCCAGATCACGGTTCCATCGCGCAGGAACTTGAGCGTGTAAATGGCGCTGCCGGAATCATAGTCGACACCGATATACTGCGCGCCCCGCATCGTCGGGATCACCCGCGCCTCGATTTCGCGCAGCGGCAGCGACCGTCCGGTCTTGCGCGCTTCGAACGCGGACCGCTGGTCGCCGCGCCGCTGATCGGGCGCCTGCGCCGTGGCGACACCCGCGATCATCGGCATCGTCATCGGAAAGGCGGCAAGGGTTGCAAGAAACAACAGCATCTTCATTGGCGTGGCATAGCCATCCGGCATTGAACAGCCTGTGAATGGCGGTGCGCGGCACGACGATGGCACAGTGTAACTTGCCTGCATCACTCGGCCCCCCTACGTGGCGCGGACATGGCAGCACCAATCTTAGCATTCGAAGACCTCGGCCTCGTCCAGGGGTCGGGGTGGCTCTTTCGCAACCTCGACATCCATATCGGCCCGCGCGACCGGCTCGCGCTGATCGGTCGCAACGGCGCGGGCAAGACCACGCTACTGAAGCTGCTGGGCGGGAGCGTCATCGCCGACGAGGGCCGCCGGACGATCGTCCCCGGCACGCGCGTCGTGATCCTCGAGCAGGAACCCGATCTGCGCGGCTTCGCGACGTTGCGCGACTATGTGATGGCGGGCGACGATGCGCCCGTCAGCTACGAGGCCGATTCGATCGCGGACCAGCTCGGCATCGACCTGTCGCGCGAGGCGGGCTCGGCGTCGGGGGCGAGCGTCGCCGCGCGGCGATCGTCCGTGCGCTCGCGCAGGACCCGGACGTGCTGCTGCTCGACGAGCCCACCAACCATCTCGACATCGGCGCGATCGAATGGATCGAGGACTGGCTCAAGCGTTTCCGCGGCGCGTTCGTCGTGATCAGCCATGACCGTACCTTCCTGACGCGCCTTACCAAGCAGACCTTGTGGCTCGACCGCGGCGCGATCCGGCGTGCGGAGATCGGTTTCGGCGGGTTCGAGGCGTGGACCGAACAGGTGTACGCCGAGGAACAGCGCCAGGCCGAGAAGCTCGATGCGCGGCTGAAACTGGAGGAGCACTGGCTGCTCCGCGGCGTCACCGGGCGGCGCAAGCGCAACCAGGGCCGCCTGACCAAGCTGCACGAGATGCGCGCCGAACGCGCCTCGATGATCGGGCCGCAGGGCTCGGCGAACCTGACCACCAGCAGCGACGACACCAAGTCGAAGGTCGTGATCGACGCGAAGAACGTCACCAAGTCCTATGGTGACCGCACGATCATCGGCGACCTGACGCTGCGCGTGACGCGCGGCGACCGGATCGGCATCGTCGGCCGCAACGGCGCGGGCAAGTCGACGCTCCTCAAGCTGCTCACCGGCGAGATCGAGCCCGACAGCGGCACGATCAAGCTGGCCAAGACGCTCGACGCGGTCGTGATCGACCAGCAACGCAGCCTGATGGCGCCCGAGAAGACGGTGCGCGAAGTCGTCGTCGACGGTGGCGAATGGATCGACGTGCTTGGCGTGCGCAAGCATATCCACGGGTATCTCAAGGACTTCCTGTTCGACCCCAACATGGTCGACGCGAAGATCGGCTCGTTGTCGGGTGGCGAGCGGTCCCGCCTGCTGCTCGCGCGCGAGTTCGCCAAGCCGTCGAACCTGCTGGTGCTCGACGAGCCGACCAACGATCTCGACCTCGAGACGCTCGACCTGTTGCAGGAGGTGATCGGCGACTATGACGGCACCGTCCTGATCGTCAGCCATGATCGCGACTTCCTCGACCGGACCGTGACGATCACGCTCGGGCTCGACGGTTCGGGGACGGTCGACGTCGTCGCGGGGGGTATGAGGATTGGGAAAAGCGCCTCGCCTCGACCACGACGGGCAAGCGCGCGTCGAAGAAGGTCGCCGCGACCGCGCCGCCGGCCCCCGCACCGCGCGCCAAGCTGACCTACAAGGACCAGCGCGACTATGAGCTGCTCCCAAAGCGGATCGAGGCGCTCGACGCGCAGATCGCCGCCGATGCGACGAGGCTTGCCGCACCCGATCTGTACATGCGCGATCATGCGACGTTCACGCGCCTGACCGCGGCGATCGAGGCGGCGCGGGCGGAGAAGGAGGCGGCCGAACTGCGCTGGCTGACGCTCGCCGAACTGGCAGAAGGGTAAGCTCGCCTTCCGCGCTTTTTTCCTATAGGGAACCAGAACGGCATTGCGGCGTTGCAGCATACCGTAGTTGTAAGTCTTGGAGATTTCTATGAACCTTAAGAACCTGACCGGTGGCGCCCTCGCGCTTGCCATGATGTCGACCTCGGTTGCTGCCGTTGCAGCACCTGCCAACCCTGCTTCGAGCCTGTCGGTTTCGAACGCACGCGTCGGCACGGCGACGTCGAAGAAGAGCGAGCTCGCTGGTGGCGGCATCATCGCAGCGCTGATCGGCGCAGGCGTTGTTGCGATCGGCGTCATCGCCATCGTCAAGGACGACGACAACTCGGACAGCAACTAAGCTGTTTGCGGGACCGGGGCCTGGCCCCGGTCCCAACTTTTCCTGTCTCGATACCGCCTATCGCAAGGCGCGCCCGGCGCGCCCGGCTAGATCGACGACATATTGCCACGCGACGCGCCCCGAGCGGCTGCCCCTGCGCGTGGCCCAGTTCACCGCCTCCGCGGGATCATAGGCAAGCGCGTGACGCTGTGCATAGCCGGCGACGATCGCCAGATACCCGTCCTGATCGAGCGCGTGGAAGCCGAGGCTGAGCCCGAACCGATCCGCCAGCGCCAGATGATCGTCGACCGCATCGCGCGGATTGATCGCGCTTTCCTGCTCGGCGATGTCGCGCGGCGCCAAGTGCCGGCGGTTCGCGGTCACGACCAGCCGGACGCTATCCGGGCGCGGCTCTGACCCGCCCTCGAGCATCGATCGCAGCGTGCGTGCCTCGCCCGGCGCCTCGAACCCCAGATCGTCGACGAAGACGACGAACGGACGTGCCACCCCTGCGAGTCGCACGAACAGATCGGGGAGCGTCCGCACGTCGAACACCTCGACGATCGCAAGACCCGCACCGGCGGGCAGCCCGGCATCCGCATCCGCCTGCACCGCCGCCACCGCGCTCTTGACGAGCGCCGACTTGCCCGTCCCACGCGCGCCCCACAGCAGCACGTCATGCGCCGCATGCCCGCGCGCCAGTCGCCCCAGCGTCTCGAGCAATGCTGCCTTCTGCCGGTCGATCCCGACCAGCAGGTCGAGCGGCACCGGCGCAAAGCCGCGCGCGATGTCGAGCACGCCCTCACGCCAGACATAGGCCGGGTGCGCGCACAGATCGACCATCGGAGGAGGTGGCGGGGACAGCCGCTCGAGAGCAGCCGCGATACGGTCGAGGGGATCGGTCATCGCGCGGTAGTGACGACGCGCGCCGGATCACACAAGCGTCAGCGCAGTTCCGCCAGATGGGAGGCGATCACCCCGTCGCCAGGCGCGAGCCTTGCCGCCTTCTCGAGAAGCTGCCGCGCGCCGTCGTGCGCCGTCGGGCCCGCCTCGACATCCGCTGCCAGCGCGATGCCATAGGCATCCACCACCGCCGCATTCATCGGCGCGAGCGCATAGGCGGCGCGTGCATAGCGCAGCGCGACCGCATCCGCCCCCCGCCATCCTCGCCATCCTCGCCTTCACGCACCGCCACCGCGCCATAGGCACGCGACAGATCCGCCAGCAGCAGCGCATCGCGGTTGCCGAGCTGGTGCCGAACGCCTTCGAGCGTCTCGATCGCCGCCGCCGCCTGCCCCGCCCCGAGCTGCAGCCGGCCGAGGATCTGCCGCGCGGCAACGCTCTGCGGGTTCTGCGACAGATAAAGCGCCAGCGCGGTCGCGGCCTGCTCGGCCTGTCCGGCCCGCCCGAGCGCATCGACCAGCCGCAGCATCACCGGCTCGTCGAACCGCAGGTTGGCCGCCCGCGCATAGACCGGTGCCGCCTCACGGTAACGCCCCGCCACGCTCAACGCGTCCCCGAGCGCGAGCAGCGCGGCGGGCGCCCCCGGACTTGCAGCGGCCAGCGTCCGCGCGCGGGCAATCGCACCGGCATGATCGCCCGCCTGCGCACGACCGCGTATCGCTGCGAGCATCAGACTGGGCACGTCGGGGGTACGCGCGACATCGGCCTCGAGCGTGCCGATCTGGTCGTCGATCCAGAACGGCTCGGACGCACCCGTCGCGGCGCGGCCGGCGCGGTCGAGATACGCCGCCACCGCCGCCGCATCGTCGGGGGTCTCGGCGACGGCGCCAAGCGCGCGCGCGAGCAGCGTCAGCGCATAGCTGTCCGCATCGGCGCGCGCACCGATCGGTTGGAGCATGTCGAGCGCCGCGCGCGGATCCCCCGACCGGAGCAATGCCGCGCCGAGCAGCCGGCGGACGCCGACGTTCAGCGGCTGCTGCCGTGCCAGGCCGCGCCACATCGCGCTCGCCTGTTCGAACTTGCCCTCGGCATAGTCGAGCGACCCGCTGAGCAGGATCGCACCGGGCAGGCCGTCGATCGCGCCGCCGGTCTTCTGCAGCAGCGACCGCGCGAGCTCGATCCGCCCGGCGCGCGCGGCGAGCACCGCCTGCAGGTACAGCGCCTGCGGACTTCCCGGCCGCGCCAGCTGGGCGCGCCGCGTCGCCGCGAGCATCTCGGCATAGCGCCCGGCATCGCCCAGCGTCGCCGCATATTCGATCAGCGCGGGGTGATAATAGGCATCGGTCGCCAACGCGCGCTCGAACCACGGCAACGCCGCGATCAGGCCGTACCGCAACCGTACCACCTCGCCCTGCATCGTCAGCGCGGCGGGCTCGCGTGGCAGCAACGCCACCGCCTGCGCCGCCGCGGCGGCCGCACTCCCGACGTCCCCTGCATTGAGCGCCAGCCGGCCGAGCGCCGTCCAGCCCGCACCATCGCGGGGCTGTTCTTCGACCTGCCGCCGCAGGATCGCCCGCGCCGCCATGCTATCACCCTGCGCCGCCATCGCCTGCGCGCGAACGCGTTGTGCCTCAGCGGCGTAGCGCGGCCCGGCCTGGTCGGCCGCGTCGATCGCGCCGGCGGGATCCCCCTGGAGGAGTCGCGCCTGCGCCTGCAGATGATAGAGCCGCTCCGCCGCGACCCCGGTGTCGCGGGCGCGCACGAGTTCGGCCTCCGCCGCCAGACCGTCGCCAAGCTCGAGGTCGGCGCGTGCAAGCACGGCGTGTGCGATGCCCATCGCGGGTGCGGCGCCGATCGCGGCCTGCGCATTGCGCCGCGCCGCGCTGTAATTGCCCGCGGCCAGCGTCATGCGCGCGTCGGCGAGCGCCGTTCGCGCATCCACTTTGGGGCTCCGCGTCGCCAGAACCGCAACGCCCGCGACGACCACGAGCGCGAGCAGCGCGATCGCCAGCAACCGCAGCCGCATCGGCGTGAAGACGCGCGTCCACCGGACGACGCGCTTCCGCCGGAGCAGGGGATACGGCGTGTCAGCCATGCAGGTCATAGCTTTTGAGCAGATCGTACAGCGTCGGCCGACTGATCCCCAGCATCCGCGCCGCGCCCGAGATGTTGCCCTCGGCACGCGCCAGCGCACGGCGGATCGCCTTGCGGTCGGCGACCTCGCGCGCCGCGCGCAGGTTCAGCGCGTCCGCGTCGTCGGCGGTGCCGTCGAGATCGAGATCGGCCGCGGTGATCAGCTTGCCGTCCGCCATGATCACCGCGCGCTTGATCCGGTTTTCGAGCTCGCGGACGTTGCCGGGCCAGCCCCAGCCGTCGATCGCGGCGCGCGCATCGGCGGCGAGGCCGGTCACCCCGGCGTTCATCGCCTTGGCATGTTTGAGGATGAAGTGACGCGCCAGCACGCCTGCATCGCCGCTGCGTTCGGCGAGCGTCGGGATCCGGACGACGATCTCGGCGAGCCGGTAATAGAGATCCTCGCGAAACCGCCCCGCCGCGACCATCGCGTCGACATTCTGATGCGTCGCGCAGACGATCCGCGTGTCGACCGCGATCGCCTTGCGCCCGCCGACGCGCTCGATCACCCGTTCCTGCAGGAAGCGCAGCAGCTTGACCTGCAACGCGAGCGGAACGTCGCCGATCTCGTCGAGGAACAGCGTGCCCCCCGCGGCCTGTTCGATCTTCCCCTCGGTCGTCTTGATCGCGCCCGTGAACGCGCCCTTTTCATGCCCGAACAGCTCGCTTTCGAGCAGCGTCTCGGGAATCGCGGCGCAGTTGATCGCGACGAACCGGCCCTGCGCGCGCGGCGATGCATCGTGCAGCCCGCGCGCGAGCAGTTCCTTGCCCGTCCCGCTCGCGCCGAGCAGCATCACCGAGACGTCGGCGGGGGCGACCCGCTCCAGCAACCGCGTCACCGCCGCCATTTCGGGCGACGCCGCGATCAGGCCGCCAAAGCCCGCATTGGCGTTGCGCGCCGCGAGCCGCCGGTTTTCCGCTTCGAGCGCATGGACGTGGAACGCGCGCGCGACGATCAGTCCCAGCGCATCGATATCGATCGGCTTGGCATAGAAATCCCAGGCGCCGTCGGCGATCGCGGTCAGCGCGCTTTGCCGGGCACCGTGCCCCGATGCGACGATGACCTTGGTATCGGGTTTGAGCGCGAGGATTTCGCGCAGCGTCGCAAAGCCTTCGGTCACGCCGTCGGGATCGGGTGGCAGGCCGAGGTCGAGGGTGACGACCGCGGGCTCATGCGCGCGGACCGCGTCGATCGCCTGCGCACGGTCGCTCGCAACGACGATCTCATAGCCGTCATAGACCCAGCGCAGCTGGCGCTGCAGTCCGATATCGTCCTCGACGATCAGCAAGACCGGCCGCGCCCCGCCCGAAGACCCGTCGCCGCTCATGCCGCTACCTCCATCACGTCCGCGATCGGCAGGCGGATGCGGAACCGCGTCCCCTCTCCCTCATGGCTGTTCACCTCCAGCGTTCCGCGCATCTCGCGCACGAGTTGCAGCGCCTCGCAAGCCCCGATCCCGAACCCCGTCGGCTTGGACGAGACGAACGGCTTGAACAGCTGGTCGCGGACGAACCCCGCGCTCATCCCGCATCCATGATCGACGACGTCGACGACGACCGAGCGCCCGGCGGTCTCGACCGACAGCAGGACCGCGTCCCCCGCCGCACTCGCCTCGATCGCGTTCTGGACGAGATGCCCGAGCACCTGTTCGAGCCGCCCCGCCTGCGCGGTCGCGAACGTCGCCGCCGATACCCGAGTCGTGACGGGGTGCAGCAGCCGGTGCGTTGCCGCGACGCGTTCGATCAGCGCGCCGACCTCGATCGGCTGTACCGGTTCGTCGCGCGTGACATGATGCTGCGACAGGCGCGCGAGCAGGATGTTCATGCGGTCCGCCGATTCCTTCAGCGTCGCGATCATGTCGACGCGGAATTCCGGGTTGTCGGCATGGCGTTCGGCGTTGCGCGCGACGAGGCTCAGCTGGCTGACGAGATTCTTGATGTCGTGGAGGATGAACGCGAAGCGGCGGTTGAATTCGTCGAAACGCTGCGCATCGGCGAGTGCGCTGTGCGCGCGATCCTCCGCGAGGTAGCTCGCGGCCTGGCGGCCCGCGACGCGCAACAGGTCGAAATCCTCCCAGTCGAGCGAGCGGTCGACGGGCGGCCGCGCGAGCACGATCGCCCCGACCATCGCACCGCCGTGGACCAGCGGGACGATCGCCCACGCCTCGCGACACGCGAGCAGCCAGCCGGGAATGCGCGACCGCGTCTCGTCGGGGGCGCTGCCGTTGCGGACCGAATCGAGTTCGACGATGTGCGCGCGTTCGTGCAGGTGCAGCGCGACTACGGCATCGGGATCGGCGTCATGCCCCCCATGTGCCCAGTTCCAGCCGGTCGCCGTGCGCAGCGCGCCGTCGCGATCGCCATCGGCCACCAGCAACAGCCCCGCAGGCGATGCGGTGATGTCGGCGACCGCCTTGATGACGCGGCATTCCAGCGTCTCGGCGGTCCGGCCCGGCGATCCGAGCGTATCGGTAAAACGCTGCCACTCGGCGCGGTAGTCGTAGCGATGCCGGAACAGGTGCTTGGCGACCGTCACCTGCGTCCACGCGCGCAGCCACGGCGTCGCCAGCAGCGTCAGCAGCGCGGCGGTCGATCCGCAGATGATCGCGGTCTGGACGAGGCGCGCATAGGGCCCGGCATAGCTGTCCGCGACCTGAGTCGCGACCAGCGTCATCCCGCCATAGAGGATCAGCGCGATCGCGCCGAGCGAGCGGGTCGCAATCGGCCGCGACAGCGCCAGCGGTGCATCGCCGCTGCGATTGACCGCAACGAGCAGCGCCAACGCCACTCCGATCATCACCAGGCCCCGTGTCAGCATCACGGCACCGGCCTGTGTCGTCCCTATCAAACTCACCCCGAACGTCACGAGATCGACCGTCCACAGCACCCCCAGCGCGAGCAGGACGAGGCGTATCCGCCCCGCGCCCGCAGCGGCGGCGGCATGCGCCTGATAGAGGTGGTTGACGAGGACGAGCGCGCTGACCGCGACCATCATTCCGAAGACCAGCCGCGCGCTGTCGAGCGCGGCGAGCGCGCTGTCGGGCATCGGCACCAGCGCGACGACGGCCATCCCCGCGGCGATCACGGCGGTTGCGATGACAGCGACATACACCGCGCTCAGCGCGAGCGTGGCGGCCCGGTCGCGTCGCGCCAGCGCGAACATGAAGCCCAGCCATGCGATGTTGCGCGCGCTCTCGGCGATCCGCGTGCTGACGTCGCCCGCGCCGATCCCGGACACCGCGAGCGCGCATAACGCGCTCAACCCCAGCGCCGCGACGAACGCCGCGCGCGGCCAGGTCCCCGCCGGATGCCGCGCCTGCATGACCGCCAACAGCCCGAACAACAGCCCCGCAAACGCGTGGCTCCACAATATCCCCGCCGCCATCATCACCGCGCCCCGCCCGGCCAAATCACCACCCGAAGCGTCTGCAACAGGATCAGCATGTCGAGAAACGGCGAGTAGTTCTTGGCGTAGTAAAGGTCATATTCGAGCTTGTGCCGGGCATCCTCGATCGACGCGCCATAGGGATAGTTGATCTGCGCCCAGCCGGTGATGCCCGGCTTCACCATGTGCCGCTCGGCATAATAGGGTAACTGCTCCTCGAGCTGGTCGACGAACTGCGGCCGTTCGGGGCGCGGGCCGACGAAACTCATCTCTCCGCGCAGCACGGTCCATGTCTGCGGCAGCTCGTCGATCCGCACCTTGCGGATCAGCCGGCCGATGCGCGTGATCCGCGGATCCTGCTCCGCCGCCCATACCGCTTCGCCCGCGACCTCCGCATCCTGCCGCATCGATCGAAGCTTGAGGATATCGAAATCCTGATTGTACAGCCCGACCCGCCGCTGCCTGTAGAAGGCTGGCCCGCGCGACTCCGCCTTGATCGCCAGCGCCGTCAGCAGGATCACCGGGAGCGTGATCGTGAGCAGGATCAGGCTGGCGACGATATCGAACGCCCGCTTGAACACGCTCGACAACATCCGCCCGCTCGCAAACCCGTCGGAGAAGATCAGCCAGGACGGGTTGACGCTGTTGAGATCGATCCGCCCGGTCTCGCGCTCGAGAAAGCTCGAAATCTCGCTGACCTGGACGCCGGTCGTCCGGACGCGCAACAGGTCCTTCAGCGGCAGCGCGTTACGCCGTTCCTCGAGCGCGAGCACGACTTCGCTCGCATTGTGATCGACGATGTGCGCCGAAAGATTGGGAATATCCTCACGGGGAATCGCGCGGTCGATCACTGCGCCGGGTTCGCCCATCGCGACGAACCCGGCCACGACGAAGTTGATGCCCGGCTGTTCGGAAAGTACCCGTATCCGCGCCGCCCGCTTACCCGCGCCCAGCACGATGATCCGCCGCTTGAACGTATCGCCGCCAAAGGCCCGCCCGAGCACGGCCCGTACCGTCACCAGCAGCACCGCTGCGATAACCGTCGCGTACAGGAGGTTCGACCGCCAGAACGTCAATGCCGGAACCAGGAAGAAGATGAGCGACAGGAAGATGACGCCCAGCGAGAACGCGACGGCAAGACGTGCCGCGGCGAACCGCAACGACAGGAACGACGCCACACCATAGGCGCCCACCGCAATCAGCGCGATCTGCAGCGAGGCGGCAAACGTCACCAGTTGTGCAATGCGCGTCGATATCGGTTCGACCTCCATCCCGATCTGCCGGGCGCGAACGACCCAGCCGATCTCGGCGGCGCAGATCAGGAGAATCGCGTCGACGAAGCCAAGCAGCAGGACCGCATAGGGGACGTAATGTTTGAAGAGCCTGACCATGGCTTGGCGCATCCCGACAGGGTGTCTGTAAACGCAACCGACACGTGGGCGTTCGTTTGACAGAATTTCACCAACAAACTCTGAATATGATCCGAAGCTGGCGGGCTTGACGATTGGCAGGGCCGGAATGGCCGTTATAGGTCATGGCCGATGGAGGATGCATGACGGTTCGAACGATTATTCCGGTGATTCTGTCAGGCGGCTCCGGAACACGGCTGTGGCCGATGTCGCGACCCGAGATGCCCAAGCAGATGCTTGCGCTTACCGCCGAAGAAAGCATGCTGCAACTGACCGCGGGCCGCGCCCGGGGCGAACGCTTCGCCGCGCCGATCGTCGTGGCGAATGCCGCGCATGCCGATCTGGTCGAGGAGCAGCTGAAGACCGCAGGTGCCGAGGCGCAGGCGCTGATCCTCGAACCGACGGGGCGCAACACCGCGCCGGCGATCGCGCTGGCGGCGATCGCCGCAGGCGAGACGGGTGCCGGCAGCGGCGATGCGCTGCTCGTCATGCCGTCCGATCACGTCATCGCCGACCTGCCCGCCTTCCACGCCGCGATCGCCGCGGCGTTGCCGATGGTCGCGCAGGGCTGGCTGGTGACGTTCGGCATCGCGCCCGACGCACCCGAGATCGGCTATGGCTGGATCCACGTCGGCGAGGAACTGGCCGCGGGCGTCCACCGCGTCGCGCGCTTCGTTGAGAAGCCACCGCTCGACAAGGCGCAGGCGATGCTCGCCTCGGGCGATCATGCCTGGAATGGCGGTATCTTCCTGTTCCGCGCCGACGCCTATCTCGCCGCGCTCGCGCAGCATGATCCCGGTATCCTGGTCGCGACGACCGATGCGATGAGGCTCGCCCGTCGCGAAGGCACGCGGATCTATCCGGATGCCGAGGCCTTCGCCGCGTCGCCCGATGACTCGATCGACTATGCCGTGATGGAAAAGGCCGATCGCGTCGCGGTGGTGCCGGTGGCGATGGGCTGGAACGACGTCGGCAGCTGGGACGCGCTGCACGCGATCAGCGAGCGTGACGAGCATGGCAATGCGCATCGCGGCGATGGCGATGGCAGCGTGCTGGCGATCGATACGAAGAACTGTCTGGTGCGCAGCGACGGGGTCAAGGTCGCGCTGGTCGGGGTCGAGGATTTGATCGTCGTGGCGAGCGGCAACGACGTGCTGATCATGCCGCGCGGTCGCAGCCAGGAAGTGAAGAAGCTGATCGCGGCGATGAAGGACCGCTGAGGCTTTTTCGCCAATAGGGAGAACGGACAAAGGGCCGGGGATCGCTCCCCGGCCCTTTTGCGTTGGGTGGTGTTTGGCTTGGAACCGAGCAGCGGCGAAGCCGCTGCTTTCGTCGGACGGGACTGGTGGCTTTCGCCGCCAGCCCGCCGGCCATTCTGATCCTGTGTCCGGGGCAGGTTGCCCTGCCCCGGTCCAAGATCAGAAGTCCATGCCGCCCATGCCGCCCATGCCGCCGCCGCCGCCCATGGGCATGGCGGGCTTGTCTTCGGCCATTTCGCTCACGGCCGCTTCGGTCGTGATCAGCAGGCCTGCGACCGATGCCGCGTTCTGCAGCGCGGTGCGGACGACCTTGGTCGGATCGATCACGCCGGCTTCCACCAGGTTCTCGTAGGTGTCGGTCGCGGCGTTGAAGCCGATGTTCGAGTCGTTGCCGTCGAGCAGCTTGCCCGAAACCACCGCACCGTCATGACCCGCATTCTGCGCGATCTGGCGAACCAGAGCCGTCAGCGACTTGCGGACGATGTCGATACCACGCGTCTGGTCTTCGTTCGCACCGGTCAGGCCGTCGAGGACCTTGGTCGCGTACAGCAGCGCCGTACCACCACCGGGGACGATGCCCTCTTCGACGGCTGCGCGGGTTGCGTGCAGCGCGTCGTCGACGCGATCCTTGCGCTCCTTAACTTCGACTTCCGACGAACCGCCGACCTTGATCACCGCAACGCCACCGGCGAGCTTGGCGAGACGCTCCTGGAGCTTCTCCTTGTCATAGTCGCTGGTCGTGTTCTCGATCTGCTGACGGATCGCTTCGGTGCGGCCCTTGATCGAGTCATGATCACCGGCACCGTCGACGATGACGGTGTTGTCCTTGTCGATCGTGACGCGCTTGGCGGTGCCGAGCATGCCGAGCGTGACGGTCTCGAGCTTGATGCCGAGGTCTTCCGAGATCATCTCGCCCTTGGTCAGGATCGCGATGTCCTCGAGCATCGCCTTGCGACGATCGCCGAAGCCCGGTGCCTTGACCGCTGCGACCTTCAGGCCGCCGCGCAGCTTGTTGACGACGAGCGTGGCGAGCGCCTCACCCTCGATGTCCTCGGCGATGATCAGGAGCGGACGACCCGACTGAACGACGGCTTCCAGGATCGGGAGCATCGCCTGCAGGTTCGACAGCTTCTTCTCGTGGATCAGGATGTAGGGATCCTGAAGCTCGACGGTCATCTTCTCGGGGTTGGTGATGAAGTAGGGCGAGAGATAGCCGCGGTCGAACTGCATGCCTTCGACGACGTCGAGCTCGAATTCGAGACCCTTGGCTTCCTCGACGGTGATCACGCCTTCCTTGCCGACCTTCTCCATGGCTTCGGCAATCTTCTCGCCGACTTCACGGTCGCCATTGGCCGAGATGATGCCGACCTGCGCCACTTCCTTCGAACCCGAAACCGGCTTCGAACGCGCCTTGACGTCCTCGACGACCTTGACGACGGCGAGATCGATGCCGCGCTTCAGATCCATCGGGTTCATGCCCGCTGCGACCGACTTCATGCCCTCGCGGACGATGGCCTGCGCCAGAACCGTCGCGGTGGTCGTGCCGTCACCGGCGATGTCGTTGGTCTTCGAGGCCACTTCGCGCAGCATCTGCGCGCCCATGTTCTCGAACTTGTCCTTGAGCTCGATTTCCTTGGCGACGGTGACGCCGTCCTTGGTGATGCGCGGTGCGCCGAAGCTCTTGTCGATGACGACGTTGCGGCCCTTGGGCCCCAGGGTCACCTTGACCGCGTCGGCGAGAATGTCGACGCCGCGGAGGATGCGCTCACGCGCGTCACGACCGAATTTTACGTCCTTGGAAGCCATGTCAGCTGCCCTTTCAGAATTTTTGCGTCACCCCAGCGGACGCTGGGGTCTTGCAGTAATTGGGAGACCCCAGCTTGCGCCGGGGCGACGGGAAGGTGGTTAGCCGACGATCCCGAGGATGTCCGATTCCTTCATGATGAGGAGGTCCTCACCGTTCACCTTGACCTCGGTGCCCGACCACTTGCCGAACAGGATCTTGTCGCCGGCCTTGACGTCGAGCGGCGTGATCGTGCCGTTCTCGGCGCGGGTGCCGGTGCCGATGGCGACGACTTCGCCTTCCTGCGGCTTTTCCTTGGCGGTGTCGGGGATGATGATGCCGCCAGCCGTCTTCTCTTCGGCTTCGAGGCGCTTCACCAGCACGCGGTCGTGCAACGGACGAAAGTTCATGGGATCCATGTCCTTTAGGTTTGTGACAGATTTCTGGCACTCGACGATATCGAGTGCCAACAGCCGTCATATGTGCCGCGTCCCCGGCATCGTCAACGGGCGTCCAATCGAAAATCGCGTCAATCGGTACAATCCGTGGGTCAGGCCGAGAGGAGCCCGAGCCGCTCGCGTCGCGACCAGCGCCACAGCAGCAGCACCGATACCACCGCAAGACCCGCGAACAGCCCCCACCACACCCCCTCGCCCGCAAGCGGCGTGCGGAAGCCGAGCAGGATCGCGGTGCCGAAGCCGATCACCCAATAGCCGAACAGCGCGATCAGCATCGGCGTCCGGGTGTCCTGCAGCCCGCGGAGCACGCCCGCCGCGACCGCCTGCGCGCCGTCGACGAGCTGGAATACCGCGGCAACGCCGAGGAACCGCAGCGCGAGCGCGACGACGACCGCGTTCTGCGGCAGGTCGGGATCGACATAGACGCCGATCATCAGCCGCGGCACCGCCCAGATCAGCAGCGCGCTGGCCGCCATGAAGCCGATCCCGACGACCAGCGCGACATTGCCCGCGCGGCCGATCCAGACGCGGTCCTGTGCGCCGTACGCCATGCCGACGCGGATCGTCGCCGCCTGCGCGACGCCGAACGGGACCTGGAACGCGACCGCGGCGATGTTGAGCGCGATCGCATGCGCCGCGACCTCCGCGACGCCGATCAGCCCCATCAGCAGCGCCGCGCCGCCGAACAGCGCGCCTTCGAAGATCCAGGTCAGCATGATCGGCGTGCCGAGCCGGACGATCTCGTGGAAGCGCGACCATTCGGTCCGCCACCAGCGACCGAACAGGTGGAAGCGCCGCAGCCGCCGGTCGGTCGTCAGGATCACGCCGTACGCGATCATCATCACGCCGAGGCTGGCGACGCTGGCGAGCGCCGACCCCTCCAGCCCGAGCGCGGGGAAGCCGAGATTGCCGAACACCAGCAGCCAGTTGCCCGCGATCCCGACGAGCAGCGACAGCCCGGTGACGAGAAACGCCCAGCCCGGCCGGCCGAGCGCCGCCGCCGCGGTGCGCATGACGCCCGCAAGCACGCCGGGCAGCAGCGCAAAGGCGATGATCGTCATGAACCGGCCGGCGCGGCGCGCGACCTCCGGGTCCTGGCCCGCGAGCCGCATCAGCGTTTCGCCCTGCGTGAGGATCAGGATGACGGGGAGCGAGCCGAGGATCCCGAGCCACAGCGCCATCCGCACGCTGCGCCGGACCTCACGCACCGCATGCGCGCGGCGGCCGAGTTCGGCGGCGATCAGCGGCGCCGCCGCGCTGGTCAGTCCGATCAGCGCGAACATCAGCAGGTTGAAGACGAACACGCCGAGCGTCGCAGCGGCAAGATCGACCGTGCCGAGCCGCGCGACGAAGATCACGTCGACCGCGGACACCGCCATCTGGATCAGGTTCGCCCCGACCAGCGGGCTGGCAAGCCGCAGCAGCGCGCGAAACTCGGCGCGGGCATCGGCGGGCGCCGGGCCGGTGGCGATGGGAACGGGTTCGATCACCCGCTCGCCCCTAGCGGGATTTGTGCAGGGAGGCACCCGCGATATGCCCTGTGCGCGACGCCGGGTGGACGACCCGTGGTGCCTGGTCGGGCCCGGGGGCCGGGGTCGGCCTGCTGGGCTCTGGATCCTGACTTTCGTCAGGATGACGGGGGTGGGTCAGGGATGTTGCGGTGAGGAGACGGGGGCGGGGTGGCGGCGGGCCGTGAGGGTCATGTCGGCCGGTGCGAGCGGTGTGCGGCGCGCGCTGAGGAGCGCTTCCGTCCCGCCCCTCCCCGTCATCCTGACGAAAGTCAGGATCCAGGGTTACACAGCGCTGCCCTGCTTGGCTCTGGGTCCTGACGTTCGTCAGGATGACGGTGGGGGGTGTCGGAATGACGGTGGCGCTTCCGGATGGCTGCGGTGGATCGCGCGCGAGGACCCGCGATCGGCTGGGCCCGGAATCGGATAAGCGTATTGCTCCCGCATGACACACACGGCTATCGTCGTGGCAAAACCGGCATCGCCGGCATCGGATCAACCGGCATGGCCGGTACGAGGAGACGCAGGTGAAGCTGGTACGCGGCGCATGGAAGCTGTTGGTCGGGATCAAGGACGCCCTCGTCCTGATCGCGATGCTGCTGTTCTTCGGTCTGGTCTTCGCGGCGCTCAACGCGCGGCCGGGGACCAAGGCGATCAAGGACGGCGCGCTGGTGCTCGACCTCGATGGCTCGATCGTCGAGCAGCCCGCGGAGCCCGCCGCGTTCGCGTCGCTGTCGGGACAGAACACGCCCAAGCAGTTCCGCCTGCGCGACGTCGTGCGCGCGATCGATACCGCGCGGACCGACAGCCGGGTCAAAGCGGTCGTGCTCGACCTCGACGGGTTCACCGGCGCCTATCCCGCCGCGCTGGGCGAGATCGGCGATGCGCTCGCGCGCGTCCGCGCCGCCAAGAAGCCCGTGCTCGCCTATGCCACCGCCTATACCGATGGCGGATACCGGCTGGCGGCGAATGCCAGCGAGATCTGGGTCAACCCGCTCGGCGGGACGCTCTTCATGGGGCCGGGCGGCAACCAGATCTTCTACAAGGGGCTGATCGACAAGCTCGGCGTCAACACGCACGTCTACCGCGTCGGGCGCTACAAATCGTTCGTCGAGCCCTATACGCGCACCAGCCAGAGCGACGACGCGCGTGCCGCGAGCCAGGCGCTGTACGGCACGCTGTTCGACCAGTGGCGCGAGGCGGTCGCCAAGTCGCGGCCCAAGGCGCAGATCGCGCAATTCGTCGCGCGTCCTGACGCCGCGGTGCTGGCAACCAACGGCGATATCGCGACCGCCAACCTGCGCGCGGGGATCGTCGACAAGCTCGGCGACCGGACCGCGTTCGGCAAACGCGTGGCCGAGATCGCCGGCGTCGAGACCGGCAAGCCGGTCGGCACCTATGCGAAGATCACGTACGACGCCTGGGTCCGCGCGAACCCGCTGCCGACGGGGGGCGATGCGATCGGCGTGCTGACCGTCGCGGGCAACATCGTCGACGGCGAGGGCGGCGCGGGCACCGCCGCGGGCAAGACGATCGAGAAGGCGATGCTCGACGGGCTGGCCAAGAAGAACCTCAAGGCGCTGGTCGTGCGCGTCGATCTCGCCGGGCGGGTCGGTGCTGGCGTCGGAGCAGATCCGGCTCGCGATCCTCGAAGCGAAGAAGAAGGGCCTGCCGGTCGTCGTCTCGATGGGCGGAATGGCGGCATCGGGGGGCTATTGGGTGTCGACCCCCGCGGACGCGATCTTCGCCGAGCCGGGCACGATCACCGGGTCGATCGGCATCTTCGGAATCATCCCGACGTTCGAGAATGCGCTCGCCAAGATCGGCATCACCACCGACGGCGTGAAGACGACGCCGCTGTCGGGGCAGCCCGATATCGTCGGCGGCACCACGCCGATGTTCGACACGCTGATCCAGGCGGGGATCGAGAATGGCTATCGCCAGTTCATCGCGCGCGTCGCGGCATCGCGCCATCTCAGCCCGGCACGCGTCGATGCGATCGCGCAGGGCCGCGTCTGGGATGGCGGCACTGCGCGCCAGATCGGTCTGGTCGACCGGTTCGGCACGCTGAAGGACGCGATCGACGAAGCGGCGAAGCGCGCCAAGCTCGACCCGGCCAAGGTGCATGCCGAATATCTTGAAAAGCCGCCCGGCTTCCTCGCGCGGCTCGCCAGCGACTTCGATGCCGGCGATGACGACACGACCACCGGCAGCGACGCGTTTGGCCGGATCGCGATCGAGCGTCGCCAGATGGTCGCGCGCGCGCTGGGCGACATGAAGCGGCTGGCGAGCGCGGGGTCGATCCAGGCGACCTGTCTCGAATGCGGCGGGATCGGCCCGAGCGCGGGCGATGTAAGCGACGCGCGGCTGCTCGACCTGCTGCTCGCGCGGATCGGGTTCTGACGCGTCGCTTACGGGTCGGCGCGCTCCGCATAGGCGGGTAGCGCGAGGTGATAGCGGATCGCGAGCGCGCGCAAGGTGAACCCTGCGCTCGCCGCGATCACCGCGGACCAGCCGACGGGGAGCCCCAGCAGGACGAGGATGACATAGGTCGCCGACGCCAGCGCGGCGGCGGTGACGTAGAGTTCGGGGCGCATCAGGATCGACGGCTCGCCCGCCAGCACGTCGCGGATGATCCCGCCGACACAGGCGGACATCACCCCCATCAGCGCCGCGGGCACCGGTGGAACGCCGTAGCCCAGCGCCTTGGCGGCGCCAAAGACCGCATAGGCGGCGAGCCCGACCGCGTCGAACCAGCCCAGCGCCTCGTCGCGCCACCACCGCGCGGGTGTCGTCCAGATCAGCGTCGCGACGAACAGGCACATGCTCGCTGCCCGCGCGTCGTGGATCCAGAACACGGGCGCGTCGATCAGCAGATCGCGGACGGTCCCGCCGCCGACTCCGGTGATCAGACCGAAGAAGATCAGCGTGACGAAGGTCTGCCCGCGCTTGGCCGCGGCGAGGGCGCCCGACGCGGCGAACACGGCGAGCCCGGCCAGATCGAGCCAGCGCGCGGCGGCGGGGAGGATTTCGGGCGGGAGGATGGCGACGGGCAGCATGGCCAGCGGCGTACCCGCTCCCGCGTCGCGCACAAGCCGGGATCGCGACTGGACGCCGATGAGACCTGCGCGTTTTTTGGTCCGCCCCGGCGTGCGCTGTGGAAAACTGTCTGTGGATAGCGGGGATAAGTTGTCGGGCGGCCTGTACTGCGCTGGATGAACGCGACGTTGTTTTGGGTTCATGCAACCGCCGGTAAAGTCCGACCGTTACGCAAACAGATCATTCAAATGGGAGTAAAAACGATGCGTAAGTTGATCATGGCACTGAGCGCGACCGCCCTTGTCCTGCCGACGATGGCAGTGCCGATTTCGGCGGCGGATGCACAGCGCGGCAAGCGTGAGTGGCGCGGGCGCGATGGCCGCGTCTATTGCAAGAAGAACAACGGTACCACGGGTACGATCATCGGCGGCGTCGGTGGCGCCCTGCTCGGCCGGACGATCGATACGCGCGGCGACCGTACGCTCGGCACGCTGGGCGGTGCCGCCGCGGGTGCGCTCGCCGGTCGCGCGATCGACAAGGGCAGCAGCAACAACAACCGTCGTTGCCGCTAAATAAAATCACGCGCCGCCATTTGGCGAGTTGCGCGTTGAGGAGGGGTGTCGCGGGAAACCGCGGCGCCCCTTTTTCATGTCCTGGAAGGAAGAACGATGACCACACGCAGCGGTTCGGCCAAATATGACGGCCTCGGCAAGAGCGGCAAGGGCCATGTCTCGACACAGTCGGGCGTGCTCTCGGACAGCCCCTATGGCTTCAACACGCGGTTCGAGAACGAGCCCGGTACCAACCCGGAGGAGCTGATCGCCGCCGCGCATGCGAGCTGCTTCACGATGGCGCTGAGCTTCGCGCTCGCGGGCAAGGGCTATGAGGCGGGCACGCTCGAGACCAGCGCGAAGGTGACGCTCGACAAGGACGGCGACGGGTTCAAGATCACCAAGTCGGCGCTGACGCTGAACGCCAAGGTCGAGGGTATCTCGCCCGAGGAATTCGAGGCGATCGCCGCGGATGCCAAGGCAAACTGCCCGGTGTCGAAGGTCCTGAACGCCGAGATCACGCTCGAGCACACGCTCGCCTGATCGGACGACGTGTCCCTGACGGCCGGCTGAACGAATCGTAGTTTGCGGTTCACGCAACTCCGGACGGCAGCCGGCCGTTCATCGCGCAAGACAGTCAGGAGACATTTGATGCGTATCGCGCTTCTTTCGGCAGCACTCGCGGCGACGGCATTCGGCGCGCTTCCCGCCACCGCGCAGTCCACGGTTCGCGGCGCCAACCAGGAGTATAACGACGAGGTCCGCGATGCGCGTCGCGACTATCGCCGCGACGTTCGCGGCGCCGATTCTGCGCGGCGACGTGCGCGATGCACGTCGTGAGTATCGCGACGAGGTGCGCGACGCGCGCCAGGATCGCCGCGGTGACATTCGCGACATCCGCCAGGATCGCCGCAACGACGGCCGCAACTGGCAAAGCTATCGCGGCTATGACCATAACCGCTTCGAGCGCGGCCAGCGCGGCTATTTCGCCGACCGCTATTACCGTGATGGCCGTTATTATCAGGAGCGTCGGCTCGGACGTAACGACCGCATCTATCGCGGCGGCAACGGCCGTTATTACTGCCGCCGCAACGACGGCACGACCGGGCTGATCATCGGCGGTCTCGCCGGTGGCGCGCTCGGCAACGTGATCGCGGGCGGCGGGTCGCAGCTGCTCGGTACGCTGATCGGTGCGGGCGGTGGCGCCGTGCTCGGCCAGTCGATCGATCGCGGCAACGTGCGCTGCCGCTGATCCGCGCGATACACGACGTGATGGGGCCCGGTGGCGACACCGGGCCCTTTTTCATGGGATCAGATGATGCCGCCGCCGAGCATCAGCCGCAGCGCGAAGATGATGATCAGCACGATGTTCAGGTTGCGCCCGGCATTGCCCGACGAGAGCGCACCGACCGACGCGCCGACGATACCGATCGGAATGACGAGCCAGTTCATCCATCCGAGCAGCGGGATGAACGCGACGAGGCCCAGTGCGAGGGTGACGAGGCCGATGAGGATCGAGACGATGTTGAGCATGCCCCGAACATGGCGAGTCGCGCCGCCCGCGACAAGACAAGCGCGGCGAACCCCTCTCTCCCGCTCTCCCGACCAAAAACGCTTTCTTCACGCCCGCCGGTGCATAAGGTCCGCGTGATGATACGCTCCCTCCCCGTCGTCGCGACGATCCTCCCGCTTGCGCTGGTCGCGTGCAACAAGCCCGCGGTCGATCCGCAGGACCTTGCCAGCCTCGATGCCGAGCTGACCAACGGCAATGCGGACGACCCGGCACTCCGCGCCGCGCTTGCCGAGCAGATCATGGTCGACCCCGCGCTGACGCAGTCGTCGAACGACGACGTGATTCGCCCGCCGACCCGCCCCGCATCGGGCGCGATCCCGCCCGACATGACCATCCGCCGCGGCGATCCGGTCGATCCGCGGACGCTGAAGCGTGCGCCCGCGCCCTCGACCGACTGTCCCGACTGCAAGGCCGCGGATGGCGCGCTGACGCTCGGCGCGCTCGCCGAACGGCAACGGACGCCGAACGCCGCGGCCTGCGCGCGCGCCATCGGCTATGGCGCGGGCTGGGCGAACCGGCTGCCGGCCGATCTTCCGCTCTATCCCGATGCGCGGCTGTCCGAAGCGGCGGGTGCGGACCAGCAGGGCTGCCGCCTGCGTGTCGTCAGCTTTTCGAGCGGCGCGGCGACCCAGCGGCTGCTCGATTATTACTACACCAAGGCTAGCACCGCGGGCTATTCCGCGGGGCATAGCACCGATGGTCGCCAGCACGTGCTGGGCGGCGTTCGCGGCGAGGATGCGTATGTGGTGTACGTGACCCCGCGCGCGGACGGCGGGAGCGACGTCGACCTGGTGTCGAACGCGGGACGCTGACGGGCCAAAGCCGGAGCGCGCGCAGGATAGACCGGGTAGCCACGCCGACACGTCGCCAAGCCGTGCCGCGCGCGCCCCGCCAACGCTGCTTTCCGTTTTGTGCGATCCGCGCTAGGGCGCGGGCATGTCTCCCTTCTTTACGTCATGGTCGGTGGTGCGGTCGGATCCGGCGCGCGCTATCTGACGGGTCGCGCGATGACCGCGCTGCTCGGTACGGGCTATCCGTTCGGCACGCTGGCGGTGAACCTCGTCGGCGGGCTGCTGATGGGCGTGCTAGTCGGCGTGCTCGCGCGCAATGCGGCGCCCGAGGGCTGGCGGCTGCTGGTGGGCGTCGGCGTGCTCGGCGGGTTCACGACCTTTTCCTCCTTCTCGCTCGACGTCGTCACGATGGCCGAGCGTGGCGCGCCGGGCCTCGCGCTCGGCTATATCCTGGTGTCGGTGATCGGTTCGATCGCCGCGTTGTTCGCGGGTCTCTCCGCAGTAAGGGCCGTCGCATGACCGCGGGCAAAAACGATAGCGATACGAACTTTCGCGAATACAATGTCGGGTTCGATGATGACGGCATCCGGCTCGACCGGTGGTTCAAGCGGCATCTGCCCGAGACGAGCTTCACGACGGTGGCGATGTGGGCGCGCACCGGGCAGCTGCGCGTCGATGGCGCGCGCGCGACTCCCGGCGACCGGATCGCGGCGGGGCAGATGCTCCGCGTGCCCCCGCCCGAGGCCGACAAGGCCGCGGCCGATGTGGACAAACCCCGGCGCGTCCGCGAGCGCGTCATCCTGTCGGACGAAGAGACCGAACTCGCGCAGAGCATGGTCATCCACAAGGATTTCCAGGCGTTCGTGCTCAACAAGCCGCCGGGGCTCGCGACTCAGGGCGGCACCAAGACGACGCAGCATGTCGACGGGCTGCTCGACGGGCTCCAATATGACAATGAGGGCCGGCCCAAGCTCGTCCACCGGCTCGACAAGGATACGTCGGGTGCGCTGCTCGTGGCGCGCACGAGCCGCGCGGCGGCGTTCTTCGCCAAGGCGTTTTCGGGCCGCACCGCGCGGAAAGTGTACTGGGCGCTGGTCGTCGACGTGCCCTCGATCGAGGACGGCATGATCGAGCTGCCGATCGGCAAGCAGCCGGGCACCGGCGGCGAGAAGATGCATGTCGACGAGGCCGAGGGCGCGCCCGCGCGGACGCGCTACCGCGTGATCGAGCGCGCGGGCAACCGTGCGGCGTGGGTCGAGCTGCAGCCGTTCACGGGGCGCACGCACCAGCTGCGCGTGCACATGGCGGCGATCGGGCATCCGATCGTCGGCGACGGGAAATATGGCGGCGCGGCGGCGTTCCTGACCGGCGGGATCTCGCGCAAGATGCATCTGCATGCGCGGCGCATCAGGGTCGATCACCCCGATGGCGGATCGATCGACGTGACCGCCGGGCTGCCGACGCATTTCGAGGAAAGCCTGAAGCAGCTGGGCTTCGACGAGAAGCTCGGCGACGCGCTCGTGCTCGACGAGAAGACGCCACCGTCGCGCGAGGAGATCAAGTCGCGCGCGCGGGCGCATGCCAAGTCGGTGCGCAAGGAGCGGCGTGGCGAGCGGCGCGGCCGCGGTGTCGTGGAGGACGTCAAGGCACCAGGTGGGAAGCCCGCGGGGCCGAAGACGGGTGGCACGCGGACGGGTGCGGGCTCGAAGTTCGGCGCGCCGCGGAGCGGGCCGCGGGTCGAAGGCGCCAAGCCTGGCGGGCGGGGTCGTCCGGGGGGAAGCCGGGTGGCCCGCGTACGGGGCCGGGTTCGCGCTGATCTAGCGGAGAGATCGGCACGCTAACCTAACACCACCCCGGCGGAGGCCGGGGCCCAATTGGAGATCGTGCGGTAACGCAGCGCTGCCTTCCGTCAGCAACGTCCCCCAATTGGGCCCCGGCCTTCGCCGGGGTGGCGGTGACGGCTGAGGGTGCCCGCCTGAATGTTCCCCCGCGAAGGCGGGGGTCCCGGAGCCACCGTCGTAGCGCTGCTTGATTCCTGGGCCCCGCCTTCGCGGGGGAACAAGATGAGGCGCAGGTTGGCTTACCCCATCCAGCCACGCAACAGCCGCCGCACGCCTTCGGTCACCGTGCCGAACACCATATGCGACGCGACGCTGTACAGATGCGTCGACGGTGCGGTCTTCCAGGGGGCCTCACCCAGACCCACCGCCGGCACCGCCGCCTCGTCGAGCAGCGCGGTGTTCGCCAGCGCGAACGCAGTGCCGTACCCCGCCGTCACCGCCGGCCGGTATTCCGCCGCGACCGCGTAGACGACCCCCAGCCCCGCCCCGAGCGCGTAATGCACTGCCTGCCCGGCGAGCGGCTTGCGACCGTCGGGGACATCGTGACCCACCACCGCCTGCGAGACCTTGTCCGCTGCCTTCTCGGTCGCAGGTTCCGCGTCGCTGTCCGACGACGACAGCGCGGCGACGCCCGCCTGGAAACGATCCATCACGAACGACGCGGCAAGCCCTGCGACCAGCCCTGCCGCAGCGGCGGCCCAGATGTTCGGGGTGTCGGTCGGTGCGTGCGCCATCGTGGATCTCCTGAAGTCTGCGACACGAACCGTCGAGGACGAGGCGCGTTCCGGTTTGGCGTTCCCTCGTCCGCCCGGCTGATCTACGAGGCAGGAATGCGTTGGAAAATCCCATGATCCGCCTTGCCGTGTTCGATTGCGACGGCACGCTCGTCGACAGCCAGGCGAACATCTGCGTCGCGTGCGAGCGCGCGTTCGAGAAGGCCGGGCTCGTCCCGCCGCCGCGTGGCGAAATCCGCCGGATCGTCGGGCTCAGCCTCGTCGAGGCGATGCAGGTGCTGCTTCCACAGGCCGACGAGACGCTGCACCGGTCGCTTGCCGCCGACTACAAGGCCGCGTTCCATGCGATGCGCGCGAGCGGCGAACTCGCCGACGAGCCGCTGTTCGAGGGGATCGCCGACGTGCTGACGACACTCGCCGACGACGGCTGGGTGCTCGGCGTCGCGACGGGCAAGTCGGACCGGGGCCTCGCGCATATCCTTGCCGCGCATGGGATCACCGAGCGGTTCGTGACGTTGCAGACCGCCGATCGCCATCCGTCGAAACCCGATCCGGCGATGCTGTTCGCGGCGATCGCCGAAGCGCGCGCGACCGCCGCGACGACCGCGATGATCGGCGATACGAGCTTCGACATGGCGATGGCGCGCGCGGCGCGGGTGCGCGCGGTCGGCGTCGCCTGGGGCTATCACGCGGTCCACGAATTGTCGGATGCGGGGGCGGACGTCGTCGCGACCGCAGTGCCTGAGCTGCTGCATATGGTGGCACGACCATGACCGACGCCGAAAAGCTGGCGCAGCGCCGGTGGTTCGTGCTGGTCGTCGTGCGGCTGGCGGGGGTCGCAGGCGCATTGCTCGGCCTCATCCTGATCGCGCGCGCGCATGACATGGGGCCGAAGATCCTCGGGACGGCGATCGTGCTGTCGGCGATGGCGATGATCGCGACCGTGCCGCGCAGCCTGGCGCATCGCTGGCGGAGTCCACCCCAATGAAGCGGTTCTGGAAAGACGTTGCGATCGATGCGGATCGCGTGGTGACGCTCGACGGCAAGCCGGTGCGGACGCCCGGGCGGCGCCCGCTCGCGTTGCCGACCGCGGCGCTGGCCGAGGCGGTCGCCGATGAATGGCGCAGCGTCGGTGAGACGATCGATCCGCGGACGATGCCGCTGACGGGGCTCGCCAATGCGGCGACCGATCCGATCGCGAACGACCCGACGCAATTTGCCGCGCGGCTGGCGGCCTATGGCGAGAGCGACCTGCTCTGCTACCGCGCCGAGGGTCCGGCGTTACTCGTCGAGCGGCAGGCGGCGGCGTGGGACCCGCTGCTCGACTGGGCGCGCGGCCGGTACGACGTGACGTTCGCGGTGACCGCGGGGGTGATGCACGTCGCGCAGTCCGATGCCACGATCGCACGGCTGCACGAGGCGGTCGCGGCGTATGACGATTTCCGGCTCGCGGGGCTGTCGCCGGTGGTGACGCTGACGGGCTCGCTGGTGATCGGGCTGGCGCTGATCGAGGGCCGACTCGATGCGGACGCGGCGTGGGCGGCGGCGGGTCTCGACGAGGACTGGTCGATCGAGATGTGGGGCGAGGACTGGCAGGCGGCCGAATTGCGTGAACTCAAGCGCCAGGAGTTCGCGCGCGGCGTGGCGTTCCTGGGGATGCTCTGACGTCTCGTCAGCCTGGACTCGATCCAGGATCCAGAGCCGCGGACGTCGAAGCTCTTTGCTCTGGATCCTGACTTTCGTCAGGATGACGGGGTCAGCGGGTCAGGCGGCGGATGAAGCCGATCAGGCCGGTCTGGCGCGAGCGCTTGAGGCGTTCGGCGGCGAGGATCGTCTTCACGCCGCGGATGCAGCTGTCGACGTCGTCGTTGACGAGCACGTAATCATAGCCGTCCCAGTGGCTGACCTCGTTCGCCGCGCGCGACATGCGCGCGTCGATGACTTCGGTCGAGTCGGTACCGCGGCTGGTAAGGCGGCGATGGAGTTCTTCCATCGACGGCGGGAAGATAAAGACGCGGACAACGTCGCCGCCGGCGATCTGGAACAGCTGTTGTGCGCCCTGCCAGTCGATGTCGAACAGCACGTCCTTGCCGGCTGCCAGCATCTCCTCGACCTGCGCGCGCGGGGTGCCGTAGCGATGGTTGAAGACATGCGCCCATTCGAGAAACTCGTCCTTCGCGACCATGTCGCGAAAGCCCTCGAGATCGGTGAAATGATAGTCCTTGCCGTCGACTTCGCCCGGCCGCATCCCGCGGGTCGTCACCGAGACCGACATCTCAAGCTCGTGCTCGTCCGCGAGCAATCGGCGCGCGATCGTCGACTTGCCGGCGCCCGACGGCGAGGACAGGACGAACAGGACTCCGCGGCGACGGAAACCATGCGGGTCGGACGGAAGTGTGTGGGGCATGCGCGCCCTTGCCGCGGACTGCGCATGGGCGTCAACCCATGCGCGGTCCGTGTGTGTCATTCGGACGGCGGATCAGTAGCCCGACTTGCGCGCCCGGTTGCGGTCATAGGCCTTCTTGGCCGCATAGCCGCCGCCGAGGATCATGCCGAGCGGACCCATGCGGCGCATCAGCCCCATTGCGACCACGCCCTTGACCGCGCCCGATGCGCCGCCCGAACCGTCGCGACGGCCCATTTCGCGACCAACCAATGCACTGATGATACGTCCGATCATGACTTAACCTCTCCGAAAACCTGGCCCTTGAGTTCCGCTGCACCGCGCAGCACCGCCCAGCCGATCGCGTAGGTCACGGCCAGCGGCACGACGATCTTGAGTACGTTGGCGGTGATCGCACCGATGATCGCGCCGTCCGCATTGCCGTCGTCGCCGCTGAGCGAGTCGATGCCTGCGCCGATCAGCGCGCCTATGGTCGTTGCGCCCACGTAATT
Organism: Sphingomonas sp. 22R3R2A-7; assembly: GCF_036856055.1. Taxonomy (NCBI): domain Bacteria; kingdom Pseudomonadati; phylum Pseudomonadota; class Alphaproteobacteria; order Sphingomonadales; family Sphingomonadaceae; genus Sphingomonas; species Sphingomonas sp. 22R3R2A-7. Next base: position 2,646,688 of record NZ_JASPFR010000001.1, on the reverse strand, counting down.
TCTCCTTCGCGTGTGGCGGGTTAGCGCGCGAAGGGCGTTTGGGTTCCCGGTCTCGTCACCACTCGTCATCCTGACGAACGTCAGGACCCAGAGCCACGATCGTCTCGCTGAGTAATACTGGATCCTGACTTTCGTCAGGATGACGGTGGGGAGGTTGTACATACCACCCGTCATCCTGGACTTGATCCAGGATCCAGAGTTACGACGCGCAACGCTTTTGGCTCTGGGTCCTGACTTTCGTCAGGATGACGGGGTGGGATGTTAGCGGCCAAGCATCGACTCGGGCCGGACGACCCGGTCGAACGTTTCCGCATCGACCAGCCCGAGCGCAAGGCCGGCTTCCTTGAGCGTCAGCCCCTCGGCGTGCGCGTGCTTGGCGATCTTTGCCGCCGCGTCGTAACCAATCTCCGGCGCCAACGCCGTCACCAGCATCAGCGAGCGGTCCAGCAGGTCGGCGATGCGGTCGCGATTGGGCTCCATGCCGTCGACGCAGCGGTCCGCGAAACCCTCCATCGCGGTTGCGAGCAGGTCGATCGAGCGGAGCACGTTCGCGCCGATCAGCGGCTTGAACACGTTCAGCTCAAGATGGCCCTGCATCCCGCCGACGGTGACCGCGACATGGTTGCCCATCACCTGGCCGGCGACCATCGTCAGCATCTCGCACTGCGTAGGGTTGACCTTGCCAGGCATGATCGAGCTGCCGGGCTCGTTCGCGGGCAGGTCGATCTCGCCGAAGCCGCAGCGCGGGCCACTGCCCAGCAGGCGGATGTCGTTGGCGATCTTGGTGAGCGCGACCGCGAGCGTGTTGAGCGTGCCCGACAGGTGGACGAGCGGGTCGTTCGACGCGAGCGCCTCGAAGCTGTTCTCCGCGGGGATGAACGGATGGCCGGTCAGGTCGGAGACCGCCTTGCAGAAATCCTCCGCGAACCCCCTGGGCGCATTGAGCCCGGTGCCGACCGCGGTGCCGCCCTGCGCGAGCCGGTTGGTGCCGTTGGTGACGCCCGGCTCGATCCGGCGGCCGCAGCGATAGACCTGGTTCGCATAGGCGCCGAATTCCTGCCCGAGCGTCAGCGGGGTCGCGTCCTGCAGATGCGTACGGCCGATCTTGACGATGTCGGTCCACGCATCCGCCTTGGCCTGCAGCGCGGTCTTCAGCCGGTCGAGCGCGGGGAAGAGCTTGCGCGTCGCGGCGAGCGAGGCGGCGATGTGGAGCGCGGTCGGGAAGCTGTCGTTCGACGACTGGCTCATGTTGACGTGGTCGTTGGGGTGGACGGGCGACTTGCCGCCGCGCGTACCGGTCAGCATCTCGTTCGCGCGGCCGGCGATCACCTCGTTGACGTTCATGTTCGACTGCGTGCCGCTGCCGGTCTGCCAGATGACGAGCGGGAACTGGTCGTCGAGCGTGCCGTCGATGACTTCCTGCGCGGCCGACTCGATGGCGTCGGCGATTTTAGGATCGAGGCCGTGGGACCGGTTCACGCGAGCGGCCGCCTGTTTGACGAGCGCGAGTGCGTGGACGATCTCGATCGGCATGCGTTCGCGCGTGCCGAAGGGGAAGTTCTCGACCGATCGCTCGGTCTGCGCGCCCCAATAGGCGTCGGCGGGGACTTCGATCGGGCCGATCGAGTCGGTTTCTGTGCGGGTGGTGGTCATACAGGATCAACCTTCCGGGGCTTGCGCTGGATCCCTCGCCCCTTCGGGGAGAGGGAGGGAGGAGCCGCAGGCGACGGAAGGGAGAGGGGCGTGAGGCTTGGGACGCGTGTCACAACGCCCCCTCACCCTTCCCACCGCAAGCGCGGCGGGCCCCTTCCCTCTCCCCCGGGGGGAGAGGGAGAAACAATCACTTCTTCCGCTTGAAATCCACCGCGACGACGTTCGAGCCGTCTTCGATCGGCACCGCGGTGGGGCCGTCATTCTCGGGTTCGTCATGCTCGCCGAGCGCCTCGTCCGCGCCCTCCTGCGCCTGGAAGCGCAGTTCGAAGCTCACGGCAGGATCCTGGAACGCGGTGATCGCCGAATAGGGGATCACCAGCTTCGACGGAACCTGGTTGAAGCTGAGGCCGATCGAGAAGCGCGTATCGTCGACCACGAGGTCCCAATAGCGGTTCTGCATCACGATCGTCATCTCGTCCGGGAAGCGTTCGATCAGCCGCTTGGGGATGTCGACTCCCGGTGCCTGCGTCTTGAAGGTGATGTAGAAATGATGCTCGCCGGGAAGCCCGCCGGCCTCCGACACGGAGCCGAGCACGCGGCCAACGACGGCACGCAGGGCTTCTTGCACGATCTCGTCGTACGGAATCAGGCTATCGGGCAGTCCATCGCTCATTCCCTCTGGGTAGCGGTATTCGGATGCCGGTCAAGATTGCATGCGCCGTACGGTCCGTTATGGGAGTCGGAATGCGCACCGCCACGATTTCCCGCTCCACCGCCGAGACGGCGATCGACGTCACCATAAACCTCGACGGGACCGGCGTTTACGACGTCGAGACCGGCGTCGGTTTCTTCGATCACATGCTCGAACAGCTCTCGCGCCATTCGCTGATCGATCTCACCGTCCGCACCAAGGGTGACCTGCACATCGACGAGCACCACACCGTCGAGGATACCGGCATCGCGATCGGCCAGGCGTTCGCGCAGGCGCTCGGCGACAAGCGCGGCATCACGCGGTACGGCGATGCGCTCTCGCCGATGGACGAGACTCTCACGCGGGTGGCGCTCGATATTTCGGGACGGCCGTGGCTGGTGTGGAAGGACCTGTTTTCGCAGACGCGGCTCGGCACGATGGACACCGAGATGTTCGAGCATTTCTTCCACAGCTTCGCGCAGGCCGCCGGGATCACGCTGCACGTCGAGACGCTGTACGGCACCAACAATCATCACATCGCCGAGGCCGCGTTCAAGGGCGTCGCGCGCGCGCTGCGCACCGCGATCGAGATCGACCCGCGCAAGGCCGACGCGATTCCGTCGACCAAGGGGATGCTGTGACGCTCGCGCTGATCGATTACGGCGCGGGGAACCTGCATTCGGTCGAGAACGCGCTGCGCACCGCGGGCTGTAGCGACCTGATCGTCACGGCCGACGCCGATGTCGTCGCTAAGGCCGATCGGATCGTGCTGCCCGGCGTCGGCGCTTATGGCGCGTGCGCGGCGGCATTGCGCGCGGTGCCGGGGATGGTCGAGGCGCTGAACCGGCGCGTGCGCGACGAGGGCGCGCCGTTCCTCGGCATCTGCGTCGGCATGCAGTTGATGGCCGAGGCAGGCGAAGAGATGGGGACGCATGCCGGGCTCGGCTGGGTGCCGGGGCGCGTGCGGCGGCTCGAGCCGGGGACGATGGACGCGAAGGTGCCGCATATGGGCTGGAACGACGTCGTGCCGGCGACCGCGCATCCGCTGATCGCGCCGGGCGAGGCATATTTCCTGCACAGCTTCGCCTTCGAAGGCGCCGATATTCTTGCGACCACCGATCACGCCGGTCCCGTCACCGCGGCGATCGGCCGCGACACGATGATCGGCGTGCAATTTCATCCTGAGAAGAGCCAGCGCTACGGCCTGGCCTTGCTTGAACGTTTTCTGGAGTGGCGGCCGTGAGCCTTATCGTTTTCCCCGCGATCGACCTCAAGGCAGGGCAAGTCGTCCGCCTCGCCGAGGGCGATATGGACCGCGCGACCGTCTATGGCGACGATCCCGCGGCGCAGGCGATGCTGTTCGCGAACGCAGGCGCCGAGCATCTGCACGTCGTCGATCTCGACGGCGCGTTTGCGGGCGCCTCGGTCAATGGCGACGCGGTGCGCGCGATCGTTTCGCAGTTTCCGGGGCATGTGCAGCTCGGCGGCGGGATTCGTACGCGCGCCAATGTCGAGGGCTGGTTCGATCTGGGCGTGTCGCGGGTCGTGATCGGCACCGCGGCGCTCGAGGATCCCGACTTCGTGCGCGGTGTCGCGAAGGATTTCCCTGGCGGGATCGTCGTCGCGGTCGATGCCAAGGACGGCATGGTCGCGACGAAGGGCTGGGCCGATGTCTCGACCACCAGCGCGGTCGATCTCGCGCGGCGGTTCGAGGATGCGGGGGTGGCGTCGCTGCTGTTCACCGATGTGGGGCGCGACGGGATGCTCAAGGGCTGCAACGTCGAGGCGACCGTCGACCTGGCGCGGTCGGTCGACATTCCGGTGATCGCTAGCGGCGGGGTGAAGGGGATCGCCGAGATTCACGTTCTCGCCTTGCATGTCCGTGATGGCGTCGAGGGCGTGATTACGGGGCGCGCCTTGTACGACGGGCGGCTCGATCTCGCGGCGGCGTTGAGCGTGGCGAAGGCGGCATGAGGGGTCACGCGGAGACGCGGAGACGCGGAGATAGTGGTTTCGCGCAGAGGCGCAGAGGACGCAGAGCCGACCGCGTCAGCGGTCCCTCCATCCTCGCAGGCGATGGAATCCTACATGCTGCTGCAGGCACCCGCTTCTCTGCGTCCTCTGCGCCTCTGCGCGAAATAGCTTTCTCAGCAGCTTCGCCGCGTCTCCGCGTCTCCGCGTCTCCGCGTGAACAAATTCTTCGAGACGCCGCATGACCGTCCGCGCACGCGTGATCCCGTGTCTCGACGTCGCCGACGGCCGCGTCGTGAAGGGCGTGAACTTCGTCGAGCTGCGCGACGCGGGCGATCCGGTCGAGCAGGCGCGCGCCTATGATGCCGCCGGGGCGGACGAATTGTGCTTCCTCGACATCGGCGCCAGCCATGAGGGCCGGGGCACGATCCTCGACGTCGTGCGGCGGACGGCGGCGGTGTGCTTCATGCCCCTGACCGTCGGCGGCGGCGTGCGGACCGCGGACGATGCGCGCGCGCTGTTGCTGGCGGGTGCGGACAAGGTCGCGGTCAACTCCGCCGCGGTCGAGCGACCCGAACTCGTCGCCGACATCGCCGAACGCTTCGGCAGCCAGTGCTGCGTCGCAAGCGTCGATGCGCGCCGCTCGGGCGAAGGCTGGGAGGTGTTCACGCATGGCGGCCGGCGCGCGACCGGGATCGACGCGATCGCGCACGCGGTGAGGCTCGCCGAGCTCGGCGCGGGCGAGCTGCTCGTCACCTCGATGGACCGCGACGGCACGCGCAGCGGCTATGACCTCGACCTGATCCGCGCGATCGCCGACCGCGTCGCGGTGCCGGTGGTCGCAAGCGGCGGGGTCGGCGGGCTCGACGATCTGGTCGCCGGCATCCGCGACGGCCATGCCAGCGCCGTCCTCGCCGCATCGATCTTCCACTTCGGCCAGGCGTCGATCGGCGACGCGCACGCCGCGTTGGCGGCTGCGGGGATCCCAGTGCGGACCCCCTTGCGGTCGGCCTGACCGGTATGGCGACGCTGCCGCTGGTCGCGGTGCAGTCGGGGCATAGCGGCGTGGTGCATCCGCGCACCGGCCCCGAGACGTCGGACATCGCGCTGTTCGCGGTCGCCGCGATCGGCGTCTGGCTGGTCCGCCGCGCGCTGCGCAAGCGGTTCCTGAAGCGGCCGCCGCGCGCAAAGGATTGACCCGCCCGCGCGCCTGCGTCAGCACGCGCGGCATGGCAGACCCCGTTTTCGACCGCCTGGAGGCGACCATCCGCGCACGCCGCGATTCGCCCGCCGACACCTCCTATACCGCCAGCCTGTTCGCGCGTGGCCGCCCGAAGATCGCGCAGAAGCTCGGCGAGGAAGCGGTCGAGACGGTGATCGCGGCGTGTTCGGGCGACGAGGCGAGCATCGTGCCCGAAGCCGCCGACCTGATGTTCCATCTCGCGGTGCTGCTGGCGGACGCCGGGCTGAACCTCGACGACGTGCGGGCCGAGCTTGAGCGGCGCGAGGGGGTCGGCGGGCTGGTCGAGAAGGCCGCGCGGACGGGGTGATCTGCTCCGTTCGTCCCGAGTAGGGATCGAGCGAAGCCGAGAGCCCGTATCGACGGACATGCCCCGGACGCCGTCCCTCAATACGCCGTCTCGACAGGCTCGACGGCTACTCGGGACGAACGGTATAGGCGGGGCCAGTGTGCCAAGGAGCAAGCCCCATGCCGATCGACGCCACCCAGCCCTATGACGACCAGAACATCTTCGCGAAGATCCTGCGCGGCGAGATCCCGTCGAACCGCGTCTATGACGACGAGTTCGCGATCGCGTTCCACGACATCAACCCGCAGGCGCCGACGCATCTGCTGGTGATCCCCAGGGGTGCCTATGTCTCGTGGGACGACTTCTCCGCGCGTGCGGGCGATGCGGAGATCGCCGGGTTCATCCGCGCGGTCGGGACGGTCGCGCGCGCTGCGGGGCTGGTCGAGCCGGGCTATCGCCTGCTCGCCAATATCGGCCAGCACGGGCATCAGGAAGTACCGCATCTGCACGTTCATATCTTCGGCGGGCGTCCACTCGGCGCGATGCTGGCCGGATAGCGCGGCTTTCCGCCACTAAAGCATTGCACGTAATAAAATTGCCATTAGGCTTCCCGGCTTGAGCAAGGGGGCCAGTGGACCGGCCCTCGCAATCCCCGGGGGGAACCGAATTGATTTTTGGTCGCGTTAAGTCACTGGACGCCATCCTGGCGACGGCGGAGAAGAAGTCGCTCCACCGATCGCTTGGCGCGTTCCAGCTAACCATGCTCGGCATCGGTTGCGTGATCGGCACGGGTATCTTCGTGCTGACCTCCGCCGCCGCGCAGAAGGCCGGGCCGGGCATGATCCTGAGCTTCGTCGTCGCCGGCGCGGTCTGCGTCGTCGCCGCGCTCTGCTATGCCGAGATCGCGGCGATGGCCCCGGTTGCGGGCTCCGCCTATACCTATACCTATTCGGTCATGGGCGAGCTGCTCGCCTGGACGGTCGGCTGGGCGCTGATCCTCGAATATGCGGTGGCCGCGAGCGCCGTGTCGGTCGGCTGGTCCGGCTATTTCGCGGGCTCGATCTTGCACGAGACGTTCGGGATAACGCTGCCGACCTGGCTGTCGCACGGGCCGTACATGCCCGGCGGGTTGATCAACCTGCCCGCGGTCGTCATCTCGCTGCTGATCACCTGGCTGCTGATGATCGGCACGACCGAGAGCGCGCGCGTCAACGCGGTGCTGGTGACGATCAAGGTCGTCGCGCTGACCGCCTTCGTCGCGCTGACGCTCCCCAAGACGCAGGGCGCCAATTTCGAGCCGTTCCTCCCCACCGGCATTCTCGGCAGCAACGGGCTGGGCGTGGTCGGCGCGGCGGCGACGATCTTCTTCGCCTATGTCGGCTTCGACGCGGTCTCGACCGCAGCCGAGGAAACCAAGGATCCGCAGCGCAACGTGCCGATCGGGCTGATCGCCTCGCTCGGCATCTGCACCGTGTTCTACATGCTGGTCGCAGCGGGTGCGATCGGCACGATCGGCGGGCAGCCGCTGTTCGGCGCGGACGGCGTGCCGTTCACCACCGGGTCGGCCGAACTCGCGCGCGCCTGCCTGATCCCCGCCAATGCGCAGGCGCTGGTCTGCTCGAACGAAGCGCTGGCGCATGTCCTGCGTCAGGTCGGCTATGCCAATGTCGGCAACTGGATGGGCTATGCCGCCGGTCTCGCGCTGCCGTCGGTCATCCTGATCCTGATGTTCGGCCAGACGCGCATCTTTTTCGTGATGAGCCGCGACGGCCTGCTGCCTGAAGTGCTCAGCCGCGTGCATCCCAAGTGGAAGACGCCGCACATCGTCACCGCGATCACCGGCGTGTTCGTCGCGTTCGCGGCCGCGTTCCTGCCGGTCGGGCAGCTCGCGGACATCGCCAATGCGGGGACGCTCTACGCGTTCATGATGGTCGCCATCGCGCTGCTGATCCTGCGCAAGCGCGAGCCGAACCGGCATCGTCCGTTCCGCACGCCGGCAGCCTGGATCGTCGCGCCGCTGACGATCGTCGGCTGCATCGGGCTGTACTTCTCGCTTCCCTATGAGGCGATGGCGGTGCTGCCGATCTGGGGCGCGGTGGGGCTCGTGATCTATTTCTGCTATGGCTACCGCAAGAGCTATCTCGGTCGCGGCATGGCCGATGGCGGCGAGCCGATCGACATGGCGCCCCCGGGCAGCCACTGAGACGGGACGCAAAAAGGGCCGCGGGAGGAAACTCCCGCGGCCCTTTTTTGTGCCTGGTTCCAAAGGCGTCATCCCCGCGAAGGCGGGGATCCATATCCTCCAGCGGTTGCGAGTCTGTCGCGCGGCCGGCCAGTATGGGTTCCCGCCTGCGCGGGAATGACGGTTCGGTTCGTTAGCCGATATGCTTGGCGGCGAGCGCCTTCATGTCGACCATCGGGCGGGCGCCGACATGGCTGATGATCTCGGCTGCGCAGACCGCACCGAGCTTGAGCGAGGCGTGGAGGTCGTGGCCCTGCGCCTGGCCGTGGAGGAAGCCCGCCGCGAACAGGTCGCCCGCGCCGGTCGTGTCGACGACCTTGGCGATCGGCTCGGCCTTCACTTCGGCGCGCGTGCCGTTCTGGATCGCACAGGCGCCGTGTTCGCCGCGCGTGACGACCAGGGTCGGGACCTGCGCCGAGATCTTCGCGACTGCCGCGTCGAAATCCTCGGCCTCGGCGAGTGCCGCCAGTTCGCTCTCGTTGGCGAACAGGATGTCGATCAGCCCGTCGCTGAGCAATGTGCGGAAATCGCCGCCGTGGCGCGAGATGCAGAACACGTCGCTGAGCGTGAAGGCGACCTTGCGGCCGGCGCCGCGTGCGCAATCGATCGCGGCGCGCATTGCGGCGCGCGGCTCTTCGGGATCCCAGAGATAGCCCTCGAGATACAGGATCGCGCTGTCGGCGATCATCGCGGTGTCGATCGCCGCGGCGGGCAGATACTGGCCCGCGCCGAGGAAGGTGTTCATCGTCCGCTGGCCGTCGGGCGTCACGAAGATCAGGCAGCGGCCCGTGGTCGGGTCGCCCGCGCGGACCGGGGTCGCGAACTCGATGCCGATGCTGCGCACGTCATGCGCGAAGACCTGGCCGAGCTGGTCGTCGGCGACCTGGCCGATGAAGCCGCACTTGCCGCCGAGCGCGGCGACGCCGGCGACGGTGTTGGCGGCCGACCCGCCCGAAACCTCGAGCCCGGGGCCCATCTTGGCGTAGAGCGCGTCGGCTTCTTCCGACGAGAACATCAGCTGCATCGACCCCTTGGCGACACCGATCTCGGCGATGAACGCGTCGTCGGCGGTGCTGAGAATGTCGACGATGGCATTGCCGATCGCGACGACGTCATAGGTAGGCGTGCTCAAGATACAGTCTCCGGACCGAACGGGAAAACGTCGCCGTAAATCGCGCCGGACATGCGTGCAACCTTGGCGCCACCCCGCACGTCGCTGGCGAGCATTGCGGGCGCGATCCCGGATCGGGCGCCGGGTCCGCCCCGGTCAGCGCAGATAGTTGACGAGGCTGAGGCTGGAGACCTGGCCGAACACTGCATAGCTCGCCTCGAGCATCGTCTTCTGCTGCGTCAGCGCCATCGAGATCTCGCCGTAATCGGCATCCTCGTTGTCGGACACGAGCTTCTGGAGCAGCGCGGCGCGGTCGTCGGCGCGCGATGCGAGCGTCGCCATCTGCGTCTGTCGCAATCCGTTCGAGGCATTCAGCCCGCGCACCTGCGGCAGCGCGGCGTCGATCTGCCCGATCGCGCTGTTCAGCGCGTCGCGCTGCGCCGCGGTCGGCGTGTCACCGATCGGGCCCGCCGCGGCGAGCGTCTGGAACGCGGCGAGCAGACCGCTGCCAAGATCGCGCGCGGTGATCCCGTAGGTGAGCGTGGCACCGCCGCCGACCGGCGCGGCCGCGCGGACATCGTCATTGCCGAACGCCGATTCCGGGGTGACGCCGACCGTATCGGCGAGCGTCGCGGGCTTGAACGGGACCTCGTCACCCTGCGCCCCGCCGAACAGCGGCTCGAACCCGTCGGTCGCGTTCAGCGCGCTGCGGATCTGCGAGAAAGCGCTGTCGATCGACCCGGGCAGCGTCGCGGTCGAGCCGGTGCCTACCGCGGCCATCAGCTGCGTCTTGAGATCGCTCGCCACCGTATCGATCGCGGTGATGTTGACCTCGTACAGCGACAGCGTGGTGCCGAGGCGACTGGTCGCGGCACTCTGCGCCGCCTGGGTGGCGAGCGCGGTGCGCGCCGACAGCGTCCGGACCGCCGCGCCGCCAAGCGCCGCGAGGTCCTTCGCCTTCTTGCCGCTATTCAGCTGCAGCTGCGTATCGGCGAGACGCCGCTGCGCCTGCTGGACCGCCCCCGACAAGGTCCGCTGCAGCGGGATCGTGGCTATGCGCGTCATCGGTCGTCGTCCTTGGTCTAGCGGATCATCTCGAGCAGGGTGTCGTACATCGCGCTCGCGGTCGTCATCACGCGCGCCGCGGCGGCATAGCTGTTCTGCAGCACGACCATCTGGCCGAGCTCCTCGTCGATATTGACCCCCGACACGGTATCGCGCCGGTTGATCGCGTCGTCGCGCCGCGCGGTCATCTGGTCGGCGCGGTCGGCGGCGCGCGCGGCGGCCGATCCGGCATCGCCCAGCACGACCGCCGAAAAGCGCGTGATCGTCATCGCGCCCGCATCGCCGAGATCGACCGCGGCTGCGAGCGCATCGACCATCGCGGTCGCGCCGCGGCGATCGCTCGGTCCCAGCGCCTTCTGCCCGATCGCGGTGGGCTCGAGCCGGGCGAGCGGCAGCCGCGCGGGGTTGGCCATGATATCCCGGCGCACGCCTGCCCCGGCCAGCGCTGCGCCCGTGCCCGATCCCGTGCTTGCCCCCGCGCCCACACTGCCGAGGCCGACGATCGACGAGAAGGACCGTCCGGTCCCGGCGCGGTCGGTATCGTCCGACGCCACCGACAGCGTCGCGCCCGCCGCGGTCGTGCTGGCGGCGAACCGCAGCCGGCCGACATCGTCGAGCGTGAACCGACCATAATGGCCAAGCGGGCCTGCGTTGAGATCGGTGACGAGATCGCCATAGGTCGGCCCCGCCGCGTCGGTCAGGCTGTACCGCACCACGATCCGCCCGGCCGAATCGCGCAACGCGAGATCGACCGACTCGCCCGCGGCGAAGCCATGCGGATCCGCACTGGTAAATCCCGATGGCGTCAGCGTAGCCGCGTCGCTGCGGATGAGGTCGTTGAGCCCGAAATACTGCGACAGCCCCACGCCGCCGCGCGCGCTGGGTCTTGCAGGATCCTGCGCCACCGCGATTCCGGTACCCGGCACGGTCGCGTCGATCGTCAGGACGCCGCGGGCAAAGCGCGCGGTCGCCGCGCCGCCCAGCCCGGCATTGATTGCGGCGACCGCGTCGTCGAGCGTCGCGCCGGCGCCGAGCGCGTCGAAATCGAGCGTTGTGCTCGCGAGCAACGTCCCGTCTGCGCGCGTGACCGCGACCAGCGCGGCGCCGGTGAAGCCCGCACGATCGCTGCCCGACAGCGCGGTCGCGCGGCCTGCAAGCGACGCGGGCGCGGGCACCGCGGTGCCGCTGTTCGCGGCAGCGTTGACGGTCTGCGCCAGCCCGGCGAACAGCGTGTCGATCCTGCCGCTGAACGCGGGCAGCTGCCGGTCGCGCAGATCGAGCAGCCCGCCGAGCTTGCCGCCCGTCGCGGGCGTGTCGAGCGTCGTCCCGGTCGTCGCGCCGATCGTCCCGTCATGATCCGCGAACCGCAGCTCGATTCCCGGATAGTGCGGCTGCGCGATTCCCGTGCCGCTCGTCGGATAGGATAATTGCCGCAGCCGCTGGTCGAGCAGCGGCAACCCGGTTGCCGTTTCGATCGTGACGCGCCCGTTTGCCTGTTCGCGCGCGGTGATGCCGATCAGCCCGCTCAGTTCCTCGAGCGCGCTCGTACGCTGGTCGGCCGGCCCCGCCGAGCTCCGTCCGAGCCCCTGCAGCCGCGAGACCGAGGCGTTGAGCGTGTCGATCGATTGCAGCAGCAGGTTGATCCGGCCGACCGTGTCGCCGACCTCGCCCTCGATATCGCCGCGCAGCTGGTCGACGTCGCTGCCGAGCTGCCGCATCGATCCGATCGCGTCCTCGACCGCGCCGACAAAGGGTCCGGCGATCGCCGCGCCCCGCTCGCGCCCGTCATCGCGATCGCCGACGTGGTGATCGCGTCGAGCCGCGCGGGCAGCGCCGTCTCCGATCCGGTCGCGCCGAGCAGCGCCTGCAGCCGGTCGAGATAGCCCGCCTCGACCGCCGCGCGCCCGGCGTCCCCGCCGCGCGTGTAGACCGTCGCCTCGAGGAACTTGTCCGCGACGCGGCCGGGCTCCCCGACGACCACGCCGCTGACCCGGCCGGACGTGATCCCGGTCTGCAACGCGACGGTCTCGCGCGCGTACCCCGGCGTGTTCACGTTCGCGATGTTGTTCGAGACGGTGCGGATGCCCGCCTGCGACGCGCCCAGCCCGGACAGCGCCGACGACAGGATCTCGCTCAGCGACATGACGCCCTCCCCTTATCCCCGCGCGCGGTCATCGCTTCAGGTTGCTGACTTCCTGGAGCATGTCGTCGACCGTCGTGATGATCTTCGACGATGCGCTGTAAGCACGCTGGAAGCGGATCATGTTGGTGAACTCGAGCGCCAGGTCCGAGGTCGAGGCCTCGAGCTTGAACGAGTCGATCGATCCCGCGCCGAGCGACCCCGGCGGGTTGATCGCGAACGCGCCCGATTCGTCCGAAATCGAGTACGCATTGCCCGTCGCGCGGCTGAGGCCGTCGGGGTTGGGGACGGTCGCGATCGGGAGCTGGAAGATCGCGCGGCTGGTGCCGTCCTCGAACAGCGCGCTGACCCGCCCGGTGCGCGACACGCTGATCGACGAGACATTGCCGAGCGTCCCGCCATCGACCGACGAGGTGATGACCGACGACGCGCTCGAGAATTGCGTGAAGCCGGCAAGGCCGCCGTCCGACCCGAAATCGAGCGCGATCGGCTGCGCGCCCGCGCCATTGGTCCATGCCGGCTGCAACGGCGTGAAGAACGCCGCGTCGCTGCCCGCCATGTCGAGGCTGCCATCGGGATTGAAGCTGATCGTGCCCCCGCGGAGCAGCCCGTTGGCCGCGCCGACGTCGCTTGCCGGAACCGCATAGATCTCGCCGGCCCAGGTGTTCGACCCGGTCTTGACCACGCCGAGCGTCAGCCGGTGCGCGTTGCCCTGCTGATCATAGACGTCGAACGAGCGGTTGAAGTCGGCGGTCGCGGTTCCCGCGGCGATGTCGCCCGACGCATAGCCGGGCTGTGCCGCGGTCGTGGACTGGAAATTGGCGCGGATCTGAAGCCGGCTGGTCGCGGCGGCGGATCCGGTCAGGTCGCTGACGCGGATCGGCTCGAGCGAACCGACATTGCCGGTATTCACATAGGCGCCCGCCGCGTCGAGCCGCCAGCCCTGCAGGTACAGACCCGCGGTGTTCTTGAGAAACCCGTCCTTGTCGGGCGAGAACGAGCCCGCGCGCGTCAATGCGACGCCGCTGGCGGGGCCGGCGCCGGTGCGCGTGACGAAGAAGCCCGGTCCGTCGATCCCGAGATCGGTCGAGCTCGACGATGCCTGGAGCAGACCCTGTTTGGAGATCAGCGTCTTGGGCTGGGCCGCGACGCCCCCCGCGGCATAGACGCTCCCCGCGCGACCGTCGCCGACGAGCGTGCTGAACTGGCTGTCGACCGCCTTGTATCCGACCGTGTTGATGTTGGTGATGTTGTCGGCGACCGACGCCATCGCGCTCGACTCGGCGGACAGACCGGACACGCCGGCAAACAGGGCGGAATACAGACTCACGGTGGGTTATCTCCCGGACGATCGGAGCGCACCGGCACTCCATTTGCATCGTTATAGGAGGGTGCGCGGCCTATCGGTCTGGCGACGCACCGATTTCTCGCGCCGATCCGGGGCGGCAAAAACTGCCGGTCACGACCGCGGGGACACAGCGCATCCTATAACGCATCCTATCGAACACGGGAGCGAATGCGATGACGTTGCGGATCACGTTGCGTGACGGCGAACAGATGGTGGTGAACGGGGCGGTGCTGCGTGCGGGCCGCCGGTGCGACCTGATCATCGAGAACCCCGCAGCGATCCTGCGCGGCCGCGAGATCATGACCCCCGGCGAGGCGAACAGCCCCGCGCGACGGCTCTATCTGGCGTGCATGATGGCGTATATCGACGACCGCCACCGGGTCGCGCATCACGACGACGTCGTCGCGCGCCTGTCCGAGCTGCTCGACGCGTTCGAGACCGAACCCGCCAAGCTCGCCTGCACGCAATTCGCGCATCTGATCGCGACCGGCGAATATTACCGCGCGCTGGCCGCCTGCCGTTCGCTGATCGCGTACGAGGCGGAGGCGCTGGGACGGTTGCAGAATGTCGCGGCATGACGCGCTGCACCCACAGGGGCATCCACGGGGGCATCCACGGGGGCATCCGTCGGTGCATCCGCTCGCGATCGCGCGCGCCGCGCTGCGCGACGTGCCGCTCGAACGGCATTACGGCGTCGTCACCTCGGTCCGCGGGACGCTGATCGAGGTCGCGGGACTGGGGGGTGCGGCAAGCATCGGCGCGCGGCTGAGCATGGCGCTGCCGACGGGCATGCTCGACGCCGAGGTGACCGCGCTCGATTCCGGCATCGCGCATTGCCTCCCGTTCAGCGATCCGCAGGGGCTCGCGACCGGGACCCGCGCGTTCCTCGCCGCGGGACAGGTCGCGCTGTACCCCGATCGCAGCTGGCTGGGACGGATGGTCGATGGGCTCGGCCGTCCCGTCGACGGGCTCGGCGCGCTGCCGCAAGGCATGACGCCGCGCGCGGTCCGCGCCGCACCGCCCGCCGCGGCGAGCCGCGCGCGCGTCGGGGACAAGCTCGAGACGGGCGTGCGCGCGCTCGACCTGTTCGTGCCGCTTTGCGACGGTCAGCGGCTCGGGCTGTTCGCCGGGTCGGGCGTGGGCAAGTCGGTGCTGCTGTCGATGCTCGCGCGCTGGACCGATTGCGACGTGGCGGTGATCGGGCTGATCGGCGAGCGCGGCCGCGAGGTGCAGGAATTCGTCGAGGACGACCTCGGCGCGGCAGGGCTCGCGCGCAGCGTCGTCGTCGTCGCGACGTCGGACGAGCCCGCGCTGATGCGCCGCCAGGCGGCGTGGACGACGCTGGCGATCGCCGAACATTTCCGCGACCAGGGGCTCAAAGTGCTCTGCCTGATGGATTCGGTGACGCGCTTTGCGATGGCGCAGCGCGAGATCGGGCTGGCGAGCGGCGAGCCGCCTGCGACCAAGGGCTATACGCCATCGGTGTTTGCCGAGCTTCCCCGGCTGCTCGAGCGTGCGGGGCCCGGCGACCGTGGCCAGGGATCGATCACGGGGGTGTTCACCGTGCTGGTCGATGGCGACGACCACAACGAGCCCGTCGCCGACGCGGTCCGCGGCATCCTCGACGGCCATGTCGTCATCACGCGCCGGATCGCCGAGCGGGGCCGCTATCCGGCGATCGACATCCTCAAATCGGTCTCGCGCACGCTGCCGCACTGCCACGCGCCCGCCGACGAGGCGCTGCGGATCGCCGCACGCCGGATCCTGTCGACCTATGGCGACATGGAGGAGATGGTCCGCCTCGGCGCCTATGCCGCGGGCAGCAGCGCGGATGTCGACACCGCGATCCGCATCGCGCCCGCGATCGAGACGCTGCTGACGCAGGGCAAGCAGGCGCGTGGCGGCGCGCGCGAATCCTTTGCCGCGCTCGAAGCGCTGCTCGCGGCACCCGCAGACGCAGGCGCGAACGGAAACGCCGCCCCTGATCCTGCCAGCACGCTATCGGCTCACACGTTATCGGAGCGCCCAGCATGACCCCCTATGACGCCGCATTGCGGATCGCCGAACGCAAGCTCGACGCGGTGCGCACCGCGATCGGCCTGATCGTCGCCGAGCTCGAGCGGATCGAGCACGCGCGGATCGCGATTGAGACGTCGCTGACGCGCGAGGCGGAGCTCGCATCGCGCGATCACCGGCTGACCACCGAGCATTTCTTCGTCCACGCGCGCGACCAGCATCAGCAGCTCGTCGGCGCGCGGGCGGCCGCACATGTCCAGCTCGAGGCGCTGCGTCGCAAGGCCGTCGCGGATTACGGCGCGCAGGTCGCGCTCGAAGGCGCGGCCGCGGAGTTTCGCGAGGCGGCGGACCGCGCGCGCGATGCCGCCGAGCAGAGCGCGCTCGACGACCGTATCGGCGCCCGGCATGCCGCGCGACGACGCGCCAGCGCCGGTCTGGCCGCCACCGCCGCGCCATGACGCCCGCCGCCGCACTGGCCGCGCTGTCACCGGAGCGGCGCGCCGCGCTGATCTACGGCGCAGCGCAGGCCGAGCTGTCGGATCGCCTTTGGAAGGCCGCGCTCGGGCCCGAATCGTCCGACACGTCGGCGCGTGGCGGGAGTGTCGCGGACTTTCGCGACCGTGACAGCCAGCTCACCGCGTTGATGAACCTGTTGTCGCTCGAGGCCACCCGGAACGGGATCGCCGCGCCTTCCCCTGCCCCGCCGCCCGCCCAATTGCCTGGCGCGCCGTCGCACGCGTCGCCCATCGGCGCGGTGTCGTTGCGCATGACCGCCGCGCAGGGCGACACGCGCGACGCCATCGTCGATGCCGCACCGTGCAGCTTCGGGGCGAATGCGCGCTATCGCGACTGCGTCGATGCCGCGGCAGCGCGCACTGGGCTGCCCGCCGCCGCGCTCGCCGCGATCGTCGACGCCGAAGCTGCCAAGGCGTCGGATGGCAGCTGGCAAACCTATTCGCGCAATCCGCGGTCGAGCGCGGCAGGGCTTGGCCAGTTCCTCACCCGGACGTGGCAGGGGCTCGCCGAAACGCCCGGGACCTGGCTCAACCGACAGGCCGAGGCGCAGGGCTGGCTCGCGGGCGGTCGCGTCCAGGCGCATGCGCGCGGCGCGCTGCTCGCGCTGCGCTACGATCCGACCGCCGCGATCAACGGGGTCGCCGACTATGCACGACGCAATCTCGACGGACTGAAGCGCGCGGGGGTGACCGCGGACGATACCCGCGGCGTCGCGCGGCTCGCCTATCTCGGCCATCATCTCGGGCTCGGCGACGCGATCCGCTTCGTGCGCGACGGCGGCCTCGCCGGCGCGCATGCCAAGACGTTGCTCGACGCGCAGATCGGCAGCGCCGCGAGCAGCCGCAAGATTGCGCAGGCGGGCAACGCCACCGAGGCGCATCGCGACTGGATGCTGGTCTATCTCGACCGCCGTGTGCGTCCCGAAGATTTCTCGACCGTGTCCCGTCCGTCTATCGGATAGGTAATAGTGCGTATAGGATACGTTACAGGATATTAAAGCGCGGAGCCCAGAAAGACGAGGCCGGAGGGGCAGCAACGCCGCCGGTTTTCTTTGGGGGACGTTCATGTCGAAGATTACCGCCGCTCTGGAAGACGCCGTCGCTACCGTTCTTGCCAACACACCAGCCGCCGATGCCGTCCAGACCAACCGGCAGCGTGTTTACGCCGACCGTGCCTTTGCGCAGATCCTCAAGCTGATCGCGCCGCGAATTCGCCATTTCATTCGCCAATACGGCCTGACCGCGCACTGGGACGATGCCGAACAATGCTGCGCGATCGGTGTGCACCGCGCGATCCAGGCCTATGATCCCGCCAAGGCACAGTTCACCACCTTCGTGAACTGGCAGCTGCGCGGCGAGCTTCAGGGGCTGCGCTTTCGCCTGATGACCGATCAGCGTCCGTCGGCGCGCAAGGTCGCGGCCGTCACCGTGTCGCTGAGCGGGCTCGCCCGCAACGAGGACGGCGACGAGGCAGGGCTTGAGGCGATGCTGATCGACGACGGCGCGCTCGAGCGCACCGAGTCGGCGGCGTCCGCCTATCTCGCCGGCAAGACGCGCACGGTGCTGATCGACCGCTATCTCGACCATTTGCGCACCGTTGGTCTCGAGCAGCTGCAGCGCCGCGCGCGCGCCGCCGAGCCAAAGCGTGCGGCTCTGCCGGGCCAGCCGCGGTTGCGCGCCACACTGTACCCGGTCGACCCCGCCGAACTCGCCGCACTCGAACAGAAGATCGTCGAACACCGCGACGCGATCGAGCGGCGGCTTGGCGGAACCGATGGCCATGACCATGACGGCTATCAGCCGGGCGACGACGACGCGGTGGGTCGCGAACGCGCGCGCCAGCTCGCCAAGCGCGCGGCGGGCACGATCGCCGAGCTGGCGCTGACGATGCCCGGCTTTGGCGCATCGGACGCGCTGACCTCGCGGTGGCAGCGTGCGCGGGGCGCGACCCGCACGGTTGCGGCCCACACCGGCGCTGCCGCCTGACGACGCGGCAAGCCGCGACCGGCGGCGGCGGTTTAAATGACGCCACGCCGCACGCCGCGACGCGGAACCTTCTAGAATAGGGTAGCCCTCCAAAAAGGTACCCTGGTGTCACCGGTTCGAAAGCCTCCCCTGCCGGATCGCGAGATATCGACGCGGTTCGGCACCGACCGTCTCGCCGCGGCGCGCGACCTGGCAACGATCGCGGGCGGGCTGCTCCAGCTCAGCGACAGCGCGCTGCTCGTGATCGCCTTGCCGAGCGATGGCTGGGGCGAGCGCGCGCCGGTCCTGCTCTGGGATCACATGCTACGGTTGCGGACCGATCGGACTCAGTCGCTCTGGGATACGCCGACCTACGCGCCCGCGATGACCGCGCTCTGCATCGCCGCGGACACGCTGTTCGACCAGCTCACCGCGACCCGGCCGTTCCAGCTCGAGGGGAAATACCGGGGCCTCGATCTCTGCGTCGTCACCGACGGGGTCGGCGTCGGCCTGAGCGGTACCGCGCCGGCGCATCATGACGACGACGGCAGCTGGCTCCTCGATCTGGCCGGCGGCTCGACGCCCTGCGACTCGTCACGCGGCGAGTCGCTGCACGGGGACGGGTCGAACGCGCGACGATCGCACCGGACCGCGCGGGCGGCACAGATCCTCCCGCTCGCACCCACCGGCCCCTGGGCGCTGCTCTCGGCGGACGCGCGGGGCGCAAGCCACCATTAGGCGCCCGACCATTGGGCGCCCGAACAGTGCGCGCCCGACCACTGAGCGCCGCCGCGCGTATCCCGAACGGCCGGATTGATTGCGCCGCCGGGACGTCTAAAGGATCAGCCCTATCATATGGAAAGGGTCGGGGTGGGCGAAGTCGAGGTCAAACACAGCGCGGCGCGACCGCAAGCGTCGTCGATGCCGGCCCCCGATCGGCGCGTAGACATCGCGGTCGATCGCTATCGCCAGATCGTTTTTCCTAACCGCCTGCGCGAGATGCGGCACCGCCACGCCAGGCTGGCGCTGCTCCAGTTCGCAGCGCTGATCCCCCAGATATCGTATATCCGGCTTTCGAAGATCGAGCGCGGCGAGGTCTATCCGCGTGCGGACGAGCTCGCCCGGATCGCCGGCGCGCTCGGCATCGCCCCGCGCGGGCTGCTGATTGATATCGATGCGCCGACGTTCGACATGGACGCGTGGTTTGCGCCGTTCGCCGAGGGGGCCGCCTCCGACGACGAGCATGAGGCACGGTTCGCGCTGTTGCTGGCCGCCGCGATCCGTGCGCGGCGCAGCGCCGATCCGACGCTGACCGCGGCGACGCTCGATGCGCGCTACGGCATCCCCCCGTCATCCTGTCGCGGCTCGAGAATGCGCTGAAGGGTCTTTCGCGCTGGAATCCCCAGACCGTGACCGCGCTGTGCGCGCTGTTCGACACGCCGGATGCAGCCGCGCTGCGTGCGCATGTCGTCGCGCTGCACGAGCAGGGTGCGCTCGATCCGTTTCTCGCGGCGATCCCCGGCGCGCCGCAGCGGCGTGCGCGTACGCGGCAGCGGATCGCCGCGCTCGAGGCCGAACTCGCGGACGTGCACCCCGTTGCGCTCGCGGCGCTGCCCGATCGCCCGGACGCACCGGCAGCACCGCGGCAGATTCCCGCCTATGGCGCGCCCCTCGGCAAGGGCAGGATCGCGAAGACGCGGTGCGGATCGGTCGAGGCGCCCGCGCTTGCCGGGCCGCGCGCCTTCGCGGTCCGCACCGGCGCGGCGACGCTCGGCGGGGGGCTGCCCGGACAGGCGACGGTCATCGTCGACCCCGATCGCCATCCGCAACCCGGCGGGCTGGCGCTTCTCAGCGAGACCGACGAGGCAGGGATCGAATCGTACCGCCTGCTCTCGGTCGCGGTCGATCGCAGCGGCCTGCTGCAGGGATACAGCCTCAATCCCGCGCATGAGGTGGCACTCGACCCCCTGCCGCCGGGCGATGTCGCCGCGGTCGTCGCAGCCTATTTCGCCTGACCGCGCAGACGAAGGCTCAGCCGCCGCGTGACAGCGCCGTCTTCAGCAACGCCTGCTGCTTGCGGTACAAATTGGTCATCGTCGCGAAATCCGCCTGGACCTTGCCCATCTTGAGCAGCTGATCCTCGAGCGTCACGCTATTGCCGTCGGGTTTGGTCTCGCTGATGTCGGTGTCGATCACCACATTGCCGCCATGCCGCATCGGACGTGTGCCGAGCGCTGCCATGCCGCTGGTGATCGCGACCTGTGGCCGCGCGATCCGCGCCCGGCCGCCGGCGCTGCCGTGCTGCGCGAGCAGGTCGGCGAAATCGGGCGTGGTCACCTCGCGCGCCTTGTACCCCGCGGTTTCGCTGTTCGCGATATTCTGCGCGATGACGCGCTGCCGGTCGGCGAGATGCTTCATCTCGCGCGTGATCCCTGCGAGGAGCGACGGGCCCGGGGTGGTCGGCATGCTCAGAATCCAAAACTGCTGGTGGCGGACGTGCCCGACAGCCGGGTCAGCGCGGCCTGGTAATTGGCGGTCTGCGCGCGCGCGATCGCGGTCGATCCGCCCTTCTGCCCCGACCGGGCGGGCGTATCGGCGAGCAACGCCTTGGTATCGTCCCAATAAAGCGATCGATAGGCGGACTGCGTGAACGAGATCGCCTGCGTGATGCGCGCCAGCGCCGCCGCCGCGTCGCGCTTGTCCGCGATCCGCAGCGTGCGGCTGAGGTCGAGCCCGAACCGGCCGCCGGGCGTGACGCGCGGGGCGCCGGGATCGGTCGCGGACGGCGCTGCGATCCGGCGCGCCTCGAGCCCCAGTCCGGGCAACGCATCCCGGCCGCCGGGCCCGGCGACGAGTTCGATCATGTTGCCCGGCTTCATGTCGATCCGCAGCGATCGGCCAGCGCTGCTCGACGGCGTCGTGACGCTCCCGACGCGGCTGCCGACAAGATGGCGGACGCGGTCGGCGAGCGTCGTGATCGTGTCACCCTCGGCGATCACGATCCTGGCCGGCGCGCCGCCGTTGACGCGGATCGCGAACATGTCGCCCGCGCGCAGGCTGGTCTGCGCCTCGAGCGCCGCCGAATCGGTCGGCGTGACCGTGCCGCGGTGCAGCCCCAGCGCGCCGAGGATGCTGTCGCCGCCCTTCGCGACCGCGACCTGCACCGCCTTTGCGGTTATCCCCGCGGTCCCGAATTGCGCGACGGTGTCGATCGCCCCGGTCGCGCCGTCCACGCGCGCGACGAACGCGTCGACCGTCCCGGTCCTCGCGCCACCCATCGCGCCCGCGGTCCGGCCGCCGACATGGATGTCCCCGCCCAGCCACGCCACGCTGTCCGCCTGATCCTCGCCACCGGTCGCGAGATAGGTCACGCCGGCGCCGGAAAGCGCGGCATCGACGCGCGCGACGAAGCCGTCGCGGCCCGTGCCCCGCGCGTTGACCTGCGTGCCGCCAAGCGCGGTATCGGTCGCGCCGACCACCGCGATGGCGCCGTCATCGGCGACCGCGAGCGCACGCGCATCGCCACGGCCCAGATCGAGCCGGCCGAGATCGGTCGTGACGCCCTCCGCGCCGAGCCTGCGGACGACCGCATGCCCGGCTTCGCTGGTCAGCGCGAGCAGCGTGCCGTCGGCAGCGACGGCGAGACTTCGCACGCCGTCGCTGCCGCGGTCCCCACTGCCCGCACTGTTGCTGTCCACGCCGTCGAACTGTCGCTGACCGAGGGTTCGACCGCTGGAATCGAGATGCACGATCGTCGCGGCCGAGCCCGCGGCATCGGTCCGCCCGCCGACGAAGATCGCGCCGTCCGCCGCGACCGCGACCGCCGATGCCCGTTGCAGGCCCGGCGCGCGGATCAGGCTGGAAAACTGCTCGTCACCCTGCGCATCGAACCGCGCGACGAGCAGGTCGCCGTCGCTCGTCGCGCCGTCGAACCCGCCGGTCACGGTGCCGGCGACGACGATGCTGCCGTCCGGCGCCAGCGCCACCGCCGCGCCGCGCGCATCGCCGGCCGCGCCCAGCGTGCGTGTCCACAGGATCGCGCCCTCGCTGTCGAGCTTGGTCAGCGCCAGATCGGTGGCGCCGCGGATCCGATTGGCGCCGATATCGCCCGCCACCGTGCCGACGACATAGCCGAAGCCCTGTGCGTCGGTGACCATCGCGGCGGCATCGATCGCGGCGGACAGGCTGGTCGCCTTGGTCTTGCCGGTCTTGTCGGTATCGGCGGCGATCTTCAGCCGCTCGGTCGCGGGACGATCGACTGCGCCGAGCGTTGCGAAACTCCGCCGCGTCATGGCCCCCGACGGGTCGTCGATCCGTCCGAAGGCGAGGCTGCCACCTGCCCCCGCAGCGCCGCTGGCTCCGGGGCCCGCGCCTGCACTAGACACGCCCGCACCGGACACACCTGCATCGCCAATACCCCGCGCGATCATCAGCGCGTCGCCGGCGCCGGGCTGGTCGATCGCCACCGTCTCGAACCCGCCGCGCTCGATCGACAGGCCCCAGCGATCCCCCGTCTTGGCGGGCACGATCCTGACCTCCCAGCGCGGCACGGGGGCACCGTCGGCGGCGACGATCACCGCGCCCGCCGCATCCCGGCGCGGGACCGCGGCGATCGCGGTGTTGATCCGGTCGGCGATCCCGTCGAGCGTCGTCTCGCCACCGAGATAAACGAGCAGGCTGTCGGCAGCGGTTGCGGTCGACAGGTCGATGCGCAACGTCTCCGCGCCCGTGACGCCGGGAATGACCGACGTCCGCGTGTCGACCACGCCCTTGCCCGTGATCGTCGTCGCGGTGAGCGACGATGGCGGTGCGACCGCGATCGACTGCGCCTGCCGTGCGGTCGCGCCGAACGAGAGGTCGACCAGCCTGGAGGGCGCCGAACCGAGATACGCCTGCAGGTCGCCAAGTCCCTTGGCGAACGCGGTCTGGAGCGCGGTCCGTTCGGTGCTCCCCGTGGTCGTCTTCGCCGCGGTCTCGGCAAGCAGCCGCAATCGGTCGAGCGCCTTGTACGTGGTGAAACTGGTCTGGACGTCATCGGGCAGCGGACCGCTCGTCCCCGTGCCGTTGCGATCGATGATCGTCGTCATCGCCTTGATCGCGGCGACCTGGCTCTGCACCGGCGGGGTCTTCGCGGCGGCCTTCCACGGCGGCGTCGTCGCCGGCGTCACGAACTGCGCGCGGGCCTTGCGTTGCGCACGCGTCTCGACGGTCGCGACGCTCGCCGCAAAATCCGCCACCGCGTTGGTCCCGGTCAGCATGCCGAGACCGATCAGCCCGTTCGCCAGATCCGCCATTATTGTCGTTCCATCCCGGTCACGCCGTCTCCCCTCCTATAATAGGACGGGGATGATCGCCGCGGTGCCGGATCCGGTCGGAACTGCGCGTAAACGCCGATGCAGGAGCAGTTTTTTCGATGAACATGATGGTCCCGCCGTCCGAGCCGATCGAGATGAAGCGCTATACCGGTCCCGAGCGCGCCGCCGCGCTGATGCTGGTGCTGGGCAAGGAACACGGCGCGCCGATGTGGGAGCATCTGTCGGTCGAGGAGATCAAGGACCTCTCCTCGGCGATGGCGCAGCTCGGCCGCGTGCCCGCTTCCGTCGCCGAACACCTGCTGGTCGCGTTTTCGGGCGAGGTCGGCAGCATGAACCGGTTGCACGGGTCGTTCGAGACGACCGAGCGGCTGCTGACGGGGATCCTGTCCAACGACCGCGTACGCGAGATCATGGAGGATATTCGCGGGCCCGCGGGGCGGACGATGTGGGACAAGCTGTCGAACGTCAGCGAAGCCGTGCTCGCCGCCTATCTGCGCAACGAATATCCGCAGACCGTCGCGGTTATCCTCTCCAAGCTGAAATCGGACCATGCCGCGCGCGTGCTCGGCGAACTGCCCAAGGACGTCGCGATCGACGTCGTCCAGCGGATGCTGCGGATGGAGACGGTGCAGAAGGAGGTGCTGCTCCAGGTCGAGCAGACGCTGCGCAACGAGTTCATGAACAACCTGTCGCGTGCCCAGCGCCGCGACCCGCACGAGGCGATGGCCGAGGTCTTCAACGCGATGGATCGCTCGACCGAGGAGGCGATGCTGTCCGCGCTCGACGAGACGGCGCCCGATTCCGCCGAGCGGATCCGCGCGCTGATGTTCACGTTCGAGGATCTCGGCAGCCTGTTGCCCGCCGCGATCGGGACGATCGTCCGCCAGGCGGACAAGCGCGAGATGGCGCTGGCGCTGAAGGGCGCGCCGGAAGCGATCCGCACGCTGTTCCTGGGGACGATGACCGAACGCTCCGCCAAGCTGATGCGCGAGGACATGGCGGCGATGGGCCCGGTGCGCGCGCGCGATTGCGATGCGGCGCAGGCGGCTTTGGTGCGGCTTGCCAAGTCGCTGGCGGATCGCGGCGAGATCATGCTCGTCGATCCCAAGAGCGACGACACGATGATCGTCTGAGGGACCGATGGACGCCGCCTTCCACATCCGCCCGTTCGCGTTCGACCGGATCTTCCCCGCCGTCGAGACCGCGCGCGATTCCGATGATCCGGCCGCGCTGCGGGCGCACATCGCCGTGCTCGAGGCCGAAGCCGCGCTCGCCGATGTCGCGCGCGACGCGGCGCTCGACGCGGCGCGCGACGCGGGGTTCGCGGCCGGGCTCGCCGCCGCCCGTGCCGATCGGCAAGCCGCGATGCTCGCCGCGATCGATGCGCTGCATGCGACGATCGAGGATGTCGATTCACGGCTCGAGGCGATCGCGGAGGCGACCACGCGCGAGGCGGTCGTGCTGGTCGAAGTCGCGGCCGAGCTGCTGGCCGCGCGAACCCCGGCGACGCTTGCGATCGACGACGCGATCGGCCGCGTGTTGCGGCAGGTCGCGCGCGGGCAGGAGATCGAGGTCCGCGTGCATCCCGACCTGGTCGACGAGGTCGAACGGCTCGTCGCGGTCCGCCAGGCGGGCGACCGCCGCCGGCTTGCGATCGGCGTGACGGGCGACGCGACGCTGCCGGTCGGCGACAGTCACATCCACTGGGACCGCGGCGGCGTCCTGCTCGACGCCGCGCAACGCAGCGAGGCGGTCCGCGCCGCGCTCGCGCTCGCGCTGCCCGGCTGATCGCCCCCACTGGTCGCCCCCTAATCAGTAGGCAAAGTTTTCCGCCCGGCAAAAACGGCCGCCCCGCCCGCCGCCTATAATGACAGCACGGACCACAGGCGTTCGATTGGGGGATCTGTTGGATCAGCTACGCGCCGGACTGGCACAATTGGGGCGCCAGCGATTGATGATGATGGGCGGCGTCGCCCTCGCCATGCTCGCCGCGCTCGCGTTCGTCGCGCTGCGTGGCGGCGAAAGCCGGATGGCGTTCCTCTACACCGATCTCGACCCCGCCGCGGCGCAGGCGATGGCCGACAAGCTGAAGGCGCAGGCCGTACCGTTCGAACTGTCCGCAGATGGCTCCGCGGTGCTGGCGCCCGAAGACCGGCTCGCCGAGCTCCGGATGAGCATGGCGGGCGAAAAGCTCGGCGGGAAGATCGGCTATGACGTGCTCGACGCGGAGGAGCCGTTCGGCGTGTCCGCGAGCCGCGCCAGGATGAACGAGACGCGCGCGATCGAAGGCGAACTCGCGCGCTCGATCGAAACGCTCCAGAACGTCACGCGCGCGCGCGTCCACATCGTCATGCCCGAGCGCGCGATGTTCGCGACCGAGACAAACAAGGCGAGCGCCGCGGTCACGGTCAAGACGCGCGGCCGCCTGTCCGCCGAGGCGGTCCAGTCGATCCGCTATCTGGTTGCTTCGTCGGTTCCCGAACTAACCCCGGAGGCGATATCGGTGGTCGATCAGACCGGCGCGCTGCTCGCGCGGGCCGGCGAGGCGGGGGTGATGGGATCGGGCGCGGCGGACGAACGCCAGGCACAGGTCGAGGCCAAGCTGCGCGACGAGATCGAGGCGTTGCTCAAGCCGATCGTCGGCGACGGCAAGGTGCGCGCCGAAGTGTCTGCCGACATCGAGCGCGACCAGACGCGCGAGGAATCGGACGTTTTCGATCCCGACAAACAGGTCATCGCGCATCAGGTGACGGTCAACGGCAAGGACCAGAACGCCGAGACGAACCCCGCCGCGCAGCTGTCCAGCGTCGGCCAGCAGCTCCCCGAGGCGCAAGGCGCGCCGCCGGCGGCGGGAACGGGCGGCGGTCGCCAGGAGGCGCATGACGAGACGTCGGAGGACACGACCTACGACAACAGCAAGACGCACAGCGTCGTGCTGCGCGCGCCCGGACGGATCAAGCGACTGAGCGTCGCGGTGATGATCGACGGCGGCGCGAAGGGCCTGCCCGCGCCGCAGATCCAGCGGCTGACGCGGCTGGTCGAGAATGCGGTCGGCGCGGATACCGCGCGCGGCGACAGCGTGGTGATCGAGAGCATGGCGTTCGCGGGCGAAGACGCGCTTGCCGACAAGGAGGGAGGCTGGCTCGACATGCTGCCGCTCGACCGCGTCGCCGACTTCGCCAAGCTGCTGCTGATCGCCGGCGTCGGACTGATCGCGCTGCGGATGCTCAAGGCCAGGCCCGGCACCAGTGATCCCGCCGATGCCAAGGCGGATATCCTGCTGCGATCGCAGGGTACGCAGCCTGCCGCGCTGACCGGCCCCGATGGCGAACCGGTCGCAGCCGGCGGCGCCGCGACCGACCAACAGCCCGCGATCGACCAGGAGGTCGCGCTCGATCAGGTCGATGGCCGCGTGAAGCTGTCGATCCTGCAACGCGTCGGCGAGACCGTCGCCACCTCGACCCCCGAATCCGCCTCGGTGATCCGCCAGTGGATGAACGCATGATGGAGCCGCGCATGACCGCCACGACCGACTTCGACATGGATTTGCAGGGGCCCGATACCGGCGCCGCGGCGATGCCCGACCGGGAGGCCGATCCCGTCGCGTTTCTCGACGAGCTCGAGGATATCGCGCCGGGCCGTTCGGTGGTGAATCCCGCCGCAGCGGGGCCGCTTCCGGGGACGCAGCCTGGGTCGGGGAGCAGCGACGAGCCCGATCTGCACGCGGTCTATGACGTCCCGGTCAAGGTCCAGGCGGTGCTCGGCCGGTCGCGGATCCCGATCGGCGAGCTGCTTGGGCTCAAGGTCGGGATGGTGATCGAGCTCGACCGCAAGGTCGGCGAACCCGTCGACATCTTCGTCAACGATCGCCTGATCGCGCGTGGCGAAGTCGTGCTGATCGACGACATGCTCGGCATCACGCTGACCGAAATCGTCCGGCAGGATCGTTGATCGCGGTGACGATGACGATGTATCACGAGCGCGCGGACGCGGCCCGGCCATCGCCCGTTCCCGGCCTCCCACCACAGCCCGGCGCGGTCGCCAACGGCGTCGGCCTGCTGATGATCGGCGCGCCCGGCACCGAGATGCGGATCGCCGCGGCGATGGCACGCGAGGCAGGCGCCGACGTGGCGATGGCGGACACCCCCGACCGCGGTCTGGCCGCACTGCGCACGAGCTATTGCACGCTGGTGATGATCGACGTCGATACCGATGTCGCGACCTTTCTCGCGCGGTTGCGGCGCGAGCGGTTCGCGGTGCCGGTGCTGGCGTGCGGGATCGATGCGCCTGCCGAGCGTGCGGTCGCGGCGATCCGCGCGGGCGCGTGCGACTATCTGCCGATGCCCCCGCAACGCGATCTGATCGCCGCCGCGCTGACGATCGCCGCCGCCGCCCCCGATGGCAGCGTCGTCGGCAAGGCGCCCGGGTTCCTGCGCGCCGCCGCCGCGATCGCCGCGGTCGCCGGCACGCCCACCGCGCTGCTCGTGCTCGGCGAGCATGGCAGCGGCAAGGCGCATGTCGCACGCGCGTCGTGCGCGGCGTGTTCGCCGTACCGGCCGCTGCTGAGCGTCGGCTCTGCCGATGCGACTGCCGAACTGCTCGATGCGGAACTGTTCGGCTATGCGGCCGGCGCGATCGACGGTGTCGAGACGCGGCGGATCGGCCGCATCGAACAGGCGCGCGGCGGTACGCTGCTGCTCCGCAATGTCGACCGGCTCGCGCTCCCGTTGCAGTCGCGGCTCGCCGCGCGGTTGCGCGCGACGACCGACGTCGCGACCGTCGCGACGGGCGCGCACGACCTGCCCGACCGCGTCGCCGCGGGGACGTTCGACCGGGGTCTCTACGCGCAGTTGGCAAACGCGGTGGTGGAGATGCCGCCGCTGCGCGAACGGCCCGGCGACGCGGCGCTGCTCGCCGCACATCTCGCGCGCCAGTTCAACCCCGCCGGCAGCCTCGATCCCGACGCGCTCGCCATGCTCGACCGGTACAGCTGGCCCGGCAATGTCGACGAGCTCGCCGACGTCGTCCGGCGCGCGCTGGTCCTGTCGCACGGTGCGCCGATCGCGCCCGCCGATCTGGTCCTTGCCAACGGCGAACGCCTGACGACGGTCGCCAATGTCGAGGTCGCGAATCTCGTCGGGCGTACCGTCGAGGAGGTCGAGCGCGCGCTGATCCTGCGCACGCTCGAGCGGTGCCACGGCAACCGCACCTCGGCATCGGGGATCCTCGGCATCTCGGTGCGGACGATGCGCAACAAGCTGAAGAGCTTCATCGAGGCGGGCATCGCCGTCGCCCCGCCGCTGTGACCCAACGCCCCCGAGGACCGCCGCATGACGTCGATCGCCACCCTGATGCAACGGATCGGCGCGAACCGCGACATGGCGCTCGCGGTCGGGGTCATCGCGATCATCGGCATGCTGATCCTGCCGATGCCCGGCTGGATGCTCGACATGGGGCTCGCGCTGTCGATCACGCTGTCGGTGATGATCCTCATGACCGCGCTGTTCATCGAGAAACCGCTCCAGCTGTCGGCGTTTCCGACGATCCTGCTGATCGCGACGATGCTGCGGCTCGGGCTCAACCTCGCCTCGACGCGGCTGATCCTCGCGCACGGCCACGAGGGTCCCGACGCGGCGGGCGGCGTCATCGCGGCGTTCGGCGACCTGCTGATCGGCGGCGACACCATCATCGGCCTGACGATCTTCGCGATCCTCATCGTCATCAATTTCGTCGTCATCACCAAGGGCGCGGGCCGGATCGCCGAGGTCGCGGCGCGGTTCAGCCTCGATTCGATGCCCGGCAAGCAGATGGCGATCGACGCCGATCTGAACGCGGGCACGATCGACGAAACCCAGGCGCGCGAGCGCCGCGGCGAGGTCGAGGCCGAGAGCGGCTTCTACGGCGCGATGGATGGTGCGTCGAAGTTCGTGAAGGGCGATGCGGTCGCCGCGCTGCTCATCACCGCGATCAACGTGCTGGTCGGGCTCGTGATCGGCGTCGGCGTGCACGGCGTTCCGTTCGGCGAGGCGTTCCACAGCTACACGCTGCTGACCGTCGGCGATGGTCTGGTCAGCCAGATCCCCGCGCTGATCGTGTCGATCGCGGCCGGGCTGCTCGTGTCGAAGGGCGGCGTCGCGGGCAAGACCGGCGCGGCGCTCGGCGATCAGCTCGGCCGCTTCCCCAAGGCATTCGGGATGGTCGCGTTCCTGATGGGATCGCTCGCGCTGCTGCCGGGCCTGCCGTTCGTGCCGTTCGCGATCTTCGCGGGGCTCAGCGGCTGGGCGGCATGGTCGCTGTCGCGCAAGGCCGAGGCGGTGCAGCGGCTGCGCCAGCAGGCCGAGGCCATCGCGGAGGCCGAGGCCGCGACGGTCGAGGAGCCGATTTCGCGGACGCTCGCGATCGACGCGGTCCGGATCGAGATCGGGTACGGGCTGCTGCCGATCATCAACGACGCGCAGCGCGAGCCACGGCTCGACGACCAGGTCCGCGCGCTGCGTCGGCAGATGGCCGCGGACTATGGCTTCGTGCTGCCGGCGGTGCGGATCATCGACAACATGGCGCTCAAACCCAATGAATATGCGGTCTATATCAAGGAGACGGAGGCCGCGCGCGGCGACATCCGGCTCGACCGCCTGCTCGTCATCAACCCCGGCGGCGGTGCGCTGTCGCTGCCGGGCGAGGCGACGCGCGAGCCGGTGTTCGATCTGCCCGCGCTGTGGATCGACCGCGAATTGCGCGACGAGGCGGGCCTGCGCGGACTGACCGTGGTCGATTGCGGCACGATCATCACGACGCATCTCACCGAACTGGTGAAGGACAATATTGCCGACCTGCTCAGCTATACCGAGACGCAGAAGCTGCTGAACGAGGTGCACGCCGAGTCGAAGAGCCTCGTCGCGGACATCGTCCCGAGCCGGATCTCGATATCGGGCGTCCAGCGTATCCTCCAGAACCTGCTGTCGGAGGGGATCTCGATCCGCGACGTGCCGACGATCCTCGAGGGGATCGCGGAGGCGGCGCCGCTGACGTCGAACCTGACGCAGATGACCG
This sequence comes from Sphingomonas sp. 22R3R2A-7, assembly GCF_036856055.1. Taxonomy (NCBI): domain Bacteria; kingdom Pseudomonadati; phylum Pseudomonadota; class Alphaproteobacteria; order Sphingomonadales; family Sphingomonadaceae; genus Sphingomonas; species Sphingomonas sp. 22R3R2A-7. The sequence continues at coordinate 2,616,077 of NZ_JASPFR010000001.1, read as the reverse complement.
AGCATGTCCGCAGCCGGCTCGCGCGGCAAATCTCGGCGCAGCAGTCGCGCGACGGGGCGATCCCGATCGTGACGCTGTCGGGCGCGTGGGATGCGGCGTTCGCGGAGAGCATCGTCGGGCAGGGCGACGACCGGCAGCTCGTGATGGCGCCGTCCAGCCTGCAGGCGTTCCTGACCGCGATCCGCGAAACGCTCGACCGGCTCGCGGGGGATGGCGAGATCCCGTGCCTGCTCACGACGCCCGCGATCCGGCCGTTCGTCCGCTCGATCATCGAGCGCGTCCGGCCCGCGACCGTCGTGCTGTCGCAGACCGAAATCCATGCGCGCGCGCGAATTCGGTCGCTCGGCACGATCGGGTGACCCGCGTTCGCCCTATAATGCGGTGATGGCCCGTAATGGGTCGGAAGGACCTCGATGCCGGTGATCGCCTCATATCCCCTGTCGCAACTGCCGGGCGCGCCGCTGCCGCTCGGCGTGGCGGCGGCGCCCTCGCCCGCGGCGTTCGCCGGGGCGCTCGAGCTCGTTCGGGGCGACGGGCTTGCGAGCAACCAGAATGGCTTGCTCAGTCCTGAGCCGCTACGCCCTTCTGGTTCAGGCTATGCCGATCTCCCAACCCCGCTGCTCGCCGTCGTCCACTTGGCCGCGGCGCCTCCCCCGCCGCTCGGGGAGCCCGCCTCCACCGCGCCTGGCCTGAACGACGCCACGATCAGCGTGGCGGACGCTGCCCCCTCGATAGCGGCGCCCGAGCCCGGTACGCCGGGCGGCGCGCCCGATGGCGCCGACGCGCCCAAGGCTGAAAGCGATGCGTCCCCGGAGGCGCCGCCGAAGATGGCGGAGCGCGATCCGCCGCCGCGCGTGCCGCTCGCCGCCAAACGCGTGTCGCCGCAGACGGAAAGCCGTCACGCCGAGACCGCGCCCGCCGCATCGCCCCCGACTGCCGCGGCCCCCGCGCAGCCGCCCACCCCACCGACGACGCCCGACGTCGTCGCTGCAACGGCGGGGGATCCCAAGCCCGTGCAGGGGATGCGCGCGGATGCGCCGTCCCGACCGGGTCGCGCCGGCGCCACGTCACCCCGGCGCCCGGTCGCAGCGGAGCGACCCGCGACGGATAGTGTGACCCAGCAAGACCTCCCCTTGCCGCCGTCGACGCCGTCGCCACCGCCGCAGACCGCGGCGAGTGGCACCGGAGCAGCTCGTACCGAAGATGCTCCCGCCGAAACGCGTCCGCCAAACGCCCCTGGTCGCGCGCCGGTGGCGATCGTCGATCGACCGGCGGGCGACGCCGGCGTCGTCACGCCGTCATCCGACACCCTGGCGCGGCAGGATACGCCCGGATTCGGCGCCGCCGTCGGCGCGCATCTGCAGGAATCCCCCCGGCGCGACGCGCGAGGTCGCGACGCGTGTCGCCGCACAGCCCGGCCGGATCGGCACCGAGATGGGCGTCGCGATCGCGCGGCATGCGGTGGCGGGTCAGCCCGAGACGATCACCGTCCGGCTCGATCCGAAGGACATGGGGCGGATCGAGGTGCGGCTGGCGTTCGACGACGCGGGAACTTTGCGCGCGGTCGTCAGCGCGGACACGTCGGCGGCGCTCGAGATGCTGCGACGCGACGCGGGCGATCTCGGCCGCGCGCTGGCCGATGCGGGAGTCCGCGCCGATGGCCAGAGCCTGCGGTTCGACACGCGGACGTCCGGCGGCAACGATCCGGGCCAGCGTCACCATGGCGGTGATCCGCGCCACGCGCCGTCGCCGCCGCCGTCGTCGCGCCAGCGCCACGCGGACGGCGAATATCCCGTCTTTGCCGAAACCCCGATCTATCGCGCGCTGCGGACCAGCGGCCGCGTCGATCTCACCGCCTGAGGACCCCGATCATGAGCCTTTCACCGACATCCGCGCTCGGCGCAGCCGCCACCCGGCCGACGCTGGGCGGCGCCTCTGCCGATTACAGCATGTTCCTGAAACTGCTGACGACGCAGATGCAGAACCAGGATCCGCTCAAGCCGATGGATTCGACCGAATACACAGCGCAGCTCGCGCAATTCTCGCAGGTCGAGCAGACGATCCAGCAGACCAGCAAGCTCAACGAGATCCTCGCGCAGCTGACGACGCAGAACATGGCGCAGGCATCGGGGTTCATCGGCCAGGTCGGACAGTTCGATACCACCGTCGCCGGGCTGACCGCGGAGACGGGTGCGAACTGGACGTACAGTGCCGCACGCCCCGTCTCGTCGCTCACCGCGACGATCACCGATGGATCGGGCAAGACCGTCGCGACGATGGCGCTCGACCCCGCGACCAGCGGGACGCTGTCGTGGAACGGCGCGTCGGCAGGCGGATCGACCGCGCCCGACGGCCCCTATTCGCTGTCGATTGCGGGGGTAGATGCGAGCGGCGCGAGCGTCCCCGTGTCGGTCACGACGAGCGGCACGATCAGCGAGGTCGTGGCTGCGAACGGCAATCTGACGCTCGGCGTCAACGGTGCGCAGATCCCGATCGGGCTGCTCACCAAGCTCCACGCCGCAGGGTAAAAGCGGGCGGGGTGACGGCGGGCGGGACGGCGGGGCGCTCGCGCGCCGCTACCCCGCGAAACTGCGCACCAGCGAGCCGCAGACCAGCGCCCAGCCATCGACCAGCACGAAGAAGATGATCTTCATCGGCAGCGATATCGTCGGCGGCGGCAGCATCATCATCCCCATCGCCATCAACACCGCCGCGACAGCCAGATCGATGACGAGAAACGGCAGCAGAAGCAGGAAGCCGATCTCGAACGCGCGGCGCAGTTCGGAGATCATGAATGCGGGGACCAGCGTCGAGAGCGCGGTCTGCGCACGCGGGCCCGGGGCGGTCTTGCCCAGCCGGCGGAACAGCGCGAGATCGTCGTCGCGGACCTGCCCGAGCATGAAGACGCGGAACGGCTCGGCGGTCCGCGCGAACGCCTGCGGTTCGGCGATCCTGCCCGCGGTGTAGGGCTTTACGCCCTGTTCCCACGCGGTCTCGAACGTCGGCGCCATCACGAACATCGACAGGAACAGCGCGAGGCTGATGATCACGGGGTTGGGCGGCACGCCCTGCGCACCGAGCCCGCTGCGCAACAGCGACAGCGCGACGACGATCCGCGTGAACGACGTCACCGTCATCAATATGCCCGGCGCGAGGCTGAGCACGGTGAGCATCAGCACCAGCTGGATCGCGCGCGCGGACACCGGTCCGTCGCCGAGAGACGGCAGTGCGGTCTGCGCCAGTGCCGCGCTCGGCGTGCAGAGGAGGACAAGGCCGAGCGCGGCCAGCCGCACCTTACGCATCCGCCGTCACCGTTTCGAGCATCGCCCCGAACGGCGTTGCGGCCTCGCGGACGATTCCGGTCTCGAGCACCGCGACGCGATCGGGCAGCAGCACGAACAGATGCTCGCACCCGTCGCGCCGCACGAGAACGAGCGAGCGCTTGGCGTCGATCTGGATGCGTTCGACCAGCGCGAGGCGGCGGTCGGACGCGGCGCGCCCGATCCGGCCGGGCAGCGCGACATCGTACCGACGCACCGCCCACAACGCGCCCGCGAGCAACCCGAGAACGACCCCCAGCCCGCCCAGCGTGCGCAGCATCGCGACGATGTCCATCACGCGCGCCCGCTCCGCAGGACTTCGGTCACCTCGAGCGACATCATGTCCTCGTTGACGTAGATCTTGCCCTTGGCGACCGCCTTGCCGTTGACGAAGACCTGTGTCGGCTCGTCATGCCCGCAATCGAGCGGGATCATCGCACCGCGGCTCATGTTCAAAATCTGGCGGATCGGCACATTGGCGGATCCCAGCACGATCGAGATCTCGATCTGGATATCTTCGAGCACGGACATGGGGTGGCTCCTCCTGCCCCCATGATAGGAAAATATTGCCGGGTGCGGTGCCGACCGGGGGTCCTGTTTGCCCGACCCGGAAGAAAATGCCGGGTGGCGACCGGGGGCGGCAAGTTCTGCCTATGATGACACCGAACGCAGACGCCGCGCCCGAGCCGGCCTTGCCCCAGGGAATGATGAGCATGGATCTCGATACGTCGTTGCGGGTGTCCGCATCGGGGCTGAAGGCGCAGGCGATGCGGATGCGGGTGATCGCGGAGAATCTCGCCAATGCGGATTCGGTCGCGTCGACCGCGGGCGGCGATCCCTATCGCCGCAAGGTCGCGAGCTTTCGCACCGCGGTCGACCGCGTCACCGGCGCGACGGGGGTCAAGGTTCAGACGATCGACACCGACAAGACCGCCTTCACGCGCAGCTACCAGCCGGGCAACCCGGCCGCCGACGCGACGGGCTATGTACTGACCCCCAATGTGAACACGCTCGTCGAGGCCGCCGACATGAAAGCGGCACAACGCTCGTACGAGGCCAATCTCAACGCGATCGAGGCCGCCAAGGGGCTGACGATGCGCACCATCGACCTGCTGAAATAAGGAAACGCGATGTCTATCGGAGCATTGGACGCGATGACCGCTTATGGTCGCGCGCTGGGTGTCGGCGCGGACACGGCGCCAGGCGGGCTCGGCAAGACGGGCGCCACGGGCAAGACGCAGCCCGGCGACGGGTTCGGCGGCATGGTCGAACAGCTCGTCAGCGACGCCGCGGGTGCGCTGCGTACCGCCGAGACGGCGAGCGCCAGGCAGGTCGCGGGCAAGGGCGACCTGATCGATGTCGTGACCGCGATGGGGGCGGCCGAAACCGCGCTCGACACCGTCGTCGCGGTCCGCGACCGGATGGTCAGCGCCTATACCGACATCATGCGGCTGCAGATCTGACATGACCCCCGCGACCGCGATCGACATCGCCCGTGCGGGCATGATGCTGCTGCTGACGATTTGCGGTCCGCTGCTGCTCGTGTCGATGATCGTCGGCGTCGCGGTCAGCCTGTTCCAGGCGCTGACGCAGATCCAGGAACAGACGCTGACGTTCGTCCCCAAGCTCGTCGCGGCGGGAATCGCCCTGCTGGTGACGCTGCCGATGATCGGCCATGCGCTCGCGGATTTCACCGCGGTCGTCGCCGATCGCATCGTCGCGGGCTGATCGCACGGTGGACGCGCTTCCCGTCGAGGCGACCGCGTTCCTGCTGCTGTTCGCGCGCATCGGGGCGGTGCTGATGCTGTTGCCGGTGTTTTCCGAAGACGCGATCCCCGGACGGATCCGGCTGATGATCGCGTTCGGGATGACTTTGGGGCTCTGGGGCCTCCTGTCGCCCGCGGCGCTGCCCGTGGCACGCGCCACGCAGGCCCTCCCCGGCAGCGGTCCCGCCAGCATCCTCGGCCTCGTCGTCGTCGAGCTCGCCACCGGGCTGGGGCTCGGCGCGCTCGTCCGGATCATGTTCATGGCGATGGCCACCGCGGGTTCGATCGTCAGCCTGCAGATCGGCCTGACCTCGGCGATCGTCGCCGACGCCGCGCAGGGCGGGCAGGCCAGCGTCCTGTCGAAGCTGGTCGGCGTCGCCGCCAGCGTCGTGTGCATGGCGTTGCTCGTGCATCATCTGTGGATCGGTGCGCTGGTGCGATCCTATGTGACCTTCCCGATCGGCGGGATGCCACGCGTCGGCGATTTCGCCGCGCTGGCGGTGGCGACCGCGGGCCGGTCGCTGACGCTCGCGGTGGCCCTCGCCGCGCCGATGATCGTCTACGGGATCGTCTTCAACGTCGCGCTGGGGCTCGCCGCGCGTCTCGCGCCCGCGATCCAGGTCTTCTTCGTCGCGCAACCGATCAACCTGCTGTTCGGGCTCGCGGTGTTCACGACGCTCATCGGCGCGATGCTGACGGGGTTCGCCGGCGCGATGGCGCAGTGGATTCACACGGGCTGGGGGTGAGCGATGGCCGACAAGGACCAGAAGACGCATGACCCGACCGAAAAACGGCTCGCCGACGTGCGCAGGAAAGGCGATACGCCAAGCGCGCCCGAGATGCGCCATGCGGCGATCTTCGCCGCGCTGCTGCTCGTGCTCGGCGGGATCGGCGTGCACAGCTTTGCGCGGCTCGCGACGATGCTCGTCCGGCTCTGGGGCCGCGCGGACGATTTCCGCATCGATCCGCACGGCGCGCAAGGCCTGGCGACCGGGCTGCTCGCGCAGCTCGCGGTGGTGTTCGCCCCCCTGTTCGCGGTGCTGGTCGCGTTCGCGCTGCTCGGCGGTCTGGCTCAGGGACGCCCGAGCCTGTCCTGGTCGCGCGTCGCCCCCAAATTCGCCAAGATCTCCCCGGTATCGGGCGCCAAACGGATATTCGGCACGCGCGCGCTGATCGAGTTCGCCAAGACCCTCGCAAAGCTAACGGTGATCGTGGCGATCGCCGTCGCGGTGCTGCGGCCGCACGCCGCCGCGCTTGACACGCTGGTCGGGATCGATCCGGCCGAGCTCGGCACCGTCGCCGGCGGGCTGGTCGTGATCCTCGTCAAGAGCGTCGCGATCCCCGTCATCGCGCTGGCGCTGTTCGACCTGATCTATCAGCGCCGCAGCTGGTTCAACAAGCTCAAGATGTCGCTGCAGGAGCTCAAGGACGAGTATAAGGACAGCGAGGGCGATCCCAAGATCAAGGCGAAGATCCGCCAGATCGCGGTGCAGCGCGCGCGGCGCCGGATGATGAGCGCGGTGCCGACCGCAAGCGTGATCATCACCAACCCCACGCATTATGCGATCGCGCTGAGCTATGACCACGGCCGGATGGGCGCACCGGTCGTCGTCGCCAAGGGCGTCGATGCAGTCGCGCTGCGCATCCGCGAGATCGCGACCAAGGCCGGCGTGCCGATCGTCGAGAACCGCCCGCTCGCGCGCGCGCTCTATGCCGCGGTCGAGATCGAGCACCCGATCCCCGCCGAACATTACGCCGCGGTGGCGGAGATCATCGGCTATGTCATGCGGATCGCCAAGGCGCGATCCTAGCGGTCAGGCGATCAGGTCGTGCCGCGCGAGCTCGACGCGAACGCGCAGGTCGACCGCGCGGGCGATCTCGGCCAGCTGCGGATCGTCGGGCAGCGTGAAACCGCGCGTCCAGTCGGCAAGCGCCTCGAGCGCCTCGGCGGGCGGCGCACCGGCCGCGACCTCGCGGTCGAGCCGGTCGAGCAAGGTCAGCCCGCGCTCCGCCTCGACCGCCTGCTTGCGCCGCCGCTCGACCGCGGGATCGATCGCCGCGAGCGCGACCAGCATCTGTACCGAGGTCGCGGGCTGCGCGATCGACGCGACGGGTCGTGCGCCCGCCTCCGCCGCGCCGTCGCCCGTCGCTCCCACGTCGAAACGGCGCGCATCCGTGCCCGCCCCGGCGACGGGGAGCGCGAGATTCGCCTGCAACGCGGCGCGTAGCAAGGCTGGCAGCGTGTCGATCCTCATTTCATGTCCCGCCCGACCCGTATCCGGCGAGCCTATCCTATAAGGCAGGAAGAGTTCAAACCTTCGCGAGGTCCGCCTGCATGCTCCGTACCCTGCTGCTGCCCCGCTGCATGTCCGCGTCGGCCGGATCCGCGCTGGCGGCGGCGCTGGCGGTAGCGGCGGGGGCGGCGCTAACCGTGGTGGCCACGCCGGCGGCGGCGGCGTCGCGGGTCAAGGACATCGTCGATATCCAGAACGTCCGCACCAACCAGCTGGTCGGCTACGGCCTCGTCGTCGGCCTGCCGGGCACCGGCGACCGCACGAACAACGCGCCGTTCACCGAGGAGACGCTCCAGGCGATGCTCGAGCGGATGGGCGTCAACGTCCGCGATGCCAAGATGAAGCCCGCCAACGTCGCCGCGGTGTCGGTGACCGCGACGATGCCGCCGTTCGCGCGCGCGGGGTCGACGATCGACGTCCAGGTGTCGGCGATCGGCGACGCCACCAGCCTTCAGGGCGGGACGTTGCTGGTCTCGTCGCTGCGGGCGCTCGATGGCGCGATCTATGCGGTCGCGCAGGGTCCCGTCGCGGTCTCGGGCTTCAAGGCGCAAGGCGCGGGGGCGAGCGTCAGCCGCGGCGTGTCGACATCGGCGCAGATCGCGGGCGGTGCGATCGTCGAGCGCGAGGTGCCCTATGCGCTGCGGTCCGCGACCAGCCTCAAGCTCGCGCTCAAGAACCCCGATTTCACGACTGCGCGTCATATCGCCGCGGTCATCAACGGCCGCTTTGCCGGGACGGCGCACATCCTCGATCCGGGCACCGTCGAGATTGCCGCGGCGGGCGGGTTCGCCGGCGACGTCGTCGACCTGCTCGGCGAGATCGAGAACCTGCCCGTCGACGTCGACCAGCCCGCGCGGATCGTGATCAACGAGGCGTCGGGGACGGTGGTGATGAGCGCCGATGTGCGGATCAGTCCGGTCGCGATCGCGCAAGGCGGGCTGACTATCACGGTGAGCGAGACCCCGGTCGCGTCGCAACCCGCGCCGCTGTCGCAGGGACAGACCGCGGTCCTGCCGCGCACGCGGATCGGCGTCGACGACGGCGGCGGCGCGTCGCTCGCGATCGTCCAGGGCGCGTCGCTCCAGTCGCTCGTCGCCGGGCTCAACACGCTCGGCGTCTCGCCGCGCGATCTCATCACGATCCTGCAGACGGTCAAGTCCGCAGGCGCGCTTCAGGCGGAGATTTCAGTCCAGTGATCCCGGCTGTCGCACCCCATCCCGTCGCGACCGCGGTCGCGGACCCCAAGGCGGCGAAGACCGCGCAGAGTTTCGAGGCGGTGTTCCTCGGCCAGATGACGCAGATGATGATGGCGACGGTCGAGAGCGACGGCCCATTCTCGGGCGGGCATGGCGAGGAGATGTTCCGCGGCGTGCTGGCGGAAAAGCTCGGCACCGCGATCGCCGCAACCGGCGGCATCGGCATCGCGCCCGCGGTCCTCGAACAGATCATCGCGCTTCAGGAAGGATCCGCACCGTGACCCACGACCTCGATTCAGCGCTCGTGTCGCTCGACCTGATCCTCGACGAGGAGAATGCCCGCCTGGGCATGCCCGGCTTCGACCTGGTCCCGCGCGAACTGGTCGCGGCCAAGATGCGGGTCGTCGGCGTGATCGAAGCCGCGCAGGTGCGGCTCGTCGCGGCCCGGTCTGCCGGCGCCGCCGTTCCTGACGCCGACGCCTGCGCCGCCACCGCGGCGATGCTCGAACGGACGATGCAGAAGCTCGCGACCAACGCCGCGCTACTCGAACGGCGGATCGCATTGTGCGACGACCTGATGGGCGCGATCACCGACGAGGCCAAGCGGCTGTCGGGCGGGCGCAGCATGGTCTACCGCGCGACGGGCGCGCTGTCGCATGCCGAACAGCCGACGCCGATCGCGATCAACAACAGCCTCTGACTAGGATCGACCGCCTGCGCGCCGGTCGGGGCGCAGGCTTGTCAGGTGCATCAGGCGGGGGCGTCAGGCGGGCGCGTTGTTGCCCTGCAACCCTTCGATGATCGCGCGGTTCACGTCGATCAGCGCGTCAACCCCGTCGCGCCCCGCCGCGACGTCGCTCGAATAGCGATCCACCCACAGCCCGAGCGACACGATCGACGCGCGCAGCGGGTCGGGCAGCGCGTTGCCGCGCGCCGCACAGGCGTTCGACAGCGCGCTCCACACCTCGCGATTGCGCGACAGCGCGGGCATCAGCGATATCCCCGACAGGCGCGCGTCGCGCGCGCGCATCAGGTCGCCGGTGACCTGCTGCATCAGGCGATGTTCCGCTCCGCGCGGCGTTTCGGTGATCGTGCGCGTACGGTGATAGGCGTTGAGCGACATGACGACTCCGCGAGGACTTAAGCCCTTATTCTAGGACGCGACCGCCAGCCGCGGTCATCGATGCCGGCATATCGTCGCGCGCACGTGCGCCCCGACGCGGCCGTCCCGGCGGATCGCGGGGCGGCGGATTAAAGCCGGGCGCGCCGGACCGGCCGCCGTGCCGCGCTTCTATAAGGTAGATCACGTCGCCCCTTGGGAAGAATCGATCGCATATCATGCTTAACGGCGTCGGCCTCCTTGTCATCCTCGCATGCGTGTTCGGCAGTTTCATCTGGTCGGGCGGCAAGATGGACATCATCCTCCACGCGCTCCCGCACGAGATGATGGCGATCGCGGGCGCGGCGATCGGCGCGTTCCTCGTGTCGAACTCGATGCCGACGGTGAAGCTGGCCGGCAAGGGCCTGCTGCGCGCGTTCAAGGGCGACCGGTGGAAGAACACCGATTATCGCGACCTGCTGACGTTGCTCTTCACGCTGCTGTCGACCTTCCGCAAGGGCGGTCCGACCGCGATCGAGCCGCATCTCGATGCGCCGCACGACAGCGCGATCTTCTCGCGCTTTCCCCGCGTCCTGGCCGATCATCACCTCGTCGAATTCATCTGCGATTACCTGCGGATGATGACGGTCAGCTTCGAGGATCCGCATCAGATCGCCGAGGCGATGGATAACGACATCGAGAAGCACCACCATGAGGAGCTCGCGCCGCAGCACGCGCTCCAGCAGATGGCCGACGGGCTTCCCGCGATCGGGATCGTCGCCGCGGTGCTGGGCGTGATCAAGACGATGGGATCGATCGACCAGCCGACCGAGATCCTCGGCGCGATGATCGGCGGCGCGCTGGTCGGGACGTTCCTCGGCGTGCTGCTCGCATATTGTCTGGTCGGTCCGCTCGCCGCCAAGCTGCTCGAGACGGTCGATGCCGACTGCAAGCCGTTCCTGATCGTGAAAAGCGCGATCGTCGCCCATGCCCAGGGCCTGCCGACGCAGGTCGCGGTCGAGATCGGCCGTCGCATGACCCCGTCGGCCAAGGCGCCGACCTTCCAGCAACTCGAGACCGCTCTCGAAGAGGCCAAAAATGACCCCATCCCCGCCTGAGCCCGTGGCCATTACCGATCCGGCGCATTTGCCGCCGCTGTCGTCCCCGCCGCCGCCGCCCCCGCTCGACTCGCTCGTCGATCGCGCGGTACATCTGCCCGCGCATTGCGGCACCGTCGCCGCGGAGGATCTGCGCGTCCGGCTCGTGCTCGCGGCGGACCTCGACGGCGGGATCGAGGTGCGCGCCGACGCGGTCGACAGCATCGGCCAGGCCGCGCTGCAGATCCTGGTCGCCGCGCGCCGCGAGGCGGTCGCGCGGCACCAGCCCTATGCCATCGTTGATCCCAGCCCCGCCTTTGTCGACCGCGTCACCCGCTGTCGGCTGGCCGGCGCGATCGGCCTTATCGAGAAGGACGCAACACTGTGAGCAAGACGATCCTTACCGTCGACGATTCGGCCAGCATGCGAATGCTGCTGAAGGTGTCGTTGACCGCGCAGGGCTACAGCATCGAGGCGGCCAATGACGGGCGTCACGGGCTCGCGCGGATGGACGAGGTCCGGCCCGACCTGCTGATCACCGATATCAACATGCCCGAGATGGACGGCTTCGAACTGATCGAGGCGGTGCGCGCGAAACCCGAATTCCGCGGCGTGCCGATCCTCGTGCTGTCGACCGAATTCTCCGAGGACAAGAAGGCGCGGGCGCGCCAGGCGGGTGCGACCGGGTGGATCACCAAGCCGTTCGACGCCGCCAAGCTCGGCACCGCGATCCGCCGGGTGTGCCCATGAGCGACGAACTCGACGATATCCAGGCGATCTTCTTCGAGGAATGCGCCGAGGGCCTCGCCGCCGCCGAAGCCGGCCTGTCGGCGATGGATGCCGGCGACGTGTCGGCGCCGACGATCGCGTCGGTGTTCCGCGCGGTCCATTCGATCAAGGGGGCGCGGGCGCGTTCGGCCATGCCGCGCTGACCGCCTTCTCGCACTGTTTCGAAAACGTGCTCGACGAGGTGCGCGCGGGCCGGATCGCACCGTCGCCGGGGGTGACGCGCGTGATGCTGCAGGCGTTCGACGTGCTGTCGGATCATGTCGCGTTCGCGCAAGGGCTTGCCGGGCTGCCGCACGACGCCGTGGTGCTCGAGGCGCTCGACGCGATCCTCGCGCAGGGTGGCGCCCCCGATCACGCTGCCGCGCCCGCCCCGACGCCCGCACCGACGATCGCCCCGACGATCGCCCCGACGATCACGCCAATGAGCGCCGTACCGACGGCGGGGGGGACGTCGATCCGTTCGGTTTCGAACCGGTGACGGTCGCGCTCGAACCGCTCGACCCGTTCGGGTTCGAACCCATCGCGCACGACCCGTTCGACGACGCGCTTGCCGAGCCCGCCGCAAGCGGACCGATCGCCTGGAACGTCCGCTTCGTGCCGTCCGATGCCGCGCTCGCCAATGGCAGCGAGCCGTTGCTGATCGTCCGCGAGCTCGAACTGCTCGAGGGCGTGGTCGAGGCGGTCGATCTCGACGCGCTCCCGCCGCTGCGCGATCTCGATCCCGAGCACAGCTATTTCGGCTGGACGATCCGTATCCCCGGCCATGTCGCCGAGGAGGCGATCCTCGACTCGTTCGACTTCGTCGCACCGGGGTCGATCGTCGAGGTCACGCCCGAATATGCAGCACGTCCGGCACCGACCGGGACCGTCGCCCCGCCGGCGCCACCCGCGGCCGACGTCGCCGCCCCCGGTCAACGCAGCGCCAGTCATCGCCGCGCCGCCACCGCCGCCCGAAAAGCCGGCACCCGTGCGGGCGGTCGAGGACAGGCCGGAGCCCGCGCGCGTCGCCGAACCCCCGCAGCAGAGCATCCGCGTCGAGCTCGTCAAGCTCGACATGCTGCTCAACCTCGTCGGCGAACTCGTCATCCGGGGCTCGATCCTCGCGGACCGGCTGAGCCCCAAGGATCAGGAACGCGTCGAGCTGCCGCAGCTCAGCCGGCTGACGCGCGAGATCCAGGACACGGTGATGTCGCTGCGCGCGCAGCCGATCCGCCAGGCGTTCAGCCGCGTGCCCCGGATGCTCCGCGACCTGTCCGCCGAGACGGGCAAGGACATCAGGCTCGAGACGACGGGCGAGACGACCGAGATCGACAAGGGCGTGATCGAGAAGATCGGCGATCCGCTGACGCACATGATCCGCAACGCGGTCGACCACGGGATCGAGAGCGCCGCGGTGCGCCTCGCCGCGGGCAAACCCGCAGAGGGGACGATCCGCCTGTCCGCCGAACAGCGCGGCGCGCGCATCCTGGTGCGCGTCGCCGACGATGGCGGCGGGATCGACCGCGCGCGCGTCTTTGCCAAGGCGGTCGAGAAGGGCGTCGTCGCCGCCGATGCGGTGATGACCGACGAGGAGATCGACCAGCTGATCTGCGCGCCCGGTTTCTCGACCGCGGACACGATCTCGAACATCTCGGGCCGCGGCGTCGGGATGGACGTGGTGCGATCGAACGTCGAAGCGCTCGGCGGCCGCGTCGAGATCAGCTCGACGCCCGGCAAGGGCACGACCTTCACGATGATCCTGCCGCTGACGCTGGCGATCCTCGAGGGGATGATCGTCCGGCTCGCGGGGCAGCGCTTCGTCCTGCCGCTCGCCAACGTGGTCGAGACGGTCCAGCCCGAACGCGGCCAGGTCAAGCCGACCACGACGACCGGCGAAGTCATCGAGCTGCGCGGCAACTATGTCCCCGTGCGGCGCCTGACGCGGACCTTCGGGCTCGGCGACAACGATAGCCGCCGGCCGGAGGAGTCGCTCGTCATCATCGTCGAGACGGAGACCGCGGGCCATGTCGGGCTGCTGGTCGACACGATCGACGATCGCCGCGAGGTTGTGATCAAGAGCCTCGACCGCAATCTCCACCCGATCCGCGGGCTGGGCGGCGCCACCATCCTCGGCGACGGCTCGATCGCGCTGATCCTTGATATCGAAGCGCTGGTCGGCCCGGCCACGCAGACCCCCAACCGCTATGTCACGAAAGGACTGGCCGCATGAGCACGATCGACACCCCCGGCGAACGCAAGATCGTCACCTTCTCGCTCGGCGAGCAGACCTTCGGCATCGACATGGCGTCGCTGATCGAGATCCGCGAATGGGACGAGCCGACCCCGCTTCCCGGCGTGCCGTCCTTTATCAAGGGCGTCACCAACCTGCGCGGTACCGTCGTCCCCGTCGTCGGCCTCGCCGAGCGGCTTGGCTGGTCGCCGAGCGTGATCCACGCGCGCTCGTGCATCCTGGTCGTCAACATCGCCGGCAAGCAGGCCGGGTTCCTGGTCGACGAGGTCGCCGACATCGTGCTGATCAAGGACAGCGACATCCGCCCTGCCCCCGATGTCGAGATCGGCGAACCCAGCGTCATCGCCGGACTGGTCAAGACGCAGACGCGCACCGCCGACGGCACCAATGGCAGCGACAGCCTGATGGTGCTGCTGCTCGATCTCGACGCGCTCAGCCTGACGCGCCAGCTGGACATCGCCGCATGACCGCGACCGCGGCCATCGACGCGGCCGCGGGCGGCGTGGGACCGGGCGGCGCGGGATCGGCGGATCAGGCGCTCCCCGGCGGGCCGCCGCTGGGCGATACCGAATTCGCCGCGATCGCCGCGATCATGCAGAGCGATGCCCGGATCCATCTGGTGATCGCCAAGAAGACGCTGGTGCATGGCCGGCTGTCGCGGCGGCTGCGGATGCACGGCCTCGACAGCTTCCGCGACTATGTCCACCTGGTCGCACGCGATCCCGCCGAGCGCGCCGCGATGGTCGTCGCGCTGACGACCAACCACACGCATTTCTTCCGCGAGAACCACCATTTCGAGCATTTCCGCAGCGTCGCGATGCCCGCGATCAAGGCCGCGGCGCGGACTCGCCCGGTCCGGATCTGGTCCGCGGGCTGCTCGAGCGGCGAAGAAGTCTATTCGATCGCGATGTGCCTGCTCGGCCTTGACCGCGCGAGTGCGGCCTGGCTGCGCGGTGCGGACGTGAAGCTGCTCGCGACCGATCTCGCGCCGCACGTCGTCGAGAGCGTCCGGCGCGGCGTCTATCCCGAAAGCGTCGTCGCGCCGATCCCCGCCGCCTATCGCAAGGCCTGGGTGCGGCCCGCCGGCAGCGAGTTCGAGATCGCCGCCGAAGCCCGCGAGATGGTGACCGCGCGGGTGCTCAACCTGTTCGAGGCATGGCCGATGCGGCAGCGCTACGATGCGATCTTCTGTCGCAACGTGATGATCTATTTCGACGAGCAGGCAAAGGCCGAGCTCGAGCACCGGCTTGCCGAGATGCTGTTGCCCGGCGGCCATCTCTACATCGGCCATTCCGAGCGGCTGGTCGGCCCCGCGACGCGGACGATGGAAAGCTGCGGGCAGACGATCTACGTCAAGCAGGGAGGCACGGCATGACCGCGCGCGTCCGAACGCTGATCGTCGACGACAGCGCCGCGATCCGCGTCGTGCTGTCGCGGATCCTGTCGGCCGATCCCGATATCGAGGTCGTCGGCATGGCGCCCGAACCCAACAGCGCGCGCGCGATGATCAAGGATCTCGAACCCGACGTCCTGACGCTCGACGTCGAGATGCCGGGGATGGACGGGCTCTCGTTTCTCGAGCGGATCATGCGACTGCGGCCGATGCCGGTGGTGATGTGCTCGACGCTGACCGCGCGCGGGGCCGCGACGACGATCGAGGCGCTCCGGCTCGGCGCGGTCGACTGTATCGCCAAGCCGACCGGGGACCCCGCCGACCTCGCGCGCAACGCGCAGCTGCTGCGCGACACGGTCAAGGCGGCGGGGCGGTCGTCGGTGCGCGCGCGGACCGCCGCGCGGCCCGCACGGATGCCCGTCAGCGCCACGCCGCGCGCCGATGCGTTGATCGCGATCGGTGCATCGACCGGTGGCGTCGAGGCGCTGTTCTCGCTGCTCGGCGCGTTGCCCGCCGCGTGCCCGCCGATCCTCGTCGTCCAGCACATGCCGGGCACCTTCACCGCCAGCTTTGCCGAACGGCTCGACCGCGAATGCCGGATGACCGTCACCGAGGCGACGCACGGCCGCCCGATCGTGCCCGGCACCGTCTATATTGCTCCTGGAAGCGAGATGCACATGGAGCTTGCGGGCACGACGGCGCGGACGATCAGGCTGGTCAAGGGCGATCCCGTCGGCGGGCACCGCCCCGCGGTCGACACGCTGTTCCACTCGGTCGCGCGTCTCGCGCCGGGGGCGATCGGCGTGATCCTGACGGGCATGGGCGCGGATGGCGCGGAGGGACTGCGGGCGATGCGCGATGCGGGCGCCCGGACCTTCGGCCAGTCGCAGGACAGCTGCGTCGTCTATGGCATGCCACGCGCGGCGGTCGCCCGCGGTGCGGTGGAACGCGAACTCAGTCTGACCGCATTGCCCGAGGCGATCCTCGCGGCGTGCGGCAAGTAGAAACGGGACCACGAACGATGCCTGCTGCATCCCAGATAAAAGTGATGGTGGTCGATGATCAGGCGAGCATGCGGGCGATGATCCGCCGGTCGCTGCAGGATCTCGGTTTCCGCGACGTGCGCGACAAGGGCGATGCCGCCGAGGCGCTCGCCGCGGTGCGCACCGAGCGCGTCCACCTGATCATCTCCGACTACAACATGCCCGACATGGACGGACTGCAGCTGCTCGAGGCGGTGCGCGGCGATCCGGTGATCGGCAAGACCGTCTTCATCATGCTGACCGGATCGTCGGACCGCGAGGTCGTCCAGAAGGCGGCCGCGCTCGGCGTCAACAACTACCTGGTCAAGCCGTTCGCACCGGCGTCGCTCAAGGACAAGATCGAACGCGTGTTCGGTCCGCTGTCCTGATGCCCGGGAACCTCTCCGAAGCGCCGCCGCGCCCGCCGGGATCGCTCGCGCCCCGGCACCGCATCACGCTGGTCCAGGGCGAACATGTCGCGGTCGCGCGGCCCGGCGCGGTCATCGCGACGCTGCTCGGCTCGTGCATCGCGGTGTGCCTGCACGACGCAGCGGCGCATGTCGGCGGGATGAATCACTTCCTGCTCGGCGAACCGGGTGCGGATCAGCACGTCCGTCCCGGCGAGCTGTCGCGCTACGGGATCCATGCGATGGAATTGCTGATCAACGCGATGATGAAGGCGGGCGCGTCGCGCAACGCGCTGCGGGCGCACATCTACGGGGGCGCGAACATCATCGCCGGGCTCGGCAAGATCGGGTCGAGCAACGCCGCGTTCGCGCGCCGCTTCATCGAGACCGAGAATATCGCGATCGGCCATGTCGACGTTGGCGGGAGTCGCGCGCGCAAGCTCGAATTCCTTCCCTACGAGGGCAAGACCCGATCGAGCTTCGTCGCCGATCCGGTACCGATCCTGGCGCCGATGCCGCTTGTCGACGGCGACGTCGAACTGTTCTGACCCCGTTTTCTTCAAGCCACGATTGCGAACCGAACATGGCCGATTCCGACACTCTTGCGGCACTTCTCCAGTCGGCGCTGGCCGAGGAGCTGCGCCACGTCCGCAAGCTGATCGAACAGCTTGCCGAGCTGCTGATCTGCGACGACCATTTCGCGACCAACTATGTCGAACAGCTCCAGGCGTTCGACCTGCTCGTCCAGTATACCGACGAGAGCGCGGCGCTGCTCGACCGGATGGCGGCGGGCGTCGGCTCGCACGATGCGGTGACGACGGTGAAGCTCGGCGCGGTTCAGGCGCGGCTGCGCGCGGCGCTCGGCAAGGCGGGCTGATCCGGTGGCGGCGCACAATGCGGACACGCGTCCGATCATCATCGTCCGCAAGATCAAGCGCGGCGGGGCGGCGCATCATGGCGGCGCGTGGAAGGTCGCCTATGCCGATTTCGTGACCGCGATGATGGCGTTCTTCATGCTGTTGTGGCTGATCAGCAATCCCGACAAGTCGCGGCTGAAGGGGCTTGCCGAATATTTCACGCCGAGCAGCGGCGGCGGCGGTGCCGGATCGGCGGGTGCCGACGGCGCGGGGACCGGCGCCAGCGTCGGCACGCGCCCGGCCCGCGGCGGCGACACCCCCGACACGGTCGCGGTGGTCGCCCGCGGCGGGACCGCGACGATCCCCGATGCCTCGCTCCGCGTGCTCGCGCAGGAGATGCGGATCGCGATCGACAGCCTGCCGCCGGAGGATCGCGGGCGGGTCGCGACGCAGGTCGAGCGCGACCGCGACGGGCTGCGGATCAGCCTGATGGATACCGCCGCGCATTCGATGTTCCGTCCGGGAACCGCGGAGCTCAACGGATTTGCCCGCGACCTGCTCGCCCGCGTCGCGACCCGGCTCGCCAAATCCGGTGCGCCGATCGCGATCGAGGGTCATACCGATGCGCGCGGCGGCGACGGCAACTGGCGGCTGTCGGGCGACCGCGCGATCGCGGCGCGCACGGCGATGATCGCGGCCGGACTTCCCGCCGGACGCTTTGCCGAGCTGGTCGCGATGGCCGACACCAAGCCCGTCTATCCCGCTCAGCCCGATCGCCCGGAAAACCGGCGGATCACGATCGTCGCCAAGGCGACGGCGTCGTCGCTGCCGACCGATGCGAGCTTCAGGTTTTGAGGACCGGCCTATGAAACCGATCGTGCGTGCGCTGCTATTGCTCGTCGCCGGCGTGGGCGTGGGCGGCGGCGCGGCGGTCGCGACCAGCCGGTTCGTCACCCCCTCCGCGACGGCGAAACCCGCTGCGCCGGTCGTGGTCGAGACGAGCTTCGTCACCGTCGATCAGATGCTGGCGCCGCTCGTGCTGCGCGATCGCCGGCTTACCGGCTATGTCCGGTTCGATGCCGGGCTCGAGGTCGCGATCGACGAGGCGCCGGGCGTGACCGAACGGCTCCCGCTGCTCCGACATGCCATAAACATGCGCTCCTACCGTGTTCCACTGGCGGCGGGCCCCGATGGCATGCTACCCGATATCGCGGAATTGCAGCGCGTCGTGGGCGCTGCGGCGGTTGACGCGTTCGGTCGTGGTGCAGTGCGAAAAGTCGCAATCACCAAGGCCGAGCCGGCATGAAGGGGACCCGGGGATGATCGAACAGGCTCACTATCCGCCGGCGCCGGAGCCGCGGAACGATGCCGATCCCGTGGCCATACCAACCTACATTATTGATCCGCCTACATATCCTGAAGCAATACCGGCCGAAGCCCAACCGGCGCGAACCTTTGCGCCGCGCGAGGACCGGCTGACGCGGATCCTGCTGATCGGGCGGCTGAGCGCGGCGACCGGCGACCATTTATGCCGCGCGCGCAACATCTCGGCCAACGGCATGAACGTCGAGTGCGACGCGCGACTGATTCGCGGCGACCGCGTCCGCATCGAGCTGCGCAATCTCGCGGTGGTCGAAGGCAAGGTCGCCTGGAACGACGGGACGCGTATCGGAATTCATTTCGACGCGAGCATCGCCGTCGAGAGCTTCCTGCGTCCCAGCGACGATGGCACCGGTCTGACGCCGCGCGCACCGAGGATCGCTGCCGATGCTGCCGCGACGCTCTGGCACGACGGGCGGACGATGAGCGCGCGCCTCCACAACCTCTCGCAATCGGGGTGTTGCCTGATCGGCGATGTGCAGGGTGCGACGGATTCGGTCGTCCGGATCACGATCGCGGGGCTGCCGCCGCGCCAGGCGACGCTGCGCTGGGCGATGGCGGATCGTGCGGGCTATGCCTTCCACACGATCTTCTCGTTCGCCGATATCGTCGCGTGGCAGCGCGCGCAGGCCGACCGGGCCGCCGCAACCGGCTGACCGGACCCGGTTCGCGACGCCCGCGTCAGCGCGGTCGCGCGCTCCCCGATCCCGGCCCCGCTCCCGAGGACGCCGTCCCCGCCCCCGGCTGCCCCTGCGGCCTGCCGGCCGGCGGGCGGGCATAGGCCTGGCGACGTGCCATCGCCATCGTCAGCGCCGCGGCCCCTTGGGCGTCATCGCCGCCATGATCATCGCCGTCGACCGCTCGCGCATGCGCTGCGCCACGCGCATCTGCACGTCGAGATCGAGCTGTTCCATCACCAGCGCCGCCGCCGCGGGCTTCATCGCCTGATAGATCCGGGCGAGATCGTCGAACTGGTCGGGCGTGGGCGTTCCCGCCGTCGCCGTTGCCGGGGGCGGCGCGGCCGCCGGGTTCGACGCGCCCGCGCTCGCCTTCAAACGCATCTCCGCGGCGCGCACCGCCTGTTCGCGCAGGTCGAGCGTCCGGCCGCGCCGCGTCGCCGCCTGGTCGCGTGCAGAGGTGTCGTCGGCGATCGCGACGCCCAGCCGCGACGTGATCTTTGCCGGCGCGCCGGCCTCGTCGGCACCCGCGAGCCCGACCGCGTTGGCAACCGTCGCCAACCCCGCGGCGACCGCCGTCATCACCAGCAGCGAGGGACGACCGATCACGCGGCGCGGTCCAGCGCGGCGGTGTCGCTGCCCGCCGAGGCGGCCCCGGCGACCTCGGCGATCCGGTCCGCCGAGGCGTTGGCGATACCGATCATGACCGCGAGCTCGTCGGCGATCTCGCGCGCTTCGCCGAGCGGGCGGGCGACGTCGACGCATCCGCCGAGCGCGGTCTTCAGCTCGCACAGCACCGATCGCGCCTCGCCGGTCGCGGTGTCGAGCGCGGCGACCATCTCGGCGATCGCGCCGCCGCGCACCGCGCGCAGCGACCGCATCATCCGCATGCTCTGCACGAGGACGGCAGCGCACAGGATGATGGTGACGATGTTGGTGGCGGTGGCGAAGCTCATGTCAAAGGTCCTCTGGCTACGTCGGTGGCAAGCCGGACGGCGATGTTGCTGCGGCGCTGGCCGATCGTCGCGCGCGCGAGCGGGACGCCGCCGACATGCACCTCGAGCGGTTCGTCGGGCCGGCGGCCGAGCCTGATCGTCTGCCCGGGTTTCAGCGCGCGGACGTCGCCGAGCGTCATCGACGTCTCGCCGAGCACGACGTCGAGTGCGACCTGGGTGTTGCGGATCTCGGACGCCATGTGCGCGCCCCAGATATTCTCCGGCCCGAGCGTCTCGCCCATGAACCGCTGCGCGAGCAGATAGCGGACGGGCTCGATCGTCGCATAGGGCAGCAGCACGTTGAAGCAGCCGCCGCGCCCGTCCATGTCGACGCGCAACGTCGCCACCGTGCAGATGTTGGTGGGGCCGGCGATCGAGGCGAAGCGCGGGCTGGTCTCGATCCGCTCCAGCGTCATCGTCGCCGGCGTGATCGGGTGCATCGCCGCCCCGAGGTCGTCGAGCGCCAGATTGATCATCCGCGCGACCAGCCCGGTCTCGATTCCGGTAAAGCCGCGCCCGTCGATCACCGGCCGCGCACCGCTGCGCCTGCCGCCGAGCAGCGCGTCGACCACCGCGTAGATCAGGCTCGAGATCGACCGTGATCAGCCCGTAATTGCGCCATTCCTCGACGCGGAACACGCCGATCATCGCGGGCAGCGCGACGCGCCCGATGAAATCGCCGAAGCGGATCGAGGTGACCTCCTCCAGACTGACGTCGATCGCGTCGGAGGTCAGGTTGCGCATCGACGTCGCGAACTGGCGGACCATCCGGTCATACGCCACCTCGAGCATCGGCAGCCGTTCATAGGTAATGACGTCGGATTCGATGACCGCCTTCAGCCCGCTGCGCGCGCGCGCCGGGCCGACGTCGCCGAACAGCGCATCGATCCCCGCCTGATCGAACGCGCCGCCCATCGGTCCCGCGACGGGCGGATCGGGCAGCGCGAAATCGTCGAGATCGGCAAAACCGTCGCTCATTGCTGGATCAGGTCCTGGACGAGGACGCCGTCGACCTGG
The DNA here is from genome assembly GCF_036856055.1 of Sphingomonas sp. 22R3R2A-7. Classification (NCBI taxonomy): domain Bacteria; kingdom Pseudomonadati; phylum Pseudomonadota; class Alphaproteobacteria; order Sphingomonadales; family Sphingomonadaceae; genus Sphingomonas; species Sphingomonas sp. 22R3R2A-7. The sequence continues at coordinate 2,594,538 of NZ_JASPFR010000001.1, read as the reverse complement.
CCTTCGCCCAGCGCCTCGCGCGCGCGCAGCAACAGCTCCTCCTTGATACGGAACACCGCGGCCGATCCGGCGAGATCCTCGGGCCGGAGCTCGCGCAGGAACGGCTGATACGCGTCGAGCACCAGCGGCAGCCTGGCCTTGAGGCTTTCCTCGGTCGCCTTCGGGCCGGGGACGAGCATCACATGCACCTTGAGGAAATGCGCGGCGCCATCGACCGAGCGCAGGTTGACCATGATCGGCGGCACGTCGAACGGCTCGTGGCCGCCCTCGTGCCCGCCCTCGGCTTCCGCCTCGCCGCCGCCACCGTGCGCGCCGGCCGGCGCCTCGGCCTCGGCCGGTGCATCGCCTGCGAACATCATGTACGCGCCGCCGCCGCCGCCGAGCAGCAGGACCGCGGCCGCGGCGCCGATGATCGCGGTCTTGCGCGTGATCCGGCGCTTGGCGGTGGTGACGACGATCGCGTCGCCCTCGGCCGGCTCGATACTGGTGTCGTCCGCCACACGGCGTCTCCTTGTCCCCGGTGATTCTCGGGCCCGGGCGAACCGGGCTCTCGCATTCCCGCCTATTATAGGACGGGCAGCAGGCAGATTTTGCCTAGCGGCCGATGAAATCGGTTTTTTCGGGAACGGCCGGAATGGATATCTCCTCCTATGTTCTGCTCAGCCACGAACAGGCGCTCAAGCGGCGGCTGGACGTCGCGGCGAACAACATCGCGAACATGAACACCGCGGGATTCCGGCGTGAACGACCGGTGTTCCGCGAATATGTCGCGCGCGACGACAGCCCGGCGGCGAGCGCACCATCGGCGCCGTCGAACGCGCGCACGACCTCGTACGTGCTCGATTACGGCGCGATGCACGACACCGCCTCGGGCAGCTTCCAGGCGACCGGCAGCGCGCTCGACCTGATGATCGATGGCCCGGGCTATCTGGCGGTCGCGGCGCCCGGCGGCGGCACCGCCTATACGCGCGCAGGGTTCGTCAGGATCAGCCAGGACGGCGAACTGACCACCGCCGGCGGGCTGCCGATCCTTGGCGAAGGCGGGACGCCGATCACGGTGCCGCCCGAACAGCTGTCCACGCTGTCGATCGGCACCGACGGCACGGTGACCGCCAAGGACGGCGTCCTCGGGCGGATCGCGGTGACGGTGTTCGACGACGAACGCGGCGTCAGCCCGCGCGGCGACGGGCTGATGGCGGCGACCGGCGGGCGCGAGCTCGGCGCCGCGGAAACCACGCTCAGAACGGGCGGGATCGAGGGATCGAACGTCGAGCCGATCGTCGAGACCACCGCGATGGTCGATATCCTGCGCGCGTACCAGACGAGCATGAAAATGTCGCAGGACATCGAGGACATGCGCCGCCGCGCGATCGACCGGCTCGGCAAGCTCGGCTGACCCTCCCCTTCCAGACCCCCACCAGAAAGGCCGCGACATGCGCACGCTTTCGATCGCCAGCACCGGGATGCTGGCCCAGCAGACCAACGTCGACGTCATCTCGAACAACATCGCCAACATGAACACCACGGGGTTCAAGCGCCAGCGCGCGGCGTTTCAGGACCTGCTCTACCAGCAGGAGACGCGGCCCGGCTCGGCGGCGGGGGGCGATTCGCAGACCAAGGTCCCGACCGGGATCCAGATCGGCGCGGGCGTGAAGACCGGCGGCGTCTACCGCATCACCGAACAGGGCGCGCCGAACCAGACGGGCAACCGCTACGACATCGCGATCCAGGGCCGCGGCTATTTCCAGGTCACGCTGCCATCGGGGCAGATCGGCTATACGCGCGACGGCTCGTTCCAGCTGTCGGACCAGGGCGAGCTGGTCACCGCCGACGGTCTCCGCGTCGAGCCCGCGATGGTCATCCCGCCCGAGGCGGTCGACGTCGCGATCTCGAAGACCGGCGAGGTCCAGGTCAAGCTGGCGAACACCCCAGCGCTGCAGACCGTCGGACAGCTGCAGCTCGCGACGTTCGTCAACGAGGCGGGGCTCGAGGCGCAGGGGGGCAACATCTTCCTCGAGACCGCGTCTTCGGGCCAGGCGACGATCGGGGCCCCCGGCCAACCCGGGTTCGGCGACACGCTGCAGGGCTTCGTCGAGGCGTCGAACGTGAACCCGGTCTCCGAGATCACCGCGCTGATCACCGCGCAGCGCGCGTACGAGATGAACAGTCGCGTGGTGAAGACCGCGGACGAGATGCTCGCCACGTCGAGCCAGCTGCGATGAGCCGCGTGCGCGTTGCCGTCGCCCGCTTACTGGCGCTTGCGGTGGCGTGCGGCGCGGGGGCGCCGGCGCTGGCCGCGGACCCGACCGAGATACCGGTCGCGATCCTGCTCCACCCGGTCGCGCGCGGCGATATCCTCGCCGCGGCGGATTTCGATCGGCAGCTCCGCGCCGCGGCGACCGCGCACGGTGCGCTGGGGCCCGACGAGGCGAGCGGACGCGAGGCGGTGCGCGCGCTGCCCGCGGGGAGCGTGGTGCGCGCGGGCGATCTCGTCACGCCGCGGCTCGTCCACCGCGGCGAGGCGATCACGCTGTCGCTGCGCGGTCGCGGCTTCGCGATCAGCACCGCAGGCCGCGCGCTCGCCGCAGGGGGGATGGGCGATGTCGTCCGCGTCGTCGCGCTGTCGACCAACCACAGCGTCGATGCTGTCGTCGACGGTGCCGGCAGCGTCCGGATCGCCGGCCAATGACGAAGGGGAATGCGATGACCAGAGACGTCCACGCTGCTGCTGATCCTCGCGGGCGCGACCGCGGTGTCGGGATGCGGCACGCTCGGCCAGCTGAAAACGATCGGCAAGGCGCCCAGGCTCAGCGAGATGACCGCGGTCGACACGCCACTGACCGAAGACTCGCTGGGCCAGCCCCGCCGCCGCGAGCCTCCGCCCGCGATGGCGGCGCTGCCCCCCGATGCCTCGCTGTTCCGGGCGGGGGCGGGCGCGTTCCTCGGCGACCAGCGCGCGTCGCACAAGGGCGACATCCTGACCGTCCGGATCAACGTCGCCGACCGCGCCGAGGTCGGCAACACGACCGCGCGGACGCGCGGCGGCTCGGAGAATGCGGGGCTGTCCGCTGCGCTCGGACTCGGCATCGCCAAGCCCGATCCGCTGATCGCGGGGAGTTCCAAGTCGCAGTTCAACGGGTCGGGCAATATCAGCCGGTCCGAGACGATCAGCATGACGATGTCCGCGATCGTCACCGACGTGCTGCCCAACGGCAACCTGATGATCCGCGGCCGACAGGAAATCCGCGTCAATTACGAGCTGCGCGAGCTGATCGTGACGGGGATGGTGCGACCGCAGGACATCGGCCGCGACAACAGCATCCGCCACACGCAGATCGCCGAGGCGCGGATCAGCTATGGCGGCCGCGGACAGCTCACACAGGCGCAGCAGGCGCGCTGGGGCCAGCAGATCTATGACGCGTTGTTCCCGTTCTGATGCGCGCTGCAAATAATCCGCGCACCGCGACCAAGTGTCCGGATTCCTTCCCAGAATAAGGGGCGGGTCGGACCTGACCGCCCCGTCGGCGAGCCGACGTACGGCTCAAGGACGCAGAAGCGACCGACTATTCCAGAAGGAAGAATATCATGGGAATGTCCGTTAATACCAATGTTGGCGCGATGGCGGCCCTCCAGGCCCTCAACGAGACCAGCAAGGGTCTGTCCGTCGTGCAGAGCCGCATCAACAGCGGCCTGAACGTCGCATCGACCAAGGACGATTCGGCGGCCTTCACGATCGCCCAGGGCCTTCGCGGCGATCTGGGTGGCCTGAAGGCGGTCAGCTCGTCGCTCAGCCGGGCGAAGAGCGTGGCCGACGTTGCGGTCGCAGGCGCAGAGCAGATCTCGGACGTCGTCAACCAGATGAAGACGCTTGCCAAGCAGGCGTCGGACGATGGCATCAGCGACGAGAGCCGCGCTGCGTACAACAAGGACTTCACCGCCCTTCGCGACCAGATCAGCACGATCGTCGACTCGTCCGAGTTCAACGGTACGAACCTGCTCAAGACCGGCGGCGGCACCGTGAGTGCGTTGCAGTCGCTGACCAACAAGGCAACCGGCACCGACACCTACGATCCCGATACGCTCTCCATCGCCAACCAGGAAATCGACCTGCCGGCGACGGAAACCGCGTCCGCGGGTGCTGGCACCGGTGTGCTCGGCCAGGATTCGGAAATCGACACGGCGGCAAAGGCCAAGGCGATGGTCGATACCCTGGATACGCTCGGCAGCTCGCTCAACACCAAGTTGAGCGATCTCGGCTCGGGATCGCGCAAGATCGACGCTCAGATGACGTTCACCAGCAAGCTGTCGGACGCCATCGAAAGCGGCGTTGGCAAGCTTGTCGACGCGGATCTGGCAAAGGAATCGGCGAAGCTGCAGGCTCTGCAGGTCAAGCAGCAGCTTGGCGTGCAGGCTCTGTCGATCGCCAATCAGGCGCCGCAGACGATCACGTCGCTGTTCCGGTAAACCGGGGCGCACACGGACCGGCCGGGTCCCCCAAGACGCACCGGCCGGGACGTGGGGAACCGGGGCAGCCTGCAAGGGCTGCTCCGGTTTTTCGCGTTTCGAGGCGGCGCGGTCCGCCTAGGGATTTTCCCTTACTTCAAGCGTCGGTGGATTGGCGTATTGGTCAGTGCGTCGGCGGGTGATACCCGACGACACGCTCGGAGCGCCCCGGAGAAGGTCGCACCGGCTGGTTGCAGCAGGACGGCGCGGAACAAGGGCCGCCTGCCAGGAGAGGATGCCACCATGGACTACCGCGTCTCGCTGTCGCTTTCCGTGTCCGACCCGAGCGTCCTGTGGCGCGCGGCGGCGGCGGCGGCGATGGCGGCACCCGGGATGACGATCGACGACGTCGTCGATACGATCGGCAGCGAACAGGATCCCGAGATCGCCGACTGCATCGCGCTGCTGCTCCAGCCACCACGGATCGACGGCGTGACGATGCACGACTTCACGTGTCGACGCACGGCGCGGCCGTTGTCGGGCGCGGCGGCAGGATCGACGCCACCGTCGCGGCCTGCCCCGCGCAACCGTCGCCCGTCCCGTCTCGAAAAGGTGCGTATCGAGCAGGCCCGCATGGAGCAGGCGCCGATCGAGCAGGCCGCGATGGAGCAGAACCGGGCCGCAGCCAGCTGATCCGGTCAGGCGCGGCGCGCGGATACCTCGACCAGCAGCACCGCGGCGATCGCGCGATCGACCGGCCGCAGCGCGATCGACAGATCGTTCGCCAGTCGCTGCGCATCGACCGGCGAGGACGGCGACGCGCGCAACCGCGCGAACTCGATGCTCGCCGCCAGCGCGGCCTCGCGACATTCGGGCAGCCGCGTCTCGAGCGCGCTGGCACCCGCCGCATCCGCCGCCTCCAGCACCAGCGTGATCTTCAGCCGGCCATCCGCGCGATCGCCTTCGACGATCGGTACGTCGAGCGGCGCCATCGCGACGAAATGCGGTGCCGCCGCGCCGCCCTCGCCGCCCCCGGAATGCCCGCCGGGTTTCGATCCCGACGCCGCCGCGCTCCAGGATAAGGCGATGGCCAGCGCACCGAGCCAGCGGGCGAAGGATCGCGGCGAGGGACGCAGGCCGAACGCGTGCATTGGGTCAGTCTCCAGCTTCATCGCCGCGCCTGTCCGGCGGCGATGGAATACCGTCCGCCGCCCGACGGCGCGCGGCTTCATCCCTCTATAATAGGCGAAGCAAAGGGACAGGGAGCGCGATGAGCCACGATCAGAAGCCGGCGCGGGTCAAAATCGTCGCCAACGCCGGCGACGCTGCCGCGCGCCGTCGCAACGACAGCCCCCCGCCCGCCCGATCGCGCCACCCGCGGCGGCACAGCCCACCGAACGGGACGGCACGCCGACGACGCGCGGCGCGACGATCATCTCCACGCTGCTCTTTCTCGGTGCAGCGGCGGCGGGTGCGATCGCGGTCACGCTGGCGATCGCGTGATGCGATTACGCGCCCTGCTCGCGGCGACAATAGTGCTGGGGATCGCGGCACCCGCCCTTGCAGCGGAACACGCGCCAGCACCCGCTCGCGCCGACCATCCGCCCCCGCCTGCTTCGTCGCCGCCCGCTTCGTCGCCGCCCCCACCGCCGCGACATGCGCCGTCTCCGTTCGCGGCGGTGCTGTCACGCCAGCCGCTCGGTCATGGTCCCGCGGCCTGGCCGACGCTGAGCGAAGCCGCGGCATGGCGTGCGCTGGCGGGCGCGACGCCGGCAACCCGCCAGGCGACGCGGTGGCGCTATGCACAGGCGCTGATCGCGCGCGACCGCGGCGGCGACGCGCTGGGCGTGCTCGATGTCATGGCGGCCGACGACCCGGCGCTCGCGCGCGTGGCGGCATGGCGGCGCGCGCGCGGGATCGCGCTCACGCTGCTCGGCCGGCGCGACGCCGCGATCGCCGCGTTCGACGATCGCGCGCTCGACACCGACACCGAGACCTGCCTCTGGCGGCTGCGCAGCCTCGCCAGCGCGCGGGCCGGCACCGCGCCCGCACCACCGCCGCTGACGCTGCTGCACTGCGCCCTGCCCGCGCTCAACGCGCGCACGGCGTCGGCGCGACGCCCGTTCCTGTTCGCCGCCGCGCGTGCCGCGATCGATGCGGGCAGGCCCGCCCCGGTCATCGCCTGGCTTCAGCCCGTTGCCGCCGCCGATCCCGAGGCGGCGCTGCTCCGCGGCGAGGCCGAACTCGCGGCGGGACACCCCGCCGCAGCCCGCCGCTGGTTCGCGCTCGCCAGCCACGCCGCGGATCCCGGACAGCGCGCCGCGGGTACGCTCGGCGTGATCGACACCGGGCTGGCGGACCGCTCGCTCGCGCCGGGCGCCGCGCTGCGCCAGCTGGCCGGGCTCCAGTTTCGCTGGCGCGGCGGACCGACCGAACGTCGCGCGCTGACCACGACGCTGACGCTCGCGCTGCGCCGTCACGACGAACCCGCGATCCTCGCGACGGGCGCGGCGTTGCTGCGCTATTGCGAGACCGGCGCCGATGCCGCGCCGCTGTCGGCGATGGTCCAGGCGCATCTCGTCGGGCTGCTCGCTGCGGACTCGCGCGTCCCGCTGGCGACCGCCGCGGGTCTGTTGTGGGAATATCGCGATCTCGTGCCGACCGGCGCACCGGGCGACCGGATGGCCTGGATGCTCGCGGACCGGCTGCAGCAGGCCGGTCTGTACGCGCGCGCCGCCGAGCTGCTCGAACACCGGTTGCGCGGCGTCGAGCACGACGTCGAGCAGGGACCGCTCGCGGTCCGGATCGCCACGTTGCGGATCCTCGCGGGCATGCCCGACGCCGCGGTCCGCGTGCTGCGCGAGACCGGCATGGTGCCCTATCCCGAGACGATCCTCGACGATCGTCGCCGGGTCGAGGCGATCGCGCTCGAGCTGCTCGGCAAGCATGCCGAGGCGCTCGCGGTGCTCGCCGACAGCCGCGATTCACGCGCGGTCGGGGCCGAACTGCAATGGCATGCGCGCGACTGGCCGCGGCTCGTCCAGAGCGGCGAAGCGATGCTGCCCGCCGGGCCGCTGACCGAGGCGGCGCAGGTCATCGTCCTTCGCCAGGCGATCGCGCTCGCGATGCTCGGCCGCGAGCCCGCGTTGCAGCGTCTCAACCGCCGCTATGCGCGCGCCTTCGCCACGCTGCCGACCGGCCCCGTCTTCGCGATGCTGACCGCGCCGGTCGGGACGGTCGATCCCGATCGCCTCGGGCGCGCGATCGAGGCGTTGCCCGCGGCGGGCCCGGCAGCGATGGTCGCCGACCTGCTGACCGCGGGACAGGCCGCAAGCGCGCGATGATACCGGCGGCGCACGCGCGCGCGGCGCCCGCGGATCATGCCGGCGCCTTCGGGCGTTGACCCCCGACTGTCCCGAGGAACCCCCGGGGGTATCTCGAAAGGACCGGCATGCCGAACGCTATCCAACGGATCATCGACGACGTCGTCGCCGAGATCGAGACGAAGGCCGTCGAGATCGAGGCATCGGCGGAGCGCAAGGACGAGGATGCGGCGCCCGGACCGATCGGCATCGCCATCGCGCTGCCAGATGGGTCGGTGCTGACCGCGGGCGCGGCGACTACGGGGTTTCCGATCCAGAGCATCTCCAAGCTCTTCGCGCTCGATCTCGCGCTGAAGGCGATCGGCGACGCGGTGTTCGAGCGGGTCGGGCGCGAGCCGTCGGGCGATCCGTTCAATTCGATCATCGATCTCGAGCGGACCAAGGGCCTCCCGCGCAACCCGTTCGTCAATGCGGGCGCGCTGGTCGTCGTCGACATCCTGGTCGAGAACGGCGCGAACGACAGCGGCCGCGATGCGGTGACCGCACTGGTGCGTGATCGCGCCGCGCCCGAACGCCTGTCGCATGACGCGGCGGTGATGGCGTCGGAACAGGAAGGCGGCGACCTCAACCGCGCGATGATGAGCTTCATGCGTCACCACGGCAATCTGCTGTCCGACCCCGATGCGGTGATGGAGGCCTATGTCCGCAATTGCGCGATCACGCTCGACTGTCGCGGGCTGGCACGCGCGGGGCTGTACCTCGCCGCCACCCGGCGGTCGCCCGATGACGCGGCGCGCGACGCGGTCGCGTTACGCATGCGCAAGGTGCTCGCGCTGATGATGACCTGCGGCCATTATGACGGCTCGGGCGACTTCGCGCTGCGCGTCGGCGTGCCCGCCAAGAGCGGCGTCGGCGGCGGGATCCTCGCGATCGTCCCCGGAACCGCGGCGATCGCGGTCTGGTCGCCCAATCTCGACCAGCATGGCAACAGCATCCTCGGCGTCCGCGCGCTCGAGATGATCAGCCACCGCACCGGCTGGTCAGTGTTCGGACCGCCGATGCTCTGACGCCGCCCCGCGTCCGGCTCAGGCCGCGATCGCGTCGGCCGGATCTTCGGACGGCGGCGCGACGGACGTTGTCGGGCAGGGAAGCACGTAAGGAACCGCATACGGAACGGCGACGACCGCGTCGCTGAACGGGATAACCGGACGTCCGACGAGATAGCCCTGCGCGGCTTCGCACCCGACCCCGCGCAGCAGGTCGAGCTGGTCCTGCGTCTCGACCCCCTCGGCATGCGTCAGCACACCGAGTTCCTTGCCGATACCAACCGTCGCGCGCAGCACCGCCATCGAGCGCGGATCGGTTGCCGCGCTGGTCACGAAGCTCCGGTCGATCTTGATCCGGTCGAAACGGAAATCGCGAAGATGCGCGAGCGACGAATGGCCCGTTCCGAAATCGTCGAGCGCGACGCGGATTCCCATCCGGCGGATCCGGTCGATCATCGACGCGGTCAGCGCCGCGTCCGCGATCAGCGCGGTTTCGGTGATCTCCACCTCGATGCGGTCCGCCGCGACGCCGTGGACCAGCATCGCCTGAGCGAGGCTGTGCAGCACCGCATCGGATTTCAGCTGTCTGGCCGAGATGTTGATCGCGACGTGCAGGTGCGACGACCATCCCGCAAGCTGGCGGCAGGATTCCATCACGACCCAGCGGCCGATCTCCTCGATCAGCCCGCAATCCTCGGCGATCGGAATGAAGATGTCGGGCGAGATCCACCCGCGCGCGGGGTGGTTCCAGCGGATCAGCGCCTCATAGCCCGTCGTCCTGCCCGAGGCGAGATCGACGAACGGCTGGAACGCGAGCTCGAACCCGCCATTCTGCACCGCCTCGTGAAGATCATCGATGATCCGCTGGCGTTCGACGAGACGTTCGGCCAGCCCAGGAAGATAGGCCTGCGACCGTTTGCGACCAAGCCGCTTGGCCTCGTACAACGCCATGTCGGCGCGCTTCATCAGTTCGCCGGGCGTCGAATCGCCGTCGAATATCGAGATGCCCACGCTGCAGCTCGGCATCAGCCGGCAGCCGTCGAGGACGACGGGCCGCGTCACGCGCGCGACGATCGAATCGGCGAGCGTCGTCGCCGCCGCACCCGTTGCGTGCGTGAGGATCGCGATCTCGTCGCCGCCCATCCGCGCGATGAAGCTGCCCGTGGGGAGCAGCGTCGTCAGCTCGGCCGCGACGTGGATCAGCAGCGTGTCGCCGACCGAATGCCCGAACGCGTCATTGATCCGCTTGAAGTCGTCGAGATCGATCAGCAGCAGCGAGAAGGGCGCGCCGACGCCGATCCGCGCCTCCTTCTCCTCGCGCAGCGAGCGGCGATTGCCGAGACCGGTGAGCGGGTCATGATAGGCGAGATGCGTCAGGTTGCTCAGCGCGCGGCGTTCCGCACTGATGTCGGTGAACGTCAGGACGATCCCCTGCGGCGGGACCGCGCGTGATTGCATCTGGTAGATGCGGCCGTCCTCCATGACGCATTCGCGGTCGAAATCGGCGTCCCCCGCGACCCACTGCTGCATCTCGTCGCCGACCGCCGCGCGCAGTTCGGGCGACCATTTGCGATGCCGCGCGATGACGTCGAGGAACGTGTCGATCGAGGCACCGAGCGCGATCACCCCTGCCGGAAGATCGAACAGGTCGAGGAACCGCCGGTTGAAATGGCGCAACCGCGCATCGCCGTCGATGAAGACCAGCCCGTCGGTCATGCTCTCCATCACCGCCTTCAACGCGAGCGCCTCTTGCTCGCGGGTCGAGCGGAACCGCGCGAACGTGAGCAGGCTGGCGAGACACGCTGCCGAGACGCCGAACGTCATGCAGGCGGCGACGAGTCCTGCCGACATCAGCCCGGCGCGAACGTCGTTGATGCTGCCGATCACGATATCGCCCGACAACGACACGAAATGCGTGACGCAAACTGCCCCGGCGAACAGCAGGCACGCGGCCAGCCGTGGCTTCGCCCAGCGGCGGCGCGCCTGCCACGACGCCAGCACGACGGTGCCCGCGACGGCCCCCGCGACGTTGGTCGGCCAGGAAAAGAAATGCGCGCAGTCGATCATTCCCGTCAGCCCGACCGCATGCATGCCCCAGATCCCTGCGCCCGCCGCCGCGGCCGCGATGCTCCGCGCGATGCGCGACCGCACGCGCGAGACGACGACCATCGGCACACCGACCAGCACGATCCCGACCAGCGCGGACAGCGTCGTGACGAGCGGATCGTACCGCAGCAACAGGTCGGGACGATAGGCAAGGATCGCGATGAAGTGCGTCGCCCAGACGCCGAGCCCCGCGGCGAGCGCCAGCGCGGCATGCCGCCAGTCGAGCGGCGCGCGTGCCGACGGGATCGTCCGGTTGCCACCCGCGCGCGATGCGGGCGCCTCGCCGAGCTCGGTCACCAGCATCGCGACCGACCATCCCGCGGTCAGGCAGATGCCGATCGCCACCGCGACGAGGGAGAGGGAATGGTGGAAGTGCAGATTGAAAAGGAAGACCACGATCGTCGCTTTTTGGATTTATTTTCCAGTCGCATGAAGAGGTTAACGAAGATCAAACCCGAAACGGGCCGGATGGACGCGGGGTGACGCAGGTTATCCGCGCCCGCCGGACGCTGTCAGGGCGCCGTCGTCCCGAGCGGCGTGAAGGCGATCGCGAAGACCGTGCTGCCGGGTTGCGACCGCAGCGAGACGTCGGTGCCATGCGCCTCGGCGACCTGCGCGACGATCGCCAGGCCAAGCCCCGTATTGGTCCCCGCCGATCGATCGCGCTTCCAGAACCGGTGGAAGATCAGCGACTGGTCCTGCGCGCCGATCCCCGGACCGTCGTCGCACACCGCCAGCGTCCCGTCGCGCGACACGCGCACGTCGATCCTGGTCCCGTCGCCGCTGTGCTTGACGGCATTCTCGAGCAGGCTGCCGAGTGCCTTGCCGATCCACGCCGCATGCCCCGCGACGAGCACGCTGTCCGCGGCCGCCGACAGGGCGATGGTCTTGCCCGCGCGAAAAGCCAGCGGTGCGATCGACGCGACGCCATCGGTCGCGACCTGCACGAGGTCGACGGGCGCCGCCATGTCCAGCGCCACCGTTTCGAGTTCGGTGATCTCGAGCAGTTGCTCGACGATCCGCCCGAGGCTGTCGAGGTCCGCGCGCAACGCGGTCCGCAGCGCCGGGTCCGCGACGCCCTCGACCCGCAACCGCGCGACCGCGATCGGCGTGCGCAGCTCGTGCGCGGCATCGGCGGTGAAGTCGCGCTGCATCCGGTAGCTCGACGCGAGCCGCTCGAGCATCGCGTTGACCGCGCGCGCGAGCGGGCGGACCTCGGCGGGAAGCCGGTCGTCGGCGAGCCGCAGATCGAGCGGCAGCGCATCGCCCGTCCTGAGCGAGGCGGACGCCTGCCGCACCGGGCGGACGGCACGCCGGATGATCACGACGTCGATCGCGAGCAGCGCGAGCAGCAGCGGCGTCACGATCGCCATCCCGTACAGCAGGAACTGCGCGAGCAGGTCGTCGACGATATAGTCGGGATGCGCGAGATTCTGCAGGATCACGATCCAGACCGGGTCGCCCGCGCGCGTGCCGATCACCGCCGGCATGCTCGTCCCGACATAGAAGGCACGACGCGACTGGCGACGGAAGAACCGCTCCTCGGGGCCGATCGGGATCGCCGCGGTCGGCAGGACCGACGCGGTCTGCGACGCGAGGATCATCCGGCCGCGACGGTCGAGGATCAGATAGGCAAAGCCGCCGCCGGGCGCGAACACCGCCGAGCTGGTCGTGTCGCGCGCGAACCGCAGCCGCCCCTGCGCGTCGCGCGACAGCCCCTGTCGCACCGCCTGCGCATGGACATGGAGCGTCTGGCGCTGGATCGTCGTCGCGGTCGCATCGAGGAACGCATAGACGCCGCCCGCGACCGCGATCGCGGTGATCAGCACCGCGATCGCATGCCAACGAAGGATCTGCGCGGTCAGCGACCGCGGCTTGGCGGTCATGCGCTGCGGTCCACCATCATGTAGCCGACGCCGCGGACGGTGATGATATCGACCACCGCGCGCGCATCGCCAAGACGGCGGCGCAGGCGGTGGACATAGACCTCGACCGCGTTCGACCCCAGATCGCCATCCATCCCGAACAGCAGATGTTCGAGATGCTGCTTGCTCACGACGCGGCCCGCGCGGCGGATCAGCGCGCCGAGCACGTCGAGTTCGCGCGCGGACAGGATCGTCGGCGTGCCGTCGATCGTCACCTCGCTGCTCGCCGGGTCGAACGACAGGTTGCTGCATTCGATCGTCCGGTCGACGATCGTCCCGCTGCGCCGCAGCAGCGCCTGGATCCGCGCGAGCAGTTCCTCGGGCGCGAACGGCTTGGCGAGATAGTCGTCCGCGCCCGCCTCGAGCCCCGTGACGCGGTGCGCGACGCTCGCGCGCGCGGTCAGCGCGATCACCGGCGTGCGGTCGTCGCGCGCGCGCATCGTCCTGACGACCGACAGGCCATCGGCATCGGGCAGCCCGAGATCGAGGATCACCACCGCATAGCGCGTATAGGACAGCACCAGCAGCGCGTCCGCGGCGGTCGCGGTACAATCCGACGCATAGCCCGCCTCGTCGAGCAGGCGGACCAGCATCGTGACGAGGTCGCCGTGATCCTCGACGATCAGCACCCTCATCGCGCCGTCCTGCCTGCGCAGCGCACGCCAGCAACCGGCGGCGGCGTAAGGTTGGCGTAAGCGCGCCGCACTAGGCCGGCGGTTCCTCGCAATCGGTTCCCGATCGGGGGCTGGCCGATGCCCCCGTCACGGCGCCCCGTCTGGTCCGGGTTGCGACCACGACCCAGGCCTTCGCGCGCCGCCCGACCGGGAACCCGACGACCGTCGGGTGCGGCCGCCCCCTGCCCGCCCGCGCCGTCATGCTCACCACCGGCGGCGCGCTCGCGCCCCGCAATCAGAGTTGCCTCATGCTCGATCTCAGTTCCAATCCCGTACGGCAAACCGCCTCCATATCGTCGCGCGACCCGATCCGTGCCCCCGCCCGTGCCGCCGTGCCGCGCATCGCCGGGCACGTGGTCCGATCGACCGGCGCCGCACCACGGCGGGTCGCGTTGTTCTCGGGCAACTACAACTATCTCCGCGATGGCGCCAATCAGGCGCTCAACCGGCTCGTCGGGTTTCTCGAATCGTGCGGCACCGACGTCCGCGTCTATTCGCCGACCGCGCCCCGCGCGGCGTTCGAGCCCGAGGGGACGCTCGTCTCGGTGCCATCCGTCCGCATTCCCGGGCGCGGCGACTATCGCCTCGGGCTCGGGCTGTCCGCGGCGTTGCGCCGCGAGATCACCGCGTTCCGCCCCGAGATCGTCCACGTCTCCGCGCCCGACTGGACCGGCGTCGCGGCGCAGCGGCTCGCGCGGTCGCTCGGCATCCCGATCGCCGCGAGCCTGCACACGCGGTTCGAGACCTATGCGCAATTCTATGGCGCGGGTCTGATCCGGCCGCTGATGGAGCGCCATCTCGACCGCTTCTATCGCGGCAGCGACGCGATCCTGGTCCCCACGCGCCCGATCGCGGAGGAATTCGCCGCGACCGCGCTGGGTGACCGCACGCATCTGTGGGGACGCGGCGTCGACCGCGCGCTGTTCTCGCCTGCGCGCCGCGACGAGGACTGGCGGCGATCGCACGGCTTTGCCGAGGACGACGTCGTGCTGCTGTTCTTCGGCAGGCTCGTCCGTGAAAAGGGCCCCGCGCTGTTCGCCGACATCGTCGACCGCGTCCGCGCGTCGGGGATAGCGATCAGGCCACTCGTCGTCGGCGACGGCCCCGAGCGCGCGTGGCTCGAGCGTCGCCTGCCGATCGCGCGCTTTACCGGCAGCCTCACCGGCGAGGCGCTGGCGCGCGCGGTCGCCAGCGCGGACGTCTTCGTCAATCCCAGCGTCACCGAGGCCTTTGGCAATGTCACGCTCGAGGCGATGGCGTCGGGCCTCCCCAGCGTCTGCGTCGACATCCCGAGCGGCCGCAACCTGCTGCGGGGAGGCACCGGGCTGTTCTATCCGGCGGGCGATCTCGACGAAGCCGTTGCCGCGGTCCGACGGCTTGCGGGCTTTCGCGATCTGCGGCGAACGATGGCGCGCAACGCACGCGCCGCCAGCAGCGACTATGACTGGGACAGCGCGTCGGCGATGGTCGTCGACGCCTATCGCGCGCTGCTTGCCCCCGGAACGTCTGTCCCCGGCTCGCTTTCGCCCGGATCCGTGACCGGGCACGACATGGCGGATGGCGGCGTGACGGAACGAACCCGGCGGATCAGGCGCTAACCGATCCTATGACGCACCAACTACGGACCAACCAGACACGACGTCGCGGTCGCCTGCGTGCGTAGCGTCCTGAAGGCGCCGATCCTGCAGGCGCGGTCGACGCACACGGTCGCCATCGCGATCGTGATGATCGTCGTCGTCGGGATCGCCGGGGCCGCGCTGGTCCGGCTGCTCGAGGGGATCGACTGGGACGATATCCAGCGCGCGCTGGCGCGGATCGGCTGGCACCGGCTGTTCGCCGCCGCCGCGGTGACGGCGCTCAGCTATGTCGTGCTGACCGGGTATGACGTGATCGCGCTCCGGATCATCGGGCGTCAGGTCCGCTATCGCCGCGCCGCGCTCGCCTCGTTCACGAGCTATGTCTTCAGCCACAATCTGGGCTTCGCGCTGCTGACCGGCGGCACCGCGCGGCTGCGCATCTATCGTCCCGCGGGGCTCGGCATCGGCGAGGTCGCGCACATCATGGTGCTGACCGGGATCACCTTCTGGTCGGGTATCCTCACGCTGCTCGGGTTCGGCCTGATCCTGCAGCCCGGCGACGTCGCGATCGCGGGGATGACGCTGACCTATCCCGCGCACGCGGCGATCGGTGCGGCGGGGCTCGCGATCCTTGGCGCCGCGGTGCTCGCGCTGCACTGGTATCGCGGGCGGACGCTCGTCGCGTTCGGCCGCACGATCCCGTTGCCGAGCGTCCGCCAGGCCGCGCTCCAGATCCTGCTCGCGGGGATCGACATCCTGCTCGCCGCCACCGCGCTGCTGGTCCTGCTCCCCGATTCGGCGGCGGGCCTCTTTCCCGCGTTGCTGCTCGGCTATCTGGTGGCGATCGTCACGGGGCTGATCACGCACGCGCCGGGCGGCGTCGGCGTGTTCGAGGCGGTGATGCTCGTCAGCCTGCCCGAGGTCGACCGCGCGACGCTGTTCGCGGCGCTGCTCGCCTATCGGCTTATCTATTACCTCGTTCCGCTGGCGATCGGCATGCTCGCGTTCGCGCTCCACGAGATCCGCGAGGCGCGCGTAAGGTCGGCGTAAGTCGGTGCGGCGATGACGGCGCTGTCCTTTGCCCGTCGATCGGAATGCCGTCATCATGATCCCCCGTGCGCTTTACCGCGCTGCGCCGCTTCGCCTTGCCACCGGCCTTGCGCTCGGTCTCGCCACCCTCACCCCCGCACACGCGCAGCACGCCACCGCGCCCGCTCCCGTCCCGAACATTCCCGAGCCGATGGTGTTCGACATGATCCGCCCGCTCGGCGCGCGTCGCGGGGAGCTCGAGGCCAATACGCTGGCGCAGGTCAATCTGAGCGGCGCATCGCGCGACGTCGAATGGGCGCCCGAAGTCGAATATGCGGTCGCCGACGGGTTCGCGGTCGAGGTCGAGCTGCCGTTCACCAACGGCCGCCTGACCGATTACAAGATCGGGCTTCAGGGGACGTTCGGAACGTTTCGCGGCGGTCGCAGCATCCACGGCGTGCAGTATCTCGGGCTGCACAATCGCCGCGACGGCGGCTGGTCGAGCAGCCTGCTCTATCTGCTCGGCAACCGCTTCGGCGATCGGCTAAGCACGATGACGATGGTCGGCGTCGGCGACGTCACGCTTCGCAAGTCCGAGGGGACCGGGCTGCTCGTCAATCACACCACCTTCTGGGATCTCGATCCCGCCACGGTGATCGGGTTCGAGATCAACCGCCAGACCGGCGACAGCCGCCACTGGCTGTTGATGCCGCAATGGCATCGCGCCTTTGCGGGCCGGCTGTCGGTTCAGGCGGGGCTCGGCGCGGAGCGTGGCCATCAGGGCCCGTTCCGCCCCCGTCTCGGCGTGCGCGTGGTGCGCGAGTTCTGACGCACGCGGCGCCGATCGTTCCGGGCTCCGGGCTCAGGGGCAGATCGACACGGGCACCTTCTCGTCGTTCTGGATGCCGGTGCCCGAGGTGTCGCGGTCGTCCCTGACCGCGAACGACGCGATCTCGGAAATCGTCGGCGACGGCGCCCACATCGTCGAGATGATCGGCGAATACGTGACCGCGACCTCGGCGAAGACGACCGCGCCGGTGCTCGTCGCGGTCACCCTGTTCGCCTCGGGCCCCATGCCCTTGAACCCCGATCCCTGCGCGCCCTCGCCCTGCCTGCCGTAATGCGAGGCGAACGCCATCGCGCCATAGCAGCGCTGCCACTGGATCCACTGGCCGCCGCCGCTGTTGACCGTCAGGCCGGACAGGATGATCCGCCCCTTGCCCCTCATGTCGACGGTCCCGCCCTGCAACGCGGCCCCCGTGAACAGGTCGTTGATCTGCGTCTCGGTGATCGGACGGTTGCGCAGAATCTCCTGGATACCGATCCGCGATCCATTGTCCGCGACCTGCAGCGCAAGCTGGCTGATCCGCTGCCGCGTCAGCGTATAGTTGGCGAGTTCGATGCCGTAGAAGACGAGCGTGATCATCACCGGCAGGACGAGCGCGAACTCGACCAGCGCCAGCCCGCGCGTGTCGCGGACCAGCCGCGCCGATCGCATCGCACCGACGATGGTCATGAACAGGTCCGCAGCGGGGCTGGCGCCTGGTCGCTCGCCGGCTGGTTTCGGAGCAATGTGCTCGACACGACCTTCAGGATCCCGTTGCCCTGCACCATCGGCAGGAAGCTGGCATAGCTCACCGTCGCGGTCAGCAGGACGACGTCCTTCGACCCGCCGACGCCCTCGGTGCCGCCCTCGAGGTCCCACGCGCCGTTATTGTTGGCGTCGACATAGGTTTCGCCCTTGTTGCAGCGGCCGTCGTGATTGCTGTCGACATATTCCTCGACCCGGTTCTGCGCGTTGCGATAATCGTGGAACGAGGTCAGCTCGAATTCGACGCGGGCGCTGTTGATCACGCGAAGGACCTGCATCCGCACGCGGTCCTGGATCAGAGCGCGTCGCACGTCGCTGCCGGCATCCTCGAGGCTCGTGTCGCGTGCGGCCTTCTGCATCTCTCCCTCGAGCACCGACTTGACGTACAGCCTGTGCCCGAACGCCAGCCCGCCGATGATCAGCAGCATCAGAACGGGCGAAACGATCGCGAATTCGATCATCGCGGCACCCCGCGTGTCGCGCCAGCCGGGGCGGCGCATCAGTGCGTCACCCGCAATTGCGAGATGCGCGCGGCGATGTCGGCAAAGGTCGTGTTGAGCTCGACCGCGTTGTTCGCCTGATACGCGCGATTGGGCGAGGCGCAGTCGGACAGCAGCGATGTCAGCGTCGTACCGAACGCGATCACCCAGACGGTGATGTTCTTCTTTTCCTTCGCGATCGTGCACAGCCGCGCCAGCCGGTCCTCGACGATGCCGTCCTGTTCGGACTTCGTCGGCAGGCTTCCCGCAGCGGTGCGGCGCCGGTCCAGCGCGGACAGCCCATAGGCATCGTAATCGGCGATGTTGGTCTCGGTATCGCCATCGGTCATGAAGATCAGGTGGCGCGAGATGTTGCTGCCGTTCGCCGCCGCGGCGTTTTCCTTCGCGAACAGGCCCTCGGCGGACATCAGCCGCAGGCCCCACAGCATCCCGATGTCGTGATAGGTCCGCCCCCGCGGGACCAGCGCGTTGAGATAGGTCGTCAGCGCCGCCTTGTCCGACGACGTCCGGATCGCGGCCAGCTTTCGGGCGGCCGATGGGCAGGCTGCGAAATCGGTCTTGTATGACCCCAGCGCGATATAGTTGTTCGAGACGTGCGACACGGTGTTGGGCTGCCAGCCGCTGATCGTCGCGCCGCCATAGTTCGACACCGACCGCGCCCAGACCAGGTCGGGCAGGAAAGGGCGCCACTGCGTGTCCGCGTTCCCGGGGATCGGCACGAGATCGACATCGAGGTCGTAAGCGGTTCCCGTCTCGTACGGGCGCAGCGTCTTACGCTCCTCGATGCACGCACCCTGGCTGCCATTGCCCCAATTGATCGTCCGCGCGGTGAAGTTGTTGCCGAGCATCGTCGACAGGCTTCCGCCGCCGACCAGCCCCGTCCCGGACGCGCCCTTCAGGCTGGCGAGCGGATAATTGATCTTCTTGTAGTTCCAGTAATAGACGCGTCGGCCATTCGTTTCCTCGCCCGCGTCCGGGTTCGCTTCGACCGTCTGGTCATAGGTCTGACGATAGGCCTCGAACGTCGTCTTCGTGATCGTGCACACGCCGTTGCTGTTGCGCGACGCGCTGTAGGTGGAGCCGTTGATCGTCCGCGTCGCGGTCCGCGACCGCGGGAGCGCCGACGCGGAGGGGTTCCACGCGGTATAGCTCGTCGAATCCGAATAGCTTTCATTCGGCGGGGCGACGCATTCCTCGGACGATCCCGGCTGCGTCGTCACCGTCCTGGTCCCGCTCCACGGCGAATAGTTGCTGTTGGTCGTGACGGTCGCGCCCTGCGTGCCCCCCGCCCTGTCCTCGAAGCCGTCCTGCTCGCGCGACTGATAGTCCCAGCTGTCGACCATCCATTCGCGCTTGAGAAGGAGCCCGACATTCACCGTCGAGGAATAGGGCACGAACCCGTAGCGGACCTGCGACGCGGGCGACTGCGCATTGTCGAGCGTGGTATAGAAATCGGTGACCGACTGACGCAGCGCCTGGATCTTGGACTTGGTATCGCCCGAATTGGTCTCCGCCATCGACAGCGTTGTGTCGAGGACGAACATGATATCGCTGTTGGGCAGCTGGAGCTGCGCCTCGCAGGTCGCCTCGATCGGGATCCGGTTATATCCGAATATCTTCATGATCGCGGTCTCGACGACGACCCCCGCCTTGCCGTGGACGATCATGTCGTTCCCGACATCATAGTCCATCGTCGGCTTGGTCGTCCCGTACTGCCCCTCGGCGAAGTTCAGCCTGAAGAACCGGTTCGCCGAATCGCGTGCCGACGTGTCGAACGTCGATGCGGCCATCGCGCGGCGCCCGCCGAGCACCGCCGCATCGCACGCATTCTGAAGACGCGATTTCGCCAGATAGGCACGGCTCATGTCGAGCGCGCCGCCGATCATCCCCATCAGCGGCAGGAGCGCAAACGCAAAGAGGATCAACGTATTACCGCGAACATCGCGCGGCAAGGACGTGACCCGCCCCAGACTGTATCTCAAAATCGGCTTCCTAAAGATCGCTCTTGAAGCCGTTTTGGTTTTAAATGTTTGAAATATGGTTGAGAGAATAAATCAGGATTAGCGCCAAGGTTATTGATGCATATCAGTGCATGAAATCTTCGCGCGTCCTGCCATGGCGCGATCCGCTGCGATCACGCCGATCGAACCCCGTCGGACGACGCGCTGACCGCGGCTTCGACGAACGCCTAGGCCGACTGGATATAGGCGCGCATCGCCGCGGCGTCGGCCTCGATCCGGTCGATGCGGTATTTGACGAGGTCGCCGATCGAGACGAACCCGACCAGCCGGCCGCCCTCGATCACCGGCAGATGGCGGATCCGCCGCTGCGTCATCAGCGACAGCGCGCCGATCACCGACTCGCCCGGTGCGATCGACTTGACCGCGGCGGTCATCACGTCGCGAACGCTCTGCGCGAGCGCCGATGCGCCATGCGCCTGAAGACAGTGGATCACGTCGCGTTCGGAAAAGATCCCGACCACTTGGTCGTTATCGAGCACCGGCACCGCGCCGATCCGCCGTTCCGCGAGCAGCGCGACCGCGTCCGCCACCGTCGCATCGGGGTGCAGCGTCACCACCCCGCCTGGCTGCCGCCCCTGAAGAATCGTCGCGATCGTCATTTCGCCTCTCCTTTCGCTGCGCCAGTCCTGCTGGCCGTCATCGCCTCTGCGGGCGCGTGGCTTGAGAAAACCATGTTTGCGCGGCAATGGGAAGCGATGACCGGTCCCCTGCATGCCCCCTCCGCCGCAGCGCCCGACGCTCGCCCGTCCCCACAGCCGAGCGGACTTGGCGACCCGGGCTATGCCGCGTTCGCCTGGGCGCGGTTCCGGACGATCATGGCGTGGATGACGCTGGCGGCGGCGGCGTGCGCGGCCGCGGTGATCACCGCGATGGCGCAGATCCAGGGCCCGCTTCACCTCGTGACGATGCTCGCGATACTCGGCGGCGTCGGCGGGTCGGTGATGATGGCGGGGCTGTTGATGGGGCTGGCCTTCCTCAGTTCGGGAACCGGCCATGACGAGGACGTGACCCGCCTCGACTGATCGCCGGTCCGGTGATCGCGGACAGGTGATCGCGGGGCATGAAAAAGGCCGGCATCGCGCGTGCGATACCGGCCTTTTCGGTTCAGGCGCGCCGGACGTCGCCGGCGTGCGCGATCAGTTCGCCTGGACCTCGTCGGGCGCGACGCGGACGCGCCGGCGACGCGGCTTTTCCTCGGACGCAGCCTCGCTCGCCGGTGCCGCGTCCGTCGCCGGCGCAACATCGGGCGACGGGGTGAGCGACAGCGTCGGCGCCTTCAACGTCGAGATGCCGAGCGACGGGGGCAGACGGTCCGCGTCGAACGCGGCCGGTGCCATCGTGTCGGCGGGGTTCGCCGCCGACACGGGGGCCTCGTCGAGGCTGCGGTCACGCCGCGGGCGACCACGACGCCGCGGCTGCTCCTCGGATGCTGCGACCTCGGTCGGCTGGGCGATATCGGGCGCGGTTCCGCCCTGGGGGGCCTCGCCGCGGCTGGTCTCGAACGGCGTCGCCTCGGCTTGCGGTGCGTCCGTCGGCGTCACCGGCCGTGCGATGTCGCCCTCGGCTTCGGCGTTGCGCGCCTGTGCACTGCGTGGCGCACGACGCGACTCACGCTGCGGCGCATCGCGATACTCGCCCCGCGTCTCGCGCGGCTGCTCGTCGCCACCCTGGTCGTCACGCGACTGGAAGCGCGGCTGGTTCCGCGCGCCGTCACCACGGACGCGATCCTCGCGCTGGCCTTCGCTGCGCTGGCCGTCATTGCGCTGACCCTCGTTGCGGGTATTTTCGTAGCGCGGGCGGTCTTCGCGGGGCTGCGCATCCCGCTGCTGGCGGGGTGCGTTCTGGTACTGGCCGTTCTGCTGGCCGCCATTCTGGTCGCGCGGCTGCGTATCGCCCCGTGACTGCTCGCGCGCCTGCTCGCCGCCCTGCTGTTCGCCCGAGCGGATCGGTTCGCCCTCGTCGCCATAATCGTCGTCGCCATCGAGATCGAACGGCTGCTGACGACGCGGCTGCTGCTGCGCCTGCGGCTGGCTTTCCTCGAAACGCGCGCGCGTCTCGCTCAACACGCGGAAATAATGATCGGCAAACTGCAGATAATATTCGATGTTGACGCGGTCGCCCTGCATCTGCGCGTCGCGCGCCAGGTTCTTGTACTTCTCGTACAATTGGCTCGCGTTGCCGCGCGCGCGGCTGTCGATGCGGTTGCCCGTATCGCGGCCGCCCTGGCCACCACCACCGCCGCCGCCCTGGCGCTGACCGCCACCACCACTGCCGCCATTATTATTGTTGCCACGACCGCGACGGCGGCCGGCTTGCCGGTTGTTGATCAAGCTTGTGTCCTCAGTCGTCGAACCAAAATCTGGTCGTGCTCCGAAATGCGGTGCAAACCCCCGCCGCGCATCGATGACGATGCGTCGGACTTGCCAGAGCCGCCGGACTGCAGCGACTTTAAGGCGAAGGATGCGGGCCAACGCTCAAAAACGACCATCTCGTCGAGATTGCGTGCCCCTGCCCATGTGATAGCGGCCCGGAAGGCCTTCCTACAAGTGAAATATGCGGATCCGCGCCACTTAATTCAAGTTGCGAGCAGCACGCGCGGGTTGCCGCCATAGTCGTGATGCAGCGCCGTGCGGAGCCCCTGCGCCTCGAGCAACGCGGCGACGGCGACCGCCTGCGTCGATCCGATCTCGATCGCCGCGGCACCGCCGGGGGCGAGCAGCGCGGGAATCTGCTGCGCGAGGATGCGATAGTCGTCGAGCCCGTCGGCCCCCGCGAACAGCGCCGCATGCGGCTCGTGCGCGTGCACCTCGGGCGGCAGCACCGCATCGGTCGCGATATAGGGCGGGTTGGCGAGGATCAGGTCGAACCGCGCGTCGAGCGCGCCCGCCCAGCGTCCGCAGACGAACCGCGCGCGGTCCGCCATCGCCAGCGTCGCGGCGTTCGCGCGCGCATAGCCGAGCGCCGCGCGCGAGAAATCCACCCCGACCCCCTGCGCCGAGCGCCATTCGTCGAGCGCCGCGAGCAGCAGCGTGCCCGGGCCCGTGCCGAGGTCGAGGATCGTGCCGGGCGCGCTTGCACCGAAATGCCCCTGCGCGGCGATCAGCAGCATCTCGCTGTCGGCACGCGGCACCAGCGCGCCGGGGCCGACCGACAGATCGATCGACCAGAAGCCGCGCGTGCCCGTGATGTACGCGACCGGCTCGTGCACCATGCGCCGCTCGACGAGCGCGGCGAACGCGTCGGGCACGGCGTAGCGGTCCGGATCGAGCAGGATCGCGTTACGCTCGACGCCCAGCGCATGCGCCATCAGCAACTCGGCATCGAGCCGCGGCGTCGCCGAGAAGCCAAGACGCGCGGCGGTGGCGGCGAGCGCCGCACGGACTTCCCCGCCGCCCCCGCGCCCGTGCGAGGGGGCGGAGTCGATCTCAGCCATCCAGCTGCGCCAGCCGGTCCGCCTCGTCCTGCGACACCAGCGCGCCGATCAGCTCGTCCATCTCGCCCGCGACGATCTCCGGCAAGCGGTGCAGCGTCAGGTTGATCCGGTGATCGGTGACGCGGCCTTGCGGGAAGTTGTACGTCCGGATCCGCTCCGAGCGATCGCCCGACCCGACCATCGACTTGCGCGCGCCCGCACGCTCGGCATGCAGCCGGTCGCGCTCCGCCTCGTAGAGCCGCGTCCGCAGCACACGCAACGCCTTGGCCTTGTTCTTGTGCTGCGACTTCTCGTCCTGCTGGATCACCGTCAAACCAGTCGGGATATGGACGATCCGCACGGCAGAGTCGGTCGTGTTGACCGACTGGCCGCCCGGGCCCGACGAACGATAGACGTCGATGCGCAGATCCTTGTCGTCGATCTTGACGTCGACCTCCTCCGCCTCGGGCAGCACCGCGACGGTCGCCGCCGAGGTGTGGATCCGCCCGCCCGCCTCGGTCGCGGGCACGCGCTGGACGCGGTGGACGCCGCTCTCGTATTTGAGTTTCGCGAACACGCCCTGCCCCGTGACGCTGGCGACGACTTCCTTGAAGCCGCCCGCGTCCGACGACGAGCCCGAGATCATCTCGACCCGCCAACCCTGCGATTCGGCATAACGCTGGTACATCCGGAACAGATCGCCCGCGAACAGCGCCGCCTCGTCGCCACCCGTGCCGGCGCGCACCTCGAGCATCGCCGAGCGTTCGTCGGCCGAGATCGCGCGGCAGCAGCGCGAGGGCGAGCTTGCGGTCCGCGGTCTCGAGCAGCGTGCGGTTCTCGTGCAGCTCCTCGGACGCCATCGCGCGCAGCTCGTCGTCGGCATCCTCGGCCATGAAGGCGAGGCTTTCGGCCTCCTGCCGCAACCGGCGCACCTCGGTCGCGGCCTGCGCGACGGGTTCGAGCTCGGCATATTCCTTGGACACCGCGACGAAGCGGTCCGACGGGAGGTCGCCGGTCGACATCAACGCCTGCAATTCGTCGCGCCGCGCCTCGATCGCGCGGATGCGGTCTGGGGAGATCTGGGTCATGCGCGCACTCCCGCCACCGTCATCCCAGCGCAGGCTGGGATCCAGGGTAACCGGGCGCAGCCGTCATGGCTCTGGATCCCGGCCTGCGCCGGGATGACGGGGAGGCTCAACGCAGCGCCTCCGCCAGATCGGCAAACGCCACCTCGACCTGCGTGCCCGCGCCGAGCGTCTTCACCGCCGCGACGCCCTTGGCGAGTTCGTCATCGCCGAGGATGATCGCAAAGCGCGCGCCGAGCGCATCCGCCTTCGCCATCCGCGCCTTCATCTTGCCCTTGTACGCCATCTCGACCGCAACGCCCGCACGCCGCAGGTCCGCGACGATACCCGTCGCACGCGCCTCGGCGTCCGCACCCATCGGCACCACGACCGCATCGATCGCCGCGGCCGCCGGCTCGTCCAGCAACATCGCCAGCCGCTCGACCCCCGCGGCCCAGCCGACACCCGCCGTCTCGGGCCCGCCCAGCGAGCCGATCAGCCCGTCATAGCGGCCACCGGCCAGCACGGTGCCCTGCGCGCCCAACCGGTCGGTCACGAACTCGAACGCCGTATGGCGGTAGTAATCGAGCCCGCGCACCAGCCGGGCATTGCGCTCCCACGCGACGCCCGCGGCATCGAGCCCCGCAGTCACCGCGTCGAAGAACGCACGCGCCTCGGGCGTCAGATACGCGTCGATATCCGGCGCACTGTCCGCGATCGGGCGGTCCTTCGGATCCTTCGAATCGAGGATCCGCATCGGGTTCTTCTCGAGCCGCGTCAGGCTGTCTTCGGACAGCTCGCCGCGATGCGCCTCGAAATGCGCGACCAGCGCCGCGCGCCACGCCTCGCGCGTTGCCGCGTCGCCCAGCGTGTTGAGCTGCAACGTCACCCCCTCGGCAATGCCGAGCTCGCGCAACAGCTGATCCGCGAGCACCAGCAGCTCGACGTCCGCCGCGGGCTCCGCCGCGCCGATCACCTCGGCGTCGATCTGGTGGAACTGCCGGAACCGCCCCTTTTGCGGGCGTTCGTAGCGGAACACCGGGCCGCTCGTCGTGATCTTGAGCGGCGCGAACTGCTGCCAGCCCTCGGTCAGATACGCGCGCGCGATCCCCGCGGTGAATTCGGGGCGCAGCGTCAGCGAATCGCCGCCGCGATCCTCGAAACTGTACATTTCCTTCGACACGACATCGGTCGTCTCGCCGAGCGAACGCGCGAACACCGCGGTGGATTCGAACACCGGGATGTCGATCCGCTGGAAGCAGTACAGCGCCCGCACGCGTTCGAACGTCGCGAGCACGTGCGCGAAGCGGCGCTGCTCGTCACCGAAAATGTCCTGGGTGCCACGGACGCGGCGCGGGGTTTCTATTCTAGCCATGATGGCGCGTATCTAGGCGACGTGCCTGCGAAGCGCTAGCGCCGTGCCATGAGCAATCCCGTCCGATATTGGGGGCTTGGCCAGCGCGTTGCGCCGCCGCGCTTCGTCCTGTTCGCGATCGTCTTCGCGATCGGCCTCGTCGCGCTGATCCCCCCGTTCGGAGTCGGCCTGGGGCTGGGGCGCGGGACGATGGCGGCGTTCGATATCGCTGCGATCCTGTTCCTCGCCACCGTCGCGACGCTGTTCGGCAACGCGACCGCCGAGCGCATGCGCCGCTATGCGGACGAGAACGACGCCAACCGCGCGGTGCTGCTCGCGTTCAGCGGGACGATCCTGATCGTCGTGCTCGTCGCGGTGGCAAAGGAGTTGCAGGGCAAGACCGATCTCGTCGCGATCCTGATCTCGGTCGCGACGCTCGTGCTCGCGTGGCTGTTCTCGAACATGGTCTACACGCTGCATTACGCGCATCTGTTCTACAGCGACGGCGAAGATGGCAAGGATGCGGGCGGGCTGGACTTCCCGTCGTGCGCCGAGCCCGATTACTGGGACTTCGCCTATTTCGCGTTCACGCTGGGGATGACGTTCCAGACGTCCGACGTCGAGATCACGTCGCGCCGCGTGCGAAAAGTCGCGCTGGGCCAGTGCATGGCGGCGTTCGTCTTCAACATCGGTGTGCTGGCGTTCACGATCAACGTTCTCGGCAGCAGCTGACGCTGCCCCTTCCCTGTTCTGTCATCCTGACGAAAGTCAGGACCCAGAGCCCGACATGCCACCGCCCCTAACCCTGGATCCTGACGTTCGTCAGGATGACGGGGAAGCGTAGGAAAACCGACCTTATCGCCCTCGGTAAAGGACTGGACGACTGGCCTTTCGCGCGATTACGCTGTGCCATCGTCTCTCAGCCGGAAGGCCTTTCCTTGATCCGCAAGCTTCTCGTCGCATCCCTGCTCGCGTCTGCACTTCCCGCGGTCGCGCAAGTCCCCGCCGGCAACACCGCACCGCAGCCGGTCCCGTTCGTCGACACCATCCCCGCCGCGCGGGACACGCCTTATCCCGGCACGCTGCTCGTCGATGTCGATGCGACCGATACCGAGCGCGGGATCTTCCGCGTGAAGGAGACGATCCCCGTCGCGACGTCGGGCAAGATGGCGCTGCTGTTCCCGAAATGGCTCCCCGGCGCGCATTCGCCGCGCGGCGAGATCGAGAAGCTTGCCGGGCTGGTGATCCGCGCGAACGGCCGGATCCTGCCCTGGACGCGCGACCCGGTCGACGTCTTCGCATTCCACATCGACGTTCCCGCGGGCACGAAGCAGCTCGACGCGACCTTCCAGTTCATCTCGGCAACCAAGGCGGACCAGGGCCGCATCGTCATGACCCCGACGATGATCAGCCTGCAGCCAAACTCGGTCAGCCTGTATCCGGCGGGATATTTTACGCGTCAGATCCCGGTGAAGATGACCGTCACCTATCCCGCGGGCTGGACCGCGGCGGGCGCGCTGCCCGCCAAGGTCACCGGCTCGACCTATGCCTATGACCGGACCAATTACGAGATCCTCGTCGATTCGCCGATCCTCGCGGGCAAGTACGGCAAGGTCTGGCCGCTGAGCCCCAAGGTCGACCTCAACGTCTTCGCCGACAGCCCCGACCAGCTTGCCGCCAAGCCCGAACAGATCGACGCGCACAAGCGGCTCGTCGAGCAGGCCGCGCGCACGTTCGGCGCGGAGCATTACGATCATTATGAATTCCTGCTCTCGATCACCGACCAGCTCGGCGGGATCGGGCTCGAACATCATCGCAGCTCGGAAAACGGCGTCCGCCCCGGCTATTTCACCGAATGGGAAACGGGCGCGTCGGCGCGCAACCTGTTGCCGCACGAATTCTCGCACAGCTGGGACGGCAAGTTCCGCCGCGGCGCCGACCTGTGGACGCCCGATTTCCGCACGCCGATGCGCAACTCGCTACTCTGGGTCTATGAAGGCCAGACGCAGTTCTGGGGCTATGTGCTCCAGGCGCGCTCGGGGCTCGTCAGCAAGCAGGACACGCTCGACGGCTATGCCTCGATCCTCGGCATCTACGACACCGCGCCGGGTCGCCAGTGGCGGCCGCTGGTCGACACGACCAACGACCCGGTCATCTCCGCACGCCGTCCCAAGGGCTGGACGAGCTGGCAGCGGTCTGAGGATTATTACAACGAAGGGCTGATGGTCTGGATGGAGGTCGACGCGATGCTCCGCCAGAAGTCGGGCGGCAAGAAGTCGATCGACGACTTCGCCAAGGCCTTCTTCGGCATCCGCAACGGCGATTATGGCGAGGTTACCTATACGTTCGACGAGGTCGCCAAGACGCTCAACGGCATCCTCCCCTATGACTGGGCGGGCTTCCTCGACACGCGGCTGACCGAGACGGGCAAGCCCGCGCCGATCAACGGCTTTGCGATGAACGGCTACAAGCTCGTCTACGGCCCCGTGCAGAGCCCGTATCTCAAACAGGCGGAAAAGAGCCGCGGCACCGATGTCAGCTATTCGCTCGGGATGGTCGTCAACAAGGAAGGCGTCGTCACCGCGACGATCTGGGACAGCGTCGCGTTCAAGGCGGGGATCGACATCGGCACCGAAATCGAGGCGGTCAACGGCGAGTCCTATTCGTCCGATCGCATCAAGGCGGCGATCCTGGCGGCACAGGGGACGAAGCTGCCGATCCGGCTTACTGTGAAGAACAATGACCGATTTCGCGACATCTCGCTCGATTACCATGACGGCCCGCGCTATCCGCGGCTCGAGAAGGTGGGTACAGGTGACGGTGGGCTCGACAGGCTGCTGATGCCGCGCTGACAGCCACTTTATCTTCCGGTGCCGGCCGCTCTCCCCGAGGTGGAGCGCCGGCACCGTCATTTCTGAAAGGACCGCCATGCGCATCGATCTCATCCCGACCGGCAAGAACCCGCCCGAAGACCTCAACGTCATCATCGAGGTCCCGACCGGCGGCGAGCCCGTGAAGTACGAGTTCGACAAGGCGTCGGGTGCGCTGTTTGTCGACCGCATCCTGCACACGCCGATGCGCTATCCCGCGAACTACGGCTTCGTACCGCACACGCTCAGCCCCGATGGCGATCCGCTCGACGCGCTCGTGATCGCACGCTCGCCGTTCATCCCGGGCTGCGTCGTCCGCGCGCGCCCGATCGCGGTGCTCAACCTCGAGGACGAGGCCGGTGGCGACGAGAAGCTCGTCTGCGTCCCCGTCGACGCGGTGTTCCCGTATTACGCCAATATCGGCGAGCGTGCCGACATGCCCGAAATCGTGTTCGAGCAGATCGAGCATTTCTTCACCCACTATAAGGACCTCGAGAAGACGAAGTGGGTCCGGGTCGGCAAGTGGGGCGATGCCGAGGAAGCCAAGCGCATCACGATCGAGGCGATCGAGCGCTACGAAGCGGCCAAGAAGCAGGGCGACGAGCCGATGAACGCGGACGACGCCGCAGGCCGCTGATTGTTCAGGGGCCGGGGGCGTCGCGCGGCGCCCCCTTCATTGAAGTACGTCACCCCAGCGAAAGCTGGGGTCTCCCGCGGCTCAAGCCCCGTCGCCCCTGCGGGACGATACCCCAGCGTTCGCTGGGGTGACGGACAACATGTGTCCTCCCGCACTTAAGGCGCCGGCCGCTCCGCCTGCGCTTCCGCCAGGTACAGCGAGAACAGCCCCGCCGGATCGGTCCATTCGCGGATCGGCGTCCACCCGCCCGACCGCAACAGGATCCGCGCATCGCGCGACCCGTATTTGTGGCTGTTCTCGGTGTGGATCGTCTCGCCCGCCGCGATATCGAACGGCCGCCCCTCGATCGTGAACGCCGCGTCGCGCTGCGCCTCGAGATGCATCTCGATCCGCGCGCGGTCGTCGTTCCACACCGCCTTGTGCCGGAACGCCTCGACCGGCACGTCGGCGTCGAGCTCGCGGTTGATCCGCTCGAGCAGGTTCATGTTGAACGCCGCGGTCACGCCCTGCGCATCGTCATAGGCCGGGACCAGCACCGCCGGATCCTTGATCCGGTCCATCCCGATCAGCAGCATCGCGCCGATCCCGAGCGACGCACGCATCGCCTTCAACAGGTCGACCGCCATCAGCGGGATCATGTTGCCGATCGTCGACCCCGGAAAGAAACCGAGCTTGGGCGTGTCCGCGATCGTCTTGGGCAGCGCCAGCGGCCGCATGAAATCCGCCTCGAACGGCAGGACAAGCAGCTCGGGAAACTGGTCGGCAAGAACGCGCGACGATTCGCGTAGGAAATCGCCTGAGATGTCGATCGGCACATAGACCGACGGCGCCACCGCCTTCAGCAGGATCGGCGTCTTGGTCGACGACCCCGACCCGAATTCGACCACTGCACGTCCTGCGCCCGCAATCTCGGCGACCTCGGGGCACGCGGTCTCGAGGATCGATCGCTCGGTCCGCGTCGGATAATATTCGGGCAGATCGGTGATGGCCTCGAACAGCTCGGACCCACGCCGGTCGTAAAACCAGCGCGCGGGAATCGCGCGCGGCCGCCGCGCAAACCCGTCGAGCACGTCCGCCCGGAAGGCGGGATCGGCCAGGCTCTGCTCGCCGTCTTCGATTTCACGCTTCAACATCAGATATCCTTGGCGAGCCGGACGCCGGTGAACTGCCAGCGCTGGTGCGGGTAGAAGAAATTGCGGTAGCTCGCGCGTGCATGGCCGCGCGGCGTCGCGCAGCTCCCGCCGCGCAGCACGAACTGCCCGCTCATGAACTTGCCATTATACTCGCCGACCGCACCCTCGACCGCGCGAAAGCCCGGATAGGGACGATAGGCGCTCCCCGTCCATTCCCAGACGTCGCCGAAAAAGGCGGGGTCGCCGGCGCGTGCCGGCCGCGGCTCGACCGGGCCCGCCGCATCCATCTGGTTGCCGCCGTCGCCGGCATAGTCCGCCGCAACGGCCTCCCATTCGGCCTCGGTCGGCAGCCGCACGCCCGCCCAGCTGGCATAGGCGTCCGCCTCGTAGAAGCTGACATGCGTGGCCGGCGCGGCGGGATCGATCGCGCGCCGCCCGTCGAGCCCGAACCGCGTCCAGCCGCCGTCGCGTTCTTCCCAGTACATCGGCGCGACGATGCCCTCCGCCTTCACCCAGGCCCAGCCATCGGCAAGCCAGTGGCGCGGCTCGCTATAGCCGCCATCGGCGATGAACGCCGCCCATTCGCCATTCGTCACCGTCCGGTCAGCGATCGCATGGCGCGTCAGCAGCGTGTCGTGCCGCGGCGTCTCGCAATCGAACGCGAAACCTTCACCGTCATGCCCCATCCGCGCGATCCCGGCGTCGCGTTCGATCCAGCCGATCGCGCCCGGCATCTCGACCGGTACCTTGCGCGGCGCGCTCCAGACCGCGGGCTCGAGCGGATTTTCCGAAAACAGATGGAGGATGTCGGTCACCAGCAATTCCTGGTGCTGCTCCTCGTGATGGCACCCGAGCGCCACCAGCTCGCGCGCCGCCTCGGGCAGATCGGGCAGCGCCGCGACCAGAGCCGCATCGACATGCGCACGGTACGCCCGGACCTCGTCGAGCGTCGGCCGCGTGATCATCCCGCGCCGGTCGCGCGCATGCCGCCGCCCTTCCGCCTCGTAATAGCTGTTGAACAGGAACGGGAAGCGTTCGTCGTGCAACCGATACCCCGCGACATGATCGCGCAACACGAACGTCTCGAAGAACCAGCTCGTATGCGCGAGATGCCATTTGGTCGGCGACGCGTCGGGCATCGACTGCACCGTCGCATCCGCATCCGACAGCGGCGCGGCGAGCGCGAGCGACAGGTCGCGAACCGCCGAGAATCGCTTGCCGAGCGCGTCGGTCTCGCGCGCATCTGCGGGATTGAGGGAGGGGACGGGGTTCGGCATCGACTGTCCTCGCGCGAGCGGTGCACACGGCACGGCCCTGTAAAAGGATGCAGCGATACGGAGCGCTATCCGCGCGTTGCCCCCGGTTTCCACAGAACGTCGCTCGCGCCGTTTTGGTTCACTGCACGCGCGGCGACGAACAGGAAATCCGACAGGCGATTAACATACGCTAATGCCATTGGATTGATCGGGTCGTCGACCGCGACCACTGCGCGCTCGGCACGCCGCGTGATCGCGCGCGCCAGATGCAGCGCCGCGGCCCCCGGCGATCCGCCCGGCAGGATGAAGCTGGTCAGCGGCGCCATCTGCGCGGTCATCGCGTCGATCTCGCTTTCCAGCCGCTCGACCTGCGTGCCGATGATCCGCAGCGTCATTTCGGACGGCGCGAAATCCTCGCCCGGTGTGGCGATGTCCGCGCCGAGATCGAACAGGTCGTTCTGGATCCGCTCGAGCGCCGCCGCGATCGGATGCTCGCCCAGCGCCACCGCGGCGACGCCGATCGCGCTGTTCGCCTCGTCGACATCGCCGATCGCCTGCATCCGCGGGCACGCCTTCGACACGCGCGACCCGTCGACCAGCCCGGTGCTCCCCTCGTCGCCGGTCCGCGTGTAGATCCTGTTCAGCTTCACCATCGTCGTCGCGTCCGAAATCAGGTCCGGCCGGCAGCGAACAGGATCAGCACGACGATCAGGATCGCGATCGCCTGGAAGAAGATCCGCTGCTGCATCATCCGGTTCGATTTCAGCGAAGCAGCGCTCGGGCCGCCGTCCTTCACCTGTGCGGACTGGTCCTGCAGGAACGTCACCACCCCCGCACCAGAGCCACGACGGTCGCGATCATTGCCGCGATCAGGAGGAGGACGAGGAAGGTGTTCATGACGACAATCTAGGCGCGCCGGGAGCGTCCCGCAATGGCCGGCCGCCGCCGCCCGCGAATAGCCCCGACGACCCCGCGATTTGACCACCACAGCGGATGCAATTTACCCGCAGACAGCATGGCCGGCGCTCGCTAAGTTGTGAGGAACAGGGGAAACTCTACATGCGTAATCGGCGGATCGGCGCCAGCCTGGCATTGTTGGCACTGCTCGCGTCGTGCGGCGGGGATTCGATGCTCGCCAGCGCGCCGGCGGGCACCGGGGCGGGTACGGGCGCGACTGCGGGATCGACCCCGACGCCGACGGCCAGTACGGGGTGCAGCCTGCGCGAACGACAGGACTGGGCCGCGGCGCAGCTGCGCGAATGGTATCTGTTCCCCGAAACGCTCCCCGCCAGTCTCGATCCGACACCCTATACGACCGTCGACGGCTATATCGACGCGCTCACCGCCACCGCCCGCAGCCAGCGCCGCGACCGCTATTTCACCTATCTGACGTCGATCAGGGACGAGGACGCCTATTATCAGGCGGGTGAGAATGCGGGTTTCGGATTCCGTCTCGGCATCGACGGCACCGCACGCCGCGCCTTCATCATCGAATCGTTCGAAGGCGGTGCCGCGCTGGCGGCGCAGATCGATCGCGGCGCGGAGATCGTCGCGATCGGCACCAGCGCCGCCACGCTGCGGACCGTCAGCGCGATCTTCGCTGCGGAAGGTGGCGCGGGCGTCTCGGCCGCACTGGGTCCCAACAGCGTCGGCACCAGCCGCGTGCTGCAGATCAGCGATGCGCAGGGCACGCGCACCGTCACGCTCGCCAAGACCGATTTCGCGCTGCTGCCCGTCTCGACGCGCTATGGTGCGAAGGTCATCGCCGATGGCGGTCGCAACTACGGCTATCTCAATCTCAGGACGTTCATCTCGACCGCGGACCCCGCGCTGCGCGCCGCCTTTGCCAGCTTCCGCGCGCAGAACGTCACCGATATCGTCATCGACCTGCGCTACAATGGCGGCGGGCTGATCTCGATCGCAGAGCTGATGACCGACCTGCTCGGCCGCAACCGCGCGACGTCCGAAGTCTCGAGCTACACGACCTACCGCACCGAAAAGTCCGCGAACAACACCACGCGCTTCTTCGCGCCGCAGCCCGAATCGATCGCGCCGACGCGCATCGCGTTCATCGGCACGGGCGGCACGGCATCCGCGAGCGAGCTCGTCATCAACGCGATGATCCCGTATCTGCATGGCAGTGCCGGGCTGATCGGCACCAACACCTATGGCAAGCCCGTCGGCCAGATCGGGCTCGACCGCGCCGCCTGCGACGACCGTCTCCGCGTGGTCGCGCTGGCGACGCAGAACGCCGCGCGTCAGGGCGCCTATTATGACGGGCTTGCGGGCACGGTCGAGGCGAGCTGCCGTGCCGAGGACGATATCCGCTATCCGCTCGGCGACCCGCGCGAAGCCTCGACGCGGCAGGCGATCGACTTCCTCGCGGGCCGCAGCTGCCTGCCGGTCACCGCCACCGCGATCACCGCGTCGGCGCGCGGCAGCGCCCCCGCCCCGACGACGGATCTGCCGACGCGCACGTTGCTCCTCCCCGACCGCCCCACGACCCCGCAACGCGAAGTCCCCGGCCTGTACTGATCGCTTGGTCGAACGCCCCGAGCTGAACGCACCCCCACCCAAAACCGTCACCCTGACGAAAGTCAGGGCCCAGAGCCAAACACGCCGCACGTCCCAACCCTGCATCCTGACCTCCGTCGGGATGACGAGGGGCATGGCCAGCGCTCCACAACCCCCACCCGTCATCCTGACGAAAGTCAGGATCCAGGGCCAAACACGCCGCCCCTCGGTAACGCTGGATCCTGACTTTCGTCAGGATGACGGCAGTTGAGAAGCATCCTTCGCCAGCATCGCCCGCACCCCCGCCGCGACCTCAAGCCCGTCCTTCCCCCGCTCGCGCATCGCCGCGAGCGACGGCGCGCCGGTGCGCTTGGCCAGCCGCTCCCCGTCGGCCCCCAGCATCAGCGGGTGGTGGTGATAGCGCGGCGTCGGCAGACCCAGCAGCGCCTGCAACAGCCGGTGGACATCGGTCGCCGCGAACAGGTCGTCGCCGCGCACCACGTCGGTGACGCCCTGCGCCGCATCGTCGAGCGTCACCGCGAGGTGATAGCTCGCGGGCGCGTCCTTGCGCGCAAGCACCACGTCGCCCTGCGCGCCCGGGTCGGCGTATACCGTCCCCGCCCGCGCATCCTCCCACCAAAGCGGCCCCGTGACTGCGAGCGCCGCCGCCATGTCGATCCGCCAGCAATGCAGTTCGTGCATCCGCGCCGCCGCCTCGGCGGGCGTCAGCCGCCGGCACGTCCCCGGATAGACCGCGGCGTCCCCCGCATGCGGCGCGGACAGGCTCGCCGCGATCTCCGCGCGCGTGCAGAAGCACGAATAGAGCAGCCCGCGCATCTTCAGCGTCTCGAGCGCCGCCTGATACGACGCCAGCCGCGCGGACTGGAACGACAGGTCATCCCAGTCGAGCCCGAGCCAGCGCAGATCCTCCACGATTCCCGCGACATGCTCGGGTCGGCTGCGGCCCACGTCGATATCCTCGATCCGCAGCAGGAACCGCCCGCCGCGCGTCCGCGCAAAGTCGTGCGCGCGGATCGCCGACATCGCGTGGCCCAGGTGCAGCCGCCCCGTCGGACTGGGCGCGAACCGCGTCGTGACGAATGTCGCGCCGTTCACCGGACTTGACCCCATGTCCCGCGCCGTGCTGTCATGATGCCGTCATCCCGGTGCGCGATAGCGGTTTCGGGAATTCTGTGGGAGGAGCCGTGTTTCACCCCGACCTGATACGCCACCCGGATGGGTGTCCGGCGCTCGTGCTCAATGCCGATTATACGCCGCTTTCCTATTATCCGCTGAGCGTCTGGCCCTGGCAGACCGCGGTGAAGGCCGTCTTCCTCGATCGCGTCGATATCGTCGCCAATTACGAACGCGAGGTGCGCAGCGCCAATTTCGCGCTGAAGCTGCCTTCGGTGATCGCGCTCAAGCAGTTCGTCAAACCGTCGCAATTTCCCGCCTTCACCCGCTTCAACCTGTTCCTGCGCGACAAGTTCACCTGCCAATATTGCGGCAAGCTGCGCGATCTCACCTTCGACCATGTCATCCCGCGCGCGCAAGGCGGGCGCACCACATGGGAGAATGTCGTCACCGCCTGCGCACCGTGCAACCTCAAAAAGGGCGGGCGCACGCCACGACAGGCGGCGATGCCGCTCCATCTCGAGCCGATTCGCCCGACTAACTGGCATCTGCACGAGCATGGTCGCAGCTTTCCGCCAAATTATTTGCACGAAACCTGGCACGATTGGCTTTACTGGGACATTGAACTCGAAGCGTGACCGGGCGATCGGCTGCGCGAAGTGGGTCTTGGGAGACTGATCGATGCGGGTGATCTTGGGTGTGATGGCGGCGGGTCTGGTCGTCGCGGGATGCGGCGACAAGGACGCGCAGCGCGCCCAGGCGGATGCCGGCGCGGCCGGGTTCGTGCCCCCTTCGGTCACCTCGCGGCTCGACTTCGGCGCCAGCATGGAGCGGCGGTTCCGCACGCTCGACCGCAACGCCGACGATCGCATCACCAAGGACGAGCTGCCCTCTCCCAATGCGCGGATCAAGGCGTTCGACCGTAACAAGGACGGCGTGATCACCGCGATCGAATGGAGCGAGGGGACGCTGCAATGGTTCGACCGGATGGACCTGAACCGCGACGGCACCGTCACCTCGGAGGAACGCGCCGAATCGCGCAAACGCCAGCAGCCGTAATTTTATGTCGCAAACACGCCTCGACGCACCCTGAATTCATCGCGTGCCGAAGCGTCGACGGTTGACCTGATCCCTGTCGCAGCGCAGCAAGGGCGGATGGCAAGTCTTCCCGCAATCGCGAACAATCCCGACATCCGCTTCCTCGGCACGCTGCTCGGCGACGTCATCCGGCTCTACGGCGGCGACCGGCTATTCGAGGCGACCGAGACGATCCGTCGCGCCTCGGTCGAGCGCCACCGCGATGCCTCGGCGGGCCGCGACGGCGATCACAGCGCGGTCGACCTCAGCCTCGAGAAACTCAGCCTCGACGAGACGCTCGACTTCGTGCGCGGCTTCATGCTGTTCTCGATGCTCGCCAATCTCGCCGAGGATCGCCAGGGGATCGCCGCCGAGGAGGGCGCCGACCTTGCCGCCGCGATCACCCGGCTCGAGTCCGAGGGGATCGACCGCACGCAGGTCCGCGCGCTGCTCGATCACGCGCTGATCGTCCCCGTGCTCACCGCGCACCCGACCGAGGTGCGGCGCAAGAGCATGATCGACCACCGCAACCGGATCGCCGAGCTCATGCTGCTGCGCGATACCGGGCGCGATACGACCCCCGACGGCGATCAGGTCGAGGACGCGATCCTCCGCCAGATCGCCTTGCTGTGGCAGACGCGCGTGCTGCGCCGCGACCGGCTCTACGTCGCGGACGAGGTCGATACCGCGCTCAGCTATCTGCGCGACGTCTTCCTCCCCGCGCTCCCCGCACTCTACCAGCGCTGGGACCGCGCGCTCGGCGAACGCACGCCGAGCTTCCTCAAGCCCGGCAGCTGGATCGGCGGCGACCGCGACGGCAATCCCTATGTCACCGCCGACTCGCTACGGACCGCGCTTGCCAAGGCCAGCGAGGCGGTGCTCGGCTATTATTGCGAGGCGGTCCACGCGCTGGGGGCCGAACTGTCGATCTCGACCGAACATGCCACCGCCGACCCCGCGATCGAAGCGCTCGCCGCAGCGAGCGGCGACGACGCGACCAGCCGGGCCGACGAACCCTATCGCCGCGCGCTGTCGGGCATCTACGCGCGTCTCGCCGCGACCCACCAGGCGCTGACCGGCAAGCCCGCGCCGCGTCCCGGCCGCCTGACGGGCGCCGCCTATGCCAGCCCCACGGACCTGCGCGCCGATCTCGTCACGCTCGCGCACGGGCTCGGCACCGCGCTGAAAACCGGCGGCGCGCTCGGCCGGCTGATCCGCGCGGTCGAGACGTTCGGCTTCCACCTCGCCACGCTCGACCTGCGCCAGAACAGCGCCGTCCACGAACGCGTCGTCGCCGAACTGCTCAAGGTGTCGGGTGTCGAGCCGGACTATTGCGCGCTCGACGAGCAGGCGCGCGTCGCGCTGCTCCGCCGCGAACTCGCCAATGCGCGCCCGCTCACCACCCGCTTTGCCGATTACAGCGAGGAAACCGCGGGCGAGCTCGCGATCCTCCAGGCCGCCGCCGACGCGCATGCCGCCTATGGCCCCGCCTGCATCGCCAACTACATCGTCTCGATGGCGCAGTCGGTCAGCGACCTGCTCGAGGTCAATCTGCTGCTCAAGGAGGTCGGCCTCTACCGTCCTGGCGACACGCCCAGCGCGGCGATCATGGCGGTCCCGCTGTTCGAGACGATCGGCGATCTGGAGGCCGCGCCCGCGGTGATGACCGCGTGGTTCGCGCTCCCCGAGATCGCCACCATCTCGACCGCGCGCGGTCATCAGGAGGTGATGATCGGCTATTCGGACAGCAACAAGGATGGCGGCTACCTCACTTCCACCTGGCAATTGTCCAAGGCCTCGACCGCGCTCAGGCCCGTGTTCGAGCAAGCGGGCGTCGGCATGCAGCTGTTCCACGGCCGCGGTGGCGCGGTCGGGCGCGGCGGCGGCTCGGCGTTCGCGGCGATCCGTGCGCAGCCCATCGGCACCGTGCAGGGCCGTATCCGCATCACCGAACAGGGCGAGGTGATCGCCGCCAAATACGGCACGCGCGACGCGGCGATGACCAATCTCGAGGCGATCGCCTCGGCCACCCTGCTCGCCAGCCTCGAGCCCGAACGCCTCTCGACCGCCGACACCACGCGTTTCTGCGACGCGATGGACCGCCTCAGCGACACCGCGTTCCACAGCTATCGCGACCTCGTCTACGGCAGCAACGGCGACGATCGGGGCTTCCGCACGGTCTTCCGCCAGATGACGCCGATCGCCGAGATCGCCGGGCTCAAGATCGGCAGCCGTCCCGCCAGCCGCACCAAGTCCGACCGGATCGAGGATCTCCGCGCGATCCCCTGGGTGTTCAGCTGGGCGCAGGCGCGCGTCATGCTCCCCGGCTGGTACGGCGTCGGCCAGGCGCTCGCCGGGTTCGAGGACAAGGGGCTGCTGCGCGACATGGCGCAGGGCTGGCCGCTGTTCGCCTCAGCGCTCGCCAATCTGGAGATGGTGCTGGCGAAGTCCGACATGGCGATCGCCGAACGCTATGCCGGGCTGGTCGAGGACCGGGCGCTGCGCGACACCGTCTTCGGCCGGATCCGCGACGGCTGGCAGCAGACGCATGACGGGCTGCTCGACGCGACCGGCCAGTCGCGCCTGCTCGAAAAGCACCCCGCGCTCGAGGCGTCGATCCGCTTGCGCCTGCCCTATATCGAGCCGCTCAACCTGCTCCAGATCGAGCTGATCAAGCGCCGCCGCGCGGGCGAGGAGGATGCGCGCATCGGCGAGGCGATCCTGCTGTCGATCAACGCGATCGCGACGGGGCTGAGAAACTCAGGCTAATCCCCCTCTCCCCTCGGGGGAGAGGGAAGGGGCCCGCGGCGCTTGCCGCGGGAAGGGTGAGGGCAAGTAAGGCCAAGACCCTCACCCCAAACCCTCAGCCCGCCCCGTCAAAGAACGGCGCGGCAATCTCCGGCCGCACGCGCAGCAACCGCCCGCTCGCGCGGTCGAGCAGCGCCCAGGTCGTCACCGCGTCGAGCTTCACGCGCCCGTCATCGCCGACGAACCGCACATGCCGGTCGAACCGCGCACCCTTCGGTCCGCCCTCGACCCAGGTCTCGCCGGTCACCGTCTCGCCCGCGACCACGCTGCCGCGATAGTCGATTTCGTGCCGCGTCACGACCCAGACATAGGCGGCCTTGTGCTCGGCGGGCGCGACCGCCTCCCAATGCGCGGTCGCGATCCGCTGGATCCACTGGACCCAGACGGCATTGTTGACGTGGCCCAGCTCGTCGATATCCGCCTCGGCCGCGGTGATCGTCATCGTGAAGGTCATGCGCTGCGCTCCCGCCATTTCCGCCATGCGAACCAGCCGCCGCCGACCGCCAGCAGCGCCGCTGCGCCGAGCAGGATCAGCCGCCCGGTGCCGATCCGCCCCAGCATCTCCTCGATGACGTTGCCAAAGGCATAGCCGATCGCGCTGAACGCACAGCCCCACACGATCGCTGCGGCGAGGTTCACCGCCAGGAACAAGCCCTGTGAAATCCGGCTCGTCCCGATCGCGATCGGGCTGACGGTGCGGATCCCGTAGACGAAGCGATAGGCGAAGATGAACCGTCGCGGATAGCGTTCGAGCAGGTCGATCGCGCGTGCATAGGCCGACCGCCGCCGGATCGCCGCAATCGGGCGCGACTCGCGAAAATACCGCCCGCCGGCAAAGAACAGCTGATCCGCAACGAACGACCCGATCACCGCCGCCGCCATTGCGCCCGCCAGCGACACCAGCCCCTGATGCGCCAGCACCCCGCCCGTCACGACCGCCGCCTCCCCCTCGACCCCCGCGCCGAGAAAGATCGCAACGACACCATAGCGGGCGACCAACGCCTCGATCGTCACGCGGCAAGCGACCTTTGTTCACGCGAAGGCGCGAAGGCGCAAAGTTTAAGAGTCTTCGCGCGGAGGCGCGGAGGACGCAGAGTAGAAAAGCACGACATTCTTACTCTACTCCGCGTCTCCGCGCCTCCGCGCGAACCAATCTTCTTCGCGCCTTCGCGCCTTCGCGCCTTCGCGTGAACCAAAGCTTCTCAGCCGGTGCCACGCGAGCCAAGACTCACCCAGCCACGCCCAGCTGCCACAGCACGAACGCATGCTCCTCCGCCGCCTCGCGCAGCGACTCGAACCGGCCCGACTTGCCGCCATGACCCGCGCCCATGTTCGTCTTGAGCAGCAGGACATTGTCGTCGGTCTTCATCAACCGCAGCTTGGCCGCCCATTTCGCCGGCTCCCAATAGGTCACGCGCGGGTCGTTGAGTCCGCCGCTGATGAACATCGGCGGATAGGCCTGCGCCTTGACGTTGTCGTACGGCGAATAGGAGCGGATCAGCGCGAACGCCGCTGGATCCTCGATCGGATTGCCCCATTCGGGCCATTCCCCCGGCGTCAGCGGCAATTCGGCGTCGAGCATCGTGTTGAGCACGTCGACGAACGGCACGTCGGCGATCACCGGGCCCCAGAGCGCGGGGTCGGAATTGACCACCGCGCCCATCAACTCGCCACCCGCAGACCGCCCCGCGATCGCGATCCGCCCCGCCGAGGTCCACTTCGCGTCGACCAGCGCCTTTGCAACGTCGACGAAATCGTTGAACGTGTTCTCGCGCTTCTCCAGCTTGCCGTCGAGATACCATTGCTGTCCGAGGTCATCGCCGCCGCGGATATGCGCGATCGCATAGGCAAAGCCGCGGTCGAGCAGGCTCATCCGCCCGGTCGAGAAGCCCGGCGGGATCGCATAGCCGTACGCGCCATACGCATAGAGGAACACAGGCGCCGACCCGTCGCGCACGAACCCCGCCGGATAGACGATCGACACCGGAATCTCCGTCCCGTCCCGCGCGCGTATCTTCAGTCGCTCGGTCGCGTATTTCGCCGCGTCGTAACCGCTCGGGATCTCCTGCACCTTGAGCATCGTCCGCTCACCGGTATCGACGTCATAGTCGTACACCGTCCCCGGCGTGACCATCGACTCATAGCCGAGCCGCAGCACGGTCATGTCATATTCGGGATTATCGCCGAGCCCGGCGACATAGCTCGCCTCGGGAAACTCGATCCGCTTCCCCTCGGTCGGCGTCTCGTACCGGTGGATCGCGATCTGATCGAGCCCGTCCTCGCGCCCGTCGACCACGAAGAAGTCCTGATAGCACTCCACCCCGGTCATGTAGAAGGTCGGGCTGGCCGGGATCAGCTCGGTCCACGCGCCCGGCTCCTCGACCAGCGCGGTGCACAGGCGGAAGTTCGGATCGACGTCGTTGGTGTGGATGAACAGCGTGCCGTCATGCTCGTCGACGTCATATTCGCGCCCGACCTTGCGCGCCGAGACGAGGATCGGCACCGCCAGCGGCTCGTGCGCGGGGAGCAGATAGATCTCGCTCGTCACATGGTCGCTCGTCGCGATCACGATCCACTTGCGCGAACTCGTCTCGCCGACGCCGACGCGGAAACCCTCGTCCTCCTCGTGGAACAGCACGACGTCGTCTGTGATCGGCGTCCCCAGCCGGTGGAACCGCGCATTGTCGGTCCGCCACTGCTCGTTCGCGAGGCCATAGAGGAAGCCCGCATCGTCCGCGGTCCACACGATCTCGCTGAGCATGCCCGGAATCACGTCGGGCAGATGCTCGCCGGTGTCGAGGTCCTTGACCCGGACCTCGAACCGCTCGCTTCCATTGTCGTCGATCGCATAGGCGAGATAGCGCCCGTCATTGCTGACCGAGAACGCGCCGAGCCGGAAATATTCATGCCCCTCGGCCAGCGCGGGCTCGTCGAGCAGCAGCTCGTCGTCACCGCCCGCAACGGGCTTGCGCCACCATTTCTTGTACTGGCCGCCGGTCTCGTAGGCGGTCCAGTAGAGCCAGTCGCCATCCTTTTGCGGGACCGAGGATTCGTCCTCCTTGATCCGCGCCTTCATCTCTTCGTACAACGTGTCGGTCAGCGCCTTGTGCGGCGCCATCTGCGCTTCGAAATAGGCGTTCTCGGCGGCGAGATACGCCAGCACGTCCGCGTCATCGACCTCGGGATAGTTCGGATCCTTCAGCCACGCATAGGGGTCCTCGATCGTCACGCCATGCGCGGTGAAGCTGTGCGGCCGCTGCTCGGCACGCGGCGGAACGGATGCGGGCTCGGGCGAGGAGATGGCAGGGGAATTCATGGTCATCCCCCCTGTTACCGCCCCCACGACCGGAAGCCAACGCAAGAGGCCCTCCCCGCCTGCACCCAGACGCAGGCACCGCGGCCCACGCCCCCTCCCCCGTCATCCCCGCCCCCTTATCCCGTCATCCTGACGAAAGTCAGGATCCAGGGTTGCTAACCTGAGCGCTCGTGGCTCTGGATCCTGACCTTCGTCAGGATGACGGCGAGGGTGTGCGGACGCGGCGGCAGACGGAGGACGGGATAACGACGCGACACCCCCGCCCCTCGCGAGCAAAGCCCGCTGTCCTACACGCCGCGTTTCTGTCACAACGCGCGCCATGCCCTGTCACGGCCCCGTCCCGATCCCCGTGCATGCGTGCGCAGATCTAGCCGACGACCCCGTGAACACCCGGACCGCGATGCGTCCAGCGCGTCAACGTCCTAAACCTATGCCCCGACGAGAGACCCCATGACCCCTCCGACGCCCGCCCGACCCGCAACCCCGCTCGCAGACCGACTCACCGCGCTCCGCGCCCATCTCGCCGCCGCCGGCCTCGACGGCTTCGTCGTGCCGCTGACCGACGAGCATATGAGCGAATATGTCGGGGCCTATGCGCAGCGGCTCGGCTGGCTGACCGGCTTCCAGGGCTCGGCGGGCAGCGCCGCGGTGCTCGCCGACCGCGCCGCGATCTTCACCGATGGCCGCTACACGCTCCAGGTCCGCGAACAGGTCGACGGCGATCACTGGGACTATGCCGCCGTGCCGCAGACGAGCGTCGCCGCCTGGCTCGGCACCCACGTCGCCGAGGGCGCGCGGATCGGCTATGACGCGTGGCTGCACACCAGCGCCTGGGTCGCCGAAGCCAGCGCGGTGCTCGCCGATCGCGGGGCTGAGCTCGTCGCGGTCGATGCCAACCCGATCGACACGATCTGGACCGACCGCCCCGCGCCCTCACCCGCCAGGATCACTATTCAGCCCGACCAGTTCGCCGGCGCCTCGTCCGCCGAAAAG
Source organism: Sphingomonas sp. 22R3R2A-7 (assembly GCF_036856055.1). Lineage (NCBI taxonomy): Bacteria > Pseudomonadati > Pseudomonadota > Alphaproteobacteria > Sphingomonadales > Sphingomonadaceae > Sphingomonas > Sphingomonas sp. 22R3R2A-7. The sequence continues at coordinate 2,550,735 of NZ_JASPFR010000001.1, read as the reverse complement.
CGCGCGCGGATCGCCGACTGGCTCGCCGAACAGCGCGCCGACGCGGTCGTTCTCTCCGCGCTCGATTCGATCGCCTGGACGCTCAACATCCGCGGCGACGACGTCAGCCACACCCCCGTCGCGCTCAGCTATGCGATCGTCGGCGCCGACGGCACCACCGACCTGTTCGTCGCGCCCGAAAAGCTCGACGACACCGTCCGCCAGCATCTCGGCAACGCGGTCCGCGTCCATGACCGCGGCGCGTTCCAGCCCGCGCTGCATGACTATGCGGGCAAGCGCGTCGCCGCCGACCCCGAACGCGCGGTCGCCGCGATTTCCGACGCACTGACCGCGGGCGGGGCCAAGGTCCTCGCGCTGCGCGATCCCGTCGTGCTCGCCAAGGCGCTCAAGAACCCGGTCGAGATCGCCGGCCACCGCGCCGCCTCGGTCCGCGACGGCGCCGCGCTCGCGCGCTTCCTGCGCTGGGTCGAGACCGACTGCGCCGACGGCAGCCAGACCGAATTGTCCGCCACCGCGAAGCTGCTCGCCTTCCGCGAGGCGACCGGGCTGCTGAAGGACACGTCGTTCGACACGATCTCGGCCACCGGCGCGCACGGCGCCAGCCCGCACTACCACTGCACCGAAGAGTCGAACGTCCCCCTCGAGCCCGGCCAGCTCTATCTGGTCGATTCGGGCGGCCAATATGCCGATGGCACGACCGACGTGACGCGCGTCATGCCGATCGGCGCACTGTCACCCGAACAGGGCAAGGAGATCCGCGACCGCTTCACGCGCGTGCTCAAGGGCCATATCGCGATCGCGACCGCGGTCTTCCCCGACGGCACGCTCGGCGGCCAGATCGACGCGTTCGCGCGGCGGCCGCTCTGGGAGGCGGGGCTCGATTTCGCGCACGGCACCGGTCACGGCATCGGCGCCTATCTGGCGGTGCACGAGGGGCCACAGCGGATCGCCTCGCCCAACTATCCCGGCGGCGCGGCAATGGAGCCGCTGCGTGCGGGGATGATGCTGTCGAACGAGCCCGGTTATTACAAGGCGGGCGAATACGGCATCCGGATCGAGAATCTGCTGCTGATCGAACCGCGCAGCATTCCCGGCGCGGACCGCGACATGCTCGGCTTCGAGACGCTGACCTTCTGCCCGATCGAGCGCACGCTGATCGAGCCGTCGCTGCTCACGCAGCCCGAGCTCGCGTGGCTCAACGCCTATCACGCGCAGGTGTTCGAGACGCTGTCGCCCGAGATGACGGGGGACGATCTGGCCTGGCTGCGCGAAAAATGCGCGCCGATCGGCTGACGCCCTAGTCTTCGGTCGCGGCCTTCGGCGTGGGTTCGGCCGCGGCGGCGCGCGCCTGCGCCTTGCGCCGCCGCAGGTTCTCGCGCAGCGCCGCCGCCATTCGCTCCGCCTTTTCGGCGGCCTTCTGATCCCGCATATCCATAATTACGCCCTATATTGCCGCACCGTGCCTTGACAATCGCGCCGCCCTCGTCTCTTAGCCCCACTCCGCCGGCAGCGATGTCGGCGAGTGCTGCCGTAGCTCAGTGGTAGAGCGCATCCTTGGTAAGGCTGAGGTCGTGAGTTCAATCCTCACCGGCAGCACCATCTTATTCCGTCCCGCCGATCGGCCGGACACCCCACCCGCCCGATTTCGACTGAAGATCCCCCCCAGCGGGGCGCCGAGGCGAGCTAGTGCGCGATCGCCCGCAGCGCCGAAGCCTCGGTCGCCGGCAACTGGTCGATCCCGGTGCGCGGTACCTGGAACAGGCCATGGCGCATCGCCGCCTCGCCGGCTGCATTGCTCGCGGTCCAGCTCGCCAGCCACGGCGACAGCAACAGCCCCAGCGTCACCGGCGCCAGCCACAGCGCGGTCACCGGCACGGCGGGTGACAGCGCGAGCAGCGCCACGCCCGCGACCAGATGCCACCGGTAGCGCGGCAGGACGGCGCGGATCGTCAGCCCGTCGCGGTCGCGGTTCTGCGGGTTCCACCCCGACGGCTGCCCGCGGAAGATGCTGATCAGGTCCATCGTCTGCGTGAGCATGATGATCGGCGCGGACAGCATCGACAGCGGGATCTCGGCCAGCGTCGAGGAGATGATCGCGCGCGCGCCGCCGAAGGCTTCGCGCCGCGCCGTGTCCGACACCGCCCAGATGATCCCGAGCAGCTTGGGCCCGAACAGCAGCACCACCGTCATCGCCAGCACGCGCGCGGACGTCGTCGCCTCGACCAGCTTGCTTTCCCCCGCGAACGCCTGCGCGATCGTCGTCAGGATCAGCACCAGCCATGCGGGCGACGTCATATAGGCCGAGGCGCCGATCAGCAGCTGCAGCCGATTGACCCAGTGAAAGCCATCCGAATTCAGCAGCTGAAGATGCTGGATATTGCCCTGCGCCCAGCGCCGGTCGCGCACCGCCATGTCGATCAGCGTCGGCGGAAACTCCTCATAGCTGTCGTCGATCATGATCAGGTGCACCGCCCAGCCACGCCGGCGCAGCAGCGCCGCCTCGACCATGTCGTGGCTCATGATCGCCCCGCCGAAGGGCGCAGCGCCCGGCAGCACGGGCAGACCGCAACTCTCGGCGAAGGCGCGCGTGCGGATCATCGCGTTATGCCCCCAGAAGCTCGCCTCGGCGCCCGACCACCACACCAGCCCGGCGGTCGAGATCGGCCCGTAGAGCCGGCTGTTGAACTGCATCCAGCGCTGGAACAGCGTCGTGCCGCCGTAGATCGTCGGGACGGTCTGCAACAACCCGACCGACGGTCGGCTTTCCATGACCTGCGCCATGCCGATCATCGCCTCGGCGCTCATCAGGCTGTCCGCGTCGAGCATCATCATATGGTCATAGGCGCCGCCGAACCGGCTGACCCAATCGGCGACGTTGCCGGGCTTGCGCGCGACATTGGCAGTCCGTCGCCGGTAGTGCAGCGGCACCTGCGAGCGCGCCGCCAGCATCGCCCAGGCCGCGCGTTCGCGCGGCTCGGCATCCTCGCCCGAGTCGCTCAGGACGAAAAACGCGAAACTGCCCGCCTCACCCGCTGCGTCGACGTCGTGCATCATCCGCGCGATCCGGCCGAACACCGCGTCGACATCCTCGTTGTAGATCGGCACGAGCACGGCGGTCTTCCCGATCAGGTTGCCGCGGTTGCGTGGTGCGGGCACGAACCCGGGATGCATGCCCGTCATCAGCAAAATGAACCCGATCAGCGAGGTCAGGAACCCGAACGCGATCCAGCCGAACAGCGGGAAGAACAATGCGAGCAACGCGACGTCCCACAGGTCGATCCCGTCGCCGAGCAGCGAGATCCTGCACCGCAGCCGATGCGGTGGTCGCGATCAGGCTGGTCAGCAGGAACAGCAGCAGACGCCGCGACAGCATTCCCTCGGGCGATGTCACGACGCTGCGCGCGGTCGCGGCGCCACCCATCGCGTCGTCCGTTGCCGCTAGCGGTCCCCCGCCCGCCCCCATCGCGCGAAAATCCTGGATGGGCATCGCGATCGGCAGATCGGGCGGCAATTGGCGTGCCGCATCGCGCGACGAGACAGGCGGGGCGGCAGGGTCAGGGGCGCCAGGGTCAGGGGCGCCAGGGTCAGGGGCGGCGTCGGGGGCGGGGTCGGGCATCTCAGGCCCCGATCTGTGTCAGCAGCGTTTCGCTCAGCGACAGGGTGCCGCGCTTCAGATACAGCCGGACATCGGCGGTCGCACCCCGCTCGGGCTCGATATCGACGGTGACGCGCCAGCGATTGGGCTGGCCGACGACGGGATAGGCGGCATTGGCCAGCACGCGACCACGCCCGACGTCGACCTGCGCGGTCACGCCGCTCGACCGGTCGAGCCCGGCCAGCGTCGTACCGACGAAATCGACGACCAGCTTGCGCGCGCCCGCGGTGGGGGCCGAGCCGGGCCGACCCGCGGCACCGCGCCACGTATCCACCACATGCGCGGCCGTCGCGACGGAGGCGTCGCGCGACGCCCAGGTCAGGCGATAGTCGAACGTCAGCGTCTGACCCGCCTTGGCAGGCGCGTCGGGCACCCAGAACGCCGCGACGTTGTCGACCGTCTCGCTTGCGGTCGGAAACGCGTACAGCGTCACCGCGCCCTTGCCCCAGTCGCCCTTGGGCTCGACCCACAAATTGGGGCGCCGGTCGTAGAATGCGCCGTCGTCCTGGTAATGATCGAACGCGCGGTCGCGCTGGATCAGCCCGAAACCACGCGGATTGCTGTCCTGGAAACTGTCGAGCGTCGGGGTGGCGGGATTGTCGAGCGGTCGCCAGATCCGCTCCCCGACCCGCTCGCCATGGCGAGCCCGTCCGAGTCGTGGATCTCGGGTCGCCAGTCGATCGCGGCTGCACGGTTGCCCTCGCCGTACCAGAACATGCTCGTCGCAGGCGCGATGCCGAGCCGCGCCACATCCTTGCGCAGCGTGATCGTCGACGACACGTCCTGCACCACGCCGCCATCGGCGCCGGACCCGGCCGTGTGACGACAGAGGAACCGGTAGGCGCCCGTCACGCTCGGCCCATCGAGCAGCGCATAGATCGTATAGGCCTGCGCGCCGCTCGGCTCGATCCAGAACGCGGTGAAGGCGGGGAATTCCTCCTTGCCGTCGATCCCGGTGTCGATCGCGATGCCGCGTGCGGACAGGCCATATTGATCCTGCGAACCGGCGGTGCGGAAATAGGACGCGCCGATATACGCCATCCAGTCGCTCTTGCCGTCCGGTGAAACCGCGCGGAACCCGGCGAGCCCCAGCGCCGCATGGTGGCCGGCGGTCGCCTGGAACAGGTCGGGGGTAAAATCGACGGCGCGCGCCTGCCCGCCCTCGACGATGTGGATCGCAACGGGCGTCGGCGCGTAACGGCCGAGCGGGAACAACCGGATACCCCCCGCCAACGTCCTGTCAGGCTTGTAGGTGATCGATCCGACCGCATCGTAATCGATCGCCTCCGCCGCCGCGGCTTTCGCGGGCGCACGATAGGGCTGGCTCGCGAGCGCCGCGGCGCGCGCCTTGAGCGAGTCCCAGGAGAAGGGCTCGACCTTGCCGCGTCCCGGCTGTGCCTGACGCGGCGTGCGGGTCTGCGCTCGCGCTGCGCCGGGCGGGATGCCCAAGGCGCCAAGCGCCAGGATGATGTCGCGTCGGCTGGTTTTGCTCATCCCGGCATTATCGAACGTCGCGCGCCGCAGTGCAACATCGCCGACTGTGGCTCGGACCCACCGGTCTGGAAACGCGGTGGATCCCACTGCCGATCGCGCGGCGAGACGGGGTGATGCGTGCGCCTACAGGGCCTTCAAGGCGGCGATGATCATCTGGCTGGTGATCCTCGCGGTCTCGACTTCCGACAGACGCGGCCGCGACAGCGTGCGATGACCAAGCCCGAACATGAACGCCAGCACGAGCTCCTCCGCGCCGTCCAGCGCCTCGGACGTCAGCAACGGATTGGCGACGCACGCCAGCTCGCGAACGACCGAGCGGAACCCGAGACACAGCGTCGCGATCGTATCAGCGACGTCGCTGTTGCGGTGCGCCTCCGCCATGATGTCGAACGACAGCGCCTCGTCCCCCTTGGCAAGCGCGTGTCGGGCAAGATGTTCGAACCCCGCCTCGATCGTCACCCGCCCCGACGTCACGTCGTCGGTCAAGGCACGCAACTCCGCCTCCTTGGCCTCGGAGTCCTCGAGAACGAGCGCCTTGATGAGCGCATTCTTGTCGGTGAACAGGCGATAGATCAGGCCAACGCTGACATCCGCTGCCGCCGCGAGTTCTGCCATCGATGTCCGGTGAAAGCCCTTGGTGGCATAAAGGTGCCGCGCTGCGTCGACGATCCGTTTCTGCCCTGCGCTCTCATGTTGCACTGCACCCAATACGCCACTCCAAAAGGTTTTTTTGCTTGACCCGGCGTTCGCACAATCATAGCGGCCACGCAAGCGGAATGAACGTTCATTCCGGCGTGCGGTTGCACCCGTTGGTGGGAGCGAGCGAATGGGAAAGCGGAATATGCGTCGATTGGACATCAAGGGTTCGGTAGCTCTCGGGGCGCTTGCCCTCGTGATGGCATGCAGCGAGCCGGCGCCCCCGCCACCGCCGACGCCGACCGTGGGCGTCGTCACGGTCGCGCAGGACTCGGTGACGCTCACGACCGAGCTTCCCGGCCGTATTGCCGCCGTCGAAACGTCGGAAGTCCGTCCGCAGGTCAGCGGCGTGATCCGCAGCCGGTTGTTCACCGAAGGCGCGCTCGTGCGTGCCGGTCAGACGCTCTACCAGATCGAGGACGCGCCTTATCGCGCACAGCTTGGCACCGCGCAGGGCCAGCTCGGCGCCGCGCAGTCGCAGATCAACGCAACCAGCCAGCAGGCCCGCCGATACGGCGAGCTCGTCACGCTGAACGCCGTCAGCAAGCAGGAGGCGGACAACGCCACCGCCTCCGCACAACAGGCTCGCGCCAATGTTGCAGCGCAGCGCGCTTCGGTCGAGGCCGCGCGCGTCAACCTGAACTTCACGCGGATCAAGGCGCCGATTTCGGGTCGGATCGGCCGCTCGCTGGTGACCGTCGGCGCCCTCGTCCAGACCGGCCAGACCGATCCGCTCGCGACGATCCAGCGTACCGACACCGTCTATGTCGACGTCACACAGTCGGCGGCGCAGTTGCTCGACCTGAAGGCGGCGATGGCGTCGGGCGGGGTCACCCGCGGCGATGGCAGCGCGCGCGTCCAGCTGCTTCTTCCCAACGGGCAGACCTATCCGATCGAGGGGCGCCTCCAGTTCGCCGAAGTCACGGTCGATCCGGCCACGGGCGCGGTGACGCTGCGCGCGAGCTTCCCCAATCCCAACGGAATCCTGCTTCCGGGCATGTACGTGCGTGCCAAGCTGGTCGAGGGTGTGCGCACCCAGGCGATCATGGCGCCACAGGAAGGCATCACCCGCGATCCACGCGGCAACGCAACCGCGATGGTCGTCAATGCGCACAACAAGGTCGAGCAGCGGACCGTCACGACAGACCGCGTGATCGGCGACAAGTGGATCGTCACCAGCGGCCTGAAACCCGGCGACAAGCTGATCGTCGAGGGGCTGCTGAACCTGCGCCCGGGCACCACCGTCAAGGTCGGCAAGCCGCAGCAGGTCACCGTCCCCGCGGGCGGCGCGTCGAAGGGCGGCGCCGGTTCGGACGCGGCCGCAGGCGGCAACACGAACGGCAATTCGGCCGCGCAGGCCGGGAAGTAACCGCTTATGTCACGCTATTTCATCGATAGACCCATCTTCGCATGGGTCATCGCGATCATCCTGATGATGGCCGGCGTCCTCGCGATCCGGTCGCTGCCGATCGCGCAGTTCCCCGAGATCGCCGCCCCCAAGGTGACGGTCGCGACGTCCTATCCGGGCGCCGACGCGCAGACACTCGAGAACACGACGACGCAGATCATCGAGCAGCAGATGAAGGGGATCGACAACCTTCGCTACTTCGCCTCGACCAGCGACGGCGCGGGCAATCTCGCGATCACGCTAACCTTCGAACAGGGCACCGACGCGGACATCGCGCAGGTCCAGGTGCAGAACAAGCTGCAACAGGCGACCCCGCTCCTGCCGCAGGAAGTGCAGCAGGCCGGGCTTCGCGTGACCAAGGCGACCGCCAATTTCCTGCTCGTCATCGCCGCCTATTCGCAGGATGGCAGCCATGACCAGGTCGATCTCGGCGATCTGATCGCCTCGAAACTCCAGGATCCGCTCAGCCGGATCAAGGGCGTCGGCGACACGCAGGTGTTCGGCGCGCAATATTCGATGCGGATCTGGGTCGATCCGTTCAAGATGTCGAACCTTGGCGTCACCGTCACCGACATCACCTCGGCACTGACCGCGCAGAACGCGCAGGTTTCGGCGGGTCAGGTCGGCAGCCTTCCCGCGGTCAAGGGCCAGGCGCTCAACGCGACCGTCACCGCACAGTCGCGACTGCAGACCCCGGACCAGTTCCGCCAGATCATCATCCGCTCGGCCACCGGCGGCGCCACCGTGCGCCTCGCCGACGTCGCGCGGGTCGAAATGGGCTCGGAAAACTACAGCTTCCAGGCACGCTACAACGGCAAGCAGGCGGCAGGCTTCGGCGTGAAGCTGGCGCCGGGCGCCAACGCGCTCGACACCGTCACGCTGGTGAAGGCCGAGGTCGAGAAGATCGCCAAGCAATTCCCGGCCGACGTCAAGATCGCCTATCCGGTCGACAATTCGACGTTCGTGCGGCTGTCGGTCGAACAGGTGGTCCACACGCTGATCGAGGCGATCGTCCTCGTCTTCCTTGTGATGTTCCTCTTCCTCCAGAACTTCCGCGCGACCCTGATCCCGACGATCGCGGTGCCGGTCGTGCTGCTCGGCTCGCTCGCCGTGCTTCAGGTCGCGGGCTTCACGATCAACACGCTGACGCTGTTCGGCATGGTGCTGGCGATCGGCCTGCTCGTCGATGACGCGATCGTCGTCGTCGAGAATGTCGAACGCCTGATCCAGGAAGAGGGGCTCTCCCCCAAGGAAGCCGCCAAGAAGTCGATGGACGAGATCAGCGGCGCGCTGATCGGCATCGGCCTCGTGCTGTCCGCGGTGTTCCTGCCGATGGCGTTCTTCAGCGGCTCGACCGGCGTGATCTTCCGCCAGTTCTCGATCACCATCGTCTCGTCGATGGTGCTCTCGGTGCTGGTCGCGTTGATCCTGACGCCCGCACTCTGCGCCACCATCCTCAAGCCGACCAAGCATGATCACGGCGACAAGAAGGGCTTTTTTGGCTGGTTCAACCGGACCTTCGACACTGGCGTCGCCAAATATGGCAACGGCCTGCGTCGCGTCGAAAAGGGCTGGGTGCGGACGATGATCATCTATGCGGTCATCGTCGCCGGGATGCTGTTCGTCTTCCTGCGGCTGCCCTCGGGCTTCCTTCCCGAGGAGGATCAGGGGCTGATGTTCGCGCAGGTGTCGATGCCCACGGGCACGACGATGGAAGAGACCGCGCGGACGATGGACAAGCTGCGCGATCACTTCCTGGTCGATGAGAAGGCCAATATCGCGGGCATCTTCACGATCAGCGGCTTCGGCTTTGTCGGCCAGGGCCAGAATGTCGGTCTCGCCTTCATCCAGCTCAAGCCCTGGGAGGATCGCGAAGGCGACGCGAATACCGTCGCCGCCGTCGCGCAGCGCGCCAACCAGGCGCTCGCGGGGATCCGTGCGGGCATGGTGATCGGCTTCGTGCCGCCCGCCGTGCAGGAACTGGGCAACGCCAACGGCTTCGACTTCATGCTGAAGGACAATGCCGGCGTCGGCCACGACAAGCTGCTCGAGGCCCGCAACATGCTGCTCGGCATGGCGAGCCAGGACAAGCGGCTGATGCAGGTTCGCCCGAACGGGCTGGAAGACGCACCGCAGCTCAAGCTGAACGTCGACCAGGCGCAGGCGGGCGCGCTCGGCCTCAGCCAGGCGGACATCAACACCACCGTCAGCACCGCGTTCGGCGGGTCGTACATCAACGACTTCATCGACCGTGGCCGCGTGAAGAAGGTGTTCGTCCAGGCCGACGCGCCGTTCCGCACCTCGCCCGCGGACCTCGGCAACTTCTATGTCCGTGGCGCCAGCAACGCGATGACCCCGCTGTCGTCGTTCGCGACGACCAACTGGACCTACGGCCCGGCGCGTCTCGAACGCTATAACGGCGTCGCCTCGTTCGAGATCATGGGGTCGCCCGCACCCGGCGTCAGCAGCGGCACCGCGATCAAGGCGATGGAGGAGATGGCTGCCAAACTGCCGCCCGGCATCGGCTATGAATGGACCGGGCTCAGCTACGAGGAGCAATTGTCGGGTGGCCAGGCCGGCTATGTCTATGCGCTGTCGCTGCTGATCGTGTTCCTGTGCCTTGCGGCGCTCTACGAGAGCTGGTCGATCCCGATCGCCGTGCTTCTCGTCGTCCCGCTCGGCGTCCTCGGTGCGGTGCTCGCAGCGATGATCGCAGGGCTGAACAACGACATCTATCTCCAGGTCGGTCTGATCACGACGATCGGCGTGGCGGCGAAGAACGCGATCCTGATCGTCGAATTCGCCGAAGAGAAGATGGCGGACGGGATGAACGCGGCCGATGCCGCGGTCGAGGCGGCCAAGCTGCGTCTGCGCCCGATCCTCATGACGTCGTTCGCGTTCATCTTCGGCGTGCTGCCGCTCGCGCTGTCGAGTGGTGCCGGTGCCGGCGGTCAGAACGCGATCGGCTGGGCGGTGGTCGGCGGCATGCTGTCCGCGACCGTCCTCGCCATCTTCTTCGTGCCGTTGTTCTTCCTGCTGGTGAAGCGCCTGTTCAAACAGGACAAGCCGGCAAAGAACGCTACCAACGACCATCGTGACGGCGACACGCCGCACGATCAGCGGCCGCAGGAGGCCTGACCGCCATGCCATCGTCCTTCATGTCCCGGCGCCTCGCGCTGACCTTTGCCGCCGGCCTCACGCTGGCGGGGTGCAACCTCGCGCCGAAATACGTCCGCCCGGACCTGCCGGTCGCACCGACCGGTCCTGTCGGCCCCGCCTACGCGACGCGCGATCCCGTCGGCGCGATCGTTCCGGCCGACACCGCCTGGTCGGCCTTCTTCACCGACGACCGGCTGCGTCGCGTGATCCAGCTCGCGCTCGACAACAACCGCGACGTGCGTATCGCGGTCGCCAACGTCGCGCAGGCCCGCGCGCAATACCGCGTCCAGCGTGCCGATCTCTTCCCGACGCTTGGCGCGACGGGGAGCGCGACGTACCAGAAGTCACCGTTCGGCGCGATCGGCGGCGGAGTCGGCGGTGGGGTCGGCGGCGGTGCCGACGGTGGCGCGGGTGGCGGTGCAGGCGGCGGTGCAGGCGGTGGCGCGGGCGCGGGCGCAGTTGCCGGCGGTGGTCGCTTCGACATCTATTCGGCCAATCTCGGCATCTCTGCCTGGGAAGCCGACCTGTTCGGGCGCATCCGCAACCTGACCGAAGCCCAGCAACAGGCCTATTTCGCCGCGGAGGAAAACCGCAACGCCGCACAGGTCACGCTGGTCGCCGAGACCGCGACCGCGTGGCTGACGATGGCCGCCGACCAGGACCGTCTGAGGATTGCGCAGGATACCGAGCGTGCATTCGGCCAGACGCTCAAGCTGACCCAGGATCGGTTCCGCGTCGGCATCGCGTCCGAACTCGAGGTGCGCCAGGCGCGGACGACCTATGATCAGGCTCGCTCGGACATCGCCGAAGCGACGACGCTGATCGCGCAGGACCAGAACGCGCTGAACCTGCTCGCGGGTACCACCGTGACCCAGGAGCTGCTGCCCGCCCGGATGCCGGAGACGACGCCGACGCTCGAGACGTTGCCCGCGAACCTGTCATCCCAGGTGTTGCTGCGTCGTCCCGACGTCGCTGCGGCGGAGCATCAGCTGGTCGCGGCCAACGCCAATATCGGTGCCGCGCGTGCGGCATTCTTCCCGAACATCTCGCTGACCGCGAGCCTCGGGACGCTCAGCCTTGGCCTGTCGAACCTGTTCGGCAACGGCAGCGAGAGCTGGTCGGTCGCACCGACGATCACGCAGCCGATCTTCGATTTCGGGCGCAACAAGGGCAACCTGCAATATGCCAAGGCGTCGCGTGACGCGATGCTCGCAACCTATGAGCGGACGGTCCAGACCAGCTTCCGCGAAGTCGCCGACGCGCTCGCGCGACGCGGTACCATCAACGCGCAGCTGTCTGCACAGACGTCGCTGCGCGACAATGCCGCGGGTGCGTTCAACCTGTCGCAACTGCGTTTCCGGGCCGGGATCGATCCGTTTCTCAACACGCTCGATTCGCAGCGATCGCTGTACACCGCGCAGCAGAGCCTTCTCGCGACCCGGCTCGTGCGCGATACCAACGCGGTGGAGCTGTACCGCGCGCTGGGTGGCGGGCTGAAATAGCAGCGAGACCGCCGCCGAGACCGTCATCCCGCCGAGTGCCGGGATGACGGTCTCGGCGTGCGCGGGGTCAGTTGGCCGGTTCGGACAGCGGCGCGAACCGTGCGACCTGACGGCCGACCAGACGAAGCTGCTCGATCACCGCGGGATCGCTGGCACCGCCCTCGTCGTCGAACTTGGTGACCTGTGTGTTGATCGCGGCCGCGAACGGCGTCGGCCAGCCGCGCAGTGCATGGACGATCGAGCGCAGCGCCGCGATCGTGCTCCCGGTCGCCTGCCAGCCATAGGCGGTCGCGATGAGCCCGACGGGCATGTCGGCCAGATAGGACCGCTCCGGGTCACGCGCGGTCTCCTCGAGCAGGTCGAGCGCGTTCTTCACGACGCCGGAAATGCTGCCATGATAGCCGGGGCTTGCGATGATCACCGCCGACGCGGCTCGGACTGCGGCGACGAACGCCTGCTCGTCGGCGGTGCGCGTCGTTGCCTTTGGATCGTACAGCGGCAGCCGCGCCATGTCCGCGCCGCCGAACATCTGCGTGCGATAGCCCTGTTTCTCGACCGCATCGAGCGCGATGCGCAACGCGCGCTCGGTCGACGACACGCCGCCGATCGTGCCGCCAATGCCGACGACGAGAGGGAGAGATTCGGAAGAGGTCACGTTATCACCCGGTTCGATCGTTTCGCCTGCTCTTCCCCGTTTCGCGGCACGATGACAACAGCCCATCGACGCGGTGCCCGCGTGGCGATACCGCGACGCTGTCGCTCAGCCTGCATACACGATAGGCATGCGCACAGGCTTGTCCGAACTGTAATAGAACGATAACACACCAGATGCCCGACCGCTGGAACGACCCGATGCGCCCCGATCCCTTCGATACAGACCGTTCCGGCCACGGCGGAGGCGGCGAGCGCGAACCCTATGCCTATGAACGCGAACGCCTGATCACCGAGCGCGAACGCCTGCGCGAGCGCTACGAGCGTGAACGCGCCGGCGAAGGATCCGCGGCGTTTGGCGATACCGATGCCGACACGGGCTACACCGTCGCGCGACCACGGCGGCGGGGCGGCATCGGCCGCTGGATCATCCGCGGGACGGGGATCGGCATCATCCTGCTGGTGATCGCGATCATCTGGCTCGCCTTCACCGCGCCGCTGTCAAAGTCGCTCCAGCCCCCGACGCCGCCCTCGATCACGCTGACGGCGAGCGACGGCACGCCGATCGCGCGGCGCGGCGCGATCATCGGCAAGCCGGTCGACGCCGCGACGCTCCCCCGCACGTCATCCAGGCATTCCTCGCGATCGAGGACCGGCGATTCTATTCGCACTGGGGCATCGATCCCCGCGGCATCGCACGCGCGGCCTGGGCGAACATGGGATCGGGCGGTGTTCGTCAGGGCGGCAGCACGATCACGCAACAGCTTGCGAAGAATGCGTTCCTCGATTCGGATCGGACCGCAACGCGCAAGATCCGCGAGGCGATGATCGCGGTCTGGCTGGAGGCCTGGCTGTCGAAGGATGAAATCCTGTCGCGCTATCTGTCCAACGTCTATTTCGGCGACAACACCTATGGGATCGCCGCAGCGTCGAAGCATTATTTCGGTCGCACGCCCGACACGCTCAACATCGGGCAGGCCGCGATGCTTGCCGGGCTCGTCAAGGCGCCGTCGCGGCTTGCTCCCACGTCCAATCTCGAAGGTGCGCGCAAGCGTGAGGCGGTCGTGGTCGGCGCCATGGTCGCCGCGGGGTTCCTGACCAAATCCGAAGGCGACGCCGTCGGGCCGCAGCGCGTTCTGTCGAGTCCGCCGGCGCAGCTCCCCAGCGGCACCTATTTCGCCGACTGGATCCTGCCCGAGGCGCGCGACCAGGCGGGCGAGGTCAAGACCGAGACGACCGTCAAGACGACGCTCGATCCCCGGTTGCAGCGCGCCGCCGAGCGTAGCGTCGCACGCGCCGGCCTCAGGCAGGCGCAGGTCGCGCTCGTGGCGATGCGCCCCGATGGCCGCGTCGTCGCGATGGTCGGCGGCAAGAATTACCGCAAGAGCCCGTTCAATCGCGCGACGCAGGCGCGGCGCCAGCCCGGGTCGACGTTCAAGCTGTTCGTCTATCTCGCCGCGATGCGGTCGGGCCTGACTCCCGATTCGACGATCGAGGACCGGCCGGTGACGATCGGCGACTGGACGCCGAAGAACAGCGACGGCCGCTATCAGGGGACGATCACCCTCCGCCAGGCGTTCGCGCGCTCGTCCAACGTCGCCGCCGCACGGCTGACGCAGCAGGTCGGCGTAAAGGCGGTGATCAAGGCCGCGCGCGACCTCGGCATCTCGACGCCGATCCCGAACGAGGCGACGATCGGTCTTGGCACGTCGACGGTGTCGCTGCTCGAGCTGACGGCCGCCTATGCCGCGATCGCGCGCGAGACCTATCCGGTGCAGCCGCGTGGGCTGGCGGATGTCCGCGAAAAGGGATGGTATCAGTCGCTTACCGGTGGCTCGACCGCAATTCCGGCGACGATCCATGACGAGATGCTCGACCTCCTTGCCGCCTCGATCCGCGAAGGAACGGGGCGCAGCGCGAACCTGACCGTCGATGCGTTTGGCAAGACCGGCACGACCTCGGATAACAAGGACGCGCTGTTCGTCGGCTTTGCGCGTGACCTCGTCGTCGGAGTCTGGGTCGGCAATGACGACAACAGCTCGAATCCCGGCCTGTCGGGCGGCGGGATCCCGGCACGGATCTGGCGCGATTTCATGCAGTCGGCGCTGGGGATCGCGCCCGTCGCCGCCCCGCTGCCACCGGTCGAGGAGGTCGATCCCGATGCGTTGCCGGCCGACGACCCCGACAATGCGGTGCTCCCGCTCGGCGGCGAGATCGAGGGGCTCGGCTTCAACCTGAAGATGGGCGAGGACGGGACCATCTCGGTCGGCCCGTCGCGCCGCGACCGGGACGAGGGACCGCCGCCACCACGCGACGATCGCCGCCCGCCCGAGGACGAGCCGGGGTATGACGGCGGGCAGTGATCCCCTCCCGCCGCCGCCGTCATCCTGACGAAAGTCAGGATCCAGTGCCCCGAATGACCCCGCCCGCGGCTCTGGATCCTGGGTCGAGCCCAGGATGACGAAGCAGAAGGGGACGGCTCGGTCGACGCTCCCGTTGACGCCCCCGTTGACGCCAACACCGCATCGCAGCATGTCCTCACCATGCGATTTTTCTCCGACAATGCCGCCCAGGTCCATCCGCTCGTCATGGCCGCGATCGGCGCTGCCGACACGCTCGACACCGCCTATGCGGGCGACGCGTGGAGCCAGCAGCTCGACGGGCGCCTGTCCGCGCTGTTCGAAACCGAGGTCGCGGTCCTCTGGGTCCCGACCGGCACCGCGGCCAACTGCCTCGCGCTGGCCGCACTCTGCCCCCCGCATGGCGGCATCGTCTGCCACCGCGACGCGCACATCCAGAACGATGAGGGCGGCGCGCCCGAATTCTACACGCATGGTGCCAAGCTGTTCCTCGCCGACGGCATCGGTGCGAAGCTGACGCCCGAGACGATCCGCATCGTCCTCGATGCGATCCCCGACGATGTCCACCGCGTCCAGCCGCATGCCATCTCGCTCACCAACGCGACCGAGTATGGCCGCGTCTACCAGCCGCACGAAGTCGCCGCGATCGGCGCGCTGGCAAAGGAGCGCGGGCTCGGCTTCCACATGGACGGGGCGCGGTTTGCCAACGCGATGGTCCATGCCGGGTGCTCGCCCGCCGACATGACGTGGCGCGCGGGCGTCGACGCGCTGAGCTTCGGCTTCGTCAAGAACGGCGCGATGAGTGCGGAGGCGCTGGTCTTCTTCAACCCCGACCTCGCGGCCGTCACGCACTACCGCCGCAAGCGCGCAGGGCTGCTGCTGTCCAAGGGGCGCTACCTTGCCGCGCAGATCCTGGCGATGCTCGACGACGATCTGTGGCTCGCCAATGGCAAGGCCGCCAACGACGCCGCTGCACGCCTCGCGGCGGCCGCGGGCGACCGGCTGGTCCACCCGGTCGAGGCGAACGAGGTGTTCCTGCGCGTGACCCCGGACGAGGCCGCCGCCCTGCGCGCGAAAGGCTTCGACTTCTACGACTGGGCGGCGGGCGAGATCCGTCTCGTCACCGCCTGGGACAGCCCCGCGGATGCCGTGGGGCTGCTCGCCGACGCGATCCGGGCGTTATGACGGCCTCCGACATGACCGGCTCCGGCATCAGCGGGCCGTCCGACCCGCCGCAGTCGACCCGCGCGGCGATCCTCATCCCGTTCGGCATCGTCACGCTGATCTGGGGTTCGACCTGGCTCGTGATCCGCGATCAGCTCGCGGTGGTGCCGCCGAGCTGGTCGGTCTGCTACCGCTTTCTCGTCGCGGGGATCGCGATGGCGATCTACGCCACCGTCCGCCGCGAAAGCCTCCGGCTCGACGCGCGCGGCTTCGCCTTTGCGGCGATCCTCGGCACCGCGCAGTTCGTCTGCAACTTCAACTTCGTCTACCGGGCCGAGCATTATGTGACGTCGGGGCTGGTCGCGGTGGTGTTCGCGCTGTTGCTGGTGCCGAACGCGATATTCGGGCGGATCTTCCTCGGCCAGCGGCTGGGACGTCAGCTCGTCACCGGTTCGGCGATCGCGATGGCGGGCGTTGCGCTGCTCTTCATCAACGAGGCACGCGTCGATCCGCACGGATCGACCTCCGCGCTTATCGGGATCGGCTTCACGCTGTGCGCCATCCTGTCCGCGTCGACCGCGAACGTGATGCAGGGGACGCAGACGGCGAAGCGCTATCCGATGGGATCGATGCTCGCGGTGGCGATGCTGATCGGTGCCGCGCTCGACGCGGCGTTTGCCTGGACGACGACCGGCCCGCCGGTATTCGAGATGCGCGCGGGGTATATCGCCGGCATCCTGTATCTCGGGCTGTTCGCCTCGGCGCTCGCCTTCCCGCTCTATTTCAACGTCATCCGCGCGATCGGCCCGGCAAAGGCGGCCTATTCGGGCGTCATCGTGCCGGTGATCGCGATGCTGCTATCGACGATCTTCGAGCATTATCGCTGGTCGACGCTCGCCGTTGCCGGCGCCGTGCTCGCGGGGATCGGGCTCGTGACCGCGTTGAGGGCGCGCAGGCCCGCACGGTAATCGGGCCAGACCGGCGCCCAGCCGAGCACGCGCTTCGCCTTGCCGTTCGCGACCCGGCGGTTCTCGCGGTAGAACCCGCGTCCCATCGCGGACAGGTCATCGAGCGTGACGAACTGCGGGGCGGGCAGCCCGAGCAGCATCGCGGCGAACGCGGCGACGTCGTTCTGCGATGCGGGCAGATCGTCGGCGATGTTGTATGCACCCGCCGGCGCATCCATCCCGGCGATCACCCCCGAGACGATGTCGTCGACATGCGCGCGGCTGAACACCTGGCCCGGACAGTCGATCCGGTGTGCCTTGCCCTCGCGCACGCGGTCGAGCGGCGATCGGCCGGGGCCATAGATGCCGGGCAATCGGAACGTCCGCGCGCCGATCGCGAGCCAGTCCGCGTCCGCCGCCGCGCGTGCGCTGCGCCGGCCGCCGCCGATCGGGGCGGTCTCGTCCACCCACGCGCCGCCGGCATCGCCGTACACGCCGGTCGACGAGAGGTAACCGAGCCACGCCCGGGACCGCAGCAGCAACGGGCCGTACCGCACGAGCACTAGGTCGACTTCGTGCTCGGGCGGGACCGACGAGAGGATATGCGTCGCCGCGGCAATCTCGGCTGCGACCGCGTCGCTATCGTCGAAGCGGATCGTGCCGTCGCGCCCGTCCCGCGTCGTGCCGACGACATGCCAGCCATCGGCGGTCAGACGCTCGGCGACCAGCGATGCGGTATATCCCAGCCCGAAGACGAGCAGGCGGCTCATTTCGCGACGGCGCCCGGGCTCATCCGCCCCTTGTAGAGTGTCCCGAAATAATCGCCCGCGTTCCACACCGGACGCTGGGCGCCGTCGGCGATCTCACGCGCGATCCGATAGTTCGCATCGACGAACCGGACGCCCTGGTCCCACAGGATCGGCTGCGACAGATCGTCCGACGGCTTGTGGTAATTGTTCGCCATGAAATAGGAGACCGCGGCCTTGCCCGGCCCCTTCTGCCCAGGCCACAGGAACACCGCCGGAATGCCCTTCTGGACGAACCGGAAATGATCGGAGCGGACGAAGATCCCTTCCTCGGGCATCGGGTCGGGCGACAGCCCGACACCGATCGCCGCGACCGCCTTCTGGACGATCGGCCCCAGCGTCGAGCGCTCGGCACCGAACACGACCATATCCTCGAACTTGTAGGTGAGGATCGGCATGTCGAGATTCACGTCCGCGACGATGTCGGTGAGCGGCACGGTCGGGTGGTTGGTGAAATAGTCGCTGCCGACCAGCCCCTTTTCCTCGCCCGTGACGGCCAGGAACATCACGGTGCGCTTCGATGCCTGGCCGCTGCTCGTGAAGCGCTTGGCCTCCTCGATCAGGCTGGCGATCCCGATCGCATTGTCCAGCGCGCCATTGTTGAGCGCATCGCCCTCCTTTGCGCCATTCGCGGGGCGCGTGATGCCGATGTGATCGAGATGCGCGGACAGGACGACGACTTCCTTGCCGAGCACCGGATCCGTCCCCGGGATGATGCCGACGACGTTGCTGCTGGCAGCAGGCGCGAAGCTCGTCTTGGTCGCGACGGTCAGCGTGCCGGTCAACGGCGCGGATCGGAACTTCGCGTTATCCGACTTCGCCTGCTTGGCGATCGTCTTCCATGACGGACCGAAGAGCTTGGCCGCGCCGATCACGCTCAGCGTGCCGAGCGACGGCGCACCCGGTGCGTCGACCTTGCCGGTGCCGTCGGGATTCGCCCAGGTCATCCGCGCCATGTCGTAATATTGCGCAGACCGCGCGAATGGCCGCGCCTTGGCCGTGCGCGGATTTTCGAGCGTGATCACGCCGATCGCGCCCTTGCTCTCCGCGATCCGCGCCTTGGTCCCGCCCGACCCGAAAAACGCGCGCTCCTCGCCGCTGAACCGCGCGGGAGCACCGCCGAAATAGGCGACGATCTTGCCGCGAACGTCGACGCCGGCATAATCGGTCTGCTTGTACTGCGGTGCATCGATCCCGTAGCCGACGAAGACGATCGGCGCGCTCACCGCGGTGTCCGCTTTCGCGCCGTTGGCGGCAGGGACGTAATCCTCCGCAAAGACGAGCGGCACGGCCGCCCCCGACCGCGGCGCCCAGGCGAAGCTGCCCTTCCCCGCTGCCTTGTAGCTGACCAAGGGTACGCGCTGCAGATAGCCCGCATCGTCGCCCCCCGGACGCAGCCCCGCGGCATAGAATTGCGCGGCGACATACTGTGCGGCGATGTCGAATTCGGGGCTGCCCGCCTCACGCCCCTTCATCGCGTCGGAGGCCAGGAACAGGACATGCGCCTTCATCGCGGCCTGATCCGCGG
This sequence comes from Sphingomonas sp. 22R3R2A-7, assembly GCF_036856055.1. NCBI lineage: Bacteria > Pseudomonadati > Pseudomonadota > Alphaproteobacteria > Sphingomonadales > Sphingomonadaceae > Sphingomonas > Sphingomonas sp. 22R3R2A-7. Next base: position 2,531,365 of record NZ_JASPFR010000001.1, on the reverse strand, counting down.
GCAGCGGCGCAGCGAGCCTTGCGTTGAGAATTGCCGGGTCGGGCTTGGCCGGGATGGTCGTCGTCGTCGCTGCCGGTTTCGGGGTGGGCGTCTGCGCCAGCGTCGCAGTCGACATGGCCGTGGAAGCTGCGAGCAACGAAAGCGCGCCGATGAACCGATACATGCCGAAATCCTCGCAAGACGAACGTGTTGCAGCCGGGTAGCACGCCGATGGCGCCGTGCAAGCTCGGCCCGCAAGCTTTGGCTGGCGGAGCCCGCGACTGTGCCTATATTCATCTGCTATGCTCGATATCCAACACAGTCTCGCCCAGCCCGACATCGCGGCCCCGGTCTCCATCCGTCGGGCGGATTATCAGGCACCGGCGTGGCTGGTACCGACGACCAGGCTCGATTTCGCCCTCGATCCGGTCGCGACGCGCGTGACCGCGACGCTGTCCGTCACGCGCAACGGCGATCATCGCGATCCGCTCCGGCTCGATGGCGCCGGGCAGCGGCCGCTGTCGATCACGGTCGACGGCGTCGCGGTCAATGACTGGCGATTCGAGGGCGAACAGCTCGTGATCCCGTTGTCGGGCGACGCGCATGTCGTCGAGACGCAGGTCGAGATCGCCCCCGATCGCAATACGCAGCTGATGGGGCTTTATGCCTCGGGCGGCATCCTGTGCACGCAGTGCGAGGCGGAGGGCTTTCGCCGGATTACCTATTTCCCGGATCGTCCCGACGTCCTCAGCCGCTATTCGGTGCGCATGACCGCCGACAAGACGCGGTTTCCCGTGCTGCTGGCGAATGGCGACCCGGTTGCGCACGGCGATCTCGACGACGGCCGGCATTGGGCGGAATGGAACGACCCCTTCCCCAAGCCTTCCTATCTGTTCGCGCTCGTCGCAGGCGATCTGACGGTGAATTCGGGGCGCTTCACGACCATGTCGGGGCGCGACGTCGCGCTCGGCATCTGGGTGCGCAAGGCCGATCTGCCCAAGACCGATCATGCGTTGAAGGCGCTCGAGCTCGCGATGGCGTGGGACGAAACGACCTATGGCCGCGAATATGACCTCGATGTGTTCAACATCGTCGCGGTCGACGACTTCAATTTCGGCGCGATGGAGAACAAGGGTCTCAACATCTTCAACTCGCGCTACATCCTGGCCGACCCGGATACCGCGACAGATTACGACTATGACGCGATCGCCGCGGTCGTCGCGCATGAATATTTCCACAACTGGTCGGGCAACCGCATCACCTGCCGCGACTGGTTCCAGCTGTCGCTGAAGGAAGGCTTCACGGTCTACCGCGACCAGGGGTTCTCCGCCGATCAGGGGAGCCGTGCGGTCAAGCGGATCGAGGACGTCCGGGGCCTGCGTGCGGCGCAGTTCCCCGAGGATGCCGGACCGCTCGCGCATCCGGTGCGCCCCGAAACCTATCAGGAGATTTCGAACTTCTACACTGCGACGATCTACAACAAGGGCGCCGAGCTGATCCGGATGATCGCATCGATCCTCGGTCCGCGGGACTTCCGCGCCGGCACCGACCTGTTCTTCGACCGGTTCGACGGGACGGCCGCGACGTGCGAGGATTTCGTCGCGAGCATGGAAGCGGCGAGCGGTGTCGATCTCGCGCAGTTCCGCCTGTGGTATTCGCAGGCGGGTACGCCGCGCGTGACCGCGCGGCTCGCGCATGATGCCGCCGCTGCCCGTGCGACGCTGACCTTGACGCAGCATATCCCAGCGACGCCGGGACAGCCTGACAAGCAGCCGATGGTCCTGCCGCTCCTGGTCAGACTGTTCGGCGCGGACACCGGCGCGCCGCTGGCGGACGAACGCCTCGTCATGCTCGAGACGGCCAGCGATCAGGTGATCTTCGAGAATGTCCGCGAGCGTCCGATCCTGTCGATCAACCGCGGCTTCTCGGCGCCTGCGATCGTCGATAGCGATCGATCCCCGGCGGACCTCGCCTTCCTCAGCGCGCATGACGACGACCCGTTCGCGCGCTACGAGGCGATGCAGCAGCTCATGCTCGACACGCTCGTCGCCAATGCGACGACGCCCGGCCAGGTCGATCATGCCGGCGTGATCGCGGCGGTCGCCAAGACGCTCGCGGATCCCGCGCTCGATCCCGCCTTCGTCGCGGAGGCGGTCATGCTCCCGTCCGAAGCGTATATCGGCGACCAGATGGCGGTGGTCGACCCCGAGGCGATCTTCCGCGCGCGCGATGCGCTTCGCCGCGACCTCGGCCGGTCGTTGGAGCCACAGTGGCGCGCGGCGTACGCATCGGCTGCATCCGGCTCGTTCGTCTACACCCCCGTCGCGAAGGGGCAGCGTCGGCTGCGGACGGTGTCGCTCGGCTATATCGCCGCAAGCGGCGCGACGGACGCGGCCGATCTCGCCTTTGCGCAGTTCGAGACCGCCGACAACATGACCGACCGACAGGGTGCGCTGGCGACGCTGGTCAACGTCGCGTCCGACCATCGGCGGCGCGCGCTCGACCTCTTCTACGCGCGCTACCGCACGAATCCCCTCGTGCTCGACAAATGGTTCCAGACGCAGGCGCTGTCGTCACGCGACGATGCCGGCGCCATCGTCGAGAGCCTTGCCGGTCATCCCGATTTCAGTCTCGCCAATCCCAATCGCGCCCGCTCGCTGGTCGGCGCGTTCGCTGCCAATCAACGTGCGTTCCATGCAGCGAACGGCAGCGGCTATCGTTTCCTCGCAGAGCAGCTGATCGCGCTCGACCGGCTCAATCCGCAGACCGCGGCGAAGCTGCTGCCCCCGCTCGGTCGGTGGCGCCGGTTCGACACGGCGCGCGCCGCGCTGATGCGGGCCGAGCTCGAGCGGATCCTGAAAACGCCAGGCCTGTCGAAAGACGTGTTCGAGCAGGCATCGAAAAGTCTGGAGGAATAGGTCCCGACGTCCGGGCGGCGTCAGAACAGCCGGCCGCCGTTCGGGACCGTCCCGGACGGCTGGACGAGTACGACCTTGCCCTCCGTATCGGGAAATCCCAGCGTCAGCACCTCCGACATCATCGGGCCGATCTGCCGTGGCGGAAAGTTGACGACCGCTGCGACCTGACGCCCGACGAGTGTCTCCGGCGTATAATGCTCGGTGATCTGCGCGGACGACCGCTTCGTACCGATCTCGTCGCCGAAATCGATCGTCAGCTTGAACGCGGGCTTGCGCGCCTGCGGAAACGGCTCGGCCGACACGATGGTGCCGACGCGGATATCGACCTTGGCAAAGTCGTCGAACGTGATCGCGGGGACCGGCATCTCAGAAGTCGACATTGTCATAATGTGCGGGCGGCGCGATGAGCTCCATCCGCTCGCTGAGCAAGGGACGGAAGCTCGGGCGGCTCTTCAATCCGCGATACCAGCGTGCGGTCTGCTCATGGCCCTTCCAGTCGATCCCGCCAAGATAGTCGGTCACCGAGATCTGCGCCGCCGCCGCCAGATCGACGAGACTCATCGTCGCGCCGCCCAGCCAGTTGCGATGGTCGAGCAGGTAATCGGTATAATCGAGATGGCCGACCGCCGCCTTCATCGCTTCGCGCAGCCCCTTCGCGTCGGGTGCCGCCCGGTGCGCGAGGCGCTTGACCATGCGTTCGTGGAGCAACGGCCCCGTCACGTCGCGGTAGAAATGCGTGTCGAACCACGTCACCAGCCGGCGGATCTCCGCACGGTTGGTCGCGGTGCCGTTGATCATCGCCGACTTCTCGACGGTTTCCTCGAAGAATTCGCAGATCGCCATCGAGATCGATCAGCGGCGCGACGCCGCGCGACGCGTCGACCATCACCGGGGTCTGGCCGGCGGGGTTCATGTCCATGAACTCGTCGCGCCGTTCCCATGGCGATTCGCGGACCAGCTCGTAGCCGACGCCCTTCTCACCCAGCAGCAGACGCACCTTTCGCGAGAAGGGACACAAGGGGAATTGATAAAGCTGCCACATACCCTCCGTTTAGGCGGCATGGGGCGGGTGTGTCACTAGCGCGGGTTGGGCGGCGAGTAAGAAGATTTTGGTTCACGCGGAGGCGCGGAGGCGCGGAGGTGGTCCGTTCGCAGCGCGCGAAGCTTTTTCATAACCGATCACGGGAAAAGGGAAGCAGAGGAGGTTCTAACGCCGCGTCTCCGCGTCTTCGCGTGAACCCTCCCACTCCCCCGGCCTTCGCCGGGGTGGTGCACTGGAGACGAGCTTACTCGGCCGCCACCAGCTCCGCGCTGTCGTCGAGCGGATGGCTCAGCCGCGTCAGCATTTCCTTCGGTACCACCTGCCAGAAATGCGGCGCCACGCGATCCCAGTCCTCGAGCAGGCCCTTCGACCATTTGCTGTCGGTGGTATCGGCATGGTCGCGCACGAGGTCGAGCAGTATGTCCGCCCAGTGCAGCGCCTTCACGCGGTCCCAGGTGATGTTCTCGGGGTTCGCGCGCTTTTCGAACACGCCCTCGGGGTCGTAGATGAACGCCATCCCGCCGGTCATCCCCGCGCCGAAGTTCGCGCCGACCTTGCCCAGCACCACCGCGATGCCGCCGGTCATGTATTCGCATCCGTTCGCGCCGCAGCCCTCGACGACGACGTTCGCGCCCGAGTTGCGCACCGCGAACCGCTCGCCCGCCTGCCCCGCCGCGAACAGCCGGCCGCTGGTCGCGCCGTACAGCACGGTGTTGCCGATGATCGTGTTGTCCTGGCTCGCCAGCGGCGAACTCACCGCGGGCCGGACGATGATCGTGCCGCCCGACAGCCCCTTGCCGACATAGTCGTTCGAGATCGCCGAACACCTCGAGCGTGATCCCCTTGCACAGGAACGCGCCGAGCGACTGGCCGGCACTCCCCGCAGACGGATCGTGACGTGGTCGTCGGCGAGCGTCGACATCCCGAACTTCCGCGTGATCTCGCTCGACAACCGAGTCCCGACCGCGCGGTGCGTGTTGCGCACCGAATAGGTCAGCTGCATCTTCTCGCCGCGCGAGAACACCGCGGCGGCATCCTTGATGATCTGCGCATCGAGGCTGTCGGGCACTTCGTTGCGGAACGTAGACAGGCTGAACCGGCGCTGCGAGTCGTCGGCATCGACCTTCGCCAGGATCGGATTGAGATCGAGATCGTCGAGATGCTCCGCGCCGCGGCTGACCTGCCGCAACAGTTCGGTGCGGCCGATCACGTCGTCGAGGCTCTTCACGCCGAGCCGCGCGAGGATGTCGCGGACTTCCTCGGCGATGAAGGTCATCAGGTTGATGACCTTCTCGGGCGTGCCGACGAACTTCTGCCGCAGCGCGTCGTTCTGCGTGCAGATGCCGACCGGACACGTGTTCGAATGGCACTGGCGGACCATGATGCAGCCCATCGCGACGAGGCTCAGCGTCCCGATGCCATATTCCTCGGCCCCGAGAATCGCCGCGATCACGATGTCGCGACCGGTCTTCAAGCCCCCATCGGTCCGCAGCCGCACGCGACCGCGAAGGCCGTTGAGCGTCAGCACCTGGTTAACCTCGGACAGCCCCATCTCCCACGGCGTGCCCGCGTACTTGATCGAGGTCTGTGGGGAAGCGCCGGTGCCGCCGACATGCCCCGCGATCAGGATCACGTCGGCATGCGCCTTCGCGACGCCCGCCGCGACCGTGCCGATCCCCGCCGACGAGACGAGCTTCACACAAACGCGCGCACGCGGATTGATCTGCTTCAAGTCATAGATGAGCTGCGCCAGATCCTCGATCGAGTAAATGTCGTGATGCGGCGGCGGCGAGATCAGCGTCACGCCGGGCGTCGCATGGCGCAGCTTGGCGATGAACTCGGTCACCTTGAAGCCGGGCAGCTGGCCGCCTTCGCCGGGCTTGGCGCCCTGTGCGACCTTGACCTCGATCTCCTCGCACGCGTTGAGATATTCCGCGGTCACGCCGAACCGCCCGCTTGCGATCTGCTTGATCGTCGAGTTGGCGTTGTCGCCGTTGGCGTAGGGTGCGAAGCGCGCCTTGTCCTCGCCGCCCTCGCCCGACACCGCCTTCGCGCCGATCCGGTTCATCGCGATCGCGAGCGTCTCGTGCGCCTCGGGGGAGAGCGCGCCGAGCGACATGCCCGGCGTCACGAAGCGCTTGCGGATCTCGGTGATCGCCTCGACCTGGTCGACCGGAACGCCTTCCGCGGGGAAGTTGAACTGGAGCAGATCGCGCAAATACACCGGCGGCAGGTCGGACACGCCGCGCGAGAATTGCAGGTAGCTGGTGTAGCTGTCGGTCGCGACCGCGGTCTGGAGCAGATGCATCAGCTGCGCCGAATAGGCGTGCGTCTCGCCGGTGTGGCGCTGGCGATAGAAGCCGCCGATCGGCAGCGTCGCGACGCCCGAGATCGAACGCGGCTTCATGGCGGTCGGTCGCGTTGACGTGGAGCGACTTGTAGCCCTCGCCGCTGATCTTGGCGGGCATGCCGGGGAACAGGTCGTTCACCAGGCTGCGCGACAAGCCGACCGCTTCGAAGTTGTAGCCGCCGCGGTAGGACGAGATCACCGCGATGCCCATCTTCGACATGATCTTGAGCAGCCCCTCCTCGACCGCGACGCGGTGGCGACGCAGGCATTCGGCGAGGTCAAGGTCGCCGAACAGCCCGCGCGACTGGCGATCGACGATCGCGGCCTCGGCGAGATACGCGTTCACGGTCGTCGCACCGACGCCGATCAGCACCGCATAATAATGCGTGTCGAGGCATTCGGCGGTCCGCACGTTGATCGACGCATAGGAGCGCAGGCCACGACGGACGAGATGCGTGTGGACGGCGGCGACCGCGAGCACGCCGGCGATGCCGACGCGGTCTTCGCTGATCGCCTCGTCGGTGAGGAAGATCTCGCTCTTGCCCTGCCGCACCGCCTGTTCGGCCTCGTTGCGGATCCGCTGGATCGCTGCGCGCAGCTTCTCGGGGCCGCCGCCGACTTCGAACGTGCAGTCGATCTCGGCGACCGCGCTGCCGAAATGCGCCTTAAGCCGCGACCAATGCTCGCCCGTCAGCACCGGCGAGATCGAGCACGAGCACGCGCTCGCGCTGGTCGCGCACGTCGAGGATATTGGCGAGATTGCCGAATCGAGTCTTGAGCGACATCACGTGCCGCTCGCGCAACGGATCGATCGGCGGGTTGGTCACCTGACTGAAATTCTGGCGGAAGAACTGGCTGATGAGGCGCGGCTTGTCAGAGATCACCGCGAGCGGCGTGTCGTCGCCCATCGATCCGATCGCTTCCTTGGCGGATTCGACCATCGGCGACAGGATCAGCTCCATGTCCTCCATCGTCTGCCCCGCGGCGATCTGACGGCGTGCGAGCTCGGCGCGGTCGTAGCGCACGATCGCGTCCTCGACCGAGGGGAGGTCAGCGAGCGTGTGGAACTCGCCGATCATCGCGGCGTAATCCGCCTCGCCCGAGATACGATCCTTGACCGCGCGATCCTGCAACAGCACGCCCTCGTCGAGGTCGACCGCGATCATCTCGCCCGGACCCAGGCGGCCCTTGGCGACGATCGTCGATTCGGGAACGACGACCATCCCGCTCTCCGACCCGACGATCAGCAGGCCATCGGAGGTCAGCGTATAGCGCAGCGGACGCAGCGCGTTGCGGTCCATCCCCGCGACTGCCCAGCGGCCATCGGTCATCGCCAGCGCGGCGGGGCCGTCCCATGGCTCCATCACGGAGGCGAGATACTGGTACATCGCGCGGTGCTCAGGCGGCATGTCGGGGGCCGCGGCCTCGGGCACGAGCATCAGCTTGGCGGTCGGCGCATCGCGCCCCGAGCGACAGATCGCCTCGAACACCGCGTCGAGCGCGGCGGTATCGGACGCGCCCGCCGGGATCACCGGCTTGATGTCCTCCGAATTGTCGCCGAACGCGAGGCTCGCCATCCGGATTTCGTGGGACAGCATCCAGTTCTTGTTGCCGCGGATCGTGTTGATCTCGCCGTTATGCGCGAGGCAGCGGAACGGCTGCGCCAGCCACCATTGCGGAAAGGTGTTGGTCGAATAGCGCTGGTGGAAGATCGCGACGCGGCTTTCGAAGCGCTGGTCGCACAGATCGGGATAGAAGACCGACAGCGATTCGGCGAGGAACAGCCCCTTGTAGATGATCGACCGGCACGACAGCGAACAGATGTAGAAGCCCTGGATCTGCGCCGCGATCACGCGCTTCTCGATCCGCCGGCGGACCAGGTACAGCGTCTTTTCGAACTCGGCGGCGTCCTGCTCGTCGGGCAGCGGCCCGGCGATCATGATCTGCTCGATCTCGGGACGCGTCGCCTGCGCCTTCTGGCCGATCACCGACACGTCGACGGGCACCTGGCGCCAACCATAGATGGTATAGCCCGCCTCGATGATCGCGCTCTCGACGATCGTCCGGCAATCCTCCTGCGCGCCCAGATCGGTCCGCGGCAGGAAGATCATGCCGACCGCGAGCCGGTTCGGGCGCACCTTGTGCCCCGACGCCGCGACCGCATCGTCGAAGAAGCGCAGCGGCAGGTCGATATGCAACCCCGCGCCATCGCCGGTCTTGCCGTCGGCATCGACCGCGCCGCGGTGCCACACCGCCTTCAGCGCATCGACCGCCGACTGCACGACGCGCCGCGACGCGCGGCCATCGGTGGCGGCGACGAGCCCGACGCCGCAGGCATCGCCCTCATAGTCGGGACGGTACATGCCCTCTTCGGCGAGACGGGCGCGTTGATCGGTGGTGAAATCGGTCATCGTCACTTCTTCTTCTGCTCGAGCGTGGCGCTGTGCCACATCGGCGATGGCAGGCTGACGGCCGCCAGCGCCACGGCCCGCCGGTCAATCAGGCCGCGACCCTGGCGCTCGCGGCCTTTGCTTTCAGATATTTGTGCATCGTTGCGGCAACGTCGCGGCCGTCGCGGATCGCCCACACGACCAGACTTGCACCGCGGACGATGTCGCCCGCCGCGAACACGCCGTCGAGGCTCGTCATCAGCGTCTTGCCGTCGACCAGCACGGTGCCCCAGCGGCTGACACCCAGTTCGGGCGTTGCGAACAGCGTCGGCAGGTCCTCCGCGTCGAAGCCGAGCGCCTTGATCACCAGATCGGCATCGACGGCATAATCGCCCGCCGGATCGGGTTCAGGCGTGCGTCGACCGCTGGCGTCGGGCGCGCCGAGCCGCATCTTGCGGACCGTCACGCCGGACACCGCATCGCCCCCGTCGAAGCTCTGCGGACCCGATAGCCAGACGAACTCCACGCCCTCCTCCTCGGCATTCGCGACTTCGCGCTGCGATCCGGGCATGTTCGCGCGGTCGCGGCGATACAGGCACTTCACCGACGTCGCGCCCTGACGGATCGCGGTTCGGACGCAGTCCATCGCCGTATCGCCGCCGCCGATCACCACGACGTTCTTGCCCTCGGCATTCAGGCTGCCGTCGTCGAACGCGGGCACCGCATCGCCGAAGCCCTTGCGGTTCGACGCGACGAGGAAATCGAGCGCCGCCACCACGCCGCGCGACCCGCCACCGGGCAAGTCCATCGCGCGTGCCTTGTAGACGCCCGTCGCGATCAGGATCGCATCGTGCCGGGACCGCAGTTCGTCGAGGCTTGCATCGTCCCCGACGGCAAAACCGGCGTGGAACACGATGCCCGCCGCCTTCAGCCGGTCGATACGTCGCATCACGATCGGCTTTTCGAGCTTGAACCCCGGAATCCCGTAGGTGAGCAGCCCGCCGGCGCGGTCATAGCGGTCGTAGACGTGAACGTCGTACCCATGCCCGCGCAGATATTCCGCCGCGGTAAGCCCTGCCGGACCTGCGCCGATCACACCGACCGACTGGCCCCGCGCGGATCCCGGCACGAGCGGTTCGACCCAGCCCTCTTCCCACGCGGTATCGGTGATGAATTTCTCGACCGCGCCGATCGTCACCGCGCCGTGCCCGGTAAACTCGATCACGCAATTGCCCTCGCACAGCCGGTCCTGCGGACAGATGCGCCCGCAGATCTCCGGCATCGTCGAGGTCGCGTTGCTGAGTTCATACGCCTCTCGCAAGCGCCCTTCGGCCGTCAGCCGCAGCCAGTCGGGAATATGGTTGTGGAGCGGACAATGCACCGAACAATAGGGCACGCCGCACTGCGAGCACCGCCCGGCCTGGTCCTCGGCGGGCTCGACCGCATAACGCTGCGCGATTTCCTTGAAATCGTCCGCGCGCTCAACCGCCGTACGCTTGACCGGATAGGATTGCTCCCGTCCGACAAATTTCAACATTGAATCGTTCGCCATGCGCGCCTCCGGCTGCCGCAATATTGCGCCAGCCGGAGTTTGTCACCGGTGAATCAGCATATTAGACAGTAGTGCTGTCGCGCTTTTCGATCTAATTCCAGGTGTGTGGTTTTGCCACGAAGAGAATTGATCTTTTAATATCCAGATCGGACCTATTTGGTCAGGAGCCAGATCAGCGCGGCGGACCCCGCCACGATGCGATACCAGGCGAAGGGCACGAACCCATGCTTGGTGACGATCCCGACGAACCACTTCACAACGAGCAGCGCGACGACGAACGACACGATCGCACCGATGGCGATCGCGAACAGCCCGACGCCCGCGCCACTCGTCAGCGCCTCGCGGTTCTTGAGCAGTTCGAGCGCACTGGCACCCAGCATCGTCGGGATCGCGAGGAAAAAGCTGAACTCGGCCGCGGTGCGCCGCTCGACCCCGAGCGCGAGCGCGCCGAGAATCGTCGCGCCCGACCGGCTGACGCCCGGGATCATCGCGAGGCACTGGAGAAAGCCGATCCCGACGACCGTCCGCAACGGGATATCCGCGACGCCGCTGATGTCGCTGCGCGGCGCGAACCGCTCGACCGCCAGGATGGCGAAGCCGCCGATGACGAGCGCGATCGCCACGACCTCGGCGTTGCCGAGCAGCGCCTCGATATAGTGATGGAGCGCGAGGCCGATCACTGCGGCGGGGATGAACGCGACGACGAGGTTGCGCAGGAACAGCCAGGATTTCGGCTCGCCCTTCACCAGCCCCATCGCGACCGCCCAGAAGGTTCGCCAGTACAGCACGACGATCGCGAGGATCGCGCCGAGCTGGATCACGACGTTGAACACCTCCCACCGGCCGGCATCATAGCCCAGCAGGCGGGTCGCGAGGATGAGATGCCCGGTCGAGGACACGGGCAGGAATTCGGTGATCCCCTCGACGATGCCGAGGAGGATGACGGTAAGAAGTTCGGTCAAGCAGGGCTCCCGCAGCGCGGTGTATCAGGACGAACGACGGCGATCAGGCCGCGCCGGTATCGAAATCGCTCGTGGCATGGATCTCGGCGCGCGTCGCGGCCCTGCGTCCGAAACGGCCGGCCTTGCGGAAGCGCACGAGCCAGCCCGGGGCAACGCTCGACATCGGCGTCGGCTCGATCCCCATCGCCGCGAGGCCATCGATCCCGGTGACGACATTGTCGCTCTGCAGCATCGTCCACTGGTCCTTGGTGATCGGCGCACCCGGCAGGAAGCCGGCCTTGGCGATCAAAGCGCCGGCGAAGTCGGGCAGCTCGACGATCGACGGATTGCGACCGATCGTCTTGGCGATCCAGCGGATCAGCTCGCCCATCGTAACGACGTCCGGCCCGCCGAGCTCGAGCGTTTGGCCGGCAAAGCGCGCAGGCGACGTCACCGCGGCGACGACGGCGTCCGCGACATTGCCCACGAACACCGGCTGGAACTTCGCGGGGGCGCGCAACACGGGCACGACCGGCGCCTTGGCGATCATGCCGGCAAAGCGGTTCACGAACTGGTCTTCCTGGCCGAAGACGATCGACGGCCGCAAGATGGTCGCACGCGGAAACGCATCGAGCACCGCCGCCTCGCCCTGCCCCTTGGACTTGCCGTACGCCGATGCCGACGCTGGATCCGCACCGATCGCGGAGACATGGACGAGTGCCTCGACCCCGGCCTTAGCCGCGGCCCTCGCGACGGTCTGCGCGCCGAGCGCCTGGACCCGCTGGAAATCACCGGACAGGACACCGACAAGGTTCACCACCGCGTCGGAGCCGTGAATCGCGTGCGCGATCGTCTCGGGCTTGGTGACGTCGGCGCCGACGAACTGCGTCTGGCCGAGCCCTCCCAGCGGCTTGAGAAAGAAAGCCTGCCGCGGGTCGCGTTGCGCGATGCGGACGCGCGCACCAGCCGCGAGCAGCGCCTGCGCCACATAGCGACCGACGAACCCTCCGCCCCCGATCAGCGTTACCAGCTTGTCGTTCATCGCACGTCTGTCCAATATCTTTTGCCTTCGCGCCCTTTGCCCCAGCAAGAGGGTTGTTGACAAGCATTGCGACCCTCCACTAGAGGCGCCCTCCTACCCCGTGCCCGGATGGCGGAATTGGTAGACGCACCAGCTTCAGGTGCTGGCGATCGCAAGGTCGTGGAGGTTCGAGTCCTCTTCCGGGCACCAGTTTCCGATAAGCGACGTTTACAGTGTAAACGGTCGCTTATGGACCCTCCCGAGACAACCCGGTCGACCAGCTATCGCGCCAACCGCAAGGCCGCGCGATCACCCGGTGTATGCCAGGGGTAATCGCGCGCCGAGTTCTCTAGCGTATCAGAAAAGTTGCCGACGCGAGGTCGGATGCGCGTGTCACCGCGCCGAGGGACAACGTGTCGCCAGTCCGGCGTACGACCATGCCTGCTTTGCCGAACGCGGCGAGCGTGACGCCCGCTGCTCCCGCCAGCCCAGGCCGCAGGACGAAGCTTGCACTGGCCGCAAAGGCGCTGCCCTCGGTCCTTGCCGCAACCCCGATCCGTCCATCCGCCTGCGCGACGAGATAGTGATCGGGCGCATCGATCGGCACGAGCGAGATGCTCCCGGATCCTGCAAGCCCCGGCACCTGCCGGAACTGGCTGGAGGGGATATCCCCGCGCCCGATCGATACGCGTGCGCCGTCGTGGCGCAGGAACGCGCGCTTGTCGCTGACGGGCGAGAATCGGTCGGGTACCGGCCCATTGCCGACGGGAATGCCGAAATCGGGGGTGCCGTCGGGTTTGTAATAGAGACGCTGCATCCGCGTATGCCGGTTCGGATCGAACAGCGGGTCGCCCTTGATCGCCGCATAATCGCGCCCGTGATACACCAGCACGTCGCGGCCCTGCTCGTCGACGGTGAAGCTGTTGTGGCCGGGCCCGTACACCCCGTCGTCGATGACGACACGAAGACGGGCTCGGGCGACTTCGTCCAGGACCGCGCGTTCATGATGTCCGCATTCGCATCCGCGGTCAGCAGGCCGAGACAGTATCGCGCGTCGGTCGCGCTTGCCGAATAGGTGATGAACAGCCTGCCGTTACGCGCCAGCAGCGCGGGCGCCTCGGCGACCTTGTAGCCCTGGATCTCCCAGTCGAGCGTCGGCACCGCGATCCGTACCGGCGGACTGGCGAGCGTGATCGGCGTGGCGAGCGGGGCGAGATACAGGTTGCTGTTCGTGTCGATCCCGGGCTCCTTCTGGGCCCAGCACAGATAGCGCGTGCCGCGGTGCACGAACGAGGTCGAATCGAGCGTGAAGCTGTCCCACGGTGTCTTGAGCTGCCCCAGCAGCGACCAGCGCGCCGTCATCGGATCGGGCCCGTCGGCGACGAGTGCATAACTGCGGATCCGGAACACGTCCTCGCCGCCGCCGCTCGGTCCGGCCGCGAAATACACGATCCAGCGGCCGTCGATCCGGTGCAGTTCGGGTGCCCAGATGAACCCTGACAAGGGGCCGCTCGCAAGATGCCGCCACAGGACCTGCTCGCGTGCGGTGGTCAGCCCGGCCAGCGTTCGCGACCGTCGCAGAACGAGCCGGTCATATTCCGGGACCGATCCCGTCATGTAATAATAGCCGTCGGTGTGCCGGAACACCTGTGCGTCCGCGCGCTGGCGGACGACCGGATTGACGGGAACGGGAATCGCGGCGGGTCCCGCACCGGGCAGTCGCGCGATCGCGCCGCTCACCGAAGCCGCGCCGGCACCGGCACCGGCGAGAAACAGGCGGCGTGTCAGGTCGATCATCATCAATACTCCGCCACGGGCCAGCCATCGGCGCCCCAGGTGATGGGGGCGATCCGCAACGTCGGCGCGCCATTCTTCGTCCGGTCGTACGCGTGATAGACGACGTAATCCTTGCCGTCGGTGTCATGCATCACGCCGGGATGCCCGGGGCCGCGGAAGCGTTGCTGCTCCTGGAGATCGGCCCGCAGGAAGATCGTCCCGCCGCCGTTCATCATCGCGCTGCCGTCCTTGCCGAGATACGGGCCGGTGATCGCCTTCGAGCGACCGACGACGGTGTAATAGGTGCTGTTCGTGCCCTTGCAGCAATAGTCGTAGCTCGCGAGCAGCCAGTAATACCCGCCATGGCCGATGATGAACGGCGCCTCGACCGGCGCGGGGCCACCCGCGGGCGCGGGGCGTCGGGCGATCGCATGGGGTTTGGCTGCCGGATCGAGCAGCTTGCCGGTCCTGGGGTTCAGCGCAAACAGCTTGATCCCGGTCCAGAAGCTGCCGAGCGACAACCATTCGCGTCCCTCGGCATCGACGACGTGGTTGGGATCGATCGCGTTGAAATCGTCCTTGGCGGTCGACATCACCACCAGCCCCTCGTCGCGCCAGCCATAGCCCGGCGCCCTGGGGTCGAGCGTCGGGCTCGTCGCCAGCCCGATTGCCGAACGGTTCGAACCGAAGGTGGAGACCGAATAATAGAGCCGGTACCGCCCGTCCGCCGCGCGCGAGATATCGGGGGCCCACATCCCCTTCGTGCCCGGCACCGCCCGCGTCGCCCAGTCGGGCAGCCGTGCGAGCGGCGGCGTTCCCGCGGTCCAGTGGACCAGGTCGGGCGACGTGCGCGCGCTCAGCATCTGGCCGTCGAGCCCCGTGCCGTAGACATAATAGGTAGACCCTGCGCGGATCATCACCGGATCGTGGACCGGTGCGGTGTCCCCTGTCAGGCTTGCGTTGAGCGCACCGCGCGACGGCGCATCGGTCGTCTGCGCGCCCACGCTGCCCGTCAGCGTCAGCACCAACGCGATCATTCCGGTCGCCCATCGTGGTGCGGCCATCGTCCTCTCTCCCGGTCTGTGCGCCCGCCGGTTGCTCCGGCGGGCGTCACGGTCATTTCAGTTCGAGCATCACCACCGACATTGGCGGCAACGTCACCGCCAGCGTCCCGCCGTTCAGGCGCGCGCCGTTGAACGCGGCCGGGGCAACGGCGTTGGGCGTGTCGAAGGTGTTCAGCGCGGTCATCGTCGACGCGGTCAGCACCTGTCCGGTGACGCCCTGCGCCGTCACGCCAGGCAGTGCGGCGGAGACGCTGGTCGGCCTGTTCGGATCGAGATTGGCGAGCGCGATCCGCACCACGCCGTCCTTGCCACGCACCGCCGACGCGCTGACCGATGGCATCGTCCACTGGTCCTTGTTGTACCAGCGCGACTTGATGTCGATCGGCAGGACGGTGCCGTCCATGTACGGCTTGTACATCGCGAACACGTGATAGGTCGGCGTCAGCACCATCTTGGCGCCGTCGGTCAGGATCATCGCCTGCAGCACGTTCACCATCTGCGCGATCGCGGTCATCTTCACGCGGTCCGCATGCTTGGCGAAGATGTTGAGGTTGATCGCGGTGACCATCGCATCGCGCAGCGTGTTCTGCTGGCGCAGGAAGCCCGGGTTCGTCCCCGGATCACCGGCATACCACGTGCCCCATTCATCGACCGCGAGCCACATCGTCTTCTTCGGATCGACCTTGTCCATGATCGCCGCATGCTTGGTGATCAGCTCGTCCATCCTAAGCGTCTCGGACAGCGTCTCGGCCCAGCCGCGTTCGTCGAACACGGTCGCCGACGCGCGCGGCGGCCAGCCGCCGGGGACGGTGTAGTAATGCAGCGACAGCGCATCGACCTTGCCGACCAGCTCGCGCGCCATCGTCTCGGTCCAGTGATAGTCATCGACGTTCGCGCCGCTCGCGATCTTCATCACGCGCGTGTCCTTGGGCGCCTTGATGAAGGTTGCGTAGCGCCGCGTCAGGTCCGCGGCATATTCGGGCCGCATGTTGCCGCCACAGCCCCACAGCTCGTTGCCGACGCCGAAATAGGGCACAGCCCACGGCGCCTTGTGGCCGTTCTTCGCACGCTCGTCGGCGAGCGTCCCCGAGGGCGAGGTCATGTATTCGACCCACTCCGCCATCTCCTGCGGCGTGCCGTTGCCGACATTGCCCGCGATATAGGGCTCCGCGCCGAGCTGTCCGGCAAGGTCCATGAACTCGTGCGTGCCGACCGTGTTGGGCTCGGTGACGCCGCCCCAGTGCGTGTTGATCTTGACCGGGCGCTTGGCCTTGGGGCCAATGCCTTCGCGCCAGTGATATTCGTCCGCGAAGCAGCCGCCCGGCCAGCGCACGACGGGCACGCCGATCCCGCGCAATGCGGAGACGACGTCGGTACGGAAGCCGCGGACATTGGGGATCTTCGACTTCTCGCCGACCCACAGCCCGCCATAGATGCCGGTGCCCAGATGCTCGGCGAACTGCGTGAAAATGCGCCGGTCATAGGTCGCGCCGGGCGTGTCGCCATGGACGGTCACCGTTGCGGCGGGCGTCGTCGGCGCCTCGGTCTGCGCTGCGCCGACCCCCGCGGTCGACAGCAA
Source organism: Sphingomonas sp. 22R3R2A-7 (assembly GCF_036856055.1). Lineage (NCBI taxonomy): Bacteria > Pseudomonadati > Pseudomonadota > Alphaproteobacteria > Sphingomonadales > Sphingomonadaceae > Sphingomonas > Sphingomonas sp. 22R3R2A-7. The sequence continues at coordinate 2,514,753 of NZ_JASPFR010000001.1, read as the reverse complement.
CATCGCGGCGGCCAGGCGTTTCAACGTGCGCGTCATCTTTACCTCAATCATCGAAAGCCTCCACCGATTGGCGTGTGCCGCGCAGGAACGCGTCGGCGACGAGTGTGAACGGGGTCGTGTCGACCTCGCTGCGGCGATCGCGGATCAGCGACGCGAAGCGGGCGTAGAGGCCGGGATATTCCTCGTCGTCGTTATGAACCGTACCGGTCGGCAGCGTCAGGACGGCGCCGCCCTTGGCGAGGCTGAGCGTCCCTGCATCGGTCTCGACGACGATGTCCCAGCTTTGCGGGCCCGTCTGGCGCCAATCAAGATCCATGCTGATCGGCGTGCCGGCATTGCTGCGGAACATCAGATCGGCCGCGATCGGTGCGGCGCGGTTCGCCGGCGTCGACAGCGTGGCCGACGTCAGGAAGAACGGCTGCGGCAGGATTTCGGTCGCGATCGACAGCGCGTTGATGCCGGGATCGAACACGCCGAGCCCGCCCGGCTCCCAGATCCAGGCCTGCCCCGGATGCCAGACGCGGACGTCCTCGCGCCAGACGATCGACACGCGCTCGATCCTGCGGTCGGCCAGCCACGCCTTGGCGGGCGCGACGCCCGCGGCAAACCGCGAATGCCAGCCCGCGAACACCGTCGCTCCCGCTCCGGCAGCGTGCGCCTCCAGCGCATCGACCTCGGCGAGCGTCGCCCCGGGCGGTTTTTCGAGAAAGACGTGCACGCCCTTGTCGAGCGCCATCGCCGCGAGCTCGTAGCGGACCTGCGGCGGCGTGCAGAGCGCGATCGCGTCGATCGACGGACCATCCGCCAGCAGCGTCTCGAGCGACTTGAAGTTGGCGATGTCTTCGACGCCCGGATCGCGCGGGCTGACGCTGGCGACGAGCGTGAAATCGGCGTTGCGCGCGATCGACGGCAGATGCTGGTCGCGCGCGATCTTGCCCATGCCGACGACGGCGATGCGGATCGGATCCATCCTCACAGCGCCTTGACGACGACGGGCTGCGACGCGGCCCTGGTCAGCGTGTTGCGCAGCGGCAGCGTGAAGGGCGCGGCCTCGATCTCGAAGACGTCGCCTTCGCGCGTCGTCACGCCGTCGGCGAACGACAGCGTCGCGGTGCCGAAGAAATGGACATGGATATCGCCCGGACGCCGGAACAGGTCATATTTGAAATGATGCGCCTCGAGGTTGGCGATGCTGTGCGACATGTTCGCCTCGCCCGACAGGAACGGCTTTTCCCACAGCAGCGCGCCGTCGCGGTGGATCCGGCTCGCACCCTCGATATGCTCCGGCGGCGTGCCTACCAGCAATTCGGGGCCAAGCGACGCCTGACGCAGCTTCGAATGCGCGAGCCACAAATAATTGTGCCGCTCGGTGACGTGGTCGCTGAACTCGTTGGCGAGACACAGGCCGAGCCGGAACGGCGTGCCGTCCGGGCCGATCAGGTAGATGCCCGCAAGCTCGGGCTCCTCGCCGCCGTCCTGCGCAAAGGCGGGCATCGTCAGCGATCCGCCGGGTGCGACGAGGCCCGAGCCGTCACCCTTGTAGAACCATTCGGGCTGCTGCCCGCGCTCGCCCTCGCCCGGCTTGCCGCCCTCGACGCCCTCGAGGAACATCCGCATCGAATCGGTCTGCGTCTCGGCATCCGCCGCGGCGCGGTGCATCTTGTCGCGCCCCTCGGCAGAGCCGAGATGCGTGAGGCCGGTGCCGGTCATGACGAGATGCGCCGGGTCGACATGATCGATCGGCGAGGTCAGGCGGCCGGCAGCGAGTTCTGCGGCGATATCGACGCTGGCACCCGTTCCGCACGCCGCGACGGCGGTGGCGAGGTCGCTGCCGTCGGCAATCGCCCGCCCGGCCAGATCGCGGACGCTGTCGACCCCGGTGACGAACGCCGCCCCCTCATCGGTGGCGGCGATCACCGATCGCGTGCCGTCGACGCCAATATGCTGCAACAGGCGCAAAGTCATATGTCTCTCCTAAGCGGGGCGCCGCTGGTTCCGGTTCGCCCCCAGATAGTCTCGTCAGTTGGCGGGAACGCCGTCGATCAGCCGCGGTGCGTCGGTGCCGTCGCGCAACACCGCCGGCAGAAGCTCGGGCATCAGGTTCTGGTACGACACCGGCCGCAGGAACCGGTCGATCGCCAGGCTGCCGACCGAGGTCGTGCGGCCGTCGGACGTCGCCGGGAACGGCCCGCCATGCACCATCGCATGCGCAACCTCGACACCGGTCGGCCAGCCATTTGCGAGGATCCGCCCGGCCTTGCGTTCGAGCAGCGGGATCAGCCGCGACGCCATCTCGGCATCGCCCGCATCCATCTGGATCGTCGCGGTCAGCTGCCCCTCCGCGGCGCGCAGGACGGCGTGGAGCTCGTCCTCGTTCGCGCACCGCACGAGCAGCGACGACGCACCGAACACTTCATGGCCAAGCGCCTTGTCGGCAAGGAAGCGTGCCGCGGTCGTCTCGAAAAACGCCGCCTGTCCCTGGGCGACGCCTTCACCGACCTGGCCGCGTGCAATCTCGTTCACCGCATCATGGCGCGCGAGCGCGGCGACGCCCTGCTCGTACGCGGCATGGATCCCGCCGGTGAGCATGGTCGCAGCGGGTGCCTCGGGCAGCGCGGTCGCCGCAGCGGACACGAAGGCGTCGAGCCCCTCGCCCTCGACCGCGAGGACGAGACCGGGGTTGGTGCAGAACTGCCCCGCGCCCATCGTCAGCGACCCGACGAATGCCGTGCCGAGCGCCGCGCCCCGCGCCTTCAGCGCCTCGGGGAGGAGCACGACCGGGTTGATGCTGGACATCTCGGCATAGACCGGGATCGGGATCTCGCGGGCCTGCGCCAGCTTGACGAGCGCCAGCCCCCCGCGCGCGATCCGGTGAAGCCGACCGCGGCGATACGGGGATCCGCGACCAGCGCACTGCCGAGATCATTGCCGGGGCCGACGAGGTGCGAGAACACGCCCTTCGGCAATCCACAGGCGACGACCGCGGCCTCGATCGCGCCCGCGACCATCGCGCCGGTCGCGGGATGCGCGGGATGGCCCTTCACCACCACCGGGCATCCGGCGGCGAGCGCCGACGCGGTGTCGCCCCCGCGGTCGAGAACGCGAGCGGAAAGTTGCTCGCACCGAACACCGCGACGGGGCCCAGCGGGATCATCCGCAACCGCAGATCGGGGCGCGGCAGCGGCGCGCGATCGGGGAGCGCGGGATCGATCCGCAGCCCCATCCAGCCACCGCGGCGGACGACGCCCGCGAACAGCTTCAGCTGCCCGATGGTGCGACCGCGCTCGCCTTCCAGCCGCGCGCGCGGCAGGCCGCTTTCGCGCATCGCCGTGACGATCAGGTCGTCGCCCAGCGCCGCGATCTCCGCGCCGATCCGCTCAAGGAAATCGGCACGCGCGTCGTTGCCGGTCGCGCGGTACGCGTCGAACGCCGCTTCCGCGGCGCTGCACGCCGCCGCGACATCGGCAGCGCCGTGGACCGCGAAGGCGTCGCCCGTCGCGGTACCGGTCGCGGCGTCGATCGAATGGAAGCGCTCGGCGTGGCCGGCTTCGACGATAGTGGCGTTTTCATGCGTTTCGGACATCAGCGGCCCTCCCTTATACTCGGACATATAAGCGCGCCAAAGCTTTTGCAATCTTTGTCGTTCCTTGATCTCGAGCCGGGCTGGTAATCGGGTGTCATGGAGCAGGATGCATGACGAAAATCGACGATGTAGAATATGAGGACGGCGTCGATGCCACGTCGCTTCGCCCGCCACGCGGCACCGGGCGGCGGCTGCACGGGGCCGTCGCGCACAAGCTCGGCACCGCGATATTGTCGGGGGAATATGCGCCGGGCGATACGCTGTCGGGCGAGGTCGAGTTTTCGAAGACACTCGACGTTTCGCGGAGCGCGTACCGCGAGGCGGTGCAGGTCCTGACCGCGAAGGGGCTGGTGGAAAGCCGGCCCAAGATCGGCACGCGCGTCCTGCCGCGCAGCCGGTGGAACCTGCTCGACCCCGACGTGCTCGCCTGGGCGTTTGCGGGGGAGCCCGATGTCGCGTTCGTCCGCAGCCTGTTCGAATTGCGCGGCATCGTCGAACCCGCCGCCGCCGCCTTCGCGGCGCAGCGATGCGACCGGTCGGACCTCAAGACGATGAAGGAGGCCTTGGCCGCGATGCGGCGACACACGCTGGCGACCGAGGCCGGACGCGCAGCGGATCGCAATTTCCACGATGCGATCCTGCATGCGACACGCAGCGATGCGCTGATCGTGCTGAGCGCAAGCATCGGTGCGGCGGTCAGCTGGACCACGCAGTTCAAACAGCGCGGACGCGCGTTGCCGCGCAACCCGATCCCCGATCACGCGCGGGTCTATGATGCGATCGCGGCGGGCGATGCCGTCGGCGCCAGCGACGCGATGCGTACGCTCGTCGATCTGGCGCTGGAGGATACGCAATTGTCGATGGAGCCCTGACGCTCCATCGACATCATCATCGACGTTTCGACCGTCGTCAGACGATCTGCTGGTCGGGCAACGGATCGGTGACCCTCGATCCCCATACCGCATAGAACAGGATGTAGAGTTCGCACGCCGCGGTCAGCAGGAACGACGCCTGCAGCCCGTAGCGGTCGGCAAGCCAGCCCTGCACGATCACCAGCGCGCCACCGGCGATCGCCATGATCAGCAACCCCGACCCCTCTTCCGTCAGCGGGCCGAGCCCCTTGATCCCGAGCGTGAAGATCGTCGGGAACATGATCGAGTGGAACAGCCCCACCGAAATCAGTGCCCACATCGCGACATGCCCCGTCGTGAACGTCGCGATCAGCATCACGACGAACGCGCCGATGCTGGCAACAGCGAGGACGCGCTCGGCCGGGATCGTCCGCATGACATAGCTTCCGACGAGGCGACCGATCATCATGCCGCCCCACAGGATGAACAGGTAATGCGACGCCTGTTCGTGCGTGAGATTGCCGATCTGCGGCTGGCTGACGAAGTTAATGAACAGGTTGGCGACACCGATTTCGGCGATCAGGTAGATGAAGATCGCCGGGATGCCGAGCACGAGGTTGCGGTGCGACCAGAGCGAGAGCCCCTTGCGTTCCGCCTTCGCCGAGCGCTGCGTCGATGCGCCCATCGCGGGAAGCGGGTACCGCGCGATGACGACCGCGAGCACGATCAGCACGGCTGCGACGATCAGATACGGCAACACCACCGACTGCGCATCGGCGAGCCGCTCGGCCGGCGTCAGAACCGCAGTCGAACCGGCGGCGGCGGTGCCGGACGTCGACCGGCCGAGGATGAGGTACCCGCCGAACAACGGCGCGAGCGTCGCACCCGCCGAATTGAACGCCTGGACCAGGTTCAGTCGCGACGACGCGGTCTCGGGCGGGCCGACTACCGCGACATACGGGTTCGCCGCGACCTGAAGCAGCGTGATCCCGCTGGCGATCACGAACAGCGCGACGAGCGTGACGCCGTAGGACGGCAGACGCGCGGCGGGCACCATCATCAACGCGCCGACCGCCATCAGCCCGAGCCCGAACACCATCGCGCGCTGGTACCCAACGCGCTCGATCAGCTTGGCCGACGGGATCGACGCGAAGAAATAGGCGATGAACCACACGCTTTCGATCAGCGTCGTCTGCGTATAGCTGAGGTCGAACACGCTGCGCAGATGCGGCAGCAACGTGTTGTTGATGACCGTGATGAAGCCCCACATGAAGAACAGGCTGGCCAGGAGAGTCAATGCCGAGCGATAGCCGGGACTGCCCCCGGGTACCGCAGAGGCGGGTCCGGACCCGACCGCTTCGTACGTCTGTATCGGCATCGCCATAATCATCTCATCCTCAATGCCGGGCCGGCGACTGTTCAGCAGTCTTTTCCGGCAAGGCTTGCCCCAAATTGTCTTGTCCGACTATATAGCGATCCAAGGCGCGTCAACGGCGTCGGGCTATTAAGGACGGGAACTGGGATGCGCACAATCGGAATCAGGGACAGTGTCATCATCGGCAGCGATACGGCAGGTAGCGGTAACAGTGATGCGAGACGGTCGAGCCATGTGCTCCGTCACTCCGGTATCGTTGCCGCGGCACTGCTCGGCGCGCTGTCGGCGCAGACCGCAGACGCGGCCGAGGCCAAGCGCGCGGCGTTTGGCACGCTTCCCGATGGCACCGCGATCGAGGCGGTCACGCTGACGGGTACAAACGGCGTAAGCGCCCGGATCATGACGCTGGGTGCGACGCTCCAGTCGCTCAATGCGCCCGATCGCGCGGGACGCGTCGCCGACATCACGCTCGGCTATGACGACGCGGCGAGCTACGTCACCGCTCCCAATTACTGGGGTCAGACGATCGGTCGCTACGCCAACCGGATCGCGGGGGGACGTTTCGCGATCGACGGCAAGACGTATCAGGTCCCGCTCAACGACAAGACCAACAGCCTGCACGGCGGAACGATCGGGTTCGACAAGCGGGTCTGGACGATCGCGTCGGTCAAGAGCGGCGCGCAGGCGCAGGTCGTGATGACGCTCACCAGCGCAGCGGGCGATCAGGGCTATCCGGGCACGCTCGGCGTCAAGGTCACCTATTCGCTCGACGACAAGGGTTCGCTAACGATCGATTTCGACGCGACCACCGACGCGCCGACGATCGTCAACATGACCAACCACGCGCTGTTCGATCTCGCCGGCGAAGGCTCCACCACCGGGATCTACGCACAGCGCCTGACGATCCCCGCGCGTCGCTATACCCCCGTCAACGCCACGCTGATCCCGACCGGCGAACGCAAGCCCGTCGCGGGTACGGTCTTCGATTTCACGCGCGGCCGCCTGCTCTCGGACGGGATCCGCGATGGCCGCGATCCGCAGATCGTCGTCGGTCATGGCTGGGATCATAATTTCGTGCTCGACAAGGGCGTGACGACCGAGCCAGGCCTTGCCGCACGCGTCGAGGATCCGGCATCGGGCCGCGTCCTCGAGGTCCTGACGACCGAACCCGGCGTCCAGTTCTACTCCGGCAATTTCATCGACGGCTCGCTTGTCGGCAAGTCGGGTCACATCTACCGGATGGGCGACGGGCTCGCGCTCGAACCACAGAAATTCCCCGATACCCCCAACCAGCCGGCGTTCGGCTCGGCCCGGGTCGATCCGGGCAAACCCTATCACCACCGCATGATCTACCGCGTTTCGGTCTCGCGCTAATCCAATGGAGCATCCAGTGAGCCCTTCCCCCAAGCTGCGCAGCCGCGCCTGGTTCGACAATCCCGAAAACATCGACATGACCGCGCTCTATCTCGAGCGCTATCTGAACTTCGGCCTGAGCCTCGAGGAGTTGCGCTCGGGCAAGCCGATCATCGGGATCGCACAGACCGGCAGCGACCTCTCGCCCTGCAACCGCCACCATCTCGTGCTCGCCGAACGGCTGCGCGAGGGCATCCGCGAGGCGGGCGGCATCGCGCTCGAATTCCCGGTCCACCCGATCCAGGAAACCGGCAAGCGACCGACCGCCGGGCTCGACCGCAACCTCGCCTATCTGGCGCTGGTCGAGGTACTCTACGGCTATCCGCTCGACGGCGTCGTGCTGACGATCGGCTGCGACAAGACCACGCCCGCCTGCCTGATGGCGGCGGCGACCGTCAACATCCCGGCGATCGCGCTGTCGGTCGGGCCGATGCTCAACGGCTGGCACAAGGGCGAGCGGACCGGCTCGGGCACGATCGTGTGGAAGGCGCGCGAGCTGCTCGCGACCGGCGCGATCGACGATGAGGGCTTCATCAAGCTCGTCGCCTCGTCGGCACCGTCGACCGGCTATTGCAACACGATGGGTACCGCGACGACGATGAACAGCCTTGCCGAGGCGCTCGGCATGCAGCTGCCCGGCTCGGCCGCGATCCCCGCGCCCTACCGCGACCGCCAGGAGGTCGCGTACAAGACCGGCAAGCGTATCGTCGACATGGTCGCCGAGGATCTGAAGCCGTCGGACATCCTGACCAAGGAGGCGTTCCACAACGCGATCGTCGTCAATTCGGCGATCGGCGGATCGACCAACGCGCCGATCCACCTCGCCGCGATCGCGCGGCATATCGGCGTCGACCTGCCGATCGACGACTGGCAGACGCATGGTCACAAGGTGCCGCTGATGGTCAATCTCCAGCCGGCCGGCGAATATCTCGGCGAGGATTATTATCACGCGGGCGGCGTCCCCGCGGTCGTGGCCGAACTGATGAAACAGGGGCTGATCCACGAGGACGCGATCACCGCGAACGGCCGCACGATGGGCGACAATTGCCGCGATGCGACGATCGAGGACGAGCGCGTCATCCGCCCGTTCGCGACCCCGCTGCTCGAGGATGCCGGCTTCATCGTGCTCCGCGGCAACCTGTTCGACAGCGCGATCATGAAGACCAGCGTGATCAGCCCCGAATTCCGCGACCGCTATCTCAGCAATCCGGACGATCCCGAGGCGTTCGAGGGGCCCGCGGTCGTGTTCGACGGCCCCGAGGATTATCACCACCGGATCGACGATCCCTCGCTCGGGATCACGACCGACACGCTGCTGTTCATGCGTGGCGCGGGGCCGATCGGCTATCCGGGCGCTGCCGAAGTCGTCAACATGCGCCCGCCTGCCTATCTGATCCGCGAAGGGGTGCATGCGCTCCCGTGCATTGGCGACGGTCGCCAGTCGGGGACGTCGGGTTCGCCCTCGATCCTCAACGCGAGCCCGGAGGCCGCGGCGATGGGTGGCCTCGCGCTGATCCGAACCGGCGACCGCGTCCGGATCGATCTCGGCAAGGGGACGGCCAACGTATTGATCGGTGACGAGGAGCTTGCCGAACGCCGGCGAACGCTGACCGCCGCCGGTGGCTACGCCTTCCCGCGGTCGCAGACGCCGTGGCAGGAAATCCAGCGCGCCACCGTCGGCCAGATGGAAACCGGCGCCATTCTCGAAGGCGCGGAGAAATATCAGCGCATCGCCCAGACCATGGGGCTGCCCCGCGATAATCACTGATCCGACCAGCGCCCTGCATCGCCGTTCAACGCGCGATGCGGGGCGCATTTGCACGCGACAGACCCTGGCGACCATGCCCGTCTCGCCTGCATGATAGGCCGCGGAGCCGCGGCCGGCTCCCGCCCGAACACCGCGCACATTAATAATGGTCGGCCGTTCAGAACGAACGGATCGCGCGCGTCCGCCGCTACGGATTCGTGCGGGGAAAGGCGTGGCCGTCTCAATGCGCGTTGTCGGAGTGATAACCTCGTTTGTGGCCGTTGCTGCCTGCCAGATCAACGCCCAGCCTGAGCACGCCGCGCATGCCTGATCATCTCCGGAAATGTCGTATCTCGTCCGAACCGCGCGATCTGCAACGGTAAACGTGCAGACAGTCGGCTGCTCTAAGCGATTTCAGCACGGCCGCTCCTCCCGCGGATACGGCACTGACAGACGATCAAGACCTCGAGCCTCTTGTCCGACAAAAACTGTTGCGAGCGCAATCGGATCATACTATCGCGATTCGCAAGTCGCACGGGGAAGCTGCGACGTCAGGGAGAGATTTATGACCGCGAAAGCACTGCTTTGCGCATCCGCAGGCGTCTTGGCGCTTGCCACCGTCACGCCGGCCTTTGCCCAGACCACCGAGGCGACACCGGCGCAGTCCTCGAAGACGCCCGCGGCGGGCAAAGGGCAGGATCTTCCCAAGCCGACCACCGCGTCGGACCGTAGCGCGAACCCCGCAGCACCCCAGCCATCGATCCAGGAAAGCCCGGCCGAGGACAGCGGCGAGATCATCGTGACAGGCCTTCGTCGCAGCCTCCAATCGGCGCAGGCGATCAAGCGCAACTCCGACGGCATCGTCGATGCGGTCGTCGCCGAAGATATCGGCAAGCTGCCCGATACGTTCGCCTCGTCGGCGCTGGCGCGCGTGTCGGGCGTCCAGGTCTCGCGCGGCGGCGGCGAGTCGGCAGGCGTCACGGTCCGCGGCCTGCCCGATCTCAGCACGACCTATAATGGACGCGAGATCTTCACCGCCGAAGGGCGATTCGTCCAGATCCAGGACTTTCCCGCGGGCACGGTCGCCGCGCTCGAGGTGTACAAGTCGGGCACCGCGAACCTGATCGAAGGCGGCATCGGCGGGCAGGTCAACGTTCGCGGCCGGCGTCCGTTCGACTTCAACGGGTTCGAACTCTCGGGCTCGCTCAACGGCGTGAACTGGCAGCAATCGGGAAAGCTCTCGTGGAACGGCAACCTGCTCGTCAGCGATCGCTGGGATACCGGGATCGGCGAGATGGGGTTGCTCGTGAATGCCTCCTATGTCGGGATAAACTTCCTCGACTCGCTGCGTGAACAGTCGCTTGTCGTCGGCACGACGAATGCGGCGAATGCACCCGGCACGACCGGTGGCGTGCGCTATCCCGACGCGCAGTCGCTGTTCCTCGGCTATGGGCGACGCTGGCGCCCGTCGGCGAATGCGGCCTTCCAGTGGAAACCGACACCCGAACTCGAAATCTATGCCGACGGTCTCTTCCAGGGGTATCGCGGGCGCGATCTGAACCGGTTCATGTTCGTGCCTATCTTCGGTGGCCCCGAGTTCACGCTCACCAACCTCGCGACGCGCGCGGGCGCCTCGAACATCGCGCAGAGCGCCACGGTCACCGGCGCCAATGCGCCTGACGGATATTACGGGTCCGCGAACGGCGAGACCAACACCTATCAGGCCGGCGGCGGCGCGATCTGGAAACGCGACAATCTCCAGATCTCGGGCGATGTCGCCTATACCGACAGCACCTATACCTTCGACCTCGTCAATATCGACTATACGTTCCGCAGTTCTCCGGTGCGCAACGTCGTCTTCGAATCGCCGGGCACCGACGGCGGCCCGACCTTCGATTTCGCCAATTTCAACCTGACCGACCCGGCGAATTACATCAGCCGCGGCTTCTTTCAGGAATATCTGAAGGTCGGCGGCAAGGATATCCAGTCGCGTGTCGACGTCCAGTATGACTTCGACGGCGGTCTGCTCAAGCGCTTCCAGTTCGGCGTCCGCTACAACGACCGCGATGCCAATCGCGATCGCGGCGCCCCGTATATCTTCACGCTGCCCGCACAGCAGCCGATCACCGCCTTGCCGGTTTCGACGGAGAGCACGCTGGCCGGGTTCGGCTATAACAACACCTTCCCGATCCACACGTTCGCCGCGATCCCGTCGAACAGTATTCGCGGCAATCTCGCGGCGCTGCGGACCTTCTACGGTGCCCCGGCAGGTCGCCCCGAGTTCAATCCGTCAGAGAATTTCCGTGCGAACGAGAAGGCCCTGGCTGCCTATGCGCAGGTCAAATACGGCTTCGACATCGGCACGGTCGTCGTCGACGGCGTCGTCGGTGTACGCGCGGTCCGGACCAAGAACACGATCAGCGGCTTCCTGCGCGACGAACAGACGCCCGGCAATTTCCTGATCACGCCGATCACCGCGAAGAACGAATATACCGACTATCTTCCTAACGTCAGCGCGCGCGTCGCCGCGACGGACGAACTGCAGCTGCGGCTTGCGTACACGCAGACGCGGACGCGGCCCAACTTCTTCGATCTCAACCCCGCGCTGACGGTCGGGTCTCCGCCGACGATCGACCCGAATAACCCGCCGAACCCGAACGATCCCAACAGCAACGTCCGCACCATCACCGCGGGGAATCCGAACCTGTCGCCGCTGACCTCGAACAACTACGATGCCAGCCTCGAATGGTATTTCTCGCGCACCGGGTCGCTCACAGGCGCGATCTTCCGGCGTGACGCGCAGGGCTTCATCTCGAACACGACGGTGTTCACCACCGACCCCGTCTATGGCCGCGTCCGCTATACGCAGCCCGAGAATACGGGCGCCACGCGGTTCCAGGGCGTCGAGGTGGGCTTTGCGAGCTTCCTCGATATCGACGGGCTGCCCGATTGGGCAAAGGGGTTCGGGCTTCAGGCAAACGGCACCTATGTCGATTCCCGCGGCGACCTGGCCTCGACGCTGGCAACGTCACCCAATGTCGCGGGCCAGCAACAGCGGTTCAACGGCGTGTCGAAATGGACCTACAACCTCATCGGACTCTACGAGCGGCCATTCTTCTCGGCACGCCTCGCGTATAATTTCCGCTCGGACTTCGTGCAATATTACAGCCAAGAGCCGCTCGACCTCGACGCCAACGGCGCACAGCGCACGGGCGGCGTGATCGAGAAGGGCCGCGGCCAGCTTGATTTCTCCACGACGGTGACGCCGATCCCCAACGTCACGCTGGCCTTCGACATCGTCAACCTGCTCGGGAATCCGATCCGTCGGTACCGCGACTTCAACGACGCGGGCGATCAGTTCGCGCGGCAGATCTTCTATCTCGAGCGCACCTACTCGCTCGGCGTACGGTTCCGCTTCTAACGCTGTCCATCATAGGGTGGACGATGATGTCGATCATCGTCCACCTTCGCGCGCCCGCACCCCGGGGTCGCTCTTCAACCAACGCGCTGCCCGCCGTTCACCGGCGATAGACGTTCTCGACCTCAAGAACTCGATGCCTGCTGAACAGGCGTGAGGGGGCGCGCCACGTGTTTATACACGATCTCGCACCGGAGCGGCTTGGCCGACACGGCGCCCCTCACGACCCGACAGCCTCAGTCCTTGACCAGCGACAATGTCCGGCTGCTCGCCGATCAGGTCAGGCGTGATGTGGCGCGGCGGACGGGCACGACATGCTGCGAATGCAACTGCCTCGATCGCTTGGCCCTCGCAGGCTGCAAGATCGGCAACCTTGCCGCGAAACGCCAAGCTGAGACGGCCGCCCTAGAACGGATATCAGGGCAATCTCGACACCCATCATTCTACCACATCTGGCGCTGCCGCTGTTGGAGGAGAAGCTCAGTTGCTTGCGCGAGACAGCGTCGCGGAGACGGTCCGCGGCAAAGCTGCGGAAACCCTGTCGATGCTCATCGAGCGCTTGACGATCTATCCAGACGGTAATGCTGATCCAGACGGCGACGTCGTGCAATGGTCGCGGATGTGCTGGCGTGCGCTACAAACGACAACGCCGCCCGTAAGGGCGGCGTGATGTCGAGTTGTGGAATTTGGTTGCGGGGACAGGATTTGAACCTGTGACCTTCAGGTTATGAGCCTGACGAGCTACCGGGCTGCTCCACCCCGCGACGGTCCGCAGTGCGGACGTTGGGTGTGTAGAAGACGTTGTGAATGGGTTTTGATATTGTGTGCTTGCATGTCGCACGGGCTTCAATGCCTGGCGACGACCTACTCTTCCATCGCTTGAGCGATAGTACCATTGGCGCAGTCGGGTTTCACGGCCGAGTTCGGAATGGGATCGGGTGGGACACCGACGCTATAGCCACCAGGCAATGGAGCCGGTGCGACATGCGTGCGCGTGAATATCTGGATTTTAAAATCGATACCGTGCTTGGGAGTAGTGTGTTCGACCAATCCCTCGACGGCGAGGGGATTGGCAATCTGGCGTCGTCTTAATCATCCGCACTATCGTCTGACGTGCCGGGCGAACCCAGTGTTGTCATTGATGGTGTGAGACTCTCAAGCGCGAATAGAGCAATTAGTATCGGTTAGCTCCATGCGTTACCGCACTTCTACATCCGATCTATCAACGTCGTGGTCTCCGACGGCTCTATGAAATCTTATCTCGAGGGAGGCTTCCCGCTTAGATGCTTTCAGCGGTTATCCCGTCCATACATAGCTACCCAGCTGCGCTCTTGGCAGAACGACTGGTACACCAGAGGTATGTTCAACCCGGTCCTCTCGTACTAGGGTCAACTCCTCTCAAATTTCGACGCCCACGGCAGATAGGGACCAAACTGTCTCGCGACGTTCTGAACCCAGCTCACGTACCACTTTAATTGGCGAACAGCCAAACCCTTGGGACCTGCTCCAGCCCCAGGATGTGATGAGCCGACATCGAGGTGCCAAACAACCCCGTCGATATGAGCTCTTGGGGGTTATCAGCCTGTTATCCCCGGCGTACCTTTTATCCGTTGAGCGATGGCCCTTCCACGAGGGACCACCGGATCACTATGACCGACTTTCGTCTCTGCTCGACTTGTCAGTCTCGCAGTCAGGCGGGCTTATGCCATTGCACTCTAACAGACGGTTTCCGACCGTCCTGAGCCCACCATTGCGCGCCTCCGTTACTCTTTAGGAGGCGACCGCCCCAGTCAAACTACCCGCCACAGAGGGTCCCTGTTCCGGCTTACGGAACGAGGTTAGACATCAGAAACAAACAGGGTGGTATTTCACCTATGGCTCCACATCAGCTGGCGCCGATGCTTCAAAGCCTCCCACCTATGCTACACAGTTTCTTCCTAATGCCACTCTGAAGCTGCAGTAAAGGTGCACGGGGTCTTTCCGTCTAACCGCGGGTACTCCGCATCTTCACGGAGAATTCAATTTCGCTGAGCATGTCCTGGAGACAGTGGGGAAGTCGTTACGCCATTCGTGCAGGTCGGAACTTACCCGACAAGGAATTTCGCTACCTTAGGACCGTTATAGTTACGGCCGCCGTTTACCTGGGCTTCATTTCAGAGCTTGCACCCCTCCACTTAACCTTCAGGCACCGGGCAGGCGTCAGGCCCTATACGTCGTCTTGAAGCCGACTTAGCAGAGCCCTGTGTTTTTGCTAAACAGTCGCTACCCCCTGGCCTGTGCCCCCTCAAAGTGCTTGCGCATAGTGAGGGCCTCCTTCTTCCGAAGGTACGGAGGCAATTTGCCGAGTTCCTTCAGGACACTTCTCT